>DAISHK010000013.1:0-19718 GCA_036822575.1 Bellilinea sp. | reverse complement strand
CTATTCGCGAAGGCGGCCTCACCGTTGGCGCGGGTGTCATCACCAAGATTTTGGATTAAGAAGGAGCTCTGGTCCGGTAACGGACCACTGGTTGTAGCATGGCATCTAAAAAGAAAGATATTCGCCCGGTCATTACCTTCGCTTGCTCCGAATGCAAGGAACGGAACTACACATCACAGAAGAATCGCCGCAACGACCCGGGTCGCATGGAACTGAGCAAGTACTGCCCGCGCTGCCGCAAACACACTATGCATCGCGAGACCAAATAAGTTATAATACACGAGAAGGGTCATAACCCAAGGCTGTGACCCTTCCGTTACCTAGGCCAGTAGCTCAATTGGCAGAGTGCCTGTCTCCAAAACAGGAGGTTGTGGGTTCGATTCCTACCTGGCCTGCCTTACACCAGGGAACGCCGTCTTCTTCCCTCAAAATTTGGGGGTGTTTTCAAGAAGCGGCGTTGTTCCTGAAATAAAGGAGATTAGTGTGGCAGAGAAAACCGTAAAGCAAAATAAAGCGGACAAGCCAAAGCAGCCGAATGCTATCGCTCGCTGGTGGCGCGAAACCATTGGCGAACTTCGCAAGGTTTCCTGGCCCACGCCCCCCGAAGCCTGGCGTCTGACCAAGATCGTTCTCGTCGTCATGTTCCTGATGAGCGCGCTTCTTGGCTTTTTAGATTATATCTTCTCGACCGTAATCAGCCTGGTGCTGGGGTAATCTCTACCCTGATTGAAGGAGCATAACCAGATGATGGATGCGTTTGAAGACCCTAAGGAAAAAGAGGAACCAATCCTCCCCGCTAAGCCCGAAGTAACCAAGGCCACCGGGTCTGCTGGCGCATCTCGTGATAGCGGCACGATCGAAGCCGAAGAGGCTCCCCACTTTGACCCATCGTTGAGCGATCAACGGGCCTGGTATGTCGTGCATTGCTACTCCGGTTACGAAAATAAAGTTCGGCATAATCTGGAACAGCGTATCGATACCATGGGGATGAAAGACAAGATCTTTGATGTCGTCATCCCTACCCAGGAAGAAATCGAAGTCAAGGACGGCAAGCGCCGCACAGTTGAGCGGCACGTCTTCCCTGGCTATGTCTTGGTTAATATGATCATGACCGAAGAATCCTGGTATGTGGTGCGCAATACCCCGGGCGTTACCGGTTTCGTAGGTATGGGCAACCAGCCTACTCCGCTGCGTCCCGAAGAGGTGTCGCAGATTTTACGCCGTATGGAAGCCGAAGCCCCGCACGTCAAGGTCACCTTCAAGGTTGGCGAGCGCGTCCGCATTGTGGACGGCCCGTTCAACGACTTCCGCGGCTCCGTTGCCGAAATCGACCAGGAGCGCAACAAAGTGCGCGTCATGGTCAATTTCTTTGGTCGCGAAACCCCTGTAGAACTCGATTTCTTGCAGGTGGAGAAAGCCTAATTCATTTAGTGGAGAAAATCCTCCGTCTGGAGGATTTCGTTTGTGGGAGGGTGCTCCCCAAACCACCCGTTCGTACCACGAAGGAGTAAAACAGTGGCAAAGAAACTAAAAGCAGTTGTACGATTACAGCTCAATGCCGGGAAGGCAAACCCGGCGCCCCCCGTCGGCCCCGCCCTGGCCGGGCACGGTATTAACATTATGGCCTTCTGCAAAGAATACAACGCCCGCACGCAGAATCGCGCTGGCGAAGTTATTCCTGCGGAAATCACCGTCTATACCGACGGCTCGTTCACATTCATTCTCAAGTCTTCTCCCGCTTCGATCCTGCTCAAGAAAGCCGCCGGTATCGATAAGGGCTCGGCTGTCCCTAACCGCACCAAGGTCGGCAAAGTGACCCGCGCTCAGGTCCGTGAGATCGCTGAGATCAAAATGAAAGACACGAACGCCGTGGACGTCGAAGACGCGATGGCTCAGGTTGAAGGTACTGCCCGCAATATGGGCATTCAGGTTGTAGATTAGCCCCGTGGGAGGGTGAGTCCCCTCGCCCGTTTGGACCACCAAGGAGATTCAATGGCAAAGCACGGTAAGAAATACACGGCCGCTTGCGCGAAAGTCAACTTCGACGAGAACTACGCCCCCAAAGACGCGCTCAAACTGGCCAAAGAAACATCCACCTCAAAATTTGACGGGACCGTTGAAGTTCACCTGCGCACCGGTTTAGACCCGCGCCAGGCGGACCAGCAGGTTCGTGACGTCGTCGTTCTGCCCAATGGTTTGGGTAAAACCGTCCGCGTTCTGGTCTTCGCTCAGGGCGAAGGCGTAGAAAAAGCCAAAGAAGGCGGCGCGGATATCATCGCTGACAGCGACGAATGGATTTCGAAAATCCAGGCTGGCTTCACCGATTTCGATGTTGCCATCGCCACCCCGGATATGATGGCCAAGGCTGGTCGCCTGGGTCGTGTTCTCGGCCCCCGCGGCTTGATGCCGAACCCCAAAGCCGGTACGGTCGTCCCCGCTGAAGACCTGCCGCGCGTGATCCAGGAAGCCAAAGCCGGTCGTGTTGAGTTCCGCCTCGACAAAACCGCCAACATTCATGTGCCCATCGGCAAAGTTTCCTTCGATGAAGACAAACTTTACGAAAACTTTGTTTCATTGATGGACGCGATCCGCAAAGCCAAACCCACCGGCGCCAAAGGCGTTTATATTCGCCGCGTAACTGTCGCCGCCACCATGGGCCCTGGCATCAAAGTGGACCCGCTGCAAGCACAGAACCTGGTCGTCAAAGAGTAATTTTGGTAAGCCGGGCCGCCTGGCGGCCCTTTACAACTAAATTCTGCATTCACCGCAGAAAGCTGGTGCCCGTTCAACCGGGCTTAATTTCCCGCCGAGGTGAAGACTAACGAAACAGATCCGCCGTGATCATTCACGGCCCTGAAAAGTCTTTGCCTGGCATATCGCAAGGCAAAGACTTTTTATTTCTAAGGGAAGGAGGTGAATCCTCATTGGCCTTTTCAAAGGAACATAAATCAGAAATTGTTGCTCAGTATGTTGATTGGTTCTCCAAGAGCCAGGCAGTTTACACCCTCAGCTATGCAAAGATGTCGATGAAAGACATTGACACTTTACGCGTCAAAGTGCGTGATGCGGGTGGTGAAATCCACGTCATCAAGAACACATTGATGAAACTTGCTCTGGATGAACTCGGCGTGAGCAATCAAGATACGTTCGAAGGC
Organism: Bellilinea sp.; assembly: GCA_036822575.1. Lineage (GTDB taxonomy): Bacteria > Chloroflexota > Anaerolineae > Anaerolineales > Anaerolineaceae > Bellilinea. Next base: position 16,563 of record DAISHK010000013.1, on the reverse strand, counting down.
TTGACCATCGCCGGTTTTGCTTTCAGCGATGCCCCCGCTTTAGCCAAAGTTTTCAGTGAAGCCACTGCTAAATCTGAAATCTTCGCCATCAAGGGCGGTTACCTGGGCAAAGCAGCCATCAACGCCAAACAGGTCAAAGCGTTGGCCGACCTGCCTGCGCTGCCGGTTATGCGCGCCATGCTGCTGGGCACCATCAATGCCCCGGCCAGCAAACTGGTCCGCACTATCGCCGAACCTGCTCGCGGCCTGGCTGCTGTTCTCAAAGCCTATTCCGAGAAGGACGCGGCTCCCACAGCTGCATAAGCATCCATCCACCGGATGGATTGAGGACTGTGTGCCTCCCTTCCGGAATTAATTGAAATCACAAACACAATCATACGGTAATCCGTGTAAGGAGATTTTTGAAATGGCTGATCTTGAAAAAATCGTTGAAGAACTTGGCAAGCTCTCCGTTTTGGAAGCTGCCGACCTGGTGAAGATGTTGGAAGAGAAGTGGGGCGTTTCCGCCGCCGCTCCTGTCGCCGCTATGGCCGCCCCGGCCGCCGCTGCCGCCGCCGAACCCGTTGAAGAAAAGACCGAGTTCGATGTCGTCCTCAAAGACGCTGGCCCGAAGAAAATCGAGACCATCAAAGTCATCCGCCAGCTCACCAACCTGGGTCTGGTTGAGGCCAAGACTATGGCCGAAACCGCTGACGCCAAAGTTCTCTCCGGTGTTGGCAAAGAAGCCGCCGCTGACGCTAAGAGCAAACTCGAAGCTGCTGGCGCCGTCGTCGCCATCGCCTAGTTGCGATTTACGCCAAACAAAAATCCCGTCTGGGTTTCCAGACGGGATTTTTTATATTCATTGGCCAGCGCTGACTGCCCTGGCTCTTCACCTTCAATGCGCGCCGGTTAAAAAACTCGCCCCGATCGGGTAGGGGTACCGACCGGGGCATTGAGAAGCAGGTATGTTCAGCGCTTACATGGCCACCGAGTGAACCTGGCGGATAACCAGCACCACTTTGCCCATGATGCGCAGGCTTTGCGGATTATCCACATAGATCGGGCCCATGGTCGGGTTGGCCGGCTGCAGGCGAATACGATTGTTTTCCTTGTAGAAGTATTTGAGGGTGGTCTCGTCTTTATCGTCCAGCCAGACAGCGACCATTTCGCCATTGGCCGCCTCTTGCGCCGGTTTGACAATAATGATGTCACCGTCGTTGATCATGGCGTCCACCATTGAGTCACCCTGTACCTCCAGGGCGAACAGCTCGTTGATTTTCTCACGCTGCGGCAGCAGGCTGCGGGCAATTTCCACGCCTGATTCCGGGTCGTAATAAGCCAGGTCTGAGGCCGGAACCGGGATCGGCGCGCTGGCGACGATTCGGCCGACGACCGGAATGCTGATCAGCTCTTCCAGGCGCGCCTTGACCTGCTTGACGGCATTGCTGACTTTGGCCGCCGGGCTATCCACCGACTTCAACACCCGAATCGAGCGCGAAACGCGGTTGTCACGCGAGATATACCCCATCTCTTCTAATTGATTTAAGTAGTAATCCACCAACGAAGTGGATTTAACGCTAATACTGTCCCCAATTTCACGGATGGACGGAGAATACCCGTTGTCATCCTGAAATTGTGCAAGAAAGGCCATAATTTTCTTATGGCGTTCACTTAAGCCTTCACTGCGTCGCGCCATCATATCGGACTCCTCACTATCCAAAAACCTGAGTCTTCGGTCTCGGTGACCGATAAATCGGTCATTTGTACTACTATAATACACGAACAATTGTTCTGTGTCAAGCTTTTTTATAGAACAAATTTCTTTAATTTTAACATTCCGGTTCGATAAATTAATTTTGTTCGGGTCTTGACAGTTCTTCTTTAAATCGTATAATTACGATATAAAGGCGCAGATCCAATGCAATCACCAGACACTGCTCTCAACCAACTTAGCCCGGAAGATATTCGCCTGGGCAAAATGCTCAAGGCGCTTGGCAACCCGGTCCGCTACCAGATCGTTCAGTACCTGGCCCGCCACCCGGCCTGTATCACCGGTGATATCGTTGAATTTACCCAATTGGCGCAATCAACCGTTTCACAACACCTGAAGGTCCTGCGCGACGCAGGTATTCTTCACGGTGAGGTCGAAGGTCCGGCCACCTGTTATTGCCTTAATCCCGAAGCAATCCGCTTTCTCAGGGCACAGATCAACAACTGGCTGCCGGAATGCTGCTAATCGTTTTTATTTTCTTAGTTATATCGCATTAATACGATAAAAGGAGCCCCTTATGGATCGTACCAGCAAAGCTTATTTTGCCCGCCAGGCAGAAAACTGGGATCAAATTGCCGCCGGATATTTTGGCGAAGGTGTACGGCAAGCCGCCATTGCTCACGCTTACCTCACAGCGGATATGGAAGCCGCCGATATAGGCGCTGGCAGCGGTTACATTTCAGCGGGCATCGCCGGGCTGGTTAACCATTTGCATGTGGTTGACGGTTCACCGGAAATGCTTACTGCGGCGCAGAGCGGCCTGGCAGGCTTTGAAAATCTTGAATTTCACCTGGCGGAAGCTGAACAATTACCGTTTGCTGATCAATCTTTAGACGTGGTCTTCGCCAATATGCTGCTCCACCATCTGACGGAGCCGTTGGCGGCCTTGAAAGAATTCACGCGTGTGCTGCGCCCGGGCGGGCGGGTGGTGATTACCGATATGGATACGCACCCCTATGCCGACTTGAAGGATGAAATGGCCGATGTCTGGCAGGGTTTCGACCGCAGCCAAATTGAATCCTGGCTGCGTGAAGCCGGCCTGGTTAATCGCATCGTCACGTGCAGCGGCGAAAACTGCAAATCGCAGGCTAACGGTTCAGGGCAGACGGTTGAAATCAGCGTCTTTGTCGCCAGCGCCACCCGCCCGATGACGGTCCGCAGCCAGGTGCAAAACCGCTATGCCATCCTGGCTGAAGAACCACGCTCGTGCTGCTGTTCTCCAAAGTCTGACGCGGGGTATTTCATTGCTAATTATCAGCCGCAGCAGCTTTCTGCTGTACCGGCCGAAGCCGCCGAGATATCACTCGGCTGCGGAAACCCGACCGCGTTTGCCGCTCTTCAGCCGGGTGAACGTGTGCTCGATATCGGCAGCGGCGGCGGGCTGGACGTGTTCATCGCCGCGCAAAACGTCGGCCCGGCCGGTTTCGTCTATGGTGTGGATATGACCCCCGCCATGCTGGAACGCGCCCGCGCCGCCGCGCAGAGAAATCAAATCAGCAATGTTGAGTTTCGCCAGGGTGTGGCTGAAGCCCTGCCCCTGGAAGACAACAGTGTGGATGTCGTCATCTCCAACTGCGTCATCAACCTTTCCGAAGATAAAGGCCAGGTCTTCAATGAAGCCTTTCGGGTGCTGCGTTCGGGCGGGCGTTTGGAAGTGAGTGATACCGTGATGAGCGGTGGCATTTCGCCGCGCCTGCGCGCCGACCGCGCCGGCTGGTCGGAATGCGTCAACGGAGCTTTGCCCCAATTCGAATACCTGGATCTGATCCGCCAGGCTGGTTTCACACAAGTGAATGTGCAACGCAGCCAGCGCTCCGATCCATTCGCCAACGTTGAAGTGTTCTCCGCTCAGGTTTCAGCGCGCAAGCCGTAAAGGTGCTCCCTGAATAGACAGAAAAACCGGCTCCTGGATTGGGAGCCGGTTTTTTTTTCATTTCATGATGAGCGGTCTGCGTCAGTCTTCGTCAGCTTTGCGCAGATGCGGGAAGAGAATCACCTCGCGGATGGTGCGCCGGTTGGTCAGCAGCATCACCAGCCGGTCGATGCCCATGCCGAAACCGCCGGTAGGCGGCATGCCATAGGCCATGGCGTGCAGGTAATCTTCATCCATTGGGTGCTTTTCTTCGTCGTCCTCTTCATAGGCGCGGCCCATTTCCAGGAAGCGCTGTTCCTGTTCGAGCGTATCGTTCAGCTCGGTGAAAGCGTTGCACAGTTCCATGCCGCCCACAAAGCCTTCAAAGCGCTCCACCGTCTGCGGATCTCCGGGCTTATTCTTGGCCAGCGGTGAAATATCGCGTGGGTAATCATACAGGAAGGTCGGCTGGATCAGGGTCGGCTCAAGGTAATCGCCCAGCAGGCCATCGATCAGCTTGCCGCGCGCGCTGCCCGGTTTGCAAGGCAGCCCTTTGGCGCGGATGGCGGCTTCCAGGCTCTCGGACGTAGGATGCTGGGCGATATCGATGCCGGTTGTGGCAATCAGCCCTTCGCGCAGGTCCACGCGCTGCCAGGGCGGGTTGAAGTCCATCACCTTGCCGTCAAACTCAACCACGCGCGTCCCCAGTACCTGGTCGCAGACGTAGGCAATCATGTTTTCGGTCAGTTCCATCACCTGCAAATAATCGGCGTAGGCCCAGTAGTATTCCAACTGAGTAAATTCCGGGTTGTGCTTGTAGCTGACGCCTTCATTGCGGAAATCACGCCCGATCTCGTAAACCCGGTCATAACCGCCCACCAGCAGACGTTTAAGGTAAAGCTCAAAGGAGATGCGCAGGTAAAGATCCTGTTTGAGTTGATTGTGATGGGTCACAAAGGGCCGCGCCGCCGCGCCGCCATAGATCGGCTGCAGGACGGGCGTTTCCACTTCCAAGAAATTGCGTTCATCCAGGTAATTGCGGATGGCGCGCACGACCCCGGCCCGCACACGGAAAATATCGCGCACTTCCGGGTTGACGGCCAGGTCGGCGTAGCGTTCGCGGTAACGCGTTTCCGGATCGTTTAAACCGGCGTGGCGCACCACCTGTCCATCCACCACCTCATCTTTGGCAGCCGGCAGCGGAGAGAGGGCTTTGGAAAGCATGCGAAAATCGCTGACATGCAGGGTAATTTCGCCGGTCTTGGTGCGGAAGAGTGTGCCTTCGGCTTCCATGAAGTCGCCCAGATCAAAGTTGTCGGCAAACAGCGCCATGCGCTCAGCGCCCAGTTCGTTGACCCGAAAGAATAACTGAATGCGTCCGCTGCCGTCCTCGATGTGAGCGAAAGTCACCTTGCCCATCGGGCGCATGGAGCGCAGCCGCCCGGCCAGAATCGCCTTGACTTCCGGAACGGTGCCTTCTGGAGCGGCCGTTTCAGCCTGTTTGAATTCTTCAATTGCTGCAGCCGTCGTTTGCGTGGGGTGTGCCCGGGTTGGATACGGTTCCATCCCCGCCGCGCGCAGGCGCTGCATTTTTTCAAGTCTGACTTTTTCCAGATCTGAAAATTCCATGGATGTGTTGCCCTTTCAAATGAGTTCTTCGGATAAAAAAAGCCCCGCCCCTTCGTTTGCGGGCGGGGCGCATTGCAAACCCCAGCGTTTATTCCACCTTTACAACGGTGACAAAAAACGCTCCCGCCGGCGCATCAACCTTAACCTTTTCGCCGATCTTCTTGTTCAGCAGCGCCTTACCCAGCGGTGATTCGTTGGAAATCTTATTGGCGGCCGGGTTCGCCTCTGCGGCGCCGACCAGCGCATAGGTTTCCAGCTCGTCGCTGCCTTCTTCTGTAATTGTAACCTTTACGCCGATCTGAACAGTATCAGCGGCGGCGGTCTCATCCACTATTTTAGCAGTAGCCAGCAGAATTTCCAGTTCTTTGATGCGCCCTTCCACAAAAGCCTGCTCGTTTTTAGCGGCCTCGTATTCAGCGTTATCGATTAATTCACCGCCCTCCATCGCTTCGTGCAATCGGTCCGCAATCTCCTGGCGGCGGGCGGTGCGCAACTGGTCTAGCTCATCCTGGAGCTTATCATAACCCTCGCGGGTCAGGAACGAGGTGGGCATGTTTTGCAAAATCCTTTTCTGGTATGGTTACAGGGGCATTCCCCCTGTCGATGCTTGATCATGCTGATTAAACGAAAGAAAACCTCTCCAGTTGGAGGGATTCTCTGTGGTAGTTCTCACGCAGTCAATCAGTCAAAATATCATATCACAATCCAATAAGCGATGCAAGCCGCTGTAGTTTCACGCGTGCACGCAATTTACCCCGCCGGGTTCAATTGACGCTGCGGGTATCTTCAAGTATGATCGAAAAAAGGAGGCAGCCTCATGGACAATGATATTCGCCTGGACAGTAGCTATACCGCCCGCATCCACGCGATGGTACGCCAGATTCCGTATGGACGGGTTGCCAGTTATGGTCAAATTGCGCGTATTGTTGGCGGAGGGGTACAGGCCCGTCAGGTTGGTTACGCGCTGGCCGGACTGAAGACCGGCACGGACATCCCCTGGCAGCGCGTTATTAACAGCAAAGGTCAGATCAGCCTGCCCGGCATCGGCGGCGCCATGCAAAAGCAGCTCTTGCTGGAAGAAGGTATCGAGTTTGATGAGCGCGACCGGGTGGATATGCAGCGCTTCGGCTGGGCCGGCCCGGGTGAACCCATTCAGAACAGTCTATTCTAGAGATAATCTGCCGCCGTCTGCATGCCCCCTAAAAACGTTTCCATTCCTGATGTCAAAATCCGCGTGCTGCCCTATTACCAGCGCGCTAATCGCTATTCGCATGGCATTCTGGAAATTCTGCGTCTGACGGTTAAGAACTTCACCACCTCGCGCAGCATGGAAGCCGCCGCCAGCATGTCCTATTACGCGCTGTTCTCCCTCTTTCCGCTGCTGCTGGTGCTGGTTTCAGCCGCAGGTATGATCATCCGCCGCGAAAACGCCTACGAACCGGTGCTGAACTTCTTCTACGATATGATTCCGATTTCGCAGAGCATTATCGAGCGCAATATGGATGTCATCCTTAACCGCAGCGCCACCATCGGCATGATCGGTCTGGTCGGATCGCTCTGGTCCGCTTCGGGCTTTTTCAATACCCTAGTGCGCAATATCAACCGCGCCTGGGCCGGCATCAAACCGGCCAATATGATCCGCACGCGGGTACTGGCCATCAGCATGATCGGGATAATCTTTGTGCTGCTGGTGCTCTCTATCGGTTCAACCGTGGTGGTCAGCATCATGGAATGGATCAACGCGCTGCTGCCAGGAGATTTTGACCTGCGCAATACCATCGCGTGGCCGTATCTTTCGCGCTTGCTGCCCTACCTGTTCACCTTTTTGCTGTTCATCGCCATCTATCGCTGGATTCCCAATACGACCGTGCAGTGGCGCGCCTGTTTGTGGGGCGCGTTGGTTACCTCGATCATTTGGGAATTGGTCAAATATGGCTTCGGCTATTATGTTTCCAGCGGGATCGCCAATTTTGAACTGGTGTACGGCTCGCTGGGCACCGTGGTCGGCTTGATGATGTATATTTACCTGAGCAGCGCCACCATTCTGCTGGGCGCCCACCTGACGGCCACCATCGACCAGCGCGAAATGGCCTGGAAAAAATCCAAACGCTGATCCGTCCCCCGGCTCATCTTGATTTAAAACAAAGACCGCCTCACTTGAGGCGGTCTTTTTGGCTACCGATATTCTTTTACCTGTAAAACTACCAATAAAAAGGTCTGTCCGGCCTATTTTGCGGCCTGGTAAAGACTTTCCAGATAACTCCAGTTGACGACCGACCAGAAGGCTTTGATGTAATCTGGGCGGCGGTTCTGGTAATTCAGATAATAAGCATGTTCCCACACATCCAGCGGCAGCAGCGGGGTGTCGCCCTCAGAAAGCGGGCTGTCCTGATTGGCGGTTGAATAAACTTTCAGTTTCTTATCCGCGCCGACGACCAGCCAGGCCCAGCCTGAGCCGAAACGGGTAGCCGCAGCCGCAGAGAATTTTTCTTTGAACGCATCGAATGAGCCAAATTCAGCATCAATAGCTTTCGCCAGGTCACCGACCGGGGTGGCGCTGCCGCCGGGGGTCATTACTTCCCAGAACAGGTTGTGGTTGTAATAACCGCCGCCGTTGTTGCGGACTGCCGTGCGAATGCCTTCGGGAACAGCGCCGAGGTTTTTCAAAATATCTTCAATCGATTTTTCGTAAAACTCGGGCGCGCTTTCAAGGGCCTTGTTGAGGTTGGCCGTGTAGGCTGAATGGTGCTTGTCGTGGTGGATTTCCATGGTTTTGGCGTCAATGTAAGGTTCCAAAGCGTCATAAGCGTATTTCAAAGCAGGTAATTCGAATTGTTTAGCCATTGTAATTTCCCTTTCGTTGATTGCTTGCGCCCTCTATTTGAGGTGCGCAGTAATTATTATCATTATTAAGATAATAATACTACGCTTTGAAGACTATGTCAAATAATTCAATGTTGAAACAGATTAAATCCCCCGCCAGGATGAGGTTTCTATCACCCGCCACCCAGCCGGCAAAAAAAAATCCGTCCGCGGCAAGTCCACGGACGGTGAAATACGGGTTAATCAAGAGCAAAGGCGCGTTTAAAGACAGCCCCTGCGCCTGGTGCAGGCCGTAAAATCGTTCAAACCAGGTTGACGGCTACGCGCAAGTCGCTGCGCGAGTGCTCCAGGCGTACCACCTTGCCCTGCACGCGGATGGCATGGTCGCCTTCCATATGCGGAATATTGATGGCAATCGGCGCGCCGATCGAGAGCACCACGTCCGGCGTCGTTGTCAGCAAAATGCCAACCGCGCTGATATTGACGGTAGTGCCGGGGGCGTGAACCGGCTCTAGTATCTCTATCGGGCGCTGCCATTCGACCCGGTTGGCGCGGCGTGTATTTTCAAAACTGGGGGCTAATCGGTCACTGATCATCTTCTTCTCCTTGAGGCCGGAACGCTTCTGGTTTCAGTGTTGGATATTCCCCGCTGCGGCAACCATCGAAGCCATCCCACCCGCACGTTCAAAACCTGTTGAGAAGTTCAGAAAAACAGCCCAAGGGTTGTATTTTCTCTCATTTTATATTAGCATGTTTTCCGGCCCAAGAAAAGCCGTGATGATTAAATTGCAACTTTCATGCCGCCTGCTGTTTTTCCAGGCGATTTTCATTCCAAAACAAAGAAGCCTTTGATGAAACGAAAACTGATTTCTTCCTTCATAATCCTTGCGGTCGGAATGGCTGCGATCTTATGGGGCGCGCCCGCTCTGGCGAAAATGATGAGCACTTCCCGCCCAGCCACCCAGGTTGGTTATGATTCCACCACCGCCCGCGCTTTGGTCATCAACATCAAAGAGCAGGGCCAAATAACCCTCGGTACACAGGCGCAAACCTATCAGATTTTCGATATCCGTGTTCTGGAAGGCCAATACGAGGGCAAAATTCTTGAAATGAATTACGGCCTGAATCAGATCCGTTCCAGCAGCACGCTGGTTCAGCGCGGCGAGGAAATTCTGGTATCCGTTGGCGAAAAGCAAGATGGCACCCTGGCCGCGTATTTCACCGATTTCATCCGCACCCCGCAGTTGATCCAACTGCTGATGCTATTCTTCTTGATCAGCATATTGGTTGGCGGGTGGAAGGGTGTACGCGGGCTGCTGGGTATTATCCTCAGCATGGCCATCATCATCTTTTTTATAATTCCGATGATCCTCAAAGGTTACAGCCCGGTGTGGATCTCGATTCTCGGCTCGTTTGTCTTTCTGGCGCTTTCCATGTATCTGGTTTACGGCTGGAATCTGAAAACGCACTCGGCTGTATTGGGCATGCTGCTGGCGCTGTGCCTTACCGGCGGTTTGAGCGCGCTCTTCATTAACATCGCACGGCTGACCGGCTATGGCGACGAGAACGCCATCTACCTGGTGCAAATGGCCCAGGCCAATATCGATCTGCGCGGGCTGCTGCTGGGCGGGATGATCATCGGTTCGTTAGGCGTTCTGGACGACCTGGTCATCAGCCAGGCTTCGGCCGTTTTTGAACTGCACGGCGCGAACTCAGAACTTTCCATCAGCTTTCTGTTCAACCGCGCCATGAATATCGGCCACGATCACGTAGCCGCCACAGTGAACACCCTGGTGCTGGCCTACGCCGGCGCATCGCTGCCCATGCTGCTGCTCTTTTCGCTCAATAATCAAAATCTCGGCTTGCTGATTAACCTGGATATGATGGCAGAGGAAATTGTCCGCACCCTGGTCGGTTCGATTGGTTTGTTTTTAGCCGTACCGATTACCACCGGGCTGGCCACTCTGGCCGCCAAACGGGCTGACCGTTTAGGAAAACTGCGTCCCTGGTTAGGGCCGGAGAATTCCATCGAAGGGCACAGCCACACACACTGATTCCACTTCACCCGCAGCAGGAATATATGAGCACTCTTCTCACCTCAATTTGGGGCGGCGTCGTGGCCGCCTTAATGGCGGCCTTATTTTGGGCCTACGCATCGCTGCTCTTTGATCGCATGGGGCAATCGCTCAGTGCGCTGGAGATCAACCTCATCAAAGGCAGCGGCGCGTTGTTCTTCTCACTGGTCACCCTCTTGATCGGCGGTGAAACACTGGCCGGTATTCCCCTATCGGCGCTGCTGCTATTGAGCATCTCAGGCGTGATCGGCATTACCTTTGGTGACACCACTTTTCTGCAGGCCATCCGCTATATGGGCGCGCGGCGAATGCTGCTCTTAAGCACCCTGGCCCCGCCTATCACCGGTTTGATCTCTTGGGTTTTCCTCGGCGAGCGTTTGCCGGCGCTGGCCTGGCTGGGCATTCTGGTCACCATCGCCGGGATCGCCTGGGTCATCACCGAACGCACCGCTGAAGGTGAAAAGCCCGTTGACCTCCGCAAGGGATTGTTTTACGGCATTCTGGCCGCCTTGGGGCAGTCGATAGCGCTGGTGATTTCACGAGCCGTGCTCACCCAAAATGAGATTTCTTCTCTGCAAAGTTCTATTGTGCGCCTGATCCCGAGCATGGTATTGCTGGTGCTCTGGCAGCTGGCGCGCAAACAACCGCCTTTGCGTATTTCGCAATTCAAGATCACGCCCGGTTTATGGAAGACGGTGCTGATCGCCACCATCATTGGAGCGTACCTGGCCATGTGGCTGCAGCAGATTGCCGTTGGTCTGGCGCCAGCCGGCATTGCCCAGACGCTGCTTTCAACCAGCCCGGTTTTTGTTCTGCCAATGGCCGCGCTGAACGGCGAAAAGCTGAGCTGGCGCGCCGTTTTGGGCGCAGTGATCGCATTAGCCGGTGTCTGGGTATTGATTCAGGCCACCAGCATGGCCGCTTAACCCGCGCCGCTTACTCCCCCTGGTCGTCGGATTTATTGGAAAGCCGGCTGATGCCGCTCAAAGTGCCGATGACTACAATCATCACCAGAAAAATCGTTCCCAGAATGACCCCATTAGTCTGTTCCCGGTTGGCCACCAATTCAGGCGGCAGCGGAGTCTGACTGGGGGTTGGTTCCTGTGTTATTTCCAGCGTTTGGGTTTCGGCTTCGGTGACATTGGTAACCGGAATGCTCTCGCCTTTCCAGGCAATATTGATGGCGGCAGCCGGGGCTGCCTGGGCATGATGAGAGAACGGAAGCGGTTCACTCAAAGTCATGATCGCGATAAACGCCGCCAGGGTTAGCCCAAACCAAAACGCAGGATGATTAAAGTTAAAATGATTCTTCACACTCGCACCAGCATATCGTTTTATGGCGTGCCCAGCCGGTCAATGGCCGACTGCGCCGCCGTGGCGGCGTCGCTTTGGCCTTTGATGACCGCCAGACTCGCATCCCGCAAGATCGGTCCCACACCGGCCAGAATTTCATTGGCCGGGCGGATTTGAGCGGACAGCACAATTTGATTGATCAGCGACTGGGTCGCCTGATCCTCCCACCCACTCAGGACAGTGGGCCGGGTGGGCAGGTAACCTGCGGCCGGATTCCAGGCTGCGAGGAAGTCGCTTTGCACCAGGTATTCAGCCAGCTTGAGCGAAAGTTCGCGCCGCACCGGGTCGGGGTCTGAAAGCGCCCACGACCACCCGGTGGTCAGAGCATAGGGTTTCTCGCCCATCGAGGGCACCATCAGCGCCAGCGTGTCTTCCTGCGGCGCGCTGAGGTAATTCAGACTCCAGGTCACAACCCAATCCGCCTGCTTCTCCTGATAGGCCTGCCAGGCCTGTCCGGCAGTCTGATACTGGGTAATCCAGGCCGGAAAACTGCCGCGCTGCGCGCCATATTCATACAGGCCAAGCGTCTGAGTCAGCGCGTCCGGTTCGAGCGCCGGCCGGCCCTGGTCATTGACGGCCGTACTGCCCTGCGAAAGGTACAGATCCAGCGTCAGCAGCGATTGGGCGTCATCCACCTGAAAGATAACCGGCTGTCCGAAAGCCAGCACTTCATCCCAGGTGGCGGGCGTCTGGTTGCCGGTCGCTTGCGGGCGATAGACCATCAGCAGGGCATTGCCCGCGAAAGGCAGACCGAACACACTGGTATCCACCGCAGAAAGATCGCGCGCGTAAGCATACCAGTCGCCGTCTTCGATTTCTGTACTCAGACCCCCCAGCGGATAAATCAGCCCTTTGAGTGCGGCCGATTCAAGGTCGCTGCGTGAAAGCGCCACAATGGACGGCAGCGCTTCCGGGGCGGCTGCGGAAGCCGCGGTAAGCGCTTCCAGCAGGCTGCCGGGGCCGCTGGCGGCTTTGACGCGCGTTTCGACCACCACGCCCTTGTTTTCAGACATGAACTGGTCCAGGCGCGCCTGCAGCAAGTTTGCGGCAGCTGTACCAGAGCTGGGGTCAAACTGCGGCGGCACCCAGACCGTCAGGGTCTGCGGACCGGTTACGGTCGGCAGAGGCTCAAAGGTCGGGGTAGCCGTCTGTTCCGCGGGGGTTCCCGTTTGATCGGGCTGGCTGGTATTCTCAGCGGCCGGCGTCGGTGCGACCAGGGTCAGCACCGGGTTGATCACCTGAGCGCAAGCCGAAAGGGCCAGCGCTGCCGCGCCGATGCTTATCCACACTGCCAATCGCCGCGCCCTGCCAGCTCGACTCAACCGGTTCTTCAACATATTTATTTTAATTCAACCGGCGCGCTGAGCAATTTAACCAGCAAAGCCACCGATTGCTGCACGTCGTCGTAATCCACCATTTCGGAAGGAGAATGCACATAGCGGCAGGCGACCGAAATACAGCCAGCCGGCACCCCAGCGCGAGCAAGCTGCATGGCGCGCGCATCTGTTGAGCCGCCGTCGAGCACTTCGTACTGGTAGGGGATCGCGGCCGCCTCGGCCGTATTCGCCATCCAGCGCACTACTCGCGGATCAGAAATCATGCCGCTGTCCTTGACTTTAATGGCCGGGCCTTTGCCCAGGGCGACATCCATCTTAGCGGCCTTGGGGGTATCGCCGGTTTTGGTCACATCAATGGCAATCGCCAGGTCAGGGTCAATGCCATAGGCGGCCGTGGTCGCTCCGCGCGTACCAACTTCTTCCTGCGTACTGAAGACGAAATAAACTTCGTGCGGGGTGTCCTTGAGCTGGCGCAGCGCTTCGATCAGAATGACACAGGCAATCCGGTCATCCATCGATTTCGCCACCAGGCGCTTGCCCAGGTCCAGCATGGGGCGTTCAAAACCGGCTACATCGCCGATCTTTACCGGGCAGTCTGCCGGGCTGGTCGCGCCAAGATCCAGGTAGCATTTATCCAGCGCGGCCGGTTTCTCCGCGGGATACCCGTCATTGAACAGCACGCCGCTGGCGCCATTGATAAACCGCACGCGGCTGCCGATGACATTGGTGGTGAATACACCGCCGATGTTGGTCACACGGGCAAAACCCTGCTCGTCCACATGGGTGACGATCAGGCCGATTTCATCCATATGCGCCGAGAGCATAATGCGCATACCATCAGCGCTTTTGCTGCCCTTGCGCACGATCAAATTGCCGAGCGCGTCCACTGCCTGTTCGTCGCCCAGACCCTTGATTTCGGATTGAATCAACTCGCGCACAGCGCTTTCGTAACCAGAAGGGCCAAAAGCCTCCACTAATTTTTGGATCAAAGCTTTCATCAAGAAACTCCTCAGAGCAATTCGCAAATGATGCGCAGCCCAGGCTGCGGCGGTTGATTAACGAGGTTGGGCCAGCACAGCGCGATCCAGCCGCGCCAGGCTGTGATAAACCAGAGACAGGGTGTGCTGCCAGTCATCCAGACGCGAAACCAACACAGCGGTGTGCGCGTAGCGCCCCGGTGTAGAAATCGAGACGGTCGGAATACCCGCTCGGCGCAGATGAATCGCGCCGGCGTTGGTACCGCCGCCGCCCGGCTGGCGGTTCTGGTAAGGGATCTGGAGTTCATCGCCGGTTTCACGAATCAAGCGAATCAGGCGCGGATCCGAGAGTGTGCCTGAATCAGTCAGGTAAATGGCCGGGCCAGCGCCCAGGCGCGTATTATAGCGCGTATTCTCACTTCCATCCCACACCGGCAAGTCATTGGCCGGGGTCGAATCAAGCGCAAAGGCCACATCCGGGTTCAAGGCGTAAGCCGCCACACGCGCGCCGCGCAGGCCTAGTTCTTCCTGCACGCTGAAGGATGCCAGCAATTCAATGTTTTCCGGCGGGTTCTTGACCAGTTCAATCACCGTTGCCACGCCCAGGCGGTCGTCCAGGGCTTTGCCAAACAGGCTCGGGCCAACTTGCTTGAAGCGCGTGGCATACGTGGCCCGGTCGCCGGGTTTAACCTTCTTGGCGTTCTCCGGCCCCAGGTCTATACGCAGCGCATCCAGCGGGATGGCGTTGGCGCGTTCTTCAGCAGTGGTCATATGAATCGGCCGCGCGCCGATCACGCCGGGGAGGTGGTTCTTGCCCACCCAGACCGGTTTGCCCACCAGCTGGCGCGGGTCAACGCCGCCGACGGTTTCAAACTTAAACCAGCCGCCCTCTTCATCTTCTACCAGCATGAAGCCGACTTCATCCATGTGGGCGTCCACCATCACGCGCAGCGGGTTCTCCACCCGAGCATGGCGCACCACCAGCAAGTTTCCCATCGCGTCGGTCTTCATTTCATCGGCCACACCGGCCAGCTCAGCGCGCACAATCTTGCGCACTTCGCCCTCATCGCCTGATACGGCCACCGCCTCGGAGAGGCGTTTAAGTAAATCAATTTGTTCTGCGCCAATTTGCGGCGTGGATGTTTGCTTGGCTGTCGTCATCATGCTTCTTCCTCATCATCCCAGCGCATTTCCGCCAGGCTATCCGCTTCCAGCGTCAGAATGAATTCCGCCAGCAGCCGGCCGGTGCGTTCAATATCTTTCAGCGAGATGATCTCAACCGGTGTGTGCATGTAGCGCAGCGGCAGGCCAATCGTGGCAGTCGGAATGCCCTCAGCAACAACCTGCATGGCGTATGTATCGGTGCCCGAATGGTGCGGCATCACCTCGACCTGGTAAGGAATTTCCAGCCGGTCGGCGGTTTCCTTGAAGCGGTCAAAGACGCCCGGATGCATATTGGGACCCCATCCCAGGGTTGGGCCCTGGGCCAGCGGCACAGTGCGGTAATCCGCCGGGCCGCCCGGCCCCTTGGCAAAGGTTACATCGATCGCCACAGCCAGATCAGGGCGGATCTCAAACGGCGAAGTGTACGCGCCGGCAAAAGTTACTTCTTCCTGCACGCTGGCAACCGCCCAAACATCCCAGGCGGGACGTGCCTTCTTGAGCAACTGCAAACAGGTGGTGACGGCGGCTACGCAGCTGCGGTCATCCATGCTGTGACCGGCGTACAGGTCATCCGAGAGGTCCATCGGCTGGCTGGCGAAAGACACCAGATCGCCGACCCGCACCAGGCTGCGCACTTCATCTTCTGGCAGGCCGGTATCGATGAGCATGTACTGCATGCTCACGCTCTTTTTCACGGAAAACTCATCCGGCAGGAGGTGCGCCGGCGGCTGCGCCACCACGCCCGGCAGCTCACGCTTGCCGTGCACTGTCACTTCCAGACCGGGTAAAATGCGCGGATCAACCCCGCCGACCTGAGTAAAACGCAGCCAGCCCTGCTCAATACCGGTGACCATCAGACCGATGGCATCCATATGCGCAGAAAGCAGGATGCGCGGACGCGGTTCTGCACCGCGTCCGCGCACCAGGCCGTGCAAACTGCCGAGTTTGCTCACGTGCAGCTCGTCCACCAGAGGACGCCAGGCCGCCGCGATAACCTCACGCGCCGGCCCCTCGTATCCAGAAAGGCCGGGCAGCGTGATCAACTGAGTAAGTAGATCTTTGATTTCGTTGGTTGGCACGTTCGCATTCCTTCGTTAAGGATTGGGTGTATCGCTTGGAAGCGCCTCGACTGTTGGTTCAACCGTATCGGTCGGCGGCGCAATAGTAGCCGTCGGCGGCTCAGGGGTAACCGTGGCGCTGGGTACCAGCGTTTCCGTTACAGTCGCTGTCCTTGTGGGCGGTACAAACAACGTAAACGTCATGGTCGGCGTCCACGTTGGAGAAGGCGTAATAGAAGCTGTGAAAATGGGGGTAAACAAAAGCGTCGGCGTCGGAGAGACGGTTTCAGTAACCGTCTCCAGCGTAGCTGTGGCGGTCGGCGTCGGCGTAGCGGTAGCTTCGCGCGCATCTTTGCCTAACTGGAATACAACCAGGCCGATGCAATAACAGGGCAGAGTTGCCAGAATGATAAAGATTAGTATTGAGCGGATTTTTGCACGACGATCAGCCCGGATCTGCATTGGTAATCCATCCTCCGTCTGGGTTTTATCATCATATCATCATGCAATCTGTGTGGCAAGTCTGACAAAGCGGCGGTTCA
>DAISHK010000012.1:0-64703 GCA_036822575.1 Bellilinea sp. | reverse complement strand
CCCTCAGCGTTACGCCGTAAGGCAGGCGCTTACGAACTTAAAACAAAACAGCCTTGTAAAAGGTTATTTTAAGTGATGTCTCTGTAACCTTTTATTCCCTAAGAAACAAGTCCGGTTTCTATAGGCTCTAACCTGGGCTGTATGGCCGTTTTTATGAAACTTATACCGAGTGTTGGTAATACCGGGTGTTGTTTGGCTCCAGCCGGATGGCCTCGCTCGTGTCGGCAATGGCCTCATCGTATCGCCCGGCAGCATGATAACTGACTCCGCGGGAATAATAGTACCCGGCGTTGTTTGGCTCCAGCCGGATGGCCTCGCTCGTGTCGGCAATGGCCTCATCGTATCGCCCGGCAGCATGATAACTGACTCCGCGGGAATAATAGTACCCGGCGTTGTTTGGCTCCAGCCGGATGGCCTCGCTCGTGTCGGCAATGGCCTCATCGTATCGCCCGGCAGCATGATAACTGACTCCGCGGGAATAATAGTACCCGGCGTTGTTTGGCTCCAGCCGGATGGCCTCGCTCGTGTCGGCAATGGCCTCATCGTATCGCCCGGCAGCATGATAACTGACTCCGCGGGAATAATAGTACCCGGCGTTGTTTGGCTCCAGCCGGATGGCCTCGCTCGTGTCAGCAATGGCTTCATCGTATCGCCCGGCGGCATGATAACTGTCTCCGCGGGAATCGTAGTACCCGGCGTTGTTTGGCTCCAGCCGGATGGCCTCGCTCGTGTCGGCAATGGCCTCATCGTATCGCCCGGCAGCATGATAACTGACTCCGCGGGAATAATAGTACCCGGCGTTGTTTGGCTCCAGCCGGATGGCCTCGCTCGTGTCAGCAATGGCTTCATCGTATCGCCCGGCGGCATGATAACTGTCTCCGCGGGAATCGTAGTACCCGGCGTTGTTTGGCTCCAGCCGGATGGCCTCGCTCGTGTCGGCAATGGCCTCATCGTATCGCCCGGCAGCATGATAACTGACTCCGCGGGAATAATAGTACCCGGCGTTGTTTGGCTCCAGTTCAATGGCCTGGGTTATATCGGCAATAGCCTCGTTAAATTGATTACTTTTATCGTAAATAGACGCAAACTGATATCCTATGCCACGCCACTTGTAAATTTCAGCTTTACATTGTGCTCCTAATTGAGGGTAGGTTAGCAGTTTTGAATAAAGCAAAATATTTTTCTCTAGATTTTTATGAGCATAATGAGCCCTGAACCCATTTACAAAAAGATCTCCCCAGCGATCTTCTTGAATTATTTCGCAATCTTTTTCTGCCTGTTGCAATGCTAAGGCGCAGCGGAGATCAAAATCTCCTTCAATATGCAAAGTTTCATTTATTATAATATTGATAACAAACGACTGATATTTATATGGATTCGAGCAGTAGTTGTGGTAGATGATTTCTTCCGTAAATTCTCGATAACGCTGGTTTTCTCCCGCATTTTCAGGATCCAAACCTAACTGGTCTCGTCGCTGAGCGAAATGTGCTGCTAACCGATCGTGCAAATCCGACCAGGTTTTTGGCGCTCGTTCACGAAGATGTTCAATTGCGAAATCTCTCACCAGGTCATGGAATTCCCATCCGTGACCTGCAGACCGTTCTTTTAAAAATGACGTCTTTGATTTAAGCCAATCAAAATAGCACTTGCTTTTTGTGGCTCAAATAACGTGGCTAAAATATCTTGATTAATATTACGCGCCAGCGCAGTGTGCGTAGCAACTTCCCGAAGTTTTGGATCCTGAATGATACCGAAGATCCTATCGTATGCCAAACCTGTCAACTCGCCAGTACCCCTAAAATCATCCAAAGATATTGGCTGTTGGCTGGCTACCAAATTGACTAGCAATGGCAATCCTTTTGTGATGATACCGGCCTTCTGAAGGATATCTGAATTCTCAATTCCAGATTTACGCAAATACCGATTAACTTCCCCAGAATCAAATTCCTTTAAAGAAATTATCTTGACCATCCGAACAAGATTCACCCAGACATTCATTTTTAACGGAATTCGGCTTGCAATGACAACCAGACAATTGTTTGTCCATTTCCCATAATAACCACTAAGTAATTCGGCCAGCCAGGTTTCGATACTATCAACGGTCTGGTCATAAGCATCCAGAAACAAAACACACGTTTTTTCTTTAGCTTCATCGGAAAGGCATGACAAAAAATCGGTTGAAAGTGTTTTTTGAGGATAGAGAATAAGATCGCGATTGGCTTTTGAGATACTTTGTTGGTGTAGATTGCCAATCTGTTTCCCGGCGGCTCCACCTATTTTGGTGGGGTCAACAAAAACTGTAAGTGGCGCTGCCGGCGTAAATTGCATCACTTTACTTACTACTCGCCCCCCGAGCTCTCCCCACTTTTCGCCGTTTTCACCTGATTGACTGGCGAATCTTTCTAATTCACCGTGATGGCGCAAGTAATAATCATACCGGTCATTGAATTTCTTGAAATTCCAGTTCCATTGGACCAATTGACTGGCTATTTGATACATTGCGTCCGTCGGGGAAGTAATATTTTGATCCAGCTTGACGGTTGCATACCCGTAATCCTCCGCGCAAGCTCGCCATTCATCCATGAGCCAGGATTTGCCAATGCCACCTTCACCAGTGACGGAAATGATCGGCTTGCGCTCGGGATCGTCCGGCGCTAATGAGAGATTCGTCGCGAACCAAGTTATTTCATTCTCGCGGCCAAAAAAATCCTGTCGATACATTCTGCGAGACCCGGATTGCTTTTCGTCAACTTGCCCCATTGCCTTAGCCCTTCCCCTTACCCTGCCCTCAAAGCCCTTAATTATACAGTTTTTCCTTGCCTTTTTTCTTCCGTTTCCTCATCTTTACATTCGCCTACCTTTATACAACTCTTCCAGCCCGTGTGCAATTGCTTGGCTTATCTGTCTATCACCTTTCTTTAACCGAATCCGGCCGGAGCGCGTGGGCCATGTGAGCTGAATCATATTCGCCGTTCTCCAGCTTCTCCCAGATAGCCAGGTAGCCTTTGGGTCACTTTGCTAGTCGGAATGACTTGCAGCGACACTGCGTTGGTGATCACCCCGTCGTACAGGTCGCGTTAGCAAGATTGATTAGCTGAAAATTGTTTTGTTGGAAATATTATACAAATAATAATTTCTTTTTCTAGTTCTAATTAACGGTTCACGTAATATATGCTGTTTGTTGGTAAATTCAAATTAGAACGGCTAAAACAAGAATTGGGTTAGGGAGCAATCCCAAGAGACTCAATTGTTTATGAAAGCCAAATCAATTGCAGCGGTTGAAGCAACCTCTTATAGGTGATTTCTTGTCAGATCAATATAACGAGTACATCGGAATCCTATTTTTTATTAGGAGTAATTTAGGATCTTAATCTTCGGAGTAATAATGATATTACCCCCTCAAAAGCATCTATTTTGCCTCCTTTTTTGTTGCTGATTCTTATTCGTAATGATTAGCTCTCCTGCACAAAATTATTTATTTTGGGGGGCAAAATTTTAAAAAAATACTCCGCTTATTCTTATCACAACACTGAAAATGTAATTAGTAGAAATTTACAACATATCTACAATAGCAGGCTCGTTCAAAAGCCACATAATCTTTCTTTCGTACCCCGCCCCCACATATAGGCAACAAAAAAACAGTCAAACCGCTAGATTTGCCGTCTTTCTCTGTGCCCCCCGACAGAACTCGAACAACGTCCCCTTATGGGGGTCTGGAAGCTTAAAGCAAAACAGCCCTTTGCAAGGCTGTTTTTAGTGGTGCCCCCGACAGAACTCGAATCTGTAACCTTTTGCTCCGCAAGCAAACGCTCTGTCCAATTGAGCTACGAGGGCCTGTTCATTTGAGCGGGCTTAAATATACCGCGACCTTGCCAATTCGTCAAGATACGGACGCTCGTAAAAATGGACGGATTCTAGAGGGTTTCGGGCAGCCCGGTGAACGAATTGGAGCGGTCCATGCGAATTTCGCTCTCGCGCGCCATCTCAATGACGTGATGCATGACCGAACTGGCCACATGCCGCACCAGCGCGCGGTCTTCAACATCGCCAAAGTAGCGCAGCGGCTGGCCAACCGTGATATTGTATGGCCCGCGCAGATACCAGCGCCCGTACTCCACCCGTCCGCGGACGGTGGAACGCACGGTGTGGATGCGCTCGCGCTGCAAATGGATGCCGACCGGAATAACCGGCGCGCCGCTGGCCAGCGCCAGGCGCGCTACCCCGGTGCGCGGTTTAAGAAAACCGCCGTCTTCCGGGCTGAGGTCGCCTTCCGGGAAAATGACCACCGTCTTGCCGGCCGCCAGCCGGGCCAATGCCGCCTCAATTGCTGCCGGCCCGCTGCCAGCGCAGACCGGGATATGTCCCGAACGGCGCAGATAGGTCCCTAAAACCGGGACCTGAAAAAGCAAATCATTAATCAAAATGAACGACTGCTGGTTCAAAATGGCTGCGACGAAGAAGGGATCGGTGGTGCTGGGATGGTTGGCGGCGATGATCTTAGCGCCCTTGGGCAGGCGCGTCAGCCGCATAACGTCCATATTCAACATGGTGTCCATATATGCATGCACCATCGGGCTGGACGCTGAATATAACACTTTGTCAAGTAAAGCCATTAATCGTTCCTCGAATTTCTATTTAGAGCTTGCTGCTCTCGCAGAAGTAATGCAGCAAGGATACCGGATCGTCGTTGAACACGCAACCCGCGGCGGGCATACAACTGGGCATATTTCGAAGTAGGCATTGTTCCTATTGGCAGTATGACCTGTATTTAAAGTGCACAGACTATAACCCAGTCTGGAGTAAACAGATGCGCTTTGACTCTTTTCAAATCCGCAAAGTGGGCGGTCTGCAAGCGCATAAAGTGCACGAATCCGGCCAACATAAAGGAAATTGCGCGAAGCGCGCCCAGGTTATGCGCCAACTTGACAGCGCCGGCCCCATTTGTGATAAACTACCTTGAATTCTTGATAAAGGTTTTGCCGTGTTTCCCCATATTTGCAGGGAGAAACACGCTGGTTTGACCAGTCACCGTCCGGCCTGCCCGGGCGTTAACAATTGTCTCTTTCAGTTCAGCGCCCGCAGCGCTTAGACGAGGAACCGTAATTATGCCCGTGATTTTTCCATTTTCCGCCATTGTCGGCCAGGAGCGCATGAAACGCGCATTGGTGCTTAACGCTGTTGATCCGCGCATCGGCGGTGTGCTGATCCGCGGTGAGCGCGGGACGGCCAAATCGACGGCCGCGCGCGCACTGGCGGCGCTGCTGCCCAGTGTGAAGGTTGTGGCGGACTGCCGTTTTGGCTGTGATCCAGACAAACCCAATAGCTTGTGCACCGAATGCCGCGAGCGCATCGCCCACGGCGAGACTCTGCCGGTTACTACCCGCTCGACTCCCTTCATTAATCTGCCGATTTCGGCCACCGAAGACCGGGTGGTGGGTACGCTGGATATCGAAAAAGCCATTCAAAAGGGCGAACGGCACTTTGAACCGGGCGTGCTGGCAGCCGCCAACCGCGGTCTGCTTTACATTGACGAGGTCAACCTGCTGGATGATCACGTGGTGGATGTGCTGCTTGATTCTGCCGCCATGGGAATGAACATTGTCGAGCGCGAAGGTATTTCCTTCAGCCACCCGGCGCGCTTCATCCTGGTCGGCACCATGAACCCGGAAGAAGGCGACCTGCGGCCGCAGCTGCTGGACCGCTTTGCCTTCAGCGTCGAAATCTACGGCATTCACGATCCGCGCGAACGCGTCCAGATTATGGAACGCAACCTGGCCTATGAGGCCAACGCGGAGAACTTCCGCACCGAATGGCTGCCGCAGGAAGAGAACCTTTCGCAGAAAATTGAAAAGGCGCGCGGATTGGTAGCCGACGTTGCCTATACCACCCGTGATTTGCTTTCAATCGCCAGGCTGACCTCGGATGTCCAGGTGGACGGCCACCGCGCCGACCTGGTCATTCTGAAAGGCGCGCGCGCTCAGGCGGCCCTGGACGGGCGGACGGCCATTAACGGGCGCGATATTGCCCTGGCCGCCGAACTGGCCCTGCCGCATCGTATGCGCCGCGGACCGTTCGAGCAGCAGCAGGTCAGCATGGAAGAACTGCAGGAGCGCATCGACCAGCTGCAGGGCGGCACGAGCACGCTCACCAAAGGCGAATCGAGCGAAGGTTACATCGACGAGGAAAACGCCCCAAAAAAAGCGTAAGCGGAGAAGCAGCAGCCCAGGAGATGCTTCCTCCGAACAATCCAGTGCCTGGGCGCGACGATGTATTTACCAATCAATCGCAGAATTGGTGGGATGGCGGTGCCCAGGTCAAGGTCGGGCAGGTGTTCGACCCGCGCCGGCTTGATACCCCGCTGGACAAAATGGTGCGGCGCTTCGCCGGCCGGCGTTCGCGCACGCGTACCGAGCGCAAGCGCGGCCGCTACGTGCAGGCGCGGCCTTCGCCCAGCAACCCTGACGATCTGGCTTTTGACGCCACCCTGCGCGCCGCGGCGCCCTTTCAGCGCGAACGCAGCGCTGACCGTACGCGGGTGGCCTTTTCCGTCCATTCCGGCGACTATATGCGCAAGGTGCGCGTCCGGCGCGCCGCCAATTTGATTCTCTTCCTGGTGGACGCTTCCTGGTCGATGGCGGTGGCCGAGCGCATGCAGGCCACCAAGGGCGCTATCCTCTCGCTGCTGACGGACGCCTATCAGCGCCGTGACCGGGTCGGGCTGATCGTCTTCCAGAAGGACCGCGCCACCCAGGTGCTGCCGCCGACCAATTCGGTACTGCTGGCGCAGCGCGCCCTGGCGGATATCCCGGTGGGCGGCAAGACCCCGCTCTCTTCCGGGCTCAAGCTGGCCGCTGAAGTGATTCAGCGCGAAAAAATGCTGCATCCCGAAGTCATGCCGCTGCTGATCATCCTTACCGACGGCGCGGCCAACGTGGCCCTGGACAAGAAGCCGCCCCTGGAAGAATCCTACGAGATCGCCGCGCAGATTGCGCGCGAGCATGTGCACAGTGTGGTCATCAACATGGAGCATATCTCCTTCGACCAAGGCCTGGCCCAGGATCTGGCCAATCACCTGGAGGCGCCCTGCTACGCGCTCAGCGAACTGAAAGCCGAGAATCTGTATTACGCCGTCCGGCAAGAGATGCGCACCATCGAAAGCGCGCGCAGCGATAAATAACCGGTTTCAGACCGGCGATCCGGCTCGCCGCAGATTGACACAAAAGTATTTTAAGGCGCAAGGCGGAGAATTTAAAATCCGCCTAAAATCCGTCCAGGCCGCCACCCTTGACTCGACAAGCCTTTAAAGTCTGGTAAAATCAAAAGAAGATAAAAAAGGTCATCTCTTATGGTTTGATCGCAAAATCAGCCGTAAGATTGGGCAATTGTCCCGATTGTTGATTCATTCGCAAGAATGAATTTCCTTGGACATAACAGGAGGAAGCAGCCTTGTCCGGTATGGAAAGATTTACCCAACGAGCGCGCCGGGTTTTGACCCTGGCGCACCAGGAAGCTGAACGGATGCGCCAAAGCACCATCAGCACCGAACATTTATTGTTGGGACTCATCCAGGAAGAAGGCGGAATCGCAGGCCGGGTCTTGCGGGATTTAGGTTTAGAGCCTGAACGAGTACAAGAAATGGTAGAACGGTTAAGCGGGGTCGGTCAGACACGCGTCGAAAAGATCGACCTTTCACCCGGCGTTCAGCAGGTGCTTGAATATGCGATAGAAGAGGCCCGCCGCATGGGCCATCACTATATTGGTACGGAGCATTTACTGCTGGGGTTGGTGCGCTCAACCGAAGGAAAAGCCATGGATGTCCTGCGCAAGCTGGGCATCACCCCGGAACAAATCCGCCGCCAGACGCGACGAGTCCTACAAGAGAGCAGCAGCAGCGCCCCGCAAGGCGCCGGCGCTTCACGCAGCAGCACTGCGCAGCCAAACGCTGCTCCCCGCCAGGAACAAAAAGCGCAAAAAAGCGGCCTGGTGGATCAATTAGCCACCGATTTAACCGCCCTGGCCGAAGAGGGCAAACTCGACCCGGTCATTGGGCGTCAGATGGAAATCGAACGCGTCATTCAAATTCTGGCGCGCCGCACTAAAAATAATCCCGCTCTGATCGGTGAACCAGGCGTGGGCAAGACCGCCATTGTGGAAGGCCTGGCCCAGCGCATCATTGAAGGGGATGTACCCGCGCCGCTGCTCGGCAAACGCGTGCTGCAGCTGGATGTCGGTTCATTGGTAGCCGGCACCATGTACCGCGGTCAGTTCGAGGAGCGCCTCAAGCGCGTCATTGACGAACTGAAAGCCTCGGGCGCCATTCTCTTCATCGACGAAGTGCATATGCTGGTCGGCGCCGGTTCAGCCGGCTCTTCCGTGGATGCCGCCAATATCCTCAAGCCGGCGCTTTCGCGCGGCGAGCTGCAGGTGATCGGCGCGACCACCCTGGAAGAGTACCGCAAGCATATCGAAAGCGACGCCGCACTTGAGCGCCGCTTCCAGCCGATCACGGTCAACGAACCCAGCCAGGATGAAGCCATCCAAATTCTGCATGGCATCCGCCCGGCGTACGAGGAGCACCACCGTCTGCTCATCTCCGATGAGGCCATCGAAGCGGCCGTGCGCCTGTCCTCGCGTTACGTATCCGAGCGCTTCCTGCCCGACAAGGCCATTGACCTGATCGATGAGTCCTCCTCACGCGTGCGCATGTACAAAAGCCCGGCGGCCAACGCCGCCAAAGAGCTGATGGCCAAGCTGCGCGAGGTGCGCGAGAATCACAACCTGGCGCTTGAAGACGGCCGCTACGATGAGGCTCAAGACCTGACCGACCAGGAAAAAGAACTGGAAGAACAGATCGAAAATCTGCGCACCAGTTGGAACCGCGATAACAGCCCGGTCGTCACCTCAGACGATATCGCCGAAGTGGTTTCCATGTGGACCGGTGTGCCCGTTATGCAAATGGCGCAAGCCGAATCTGAACGCCTGCTGCACATGGAAGACGAACTGCACAAAGAGATCATCGGCCAGGACGAGGCCATCAATATGATCTCCAAGGCCGTGCGCCGCGCCCGTTCTGGGCTGAAAGACCCGCGCCGCCCGATCGGCTCCTTCGTCTTCCTCGGCCCGACCGGCGTGGGCAAAACCGAGCTGACCAAGGCCCTGGCGCGCTTCCTGTTTGGCAGCGACGATGCCTTGATTCAGTTGGATATGTCCGAATTCATGGAACGCCACTCCGTCAGCCGCCTGGTCGGCGCCCCTCCGGGCTACGTCGGCTACGAAGAGGCCGGCCAACTGACCGAGGCCATCCGCCGCCGCCCGTATTCGATCGTCGTCTTTGACGAGATCGAAAAGGCGCATCCCGAAGCCCATAATATGCTCCTGCAAATTATGGAAGAGGGTCACCTGAGCGACGCCCGCGGTCATAAAGTGGATTTCCGCAACACGATCATCGTGATGACCTCCAATATCGGCGCGGATGTGATCAAACGCCAGAGTTCCTTCGGCTTCCAGATTGAACGCGACGAAGAGCAGGCTGAAAAAGAAGCCTACGAAGAGATGCGCAAGAAGCTGACCGATTCACTCAAACGCGTCTTCCGCCCCGAGTTCATCAACCGTCTGGACGGTGTGATTGTCTTCCACTCGCTGACGCGCGAGAACCTGCATCGCATCGTCTCGCTGGAGATTGAAAAAGTGGCCGAGCGCCTGGTGGAAAACAATATCACCCTGCGCGCTACCCCGGCCGCCATCGATCAATTTGCCGCCGAAGGGTACGACCCCGATATGGGCGCCCGCCCGCTGCGGCGCGTGATCCAGAACAAGGTTGAAGATCGCCTTTCCGACGCCTTGCTGGCCGGCGATTTCAACGACGGCGACACCGTGCTGGTGGACGTGGACGAGAACCACGAGCTGGTACTGCGCAAAGCCGAGGACGAGGATGAACCCGAGCCCCTGGCAGCGGCTAATTGATAACGACACCCGGCGGGCTGGAAATCCAGCCCGCCGGATTTTTTAAGAGGCGATATTATTTCGTTTCAGGGTAATTGGACATACGATTTTGGAAAGCTATCGTAAACATTTTTTAATAATCGAATAAAGTTGCAGTTTCATTGCGAAGGAGTGTTCAGGATTTCAAGGTAATGTCGATCCGAAGCGTTTTCCCTGAGAAATGCCATGATTCTGCAGATATATCTGCTCGTAGACCACGATTTTCACAAAACTCAACCAACTCTTTCATAGTCTCAAAAGACATATGATATGGCTGCATAACGATTTTAGCAGTCTTGCCTTCCTTTACCCATTCTGAAAGGTGGTCTCGCCCGGGAATAATTGATGTTTCACATGGGTGTTCGGAAGGATCTGGACATCTCTTTTTTCCAAGCAAGCGATGAATACAAACATGTGACAAACCCTTGGGTTTATAACCTGTCATTGTTTCTGCTTGAATTCGTCTCCATGCAGCTTCTGCAAAAGCTCTGTAAGCGGCTCCTAAACCTTCAAGATCGATCAAGGTACGTATGAACTCAACCACTTGAAGGTATAAATGGGTAGGTTGCTCAATGTACGAGCTATCTTCTTCTGTTCTTTCTTTGGTTGGTCGTCCAACCGATCGCACTTGATGTTTGAATTTCTGTAGTTCTTCCTCGGATATGATCCAATCGCGGCCTACTTTATCCGCCTTTAGTAGGTCAACATTGATTAACGCCTGTACTCGCCTGACAGAAAGGCCTAATAATTCCGCTGCTTGAAATGAGTTATATGTTTGATGAGACATGTTTTTGATCCTCTTGCTTAATTATACGCCATAGCGTATAATTAAGCAAGACTAATTCCTTTCCTGTACTTTCCTGTTTCAGGTTTACCATGCATCAAGAATGTATTACATTACATCTCACCCAACAAAAAATCGGTAGTTGCGATACAGCCTTTTATTCAATATATATCCTTCTCTGATCGAGAGCCCAGACTATAACAAACTCCTGCTAAAATCAAGCCAACATATGCCATTAAACCAAAGGACTTTTACCCGTGACACCCATCATGGATATTCTATTTACTTAATTTCGTTCTAGATTTTTCAAACAATCAATAAGGTAAAATATCTATCTTCCCTTTACTTCATTACCGTTTCCAAAGCTTGAGATTCTGCATATTGTTGAAATGAAGCGTAACCAAAATAAAATATCATTTATTGTTGTAACTCAGGAATAATCTATCAACAATAATAAAATTCACGAAAAAAACTTGCCTACTGTGTGTTTCTACTCTAAAATAAATTAATCTTATAAACAGAAGCAAACTACAAAAATCCGGGGGAAATAAGAATGTATGCCCATAACTGAATTTTTTAATCTTTCCGAAAATATGGGAGAAACTCATAATTGGGCAGTAGTATCCCATAAACGAGAAAACGTGACCTTAGGACGTCTTGCAAAAGCAATTGCAACCGCTATTGTCGAATTTAGATGTAGAAGATGTCCTCATCATTTTCAAGCATGGGCTAATAAAGCTGAAAAAGGCTTACCACTCGTTGAGAGTTCTTCAGCTGCATTAAAGGCTTTCCTTACTCCAACATTTGGAGAACCCGGTAGTAAAAATAACAAGGGGCAAACAGATCAACTTGAAGGTTTTGTTAGCGAATGGATATGGTATTTTATAACAAGCGAAAATCCAACCAATCAAATTGTTTATCAAATACCACCTGGTTTTAAGTCAATCGATCCTGGCGGAGATGGATTTATTATTCATAGACTTTCGAGCGGAACATTGATGTATCGTCTTTGGGAAATGAAAAAATTTGCTCCAACTTCTGATGACACTACTCAAAGAATATCCAGCACCATTGAAAGAGCATATTCTCAATTAAACTCAAATGCTATGGAATATCTAGCGCGAATTACAACCACAGAACAGGAGACTGTAAACCCTGAACTAGAAGAATTCTTAGGGCTACTTCCTGACTTATGGGTAGATGCAAGCCCTCAAGCAGCCGCAGGGGTTTCTATTGCAACATCTTTCAAGTACGTAGAATCAAATTGTTTTGATAACTTCGGCGCTAGATTTCCGAGATTTACTCAACCTGTTCGGCTACGCGGAATGATAACTGGCGTTTTGGATTTTTCGAAATTGTCTTTGTTAATCCAGGAATATATATGGAAAGGGCTTTAAACCTCGATCTGTTGGCGCTTGCACTTGGCAAACACGAAGATTTTCCTTCGGCAAATGATCTTGGAAGAATTCTTGCTGACGCGGAGCTTGCCATATTATTGCATTCACCAGAATCAACAGAGAGAATGGAAGAAATCGGGTGGTATCTTCACGGGATTGCTTCTTCTAAGTTTGCGCTTAAAACCTATGGAGTAGAAAGGCAGAGAGCGGCATTCCAAGTCGCAGGTCATATTTTTGATCTGAAACTGCATTCCCCAGGGTTGGCAAAATTTGACAGATTAAAATATTGTTTCGCTTCACAAATCGCTTATGTAAGGAGTATTTTAGATCCAAATGCAGTTGCAATTTATAGGAGGGAATTCCCAAATGGGCTTGGCGAAACTACGCTAGTGCCCGATTTTCAGCAAGCTGGATTATCTTGTGCGGTCGCATTTCTAGGTTACGACATAAAGTATGTCTTTAATACAACAACAAAATTACGGCAGGAAATAAACACTCTTGCTCAAATCTGGAATGTAGATAATATCGAATCAACAATTTATGGCGCTGTATCCAATTTAGTAATTGGTATCAGGGAGTTAACAATTTTCCTGACATACGGAAAATCCGAGCATTTGCATAAATCTCGTGAGTATTTCCTCCAGGCTATCAACAATGAAGCATCTCAAGAGGATGAAATTTCGCGTTGGGTGGCTGCACATTTATTAAATTTTTCAGATAAATTGGAGAGCTCTTCAATCTGGACAGTGTTACCTCCAGACATACCTGATGATGCGAAACGAGCTTTTATTAATGGAAACCCTCCGGTATTGACACTTTGGCCTCCTCAAATAGATTTTTTAGCTGAGAGGGAAGGGAATAATCCACTATCTGAAAAGACAAAAAGGCTAATATTATCAACCCCTACCAGTGGAGGGAAAACGCTTATAAGTCAATTGTTAATTGTCGCTCACTTATCTACTAAAATGACATCGGTATGTTATGTCGCACCAACCCGGAGCTTGTGTAGGGAAGTACGTAAGTCATTACAGTCAAGATTAAGATTCCTTGGAGACCAAGTCATAGATGGACTTCCAGAAGGTGACTGGGGTGATTTTATCCTTGAAGATTTACAGCCTGAAGTAGAAGTAATGACCCCTGAACGGTTATCCTATCTTATAAGGTCAAATAGCCAAAGATTATTAGAGAAATTTGGTCTTTTCATATTTGATGAAGTACATTTAGTTGGAGACAAAGCTAGAGGTTGGATACTTGAAGAAGATTTATCTTTTTTGCACAATGCTACTCAAAATTCCCATCATAGAATTATCCTGATATCAGCTGCAATTGGAAATCGTAACCACTTTATTCAATGGATTAATGGGCCAACGCAGGACCTGTCTCCTCTGGAATTTCATTGTGATTGGAGAGGACCTCGCAGAATTCATGCAGTTTGGACAACAGAGGCTCGATGGACCGACGCAAATATAGAGACATTACCAAGAGGTAGAAAATTTCCATTTCGCCAGAGAGTACCACTTTTTGGTAGACTAGATGCTCGGATTTCCCATACCCAGGAAATTGTTCGCCTTTATACAACAGAACCAATTGGGATCTTGGTTAGAAAAGGGATAACAAATAATGTCTTCAAAGAAATAGATGCATCTCAAAGTACACCTTTCTATAAAATGTTGGGGGCAATTATTAATTTTCTCGCAGAGTCCGGCCCTGTACTGGTTATCGAATCCTCAAAACTGGCTACTATTCAGTTGGCTGCCCATCTAGCCAATGACCTTGAGGTAATACATCGGCCAGAGATAACCTCTCTTCGAAATTTAATTATTGCACGATTGGGTCCAGAGCACCCATTGATTCAAATCATTGAAAAAGGTGTCGCTTACCATCATGGATCATTGCCAAGCGAGATCCGAACAGCTATTGAGGATATCGTTGCCGCAGGATTAATTAAGATCCTTGTTGCGACCACTACATTAACTGAGGGGGTTAATCTACCTGTAACATCGGTGGTGATTGCTTCGCAAGGAAACTATACAGAAGATGGGTTTAATGAATTTATTACTGGGTCGAAATTAATTAATGCAATCGGTAGAGCCGGTCGAGCAACCAAAGAAACTGAAGGGATGGTGGTTTTGGCAAGGCAAGCGACACCAACCGACGAGGATTTTAATAGACTTACTCCGAGTGAAACCAACTTGCAAGTAAAATCAATGTTGGCGACAGCGGAAGCACTAGGTGAGTTAGCAATATTCGAGGAAATGTTAAAATCTTCCCAAGATGCCATTTTTGAAGCAAGCGGCAAAGTTGGGGATTTTTTAAAATTCGTTTGGTTTGTTGCGTCAGAAATAGAAGGATCAGGCAAGACCGTTACAGTTGAACATATTGCAGAAGTACTTCACCATACTCTTGGTTGGATCCAGTTGACAGAGGCGGACCAAAAACGTTGGCTAAATGCAACAACCGTATTAATCGAACGATACAATCAAACTGCATCAAGCGTTAGGCGAAGATGGGCATCTTCAGGAACTTCCATTGGATCAGCAAATAAAATTGAAGTGATTGTCCAAAGTATTATTGCCGATTTAGTTAAAAATGATTTTCCTCTTGATATGTTGGATGCATTTCAATTTCTAATTGCAAATGGGAGATTAGAAAATTTATTGGCTTTACCTGAGTCCCCTAGACGAAAAGTATTTGACCACCGCAGTGGCTCCAGAACTGAAATCCCGATTTCTGTCGGAGAATTGCTCTTCGACTGGATAAATGGTATATCACTAATAGAGATATCAAATAAATATCTATTAGAAGTTCAAGACATTAGTTTTCGCTTTGAACAATTGGGTGATTTGATTTATGATTTTTTTGAAGTTTTTCTTCCTTGGATAATGGGGACTATTATTAGTTGGACAAATTGCCTTTTGAATGAAAAAGGTAACTATGGTATGTTCCCAACTACAATTCCTGCAAGTATTCGGTACGGGGTGGGAAGTGTGGTGGCCTTGGATTTGATGATAAAAGGGATTCAATCACGGGGTTTGGCGACAAAAATTTCATTAATTTGGACTCGCGAAAATATTAGCCAGGATGTAATTTCTTGGATAAGAGAACTAACATTACATCAGTGGAAAGAATTATTCAATCCCTCACCAACTGAGGTGCGAAATTTGTTGGAAATAGTGCGACCACAACGAGGCGGTATAGTGGTTGACTTATTCAAAAACGAGGAAACAACTTGTGTCGTTGAATCTCGAGTCGATGAACAACCTCCTACCCCGGCGATCCTTAACTATATCGGGAATCCTGATTATCCATCAATAGGAATATGTATAGAAGATCAGTTGGTAGGGGAAGTTTATATTAAAGATCAAGCCGATATGGATTATTTGCAACAGTCTGGTTTTCTCGGAGTAATTGAATTTTCATCATCATCTGGCGTTGGAAATCTTCATTTAGCCATTCCTTCGCCTGAATAATTAGAATTTTTATTAGGTACGAAACTTGTTTAAACTTATCCACAAATTCAAAGTGTGAACCCTCATCTCAGAAAAGCGAAGGCGTTCTCAGATACTGTAGCGATTTGGTAAAGGCAATGGTCATCCCTCAAATAATTTTATACAACCAAAGACATAGTTTAAGTTTCCAACCCTATCAAAAATAAATCTCTACAGACACTAGCATTGCCTCCACCACCGCCTTCCTCACCCCGAACTGATGGTCAGGATTTCGTTCGGGCTGCCACTGAAGTTTCAACTATCACCCCCTCATGGGGGCCTGCGGGCGAAATGCAAAAAGCCTGTGATAAACACAGGCTTTTTATATGGCGGGGAAGGCGGGATTCGAACCCGCGGTCGAGATTTATAGTCCCGACAACCGCTTAGCAGGCGGCCCCATTCAGCCACTCTGGCACCTCCCCATATTGACTTGTTAAGCTGTTCCTTCTAGCGGAGGGAGAGGGATTCGAACCCACGGTGAGTTGCCCCACACCTGTTTTCAAGACAGGCGCCTTAAACCACTCGGCCATCCCTCCAGCGAAAGCCTCACCTTCCGGCGCAAAAGATTTTATCATAAGTATTTCGGGCGGGCAAGGCAAAGGTTAAAAGTGATTCCGCGCCGCTCGCAAGAATTTGCCCGAGCGGGCGCTTGCCTTTTGGTTAACCTGGCTCCCTCAAACTTGACTTTTGCCCTCACTCCGGCTATACTGACCTCAATCGATGACCACACGGGGAGCCTGATTGTGCCAGGCTGAGAGGAGAACGCTGTTCTCGACCCGCTGAACCTGATCCGGATAATGCCGGCGGAGGGAGGGTGTGTAACCAACACAACAGCATGCGCAGCCCTCCGCCCAGGAGGGCTTTTTTTATGACCAAACGCGCTTTTGTTTTTGTCAACGGGCTGCTGACCGATGCGGACGGCATTCGCCGCCAGATTCTGCCGGAAGATACGCTGGTAGCCGTGGATGGCGGGTTGCGCCACCTGGATACGCTCGGGCTGACGCCTAATTTGCTGATCGGCGACCTGGATTCGGTCGATCCGCAGCGCCTGGCGGATTTGCAGGCGGCCGGAATTGCAATCGAACGCTATCCGCGCGAAAAA
Organism: Bellilinea sp.; assembly: GCA_036822575.1. Lineage (GTDB taxonomy): Bacteria > Chloroflexota > Anaerolineae > Anaerolineales > Anaerolineaceae > Bellilinea. The sequence continues at coordinate 47,951 of DAISHK010000012.1, read as the reverse complement.
GACGAATCTGACCTGGAATTGGCGCTGACCAAGCTCGCGCAGGCCGGCTACGACACCATCCGCGTGGTGGCTGCCCTGGGCGGCCGCCTGGACCAGACGCTGGCCAATCTGTATCTGCTGGAACTGCCCGCCGTGGAAGACCTCGACATCCGCCTGGACGATGGGCGCGAGGAAATTATCATCATCCGTGAAAGCCTGACCATTCAGGGCCAGCCCGGCGATACCTTCTCGCTGCTGGCGATGGATGGCTGCACGCGCGGCATCCGCACGGAAGGCCTGCAGTATCCGCTCAAGGACGAAACGCTCTGCCCCAACCGCACGCGGGGCATCAGCAATGTCATGCTGGGCCAGAAAGCCCAGGTCAAAATCAGCTCGGGAAGGCTGTTGTGCATCCATACACGCCAGCTTTAAATGACAAGGTATCAAAAAGAGAAATTTTATGAAATCATGGACTAAACTGCTCTTGCTGCTTACCGGCGGCGCACTGCTGCTGAGCGCCTGCGCGCCGGCCGCCACGGCTACCCCAGACGCGGAACAACCGGCTGCCCCGGCGGCTCAGGCAACCAGCTCTGCCCCGGTTGAACTGCATATTATGACGCACGATTCCTTTGCCGCCAGCACCGATCTGCTCGAACAATTCGAAAAAGATAACAACGTAAAACTGATCTTTTTGCCCCTAGGCGACGCCGGATCTATGCTCAACCAGGCCATTCTGACCAAGAATAATCCGCAGGCAGACGTACTGTACGGCATTGACAATACCTTCCTTTCCCGTGGATTGGAAGCGGATATCTTTGAGCCATACGCCGCGCCGCTGCTGGACCAGGTGGACGCGTCTTTCAAGCTGGACAGCCAGAATCGCGTGACCCCCATTGATTACGGCGATGTATGCATCAATTACGATAAAGCCTATTTCGCCGATCATAGCCTGGCCGTCCCGCAAACTCTGGACGATCTGCTCAAACCGGAATACAAGGATCTGCTGGTGACGGAAAACCCAGCCACCTCCTCGCCCGGCCTGGCCTTTTTGCTGGCCACTATCGCGCAATATGGTGAAGGCGGCTACCTGGATTACTGGCAGCAGTTGAAAGCCAATGGACTGGTGGTCGTCAACGACTGGGAAACCGCCTACTACACCAATTTCAGCGGTTCGTCTGGCAAAGGCCAGCAGCCGCTGGCCGTCTCCTACAGCTCCAGCCCGCCGGTTGAAGTCGTCTATGCCTCAGAACCGCTGGATGACGCCCCAACCGCCTCAATCACCGGGGCGAACACCTGCTTCCGCCAGATCGAATTTGCCGGCATCCTCAAAGGCACGCAGCACGCGGAACTGGCGCAGAAGTTTATCGACTTTATGCTCTCCCATCCCTTCCAGGAAGACATGCCTCTGCAGATGTTCGTTTACCCGGTCAACCAGGCCGCCGCTCTGCCGGAAGTATTTGTCAAATATTCGCAAAGCCCCGCGCAGCCGGCCACCCTTGACCCGCAGACCATCGCCGATAAGCGTCAGGTATGGGTGGACGCCTGGACCGAAAATATCCTGCGCTGACGGAATGACCGTACAGCCGCTTTCCCGCAGCCATACTGCCCGGCTTAACCGCCGGGTAGTTCTGCTTTGGCTGGCGCCGCTCGGTTTTCTGCTGTTCTTCTTCTTCCGCCCGCTGCTGACGGTTTTCGGCCTGGCCGGTGAAGAAATGCTCCAGGCCGGACTGGCCGGAGCCACCTGGCTGCGGGTGGGGCGCTCGCTTGGTTTCACCTTTTGGCAGGCGGCCCTTTCCACCCTGGCCACGCTGGCGCTGGGGCTGCCCGCCGCGGCGGTTTTCGGCCGGTTCGAGTTTCCCGGCAAGAACGCCCTGCGCATCCTCACCACGCTGCCGTTCATTCTGCCGACGGTGGTGGTGGCGGCCGCCTTCAATACCCTGATCGGCCCGAATGGCTGGATCAACCTCGGCCTGATGCGCCTGTTCAGCCTTTCCGCTCCGCCGCTCAACCTGCTCAACAGCCTGGCGGCCATCATCCTGGCGCATGTGTTTTATAACACCACCGTCATCATCCGCGTGGTCGGTTCGGCCTGGAGCCAGCTTGACCCGCGCCTGGAGCAGGCCGCGCGCTCTCTGGGCGCTTCACCGGCGCGCACCTTGCGTGAAGTGACACTGCCGCTGCTGCGTCCGGCGATCCTGGCGGCGGCGCTGCTGGTGTTCATCTTCGACTTCACCAGTTTCGGGGTGATCCTGCTGCTGGGCGGGCCGCAATACGCCACCCTGGAAGTGGAAATTTATACCCAGGCAATGTACATGCTCAACCTGCCGCTGGCTGCCTTCCTGTCTGCCATTCAACTGGCCTGCACCCTCACGCTGACCATTTTGTACAGCCGGCTGAATGAACGCCTCAATATTCCGCTGACCCCGCGCCTCAAACGCGAGGGCAGCCGCCGGCCGCGCACCTGGAGCGAAAAGGCCCTGGTCGGCGCAGTCTGCCTGGTGCTGTTCACTCTGCTGGTTGCGCCGCTGGCAGCGCTCAGTGCGCGGTCGTTCGTCCGTCTGGAAGCCGACCGCGGACAGCGCGGGGAGGTCAGCACCGGGCTGACTCTCGATTTTTATCAGGAATTATTCATTAACCGGCGCAACTCTTTCTTTTACGTCCCGCCGATTGAAGCGGTGCGCAATTCCGTCGTTTTCGCCGCGGTGACGGTTCTGGTTTCGGTCAGCCTGGGCGGGTTGGCCGCCGCCGCGCTGGCTCAGCGCGCGCCGCTCAACCGGGTGCTGGATCCCTTGCTGATGCTGCCGTTAGGCGCTTCGGCTGTGACGCTCGGCCTGGGTTTTGTGCTGGTTTTTAACCGGCCGCCGCTCGACCCGGGTACTTTCCCCCTGCTGCTGCCGATTGCCCACAGCCTGGTTGCGCTGCCGTTTGTGGTGCGCACGCTCCAGCCGGCCATTCTTTCCATTCCGCAGCACCTGCGCGATGCGGCCGCTATTTTAGGCGCGCGCCCGCTGCGTGTGTGGCTGGAAATCGATTTCCCCATCATCGCACGCGCCATGCTGGTATCCGCGGTGTTTGCTTTTACCATTTCGTTGGGCGAATTCGGCGCGACCAGTTTTCTGGCGCGCCCGGAATACCCCACCATACCGGTGGTTATCTACCGCTTCATCGGCCAGCCTGGCGGGCTGAATTACGGCCAGGCGCTGGCCATGTCCACGCTGCTGCTGTGGGTTTGCGCCCTGGGAATCTTCATCATCGAACGTCTGCGCCTGCCTGGCGGGCAGGACCAGTACTGAGCATCCGTTACGGCCGGTAGATCACGCGGTAAATGCGCGCACCTTTATCGTCCGATATATACATAGCCCCGTCCAGGCCGAACGCCACATCCACAGGTCGGCCCCAACTGGCCGCGTCGCCGCACTTCGCGCCATCCGCGCGCCAGCCATTGGCAAAATCCTCGCTGCCAACGGGCAGCCCGTCCGCCAGCAAAACCCGCTCGACCTTGCAATCGCGGTTGCTGCTGGTGCTGGTATTCCATGAGCCGTGAAAGGCTACATACAGGCTGTCTTGGTAGGGCTGCGGAAAGTTGCTGCCGGCGCCCCAGGCCATTCCCAGCGGAGCGGAATGCGCCGGCGCGGTATACAGCGCCGCAACCGCCTGCGCACAGGTAAACTCAGCCGGCAAGGCGATGCGCGTATCGCGCACTTCAAGCGCATCGTTGACCCCGAGGGTGGGGGTGTAGCAGTACGGCCAGCCATGCGAACGGTTCTCCGTCACCGGAATGACGATTTCTTCCGGCGGCAGGTCATCGCCCAGCCCGTCTGACCCGTTATGGTCCGCCCACAGGTCGCCGGCCGGGGTCCAGAGGAAATCCACCGAATTGCGCAGCCCCCAGGCCCACAGCGGCTGCTTGCGCGTATCCGCATCCGCTGCGAAAGGGTTATCCGCGGGAATGCTGCCATCCGGATTAAAGCGCAGAATGGCCGCGCGGCGCGGATCATCCTCGGTGCAGTAATTGCAGCTCGACCCGGCGCTGACATACAGTTTGCCGTCCGGGCCAAAATGCAGCGTGCGCGTCGAATGCCCGCTTGGCCCGGGAATATTATCCGTAACCAGCTCGCGCGTTTCAAACCAGCCGTCAGAATTGGTATCCGCCAGCCGCTCGACCCGATCGTATTCGGCCACATACAGCCAGCCTGCGTAAAACTCCAGCCCGTGCGGGCCGTTCAGACTGTCCGCAATGGTTTCAGCCGCGTCGGCCAGGCCATCCGTGTTGCGGTCCGGCAGGCGGATGAGCTTGCCCGCCGAAGTCAGGCTGGCGTACAGCATTCCATCCGGGCCAACCGTCATCAGGCGTGGGCTGCCGGGCAGATTTTGCGCGTAAATGCGAATATGAAAACCGTCCGGCACACGGATGCGGCTGGCGGCTTCATCGGCCGGCGGCAGCACCAGCCCGCCCTTTTGGATGATGGGAAAATAAAGCTGACTGTTTGGCAATCCATTTGCCCAAACCGACAAACCAGACGCTAAAAGCAGGACGCTTGCCAGCGCGAAGATAATTATTTTTATCGTTTTTATCATCGTTTACAGCATACCTGGAATCAGGCCGTCTGTAAACTACCCGGCGCTATTCTTCGATCCAAAAGGTATAGTCGGCGTAGGAAGGCCGTTCAACTGCGGTTGGGAGCACCTCCGGGTAGCCAATATAGACCAGCGCAATCAGATGCTGGTCCGGCTCCAGACGCAAAAACGCCTTTACAGCAGGGTCATCCACAGCTTTGCCTGTGCGCCAGATCGCGCCCAGGCTGAGCGCATGCGCCGCCAGCAGCAAGTTCTCCACGGCGGCCGCCCCGGCCAGAATATTATCCATTTCCACGATCTTTTCACCATCCGGGCGGGCAATGCCGACCGCGATGATCACCGGCGCACGCAGCGGACGGCTGCGTTCTTTTTCCAGCGCAGAGTCAGGCGCTTCTGGGCTGCGCCGCGCCAGGGATTGCGCCATAATCGCGCCAAGGCGCTCACGCGCCGGTCCGCTGACTACCGTGAAACGCCAGGGCCGGTTGCGATGATGATTGGGAGCCTGGACGGCCGCTTGCAGCAAGGCCTGAATGGTTTCGCGCGGCAGCGAATCCGGTTTTACCCGCGCGACAGATTGGCGTGAATAGATTCCTTCAATAAGTTCCATTGGAACCTCCGAGATGATATAAGCGGATTAATTTTACCAATATTTATTATATTTATCTAATTAATCCTGGCGAATGATTTTTTCCTGATCCTGCCGGAAAATTCGTTCGATCATCTGTTTTCGTAACCGCAGACTGTCCATCAGCCCGATTGCCGCGTTTCTCCGATGTTCAGACGCTGATCACGGTTTCAGCTTTTCTGCCTATAACTGCACCGGCATGCGGTGAATATGGTACCTGAATTGGTCCCCCCGGTATACCCCGCGGAAATACTCAAAGGGTCTGTCCTCCGCATTCCGCAGAATTCGCGAGACTACCATCACAGGCGCGCCGCGTTCAATTCCAAGAATGCGGGCGTCTTCACGGTCCGCCGGCAGCGACTCTAGAAAATGTTCGGCGGTGCAGCTTGTGAGATCAATGCGGCTCAGGTAGAACATGGTGCCAGCCGTTTTTGCCAGAGACAGATCAACCTGGTTGATGTACTCTGAGGTAACGTACGAATCCGTATGCCCGATGACAAGTTCATTGGCATAACGCAGCCGCTGCAAACAAAATACGCGGGTCGCCTGGGAAATTTGCAGCCACTCAGCTACTTTTTCTGGCGCTGAAACTTCCCCCGCCTGAATAACCTGCCAGGAGACCTGCATGCCTTTTTTGTTGAATTCTAGCAATTCCAGTTCGAAAGCGTTGGGGCCTTCCATGAATTTCGGCTGGGTTACAAACGTGCCGCGCCCAGGCTGCCGCGTAATTTTGCCCTCTAATTCAATTTCGCGCATGGCTTGCCGGACTGTTGTTCGACTGACGTCAAAGGTTTGCTGAATTTCTTCTTCTGTCGGGATTTTTTCGCCTGGTTTCCACTCTCCCAAACGAATCTGTTCCATTAAACGCTGTTTCAATTGGATATACAATGGCAGATGTGAATTCCGGTCGATTTCCATAGATCCCCTTTTTTAATAACGCTTTATCTCAATCATCATGTTTATAACGTTATAATTTTATAACAAATCATTAAATTGGTGTTTAAGGGTAGGATGAGAAATACACCAATTTTTACATATTGCCGGCACGCCTGCGGTTAACCTCATTCTGCATAGCGGAACACCGGCGGAAAGAGTTCTTGCACGGGACGTTGGCGAAAATCGCGCTGCGAGTATGCCTGGCGCATCTTCTCAAAATAACTTTGCGCCTGAGTGCGCAGCATGGTTTCATCCACGCCGGGAATGTGATGGTCAAGCATTACAGTCCGTCCGTTGATGATAACCGTCTTAACATTCCAGCCGCTGGTGTGCAAAATCATCGTGCGGATAGGATCATCCACCACTCCGCTGCGCAGCGCGTCTAATTCAATGACAATCATATCCGCCTTAGCGCCAGGAGAGAGCCGCCCCAGATCCTCTCTGCCCAAAGCCCTGGCCCCATTTAAGGTCGCCGCCAAAAAGATCTCACCCGCATCCAGCGACCACTGGTTGCCGGAGATAATTTTGTTCAGATTATGGGCCAGATCCATCACCCGAATCATATCCGGCGGGAAGGTATCCGTTCCCAGGCCTATATTAACACCGGCGTGCAAGTACTTTTCATACGAATTTAGAACTGAACCGTAGCGCGCCTCTATCACCGGGCAATGCACGACCGTCACGCCGTTCTCGCTTAGCAAAGGCAATTCGTCCCCCGCGGGCAGGCTGGGGTGATGCCCTTTCAGGTGCGTTGCATGCGGAAGCAAAGTTTTTGGCGCCAGAAAACCAATCCGGGCCAAGAGTTCAACCGGAGTCTCGCCATACCATTCGCGGAGCAGCCGGATCTCTAAATCCTCTTGAGCTGCGTGCAGCCGCACCGGGCAGTCCAGTTCATCCGCGAACAAGCGGGTACGCTGCAGCAATTCAGTTGTACAGGTCTGAATACGCGCGGGGGCCAGCAGGCCTTTAATCAGGCCGCCATATTTTCCGTCATATTGTTTCACAAAGCGAACCGCCTCATGCAGCCCCGCTGTTCCCAGCGCTTCATCCCATAAAACGGTTTGTTCGCCGTTTGCCTGGGTGACCATCACGCCAGAACGATAACTTGGGCCCATATATACGCGCAGCCCGAGTTCAGCAGCGATTTCAGCCATTTGGGTAAATTCGTCGTATGTCTCCGCCCAATGTTTATGGTATTCACCAGATATTGGCAAAGCCGTCGTAACCCCATTCATGATCAGCTGTACAAAGGCATAGCGCCGCCGAAAAGCCTCTTCTTCTGAAGTAAAGATTTCTTCCCGTTCTCCGCGAAAATAAGCCTCAGACCATTCCAGTCCTTTCGCCAATTCAGGGCCAGGGTAAGCATCTAAAATTGCGTGGTCAATATCGCATAAAGCATCCAGATCAATAAATCCGGGACTGATAATCGCGTTCCCGGCATCGATTGTCAGATCCACCGGTTCTTCGTATGTGCTTCCCACATAGATGATCGTATCCTCTTCGTAAATGACGCAGCCATCCATGAAGACCAGCGGTGAACCATCGACGTGACCGATAATGTATCTTCCGGTTATTTTTGTTTTCAATGCGAATGCTCCTGACGGCGAAATGGAGTTTGTGAAATTAACTACTTGACTTTCGGTAAGAATTATTATATTGTATTGTAGTGACAATACAATAATAAATCAATACAACATTATAATATTAACTGCTTTTACAACCGAATAGTGCAATCTCTGATTTTGTATTGTCATTCGCCCAAATCCTCTCACTCTCATTCAAGGAGAATATCGCAATGAAATTGGCAAAAGTACTGACGTTCTTGTTCGTCGCCTTTTCGCTGCTGCTCTCCGGTTGTGTTGCGGCCACACCGGAAGCAGTTGTTGATCAGCCTGCCGACCCGCAGTCCGGCATGGCTGCAACTGCAGATAATAGTGCAACCTCTGCCCCTGAAGTCGTAACTGAAGTCAAAATCGGCGCACTGCTTCCCTTGACCGGTGGTGATGCGATCAATGGGCAAAACCAAAAATACGGGCATGAATTTGCTGTTGAGCAAATCAATGCAGCCGGCGGGATCAAATGTCTGGGCGGCGCAAAACTGACCATGGTTTACGGCGACAGCGCCGGCAAGCCGGAAGCCGGAAACGCCGAAACCATCCGTCTGATCGAAGAGGAAAATGTGACCGCCATCATGGGCGCGTTCCATACCGGTGTAACCCTGACAGCCTCGGAAACGGCCGAGCGTTATGGGGTGCCCTTCATTGTTCCTAACTCAGATGTTTCTGCCCGCAACTTGAAATACGTTTTCCAGACCGCATCCACAATTCAATCTATGGCAGAAGACTCGGCCGAGTTTGCCGCACAAATGGGCGGCGCCAAGACGGCCATTATCCTGACCCCGAACATTGCCTTCGGTGACTGGTTTAAAGAAGACTGGCGTGAGGTTCTGCCTGCTCAGGGCTTTGAAGTTGTTGGAGAAATTTCATTCCCCTCGGGTTCCAGTGATTTCGGTCCGACCATCCTCTCCATCAAACAGCTCGACCCAGATCTGATCTTCACCATTGCCAACACCTCCGACGCAACCCTGATGCTGCGCCAGATGAAAGAACTCAATTATTGGCCAAAAGTTGGCTTTATTACCGCAGCCGGCGGATATGCTGATCCCTCATTGATCCAAAATCTAGGCGCTGACGCAGAAGGCATCTATCTCACCAACGATTGGTTCCCCAATATCAATCTGCCGAACGCCAAAGAAATCAACGAGCAATTCAAAGCCAAATATGGCATGGATATGATCGGTAATATCAACACCACCTATGCCGGCACATTGATTCTGGCCGATGCGCTGGAACAGGCCTGCTCAACCGATCCGGAAGTGCTGGCTCAAACCCTGCGCAGTATGCACCTGACGGAAGGCTCTTGGGACTTCATGTACACGGAAGTACAGTTCGACGACCAGGGCTTCAATAAATTCGCCGGCAATTTTGTAGCCCAGATCCGCGATGGAGAAACTATGACGGTCTGGCCAGCTGAATTTAGTGTCGCCGACCCGGTATGGCCGGTACCGAGTTGGAAGTCGCGTTAGATACGAGACATCTCGATCTCCCACATCCGTTCAGGATGTGGGAGAAACCTTTCAGAGCAAGACGAATAAGGCGCTGCAGCGTATGGATGGAACGATATTCTTTCAAACTTTGATTAACGGAATCTTTCAGGGAGGGGTATACGCCCTGGTAGCTATCGGACTGACCCTTACCTACGGGGTGATGATGATTGTTAATTTTGCCCATGCCGATTTTTTGATGCTCGGCATGTATGTTTGCTACTGGGCGTTTACGTGGTTGGGAATACCGCCTTATCTGACCATGCTGATTGTTCTCGTGCTGTTTTTTGGCATTGGCGCGCTCCTGCAAAAAATACTGATTAAACCCATCTTGACGGCCCCCGTTGTGAATCAGGTCCTGCTCACCTTAGGTCTGTCCAGTTTTATTCAGGGCGCCGCCCAATTCTTTTGGAACTCAGAGCCGCGCAGCTTAATTTTGCCCTATTCATCCAATAGCATTCAGGTTGGCGAATTGGTTCTGAACGTTCCGCGTATGATTGCTTTCCTGGTTTCATTAATGGTCGCTGTTGGCCTGTACATTTTCCTCAACCGTTCGAAAATCGGTAAAGCCATCCGCGCTACTTCACAATCGCGCACGGCCGCGGCCCTGATGGGCATTAACGTCGATCGAATCTATATGCTGGTGTTGGGCATTGGGCTGGCGCTGGCCGGGCTGGCCGGGGCTTTATTAAGTCCCAATTACCCCATGTCTCCTACGGTCGGCGCGAATTTCTCTTTCACGGCTTTTGTGATCGTTGTGCTGGGCACAATGGGGAATTTTTTGGGCGCGTTCGTCGGCGGCCTGATTATCGGCATTGCCGAAGCCTTTGGCGGGCTGTTCATCGGCAGTGAACTGCGCCAATTGGTGAGCATGTTAATTTTTATCTTCGTTCTGCTGTTGAAGCCAGGCGGGCTATTTGGAGGCAAAAATGCTTGAACAGGACCGGCTTTTGCAGCGCATTCAGCAAATGCGAAAATCCTCCGGGAAAATCTCCTGGTTCTGGAAAATTATTCTCGATTGGAACAATATTCAGTTCGCAGGCGGGCTACTGTTGATCCTGGTTGGAGCCAGTCTGCCCGCTTTTGTCCACTCTGATTATTATCTGGGCATCATTATCGCGACGATCCTCTATGCGTATGTCGGCCTTTCCTGGAATATCGTCGGCGGGTATGCCGGGCTGTTGATGTTCGGTTTTATTCCGTTTTTCGGTTTAGGCGCGTATACCACGGTGATTCTGCTCAACAGCTTTTTCATCAGCCCCTGGGCCGGTATTCTGCTGGGAATGATTCCCGCTGTCCTGCTGGCTCTGGTCACCTCCTTCCTGACTCTGCGTTACGGCTTGAAAGACGATTATTTTCTGTTTTTTACCAGCGCAGTGATGGTGGTGATGGCCTTGATTTTCAGCAAGATCCAAATTGCGGGCGGCGCAATCGGCATTTCTATCTCCTTCGTAAAATCATCCTGGGCGCGCATGGTCTTCATTGAAAAAGAGCCTTACCTTTATATTTGCCTTGGACTTTTGTTTATTGGCTTGCTGGTTAATTTCCTGGTAGCGCGCTCGCGCTTAGGGCGGTATCTGGTCGCCATCCGCGAGAGCGAAGACGGCGCCAAAGCCTTGGGCGTGGATGTTTCACGGTATAAGACTTACTCGCTGGTAATCGCCGCAGCGCTCAACGCTCTGGGCGGCGGTTTCTATATGGTATACACGACCTTCATTGACCCGCCCCTAGTTTTTGGCGGAACCTTTAATTTTGAGCTGCTCATCGCTCCGATCATCGGCGGGCGCGGGACGGTACTTGGGCCGCTGCTCGGTGCGATTTTAAACAAACCTTTCGTTGAACTCATCCGCGGCTTCTTTTCGGTTTCGCGGGCCGGTACAACCCTGATGATTTACGGGGCGTTCTTGATGATTTTCATCCTGTTTTTGCCGCGCGGTGTGATTGGTTTATTCGAGCCGCCCTACCGCCGCTTCCGCCAGCGGATGCTCAAAAAGCTGACTGGCGCCGGGCGCAGCGCAGCTACACCTTCAGATACGGAGTGAGTGAACGATGCCATTGCTTGAAGTGAAGGGATTAACGAAACGCTTCGGCGGACTGGTGGCGGTCAACGCACTAGACCTGGTTATCGAACCGGGACAGATCATTGGGCTGATTGGCCCAAACGGCGCCGGAAAAACCACCGCTTTCGCCACCATCGCCGGGTTTTACAAACCTGAAGAAGGTCAGGTCATTTTTGACGGGAAGAATATTACCGGGATGCGCCCCGACCGCATTTGCAAACTGGGTCTCACGCGCACCTTTCAGGTCGTCAAACCTTTTCCAGAAATCACCGTACAGGAAAATATTTTGGTAGGCGCTTATAACGCCGCGCCGAATGAAGAATTGGCGCTGGCGATAACCGAAGAGATCATCGAGTTCATGGAACTGGGAAATCTGCGCGAGCAATTAGCCGGCAGTCTGCCAATTGCCGGACGAAAACGCCTTGAAATTGCCAAAGCAATGGCCACCCAGCCCAAAATGATCCTGTTGGATGAGGTGATGGCGGGGCTGCGCCCGACTGAAACTGACGAGACCATTGAACTGGTCCGGAAAATTCAGCAAAATGGGGTTTCAATTCTGCTGGTCGAGCACGTCATGAAAGTGATCATGTCGCTGGCTGATAAAATTGTAGTTGTCCATCATGGCACAAAGATCGCAGAAGGCGCTCCGCAAGAAATTGTGCACAATCAGGCGGTCATAGATGCTTATTTGGGGGAGGCGCACGATGCTTGAAATCAACCAAATCAGCACGTTTTACAAAGATGTGCAGGTGTTAAAAAATGTTTCGCTTAAAGTTCACCCCGGTGAAATGGTCGCCGTCATTGGGGCGAACGGGGCCGGCAAAACTACTCTGATCAATACCATCACCGGTCTGTTGAAACCAAAATCCGGTGAAATCCGCTTCAATGGCAAAATCATCTCCAACTTGAACGCCTGGGATATTGTCAATGCTGGTTTGATTCAGGTTCCCGAAGGGCGTCTGCTTTTTCCGCATATGACAGTTCTGGAAAACCTGGAAATGGGCGGCTACCGGATTAAGTCGTCAGCGCAGTTCGCCAGCCAGTTGGAAAAGGTATATCAGCTTTTGCCGGTACTGAAAGAAAGGTCAAAACAATTAGCGCGCACCATGTCGGGCGGTGAGCAGCAAATGCTGGCGGTCGGGCGAGCATTGATGGCCGATCCCAAGATGATCATCTTCGATGAACCGTCCCTGGGGCTGGCGCCTAAACTTGTTCAAACGGTATTTCAAATCGTAGTGGATATCAACAAAAATCTAGGCGTGCCGGTACTATTAATTGAGCAGAATGTTCAGCATTGCTGCCGGATTTCGGATAAGGCTTATGTTTTGGAAAACGGCGAAATTGTCTTAAGCGGTACAGGAACCGAAATGCTCGGGAACGATCACGTGCGCCGCGCATATCTGGGCATCTAGCTCGTTTCTTTTTCGTAATAAAAGAACTCCCGTTTCGACAGGTTGTCTGACCTGATTGAGCGGGAGTTTCTTTATTATCAGCGTCATCTGGCATTTCATTAAGCGAATGGCGATCAGGACGGTTATTGCAAACTCAAAAACCAGCCGGATGTTTCCTTGTCACTGGTCCAGCTTACCGCTTTTGAACAAATTTCTTATAGAGCCAGAAAATGATTCCGGCTGCCAAAATCAGGCGAATATTGTATTTAATAACCGTCAGCAGAACGCGGAAAACCTGCTGCAAGGCCGTCGCCAGCATATGGTTGGTCAGCAGCACGGTGAGCACAATCACTGCCAGGACGACGATCAAAGTCAGCCAGGCGCGCTGATTAATAGACCCGCCGCGGCCGTTGGTTTGATTGCCGGAAGGTAACTGGGGATTTTTCATAAAGGTATTGTACCGGATTATTCCGTCTCCGGGCCGATTGGCGCTATTCCTTGCTGCGCAGGAAGCCCAGATAGACCACAACGCCCAGGCCAGCCAGACAGCCAGCAATCAAAAAGATTGAAAAACCAGTGCGAACACCGTCGGGAACACGGAAGACTTCCGGGGTGGCCGTCGGGGTGAACGTAATGGTGCGGGTGGGGCGCGGCGTCGGTGAAAGCGTCGCCGTGCGGGTCGGGCGCTCCGTGGCGGTGGGGGGCGGCAGGGTCGGCGTGGCCGATACGTCAGGCGTGGGCGTGTAGGGCAGCTTGATGATGATCGCCTCGCCTTCATAATAGATCGGCTTGGCCGGATCAATATCCGGGTTGGCTGCGTACAGTTCCGTCAGGGTAATGCCGTAAGCGTCCGCAATCTGGATCAGCGTCTCGCCATAACGAACGATATGGGTAATCGAACCGTCCGGACTCATGGTCGAGGTCACCAGAGGCTCAATCACTACCTGCTGCAGTTGCGTGGCTGCCGGCGTCCCCTGCTGATTGGTCTGAGCCGGGGCGCGCGAAACAAATTCACCGCTCAAGCGCTTGACCGCCAGAGCGTAATAGACATTATCCCCAGAAGTCGCCACACCCGCGCCGACCAGCCCGGTATCCGGGCCGACCATGGTGGCATTATGCAGGTCATCCGCCCATTGGTAATAAATCGCTCCGTCAATGGTCAGGTTATACCCGCAGGCCACGTTTTCCGCGGAGATACCATAATCCGCCGCCGTGCTGCCGTCCGCGCGTGTATGCGTACAGGTCTGGATGCTGGCCATATAATCGGCCTGCGCCTGAGCCAGGCTCATCAGCCCGCCATCCACACTATAGCCGGCCAGGCCAAACTGACCACGGTAAACATTGACCGCATCGATCAATCCGCTGGCGCTGCCGGCCTGGGCCGCGACATTAGTCCGCGGCTGCATTCCAGCCAGGACGGCTGCCAATACGATAACTGTTATTAAAAGAAGATTGGTTCGTTTTTGCACGGCGGTAATTATACCCGCAGTTCGAAAGCCCTCAAAGGTAAACCTTTTGTTTTAAAATTTAGCCAGGCGGCTCGCCGGGCAGCCCCAATGCGCCGGCCGTCCGAATAATCCTGTTTCTCGGCTTTGAAAAGCGAAAAGCGCAACAATTTCCTGAATTTATCCTGGTAAATTCCCCGAATAGTGCTAAAATTACAGCTTATAAATCTCCGTACATGCGACAATTGAACCCTTTTCTATTCCAGTTGACCTGACGCCAAGAGGTCAAGTGCTATTCGTTTTTACTTAAGCGTTTCTCGCCCGGAACGAGACTCAACGCTTAGCCATTTCCCAGGAGGAGCAGACATCGTGAGAAACAGACTCAATTTATTCATAACAGTGTTCCTGATTGCATTTCTGGCTGCCTGCGGATCAGCCGGCACGGCCACAGATACGCAAAGCAACGCGGCCAACGCCGATGTCGCGTCCAGTCCAGAGCCGACCCTGCGGCCGGTATTGCCCACTGAGCGGGTAATCCCAACCCTGGCGGAAGGCGAAGTTCTTGAATCAAGCGGGGTTGTTTCCGCTTCAGACGCGGGAAATCTTCAAAAAGTTGCCATCTTGAACGGGCACTCGCAGGCGGTGCGAGGCCTGGCTTTTACTCCAGATAGTGCGGTGCTGGCTACCTCCGCTGGTGGTGATGATAAAACCATCCAGTTTTGGGAGGTAGCCAGTGGCGACAATCAGGGTGTCTACGCCCTGGAAGCCGCCGCCTATCGGCTGGCGTTTGCTCCAGATGGAAAAACGCTGGCTGCCGGCCTGGAAACCGGCAAAATTCTTCTGTTGGACGTGACCGATGTGAGCGCGCCGCAGGAAGTGGCCGCATTGGAAGGTCACGCCAAAGCCATTTCTGCGCTGGCGTATTCCCCGGATGGGAGCATGCTCATCTCAGCGACCGGTGCCGGTGAAGCACAGGTACGCTTATGGGATGCCGCCAGCGGTGAGGAATTATTTGCCCTGGTAGAAAAGGGCGGCCTTGACCCGGTGATCGGGGTGGGCTTTTCACCGGACGGCAGTCAGGTTTCCGCCGCCTGGGGCAGCGGAAAGATCATGATCTGGAATACTGCCGACGGCAGTGAGGCGAACACTTTGCCCGGCGCGAGCGGACCGGCACTGGCGCAATCGGTGGCCTATCTGCCTGACTTCAGCGGTGTGATGTGGGGCGGCGCTAACGGCAAGCTGATTCTGCAAAAATTCGATGGCTCAGATGCCGTCACCTCAACCGACAAACACCTGCAGTTCATCGTCACAATGGGTGTCTCGCCAGACGGGACCACTTTCTATTCCGGCGGCATCGACGGCAGTCTGAAGGTATGGGACAGCACGCAAACGGCGGTCGAATCAATTGACAGCCTGGGGACAATTTCTGCTTTTTCGGTTTCACCAGACGGCAAAACCCTGGCGCTGGCGCTCGGCGATAAGACCGTGGTGCTGTGGGGTATTCCCTGAACCGGAACAGCGGCTGACAACTAACGGTTAACCACAACGGACGGGCGAAAATTCGCCCGTCCGTTTTATTTTGATGATCCAAAGAAATCCAGCGGCCCGCAGACCGCTACGAACTTTATTCTTCCGGAACCGTCACCGGCATATAGCTGTAATACTGGTTACCGTCAAAATCTTCGGCCACAAAACCGACATAATAAGTGCCGGTCCAGCCCCAATCGTTGACCCAGGTAAAGGGCTCGTCGCCAAAAGTGAGTGTATCGCCGGCCAGGCTGACAAACTCCTGGCTGTCGTCCGCGCCAAATTGAATCCAATCATCCGTGATCGTGAAGCTGTCGCCGGATTTCGGAACAATTTCGGTCATGCCGCCGGTGCCGTTCGCACCGGTATAACCGTACACACTCAGCATTTCGCCGTCCTTAAAATAAGCCACCGCCGATACGGTTTTGCCACTCTTTTTAAAGGTGTATTCGCCCTGCACGGCATAAGTCGGGTTCTCGTCTGGCGCGCCGTAATCCTGCGGCTGAATTAGAGCGTAAGCTGATTCGTCGCCGTTGCTGATCAGGAAGATTGTACCGTCCCAATCATAGCTAACCTCCACACTGTCTGAGTCGCCCCAATCCGGGTAGTAGACTCCGCCCATCTGGCGTGTATCGTCCGCGAAAATATAATCCATATCGGCGATCCAGACTGAATTACTGTCTTCATCGTAATAGCCGACAAAGGAATAAACAAAGGCGATATTGCTGCCGCTGACGGTAGCACTGACGGTGATCGGCTCGTCCGCACTGAGTTCCTCCGCGCTGACCGCCAGGTTGTCAATCGAAAGCTCCTCCGCGCCAGGGGCGGCTGCGTCTTCCACATTGGTAGGGGCAGCTACCACGCCTACCTGCGGTTCATATTCCTGCAAACCGTAATGGTATGCCAGAAAATCATCCCAGGCTGTCTGCTCGGCGAAAGCCGTTACTGCTGAGGTATAGCTCTGAATGCCGGAATAATCATCCGAAATATACAGGTCCGAAACCGGGAAGTAGATGGCGATGCCGGTAGCGCCGGGGCGGTCATCGCCATGTTTTTCAGCAATTACGGCCGAAGAAATGGCCGTATTAAGCTGTTCCGCCGCGGCGGTGATCTCGTCCACGCCGGCCATCTCGCTCACCAGCGTGGCGAAATTGCCCAGATCGATATAGGAAGGCGGCTCTTCATCGCCGAAAACACTTTCAAAAGATTGAGCGTACGCGCGCGATTCGGCTACATCCGTCTGGTCGATCAGCGTCATCGAATCGGTGAAGCCATTCAACGCGTTCAGCACATCCGGCAATTTGGCAAGCTCAACCGCCGTCAGCGTGATATCGCCATTATATTCAGCCGCGGCTTTCTTGGCGCTGACCTCTTTGCCGATCAGTTCCGAGCGGGCTTCGTCATCTACAATCCGCTGGTCTTCATCAATATAAGAAGACACGATCCGGGCGGACAGATCCGCCCCGCTGATTTGCGGATCATCGGTCATGGCGCTGAGAAAGGCCTGGTAAGCCCAACCCATAGCCGGTTCGGTCTCCTGCGAGGCCACTGCGTAATTGGCGTACGGTTCCAGCGCAGTATACACTTCAAGCTGGCTCATCAGGCAGGCGTCAAAGCCGATCAGCTCAAACTTTTCCAGACCGGTGCTTTGCTTCACCGCATCCAGCGCGCCGACAATCTCATCCAGGTACAATTGGTCTTCTTCGTCAGGATCCGGATCCGTCCAGCCGCCCGGCCAGCCCATGCCATGATCAGAGAGAATCAGCGCGTAACGCTGCGCCGGATAATTTTCAACCGCCCAGGTTACAAAATCTGCCAGAGTCTGGCCATCGGACATGTTCAATTCGCCCAGGTCATCCAGTTCTTCAGAATTCAGGCTGTACAGGTCGTCATCCTGCGTGACATAAAAGCGTTTGGTAGATGTCCAATCGCCGTCGCCGTCGAATCCGCCGTCATAGCGGTCGAACTGAGAAACAATCTGGACGTCGTCCGTTGAACCAACCAGTTCTGCCTCGTTGAGGTCATAGTACATATCCTCTTCGAGCGTCTCGTCGTCAGCATCTTCATAGAGAATAACCGTCCAGGCCGGCAGATCACCCGATTGGGCAGCCCCGCCCGAAGTGCTATTCGCTTCAGCGTCATCCTCTGGCAATACTTCAGCCGCCGGAGGGCTCTGATCGTCATCGGCTGGATTGGACTCGTCTGAATAATCATCGCTGCACGCCGCGGTGAATAAGAGGATGCCCACCACCAGGAAACGCCAGAAATACGCGAAAAACGAACCATGCTTGCGTGAATCGGCGTTGGCTGCTTTAGAAGGCGCAGGATTCATCATAACCGTAATGCTCCTTAATAATCGGAAACTCAGAGATTAAACTGGACAAAGGGCTTATGATCCGCTTTGTCCAGGGAAAGCTAATCGAAGGGGCTGCGCGAAACGGACTCAAAAACATATGCGCCGCTCAATCGGCGCAATTAAGCCCATTTCAGCGGCTTTCATTATCGGATTGTTTCAAGCCGCCCCACTCGCGCCAAAGATCATCAGAATGGTGTTTCTGGAAAAATCTTTGCTTTCCCCTCGAATGTAGTTGCGGGCAGCGGCTGACAAAACTGGGATTATTTTAACACTACGCTGGTTAAAAACGCCTAAAGTCCTTGCCAGGAAAATTTAATCTCCGGCCAGCAAATCAGCGAAATCTCTTTCCAGGCACAGGCCAGGCCGCCGGATGAAGATCTGCTGCAATTCCGCCAGGGCCTGCCGCGCCTGCCGGCTTATATCTTCTGGCAGGTTAAGCGCCGCAAACTCATCTTCATCCAGCACCTTTTGGCGGCCATCCGCAAAAACCAGCAGGTCCAACGCCAGATCGTTATACGCAATAGTGCTGCCGGAAATTTCTGCCGGGGCGCTGACGTTGCAGTAATAGCCGCGCAGTTCGTCACTTCCGCGTGCGTGAATTTCGTAAATATTAAACCAGCGCTGGGTAAAATATGCCTCTACGAAACGGTCGCCGCGCCCTAAGAAGAAATCGTTAAATAGCTGGTCATCGCGATTGAAAAGCGCTTCAATCAGGCAGCCGCGCTCATCTGCCTGTAATTCTTGTCCGCTGTACCGCCAGACTTCCGCCCCATTTTCTCTTCGTTTAATAACGGTAACTTCACTCATGGGCATCCTGCAAACAGACAATGGCCGCCGGATCACCGGCCAGATGCAGCATCTGCCCAATCGCCCGCGGTTCTTCAGAATTCAGTTGGAGCAAGCCCGCTTCGGTCAGCAAACGGATGCGGTAGGTTTCGCCCCGAAAAACACAGTCCGTGACTACCCCGCTCAGCCCGTTGACCGGCGCGGCCTGCGCGGATAAGCGCCAGCCAGCCGGATACAGCAGCACGGTGACCGCCTGCCCGTTTTGCACCGCAAAGTCGGGCCGGTTCGCCGGCGCAAAATCACCCAGCACGGTGTGCACACGAAACGGTTCCAGCGTGGTGACGGTTCCCGCCAGCAGATTGCTCAAGCCTAGGAAATCAGCCACCCAGGCGCTGGCCGGATGGCGGTATACCGCTCCGGGCGCGTCGTTCTGTTCGATCAGGCCCTTATGCAGCAGTACCAGGCGATCCGCAATGGTAAAAGCTTCGCCCTGATCGTGTGTGACGTAGATGGCCGGAATGCCGCTTTGATGCAATACCTCGCGCAGGAACTCGCCCAATTGTTCGCGCAGCGCTCGGTCCAGCGCCGCCAGGGGTTCATCCAGCATCAGCAGCCGCGGCCGCGGCGCTAAAGCGCGTGCCAGCGCGACGCGCTGCTGTTCGCCGCCCGAAAGATCCGTCACGCGCCGCCTGCCAAAAGCGGCCATCTCCACCCGTTCAAGCGCTTCGTTCGTTCGCGCCGCGATTTCCGTTTTGCTCAAGCCCTGCATGCGCAGGCCAAAAGCGACGTTTTCTGCCACGCTGCGGTGCGGGAACAGCGCGTAGTCCTGGAACATCAGGCCAAAATTGCGCTGATGCGCCGGCAACGCGGTGATATCCACCCCATCCCATACTACCCGGCCGCTTTCGGCTTCTTCCAGCCCGGCGGCAATCCGCAGCAGCGTGCTTTTTCCGCTGCCAGAAGACCCCAACAGACAAAGGGTTTCGCCGCTGTGCACTTCCAGGTTGACACCACGCAGCAGGGGTTGGCCTTCGTACGTTTTGTGAATATCGACCAGATTGAGCATGCCCCAATACTACCATAAGCACTGGCAAACAGCGGCGATTCCGTCCGGCCGCACCGCGGCTGCTGTGCGTACCTGTACGGCTGAGCCTGCTTAAATAGAAGGAGGCCGCACAAAGGCGGCCTCCTGAATCAAATCCAATGTACTGCCTACCGGCGGCCGCCTGAGATTACGCGACGCCGGGGGCCAGGTTAAGACCGGCCGAGGATGACTGTTCGGGAGTTTCCTCATGGCGGAACTGGCGCATATACAGGCGGTAGTACGCGCCTTTGGCTTCCATCAGTGAAGCATGTGTGCCGCGCTCAACGATTTCACCATCTTGCACCACCAGCAGCAAATCAGCATTGCGGATGGTGGACAGGCGGTGGGCAATCACAAAACTGGTGCGGCCATTGAGCAGCTTATCCAAAGCGCTTTGAATCTGACGCTCCGTACGCGTATCAACGCTGGAAGTGGCTTCGTCCAAAATCAAAATGCGCGGATCGGCCAGCGCGGCGCGGGCAATAGAAATCAACTGGCGCTGCCCCTGGCTGAGGCCGGCGCCATGCTCACCCAGAATTGTGTTGTAGCCGTCCGGCATGCGCTGGATGAATTCATCGGCGTGAGTCATTTTTGCGGCAGTAATCACTTCCTCGTCGCTGGCCTCCGGCCGGCCAAAGCGGATATTGCTCATCACCGTATCGCTGAACAGGTAAGTATCCTGCAGCACAATGCCGATCTGCCGGCGCAGCGAAGCGGCGGTAACTTCAGCCACGTTATGGCCGTCAATACTGATTTTGCCAGCGGTAACGTCATAGAAGCGTGGCAGCAGGTTGATGATGGTTGTTTTTCCGGCGCCGGTTGGTCCGACAATGGCCACCGTCTGCCCGGGCTGCGCTTCAAAGCTGATATCCTTCAAGACCGGTTCGCCGGGCAGGTATTCGGCTGAAACATGCTCGAAGACAACTCGCCCTTTGATTTCGGGCATCATCATGGCATCCGGAGCATCCTGCACATCCGCTTCTGTATCCAGCAATTCGAAGATGCGTTCCGCGCCGGCGACCGCCGACTGCAAGTTCGTCCACAGCTGTGAAATCTGTGAAATGGGCTGGTTGAAGCGCTGCACATATCCAATGAAGGTGATGATCAAGCCCAGCGAAATCTCCGCGCCCATCAGCGTGCCGCCTTGCAGCAGGACGAAACCGCCGAAGATGGTCACGATTGCGATGGCAACATACCCCAGGGCTTCCAGGGTCGGCTGGAGCGCCGCTGTGTAGGAAACCGCCTTGATATTGGCGTCGCGGTTGGAGGCATTGGACTTTTCAAAAGCCTCGATATTGGCCTCTTCACGCCCGAAAGCCTGCACATCGCGCACACCGGCGATTGATTCTTCCAGGTTGGCGTTGACTTTACCGATTTCCTTGCGGGAAACCCGGAAAGCCTGACGGGCCTTATTGGAAAGCACGATCGTAGCAGCCACCATTAAAGGCGTCACAACCAGACTGACCAGCGTATAGGGGACGCTGTAGGTCAGCATCTTGACCGCTACCCAGACCACCATGACCACGCCGCTGAGCAGCTGTACCAGCGCGAAGCTGATCGCCTGGTTGATCGTATCCATATCGTTGACGATGCGGCTCATCACGGCGCCGGCTTCGTTTTTCGCGTAATAACCCAGCGACAGATCCTGAACATGCTGGAAGACCTTGATGCGCAGTCCGCGCAGTACGTGCTGGCCGGCCCAATTCATCAAGTACGATACCAGGCCGCTCATCAACGCGCCGGCCGCGTACAGCAGGGCAATAACCAGCATCAGCTGGCCCAGCCCGGCAATATAATCGTCCAGCGTCGGGTTAGCGCCCAGGTTCGCATACCAGCAGTTGCTTTCACTTGAACTGCCGGATGAAGATTGCATCATCTGCATGATTCCGCTGCTGGCTGTTCCGCCGGCTTCTTCCGCCATGCGGACGGATACCGCCGGGGTCAGGTAACAATCCACTGATTGACCGGTCAGCTCGGGCGTGCGGACATTGACATAGGCGCTGCCTAAGATCAAAGCCAGTACAATCACCAGGACATACCAATAAGGCGCAAACAGGCGCGCCAGGCGTCCCAAAGTTGACCCTAATGATTTCGGCTTTGAGGTTTCCTGCTGGAGCATGCCGCGTGGGCCAAATCCTCCTTGATTCATAACTGCACCTCCTCGCTCGCGAGGTCAGATGATTCAGCCTGGCTCGGGGCGTCTTCAATTAATTGAGAGTTATATATTTCTGCGTAAATCGCGCTGTTTTCCATCAAGTCAGCGTGTTTGCCCTGCGCCGCCAGTTTTCCTTTATCCAGCACCAGGATCATATCCGCGTTGCGGACGGTACTGATGCGCTGGGCAATTACAAAACTGGTGCGGCCCTGCATCAGGCGCGTCAGCGTCTGTTGAATTTCGTATTCCGTGACGGTATCGACGCTGCTGGTCGAGTCATCCAAAATCAACAGCTGCGGATCCAGAAGCAATGCACGCGCAATGGCGATGCGTTGTTTTTGCCCGCCGCTGAGCGTGGCGCCGCGTTCACCCACGGGAGTCTCGTATCCATTCGGGAAGTTCATGATAAATTCGTGCGCCGAAGCGGCTTTAGCGGCCTCGATCACCTCTTCCAGGCTGGCGTCTGGCCGGCCAAAGGCAATATTCTCGCGAATGCTGCCGGTGAAGAGGGTAGTATCTTGCAGCACAATGCCGATTTGCGCCCGCAGCGAATCGATGGTCACATCGCGCACATCATGCCCGTCAATGCGCACCGCGCCGGAAGTCACGTCATAGAAGCGCGGGATCAAATTGATGATGGAAGACTTACCCGAGCCGGTCGCCCCTAACAGGGCAATTGTCTGGCCTGGCTGTACACTGAAGCTGACGTCATCCAGCGCCGGATCGCCGCTTTCAAAATAACGGAACGTCACGTGATCAAAGCTGACCTCGCCTTTTATGTCCGGTAGTTCGATCGCATCCGCTTTATCAGCCACGTCGTTCTTGGCGTCCAGAATCTCAAAAATGCGTTTGGCTGAAGCGCCAGCCTGCGACATCAGGTTGATGATCATGCCCAGCATACCCAGCGGCATGAAAACAAACATCAAGTACATGCTGAATTTCTGCCACTCACCCAGGGTTAAAGTTCCCATAATGATTTGCCGCCCGCCGAAATAATTGACGGCCACCTGACCCAGATTCGCCACCAGGAAGATGACCGGCAGCATGAAGGCAAACACCTGCGCCACCTTGATTTGTTGATTCATCAAATCATCTGCGGAGCGATTAAACCGCACCCGCTGTTCAGGCTCGCGCACAAAGGCTTTAATTACTTTGATTCCGGCTAAATTTTCCTGCAGGATGGTGTTGAGCCGTGAGAGGCGAACCTGCACTTCAGTGAACAAAGGCTGAACAAAACGCCCGAAGAGGATGAACACGATCATCACGATCGGCAGCAGCGGCACTACCACCATCGCCAGCGAGGCATTGGTAAAGAAAAGAATGATAATCGCTGCTACCAGCAGCACCACTGCCTGAACCGCCATCAGCAGCCCTTGCGCCAAAAACAGGCGCACCTTTTCTACATCATCCGTAGCGCGCACCATTAATTGGCCGGTTTGGTTTTTATCGTGATAGCTGAAGGAAAGGCGCTGAATTTTGGCAAACAGATCGTTGCGCAGATCGAAAGCAATGCTCTGGCCGACGCGTTCGTTCATATACGTCTGCGTGTAAGAGAACACCCCGCGCACGATAGCGAACAGCACAATTAAAATACCGGCGTTGATCAGCGCGCTTTGCCAGTTATTGCTGTAACGATCAAATTGCTCGGCCGTCCAGCCCAGCTTCTCCAGCGCCATCGGCAGGTAGGTGGTTGGAATTTTTGCGAGTTCATGCGCCACCACACCGTTCGAGAGCGCATCCATGATGTTTTGGATGATTTGCGGCACCATTAATTGGGCGGCTGTCGAAATTAACAGGGCGATGTAGGCGACGGTCGCTGTGCGTTTATGCCGGCCTAGATATTGAATAGCGCGGCCAAGGCTGCCCATGCTCATGGCGTCACCGCGGCGCATCTTCCCTGCAGAAGAATTCATTGCCATTGAATTATGCAAATTGACCTCCGATTAACCTTTATTGGGTGACCAGTTCTCAAGAAAAGAACTGTGCAATTTACTTAATAAGCGCACCAGTTCCTGGCGTTCTTCAAGTGTTAATTGATTGCTCATCCCGGCTATTTTGCCGATCCACTCCGGCGCGGAATGAGAAATATATGTCCGGCCCTCGTCGGTGAGCTTGATCCGAAACTTCCGGAAATCCTGCGGATCCAGATCGCGGGTGATATAGCCCTGTTCCTCCAGGCCGCGCAATAAAACGCTGACCGTGTTTTTGCTCACCCGTTGTACATGGCTGAGCGCGGTAGGGGTAATGCCCTCTTCTCCGCGATTTTCAGCCCCTTTCAGATGCATCAAGATTTGCCAGCGTGCGAAAGAAAGATCATCCGCCTCCAGATATTTTTCATTGATTGCAATGAAGGTATGAGCAATGACCTGGATCAGAAACTGTATTTCCAGCCCAGAAGTATCCTCAATCCCATAATCCGCGCGGATGCGATTCATAAAATTGATTCGGTGTTGTTGAGCTTGTTCTTTTGAAAAATGTCGCATTCACCTTTCCTTTAAAATCGTCATACATAGAACTATTAAGCGGCAAAACTATACTGCGCCGCAATCAACAAGTCAAGCCAAAAAGGAGGAATTGGAATGAATTTATACAATTTTCATATATCCGCTTCACAATTGATCACCATAAACAATTCGTCGGAATTTGCAGGAATATGCAATCGATACCTTGCAAAGCGCTGCCTGGTTCTTTGAAGATTAAATACAAATGAAAATTAACCAGACAAAAAAATACGATATACTAGAGACCGCTCCCATGATTTAAAATCGAATTATTAAATTACCAAACCCTATCTTCTTTTTTGCGCGCCAGCCTCAACCTCATTGCAATCGACTGATGCTGGCTGAAATATGGTTATTCAATGGAATTTTCTGTTTATACCCTGCCCTCGTTAATATCCGCAATCCTTCTGATCGGGCTGGGGGGATATACACTTTATTTTAAAATGAATGCGCGCGGTGCAAAAATATTTTCTGCATTAATGTTATGCGGAGGATTATGGGCGCTCAATTACTCGCTGTCCCTTTCCAGCGTGGAATTCGCCACCAAAGTCTTCTGGATGAATCTGGCCCAGATTGGCCCTGATTTCTCTTCGCCGCTGTGGATTGTGATGGTAAAAGCTTACACCGGGCAGCCAACCTGGCTTAATCGTAAGCAGTGCTGCGCATTGTTTATTTTGCCGGTCATCACCACGATATTGATGTGGACCAATGACTTTCACCACCTGCTGCGCCGGGCGGTCTTTCCGGTAGAGATCGCCGAAGGCGTTACCTATGTAGGCATCTCCCGCGGACCCTGGTTCTGGGTCGAGGTTGCCTATGCCTATTTTTTGTTTGCCAGCGCATTGTTTATTTTGGTGCGCTATGCGCATCGCCAGCAGGAAGTTAAAAATCCAAAAGTTAACACCCTGATCCTCTCACTGCTCATCCCCCTCTTTTCCAATTTTCTGGATATCATCAACCTCAATCCGCTGAAACCATATGGCGCAACCAGCATTTTCTTTTCGCTGTCTGGTCTGGTGCTGGTGTGGGGGCTTTTCCGGCAGCGCTTATTTGATTTAACGCCGATCGCCCGTGAAAAAGTTGTTGAAAGCATGGTTGATGGCGTGGTGGTTATCGATGAAGAGGGTTTCATCGTGGATTTCAATCAATCGGCGCAAGCTTTAATCTGGCCAGACGAAATTCGTGAACATATTCTTGGCCGCAATTCAGAAAAGGAATTTCTTAAGTGGGTTAAGTACCCACAGCAATATGAAGCCCGTCATTTTTCTGGCAGCCCGGTTTTATTGCCAGAAGTCGAGAATCGCCACAATCAGTATTTCACCATCAGCATCAGTGCGCTATTTGAACAAGGCGGCCGTTATATTGGACAGGTAACCATTTTCCACGATATTACCGGCCTGCATGAGACCAACGAACGCCTGCAAAGCCAACTGGATGAGAATAAAGCGCTGCAGGCCCAACTGGCCGAGCAGGCGATGCGCGATCCGCTGACCGGCTGTTTTAATCGCCGGGTGCTTTCGGATACGCTGCCGATTGAGCTGGCGCGCGCCAGGCGCGAAGGCTACCCCATCAGCATAGTGATGATCGACATTGACCATTTCAAAACGATCAACGACACCTATGGTCACACGGCCGGTGACCAGACCTTGCAGGTATTGGGCAATATTTTGCGCACCGCCTTTCGTGAGGGCGACCATGTTTACCGGATGGGCGGCGAAGAATTTCTGGTTATTCTGCCCGGCGTGGAAGCCGCCACCGCGGCCTTGCGGTTAAACCATCTGCGCGAGACGGTGGAAAATATTCAACTTCCGTTTGAAGGATTAAGCGTCCATATTACCCTTTCGATCGGCATTTCGGTGTATCCCAATAATGGCGCAACGCTGGACGATCTGATCAACAAAGCTGATAAAGCGCTTTACAAGGCCAAAGATGCCGGCCGTAACCGGGTATTCTGTTTCGAAGAAAGCCAGATCCGTATTTAGCGTTGCGAAGCCAGTATGTGACAACTGTCACAAAACATATCCCCTTCCTCACTAATCAAATTCAGCGCGGGCTTCTATAATGGTGTGTATGAATGCCAGCCCCGCCCGCCGCAAAACAATTTATATCTGTATGGGAT
This sequence comes from Bellilinea sp., assembly GCA_036822575.1. Classification (GTDB taxonomy): domain Bacteria; phylum Chloroflexota; class Anaerolineae; order Anaerolineales; family Anaerolineaceae; genus Bellilinea. The sequence goes on along the minus strand of DAISHK010000012.1, from coordinate 21,306 downwards.
CCGCCTGCCACCAGCTCGGCGTCATGCAGGTTCTGCCGCTATTGGAAACCCTGATCCAGGAGAACGACCTGCAGGAGCGACTTGAGTTGAAAGGAGCCTTTTGTCTGGGCGGCTGCGGACGCGGGATTGTGCTGAAGATTGGCGACCAGGAAATTTCCGGTGTCAACCCAAAGAATTTAAGGCGGAAATTTCTGACAGAAATCCTGCCCCTGGTTCAAGAAGGATGGGCGGAATGAAGAGTCTATGGGAACTGCTCTGGAATTATGACCCCAACGGGCTGATTGTCGTTGACCGCGATCTGATCGTGCGTGTGGTCAACCCCGCCCTTTGCAGCCTGTTTGCAATCCACGAGGAAGAGCTCGTCGGCGCGCCGGTTTCAACCGTTTGGGAAGACACGCAGGAATTTACAGAAGTTTGGGAAACCGGCAATACCCTCAGTGGAATTGAAAAAGAGTATCCCGCGCTGGATCTTTACGTCCGCAAATTGTACTTTCCGGTCAAAGAAGAAGGCCTGGTCGCCTGTATTGTTATCGACATGACCAAAGAATGGAAACAGCGCGAAGAAATGCAGGTGCTCAAACGCGAAACAATTCAAAAAATGCATACCATCGTCGATAAGCAAATGAGCGTAGCCCAGAAAATCGCCGGGCTGCTGGGGGAAACCACCGCAGAAACTAAAGTATCCTTATTAAAACTAATGGAACTGGTGGAAAAGGAGCGCCTGTAAGTGGAGCCCTTTCTCGACATCCATTATCAAAGCGTAAATAAATATGGCGAAGAACTGTGCGGAGACCAGGTCCAGGTAGCAACGACGCCGAACTCGTCCATTTTTATTGTTTCCGACGGGTTAGGCAGCGGAGTCAAAGCCAGCATTCTGGCTACCCTGACGGCTGAGATTCTGCGCACCATGCTGCGCCAGGGCGCGCAGCTGCGGGATGTCATCGATACCGTCATCCGTACCCTGCCGGTGGACCGGGAACGGCGTATCGCCTACGCCACCTTCACCGTGCTGACCGTGCAAAACGATACGCTCGATTTTGAAGTGATCAACTTCGATAACCCGCCGCCGATCTTCTTGCGCAAGGGCAAAGTTGAGCCGCTGCCAATGAAGACGGAGAAAATTCTGGGTAAAAAAATCACCACCTCGCACGGACGCCTCGACCTGGGCGATTTTATCGGGTTAATGAGCGACGGCATTCACTACGCCGGTCTGGGCATGTCCACCAAATTCGGTTGGGGCTGGGATAATATCGGCGCGCACCTGGAAGTCATTTTCAGCCGGCCGGTTTATTCGGTGCACAGCGTGGTTAATAACGTGGTCACCACCGCCCGCCGGCTGTACGATTGGATGCCCGGCGACGACGCCACCTTTTTGGGCGTTTATGTGCGTCCGCGCAACGACCTGATGGTGCTCACCGGCCCGCCGCTGGATAATGGCTTCGATTATCTTTACGTGAACCGCATTCTGGATTTTCCCGGCCGCAAGGTTATCTGCGGCGGCACCACGGCCAATATCGTCGCCGATTTTCTGCAAACCAAGGTAGAAACGGTGATGGACTCCATGACCGAGACGGTGCCGGCCTACGGCAAGCTGCACGGCATTGACCTGGTTACCGAGGGCATTCTTACCCTGGCCGCGGCGATGGATCTGCTCAACGAGAGCGAAGGCGACCTGCAAAAACTGACCCCGGCGCACAATGGCGCTTATTTCCTGGTGCGCGAATTCTTTTTGGCCGATAAAATCTCTTTCCTGGTGGGCCAATCCATTAACCCGTTTTACCAGAATCCGCTGCTGCCAAAAAACATTTCCATCCGCCGCCACCTGATTGAAAGCCTGGCAGACATTTTGATGCGCTTCCACAAAACGGTGGAAATCGAATATTGCTGATCGCTCCCAAGCGGAGCTTTTTAACTCAACCCGACGGCTTGCCGCGTTAACGCACGATCGGGAAATTCCCTTGGCTTGGAACTTCCCGATCTTCCGCGAATGTGGAGGATGAGTGCCTACCGCTAATGTTATTACTCGTCCACCGCTCCCAATTGACGTTGAGTGTGCTTACGCGCGGCGCACTTCCACCAGCTCGGGGATTGCCTCAATCTGCGGCTTGCGGATCTTGGCTTCATATTCCGAGCGGAAGTAGCGCAGTGAGCTGAGCACCGGGTTCGGCGCTGCTTTGCCCAACCCGCACAGGCTGGTGGCCGCCACCATACTACAAATGTCTTCCAGTTCATCCAAATCGGATTCAACCGCTTCACCCTGGATGAATTTATTCAGCAGGTTGTAAATCCGCGTGGTGCCCACCCGGCAGGGAATGCACTTGCCGCAGGATTCTTCCATTGAAAATTCCATGAAGAAGCGCGCCACGGTCAGAATGCTGGAGGTATCGTCAATGACAATGATGCCGCCCGAGCCCATGATCGAACCGAGCTGCATCAAGGTTTCGTATTCCACCGGCGTATCCAGCAGGTTTTCGGGAATGCAGCCGCCTGATGGGCCGCCGGTTTGCACTGCCTTGAAGGCATGGCCATCCGGGATGCCGCCGCCGATATCGAAGATAATTTCGCGCAAAGTAATCCCCATCGGCACTTCGATCAGCCCGGTGTGGGCGATCTTGCCGCTCAATGCGAAGACCTTGGTGCCTTTTGAATTCGCCGTCCCGATCGAGGCAAACCATTCGCCCCCGCGGCGCAAGATATGCGGTACATTGGCGTAGGTTTCCACATTGTTGATCAGAGTCGGTTTGCCATCCAGGCCAGCCTGCGCCGGATAGGGCGGGCGCGGACGCGGATTGCCCGGGTTGCCCTCAATTGAGCTGATCAGGGCGGTTTCCTCGCCGCACACAAACGCGCCCGCTCCCAGGCGAATTTCAATATTGAAGTTGAAGTTCACCCCGGCGATATTTTCGCCGAGCAGGCCGGCCCGTTCGGCCTGGCGAATGGCCAGGCGCAGACGTTTGACCGCCAGCGGGTATTCCGCGCGCACGTAAATATAGCCCTGTGATGCGCCTACGGCGTAGGCGGCAATCGCCATGCCCTCAATAACGCTGTGCGGATCGCTTTCCAGAATAGAGCGATCCATAAACGCGCCGGGGTCGCCCTCATCGGCGTTGCAGATCACATACTTTTGCGCGCCGGGCGCGTCGTGAACCGCCTGCCATTTGGTAGCGGTCGGGAAACCGCCGCCGCCGCGGCCGCGCAGACCGCTGGTTTTGATCATATCGATCACGCCCTGTGAAGTGAGCGAGGTAATCGCCCGGATTTCACCAACATAACCTTCGGTGCCGATATAATCTTCAATTTTTTCTGGGTTGATATGCCCCGAGCGGCTCAGCGTGACCTTATGCTGGCGGGTGAAGAACGGGGTAGTGGTATCAATCAGCAGGCGCTCCACCGGCTGAACATCCAGCGCGTTCAGAATTTCGGGCACATCGCTGACCGTCACATGCTTGTAAAGGATGCCATCCGGGAAGACCGAAACGATCGGGCCGGCGGCGCATAAGCCCATGCAGCCCACCTGCTTGATCAGCACCTGGTCGTTGATGCCGCGCAGCTTGATTTCCTTATCGAAAGCCGCCAGCACCATCTGGCTGTTGGAAGAAACGCAGCCGGTTCCGGCGCATACATGAATGACATGCTGGTATTTAGCCAGCTCGGCCTGGTACTTGGCCGACATTTCCTGGAGCATCTCGTTATCCATGATTGACCCACTCCTCGATTTTGGCTTGCATTTCTTCAACCGTCATATTGCCGGTAATATGCCCGTCCATAATCATGACCGGGGCCAGCCCGCAGGCGCCGACACAGCGCGCCGTCATGAACGATAATTTGTTGTCCGACGTGGTCTGGTTAGGATCCAGCCCGAACTTTTCTTTCATGAATTCCACCATCCGGTCGTTGCCCTTGACGTAGCAGGCCGTACCGGTGCACAGCACCAGGGTATGTTCGCCGGCCGGCTTGCTGGTGAAACCATTATAGAAAGTAGCCACCGAAAAAACCTTTGAAAGCGGAACTTTCAATTCTTGGGCCACATACTGCATGGCCTGTTCATCAATGAACCCAAACGAATCTTGAATGACGTGCAGCGTCTCGATCAATGCTCGCGAGGAATAGTTGTGTTTTTGCATCGTGGCTTTCACAACCTTCCAGCGTTTGTCTTCCATGTTCACTTCGACTTTTTCTTGAACTAGCGGTTCTGCAGTGATCATATTTACCCATCCTGTGGAGTACTCGTACAACTGAACGCCGCGGCCGTCAGCCGCCAGCGGAATAAACGTTTCAGGCTAAAATCCGTTCGTATACCGATTGAAACAGGTCGGTTTCGGTAATGATGCCGCATAAATTATGGTCGGCGTCCATTACCGGCAGGCTGTGGATTTTATTTTCCAGCATTGCCTGGGCAGCCTCGGCCAGCGACTGGTCTTTGCCAATTGTCAGCGGTGAGCTGGTCATCAGGTAACGCACCGGCGTGCTGAAGATTTGAATGCTGATATCCTGGCGGCCCTGGCTGGTGGAAACCGAAGGCGCGGCGCTGAGCAAATCGGTGCGGGTGACAATGCCGACCAGCAGCCCTTCCTGCATCACCGGCAGCGCGCGGAAGCGCTTGAGGCTCATCAGGCGATGGGCAGTCATGATATCGTCATCCGGGGTGATGGTTTCCACCGCGCGGGTCATGTATTCTTTGACCTGGGTCGGCGCGATTTGATTTTTCATATCGGCGATGATGAAGCGGAAAATATCAGAGGAGGTCAAAATCCCAATCATTTTCTCGTCTTCATCCAATACCGGCAGACAGGTGATTTTATTCTCCAGCAGCCGCTGGGCGGCCTGCACCATATCGGCTTGCGGACGGATGGTAACGACCTCGCGCGTCATAATATTGGCCAGGGGCAGGTTGCCGACGATCCGGTACTGATCCCAGATATCCTTCATCACCGTGGTGACGTCTGCGCGCAGCAAGTCGCGTTTGGTGACAATGCCCGCCAGCCGTCCGTCTTCCACTACCGGCAGTGAACGGATCTGATGATTGTTCATCGTGCGCAGGGCGTCGTGCAAACGTGTATGCGGGTCCGCGGCGATTATATCGGTTGCCATCCAATGGCTTACAAGGGTTTCGTTCATCCTGACCTCCTGATCCTGATTACGGCAATACTATACTGCGCCGGCGGAGGGCTTTCATCCATAGAAGCATGGATTTCGATTCAACCAAATGGTTGAATTCTTCAGGCGAAAAAATCAATGAAACAGTCTGGTAAATATAAAGAGGCTGTCTAAAAGTAAGCCAGCCTCTTATAATATCCCCCTTTAAAAAACCTTTTTATTGGACTAAATGCGACTTTTCATCCTATAGAAAGGTTCACAATTCCTCTCCCATTGGTATTCTAAAAAACTTAAACCTAGATTACAACATATCTATTTCAAGTTAATTGAATATCCGGAAACGCTCCTACATCAACTATGCTTCCGATAACTTTCGGTAGCGGATAAGAATGCGACGGAGAGGAAACCCATCTTACGACTTCTCAACGTCCTTGAGAATTAAGTCTTGCACATTCTTCGCAAAGGGGTTTACCGCCTGTACCGTCGCGGTGATTTTCCTTCTCGATATTATTGCCCGTGTTACAATTTGTATTGTTATGATGTACAGGCTGTTTGATCGAGTGCCAAGGGGATTTTTTCGGCATTTTAGATTACTCCTTTCTTCACCAAGTTTTAAAAAACATTCAACACACCCCAAAAAGGGTGAAAGGTGACTAATACTGGAAACAAAATCATCAACGATTATAATATTCGATTGAACAATAATGTTATAACAAATTCGGGTTAGGTTGTCAATAGATTTCTTCTGACATACTTATAAACGGCTATCTATTACATTTCATTTTCTTCTTTGTCAAACCCAATTTGTGTTATAGTAGCGTTGTCGCCTGAAACAACTATGTTTTTTGGCGTGGATTGAAATGATTGTACAATTATGTTCGTTATGTAATAAAGCAAAAGGCATCGGATAAAATTCCGATGCCTTTTGCTTACATGTGCATACGAAATGTACACACTAACAATCATTAATTTAATTAGATTTTTTCGGGTAATTATTCCTGCGGCGGTTGAAGCGAGGTATACCCTTCGCGGATGGCGTACAGCGCGGCCTGGGTACGGCTTTCCAGTTGCAGTTTGGTCAGAATACGGCTGACGTGCGAATGCACCGTGGCGACGCTGACCACCATGCGTTCGGCAATTTCGGGGTTGCTTAACCCCTGCGCCAGAAAACCCAGCACTTCTCTTTCGCGGACGGTTAATTCCTGGTTGCGCGAATGCGTTTGTGCCGGACGCATGCCATTAAGCACTTTGCGCGCAATCGCCGGGTGCAGCGACGACTCGCCGCGCAAAATCTGGCGGATGGCAGCAATCAATTCATCCGGCCCCGAATCCTTGAGCAGGTAACCCGAAGCGCCGGCCTGCAAGGCGGCAAACACCTTTTCGTCCGTTGAGAAGCTGGTCAGCACCAGAATTTTTGATTCCGGATGACTTTGCTGAATGAGGCGAATGGCTTCGATGCCATCCATCACCGGCATCACCAGATCCATCAAGGTGATGTCCGGATCGAGCGCCTCAAAATTTCGCAGCGCTTCTTCGCCATTGCTGCATTCCCCGACCACTTCAAAATCAGGCTCGGTTGACAGCGCCGCAACCATCCCTTTGCGGACCAGAGGATGATCATCCACCAACAGAATTCGGATTTTCTTCATTGGGTATCCTGACCAGGACTGTTGTCCCTTGTTGAGGTGCAGAATGAATAGTGAACTCACCATGCATTAATTCAGCGCGTTCCTGCATGGTTTTAAGGCCAATACCGCCGTTATCAATCAGTTTGTCATCAAAGCCGCAGCCGTCGTCGCTTACCTGCAAGAGAATCGCATCCGCCTCGCGCCGCAGCGATACCGTCACCTGACTGGCCAGGGCGTGTTTGATGACGTTATTCAATGCTTCCTGGACGATGCGGTAAAGCGGCTCTTCCAATGCCGGCGGCAGACCGCACCCTTCAGGCAAATCCAGGGTTACTTTCAGACCGGCGCGCTGCTCTACGGCTTGCAGACGACGCTGCACCGCGCCGCAAAAACCGTAGCGGTCCAGCATCGGCGGCCGCAATTCGTAAATCAGCAGGCGCATCTCACCCATCGCCAACTGAGAGGTATTGCGGACGATATCCAGGCTGGCGCGCGCCGCATAGGTCTGCCCGGCGTTGAGCTGCTTATCCGCCGCGCCGCTGGAAAGGAAGATGGCATACAGCGCCTGGCTGATCGAATCATGCAGTTCGCGCGCCATACGCGCGCGTTCCTCAGCCACCGCCGTGGACTGCACACGCCGGTAAAGGCGGGCATGCTCGATGGCCATGGCGGCCTGCCCGGCGAAAACCGCGCCGGCTTCAATGTCTTTGGCGGTAATCGGCCTGCCCTGCTGGTAAATCTCCATCCAGCCCAGGTTGACTTGGTCAGCCGGGAGCGGCAGCCACAGCAGCGCGCTCTCCGCTAAATCCGCATTTTCAAGCGTCAGGTTCTCAATCACCAGCGGCGTCAGGCGTTGGCGCAGTTCTTCTCCGCCAGATAAAGCGTGCACCTGGGTCGGGCTGAGGCCGGCGCTTTTGCCGACCTGATAAGCCACCTGCGGACTCTCACGCTCGTCGTAAATCACCAGGCGGCAGCCGACGCCATCTACCAGGCGCAGTGCGCCCGAGGCGGCCAGCCGCAGCACATCCTGCAAATCGGTTTTTCGCAGAATTTCGCGGGTAATTTCCTGGATGCTTTGATTCTGCTGGAGTTTTTCACTCAGCGCCTCGCTCAGCCGCGCGTTTTCCAGAGCCAGCTCCAGGGAGTGAACAACGGTGGTCAGCAAACGCGTTTGCTGACTGCTCAAATCCACCGATTCCTCATTCCAGCCTAACAGAACCGCGCCAATTAACGCGCCGCGATTGGTCAGCGGCTGAACCAGCCAGGTCGGCGCGCTCAGCCCATCCAGAAAGGGATCATTAAGTTTGGCCCGCTGCGCGGCATCCAGCCAGAGCGGCGCGGGGCGCATTTGCAGCGCCTTCAGCAAAGCCGGCGCACTGCCGTCCAAAGTGGCGGCCCAGAAAATCCGCTTTTCCGCCAGCGAGAGCGCCCCCATCGCGCTGACCGGGTCAAAATGCTCCGACATCCCGCGGCGGCAAAAAATAAAGACCTGCCGGCCGGCGGACAGCTCCAGCAAGGTATACGCCATATCATCCAGAACCAGATGAATGTCCACCGGAGGAGCCAGGGATAAATCATTCGATCGAAGCACGTTTCAGCCTTTGCAGATAGCCAATCATACAGCGGCCAGAATATACGCCGCCGGGGTAACCGCAGCTTTCATTTGCCAGCCGGTCACCGCGCGTGCAGGCGCGTACCGCCTGAAAAGTCACTGCCGGCTGGTCCATCTTTATCATGCCGGCGTGAGTTTTATTTATTGTACTGGAATTAATCACAAGCGGCTACGCTAAACGCACTTCTTGTGACATTCTTCACGAATTCTCGGGAATATATACCGCAGCAATACCGGGGAAGCGGATCTGGCCCTTTTCTGCTGGCTTGCTTTAATGCAATGGGCATCCAGCGCAAATTGGTTTCTCTTTTGCGATTCTCATCTATCCCGTCTCGCTTATAATAGGAACAGAAGGTTAACGCGCCGCGCCAGGGGAACGGAATGGCAAAGCAATTGCGTCAAAGCGCGAATATCGGGTTAGCCCAAATTTTAGACAGTCCTGTACTTCGAATTGCCGATTAAACCGAGGGCAGGCGCCTGCCTGGATTGGGGAAAGTGACGCTATGGAAATCATTGAGTTCAACGGCTGGAAGAATTGTATTCGTCTCGAAAATCTGCTGGTTGACTTGGTCATCACCACGGATATTGGACCGCGCGTCATCCGCTACGGATACCTGGATGAAGAGAACGAATTTCAGGAAGCGCCTGAAGATCAAGGAAAGACCGGCGGCAGTCAATGGCGTCCCTACGGCGGACACCGGCTCTGGCATGCCCCGGAATTAGCCGGGCGCACCAACCTGCCTGATAACGACTCGGTCGCTTACGAGGACCACGGTGATTTTGTGCGTGTCATTCAAAAGACTGAGGCGCTGACCGGTATTCAAAAAGAAATGGATATCCGCCTTTCCCCTGTGGATACGCACGTGCGCGTCACCCACCGCCTGCGCAACTGCGGCGTCTGGGATGTCCGTCTGGCGCCCTGGGCGCTGACCGTTATGGCCCCTGGCGGGACGGCGATTTTACCGCTGCCGCCGCGCGGATCCCATCCGCAGGACCTGCAGCCGGCCAATCCGCTGGTGCTGTGGGCTTATACGGACCTGAGCGACCCGCGCTGGATCTGGGGACGCCAGTACATTCTGGCGCGCCAGGATCCGCTGGTTAAAGTTCCGCAAAAAATCGGCGCGCTGATTCCTTCCGGCTGGATGGGCTACGCCCGCCGCAGCCACCTGTTTATCAAAAAATTTGCTTACGACAGCCAGGCCAACTACCCGGATATGGGATGCTCTGCCGAAGTCTTCATTTGCGACAGTATGCTTGAGCTGGAGACCCTCGGCCAGATGCAAACCATCCCGCCCGGAGCGACGGTTGAACATATCGAGGATTGGTACCTCTTCCGCGATGTGCCCACTCCCCATAATGATTCTCAGGTAGAACGGCACATTCTGACGAAGATGGTCGAAACCGGCGTCTAGGCGCGCATCAACTTCAACCCGCTCAACACCCGCGGCCTGCGCCGCGCCTGCTTGATTAAGAATACCTGCGCTGTGAATAGCCGCGCCTGTTATAGATTGGAGACTCGACGCGTGGATATAGAAAAAAATACCGACCGCGAAGCCAGTATGAGCATTGTCAAATTCTTTCGCCTGCTGCGTGTACGGCTGGTTACCCAGGGTCTGAAAGCCACCCTTTACTGGCTATTTAATGTATTCAACCGGCTGATTCTCGACCAGCCCATCCGATCACAATGCCAGATCACCCCCCAGCTTTTTGTAGGGGCGCAATTTCATCGCCGCGGCTGGCGCGTGCTGCATAACTGGGGTATTACCGGCGTGGTTAATATGCGCAGCGAGTTCAATGATTTAGGGCTGGGGGTGGAAATTCCCGCTTATCTGCACCTGTCCACCCGTGACGATGATGCCCCGACCCTGGACTCTCTTCGCAAAGGCGTGGATTTTATTCGCAGTGAAATCGAAAAAGGCGGCAAAGTTTATATCCACTGCGGCGCGGGTGTTGGCCGCGCGCCGACCATGGCGGCAGCTTATCTGGTCAGCGCCGGGATGACCCCCCAGCAGGCCTGGGAGGCCATCCGCAAAGAACGGATCTTTATCCGCCCAACGCGCGTTCAGCGGGAACAATTGGAGCGATACGCGGCGGCTCAAGGCTGAGCTAAGCGCACTCAAGACAGTCCGCCGGCAGCGGCGCGGCTTCGGCCTGGTTCTGCCCGAATAAACGGGCGCGAACCAGGCTTTGCATATCCTCTTCCAACAGATGAATCCCCTGCACATGGGCTGCACCGCGCAGCGCGGGCGGCAAACTGTGCAGGCTGCGGCGATAAAGTTCCCACAGCCGTTCATTATCATCATCAGCCGCGATGCGGTTAATCGAAAGCGCGCCGCATTCCTGGCAGTGATGCACCAGCATCAGTTCGCCTTGCCGTGGGGCGTATTTGTTATTGGTACGTTTCAAGGTCAGGGCGATCGGCCGCATAGCGCCTTTGCAGGCACACAGGCGGTCACCGCCGGTATACAGATCCAGATGCCGCGACCAAAGACAATACGGGCAGTGATTGCGATTCAGCACCCCAGCCAGCGAGATGGCGGCTGAGACGAAATTATGGCAGTGCCCGCAGATAAAATCCGGTGTGGGTGCGGGATATTTGTTTCTCATGATTCATCCTGTAAATGCATAAAACTCTTGTAGCGGCGCGGGCTGATCGCCCCCGCCATAACCGCCTTGCGCACCGCGCAGCCTGGTTCGTCGGCATGACGGCAGTCCGCGCCAAACCGGCATTGTCCCAGGTAGGGGCGCATTTCCGGAAAGTACCAGGCCAGGTCTTCATCCTCCACACCCCACAGGCCAAACTCGCGCACGCCGGGTGTATCCAGCAAAGCGCCGCCGCCCGAAAGCGGAAAGAGTTCCAGATGTGTGGTGGTATGCCGGCCTTTGCTCGTGTAAGCGCTCACCGCGCTCACGCGCTGCCCCAATCCAGGCTGAACCGCATTGAGCAGAGAAGTCTTGCCTACGCCCGACTTGCCCAGCAGCGCCGAGGTGCGTCCCTGCAGCAGGGTGTGCAGTTCTTCCAGGCCGCGCTGCTGATAGGCGCTCACTTTATAAACGGCATAACCGATCCGTCGGTAATCCGCCAGGGCGGCTTCCAGTTCAGCCTGTTCGTCCACAGGCAGCTGTTCCATCAAATCCAGTTTGGAGATGACGATCTGCGCCGAGATGCCGGCCGCTTCAGCCGAGACCAGGTAGCGGTCCAGCATATTCCAATGCGGAGCCGGGTCCGTGGCCGCGAATACCGGAATGACCTGATCCAGATTGGCGGCAATCACCTGACCGGCCGCGTGCTGGCCGGGTTTAGCCTGCGCCGCCCGGCGCCAAAACTGGTTGCGGCGTGGCAGGATGGTTTCGATCACGCCCTGCGCGGTTCCCGTCTGGCGTACCTGAACCCGGTCACCGAGCGCGGCATATTGATCTTCATTTACCGGTCCATTGGAGCGGCTCGCTTTGCCGGTTCGCGCTGCGGCGCATAATTGTGCCGCCAGCGTGCAGTCAAACGGTCCCTGTGCGGTTTGAACCAGCCAGTAACCGGTGGATTTCTTCATGATCATCCCCTCGATCAGAGAGGTCATCGTTGATATCTTCATGTTCGTTTACCTTACACACCCAATCAGCTTTGCATTACCGATAATCCAGTGAGCACAGCCGCAGGGTAATTAAAAAAGCGCCAGACCACAATAACCGTGGCTGGCGCTGTGCTTGCATAGACGTGTCCGCGCGGGGCGGCAATGGTCACGTACGGCTATCGAACAGCCGGAAGTGTCCCTGGCAAGTTAAACAAAAAGCCACGGGGCTGATCACAACGCCCGTGGCCTATTCTCTTTTAGAATGCTGCGCAGAATTAAGCGGCAGCGGCCAGGCGCGTCGAAACAGCGACTTCAAAAACAACGACCATTGTGGATGCCGACATCAAACACGCCTTCCTTTCAGATAAGATAACGAACGAAATTAATTTATCATGAGAATTGACGCGCGTCAAGGGGGCCGCATTTCAAATCCCGTTTTTTTTAACGCAGCAAGTTGTAAAATCGGCACAGGAATATTGTTGCCACCGGCGCGTGTCTTCACCCGTCTTTAGTTAAAGCAAAACGCCCTTTGCAGGGCGCTTGTCTTGAGGCGACGACGGGACAACGCACCCTAGCGGGTGTTTGAACCCGTCCGGGTTAAAGCAAAACGCCCTTTGCAGGGCGCTTGTCTTGAGGCGACGACGGGACAACGCACCCTAGCGGGTGTTTGAACCCGTCCGGGTTAAAGCAAAACGCCCTTTGCAGGGCGCTTGTCTTGAGGCGACGACGGGACAACGCACCCTAGCGGGTGTTTGAACCCGTCCGGGTTAAAGCAAAACGCCCTTTGCAGGGCGCTTGTCTTGAGGCGACGACGGGACAACGCGCCCTAGTGGGTGTTTGAACCCGTCCGGGTTAAAGCAAAACGCCCTTTGCAGAGCGCTTGTCTTGAGGCGACGACGGGACAACGCGCCCTAGTGGGTGTTTGAACCCGTCCGGGTTAAAGCAAAAAGCCCTTTGCAGGGCGTTTGTCTTGAGGCGACCACGGGACAACGCACCCTAGCGGGTGTTTGAACCCGTCCGGGTTAAAGCAAAACGCCCTTTGCAGGGCGCTTGTCTTGAGGCGACGACGGGACAACGCACCCTAGCGGGTGTTTGAACCCGTCCGGGTTAAAGCAAAACGCCCCTTGCAGGGCGTTTTAATTGAGGCGACGACGGGATTTGAACCCGTGATGAGGGTTTTGCAGACCCTTGCCTTGCCACTTGGCCACGTCGCCAGCTAAGTACGTGGATTTTACCTAATTAACAACGTTTGGTCAAGATGAACTTCCTGCGGGTTTCCACGGCATTTGCACCCACCTTATACTCGCTGCAAATGCCGGACATAGAAGATTTCGCTTGCTGTGCGCACCTGTTCTTGTTTCTGGTAACTATACAGCCCATCTTTGGCGTTCGTTAGGGCAGGAGCCAACCATTATAAGGTTTTTATTTATTAAGGAAGGTCGGCTGTGCCCGCCTGTATACGAAACGGATAGCTTAATGCCGGCGCAGGAACCAGGCCAGCGCAAACAGCAAGCCGGGCAGCAGCGCGGCTGAGGGGCAGATATTTTCCAGCAGGCTGTCGAACCCCTTGCGCACCTGGGCTTCGATCCAATCCAGCACCAGGCCCTGAATATTATCCATTTTCTGCGCCACCCAACTGCGCACTTGCGTTTCCAGTTCGGCTTTGCGCGCTTCCAGTTCCTGCGGAATCACGACCACCGAGATGGTCACCGGGTGATCGCTGATGGAGGCGCCGCCGCGTGAGATATCCCATTGGGTTGTATAGATGCCGCTCTGCTCAAAATTTTGAGTCTGCCAGCTGACCTGGGCGCTTTCTCCCGGAGCCACATTTTGCAGAATGGTCAGGGAAGTGGCGGTTCCCAGCGGATCGCGCTGGTTGATCAGGCTGACTTCTCCGGCCTGCCAGGCCTGTGTGCCGGTATTCTTGACCGTCACTTCCAGGCTGGTGTTCTCGCCGGCCACAACCACCGGGAACTCGGAAAACTGGCTGGCCGAAGCCGAATAATCGGAAACCTGGGAAGCGGCGATGCCAATAGCCTGCACCAGATCATCATTGGCGCCGTTATAGGTTTGTCCCTGGCAAATGAGCTGGGCCTGACTGCCGCTGCCGAGCGCCATGCTTTGCTGAGCGCCGAAATCGGCTAGTACCTGGCTGGCTTCGCTGATGGCGGTGGTGGCGGAGGTGAGCAGAATCAGGGTTTCGGCCTGCCCGTCGCCATCACTGTCGGCGATGCCGGCGAAGGTGCGCGGCATGGGAAATTCACCATCACTGACAGCGCTCAGCGCTTGCCCGCCGAGGATATTGGGCGCGTCTGAGCTGTTCAGGTCGCCCATCGCTTTAATGCTGGCGTGGTCGCTCCATAATTCAAGCTGGAGGTATTCTCCCGGCGCGGCTGAAGCGCCCAGACCGGGATTAAGCACCTGCCCATCCCGTTTAAGCCCCAGTGGCAGGCGCGTGGGGCCGTCTCCGGGGGTAAAGACGGCGCCATTGATTACGCAAAAGGCCGCGCTGTTTTGATTTTGATAGCTTTCCCAGAATGTCGTCAGGCTTTGCGGCTGGACCAGCAGTTCGCCGGTGACAGCGTCACCGCTGCCGGTCAATAAACTGACCCCGGCTTGCTGCGCCAGCGAAACCACCAGGACGTAATCGGGGTTGCCGCCGCTGTAATCTTTCTGGAAGAGTTCGGCTCCCTGGACGCTTTTGACGCTGTAGAATCCCGGCGGCGCGGAGAAGGCTGCCGCGGGCTGCCAGATTGCCGCGCATAATCCCGCGGCGAAGACAATTCCAGATAATGTGGTGAGAATTTTTGTCTTGTTCATGATCATCATTCCGCTCTGTGGTGGAAGGTGCAATCACCATGCCAGCCGAGCGGAAGAGGATCAGGCTGATTAGAACACCAGTTGGTAAACCAGCATCAGCAGCGCGCCGACCGCGATCGTCCACAGCGCTGAACGTGTTTTCCAGGCCACCAGGGCGGCCGCCAGGCCGATCAATGGGCGCGGGTTGGCCAGCCCCAGGGCCAGGCGCGAGTCGCGGATGAAAAGTTCCTGGAAGATGATCGCCGTCAATACGGCGGGCGGCACGAAACGCAGCCCGCGCTGGATGGCCGGCGAGGGATTGAATTTGCCGAATAAGGCAATGAAAGAGATGCGCGTCAGGTACGTCAGGCCGCCGCCAATGAGGAGGATCAGCCAGTTCATTGCGCTTTACTCCGATCTGCCAACAGCCCGACTCCGATTCCAACCAGGGCGGCCAGAATCAGCCCCAGATTATAGGGCAGCCCATGCAGGGCTACGGCTGTAATTCCGGCGCTGAGCGCCGCGGCGGCTTCGCTGCGCTGGCGGATTGAGGGCACCACCATAGCGATGAAGGTCAGCGCCACGGCAAAATCGAGCGGCCAGCTGGCGGGAATCACCGCGCCGAGAAAGATTCCAGCGGCTGTGCTAAGCTGCCAGAAGCTCCATAACGTTAGCCCGGCTCCCAAAAAATACCAATGCCGCGTGGGCGTATCGCCGTCGCGGTTGTACTTAAGGATGCTGACCGCGTATGCTTCATCGGTCAGAAAATATGCCAGAATTGCTTTCCAGCGGGCGGGCAAGTGCTGAAAATGCGGGGCGATTGAAGCGGAGTAGAGCACGTGGCGCAGGTTGAGCACCACTACCGTCAAAATTACAACCCAGGCCTGGGCGCCCGCGCCCAGCAGCTGCACCATGGCGAATTGTGAGGCCCCGGCAAAAATAATCGCCGAGGTGGCCTGCGAAAGTCCTACAGAAAGTCCGGCGCTGACGGCCAGAACGCCGTAGATCATACCAAAGGGGATAATGCCGATAATCAGCGGAAGCACGCCGCGCAGTCCGGCGCTGAATTCCTGCCCGCGCCCCGCGAGCGGCGCCGCGGCGGATGGAGAAGAGATGGATGTATTCACAGATGATCTCGCTTACGGAAATTTTTCTGATTAAACCATATTCGCGCGTGATTCGGGGTGTGAGTTTTGAAAATGCGGCCAATTGCGGGGCGAATGCTGTACCTTTGCACGCAATCCTGGCGGGGCGATTCTATCTTGACAAAAATAGGTACTGAGTTATTATTTATCAGTAAATATTAACTTGTAGAGGATTTAATCGCTTGTCTGTTCGCAATGCACTCCTGGGGCTGGTTGCCCAACATCCCTGTCATGGGTATGAACTGCACGCTGCATTCGAAGCCCTGGTGGGCGGTAAAGAGAACTGGGACGTCAAGCCCGCTCAAATTTACACCACCCTGATTCGCCTGCACGAAGCTGGTTTGCTGGACGAAACAATGCTGGATGATGACAGCGGGCCGGAAAAAAGGGTGTACAGCATTACGCCCGCCGGCCGCGCGGAGCTGGAAGATTGGTTTCGCACTGGCGAAGCCGGCAGTCCGCAGCGTGACAGCGTGTATCTCAAGTTAATGCTCGTCATGGGGCTGAATGAACCCGCCGAATTGGGCGTGATTCTTCAGAAACAGCGGGCAGCATTGTTCCAGGAACTGCACCGGGTGACCGACTTACGCCAACGTTGCGACCCGCGGACAGAACTGGCCAAAATTTTGTTGATGGATAAGGCCGTCATGCACCTGGAGGCGGATTTGCGCTGGCTGGATATGGTCGAGGGGCGTCTCGACGATATGCAAAAACAGCCGCTGCCGCAGCCGGAAATTCGTCCGCGCGGCAGGCCACGCAAGTAACCGCCCAGACGCAACAGGCCAGTCGTATTCAATCAAGGAGTTTTCGATGTCGATTATTCAGGTGGAAGATTTAACCAAAGTTTATGGACAGGGCGAGACCGCCGTGACGGCGCTCGATCATGTCCAACTGCGCGTTGAGGCCGGTGAGTTCCTGGCTATTATGGGTCCCTCCGGCTGCGGAAAATCAACGCTGCTGCATCTCATCGGCGGGCTGGACCGGCCGACCTCTGGCAAAGTGATTCTGGAGGGGCGTGAATTGGCCTCATTGAGTGATGATCAGATCACTGAGCTGAGACGCAGAAAAATGGGTTTTATTTTCCAGTTCTTTAACCTGATTCCGGTATTGGGCGCGGTGGAAAATGCTGCGCTGCCGTTAATGCTGGACGGCATCAAACCAGAGCTGGCTCAGGCGCGCGCCGCGGATTGGCTGCGCAAAGTCGGTCTGGATGACCGTGAAAAGAGCCGCCCGGATCAGCTTTCGGGCGGGCAGCAGCAGCGCGTGGCGATTGCGCGCGCATTGGTAGCCGAACCAAGTATGGTCCTGTGCGATGAGCCGACCGGCAACCTGGATTCGCGCGCATCTGACGAAATTGCCGGGCTGCTGCGCCAGGTATCTAAAGACTGGCAGCGCACGGTGGTCATGGTCACGCATGATCCGCGGATTGCCGCGTATGCTGACCGGATTGTATTCCTTAAAGATGGGCGCAAAGTGGATGAAACCCACCTCGGCCAGCATGCGGATGGTCAGGCCGTCAAGGCGAAAGTTGAGTCACTATGAACGTGCAGTGGCTATTGGCCTGGCGTTACCTGTTGGGACGCCGCCAACGCATGGTGTTAACCACCCTGGCAGTCGTGTGCGGAGTCTCCATTATCTTTGGGCTGAACAGCATGATCCAGCCGGTGGTGAATGCTTACCGGAAGAACATCCTGGTTTCGGCCGGGGTGGTCGATCTGACCATCACCAATTCGGCCAGCGGCAGTTTTGACCCGGCCATTCTGGCGGATGTGCGCTCAACCGCCGGAGTCGCGGCCGCTTCTGGCTTGCTGCGCCATGCCGTGGTGCTGCCCGCTGCGCAAAGCAGCGCGGCCGCCGATAAATTGAGCAGCCTGGGTTCAGTGACGATCAGCGGTCTGGAGCCGGTGGATGCGCAGGAGGTGCGTTCTTACCCGATTGTCGCCGGGCGTTTTCTGGAGTCCGGCGACATGGATGCCGCCGTCATTTCCGAGAGTCTGGCGCTCAATTTGGGCTTGCAGGTAGGGGATACCCTCAGCCTGCCTTCCGCGCAGGGCGCTCAGGATCTGCAAATTGTGGGCCTGCTGACCCCGCCGCTGACCGGCGGCAGTGAGGTGTATGTCGCCTTGCCGATGGCGCAGGCGATGTTCAATGAAGCCGGAAAAATCAATACCGTAGAAGCGCTTTACGCCGGCAATGTGGATCACACACAGGTAGAAAGCCAGATTCTGGAAAAAATCGGCCCCAATTACCAGTTGGGCATCGCGGATACCAGTGAAGGGCTGCTTTCCAGCCTGAAACTGGGTGAGGTGGCAATTACGCTGATCGGCGTTTTGGCCCTGGCAATGGCGGGATTCATTATCTTCAATACCTTCCGCACGGTGATCGTTGAACGCCGGCATGACCTGGGCGTGCTGCGCGCGGTCGGCGCTTCGCGCCGTACGGTGCTGGGGCTGATCCTGATTGAGAGCCTGATTCAAGGCATTCTCGGCACAGCCTTAGGCCTGCTGGCCGGTTACCTGCTGGCTTCGGGCATGCTGCTGGCCGTCCGTCCGATTATGGATCAATTCCTGCATTTGGGCATCGGCGGGCCGCAGTTCACCTGGAATACGCTGATCCTTTCGGTGGTCCTGGGCATCGGGTTTACAGTTTTCAGCGGGCTTTTGCCGGCCTTTTCGGCGATGAAAGTTACGCCGCTGGAAGCCCTGCGCCCGCAGCCGGCGGCTACGTATGAGGCTTCTGCCGGCCGGCAGGCAATTGCCGGGGCCATTCTGCTGGTACTTTCTGCGCTTGGGCTGCTTTCGGGCATTTTCCAACTTCAATCGCTTAGCAGCCTGACCTTTGTACTCAGTCTGGTGCTGGTTGCTCCGGCGCTGGCTTTTCCGCTTTCGCGCGGGTTTGGCCGGCTGCTCAAAGTATTCATGCCGGAAGAGGGCCGTCTGGCCGAAGTCAACCTGGCCCGCCAGCCAAATCGCGCCGGCGTAACCGCTTCGGCTATGATGATCGGTCTGGCGGTTGTGGTCGCACTGCTGGGGATGATGACCAGCCTGCGTTCCAGCTTTACCGGCTACATGGATAGCAGCCTGCGCGCTGATTATTTGATCATGCCTTTCTCGCTGGTGCTGAACGGCGGCAATATGGCCGCCGGCCCGCAGCTGGCGCAGGATATTCAGGCGATTGACGGCATTAGTGATTTTGCTTCGATTCGCCTGGCAACCAGCCGCGCGGACGGCGTGGATATCCAGGTGCTGGGCATTGATCCGCTGGCGTATCCGCGCGTGTCGGGGATGGAGTTCAGTCAGGGCGTTGCGGTCCAGGCTTACCCCGCCCTGGCGGCCGGGCGCGCCATTATTATTAATGGTATTTTCGCCTCACAGAACAATGTCAAGGTCGGCGATACATTGCAAATGCAGACCTTGAGCGGAGAACAACCCTACACAGTGGTCGGAATTGGAATCGATATTCTCAACGCCAAGCTTTCTACCGGATATATTTCGCAGACCAATCTGGCTGAAGATTTCGGTCAGACCAGCGACGTACTCTTGATGGCCGACCGCGCTGCCGGCGCGGATGCGGCACAGGTGGACCAGGCGGTCAAGCAGCTGGTGGCTCAGTACCCGGCCTTCTCGCTGGTCAACGCCGCGGAATTTCGCCAGACCACCATGCAGAGCTTTGATGCGGCCTTAATCATGATGTATATGCTGACCATGCTGCTGGCCATCCCGGCGCTGATCGCCATGATCAATACACTCAGCATCAGCGTGCTGGAACGCACACGCGAAATCGGCATGCTGCGCGCAGTCGGTGCCACGCGCAAACAGGTGCAGCGCATTGTGCTCGGCGAAAGCCTGCTGCTGGCGGCTCTGGGCATCGCGCTGGGCGTGCTGGCTGGCATCTGGCTGGGTTATGTGCTGATTCAGACCCTCAATGTGAGCGGCTTCCCGATGGCGTACGCCTTCCCGTTCGGCGGGATACTGGACGCGATCGTGATCGGCCTGATCTTCGGCCTGCTGGCCGCTTCGATCCCTTCGCGCCAGGCCACGCATATGGAAATTGTTGCCGCGCTGCGCTACGAATAAAGCACTGCCTTTTAACTTCATTGCAGAGACGGTCAGTTACGTGGCCGTCTCTGTTTTTATATCCGGGCAGCGTGTGATGTGACCTTAAATATGACTTACTTCACCTGTATTGTATATGATTGCCACGCCGGAATTCTTTACAATACAAGCACCGATCTGAGGAAAGGATGGATTCGCATGGCGACGACTGAAGTGATTGTTAACGGTGAGAAATTACCATCCATGGGCGAATTAAATAAAGTTCTGGCGCCATACCAGCGCGCCAGTTATGCGCATGGCATCTGGCAGCTGGCCAATACCCTGATTCCGTACGCGCTGCTCTGGTATTTAATGGTGCTTTCTTTGCAGGTATCCTACTGGCTGACCTTGGGATTGTCCGTGCTGGCGGCCGGTTTTCTGGTGCGCATTTTTATCTTTTTCCACGACTGCGGCCATAATTCCTTTTTCCCTTCGACTGCCGTCAACAAACGGGTAGGGTTTTGGCTGGGCGTGCTGACCTTCACGCCGAGTGAGCATTGGTGGCATTCTCATGCCATTCATCATGCCACCAGCGGCAACCTGGATAAACGCGGCACCGGCGATGTGACTACGCTGACCTTGGAAGAGTTTTACGATAAAGCCTGGCTGCAGCGCCTGGGTTACCGCTTTTTCCGCAACCCGTTGGTGATGTTTGTGCTCGGGCCGATTTTCATGTTCATCATCATGCACCGTCTGCCGACGCCCAATTACGGCAAACGCCAGACGCTCAACGTGCACCTGACCAACCTGGCCATCCTCGCGCTGGCGGTTGGCATGAGTCTGCTGATCGGCTGGCAAGCCTACCTGGCCATTCAGCTGCCGGTGATTTTCCTGGGCGGCATGGCCGGTATCTGGCTGTTCTACATCCAGCACCAATTTGAAGATACCTATTGGGATCGCGCTGAAAACTGGAATTACGTGGCCTCGGCGCTGCTGGGCGCCTCGTACTACCGCCTGCCGCGCCTGCTCGAATGGTTCAGCGGCAGTATCGGTTACCATCACATTCACCATCTCAGCCCACGTATTCCCAATTACAACCTGGCCGCCTGCCAGAAAAGTTCGCCGGTTTTGCAAAAATGGGCGCGGGTGGTCACCATTCCAGAGAGCATCCAGGCTGTGCGCCTGAAAGTCTGGAATGAATCGACGCGCAAGCTGGAAGCCTTTAAGCCGATGCAGGTGGAATTCCGGAGAGTCGATTCAGCGCCGGATGTGCCGACCGATTAACATCCCAGCCCGGGCCGCCGATTGGGCGGCGGCATCAACCTGAGAAAAGCAAAAAGAAACAGCGCGGCTTTGCCGCGCTGTTGTTTGTTAATGGACTTTAGTCAGTTGAGAGAGCGAAGCGAAGGAAACAATAAACCA
>DAISHK010000011.1:0-73509 GCA_036822575.1 Bellilinea sp. | reverse complement strand
CCCTGACCTCAACACTCATATTGATATGGTTCGGTCCCAGATTGGAACCTTCAGGTGGCGGTGGAACATTATGAATATGGCCATGCAGGTTGAACCAACCGTCTTCAAGGGGGACGATCGGACGATGGGAAAAGATCAGTTTCATTTGATCGGATATCTCGGCATTCAAGGAATTTTTTATCAGAGTTACGCCGCGGGTTTCGCAATAAGATTTGCTGATCCGGTCATGGTTACCTTGTATTAAAAACAATCTGCCCCTTAACATACCAGACAGGAGGTCAAAATTGCTTTTGTTGCCTAACGCAAAATCACCCAGGTGCAGAACGGTTTCGTCTGGGGTAACCAGATCATTCCAATTCTTGATAATCAATTCCTGCCAGTTTTCAGGACGGCTGCAATACCTTCCGATATTCTCATGGAAAAAATGTGTGTCGGAAATAATCCAGGTTTCGAGAGTGATTTCGAGGTTGTTGTCGGTAACCATCCTCTAATAATATTTGGAGATTTTCGTTTTCCATACCGGGAATTAGCACAGGAACGGATCAACGGCGTGGAACTCCGTACTAAACATCACGGTTTTTTCAAATTTTGAGAATATAAACCACTAGTCAGGGTCGATAGTCATTAACCTTAACGGTCATATCTATATTGTGGGGTTCCCAAATAGGACCTTCAATTTATTGGAGCTGGTCACTTCTCTCCCAAATTATGTGGCGCTAAACAATTCGAGGGCTTCATCCAGTGTTTTCAGATGAGCTTTAATATCTGCTCGACTTAACAAGTTCTGATAGAAACTATCATCCACTGAATAACCTATTTTTATCAATGTGTTTTCAAGACCCTCAATTTCAGAACATTCAGTCATTGCGATTTGAATCCGATAGCCTCCATTATCACTGAACACTGAAAATGATATGTTTCTATCTTGAATATTACCTTTCAAGTTAAAGCATGGTTCCGTGTATTTATCCGGTACTTCCCAATACGACGGCTGTAGAAATTTGAAAGTATCTTTTAGCTCGGTATAGAGACAATACGTAAACAGGTCCGCATGAAATCCATTTAATTGGGATCGCCTAAGCAAATAAATGATATTTTGATTCTCTTTCCGAATATAGTTTTTATCACAATATTCGAAAGCCTCCGGGCAGTGAATTAGTGCAGCTCGCCAAGGTTCAAGCTCGTGAACTGAATCAAACTGACCTTCAAGCTGTGGCGTAAGATCTTTATTCGAATCCAATTGATCCCATAATTGCTTTAGGAATTCACGCGCTTCGGGATTGGTACCTGTGCCCCTAAGCAAGCGTTTCCAGCTCGTTTCATCAGTCACGGTATTAACGAGGAAAGAAATGTTTGAGCCTCGTGGAAGTAGGTAGTCACCATAACTGAGAAGTGCCCTTTGCCAACGATACCTACCAAGATCAACAAGGCCGGAGGCTGAGAAGGTCTTTTCAGCCAGGGTTAGGTATCTTCCAAAATTAGCCTGTCTTTCTTTGTGTTTGATATTACCCCAGAGACTTGGATCCAAATCGGAAGCTTCTGTAACAGCGCCACAAAAATCAAGGAGAAATCCTATCTGCCCGCGGAAGTAACCATGACGTTCTGCCTGGTCTATCAGTTTCCGCCAATTGCTTTCGGCAATTATCAACTTTGCCTTAAGCACCTCTTCGGCTATTTGCGGTTCATAGAATCCAGATGTAACACTCTCCGCTTGAGCGAAATGCCTTAGTATATCATCCGCGTTTTCAAGCAAACCATTTAATCCGCGAATACTACGCCGGAAATCTTCAACGCGGTTGTATATTGTGTTAGTGGACAAATTGAAGATAATCCGCATCCACTCCTGAAAAGCGACTGAATCAATTGAATTATGATACTTATCAATATATGCGACATATGCGGCGAACTGAACAATTTCCGCGTAAGAAAGACTTTCGCGATTTAGAGCAATTTTGTTAAAAAATATTTTTTCATCGAAAAAGCCATTGTCTGAAAGGAAACATGAGAGGATTCCACTCTCGCTGCTCCATGCATCGAGCAGATGGATGATTGTCATTGTGAAGCGATCATCAAGCCAACCCCGCGAATGAAAATCTGTATATGATGGTACTTCCCCTTCCCGCGTGCTTCTCAACTTGCTCACATCATCCAAATAACCCTCATCGTCCGGATTACGAGTGACTAAGGCAACAGTACGCGCGAGATTCATAAACGATTGGTCAAATTGGTGGCTCTTTGGATCTCTAAGTTTCCAGAAAAGGTCAGCCCAGGCTGTATCCATACGTTGCGCGACATAATCTGCTGCACTAAAAGGATGCCCGGCAAGGGAAAATATTTCTCCATTGAGCTGACCTTTGAGTTTCTCTTCGTAACGGGCTTTGAAAGTTTCAAAAGGAGTCAGCGGCTTTCCCCGGGCATTCATTTTGATGTAAAGATCATCGGATAGACCAAAATCTTTCAGGTCGAGTAATTGGAATGTGATAGCAGGATGGTTTTCATCGATTAGTCGTGCGAATAGGCCTCTTGATGAGGCAAATCTCTCATGAATGACGTCAAGCATTAGGAGTACGGATTGAATAGTTGGATCAAGTCGCCAACTGCGAAAATACCAGGGTTGGTCAGTAATCAAGGAAGTAATCGGCGACTTCTTTTCAGGAATATCTTCCGGAGGAATTGATGGACGGAAGTAAACCAATTGATCAAAGAATTCATTACTACTCGGACGTACATCATAGGAAAATTTAGCCTTCTTTCCATCCAAGAACATAGCTTCAAAATCCGCCCAATTTTCATCTCGCCAGGCCAGATACCAGTGCAGCAAAAAGAGTGTTGTCAGGCGCTGCTGACCATCCAAAGGAAGAAATCGAGTCTCCTTCTGACCTTCCACACTACCGTATATGAAGTCAAGATTCAAAGGCAAGGTCGGATCATCGACAGGTTTACGAAGTGCTTCATCTAAAGCCATCAGGAATAGTTCGCGCACTGTGCTTTCCGATGAACGTCCTTGGGCGAAGTCCCGCTGAATCATCGGAATTTGAATACGCTCGTGCCGCTCCAGTAACTCCTTGTAGATGATCTGGCTGTTATTGCTCATAGATTTCCTTCCTGTTTTCCGCAGAAAAAGTTAACTAGAACGGTAGTAATGGCTTCTAGATACCCCTGCTGATCTTCCTCACTCCAGAACATGGCATTATCCACCTGGGGGCTATAACACTTCAAAAAGACATTCCGGGTACAAAGGGGAACGAAGATACCGTGCTGATCGAGCTCCAAAAGTCGCTGCCGCTTGACTGCAAACGGGGCATTTTTGTAACTCCGATTCGTATGTTCGTCAAGCAATGTCAAGTTAGCGATACCATTTACAGCCTCTCCTTCAGTAGCTTCCCTAAAAAACTGCAAGATCTCCTCGTAGAGAGTATCAAATCTTTCATTCGTAGCTTCGACTTGGGATAGATCAATGAATGCCGTAATCTTGCTGCATAGATCAGATGCATCGTCTTGTAGCTTTAAGTAGCCCAAACACATTTGAAGCCAGTCTTTACGTTGATAGTCGCGATCAGGTTTGTCGTCACCTACAGAACGAATATGTTCGATATCCCAGTGTTCTGTCTTGAAACTGTCAAATTGAAAACGTAGATTTGATCGCCGGTTTTCCAATAGGGTTGCTATATTAAAAAGCAGTAGGGTGGCTGTAACAAGCCGACCCTTCGAGCCGTATATAAGTGATTCCAGGCTATCAGCAACATCCATCCGTACCGACTCTTCATCAGTGGGGTACAAGGGTTTTTGAGCAATAACTCTTTCGAATATTATTTGTCGCAGGCTTTGTTCGAATTCGCTCTTCGCACAGTTCTTTGATCGTGTTTGAATATCTTCAATGGCTAAATCCTGACTAACGAGAAAACCAACCATATGGAACAGGGTGCGGTCCTCAAACCATTCTTCAAGCATCAAATAGGTCTTTTTAATCTTTCGCCATTCACTTTCCGGTGTAGCGCCAGCTTCTTTCATTCGCTGATTGAAAAAGTAAAATAGGCCATAAGCGTCGTTTGCCAGTTCTTCAGATATGCCTTCCGTGCGGGCAACCAGATCAAAGATAAAAGCTATACGGTTTTGGCTGGATGGATTCCGGTTGGTCAGGAAATACCAGAAGTCGTCGGATTGAAGTCCTTTTTCTAATTGGTCCCATTCATAAGCAATTCGCATCCGGATATTTTCAGCATCCTTTTTATCTTGCCCGGTGCGTCGCAGAAAAAGTGCGCGGATCAGTTCGTCATTAGTCAGAGGAATTTTCCCGACATTAAGGCGAGTAAAGGCATCAACCGGATTGTCACGCTCAGCCAGTTCAAACCAGATAACCTTTGTTTTATTGAGTAGGGCAGATTTAATAGCTTCCACTTCGCTATCTCGTTGTACAAACCACGCTTCTATGGCCTGGATAGCTTTATAAAGGTGGAAGTAATCCGCATTGTCATTAGCGGTCTCCTCCCTGGGAGATTTCAAGAACTCTTCCAAGCTCGGACGAGTTTCATATGCTAAGGTAAAGAGTGTTTGTCTGTACTTCTCAGTCAGCCGTTCATTAAAGTGACGCATGATGAGCAACAAGGTCGTTAATCTTTGCTGGCCATCAACAACTTCAAACTCGCCATTCGATCGCACCTTGACCACCAACGGCTGAAGACAGTAAAACTCATCTGGCTGGGGATCTCTTCGCAGAGTGAATTCACGGATGTCATCAAGCAATTGAGTAACCTGAAGGGGCAACCAGCGGTATCCGCGCTGGTAAGCAGGCACCCAAAATTTTAATGGCGTGTTGGAATTAGAATCAACTCTTAACTCGTCCACAGTTTTCAAACAAATTTGTTGACCATTCATAATAATAATTTTCCTCGTTGGTCTTCTGCGAATTTTCCAGCATTTAATCCGCTTATTACACCTTCAAAAAACCATTCTCAAATGCGCTGGGGAACTCGAAACGCTTTTGGCCTTGTTCAAAGGCGACAGTGATCAAACCGCCGCCAAGTTCTATCACTTTACCGGCTCCGAACGCTTTGTGCTGCACAGTCACTCCGATCGCAACGCCGGAAGTGTCCACTGTTGGTTTTACCTCTTTTTTTACAGTTTCTGGCGCGATGGGGGACTTTATACCGAAGCTGGCTGTGACAAAATCGGGCACGAGGGGCGTGACCGGAGCTTTCCGGGCGCGTTTGGGATAGGTAACCGGCTTTCTGGTTTTGGCGATGACCGGTTCTTCTTCTTCATCTTCCTCATCGGAAACAGCAGTAACGGGTTCATCGGGCATATCAACGACATAATCCGCCGCCGCTTCCATTGTGACCTGCTGATTGTAAAACAGCGCTTCATATTCGCTGCGCTTGACCACCGTGTCCCAACCGCCGATATCCTCGCCGGCATGTTTATCGATGCCAGTGTAGGAGAGGCTGGAATCTTCATAGCGCTTGAATTTGAAAATGGCATCGTTCATGAGAGAGCCGTTGAACACATTCAACGAGACCAACAATTCAAAATCTTTAACATCCAGGCCGGTGACCTTTTTAAAAAGTCCCGGCTCCAGTTGGGTGATGACATCTTTGAGGGAGCGTTCGCGGTAGTCGGTGAGATACATGAAGATCGGAATACGAGTAGCAAATTTGATTAGTTTTTCTTGAATCTGTTTGCGCATCGATTTGTATTCTTTTTCTTCATCGGTAAGCTCTTTTTTCTCCTTCGGGGTCAGCTTGCCGTCACCATCTTGCTTTGCTTTCTTAACTGTTTCAGATTTATTGATGATCGTCTCGATGTCAGCGTTCAGGCTGCGGAATCCTTCTATTCTCATCAGAGCTTCCATAGCCTCTTTGTTTGCCATCAAGCGAGCAAGGGTTTCATTGTCCACGTTGACAAGTAGGGCAGATTCCCAACGCTTTGCTAATAGCGTAGCTGAGGTGCCCGCCATGGCTATATCCAGAATATCCTGCGCGTTGATTTGCTTCATACTGCTGCCGTCGTAAGCCAGCACGGGCAGGAAATTGATAAATTCAGCCACCTTCTTTTCAGGATTGCTCTCGTTGACGTTCAGCCGGCAGCTGTAATCCGATATCTGCTTCAGTGCGCGATCCAGTGCAAAATCGAACAGATAGCATTCATGCTTCATGATTTCACTCGTGCCGGCTCCGGTGGTGATTTCCCAAGGGCTTTGTACCCTGAAAGCCGCCTGGAAATAGGTTTCAGGGCTTTTTAAATTACGCAGCATGAAGATACCCGTCCATGGCCTGACGGTGACCCCAGTGGTTAGTTTGCCGCAGGAGAGGGTGATGGTTTTGGTGGATAACGGATCTCCCATGGATTTTTGCACCGGTACCAGCGCATCCACACCGATTCCTGCGGATGCCCCGGCACAAACGTTGATTTTGTAGTCATGAAAAAAGGTATTCTGCTTTTGTGCGAGTAAATTCGCCATAGCGTGACAGGCAGCTACATTCGGTAAAAACCAGAAGGTATGCGATAGCACATTTAATAAACGGGTATCTGAAAATGGCATGGGTGGACGTCTATCCTGCCCGAGTTTCATGTCATCCACGCTGGCGGGCAGATAAGAACCGCGAATTAGGTCAAGCCATTTTTGTACTTCATTTTCATAAACAAACTTAGCTTCTTTGCCTTTGCCCTTGGCTGAGAAAAACACATTCAGGTCAAATTCGTCGAATTGACCCTGGATGGCGATTTGACGGATGCTATCGGGTATGCGGTAGGTCAGCATGACCATACGCGGAAGGGCAGCATAAGGATTATCAGAAGCGTCTCCCCAATTCTCCTTTGCCCGCTGCTCATCCGAATATGTCCAGTTATAGATCTGATCTTCGATAAATTCGCCGCTGTTGATGGCACGGAAGGGCGTACCCGATAAGAAAAGATAATGCGCTGTGGTGATTGGCAAAAAAGTTTCGTTGTAGGCGTTATCGGCTTCGTCTTTTTTGTATTTTTCCAGATCGAAATCGTAATCTTCATCTTCGTCCGGCTGTTCAAACAGGGCTTTGGCATTCTCGCGCCAGGCGCCAAAATGGTATTCGTCAAAAATCACCAGATCCCAATTGGTAGAGTGAACCCATTCATTTTTCGCCTTGATGCCGCCGGTATCGTTGGTGCCGAGATAATCCTGAAAAGAACCAAAACAAACCAGCGGGCGGGATGGATCGGCCTGTTCGTAGGTCATACCGCCGCGGCAGATGAACTGCCAGCCCTCAAAATCCACATGGGTCATCAGGTCTTCATCCCAGGCCGCTTCCACAGCCGGCTTAAAGGTCAGCACCAGCACCTTTTTGAGGCCCATGCGCCTGGCAAGCTGATAAGCCGCAAAGGTCTTGCCGAAGCGCATCTTGGCATTCCACAAGAATTTGGGAGCGCGGTCGGGAAAATCCTTTTTTGCCGAGGCATAATACTCCATCGTTTTATCGACGGCTTCTTTTTGTTCGGGGCGCAAGGCAAAGGTCTGGGTACGGTTTTCGATATTGGAGGTGCCCGTTTTGATGGCGACAATAGCCGCTTTGACCTCTTCTACGCTGCATCGATACCATTCACCGCCGACGTTATCGACCCTTTTCTTGCGTAGAAGATGATGAACGTCATGGTCGGTAAAGCAGGTGCCGTCATTGCGCATGGCCGACTCAGCCAGTACGATTTTATACGGCACCATGCCATCCGGCCGTTTGGTAGGATATTGTTGTCCTACTCGTCTTTCCACATCTTTCTCGGTATAGCCTACCTTCAGCAGTCCCTTGTATTGCGGGTTAGCGTCGGTATAGGCGTAGATCATCGGGCGCGATTCCGGGCGTTGGGGGAAGAAATCGCTACTAGCCATTGTTACCACCGCCAGTTCCGCTCATTGGTTTGATAGTCGATTCGACAAATGCAATTTCTCCAGTGGTTAGTCCATATTTGGCGTAGAGTTCTTCGTCCGTCCATAGTTTTGAAAAGTCTTGAACAGGCACAAAACTGTAACTTGTTTTTGACATATTCATAGAAGCAAGCATCTGCATGATAAGAAATCGAGAAAATTTTGTGGTCAGATATGAAATCATGCAGTCTGCATTCTTTTCATTATCAAATACCCCTGCGACTAAATATGTTTCTGTACATACAGACTGTGGTGGCATTTTTTGAATAACGGATAAAACTCTCATCGTTCCGTCTTTGTCAGGAACCCCCGCATGTTCAAAGGACACCTTTGATACGATTACTTTCCACTTGTTAATCATATCAAAACCAGATAATACTCTAGCTGCTTTTACCTTTCCCAAACCGCTGCTGTTTCTCAGCAAAAGTTCGCCATCATCGTCGAATTTGGTGTTTGATTCAAGACCAAATGGCTTTCTGCTTAACACCTGTTCACTGAGAGTCTTTTCTCCTTTCGCAAGAGCCTTTTTAACTATACTGACCGCCTCATTGCTTCTGATAAAAGTAGGGAATTCGTTGAGTGCCCGCATATAAACAATTTCAGTACCGTTTTTATTAATATTTCTAACATTGCAATCACCGTGGTAATCACTTTGCCAAAGGAAATAACAAATACCTCCCGGAATGTCAACACCACTTGGAAAGCAATCCTTTGAATCTACAAAATCTGTGATGTGTGATAATCGATCATCATTAAGCATTGAGCTTCTAAACTCATCCAGCCCTTTACCACCCGAAAACCATCTGGAAGGGATAATCATAGAAAGGTACCTAGGCTTTAATTTTTTCGCTTGTTCAACGAACTTTTGGTAAATAGGAGCGGCGCTTTTTCCAGCTCCACCACCCCCATCGCTTAACTGATAGGGCGGATTTCCAATGATCACATCGAATTTCATTTTATAAATCTCCTCCGGCCGGGTGGTGTGAATCAGTTCATAGGCATGGGTTTCAAGAGCCACATCCCGGTCATACTGGTCCTGATTAGCACCGCAGAATACACAGCTGCCATTTTTCCACTGGTGCTGTATACGTTTGAAGCGGATATTCCCCTGGGCATCATCGAACGCTGTAACTGAATAAATGCTGTTAGGGTACTTACTGCAATACACGCCGCGCCTCGAGAGTAGGCTGGTCAGCTCGGTGATGGCGATACCGTAAAGTTGATGTTGAAAAATGTGATCGATGCGCTGCTGCAGGTCGGGGATCTGCGGTTCCAACCCCTTGATCAGCCGTTTGGCAATTTCGCGCAAGAATACGCCAGATTTGCACGCCGGGTCAAGAAATTTCGTATCGGGACTTAAAAACAGTTCCTGCGGCAGCATATCCAACACTTGATTGGCGATTTCCGGTGGGGTGAACACCTCATCGTTGGACAAGTTCGCAATGCAAGACAGAACGTCCGGGTTATATATCCCGCTGTAAAAATCATCAGCCATTCTCCTGTACCCTCCTGTAATGAGAAATGTATTGTTTTAGAAACACGCCTTCTTCATCGGGCTTGTTCCCCTCTGAGGGGTGCTTTTCTTTCTCGGCATTATCCAACAACGAAGGCTGCATTGGTTCATTTTTCTTTGTTTGCTTCACTTTGGCAAACAGTTCTCTTCCCTCTTCTTCCCCCTCCAACAGCTTGTCAAAAGTATAGTCCCTTCGCTGCAGGTTGAAACCAGTCACAAATGCCCATTCAGAAAATACAATGGGTTCAGCAGTATCGATGCCGTTTGCGTCCACTTTTTTCAGGGTGAGCGCGTTTCCACAGACAATGTTGCGGCTGAAAATGAACCGGACTGCGGCGCGGCAGTCTTCATTGACTTCCTTTTTCAAAACAGCCTGGTAATCCTTATCCCAAATTTCGAACATGCGTGTCCGGCAGGTGTCCACATTGTCCTGCAAGAGATCCACACCGTAGATACTGGTTGCGGCAAGCACAGCATTCTTTTCGTAATCAATGGGGCTTTTTCTGTATTTTCTTTTCACTACTGCCAGTTTTCGACGCAGAATTTCCGCGAGAAAGTTTCCATCTCCGCAAGCCGGCTCCAGAAAACGGCTGTCAATACGTTCGGTTTCCTGTTTGACCAAATCCAGCATGGCATTCACTTCACGCTCGGCGGTAAACACCTCGCCGTGATCTGTCACACGCTGTTTTGATTTCACTTGATTGGTCATAGTCTTCTTGATCTTAACCTTCAAGAGGTTTGGCTGTTGTCATCGAGAGGGAAGAGCCATTTTCCTCTTTTACCTTGATCCATTCAAGGATTGTTTCCCGGCGAAATCGCCAGTGCTTTCCCACCTTAAAACCGGGTAGCACTTTATCTTGGGCGAGCTTGTAGATGGTCGATTGCGGAATGCGTAGGTAATTTGAGACTTCTTCTGCCGTCCAGAACTCATCCGTGTCGGCCATTACTCACCTCGCTGTTAAAATAGAGATTATCCCAGTTGCTCCAATGATTATAGCATTGGGTTACAAAAGCAAGGTCAATCGTGACAGGTTTACTTTTCGAAGATCATTTTTCCCACAATCTCCGGCAAATCGAGTAAAGTCACATCCTGTCGCCGTTTTGCATCCTCAAAGAGTTGAGATGTAAAACCTGATCGAGAACATAAAGCAAAGCAGATTTGACGATCTCCCAACTCAGGCCTGACCAGGTTGGTTTTTCGCTCCAGTTCCGCCAGAATATCAATCCCCACTGGTTTGCTGGTCCATTTGCATTCCACCAAGATCGCGTCGTTCTCACCCAACACGGCGAGATCGATCTCTTCGTTGGCATTCCACCAGTTGCCAATATTCGTAGGGACAAAGGGTAATTTACCGGATAATCCAGCTTGCCAGAAAAATTGATGGCAAACCTCCTCAAAGGTCAGACTGGAAAAGTGATCAATATCCGGTAACACCTGGTTCTCCAGAATAATTTGTGCCCCGCCGCGTTCAAGCTGCGAGCGGTTCGGGTGAACATAACGAAACCAGAAGCGTAAGTAATGATCTTTTAAACGATAGATTCCGCGGCGGCTCTTTTGAGGCTGTGTTTCCGTCACAGGGACCAACCGCTCAACCAGGTGTAGTTGTTGCAAGGTATCCAGATAAGCGGTTGCCCCTTCAATCCCGGTTGCCTGCTTAATTTCATTCAAGCGGGTTTTGCCAGCCGCGATAGCCTGCAGAATCGCGAAGTAATTGCGTGGCTCGCGCAGCTCCTGCTGAAGCACAAAGCGCACTTCGTCATACAGGAACGAGCCGCGGGTGAGAATTCCATCCAAAACATTATCCTTCAGTGATTGCTGGGATTGGATGGTGTGCAGGTAAGCCGGCGTGCCGCCGTAGACCGCGTAGGCACGGACCTGATCTTCTAAAGGAAAGGATGGATAAAATAGTCTGGCATCTTTAAACTGCAACGGTTCAAGCAGATACTGTGCTGTCCTCCTGCCATACAACGGTGCCTGATATCCCAAGACCGTCTCTTCCATCATGCCGATATAAGATCCGCACAGAATAAGCATGATCTGGCTGTTCTTCAAGGTCTGATCCCATACACGCTGGAGGATGGTGGCCAGAGGTGGGTTCGCTGTCACCAGGTAAGGGAATTCGTCCAACACAACCACCAGCCGCTCGCTTTGTGCAGCCTGGGCAAGCGCATGAAGCAGGTCTTCCCAGGTGGAGTAAACGGCGTTCATCTGGTTGGGACCAAATAATGTCGTATTGACGGCAGCCGATAGAGCTGTTCTGAGCGAAATTTCCGAACCCAGGTCCGAGACGAAGAAAATCGAGCGCTTACCTTCGCAAAAACGAGCCAGGAGTTCGGTCTTGCCAACCCGCCGGCGGCCGTAAAGAACAAAAAACTCTGCTTTCCCCGAAGCATAGCGTTTTTCCAGCAGTTCAAGTTCAGAGACGCGGTTGACGAACATGAAGTCCTCCAATTTCAAAGGCGCTGCAATTGCAAAGAAATCCAGATTATGATAATCATAATTTCCTTATTCATTATAACATACGCATTCAAAATGGTCGCGATAAAACCTTGAAGAAGTATCAACAGCGGATCAAAGCAAAAGTCGTCCATCCCTCTTGGTAATTCATCACTGATTAAGGAAAAGTGACAAATTACGAAAAATTCAACGATTTAGATCAATCACAAAACAAAATTTTCCGCAACGATTGACCTTTTGTGGCAACAAAAATCTTGAATAATCTTAACAAATCGCATATGAACGATAGAACGAAAAGGTCGTGGTTTTTAATCGTTCATTCACAAATTTTCAACCATCGTCCTCCGGGTCGCGAAAAAACTACTACTTGACCTTGACATAAAAAGTCGCTATCATACGACTAATAACTCGTAACCAAAGATCCTCCGGCCTCTTCAGAAGAGCGTCCCTCAGGCCAGGCTAAAATGCGGAGCCTGAGTGATAAACGTTCCGAAACCAGGAAAATCTCTCATAACCCGGAGGTCAGTGGTTCGAATCCACTCCCCGCTACTAGGAAGGAACCAGAGTACTGTGTACTCTGGTTTTTCGTTTCCCAGTAGCGTAAAATCTTTTCTGTAAATTCCAGCACCTTAAAAAGTGTAGGTCAGGTTATCCTTACGGTTACCACACCACAAAGGAGACACCATGACCTACAACCATAATTCTACTCTACCTGAGGAACTGGTGGAGCAAATCGCCGAACAAGGGTTTGATTATCTGCCTGAGCTGATCCGGATTATGATCAACACGGCGATGCAGGCGGAGCGCCAAAAGTATTTAGGGGCGGAACCCTATGAACGCAATCCGGAACGGCGGGATTATGCCAACGGATACAAGTGCAAAACGATGAAAACACGGGTGGGCGAAATCACCTTTGATGTATCGCAGGTGCGTGAAGGCGATTTTTACCCCCAAGCCTTGGAGAAAGGGCTGCGCAGCGAGCGGGCGCTGACCTTGAGCCTGGCGGAAATGTATGTACAGGGTGTTTCGACCCGCAAGGTGGCGGCGATCGTGGAACAACTCTGTGGCAGTGGGGTCTCTTCCAGCCAGGTCAGTAAAGCAACGGCTCAGTTGGATGAGAAGCTGGCCCAGTGGCGCAACAGCCCGCTGGGCGAGGTGGTCTATCTGTATCTGGATGCGCGCTATGAAAAGGTGCGCCAGGATGGGCAGATCCGCGATGCGGCGGTGTTGATTGCGGTCGGGGTCGGGCCAGACGGCAAACGCAAAGTGTTGGGTGTTTCGGTTTCGCTAGGCGAACAGGAAGTCCACTGGCGGGCGTTTACGGAAAGCCTGCTCAAACGCGGGCTGCGTGGCGTGAAACTGATCATCAGTGACGATCATGCTGGATTGAAAGCAGCCCGGCAGGCTGTTTTCGGTGGTCTGCCCTGGCAGCGCTGCCAGTTTCACCTCCAGCAGAACGCGCAAGCCTATATCCCCAGGAAGGAAACGCAAGCTGAGGTGGCGGAGGATATTCGCAATATTTTCAATGCCCCCGATCGGCCCACCGCTGAACGCTACCTGACCGAAACGGTCAAAAAGCACGAGAAGTCCGCTTCACGCTTGGCCAACTGGATGGAGCAGAACCTGCCCGAAGGATTGACGGTTTTCTCGTTCCCCTCGGCGCACCGGCGGCTGATCCGCACTACCAACGGTGTGGAACGGCTGAACCGTGAAATCAAACGGCGTACCCGTGTGGTGGGCATCTTTCCCAACGAAGCGGCCTGCCTGCGCCTGGTCAGCACAGTGTTGATGGAGATTAGCGACGAATGGGAAGCCGGGAGGATCTATCTGTCTCTCGCTCTTTCTGGATCGTAGCAGTCGTAGCCGCTTGCAAATTGAACCTTAAGAAACCGACGGGATAATCTGAAAGAATTTACAGAAAAAAACTTGCACAATCCGTTTCCCAAAGGGACGCAGTCGCGAACCCGGCGTACTGCGGTTGAATTTTTCTCAGAATCAGCGGATTTTTCAACACGCCTGTGCGCCTTTAGTGTGAACCGCAGTACACTAAGCTCGCCCGCAAGGGGTGCTTTGCAATCAAAAAACCGGAATTCCATTCCCATATCCAAAGCCATCGACGGCTTTATGAAATTTAAGGTCGCAGAGGGGGTAAATAAACGCACAATTACCTCCTATGAGTTCACTCTTGGTCATTAATTGGAGATCGTGCGCCTGGCGGATAAAGTGGGCGTCAAAGGGGCTCACCCGCATAAATTCCCGCATACTTTTGCAATCACTTACCTCCGTTCAGGCGGGGATGTTTTTACCCTGCAAGCCCTGTTAGGTCACAGCTCGTTGGACATGGTTCGCCATTATGCTCAAATCGCTGAGGTGGTCGGCACCCGGCAGCCTTCCATTGCCAGACTGAAAAATGGCGCCAGCGCTACTAGTTTGTCCTTCGTTATCATCATCGCTGAAGCGTTAGGCGCAAAGATTGAATTCTAGTCAATTCCCGATACAAAATGACCTCTTCGGGTTTTGTTTGCCAGGAAATTTGCCAAAAAGGATCTTTATGAGTAACCCTGGTTATGATCAATCCAACAGTGCCCACCACGCCTCCACTTTGCGTGCGCACCGAGGTGGTTCATTTTATTTTTATTAATACCAAAGGTCAACAAGAAATGGCCTCCGAATTGCACAGCTTAAAGTGTAATCAGGTGGATACAGTAAAATACAAAGAGGTATAAAATTCTCATAATTTATAAGAACAATAAGGATGCCCACCTGGTAGCCCGCCTTCACAATTATCACTCATAATTATTAGGGGATTACTTTCAATGATGAAGCCTCATAATATTCTGGTAACCGTTTTGCTGACCATAATCCTGGCAGCCTGTAGCGCGCCTGCTGTGACACCGACCTCATCAAACCAGGCTGTGGAGGGCACGCCGACCACGTCTCTCGTTGAGACATCGGCGCCCGTCGTCGTAACATTTGCTGATCCCCTGCTGGAAGCGATGATACGCGGCGCGATGGGCAAACCTGAAGGCGAAATCAACCTCGCGGAAGCCCAGGGCGTTACCCGTATGGATCTCACCGCCTCCTTGCAGCGACAGCTCTCCGAAGTCACCCCGATCACCAACCTCAGCGGCCTTGAAGCCTTTACCAACCTCGAAAGCCTCGACCTTTCTCAGAACGCTGTGTCCGACATCTCCCCGCTGGCCGGGCTCACCAAACTAACCGCCTTATCCCTGGCTGGCAATCCCGTTACAGATGTCGCACCTCTGGCCAAATTAACCAACCTTAAGCTCTTAATCCTTTCCAACTGCCAGGCGCAAGACTACAGCGCCCTCGCCAACCTGACCAATTTGCAGGTGCTCCTGCTCGACAATTCAACCATATCAGATGTTTCCCCGCTGGCTTCGCTGACGAACCTCCAGACCCTTTACATCGATAACAGCCGCGCCGAAGATTTATCATCCCTCGAAAACATCTACGCCACCCTCGCCAACAAAGATTTCATTATTCCATATACGCTTAAAGACCTTGGATTCAACCTGGATTTAAATAGGCATGAAGCAACATATGAAAGTGAGAACGCCTCCTTTACCATCAACCATGAAAAATGGGGCCCGCCCTCACGAGAAGATAATCTGAACATCATCCGCATGTCATTGTACATGAACGATGTAAACAAGGTATCGATTGGTTACTACTCCGTTCACAAAGTTTACGTCGTTCAAATCGATAAAGAAGGCGAGCAGCAGGCAAACTACCTTTACGATCTGGCTGATGGCAGCGCCACCCTCTCGCCTGAAGACCTCACCAATGCCGAACAGATGGTCCGCGGGGCCATGGATTTACAGGAAGGTGAAGATGTGCTGGCTGCCCCGGTCCATTTTTACAACGATACCGTCAAAAATACCTTCAAAATGACCCCCGAAAAATTGTTTTCATTGCCGTATGAACCACCGACCCTCAATAGTTTGGGCTTTGTCCCAGATGAGACTCCCGGGATTTACATGTACGAGCAGCATGAAGGCATCTATACCAACATCCGCATCGACCACAACGAAAAAGAAAACAAGGAATATGATGTCGTATTCTTTCAACCAATTACTGACGTTTACCGCGTAAACTTGTTCTATCACATAACCGACAACAAACTTTTTGTTGGCGCCGACGATAATTACAACGGTGGTGCAAGTTTTTACTATTTTCTGGATACCGGCGAACATATCGATGAATGGTGCAGCGACCCAGACATGACCGTGGAAGAATACTTCATCAAAGCTTACAATGACCCCGCGATCGAAGACACTTACCAGCATTCCGTGAATTTAATGGCGCAATACATTCGTGATGCCTTTGGCATGACGATACAGGAGCTGTATTCTCTGCCAATAGGCGAATAAAGATTAAAAGATTTCCTCAAGACCTGTCAGGTTAGATGACTTTAGATCAAGTACAAGTATGTAATCTTTTACATAGCAGACCATGATTCGATTTTCGACTAATTTCAATAATGGATGATTTAAACATGGTTACGGAAATCTATTTCTGGTAAAGATTGACCATTTGTGACAATGAAGAACTTGAATTACCTTAAGAATTTATATTTGAAGGAAAGAACGAAAAGTTCGTGATCATTGGACGTTCGTTTACTATTTCGCAACCATCTTCCTTCGGGTCGTAAAAAAACCAACCTTGTTATTTCAAGGCTGTTTCTCACCTTGACAGTATAGTAAAAAGCAATATACTTCAATATTGGTTGAAGTATATTGCAGAGATAATTATGAATCAATCGGCGTTTTCAAACGAAGAGTTAACAACTTTTACCCGATGGCTTAAAGTGATTTGTGAGCCCAATCGGTTATTGCTGCTGGAAAAAATCATTGAGGGGGTGCAGTGTAATTGCGAGCTGGGCGATGCTTTACAAATGGCTCCAAACCTGATTTCCCACCATTTATCGATATTGCGCGAAGCAGGTCTGATTGAAGCAGAACGTGATCCGATCGATGCTCGTTGGGTCTATTATTCTATCAATCTCAAGGCTATGCAAGAACTAAGATCGCTATTTGGCGATTTCTTCGATACGAGTCGTATTCAGCCGCGCCGATTATCCTGCGGACCACAGATGACCGACGAACAAAGACTGAGCCTTTTAAGAATGGCAGAGTAACTTTTTTTATTTAGATACTTCAACGGAGGTTGAAATAATATGGACCAAGAAAACAAAAATTATGGACGTACGTTTAAATTTGAAAAGTCGCAAAATCAACCTGATGTTGAATTTTTCGACCCGCCAATGTGCTGCTCAACCGGCTTGTGCGGGCCGACTCTGGATCAGACCTTGTTGGATGTCAGTGAAATGATCGTGGAGTTACGGAAAAAAGGGCTTCAGGTGGAACGCTACCAGATGACGTCACATCCCCAGGCGTTTCTAAGTAATCCCGAAGTCATGCGCCTGGTGCGTGAAAAGCAGATGGCAGCCCTGCCGATCATCGTTGTACGAGGACGCATTGTTTCGGAAGGCAGATACCCTAAGTTGATCGAAATTCAGAATAACCTAAACGGAAACAATTAATATGGCGACCAAGTATATTTTTTTCTCTGGTAAAGGTGGCGTTGGCAAGACCTCAATGGCCTGCACGCAGGCAGTACGGCTTGCAGAGGAGGGCAAGAAAACGCTAATTGTTACAACCGACCCGGCTTCCAACCTGGCTGATGTATTCGAGCAGGTCATCGGACACCAGGTGACCCCAATCCAAGCATTGCCCAACTTGTGGGCAATGGAAATCGACTCGGATAAAGCCACCCAGGAATATATCGATAGGGCAATGACGCCGATCCGGGAAGCATTCCCGCCTCAAATCGTGCAGGTGATGGAAGAGCAAATGAGCGGTCCATGTACGGCAGAAGTGGCGGCATTTGACCGATTTACAGATTTTCTAGAAGTGCCTGCCGGTGATGAGACAGTCTTTG
Source organism: Bellilinea sp. (assembly GCA_036822575.1). Taxonomy (GTDB): domain Bacteria; phylum Chloroflexota; class Anaerolineae; order Anaerolineales; family Anaerolineaceae; genus Bellilinea. The sequence goes on along the minus strand of DAISHK010000011.1, from coordinate 55,683 downwards.
ATGTGGTCATTTTTGACACCGCTCCGACCGGGCATACCATCCGTCTGCTGGAACTGCCGGCCGAGTGGAGCCAGTCAATTGACGCGGCTAGCGCGGGCAGCGGGCAAACCTGCCTGGGACCGGCGGCGGCCATCCAGGAAGCCAAATATAAGTACGAGCGCGCTTTGGCAGCCATGCGGCAGAGTGATCAAACGACCTTTATCTTCGTCCTTCACCCAGAGGCCATTTCGATCAAGGAAACTCACCGTGCAATTGGAGAGCTGAAAAAACTAGCAATCCGCAATTTCAGGGTGATTGTAAATAGCATAATCCCCCCAGAAGGCGGACAAAATGCCCTTTTTGCTGCACGAGCTGAAATGCAGACCCGCTACCTGAAGCAAATCGAATCGGACTTGCCTTATCCGACACAACGTATGCCATTGCTAGCAGGTGAAATCAAGGGAGTGATAAGGTTGAGGCAGGTAGCAAAAATCTTCTTTGATGGTAATTCTGCTGAAAAAACCTTTACCGCAGAGACGGTCCAACCGCAATTAGCGACGCTAAAAACGCCATTAGCCGATATCCGGACGCACCTTCAGCCCAAGGGTCATCGTCGAACGGTATTCTTTGCCGGTAAAGGTGGGGTAGGCAAGACGGTCGCTTCGTGCATTACTGCTGTATGGCTGGCTCGTCAGGGATATAAAACCTTGTTGCTGACCACTGACCCGGCAGCCCATCTAGGCGATGTATTAGACAGTCCGGTAGGCGATGATATCTCGCCAGTACCAGGCCAGCCCAATCTATGGGCAGTAAAAATTGATCCGAAAGCCGCGGCACAAACCTATAAAGATCGAATTCTCGAAGATGCCCGCCGGCGTGGTCGTCCGGAAAGCGCCATAGCAACGATGGAGGAAGAGCTCAACAGCCCCTGCACCGAAGAAATGGCAGCTTTCGACAAATTTATCGAGTACGCCTCACAGGATCAATGGCAAGCAGTAGTATTTGACACTGCGCCAACCGGTCACACCTTACGTATGCTGGAACTGCCAATGGACTGGAGCAAGCAGATAGACGTGAAAATCTTTGCCTCGGTGGATACAGCCGCGGCTGACGACGTGGCCAAGCAGCGTTTTGGGAAGGTCATCGAGATGATGCGCGACCCAGAGCAGAGCACTTTTGCCTTCGTCATGTACCCGGAAGCCACGCCTATCATCGAAGCTTACCGGGCCGCGACAGAACTAAGAACTGTCGGCATACACCCAGGGCTGGTGATAGCCAATATGGTCATTCCAGTGCAGCAAGCCAATACCGGCTTCACCCACGCTCGCCGTATCATGCAAGAGAAGTATCTGAATGAAATTTCGGAACGCTTTGGCTTGCCAGTTGCACAAATTCCGCTTCTACCGCAGGAAATCAAGGGATTAGAGATGTTAGCTTCCTTAGGCAAAGAGATTTTTCAGAACGATTTATCCGAAATGGAAGCTACGAGGTAGTAACTGAAGTGTTCAACGAAAGGACACAAAGTATGAATAACGCCACTTGGAATGATATTGAGGTTGCTTCCAGATCTGTAGTGATGCAATCCGCCAAACAGTTTGCCGAAAGATTGAGTGAAACCCCGCAATTTCGAGAGTTTGAACAATCTTATTTCAACTTTCGCGAGGATACAGCAGCCCAAAACGCTCTACAGGAATTTCAAACGAAACGAGCCTCGTTGAAAGCCCTGCTGATGTTGAACGCCGTGTCCGATGAAGACCGGCAGGATTTACAAAGGCTGCAAGAAAGGTTTGTTCAACAGCCGTCTGTCTTACGATATACCAATGCGCAGGAAGAACTGATAAAAATGTGTCAAGAGATTGGAGATCAATTATCAAAGGCGATGGGGGTAAATTATGGTGATTCATGCAAAACGAGAGGCTGCTGTGGATAAGGATAACGAAATGACATCCGCGATCAGTGCTGTTTCTGTCACAATGCTTGAAGCAACTTCCAACCTGGCTGAGAACCTAACCCAATCAGAAGCCTTTCTGCGCTTCAAGATGGCGGAAGCTAAATTGAATGCAGATCAGGAGGCGCAACTACTGCTAACGGAGTTTTCTGAACTACAGCGGAAAATTCGATCACAACGGCAATCTGATGACATATCCGAAAGCGATATCAAACGGCTTCGCGCCTTGCAAAGTGACATAGGTACTAACGATACCATTCAAGATTATGAGTATAAAAAGGAATTGGCGGTTGCTTTCTTACGGGAAGTCAATCAGGAGATCAGTCAACTGCTAGGTATCGATTTTGCTTCGTTGACTCGGCGTTCCGGGGGTTGTTGTTGAGAAAAAAATGAATGTGATGTGGAGGTCTTATGCCAATATACGATTATCGATGTGACCAACGCCAGGCGATATTCGAGGTCAGTGCATCCTTCAAGGAAAAAGAACTTGGGCTAAAGCCAATCTATAGAAATTGTCAAAGCGCTGAAACACCACGGATCTTGACGGCTGGTTATTTCATGCATCAAGGAAACAGAGACGGTGTTTCTAGCTTATCCGCATATTGCAGCCCAAATTCCGGGGCGGGATTTTGCAGCCGATGACCAGTCAGATATTAGTCAAGATCATCGGCGCGCCGGTCGCCTGCAAAGATGGGATTAAAGATACCTGGCGCGAGTTAGCGAGTTGGGCAGCAGGACAGTTACGGTCACGCTATGGCGAGGCTGTGCGCGTGCAGTATTATGATCTTTTCGATCCTGACTGTCCAACCCTGCCACCGGATTGCCAGTTGCCGGTGGTATTTGTGGGTGATGGGTTGGTAAGTAGTGGTGGAAAAATTTCCATTCCGCTAATTCGTGAGAAGATTGAAGAATTAGGGATACCTCAATAATTTTAGGAGACAATAAACGACTTAAGCTGTTGTGACCAACCGTTTAAACTCCCTGGACCGTTTTCACACGTTGAGAAATTATTGAATACTGGTTGCAATCGCAATTAAGAGATCAGCATTTACGTCCACGCCCGTTGAAACGAGCACAAAATTCCAGCCATCCGATTGCCAGAAAAGTCGTTCAGTATTGGCAGGATCTTGAACGTGCCAGGACTGGATAGACTCGGCCGGCGTGTTACCCAGTTCACCTTTGGAATACACAGCGCTCATGCCGTTGATCGCTACCGCTGTGCGATAAGCTGCGGGAACGCTATCGATTAAATCTGCACACACCGATGACTGCGAAACAGCAGGACACTGGTACAAGGTTAACTCTGGCAAGTTATCAGCTGAACCGCCATATACCGTTCGGACGGAATCCAACTCTATCGCTGCGTATTCAAAACCGCTGCCCGCTGGCAATCTAATTGGCCTCTTCAACGAATAGCCTGCGTAGTCCTCAGCCGCGCTGATCGAATCAATGTGGTTCAGGTCCACGTCAGTTTCAGCCGGTATAACCGCACCTGTCAACCCGGAAGCCACGTTCAGCAAGGTTTGCTGATCTAAACCTGGGCCGCCGGCTGGAGCGGGAAGTTCACTGTATATCTCAAATGTCCTGAAAGGCGTCCGCCATAACAAGGCGGCGTCCGTCCTGAAGAGTGCATCAGCACCGCCGCAGGCGTCTGCTGGCGCCAAAAAGCCGGTCACATACTGTGCTTCAATCCCCGTATCAGCAATTGTCAAATTTTCTACCGCCAGTTCCGATTCAGAAGCCGGCTGCAGTTGAGATCTAGCCGAAGTAACACTCTCCCGAATAAACAACGAGGGATACCAGGCCCCGTTATAGGCATAATTCAAGCAAACAAATTCAGAGGCCTCGTCAAAGGTAGCAAAAACAAACCGGTAGCCATCGGGCACCCAGGCAGGTTCCTCCACCTGAATGCCAGAAAGTGTCTGTGCATCTCCGATACTCGTCAAGTATGCCGGGTTGAGCGGCAAGGTGAGCGATAAATCAGGGGTCAGGCTGGTAGCCAGCGCAGTGAGTATGGTCTGCGCTGGCTGGGTTAAAGGCGCTTCTCCGAGCTGTGGCCAGACTGCACTGATCGTGTATAAAATATCTCCGTGCTGCCAGCGCAGGAAATAGGTGTCCGCGGTCGAATCCCAGACCCCGTTTTCCCCAGTATACGTGCCCTGGATATACTCACCGACGTCCTGCCCAATTGCAACCGGAATGATTAACGCGTCGGCGCCTACCTGGGCCGGATCTGGTGCAGCCCCATTCAGCTTTTGCTGCTCCAGCCAAAGATCACAGCCTGACGGGCACTGATACAGCGCTGTCACTCGATTGTTTTCGATGGCGGCGCTTGTAAAATACAACCCTTCTGGCAATGATCCAAATTGCTGGAGCGGAAATTCCACCTGCTTTTGGGCGGCTGCGAGCGTACAGGCCCTGTTCATCTCGCCATTGCAAAAAGCGTCATCCTGTTTTGCCAGGGCTTCAACGGCTGGCTGGCTTAAATTGACATCCACCAATTCAAGTGGCGCCTGGGTAGCTACAATTGCATTGATCTGCGAGGGGCTGTCCTGTTCAACCGGAATAAAGAATTGTGTGATCCTGGCGGCGATTACCTGTCCAGCCGGACTGATCAAATATATGACCAGCAGGCTTAATCCGAAGAATGCTGCGCCCATCCCATAACTGAACCGCTTCTGTGGAAATCTTTTTTGTACAGGGTTTTCTGGCACCGGAAAATCCCCGCCAAAATGGGAACGGATTTTGGTCCACGGGTCACCCTGAGCGGGAATTTCCTTTTCCGCCAGATCAGTCAAAATTCGGCTGAATATTTGCTTATTCATAATCCTTTGTCTCCCTGGAGTGTCCTTTCAACTCCGCAGTCAGCTCGTAAGAAGTTGTGATTGAGAATGCAGAAGGGTGAATCAGGCTGCGCAACCGATCTTTGGCACTATGCAGCCACCACTTTATTGAACTGCGCGGCCGCCCCATTTGTTGAGCCATTTCCGCTTCATTCATTTGCAGATAATATCGCATCACAATTACAGCCCGTTGATTGGGTGTTAGCTTTCCCAGTGAATTCCAGATTGTCTGACGAGATTCTTGTGTGACGATTTGTTCCTCAGGCAGCGGCCGTGAGTCTGTCAGTTCGGCAAAGAAGATATCCTCGCTAAAATCAGCATCGTCCAATGAGGTATATCGTACTGTTTCACCTAACACATTCAGGCTGGCATTGACAATACTCTTCATCAACCACGGACGGAAGTTCAGCCTCCGATCGAAAGTGCGAATTTTCTGCGGTAAATTAAGGAAGAAAGTTTGCACAATATCTTCCGCCTGAGCCTTATCTCTGACGATTAAATAAGCCGCACGGACCGCCTGAAAGTAGTACGTGGTCACCAGGTATTCCAATCCATTCAAATTCGCTTCATTCAATTGGTCGATTGCTTGTTTTTCTTCCATGAAACTCCTTTCGACCATTCAAGAATACAAGGGCCCTCATCTATACTACAAAAACGCGGGTTGAATGGATAGGCAAAAAAGGCCTGTTTATACATCTTGCATTCTTTGATCATCAGCTTGTTTCAGGTCAGTTTATTAAACATGATTAGGAGCAACAAATATTAATCGTTGTATTCTTCGTCGAAAATTTATGCATTGTGGCGTTCAGAGCCTTCTCTCCGGGTTTTGCCAGTTTAAGTCAACCGCACTCCATGCACTCTTCGCTTCGAACATCTTCCATAAAGGCTGATTTTTTAAATACAAAACTATTATCTAATAACTGAAATAATTATGATGCCTATCAACTCATTTACCTGGAAATTTCGACACAAATTTCCATTTATTGACGGATAAAATGTCCTATGCTATATTGAAAGTGTTTTCATTAAAGCCGAGGAAAGAGAACTATGAATAACGGAAAAAAGGTACCAACAATATTTGATGTCGCTGAACTTTCTGGAGTAAGCATTTCCACAATTTCACGGGTGATTAATACGCCCGAAAAAGTTAATCTCAATACCCGGCAAAGAGTATATGACGCGATTGATCAGCTTGGTTTTGTCCCGCAGGCTGAAGCCCGTGCGCGAGCTTTGCGTCTGAAAGGAAGAATTGGTGTTGTCACCCCATTCTTTACAGCGCCATCTTTCGTTCAACGGCTGCGAGGGATCGCGGGGTCGCTCTCCAAAGAAAACTACGATCTGGTCATTTACACGGTTGATTCAAATAACCGTCTGCAAAGTTATCTTTCATCACTGCCGTTAACCGGCAATTTGGATGGTCTTGTGATCATGTCGCTTCCGGTTGCTGAGGCAGACGTGAAACGGCTGGTTGACCATCAGCTCCCGACAGTTTTAATCGAATTCCCGCACCGTTTATTAAATAGTGTTGAAATCAATGATGTTGAAGGCGGGAGAACCGCCACTGAATATCTATTAAATAAAGGCCATAAACGAATTGCCTTTCTCGGCGACACCGATTTGCCGGAGTATTCCATTCACCCGGTGAATTTACGATTAAAAGGGTATCGGAAAGCTTTGAAATCGGCCAATATTGAGGTCCCCGAAGAATTTGTGCGCTTAGCGCCATATGATCAGGAAAAGGCTCGCATTATTGCCAAAGAGTTAATCGATATGCCCAATGCTCCTACCGCTGTTTTCGCCGCAACAGATTATCAGGCTCTGGGGGTACTCAAAGCCGCCCGCCAGCTTGGCGTGAAGATTCCTGAACAATTAGCGGTGATCGGGTTTGATGATTTGGATATGGCGGATTATGAGGATCTGACCACAGTGCGCCAGCATCTTGATGAGTCGGGGCGCATTGCTATTGAAATCTTACTTGCGCACATTGCCGATAATTCCAGACCAATTCAGCACGTAACATTGCCATTAACAGTGATTGAACGATTAACGGCATAAATAAAATGCCTGTTGCATTTTGGGATAGTCTATGTTATTCTCTTTATGAAAGTGTTTTCATGCAAACGTTTTTATCAATTTCGCTCGTTTTCCCAATTATCTAACTGAAGTCATCGCATACATCAATATCGATCTGAAGCTTAAGGAGGTGTACCCCTAAAATATCGGTCATATCCTCGCTATCTTTGGAAACTTCACAGAATTTCACTAGGAGAAGAAAATGAAAACGAATATCATGAAATTGCTTGGTCTCCTCATGGTCTGCAGTATGGTTCTGGCAGCTTGCGCACCTGCAGCTACCGCTACACCTGCCCCCGAGCCAACCGCAGTCGTAGAGCCAACAGAGGTTGTTGCTGCGACTGATGTTCCCACCGAAGCCCCTGCAGCAGCCCCAACAGAGGTTGTGGAAACCGAGCTTCCGAACTGTGGCACTGAGCCGGTTGTGCTCAATGCCTATTTCGAGACCGGTTTTGACCTTCCGTTTAAACTAGCTGAAGAGTTCACCAAACAGTACCCGAATGTAACCTGGGACATTAAAGAAGACCAGTTTACAAACCTGATCAATTCAACCCCTCGTCTTCTTGCCGGTGATAATGCCCCGGATCTGATCCGCCTGCCAACCATGGTTTCCTTTGCCAAACAAGGCTTGTTGATGAATTTGGATGGTTATGCGGATGCCTTCGGCTGGAATGATTGGCCGGTGCCGCAGCTTTCTCAAAACCGGGTGGCTGAGGATGGCACGCGCGGTTCTGGTTCTTTGTATGCCATGGGACTCAATTACAGTCTGACTGGCATCTTCTATAACAAAGAACAGGCAGCCCAAATCGGCATGACTGAGCCTCCGCAAACGCTGGCTGAGCTTGAAGCACTGCTGGCCGCGGCTAAAGAAGCCGGCCTTACCCCCATTATGCAGTGGGGTTCCGCAAAAAGCGGTATGGGTTTGGCGTTCCCCCTCCAGGCTCTGATGGCCTCAATTGGCCCGAGCGAACCGATCAATGAGTGGATCTTCAATAAAGAAGGCGCAACCATTGATACCCCATCGAACCTGACGGCTGCTGAACACCTTCAGCAATGGATCGAAGCCGGTTACTTCCCCACGGATATCAATGCGATTGAGTACACGGATGCCGCTGCCCGCTTTGGCGCCGGTGAAGGCGTATTTACTTTCAATGGCGATTGGCAGAATGCTGGTTACGATGCTGCCATGCCCGGTAACGTCGGGTTCTTCCTGATGCCGCCCGCCGAAGCTGGCGGCGCGCCGTCAGCCATGTCTGCTCCGCTCACTTATGGCATCGCGGCCAACGCAAAGCACGCTGATTGCGCTGCTTTCTTCCTCAATTGGGTTGCTTCGAACGAAGAAGCCCGTGCAATCGACGTGGCGGTTGGTGGATCGAACCCCGGTGGTCCTGCTGACGCCACCATGCCCGCCGTTGCTGAAGGTTCTGTAACCAATGATACCCTCGCCGAAGGCGCGCGTCTTGGTAAAACTGGTACAGCGATGGACTTCATTGCCAATGCCACCAGCGCAATTTTCGCTCAGGGTTGGACTCCCGAACTTCAAAATATGGTCGGTGGTTTGCAAGATGCCCCTGGCCTGCTGAAAACCGTTCAAGAAGAATACCTGCGCGAACTCGCTCAATAATGAAAGGAGCCGCGTGATAATGCCTGAGTCTCGTCAATCAGATTTGACCACTCAATTAACAGACGAAGGCACCACGGCTCCAGCGCTTTCCCAGCGGATCTCTCCTCATAAGAAGATCCGCTGGGAAGCAATCACTGGCTGGTTATTTGTTCTGCCTGCATTAGTGATTTACGCTGTGTTCGTGTTGCTTCCCCTTGCAATGAGTATTCAATACTCATTCTTTAATTGGAATGGTATCGGGCCAATGACATGGGTTGGCCTGAATAATTACCTGACCGTATTACAGGTTCCGAAGTTACTTGGATCAATCATAAATGCCTTCAAACTGGTGCTTTGGTTCAGCTTTATTCCGGTAGGTCTTGGTTTGATCACCGCGAATTTAATTCACCGGGTGGCTGATGGCCGCTTTGGCGGGATCGCGCGAACCGTTTTATTCCTTCCACAAGTAATTCCCCTGGTTGCAGCCGGGATTATCTGGGGTTGGCTGCTGGCTCTGCCAGGTTTAATTAACCAGATCCTCAGGGGTATTGGGCTTGGAAAGTTGGCGATAGCCTGGCTCGGCGATTTTGGTACCGCGCTCCCCTCTGTAGGCGTTATTGGCATATGGGTCTTGTTGGGTTTTTGCACTGTCCTTTTATCAACCGGGATGACAAAAATCGACCCGGCGCTCTATGAGTCAGCAAGGATCGATGGCGCCGACTTTCTCACAGAATTTTTCAACATCACCATACCACTCCTCAGACAGGAAATTGGTGTATGCCTGACGGTGACCGTGATCAACGCACTCGCTGCATTTGATATTGTCTATGTCACTACTGCCGGCGGTCCCGGCTATGCTACCGCTGTCCCAGGTATTCAAATCTATATCCTTGCGTTTACTGAACAACGGATAGGCCTGGCCTCTGCGTTAGCCGTCTTACTGATGCTTTTGGTTGTGGTTGTAATTCTCCCAATCCAACGCTTGAATCGGGAGACACTGTAATGAAAATTGGACGAAGTGAACTTGTTTTTGGACGACTTTTTCTGGTCGTGTTAATGGCATTCACCATTCTGCCATTCATCAGCATCTTTGTAACCGCGCTTCACCCTTCTAACACAATTCCCAACGGCCTCCAATGGCCCGCGGAGCCACAATGGGGCAATTTCGTAGAAGCCTTCAAAGTGGCAAAGATGTCCACCCTCATTGTTTCAAGCGCATCCATTGTTCTTGCGGTAGTACCGGTTGCGCTGCTGATTTCGACGATGGCGGCTTTCGCCTTGAGTGTCCTGCGGATTAAGGGCTCGAAAATCCTGCTGCCTTTGTTTGTGTTTGGCCTGACGCTTCCTTTTGGGGGCATCATCGTTCCGCTTTATTACCTCGAGCGGGCGATTGGAATTTACAACACACGGCTGGCAATTCCGCTGCCGTTAATTGCCTTATATATGCCTTTTGCTGTCTTCTGGATGCGGGCGCATTTCGTCAACATGCCCCCGGAGATTACCGATGCGGCGCGAATTGACGGCGCCAATACCTGGGAGCTGTTTTGGCACATTCATGTGCCGCTTGCAATTCCACCCATCGCATCCCTGGGAATTCTGATGTCGGTATGGACCTGGAATCAATTTCTCCTGGCCCTCGTGCTCGTCGAGGATCCTTCAAAACGGACAATGGCTGGTGCATTGGGCGCCTTTCAAGGCCATTATGCAACCGATGTGCCGCTATTATGCGCTGGAACGATCCTGATTTTAGTGCCTACCCTGGTCGTCTTTATTCTCTTCCAACGTCAGATCATCATGGCTTTGATTCAAGGCTCCGTCAAAGGATGATGATGCGTTGTGCGTTGATGGGCCTTTCTGGTAAAACGAACGTTTTTTAGCGTAAAGAAGCCGTGCCTCACGATACCCGTTTAAGCATCCTTCGATCAAGGTCAGGTAAGTCATTGACAGTAACCTATGCCTGTTTCCGATACCGTTACCAGATTACCTATGCGAGTTGTTTCCGCTTTACCAAATCGCTTCAAGCTGCCCGATGACAGCGAGCCAAAAGGCTCATTTCCTCTGTGCTCAGTCTTAATTAAAGTTACGAAAGATCGCCGCATCAATGGATATTTAAATGGAAAGAACCCTGTGGTCTGGCTCGAGGAAGTTACGCCAGTGTCATAAACACGTCCAGGAAAATATAGCATTGATGCGGCTTTCGTCAGCATTCTTGCGTTTATCCAAAAATTCAATTAAGCATTCTTCCCAAAGTGATGGATGAGGAGAGATCATATATGAAGGGCGACATCGTTTTATTGCAGGAACACCATAAACAGGCCGCTAATGCAATTGTCAGCGAGATTATTGAACAAATCAAGAAGAAAGGACCGAGATTTGTCATCACGGTTGCCGGCGAGTCTGGCAGCGGCAAATCTGAAACTGGTCTGGCTATTGCCAATGAAATCGAGAAATACGGAATTAAAGCAATTGTTTTAGGCCAGGACGATTATTTTCATCTTCCGCCCAAAATGAACAGCGACCGAAGACGCGAGGATCCAGATTGGCTTGGTCCGCACGTGGAAATCAACTTTGCGGTTTTTGAACAGAACTTGGTGGATGCGATTAATGGAAAAGCTGAGTTAGAAAAGCCTCTAGTGGATTATGATGCCAATACTATCGAAACACAGAAAATCAGCCTGGAAGGGGTGAAAGTTGTCATTGCAGAAGGGACTTACACTTCATTATTAAAGCATGTCGATGTCAAAGTATTTATTACCAGAAATTGGTTAAAAACTCTGGAAGATCGCAAGAAACGCAACCGCGGCAATGAAGTAAATGATCCCTTTACGGAACAAATATTGGCAATGGAACATAAGATCATCGCTGGGCATAAACAGCTTGCAGATTTTGTTATTACCGATGAATTTAAAGTAATAAAGGTTGACTAGGAGAAAGCAGAATGGCGGTAAAAAACCAGGTTCAACTCATTACCTACCCCGATTCTTTAGGCGGTGATTTAAAAAAGCTGAATTATGTGCTTGACCGATATTTTCCGGCTCTGTTTACGGGGGGAATCCACATCTTGCCGCCTTTTCCGTCCTCTGGTGACCGGGGATTCGCACCACTGACTTATCTTGAAATTGAACCTCAGTTTGGATCTTGGGATGATATAAAAAAAATCGGCGAACGCCATGCTGTTTTGCTCGATTTAATGGTCAACCATATTTCGGCGAAATCAACTTACTTTCTTGATTTTCTAGAAAAAGGAAGAGATTCGGAATATGCCGACCTCTTCATAACCGCGGATAAAATTTGGCCAGATGGCAAACCGCTTCAAGAAGATATCGATAAGATTTTTTTGAGAAGAATCACGCCATTTTCTGAGTTCACGATTAAGAAAACTGGTAAAAAAGAATTGGTATGGACCACGTTCGGGAAATCAACACCTTCCGAGCAAATTGATATGGATCGGAATTCCCCAGTCACAACACAATTGATGACTGATTTCATGCGTAACTTCAGCCAAAACAACGTAAAAATAATCAGGCTAGATGCAGTTGGTTATGTTATTAAGAAGCGCGGAACGTCTTGTTTTTTTGTTGAACCAGAAATTGATGCGTATTTAGAATGGATTCGTAATTTAGCAAATGCGTTTGATATTGAGATATTGCCTGAAATTCACGCTGAATATGAAATTCAATCCAGGTTGGCTCAAAAAGGGTATTGGATTTATGATTTCATTCTTCCTTACACCATTCTTGAGGCTTTGATCACAAAATCCAGCCAGAAGCTGAAGGAGTACCTGCGTGTTCGGCCGCACAACCAGTTTACAATGCTGGATTGCCACGATGGCATCCCCGTCAAACCTGATTTGAACGGCCTTTACCAAAGCGAGGTGGCACGCAAGGTAGTTGATGTAGCCCTACAACGCGGGGCAAATCTCAGTCTGATCTACTCGCCTGCGCATAAAGACTCTGATGGCTTTGATGTCCATCAAATTCGATGCACCTACTACTCAATTTTGGATTGCAACGATTCGGCCTACTTAATCGCCAGAGCCATCCAATTCTTTGCGCCAGGTATTCCGCAAGTGTATTATGTAGGACTGCTTGCGGGCAAGAATGACTCCGAGGCAGTTGCGCAAACTGGTGAAGGCCGCGAGATCAACCGGCATAATTATTCCATAGAGGAAATCGATCAAGCGGTTGCGCGGCCGGTTGTCAAGAAGTTCCTCGAATTGATCCAATTCCGAAACACGCATCCTGCGTTTAACGGGCATTTTGAAATTGGAACTTGTGAAGACGATTCCTTAATCCTCACCTGGAATAACCAGAGCAATTATGCAAGATTGAGCATCGATTTGAGCAAACTTTCAGCAGAAATTACCTACAACGACCTGGTGACCGCAGAGGAAAAGAAAATACTCCTATAATTTTTGATAGAATCAGGCCGTACTTCACGCCGCCTGCGCTTCTATTTCGATTTACTTCAATTCCGAGCTTATTTTGCGACCCATACGGAGACCTGCATCATGCCGCTAACTTTCGATTTTCCATTAGACCAATTAAAAGAATATAACGGAATCAGTCCACGTCCGCAGGATTTTGACCAATTCTGGGAAGATGGATTGAAGGAAATGCGAACCACCCAACCTGATGTTCAATTAATACCTGCTGATTTTCAGGCGCCTGGAGCAGAGTGCTTTCATTTGTATTTCACGGGTGTCGGCGGCGCAAGAATCCATGCAAAATATTTGCGCCCCGCAAAGGTTGAAAAAACCCACCCGGCAATTCTCATGTTCCACGGTTATACCGGAAATTCAGGTGATTGGTCAGATAAGCTGGCTTACGTGGCGCAGGGCTATTCCGTAGCCGCCATGGATTGCCGCGGGCAGGGCGGGTTATCAGAAGATAACGGTGGGGTCCTTGGAAATACGCATCACGGGCAAATTATCCGGGGTTTGGCAGATGCGCTGAAAGGAAACCCAGAGAAACTTCTTTTCAGACAAATATTTCTTGACGCAGCCCTATTAGCCAATATCATCATGGAAATGCCGGATGTTGATCCTGAACGAGTAGGCGCTACAGGCGGAAGCCAGGGCGGCGCATTAACAGTAGCTTGCACTGCCCTAGAGCCACGCATCAAGCGGGCTGCGCCTACTTATCCATTTTTAAGTGACTACAAACGCGTTTGGGAAATGGATCAGGCTAAAGATGCATATAAAGAATTGCAGGAATATTTCCGTTTATTCGACCCAACCCATGAACGTGAAAATGAGGTTTTTGAGAAACTTGGCTATATTGATATTCAAAACTTAGCGTCTCGGATTCGAGCGGATGTGCTTTGGACAATAGGGCTTATGGATACTATCTGTCCGCCATCTTCACAATTTGCTGTCTATAACAAAATCACCTCGAATAAGACCATGACTTTTTATCCAGATTTTGGTCATGAACCATTACCAGAGTTATCCGATAAAATTTTCCAGTTCTTCATGGAATTGTAAGAACGGCGACTGTTGATGAACTTTGTAGGGATAAGCTGATCAAACAGGCGTCCGTAATACGATGTTAAATCAGCCATCAAAATACACCTGCTGCCGAAACAGTTTTCTTCGCCGCAGGTGTATTTTTAATTTTCAACAACTTCAAGACATATCCTTGGGCTCCATCCCATTTTCATGCCGGCGGGTCTGAAATCTAGAGCTTTTTCCGAACGATAAAAATTCAACAAAAATTGCGCCAGAAGCAAAAGGTGTACCGACGATTCGCTTCTCGAGCCTATAAAGTCTGCTCAGAGGTCAAGCAAGCCTATTCTTTATCATTACATACTTGACACTGTTCCAAGAATATCGCAATCATACGGCTGATTTCCCGCATACTGCGGAGATCCTTAGCAGGTGTCCTGAAGGTGTTCCGCGATGCAAGATTTCAATCTTCCAAAAAATTTTTCTTGATTTAAAAAACATAAGACAGAGTATCTTAAATATTTTGCCTTTCCATGTAATACAATGACAAAAACAGCGAACTTACATGTAGAAACCCGGGATTTCAACTGGAGACTTCATGAAAAGTAGCGCTCTTGAATTGAAACACCCTGCCGATGAGTTAGCCTTGGTGGCAAGAGCAAAAGCCGACACGGCTGCTGTTGCCGCACTTTACGACCACTACTTTCCCCTAATTTATAAATATGTTCTCTATCGGGTCAGTGATGCTCAGATTGCCGACGATCTTGTATCACAAATTTTCGAGCGCATGCTGAGCGATCTTGACAGATATCAGCCTGAGCTAGCCCCTTTTGGAGCCTGGTTGTTTGGGATTGCGCGGCATGTTGTTGGGAATTTTTACCGGACAAAAAAACGACAAAACTGGCTTTCGCTGGAGGGTATTTTTAATTTGCCAAACAATGACCCCATACCCGAGGAAGCTTTCCTCAAAATTGAGCAAGGCGATCACCTCTTACAATCTCTCGCAAAATTATCAGACCGTGAAAGGGATTTAATCGGTCTAAAATTTGCCGGCGGATTGACCAACCGAGAAATTTCCACCTTAACCCGATTAACTGAGGCCAATGTAGGTGTCATACTCTACCGGGCAATCCAACGTTTACGAACTGAATTGACCAAAGAGGAGGTCAATAATGACTGACCAGGAATGGGCGAACGAATTCAATGAGGATATCGAGAAACTGCGCTTAAAAGGATTTGCAGAGCGCAGGGAACTTCCCGAATCGTATCAACAACTGCTCGTACTATCACAAACACTTGTCAGAAAAGATGTGCGCTCAAAAAGTCAAATCGAGGATGTGCTTCGAAATAAGTTGTTGCAGCGTGCATCCAGCGAAATGGAGAAAGCTCAAACAGCCAAAAGTGGCGCTGCACTTGAGAATATTCTTCTGAACAAATCTCGGCGAATAAGACGATCATTTGCCATTGGGTTGCCTGTTTTAACACTCTTAATTGTGAGCACCCTGACGATTTCGCCATTGCGGGTGTTTGCGCAGGGCATCCTTCACCAGGTTGGAGATTTCATTTTTTCCGACGGGCCTACTTCTGCCGAGCAATATGTAGCCACAATGCAAAGCGGAACGCCGACCCCTACCCAGGATCCAAATTGGGTCTGCATCGAATGTCCTGAACCTCAGACCGTCGGATTGTTAACCATTGATGAAGCCAACTCAAAAGCAGGCTTCTCGGTTTATGAGGCCGGCTATATCCCTGATGGATACACGCTCGCATCCCGGGACGTACTCCAAACCTCACAAACGACCACGGTTGACACAGCTTACCGAATGGAGCTGGTCCAGCCATTGCATGATGGTGAACAGATGTCAGCGATCATTGCCATCGACCAAACCTTAAAAAACGAAGATACCCAACCATGGGTCATGCAGATTGGAGAAAGTCCAATCGAGGATGTAACCGTCAGAGGCCAGGATGGAATCTGGCTTGAACAAATTCCGATTTACCCGTTCCAGAATGAACAAAACCAATGGGAGTATGCTCGTTGGAATCAATTATATTGGTCTGAAAACGGCTACAACTTCGTTCTGCAGACAAATGTGCCCTCTGATTTACTTCCTCTGGATGAGATCCTTAAGATCGCTGAATCAATGTTGCCATAAATCAATTAAACCGACAGAGTGACGCTCGTTAGCAATTGGATGCAGAAAATCTACGAATCCTTTCGATTTTCATCCATTGCACAAAAATAATTGCAGGAAACGGTGAAGGGCTAGCCAGCAATTGTTCGACAAATAAGGCTGCCCTTCACCCGGTTGATTCTGTTCACGCCGCGGAATTAACAAACCGCACTGCTGCTGCATATTGTGCCGGTCAGAAAAGCTTTCGCGATGGATGTCCTAATTCCCAATCACCGGCCGGCGCGGGGCTGATTTCACCAGCAGGTAGGCAATCAGGGCGACAAAGTTACCAAACAGTACGAAAACACTCCAAATCCAAACAGGTTCTCCATTACGGCTTGCGTCCAGCCAGGTCCATACGGGCAAAGACAGCCAATACACCAGGAAACCCAATAAACCCAGCAACATAGAGGCGATCCAGCCCGCATCGGGTGTACCCAGCGAAGCAGAAATGTCATACGCAACACCCACTACAGCAACCAGGTCACCATCGGTATTGCGAACAGCACGCACCTGGTGCAAATAGATATCGTTATGTTCTCCTTCTGATTGAATTGCTGAAGCCGCTGAAAGCAGCATGGATTGATCTCCATTTAACGTATCTTCCGGTATGGAGGTCAGGATCCGTTTGAAATCAAGAGATGCTCTATTCTGCACATCCTCCTGAAACGCGGTTGAGCCAGAGCTATACAGCAGCTTTCCCTGTGCATTAAATAACCAGGCAGTTGCGACATACGGACTCTCGCGCAGCCCTTTGACAGCCTTCATTAACATTTCATCTTCCGCGCTGGAAAATTTCGTATTTTCAATCTGATCCAATCCGATATTAACCACACGGGTGGTTTCACCGTTATCAATTAGCATTTGCCTGCGTTGTCCTCCGCTGAAAGCCAGTACCCCGATCACAATCAACGCGCCAAGCAGCGCTGTCCATGGCAGTATTTTATGTAAACGGTTACGCATGTTTTCTCCTTATCACAATGAGGATGCTTGCGATGGGCAAACATAGAAAATTCAGAAGAAGCGCGCTGGCTGTTAAATAAAGCAGCGGATCACTTTCAGATAGGGGGATAATTCCTGTAGCGGCTGCAGCCATATAGATCGCTAATATCAGTAATACAGCGCAGATCAACCCTAACGCCAGTGGCGGGAAGGCCGGGTGCTTGTTCAGACTTTGAGACAAGCGTCCATACATGGCAGCCCGCAGGTGTGGATCGAGACGATTCTCCACAGCATACCCTGCTTGAAGCAGGGCCTCAATACTCTTCTCTTTCGATCGTTCCGTGTCTTCCATTTCCTAATCTCCTGACCGTAAAAACGCTTCCTTGAAGGCTTGTCTGGCCCGCGAGAGCAGCGATTCAGTGGCCTTGTAAGACTTTTGCAGATGGGTCGATATCTCTTCCACGCTCAGGCAGTGGATGTAACGCTCTGTAAGCCCTTCACGGTACTCGGCGGGCAAGCTTTCCAGTATTTCAACCACCCGAGCGCGAACCGCACGGTTTGCCAGGGCTTCCTCTGGAAGCAATGCATCATCGGGCAATTCCAGCGCTTCCGGCAAATCCATTGTCAGTTGTGCTGCTGTGCGGCCATTTCGACGATAATGATCAATTGCCTTTCGGCGAGCAATGGCACACAGCCAGGAAAATAACCTGCATTCGCCGCGATAACGTGAAATACCATTCACCGCGGCGACCAGCGCATCCTGCCAGACTTCCTCTGCGTCTTCCTTTTTACCGTCAAGCAAGTGATAGGTGAAAAGATAAAGCGGGTCTGCATAACGCTCATAAAATTCACGAAACGCGCGCTCGTCCCCAGCAGCCACCTGGCCTGCCTGGTAAATTTCTGCTTCTAAATCAGTTTCAAAATTCATCATTGCATCGCAAGTTGTTGGTTTCAATCAATTAGTCGCAAATTGCAGAAAAATCCTTCGAAAGTGCCATCAATGAAGAATCAAGAGTAGTTAAGCGTTGACCGGGAAATTATCTGAACCATAAAAAAGATAATTAACCCATAGTCTGACCGATCTAATCTCATAGGCCGACGCAATCCGTGATTATCTTCCTCTATTGGTCCATTTACCCGCTCTGGCAGAAAGCCGTTGTCTGAGAGATAAGAATCTCCGAACGAAGGATTCTCTGCCTGCATGCGACGTAACTAATGAAAAATATCATCATTAAGGAGAAATATGCACGCAAAGGTCTTTCTTATTCTATCAGCCCTGGCTTTTATCAGTCTCACGGCCTGCGCCGGAAGCGACGCTGATCTGGGCAGCGTTTCTCTGGCAAGCAGCCTGGATGACAATGGGGAACCATCCGAATCGTCAGAAACCTTTACTCCCGGAGATACCATCTATCTCGCAGTGGAATTCACAAGCGGATACAAAGGGTTGGAAGCAACTGTGAACTGGTACCATGAACAAGAACTGCTTTCAACAGAAACCATTACTTTACCTCGGGATGTTGATAGCCTGAATAGTTTGTGGGTTACAGAAGCATTGCAGACAGAACCAGACTGGCCTGAAGGAACATATCAATGCGAGTTGTTTGTTCCAGACCAGGGTACCTTCCCGCTATCTTTTCAATTGGAGGAAGCGAAGAACCCATGATTGAAACTTTTGATCTTTCCAGGAAATATGGTGATTACGTTGCGGTAGATCAGGTTAATCTGCGCATTGAAGATCGCGAAATCTTTGGATTTCTCGGGCTGAACGGCGCGGGCAAGACAACCGTAATGCGCATGATCTGCGGCCTGCTGCGTCCAACGCATGGATACAGCAGGGTGGGCAATTTAATCGTGCGGGGTCCAGCCGATACCAGCCACCTGATCGGCAAGTTGAGTTTCATCTCACAGGAGATGAAATTCCACGAACATGCCACCTTAAAAGAGCTGATCAATATTTACGCACAGTTGATCGGGGCCGACCCGCAAACCGGGATGAATTTTGCCAGCCAAATCGGAATTTCGCTGGATCGTCCTTGCCACAGTTTCTCGCCCGGGCAGCAGCGTAAAGCACAACTTGCTATCGCTCTGTTAAAAAAGCCCGAATACCTGTTATTGGACGAGCCTTCTGCAGGGTTAGATCCACAGGGTGTCGCAGAAATGCGCGATATTTTGAAGAGTCTTCACGCTTCAGGAACCACAATCTTTTTCTCCTCGCACATCCTCTCAGAAGTACAGACGTTGTGCACCACAGTCGGCATCCTCCATCGCGGAAAAATACGTTTTTATGGCAAGCTCCAATCGGCATTCCAAATCGCCATTGCCAATAATTCAATGGAGGCCGCGCTAAGTTATCTGTCCGAGCAATCCATCAAGGCAGTGCCGTGCAATGCGAGTGTAGAGGTCACCATCACCGAGGAGCAGATACCCGCTTTAGTAGAAGCTCTCAATCAGCACGGAATCCATACTGGGCTTGTGAAAACGGCCAGTTTAGAAGACACTTTTCAAAAAATAATCCGGCAGGAATAGGCATATGAAAACTAGCTTTAAAAATGTTCACCTGGTTCTGCGGCGTGAATTCCTCGAACTGCGCTCACTGAAAGCGATCCTGCCGATATTCGTGTTTGCGGCGCTCCAGTTTTTCATTTCAGTGGTCAGCAAGAGCCACGGACGCGCGGAAGATACCATTCTGGTCTTTCAAATCGGGGGGATTTTAGCAATCATCCTGTCCTTCGACCTGGTTGCAAAGGAGCGGGAAAACCATACCATTGACCTGCTGCTCACTCAGGGCATTTCTCGTCAAGGGCTGTTCGCGGCAAAATGGTGTGCTATGCTGGCATTTTGCCTGCTAGGTGGGATGGCCTTCCTGTTGGGAAACGCATTAGGAATGCTGATGCATGGTTTATCGATCAATATCGCCGACCTGCTCATTGAAAGTGCAATGGTCTTCTGGTTGTTTACGGTTTATGGCAGCTGTGCCCTGCTCTTTTCTGTACTTTTCCGGCGTGCAAAGATGGCGCTGGCTGGCTCTGTACTGGTGTGGCTGATGTTTCGCCCGCCTGTATTGGCGCTGCTAATCTTCAACCCGCTGAAACAGGCTTTCCACTGGAGTCAGACCCTGATTTGGCAGGCGTTGGCGTTCATGCCAGAATTTGCCTTCCACATTGGCGTTGACCCGATCCGCGGCGTGCCGGATGGTGTAAGCATCCAAGTTGCCTGGTCGTTTTTCGCGCTGGCTGGCTATGTCATCCTCCTCGGGTTAACAGCAGTTGGTGTCTTTACCAAACAGGATGAAACAATGTAAGCTGAACTGACCCGGTTAAAGGTTATAGCAAGTATTTGTAAATAGCATCGGCTGAGTTGAATGGTTGATTTATCCCTCCGTGAGAAAATCAACCATTCAACGGATTAACCCGGAGCAGTCCGTTGAGCGATGAAGGAGCAGCACAAAATGAAGCGGTATTCCCCACATTGTTGGTCAAGTCGTGCTTTTTTCTTAGCAACGGTGGTCACTAAAAATGAAACCTATTTTCGTTCAACAAATCCTTTTTCAGGCGCCCATTCACATTGTCCGGGATATTGATAGAGACAATCACAGCAGCAATTTTTATCTGCCAGGGTTCCGGTTCGTTTGAACCCATTATCAAAGTAATGAGAAAACAGATAATCCATCCGGCAGATCGCAGGGAACATTTCCAAATATCCGAATTTTCCGGCAAGCTTCAGCATGCCGCATTCATAAATATTGATTCCAAACGTTGTTTGGTCAATATTCACGTATTCAATCCGCCAGTCAAAGGGATGCAAAGTCCCCTGTTTTCCGCGGTTCTCTGCGCTGATAGCTTTTTTTCTGAATGAACCCAGATACATATTTTTTGCGAACCAGTGCAGCAATGGCTTCGGAAAAATTTTTATAAAATCTTCGTTGATTCGCCAAATCCATTGCAGCGCAGCTTCTTTTTCAACTTCTAAAGAACGGAGCGCGGAATACCATGAAAAATAACATGGGCCGTAGAGGTAATTGAGAGAAAAAATACTGTTGCCAATATCAGGAGTCTCCATCAGAATTTCAGACAGCCGTTTTTTAGACAAATCACGAAATTGACGGTAAAACCTTCTCCCGTTTGCAGAGATGATATCCTTGCGGGCGGTCAGAGACATGAAAGAAAAAATGAACCAAATTTTAAGTTTCATCCGATTGGTTTTCTCCAGGTATCAATTGTTTTTTGCAGCTACGCCAAGGTAATAAAATCCTGAAATGATTTGGCGTTGAAAACGAATATGCTCCACCTGATAAATACAATATCCCCTGCTGGTGAGCTCTTTTTCAATATCGCGGTTCACGTTGCATCCGGCAGCAAAGACTCTAAAAAATGGATTCGCAATATTCTGAATTGTTGTAAATGGTTTAATCCAGCTTTTCCCATGTTCTAAAAAAAGAAATCTGCCGCCTGGTTTTAATACCCGATAAATCTCATCCAACACCTGGTTCAAATCTTTCACACTGCACAGGGTAAATGTAGATACAACTGTATCGAAAGTCGAATCAGGGAAATCTAAATCCTCGGCCTTCATTTTGTAAAATTCAAATGCCGGCTTATTCGAACTATTAATTAGTTTCCAGTGATTGGGATCGATAGCAATAATTGAATCCAAATTTTCAGAGTAATATGGCAGGTTCAGCCCTGTCCCAAAACCGATCTCAAGTGTTTTCCCCGAAACAGAGGCTAATAATCGACTGCGGAAATCACCAATTTCAGGATTTCTTAAGACCCTGTCCATCCATGGGAAGAAGACTTTTGTCTGATAAAAGTTTTTCATATCTGGTTGTTAGCAGGGACAGATAATAAATCAGCAAGCATTGCAGTTAAAAAAGAATCAATGATGCGATTGGAATAGGACAGGAACTGGTCTTTTTCGTAACAAAGGTTAAATAACGCTTGAGTATAGGCAAGGATCAAGCCGGGTTCTGTTTTTGGATGAAATCCAATATCAGAAAGCTTCTCGATCAGTGTATTCATATAGAGAATATCCTCTTGCTGATGTTTGTTGATGATAACGGGATCAATATTCATTAAGATATAGTCAAGGTCTTCTTTTTGGATAATCGTCAGTAAGTCTCGCATATTTTCAGAAGCGAGTAAATTCAAGAGGATTTTCTTCAGGTCTGTGATATTACCTTCTTTAATCAAGGCAATTTGCTGAAACAATTCCTGTTTGATCCGATCTTCCAATACTTCGTACACTTTGAAGAACAAGCCTTCTTTGGATGGGTAAAAATGATAAAAAGCTCCTGCAGATATGTTAGCAGCCTGCGCAAGCTGATTAATGGTTGTTTTTCGAACGCCAGTCTCCCGGATCATAGACATGGCAAAACTGACCAATTTTTGGTCTATGGCTTGAGTTTGATGACTTGTGAATCCACGAGGCATTTAATCACCTTTTGTGAATATAAAAAATATTTATTCATATAATTATATGACTATGTACGCTTGTGTCAAGAAGGCAATATATTCAGGTAATCACCTTAATGACGAAACGCTGCCCCTATTAAATAAAACGGGGCTTATGAAATAATCTTCAGCCATAAAATACCTGGAGAACCCGCAACGAAAATCCTGATAACTGAAAGGAACTACTGCGGCTGCATGCCTGGGTAATACAAACCCGGACAATGAATTTCAGTGGGTTTGCCTGACTCACCCAGGAAAAACTGCGAACGCACGGTAAATCCCGGTTCTCCAAAAACGCGATCTCCCCCTAATGTTTTACATTCCTCGAATCATCGTATCAATCCTAAAATTTTTGCTCTATTTGCGGCCTGAACACGGTTATGAACGCTCAATTTGTTAAAAATATGAGCTATATGCGATTTAACCGTATTAATCGTTATATGCTGAATGGCGGCAATTTGGAAGTTGTCATAACCCGATATCAGTAATTGCAGAATTTTATCTTCCTGCGCAGTTAATGGGTGTTCAAGAATAGGCATAGATCCAGCCTCATCACCAAATACAGCATTCTGGCTGATGCTTTCTACAGATTCCTTATTTAATTCTTGTTGATAGAGGACCTGGATAATTTTCTTAACATATTTCATATCAAATGAAGGCGGCAATTTTTTAGGGTCCATTTGTGAAATTTCCACTAAATCAGGCAGGATTGTGTAATCATAATCGACAAAACGCCGAATAAAACCATCGCCCTTACCAATGTTCAAAGCTTTGATAATCAGCTTCAGAGCCATCTCATGATCGTCGCGGGCATTGTAAGCCACAGCCTGATTAATCAGCAGCCGAATGAGTTTTCCAATCCTCCCTCTTTCTTCAATGCCGCCCAATAATTGATCAACCAGTGAAATAACCATATCGGGCTCATGAATGGTTAAAAAATATCGAATCAAAGCCATTTTCTCAGGAATCCGGATCGTGTTAGCAATATCAACTTTCAGAATATTTCTGTTATCGATCAACTTTTGCGCATTACGCATATCCCGCTTCGCACAATAATATCGCAGCCGGCATGATGCCCAAAGCGATTCAACAAATGGCTGCAATTCATGATACCTGGGCAAGTCTTCCATTTCATCGAGAATTTCCTTGGCGTTATCCAATTCGGAGATATCAATATAAGCGCCTACCAATACCATGCCGGAAAAGATTTGTGCGGAGGTACCGCTTGATTTGCCATATTGATATCCCTTGATCATATACGTGAATGCTTCTTCAATGTCATTCCACTCGAAAAGAACCTGGCCTAACCCTGAATAGGACCGGTTCAAGGAAGATATTTCATGTTTCTCCAGTTTTTGAAGAGAAATGGCTTCGCGGAAATATTTCGCCGCATTGGATAAATTACCCAAGAGATAGTAAGTTTCACCCATTAAACCGATGACTTCACCCGCAGGTGATATTACTCGCCCGGCCAAAAAATCTTTCCGCGACTTTGCCAAAAACACATGCGCCGATCGTAGATCCCCTTCAATATAACTTTTCATGCCTTCCGCATAATTCAAAATGCCATGGGTAAATTTGTTATCTTCCGAAATTAAGTCCTGTGCACTGGGCAGATATTTTTTAACCGCCTGAAATTCTCCTTTTTTTGATGCGCCAAACAATCGGATTGCCAAGATATTTTCCTTCATTTCACTTATTTCATCAGATGAATAGTTGATGACGTCGCCATTCTGCCGGATGGCCTTTTCAGCTTTTTCAAGCCAAAATTCTTCAAAACCAGATTCGAGAATGACGCTCAACCATGCTCGATAAATACTTAACCAGGGCCAAATGGAGAAATCCACATCCTGAAACAGATCTAAAAGGCTTTTTAATTGATTGGTTTTACCCACTGCAAGCAGCGAACTCGCAGTCTCGGCAATCATGCGAACAGCCTGATCCATGAGTTGAGCCGAGATGTAGTGGCGGATACTTTCTTCAGCAAAGCCAAATTTCTCAAACCATCTTGCAGCCCGGCCATGCCGTTGCAATAACTCAGCGCTATCAATTTGATTTGTCTTTTTCAGGTAATCAGCCAACAGATGGTGGTAACGATACCAGGTCATTTGATAATCGACATTGATTACAAACAGATTGGACTTATCCAGAAACTCCAGCACTTCCTGACTGTTTTGATTTCCGGTAATTTCATCACAGAGTGCTCCGGACATTATTTCCAGGATCGACGTCTCATAAAGGAATTTCTGAAGTTGATCGGGAAGTGACGATACAACTTCGTTCATGATGTAATCAGCTACCAGCGGATTGCAACCGCTGAACCCCCGCATAAATAAATTGACATCATTATGATATTGTTCGTGAAATGAAATTGCCGCCAGCTGCAATCCAGCGATCCACCCCTCAGTTTTACTTAAAATTGATGCAATTTGCGTCTCGGATAAACTTGTGATTGATGATTGTTTAAAGAATTGTTCTCCTTCTTGTAATGAAAAAACAAGATCTTCCATTCGAATTTCAATCAGATCATTTTGGATTCTCCAGCGCGATAAAGGAAATGGCGGATCGGTTCTGGTAATGATAACGGGAAGCAGTTCCATCTCTGTTTTTTGCTGATCGTCATCCGCCGCATCTCTGATGCTAATTAATTGCTGAATGAACCGATGAATAACCGGATTCTTAATATTGTGGTAATCATCCAGAACAAGAATCAATCCCAAAATATTTTCATGCAGAAAATTGATTAAATCAAACAGCTTTGTTTCATTTGGGTCGTCATTAAACTGAAATAACGCCTCATCGATTTCGATTCCTTGGCAGCAATTTTTTATGGAGGAAAGCAAGCCCGAAAAAAAGTGGGATGGATTATTATCACTCTCTTCCAAAGAAAACCAGGCAACCAATAATTGCTGGCTATTCACCCAGGTGTTAATTAAACAGGTTTTTCCATAACCTGCCGGCGCAGATACAAGTATCAACCGCCTTCCATATCCGCCGTCCAATTTAGCAAGCAACTTTGGACGCAAAATAATATTCTTGTTGACAAGCGGAGCGTTATTTTTGGGTAATGATTGTTGATCTGAGTGAATTTTCATAAATTATTCAACCATTCCTCTTGAATATAAGGAAGAAAATATCCGCTGCTTTTGAACACACGGATATTAAAATGCACTCACTATGACGCCATTCCTTGCCAAACTCATTGGCAAGGTTACTGTTACCCAGAAGCAAGGGCTTTTATCCTTCTGTGGATAAATTTCCAGCTTCACGCCCAGCCAATTGCCAGGTCTCTGGTTAGCAGATTTTCCGGTGAAAAATCGATCGCTGTAAAATCGCCAAAAGAGAACTTTCCTACTGATGCAGAAAAGCAACAAGTGGTAAGGAAAACCATTTTGGCCTATTGAAAGATTTTTGCAGCAATCTTTCAATCCACGGTATTGACCGATATGTAAATGCCACTGAAGACTACCAACCGCAGCGCAGATTGAGACACAAAAGCTCCACTGTGTGTAACCAGTTAAAGGAATGGCATCTCTGCTCAAGACGACACTTCTAAAACCAGCTCCATGGTCAGCCTTTGGCCCTTTCCATATATCGCTTTTGTGCTATTCAAGCCACAATTTTCAGTTTCAGCAGACCAGGCATTCCAGCAAGCCGCATGCATTTTGACAAAGGCATATCCGCCTAAATCGTGCTCTTCTCCCTCCGGAGTGATGCAAGGCGGCAATGTTAACATCAACTTTCCGCACCTGGCCTGCCAATCGGATTCTCGTCAGCCGAAGCAATAAAGCGAAATGTACTTTTCTAAAGTCATTTAACGTTACGCTGCAAGCACTTCGTTTATCTGGACAACTATACGAAAAAACCATTTAGCAGAGAGCTCCACCCCAAACCGTTTTGACGTTCAAATTCGCTTTGCGTTTAAACCCTTGAGGGGTACCCCCTGCGCTTTGATCACTACCAATCAGACCAACCATACGAATAAAAAAAAGCAATAACCACATTCAATCGGTCCAGGAATATGCTTCCCAGAAAAGCTGAGGAAAAGTTCATAAAATCTACTCAGACTGAGATCGATTTTTAATTTACTGACTGTTCAATGACTCAATCCCTTTAATCCACAGTTTGCATGAGCACAGATCATTCTGTTTTATATCAGTCTTGATGAATGCCGCACGCAATCAAAGAGAAGTTCCGATTTACATCAACCAATTTCGGCTGTAAGGATACAGATATCGTAGTGAATAAAAACCAATCTTCCGTTTTGGTTAGACTGCCAAATTCAGTCGATTTAAACGCACCACTTACGCCCAGCTTTATTAATAAAGAAGAAAAAAATCGCCTGAACTATTCGAAATTCTTTACCCAATAAAATATCTTTATTTCGTTAATAAATGAGAAACACTTAAGCGGTATCTGAGAGAAACTAATTTCAACACCTTAATTATAGCCATATTCTGAGTAATTTCCAGCTTTTCATACTGCGGTGTGATGACAATTCATACTGAAAATGGGTATCCTCCTACTAATGATTCCACCAACTCGCATGAAGTTTTGAGGCGGCGGCATAGCGTTCTCTATCATTATGGCAGTTCAAAGATGGATTAGGAGAAGAATTATAATGGAAAATGAAGTTACTCGTCGAGATTTCATTAAAGGAGCAGCCCTGGTAACTGGCGCTGGTATACTGGTAGGCTGTGCCCCGAAAGTGGTGGAGACTGCTGTTGCCGAACCCACCGCCGCCCCAACAGCGGATGTTGCCCCAACCGCTATCCCGGCTGAGGCAAAAGTTGCTTCAGCAACGGTTAAAGGTCATGGCGGTGATGTCACGGTCACCTTAACTGTAAAGGATGAAAAGATCATCGATTGTTCAATTGTAGGCGATGGCGAAACACCTGATATCGGCGGTAAAGCGGTTGCCCAAATGCCAGCTCAATATATTGAAGCCGGCAGCCTGGATGTCGACGGTGTGTCTGGCGCTACAGTTACCACGACGGCCATCAAATCGGCTGCTACAATGGCATATGCCGAAGCTACAGGGGCAGCAACCAGTATCGTCAAGATGAAACCAGGCTCCTACACGGCTGGCTGCCGTGGATTTTGGCGAATCTGGGAATTACCCGTAACGGTCAAAGTCAGTGAGACGGCAATCCTCGATATTTCCGTCCCGGAGGACCGGCAAGCTCACGGAGAAACCGAAGTCATCCTGCAAAGCGTTAAAGACAAATTATTCCCCCGCATTATTGAAAGCCAATCCATTGCAGTTGATTCCATCACCGGCGCTACGGTTTCCAGTGACGCGGTAAAAATTGCCGTTCAGGATGCATTGAAACAAGCTCTCGTCGCTGGCGGCACTGACGAAAGTGCGCTTACAGCCTTCCAGATCGCCCCGGAAAAACCTGAGCTGGGAATGACCGAGGAGAAGGATGTGGATATCCTGGTCGTTGGCCTGAGCACCGGTGGAATTTGTGCCATGCAAAGCGCATACGAAGAGATTGTAAAGTATCAGGGCACCAACCTCATCAGCATGCTTGGTATCGAACGAGCCGGCAAGGTCGGTGGAAAATCTGCTCTTACGCACGGAGGAATGTTTATCAACCCGCGCAAACTCTCCGAAGATCTTTATGGCGGAGTTGAATTATGCGACGCGAATCTTCTGCGGGAAAACTTCATCAAGTTTTGCACGGTGGATGGGGTCTGCTACCTCAAAGAAAATGTTTTGGATGTTTTCCTCAAAGAGTCCGGCCCAACCCTCGACTGGCTTTATGAGAAGGGCTGGCACTTCGGGAAGATTAAATTAGACCCGGTCAAGAACTATTCCAACGGCGTGTCGGGTTTTAATGTAATCACCACACCAAACCTGGAACCAGGCTCTTACGAAGATCGCCGGCAGTGGCTGAATCACTATTATTTGTGGATGCTCGAGGAAGTGAAAGCTCACGGCGCAGAAATCCTGCTTGAGACTGAAGCCTATGAACTGCTTCTCGACAACGATGGGAAAGTAACGGGCGTTAAGGCGCGCAATCTGGCCACCGGCAAGGAATACGTGATTCATGCCAAAGCGATCATCATGGGTACGGGTGGATTTGCCAGTAATGAAGAAATGGTCAATAAGTATCTGGCTGAGCAATGGCGGGGTAAACGGAAAGTCCTCGGTACTGGCCAGGATACAGGCACATTCATCCAGGCGGTATTGGATAAGGGCGCTGGTACCTGGAATATCGATTGCGGACCAAACGTCATGCATATTGGCCTGGATCACTACATCGATAAATACCCCTTTAAGTTTGACGAGAACACGATTGACGGTCGCACCGGCCGCAACAAGGTGCACACCCTCAATAGTATCCCGTTGGGCTGCGCCACCACTGGGAATGCTGTGGGCATCAATAAAAATGGCGAACGCTTCATGAACGAGAAAGAATACTGCACCAGTTATGAAGCTGGTCCCGAAAAAGAAGGCTGGCCGTGCCATTTCTCTGGAAATTACTACTATTCAATCGTCTCTGATGATGTTTTGAAAGAGATTGCGGCCAATGGGTTTACAAAGGTATACAAGTGGGAAGGCTACTGCTCGCAAGGAGATATTCCTGCGGATTGGGGTCCTGTTCCTGAAGTTTATGACGGGCTGGACTGCGCTGTAGATGAAGGTATGGCCTGGAAAGCCAATACACTTGCTGATCTTGCTGCGCAAATCAACGTTGATCCCAAAATCCTTGAGCAGACCATCAATGATTACAACACCCTCTGCGATCAAGGCGAGGATTCCGCGTATGGCAAGGACCCTGATTTCATGACCAAGTTCACCAGTGGCCCATATTATGCCATCCAGGTTTGGAACGTTGCTTTCTCAACCCTGGGAGCGTTTGACGTTGATGAAAAAATCCGTGTACTCACTGAGGATCACAAAACACCGATCAAAGGTCTGTATGCGATCGGTTCCGATTCAATCGGTGTGATCGGCTGCAATGGCTCAAAGAGCTACATGGGAATAGCGCTTGCCCAGGGATGGAATCGAACTTCAGGAAAACTGGCCGGCACCAATGCCGCTGATTATGTTAAGGAAGAATATGGCGGTTTTACTGAAATCAGCTATGCGCAGAGTGACCTTGCCGCCCAATCAACCACCAAATAAATGACCAACATTTAGAACTAACCAAGTTAATTGGTGGGTAGGTTCTGCCCTTTCAGCCTCTCTTACCGGCCAGCGTCTTTAGACGTTGGCCGGGTTGTTTATTAAAGGCAAAATTCCTCTGTTCTAAAGGTTGAGCGGTTGATCGAAGCTGGCCTGACAACCCCCAGAATTAAAGAAAGGCAGTCAACTCAGTCTGGCCAATGAGTGTGTTCATTAAATCATCGTTGAACCCATTGGGGATAACTTCAGAAAACTCTGCCAGCCAACGGGTGGCTTTATCGCGGGAATCCTGTTCCGTGGCAGAATGCAAAGCGCCTGCCCTCATCAAAGCGATGGCATTATCTCTGTCACCTAGCAATTGATACACCCGGCCCAAATTCACCAGCACCCGTCCTGCCAGGTCAAGGCTGTGGATATCCACGGCGATTTTCAGCGCCTCTATCAAGTTAAACTTCCCCTCAGGCAGCCTGCCCATACCCGTGTAGATTTCGCCCAGACTATTCAGGCAGACGATAATGGTCCAGGTTTCATTGACTTGCCGGGCAATAGCTAACGCCTCTTTTGAATAAGCCAGCGCTTGCTCAAAATCCTGCTGCCAGGTTGCCAATTCACCAAGATTGTTCAGCGCCAGCGCCACACCGTCCAGATCGCCTAATTTTCGCGTGATCGCCAGACTTTCTTTATAATAGACGCCTGCCTGTTCGTAATTGCATAGCACGTGATCAATCGTGCCCAGGTTATTTAACAGGATAGCCTGATGATAAGAGTCGTTTAATTGGCGTGAAAGCTGTAATGCCTCATTGAACAACTCGCGCGCTTGATCATACTCACCCTCATAACATAGTACATCCGCCAGACGGTTGATAGCAATCATCGAATTTTGAGCGTTGCGGGCGGTTCTACAGGCAGCATAGGCTTTTTCAAAATAAGGCCGGGATTCCTGATAACTCCCCTGGCGATTTTCAATCGAGCCGATGAGAATATAAGTTTCAGAGAGACCTTTGTCATCCTGATTTTCGAGAAAATACTGGAGTGAGCAATCGGCGTATACTATTGCTCGAGAAAAATCTTTTTCTCGCTGGTAAGCCCAGCCCAGATAGATGCGGCAATAAGCAAGTTCTTTGTTTGCAGCCGTTCGCTCAAGAATAGTTTCGCTTTGATGAAGGCTGGAAAAGCTAAGCGTATTATCACGGGTGGTATACGCCATCGCTCCCAGCCGCCAGAGTAATTCGCCCAGAAGCAGGTTTTCGCCAGAAGGCTGTATCAGTCTGTCCGCCGCGTATTTGAACCAGGTAATGCCCTCATCAAATCGGCTGCGGATCATAAAGTATTGATACAGGCTATCCATACTCTTTTCGATCAACTCCAAACAACCATGATCGACCATCCAATGCCAGGCTAAATAAAGATTGCCATACTCAATCTGGATCGATTGCAAAGCTTCACTTTGGCCATCAGCTAATAGACTATTTTTTAATTCTGTGAGGAAATCGGCGAAGAAAGCCGCGTGCCTTTCTTCAACTTGCCGAGAGACAGCCTCAATGCCGGTTTCAGCGTGGACAAGCTGACGAATCACCTCGTGCATACCATAGCGGTTGTTATCCTCCAAGCGCAAAAGAGATTTGGAGGTCAAACTCGCCAGATCTTGCGGCAGGGCTTCGGCGACCTGTGCGGCTGCGGCCGCGGAAAACCCATCCCGAAAGAAAGACAATCCTGCCAAAACGCGCTTCAACGAATCATCCAGCAGATTCCAGGATATCTCAAAAGTCGCGTGAAGACTGCGATGACGTGGCTGAAAGTTCCTCATCCTTGTGGTTAACGCGCCTAAATCTTGTTCATACACTTCGGCTATTTCAGCGCAACCCTGTTCACAAAGCGTCGCAGCA
Source organism: Bellilinea sp. (assembly GCA_036822575.1). GTDB lineage: Bacteria > Chloroflexota > Anaerolineae > Anaerolineales > Anaerolineaceae > Bellilinea. Next base: position 24,204 of record DAISHK010000011.1, on the reverse strand, counting down.
GCCAGTTCTACCCCTAAAGGCAAGCCTTCCAGAACATGACAAATACGCACGACACTTTGGTAATTCTTCTCATTAAGAGTGAACTGCGGCATTTTTTGTGAAGCGCAGCGCACAAACAACTCGACAGAGTCATAGCGGGGCAAATCCACCAGTGAGTTTGCAACCGACTCCGGATATTGCAGCCCATCCAGCAGATAGACGCGCTCCTGCAATAAATTCACCACTTCTCGGGAGGTAACCAGCAGTTTAACTGCCGTTGTTCCATTTAAAAGGGTATCCAACACCTCAGCACTGTGCGGATCAGCCAGCAAGTGCTCAAAATTATCCAACACAATCAGCATCTCTTTATCGCGGAGTTGATCCAGCAGCTGCTTCTGGTTGCTGGATTGATCGGAAAATTTCATTGCCAGCGACTCGGCAATCAACGCGACGATTTGCGATGCGCCTGCCGCCGGCAGCAGAGACACAAAAAAGACCCCATCTCGAAAAATCCCGATGCATTTTTCAGCAAGCGCCAGAGCCAGGCGTGTCTTGCCAATCCCGCCCATCCCCGTGATCGTCACCAGCCGCCAATGCGGATCAATCAGCCACATCATGATTTCATCCAGATCGAGCGCCCGGCCAACAAATTCTGTTCTTTGAGCGGGAACATGACAGGGAGAGGACTCATATTCCGGCTGGATGATCGCTTTCCCTTGCGCCGCCAGACAGACCTGTTTATACAAAGTTTGCGAATCAAGTGAGGGCGTTACCCCGCCCAGTTCAGCCTTCAGGTAATGCTGCAATAATTTGTAATGCTTTTTTGCAGCCGTCCACTGGTGATCCACACTCAACAAACGGATGATTCGATCTCTTACCATTTCATCCCACGGGCAAAGCGCGCTCACCCGGGCAAGGCATTCAACCGCCTGGTGGTATTCTGCCCGTCGCTCGTGGTAGGTTGCAAGCAGCGAAAAACCTTGAATAGCCAGCAGATTATATTCTTCGCTGGTGAGGGTCACCCACTCTTCAAAAAGGCAGCTGTTATTAATCGCAAAATCAGACAGAAATTTTCCGGTGAACAGCCCCATGCACCGCTCCAAAATCAGCACATGGATATGTCCGTTTCTGGTGCGGCTTTGATAAAAAGAAAGCGCGCGCTGCATTTGAGATTTAAAGGCTAAGCAATCTACCCAAATTTCCACATCTGGGTTAATTCGGATGCTATTCCGGTCGGCAAGAATAACTTCAACCTGCCCAGACGCTTTACCAAATATTTTGCGCAAACTTGAAAGCGTCTGGCGGAGATTGTGCAAGGCGCAGTCTTCAGAGTCATCCGGCCAGAGTAAGCTGGCAAGCTGTCTTCTGGTTATTTCTCTTTCTGATTCAATTGCAAGATATATCAGCAGGGCTTTGCTCTTGTCTGTTTCAAATCCGGTGAGGGGGCGGCCATCCAGGTTGAGAGCCAGCCCACCCAAACACTTAACAGACAAGTAAGACTTCAATGAAACCCCGCGTCCTGCCAATAATTTGACGTTTTTTTGACGGAATATTTTTAACATTATATATGGAAAGGGATTTCCAGTGCCCCATTTATATCAATCTTTTTTATTACGGATATGGATGAATTGCGGATCGAATTTTTCTCATTGGCATGCTTCCCTGGAGTCTCCCATTGATCACTCAATGAGAACATTCAATAAACCGCAAGATCTGTTTGATTTCCTGCTCGAAATCAGCGACTTTACAGAAACGACAATGAATAAAGAGGACAATGAAAATGAGGAATAGCAAGAGCGTCAGTTTTGTTTTAATGGCAATCATTGCCATGTTTTCTTTTGCCTGCAGTTCTGGCAAAGCCAGCAGTCCTTCAGTTGAAGCGACTTCAACGAAGAACGAAGCACCGGCTCCCACGCAAACACCGGCTAAGATCGAAGTGCCAGCTGTCGATACTTCTTTATTGGATGAACCTGTGGAAGTGCCGCAAGGCGGTTTTATCATTCGTCCGGCAAAAGGATATTCATTGGATATCAGCGGCGGCAATGTGATGATGCTGGCGCCAGGCGCGGATCCAGATGTCGGTCCGGTATTCCAGGTGATGGGTATGCTGAGTGAACAGGAAACTACGGCCGAAGATTTGTTTCAGCAATTTCAGAGCGGCATGGGAATTTCTGACGGCGCAGCTCAGCCGTATACCATCGGCGGAGAAAATGGGCTGGCAGCAGAGATCAACGGCGTGGAAGGCGACCCTGATAAACGCGGCAAAATCTTTTTCGCCGTGGCCGATGGCAAGCAGCAATTGATCATGCTGGCAGGCACTGATTCAGCAACCTGGGCGGATTTCTCTCCGCTTGTAGATGCTGTGGCCGCATCGCTTGAATTCACTGAATTGGTTCCGGCGGCTCCCGCCAGTTCTATGAGCAGCGGGCGATACGTCTATACCAACCGCAATGTCGTCCGTGATCTGGCAGAAAAAGACGGCGTTCTTTATGCCGCCACTTTAGGTGGTCTGACTGCCTGGAAATTGGATAGCGGGCAATTAAAACAAACGGTTCCCACAGAAGGAATGGGGCATATCAGCGCCAACGCAGTGACCTATTGTGAAATACCGGAACCGCGTATTCTGGTAGGAACGCTGCAAGGCGTCAGTATCTATGATTTCAACACTTCCCAATGGGAACAGAGAGACCTTTTCCCGGCAGACAGCAATCTCGCCAACTACAGAATTGAGCGGCTCTTCTGCGACCAGGCAAATCACCGGCTGATCGTAGGTTATTCTGGTGTAGGGATATTGGATTTAGACAGCGGTGAATTTCAACATTACACCGATAAAGACGGATTGTTGTGGAATTCAGTCACGGATATCACCGTCCAGGGCAGCGATATCTGGATTGCCAGCGGTTATAAGGGCATCGCAAAAATCAGCAATGGACAAATCATCACGTTCAGCGCAGAAAATGGTATGCCAGACGAAAAAGCCAGTGCGCTGGAGTTTTCCGCAGACGGCACATTGTGGGTTGGCGCAAACAGTGGGTTAATGTCTTACAAAAACGGCGTCTGGAAATTGTTCGGCGCAGACAGCCCAGCAAAACTGATGAGTATCAACGAACTGGCTCTGGCGCCCGATGGTTCCCTGTGGGCAGCGACTGCTCCGCTTGGCGGCGGCAGGCTGTGCCGGTTTGATGCCGCCTCCGGCAGCTGCCTTGAAGAGACCACCTCGCCAGATAATATGCCAATCCTGGCATTGACCACCGATCCAAATGGTTCGGCGCTTTATGGAACCAGCAAGGGTGTCTTCGTCAATACCAACGGAGAAATCCAATCCCTGGTGACGGGTGATTCCCTGGTCAGTAATTACGTGGATGCGCTAGCCACCGCACCCGACGGAATGCTCTGGGTAGGTACGGATAGCGGAGTAAACGTCCTCGATCCGGCTAATCCTTCGCAAGCCTGGCAAATCTACCAGCTGCCGAATCAAAGCGGAATGGGCGGAAACTGGGTCAGCGCAATTGCCTTCGCCGCCGATGGCAGCGCATGGATGTCGATAATCATCGGCAGTACAACCAGCTTCCAAAATAATCAATGGCAGGCATTCAAGGACGTGTATTCTTACAACGCGGTCGCCATTGATGCTCAGAACCATGCCTGGATCGCTGATGATTCAAAGGGTATTGTCGTCCTGGACGATCAGGGAAATACCGTAATGTCGCTGACGACCAACAACGGTTTGCCCAGCGACAATGTTCAGGCGCTATTATTGGACGATGCTGGCACAATGTGGATCGGGACCAATCAGGGCCTGGCAAAATATTCAGACGACCATCTGACGGTGGTCTTTACCAAGGACAGCAAGGATATTCCCAATGTGTATGTCCGCGCGTTGGCGCTGGACCCCAATGGCAATCTGCTGATTGGCACTTTTACCGGTGTATCGCTCTTCGATGGACAGAAAGCGGTCACTCTGGTTGATTTCTTGAAAGACGGTTACAACGATGCCCGTCTGACCACGCTGGCAAGCAGCGCGGATGGCGAAGTATGGATCGGCACAGATAAAGGTTTGCTGCACGGCAGCCCTGAAATGGGCTGGAATTTGATGACCACCGCCAATGGCCTGCTGAGCAATTACATTTCAGCGCTGCTGGTGGACCAATATGGCGCGGTCTGGGTTGGCACCGGCGGCTCTAATCTGGATGGGGGCGGATTGCTCCAAATTGTTCGCTGATTCGCCAACAAGACAATCACCTGGGGAAAATTTCATGAGAGGATCACGCCATGAATCAGGTTGGTCAGGTAGCCATACAGAGTATCAAACGGCGCTGGCTGGTTGGATGTCTTTCCCTGTCAATTGGCGGACCAGTAATGGCATGCTGTTTGTTTGGTTTGATCTCCGTTGTTTTGCCTGAACTGGATAAACTCAGTTCAGGCAATCAATCGGCGGATTCTCCGCTGCTGCTGCTCATACTGGGCGTTGGCCTGATTGCCGGGATGATCATCATTCCGGCAATCAGCATGGGATTTGTTATCCAAAAGCGAGCCAATATGCTCGATTCAATCTTTCTGCCCTTAGGTCTGCAAGGCAGTATGTATATGATCGTTGGACGGCATTATTGGGGATTGCTGAATAATCGCGCGGTCGATATTTATATTTACCGCGGGCCTACGCTGGAGATTCGCGTCAGCGCACACAGTCAGACGCGTGTGCAAATTTTGCCTCAAAAAACAATTCCGGTGCAAATCAGCGGGATATTGAACAAGCGCCCAATGCAGATTAACGATATGCTTTTAAGAGAGTATGCGGTTTACGCCGAGGACGAAACCTGGACAAAACAGCTCTTGACCCAACCGAGCCTGCCAGAACTTCTTCAGTCACTGATGACCGGCCATGCCGATTGGGCCATCTTCCGGCATGTCGAAATCCAGCCCAATGAAGTCTTGTTGTATCTTCACCGCTCAAAGCAATTGTTCGTCAAAGCGGACCAATTTACTGCTGTGCAGGCATGGCTCAATGACCTGGCAGCCTTAGCCTCCTTGCTGGAGACATTACCACCTCCATTGATACAGGCAGAAGCAATTCAGGGTGTTTCCCGTGCCGAAAGGCAGAAACGGAGCAAGTTTCTGCTCACAGCCGTGCTTGCTATCCTGATCATTTTGCCAATTTGTCTGATTGGCATCGGCGTCCTCACCTATTTTTTAGTCAGCTAATATCTCAACGGAGAAAGTAATGCAGACAAAGAATTTTTTCTGGCGTATTTTCGGCCTTTCAGTGCTATTAGCCCTGCTATTAAGCGCCTGCCAGGTGAATATCAAGACTAATATCGATGAAAATGGAGCCGGGTCTTATATTCAGGAAATTGGCTTTCAGGGGGACGAAGCCAGCTTTTCCGGTCTGAATGTTGACGACGAAAATTTTTGCGCCGCGCAGATAGACAGCCTGCCGCCCAACACCGAGACACGGCAAGAAACCCGCAATGGAGATGAAACCTGGTGTATTTACGAGACCCAATTTGAATCTTTGGAAGCGCTGCGGGCTATCTACGGCATGACCGACACCCAAATCAACGCATTGGAAATGATTGATGGCAGCTTGACCTATGACATCACCCTTGACCTCCAAAGCAGCGAGAATGCCCCGCTGGGCGCTGATCTTTTTTGGCAGGTGACCTTGCCTGGCGAGATCACCAGTCACAACGCTGATGAAGTGGAGGGCAGCACCCTTATCTGGAAACTGCGCGGCGGTGAGACGAATTCTATTCAGGCAAGCAGCCAGGTTCGCGGTTTGACCTTCAACTTCGCGGAAGATAACGACCTCACCTATATTCTGGGTGGCCTGATGGTGATGGCCTGTTGTTTTCTAGTGCTCATTGTCATTGGGGTGGTGGTATTCCTGCTGCTCCGCCGCAGGAAGGCCCGGACCGATTCCATTGAGGATGGCAAGAACCAGGACGCAGGGTATTCCAATGAATGAAATTATATTGAACCTCATCGTCTTTGCAGGCATTGCCTTTGCAGCTGGCATTTTCCTGCTCATCGTGGTTGAAAACCAGCGGAAGGCCAAAAGAATCCTCCAGCAATTCGCACAGCAAAAGGGATGGCAGCTGGAATTCACCCGTGAACGTTTGTTAAAAGGATTTCGGCTGACAAGCAGCCGATGGACCCTGGAAGCTTACTCACGCTCCCACGATACTGACGCCGGGGCCGGTTCGAGCAATATGGAAGAAAAAACGATCTGGTCATCTGCACAGTCCGGAACAACCATCCTGGTAGGGCCACGCACCGCGCCGGTAAATTTAGGCGCTTTAGGCGAAATGCTTCAAGCACAGGTCATTCAGGCTGCTCTTGGAAATAACGCTGCCGGCATTCAAGAAGTCAAGATCGGCGGCAGCGCTTTTCAAAAAAAGTTTCTGGTCTGGGCTCAGGCACTTGAAGACGCCGACCGGTTGCTCACGCCAGACGTGCAATCCAAACTTGTCAACTGGACAAAACAGCCGCCGCTGATTAAACGCACCGCAAGCGGGTTGACCATAGAACTTAAAGGCGTACACCTTAAAAAGGCTGAAGATATCCTTGATCTGGTGAATTTGGGAGAAAGCCTGTTATGAATCTTCCCTCAGGTGCGCATGGAATAAAAAGTGGAGTTACCTTATTTCATAAGCACTCGCTCAAGGCAATTGGGCTGATACTGGCGCTGGTTCAGGTTGGCTGCAGTGTCAGCCAGCCAGCTACCACTGCGCAGATAGAACAGAGTGCAGCAATTACGCCTTCGGTCACATCCGTGAATACAGCCACCCGTTCGCCAGAACCGATTATAACAGTGACGGCCCTGCCAACCCAGACGTCCGTGCCCAATACCGAGACACCGGGTCAAGTCTCTTCAACCGCGCCGCTGCTGCAGCAAGGAGCTGTTTGGGGATGTCTGGATCCCTATATGGCCGAGGAAGTGGCCGTGGGAGCGTATAACCCCAATTTTCCCGATTGCGGGAACTCCTGGCTGACCACCCTGCCCCAAGAAAGCGGTGAGATCACACTCACGCTGGATTATTTAACCCCGGTCTTGCCAGAAGAGCTCTTGATTTACACCGCGAGCTTCCAAAGCGGTATAAGCCGGGTTGAACTGCTCAATACACAAACCGGCCTCAGCATGCAACTCGCCCGCGAGGATTTATACTCGGCGAGTACCCAGGTGCCGGATGGGGCATGCCACACGCAGATGAACCTTCCGGTACACGGCGACTTCGAGGTAAATCAGGTCGTCATCGCCTTTGATGAGCTTACCTTTGCGGCAAGTATTGCTGCCGTGGAATTGCTTGGCCGGCAAGCGGCCGTCACCGAACCTGCTGTTTACTGGCGCGTTCCGCTGCCAGACACCCCAAGCGATATCGTCATTGGACAAAATGGCCTGGTTTACGTCGCCACGCAAGGCAACGGCCTGTATCGTTATGATGTCGAAGGCAATCTGCTCGCGAAAATCAACCTTCCCGAAGAAAGCGCTGTAGGGAAAATGGCGGTTGACCCGCTCGGAAATCTGCTGTGGATCGATCCCGTCAGCCAGCAGTTTATGGTGATGTCGCCTCAGGAAGAGCAGCGGGCAGTAAAAACAGACCGTATTTTCACCGATATTGCAGTGAGCCCAAGCAGCGGCAACATCTATCTGATGGTTAACCAAACCATCACTATTTACGATGCCGATGCAGCCGAAATTGTCGATCAATTTGATCTCGATGAAACCAACATCTTTACCAATCTGACATTTGACTCACTGGGAGCGTTATACCTGCTGCGCGATTTCAACTGGAACGCGACTCTTATCCGCGCCGATCCATTAACCGGCGAAGAACTGGATGCGGTCCCATTGGTGCGGTCAACACTGGTTGAAACCGTTGCCAATGATTTAGCTACCGATGCCGCCGGAAATATATACGTCCTTTTTGCAATCAACACCGGACAGATCGCCATCCATCAGTTTGATTCAAACGGAATACTGCTGCAGCGTTTTGGCGGGTTAACCAGCGATATCAGCGAATGGTCAGAGGGGACTTTCCTGGATCCGCGCGCGCTGGCCGTGAGCGCGAATGGCCGTTTTGTGCTGGTTACGGACGGGTACGACGGCCAGGCATATCTGACCTGCTTCCTCATGGAGATTGATGAATGAGCGGATAGACCGACGAATCGCAGGAAGTCCTATCCCAGGCGTGCGGTTTCTCGCAATTCCGGCTATACAGGGAGAAGACTCTTCACTAATTTTAAAAGCGGTTCTTGCAATTAGGTTTTAATAGAGGCAAAGCGCCTGTAGTTATTGGCTATGCGCAAATAAATTTTCGGGGGGTTCTAGTTCAATCCCCCCGGTTGAACGGTGAAACGAGCGTCCAGTCTACGCTCGTTTTCGTTTAAACCGAATAAGCTCATTGCATCCGTTCATACAGGCGGAATTTGTTTGCCAGCCTTGATCATCATCACTCCAATCTTACGCAATATTTACCGTGCAGGTGTTTCATTTGTTTTATAATCGGGTAACTTGCCGCTTATCGTTCAATTTATCAAATTGGACGGTAATTTACCGCTTCTCTTATCCGCGGCGATACTTACAGGCAAAGGGTGAAAAATTAATGAAGCTTCCTGCGCATCATTTTCTTCTGTTGACGATCATCGCTGCTTTTATTCTGGCGGGTTGTTCCAGTCAAATCGCTCAACCTGCCCCAACCCTTGCCGCAACGCAAACGCCGGCCGCAGACTTAAGCGCGCAAATCACCCTAACCGCGACCGCTGCTGAAGCACCGCAAATCAACCCGCAGCCATTTGAAATTCAACTGGCATGGTTTTATAAACCCCCAGCCGCTTCTCCGGCTGATCTGGTAACCGATTACGACTTTTTCATCCTGACCCACAATGACGAAGCATTCCGCGATGAATTAAAAAAGCAGGGCGTCGCAACGCCTGTTCTCCAGTATTTACTCTTAAATGAAATCATGGATCCCGGCTCGTGTGACGCTTCACCCTACAACGATCAAGTTGCCTTTAAACCGGGGGATTTCTGCTGGATCAAAGATAACCATCCCGATTGGTTCCTTACCGGCCAGGACGGCAATTTGTTGGGACCAAGCAATTATTACATGATGGATTCAGGGAACCCTGGCTGGCAAAACTTTTGGTTAGAACGAGCCAGCCTGCTTCAGGAAACGTATCACTGGGATGGGATATTTCTGGATAACGTCGAAGCCAGCCGGTCAAAAATTGCCGAATGGGGCAAAACGCCGGGCGCTTATCCAACCGATGAAAGCTACCAGGCAGCAATCGAGAATGAATTAAAAATTCTATACACCCAATACTTCCATCCAATGGGTAAGCCAGTTTTTGCAAATATCATCGCCGTTGAAGACCCACAGGTCTGGCTGCGTTACCTGCAATATCTGGACGGAGCGATGATCGAGAATTTTGCCACCGGCTGGCCAGGCGGAACAGGACTGAGCGTCAGCGAGTGGAAGCAGCAGATACAAATGGTGCAGCAGGCTCAGGCAATGGGCAAGACTGTCATATTGGTCGCGCAGGGCGATCAATACGATCAACAGCGCCAGGAATTTGCGCTGGGTTCTTATTTATTGGTATCTGACGGTCTGGCTTACTTCCGCTATACAAACCACAGCAATTATGAACAAATCTGGCCTTTTGCAAATCAGACCATAGACCTGGGCGCGGCCCTCGGCGCCTGCTATCAGGATGGCTCCAACTGGCGGCGTGATTTCAGCAATGGCACCGTGCTTGTTAATCCAACCGCGCAGACGGCCAGCGTTACACTGAAGTAACCTCGCCATCACCGGCAATCGTTCCCAGGATATGCTGCCGGATCAATTGACCTGTGTTGTGCCAGTTATACCGTTCCAGGTATAGTTTCCGGCTGTTTTCACCGTAGAGCTGGCAGCGTTCCGGGTTATCCAGCAAATCGAGCAGCGCTGCGGCAATTGCGGAGGGATCTTCAGGCGGAACCAGATGTCCGTTCACACCTTCAGTGACGAAATCTGGAATAGCGCCGAGTTGCGTACCGACAATTGGCAGGGCATTTTCCATCGCTTCAATGAAAGCCACACCAAAGGCCTCAAATTTGGTCGGCAGGCAGAAAATCGCGGCCCGCTCATAATATGGGGCCAATTCAGCCAGCGGAACATTACCGAGCACCTCTACTTGCGGCAAATCGACTTTCGGTGAATTTCCGATAATGGTCAGGCTGGCATCTGGATGCCGTTCCAAAACGGATTGAAACGCCTGGACGAGATCGGGGCCGCCTTTCGATTTCCAGTTGACGCCCACAAAAAGAATGTTCTTACTGGAATAGTGAGCTGGGTCCTTGGCGGAAGTTATTGCGTGTGAATTGCTGCCGGCATAAACACACACCGTTTTTTCTGGCGCGCATTGATAATCGTTCTGGACCGATTGGCTGATATAACTGCTGCGGGTAAATACCAGGCGCGCGTGCTGGTAGATTTCTTTTTCCAATTTGATCCAATCCGCAGCGTATAGTTTGCGCGGATCATAATTCGGATAAGCCAGGTTTGCCAGAACAGTCCGATCGGTGTAAATAAAATGCGGCAGATCCGATTGGCTGGTATCAAACAAGGACTGCAATTGAAAGGTGAAGGCGTAATCCTGGGGCCTTCCTTTAAAATGTTCCAGCATCATGCGCCGAACCTGATGGAACAGGTAAGGCGTGGCAACCATAAATTCTGAATGTCCCTTCTTGCCAGCCAGGATATCCGCTCCATAATGGCTCATCACGGATAACTCATTCAACGCCATCAGCGCCGGCCGCTGCTTGAGCATTTTTCCAATGCCGATCGGTTCAACTTCAAAATCCGGAAAGGCTTCAATCAGCATATCTTCGACGCTTTTTCGGATGGGTGGGTTTTCCCAGATGTATAAAAAGGCGATTTTTTTCTTCATAGTCAACCAGGTTTCTATCGCTGCGTTTGGATGCGAGAAAATAAAGGCGTCAGCCGTAAGTGGAAATGGCCCAGGCTCAATTTAGACCAGGTCCCTAACCGCGGTAAGTAGTCGTGCGGATCATGATCCAGTTCTGCCCGCCGGCCGATCATTGTAAAAGCCAATTGAAACCCCTCTTCGCGGACAATCCGGCGATTATCCGGGGTGATGTCCGCCGCCAAACCATCCGGATAAGCAAAAACCGGATAATCGCTATTTAATTCCGAACGAAGCAACGACCGGCATTGGCGAATCTCCTGACGTACTTGCTCGTCCGAAATCCGGCTCACAATCGGGTGGGTGTGGGTATGCGCGGCAATATCAGCGCCATTGCGGCTTGCCTCGCGCAGCTCATCCCAATCCAAGGTATCACATCGATCCTTCACGAATCCATGTCTGGCTTGATCCAGGAATTCTCTGTAGAGGGTGTCCAGCCAGTTGTGATCCTTTTCAAGAGCCGATTGTTTGATGAGATGCGACAGATGATTCAAAGCAGATTGCTTTTCCTCCGCGGTAAGAATGCGCAATGGTCCCGTTCCTTGAGCGCTGATCTGCGGCCACCCAGAAAAGTAAACCATCTGGTAGAGCATATCCCACCAAAAGGTACCTTCACCTACATAAGCGGTCGGCGTAAACAACAGCGGGCGGATGCCGTGCTGCCGGCAGATTGGCAGAATGGTTTCTTGAAAATCCAGATAACCGTCATCGACGGTTACAACCACTGCGTTTCGGGGAAGTTTTTTCCCGCCCTCAGCGGCATTTAAAACATCCTCGATGCCGACCGGGTGGTAATTACGCGCTACCAATTCCATTTGAGCCCGGAATTGAGCTGGAGAAGCATTAATCAATTCCGGGTTAAGCCACGGGCGGTGTTCAGGCAGATCAACCCGGTGATAGGCCAGTACATACACCTGCGCCCCGGTGAAACCACCCAACGATTGCAGCATTCCGGCTGCGCCGCTTTTTTCCGAAATAGAATAAACCGCTTCCTTGAAAGGAGTTAATTTTGACAAGGCTCAACTCCGGAAGAAACAGGTAATCGTTGGGCAGGCTTCATTTGGGTTAACCTATTCGTCAATAAAAGCTTAGAGTTTCCGGCGTGTAAAGACCGCCACGCCCAGGCCAATTAATGTAATCAAGACCAGGCTGCCGGTAATCAGAATGGTAGGCTGCAACCAGGCCGGGCGGCTATCCGGGACGACCGTAGATTGAATAATTTGCGTCGAAACAGTCACCGGGGTTGCCTCGACCGGTACAATCGTGGCTGAAATATTGCCAGTACCGACCTGCAAACGCGAATCACTGGTCAGAACCTGGCTGCCATTGACGACCGCAAAATCACCGCCTAGCTGACTGCGCAGCGCGGAGGTGGTCAGCGCGTTAGCCGCCATATTCACCCCATCCGTGGTGCTGCCCAGAGCAGCCACAATGGTGCGGTCAGCCTGCCACGGCGAAGCCAGCAGCTCAAGATATCCGATGGTGGTGCCAGCAGGAAGGTTATACACCACCCGGAAGGCGCGTTCGGTGGCGATATCGCTGCCATTTTCAAAAGGCGCGGGCAAATCAGCCTGCAATTCCGAAATTATAGGCAGGCTGGAAGCCTGGCCCACAATCAATAAATCCTGTGTCTGGCGGATTTCATCCGTTACTGCATCGCCAAAAACAACCCCTAACTCAGTAAGCGCGCCGGATGACCGGTAGCCTAAATCGCCAGCGATTTTCGCTGCCGCCGCCCAAGACTCGGGGGCATCAGCCGCTAACACAAAAGTGGTTGACTTCAAGGTCGGCGCAGCAATAAACGGATAGGGGTAATTGCGAAGATTGCTGGTCGGTGAAGTCACCGTCACAGCGGCTTCGAGCGGCAGATGCAGCAGCGAACTTGAGCTCATGCTCACCCACAGGTTGTCCTGAGCGAACAAAGAGCAATTATCCGCCGGATCCAAGTTCGCTTCAAGAGTCAGCGTATTAACCCCTTGCTTCACCAGGTCAGACGGGATACTGATTTGTATACTGGTATTGCTGGATGTCTCGCCCGAAAGGCTTTGACTGCCAATCGTTTCGCCATTCAGATAAACGGACAGGCCAGAACTATTGATGTCCAACAGACCAGAATGGTTGTATACCAGCGTGAAATAAGAGTCAGCGCTGGCCACTTGGCCGGCAGGTACAGTGAAGTTCACATCCGCCGATTGCAGTCCAATCCCATTCAGCATGATTGAGGTATATCCCAGATCAGCCAGGGTACGATCCACGGCGGTTGCTGCGGTATCAATGCTGTCCATTACGTCCGCAACGTAAGTCAAATTACTGGCAATCCCAGGACGCAGCGTCCCGGAACTGACCGCCTGGGCCGCTTTGATCACGCCCAAATCCGAATTTCCGCCGATCACCAAAACCACGTTCGATTTATTCCAGGGTGAAACAGCCATCTCGACTATGCCGTCATCTGCGTTGGCCTTATCAGCAGCGAAGTCCGTCCCGCTGCTGGCCGCGGGCAAATCAACAGATTTCAACTGAGGCAGCCCGGCAGCTTTGCCGACAAAGATTAAGTTCGAAGTTTGCAAGGTCTCATCCGTTACCTGCCCCGCTTCGAGCATGGTCAAAGCCAGGTTTCCTTGAGTGAGGTGCCCAAACCCGGCGAACGTCGTCAAAGCTGCCTGCAGTTCCCCAGCAGTTGGCTGATCAGGGATAACCACCACCGCCGGTACAGGTGCGAAACTGGTGCGCAAGTAAATGGGTTTCGGCAATGCGGACAGGCTGGTGCTCGGCGCCGCATAGGAATGCGGCAAGGTTATGGAAGAGGAGGCTTTTATAAGCACATCCGTGCGGCCGTCATCCTCACAATCGGTTCCGGCATTCAAGAAGAAACGGATCTCCTGCCGCCCATCCTGGCGAGTACTCGCTAAGGACGCAATCGGAAGCGTGAAGGTATAGGTCTGCTCGCCGGTCCAGGACAAACCGATCTGATACATATCATCGCCATTGATGCTGATGTAAAGGACGCCGCCTGAATAGGGTGTGGCTTTATCAGAAGCCGCAGCCGTCCCAGGGGTAAAGGAGGGCGTCAGCGTCAATTGCAGCGTGGCGGCTTTGTCCAGTTTCCAATCACTGGGTACATTGTAGTTAATCACCAATGTATCGTAAGGACCGTACAGAAAAGTATCCGTCATCCCGAGCTGGCCAAAAGTGATGGCTGCGTCCGCTGCGGGCAGCGCCTCTGCAGACGCTGGCGTAGCAGTCGGAGTGCCTTGATCTGAGCTTTGAGCCAGAGCGGGGCTTACGCTCGGATCAAGCGGTGAAATTGCGGTCAGCATTCCCGCCAGCAGAAAGAAACAAAGCGTAAATGATAAGATTTTTTTCATGGTTTGTTTCGCGCCTGGAATTGATATTCCCACAGCACTCCTCCTCTACATAGATGAAAATGGATTGGTACTCAGATGAATTGGTTTCTTAGACCAAGCAAATCATTCCTTTTTAATCCTCGCGGCGAGCAACACGCTGCCACAGGTTTGTTTGACGTCCGGCAAGATACATCACCAGTCCTGTCACTGCCGCCAGATTGCTGTTGACAAAAAACGCCGGAAGATACAGGATCTTTTCCACAACTGTAATCCCGTGGTCGGATTGCGGCTTCAAGATACCCCAAAGAGCCAGGCAGTAAAAAGCAGCCTGCAAGAGCAGGCATATCCAGGCTATTGGTCCGGCCAGCCGCAGCAGGGGAGTTGCGGTCGCATTCACCGGAAAAATCACCGCAATCAGGTTCGCCAGCAAGGCGCCGAGCATGGCAAACGGCACCAAAGGACGCATAAATTTGTGCGAGACAACCTGCCAGATCAAGCCAGGCTGTTTCAGCGGCAGGATCCGCGTACCCATCCAAAGCGCCTGGTAGCGTCCTGCCACAATCCGCGCCCGGCGCACCCCTTCATCGTTGGCTGACAGCGACATCTTCTCCACAGTCAGGGCATTCGGCGTATAGACCACCCGATAGCCCTTGCGCAGAATTTGCATGGCAATATAAAAATCATCATTGATGACGCGCGGCGGCGGCGGTTCGAACAGATCTATGCGGAGCGCGAAGATCTCCCCGCATACACCGGTGCAGCTGCCCAACCGTGATTCCTGTTTCTTGATAAAGGATTCGTATTTCCAATACAATCCTTCCGAATGCGCCAGTGAATCGCCCTGACTGGCAATCACTTTAGCGCCGCTCACCGCGCCAACAGACGGATCCGCCAGCGGCGCGACCAGCCGCCGTAAAGCCGGCTGCTCAAAATAGGTATTGGCATCCGTCAGGACGATAATATCCGCTCGTGCGGCCAGGATGGCGCGATGGATGGCATTGATTTTTCCCGTCCGCTGCGGGCTGAAGCTAAGCTCAACCCCCCTGCTCGCATACGAATCAACAATCGCCTTGGTGTTGTCTTCCTGCCCATCGACGGCAACCAGAATTTGCAGTTTTTCCTGCGGGTAATCCAGCATCAGGCTGTTTTCTAATTTCCTGGCGATCACGGCTTCCTCGTTATAGGCCGAGATCAACAGCGTCACTGTTGGCAAAAATTGAGAGTCCTGTGCAGGCGTAGCGATTGGGGCGGGGAAAATCCGCGCGAACAGCCACAGCAGCGCCGGATAAAGCGCGTAGGTGTACAAAATAAGCAAGACACAGATCCAGAAAATGCCGGCGATCATAATACACCTTTCGAATGGCTGTCGCGCAAACCAGGAGCAACCGCAGCGTCCATCACCGTCAGGTATAGCCGGTTCAGTTTTTCGGCGACGCTTTCCAGTGAATAAGATTGCTCAACAAATTCCCGTCCATTTTGCGCCAGGCGACTGCGCAGCGGCTCATCGGACAGCAAGGTTTGCATCGCCTCCGCCAGACGAACGGGCAATTCTGAGCCATCTTCGCCCGAGACGAGCCAGCCCGTCTGCAAGTGATTGATTAAATCCACATTGCCGCCCACATCCGTAGCAATCGCAGCCAGACCGCTCGCCATTGATTCCAGCAGAGCTACGGACAAACCCTCATACCTGCTCGGCAAAACAAACAGATCCGCCGCCTGAAGGTAGGGCGCGACGTCCTGAATTTCACCCAAAAAACGGACCCCGGATTCGTGTTGCGCGCCGCTGTCCGCATGGCCGGAATAAGCCGCTTGTTTCAAAACGAGGCCTTCGGTGCCATCTCCCGCAATCAACAAAGTGGCCTGCGGAAACTCTTGATGAACGCGAGCCCAGGCAGCGATCAATTGATCAACCCGTTTTAATCCAACAAGACGTCCGGTGAAAATCACCAGCGGGCCAGGAGGCAAATTGAGCTGGCTGCGCATTTCAGCCTTTTGGTCGGGACTCAGCGGCCGGAATCGAGAAATATCGACGCCGTTCGGAATGCTGACCCGCAGCCGGTCAGGAATCCCCAGGCTGGCAAGCTGCGTATCGATATCCGCATCGATGGCGATGAAACGCTCGACGTGGGTCGAAAAATAACGCAGTCTGGATGCCCCAAAAAATTTCTGCTGCATCCGGCGGATTTCACCGCCGCCATGCAAGGTGACCACAACCGGAATTCGATTAAGTTGCCGCGCAAGCACGGCCGTGGTGGTAGGCGACAGCAATTCGTGCGCGTGAAGGACATCCGGCTGAATACGCCGGATCAGCGCCAGCGCGTTAAAAGTAAAACTTAGCGATGCGAACACCTTTGGTCTGGGGGCCGGAAGGCGATAAACAGTTACACCGGCCAGAGTTTCACGCGAGGGAGTACCTGGCAAGCTGCGCGTTATTACATGCACCTCCACCCCGCGGCGAGTCAATTCTTGCGATACAGCCGTCACCTGACGCTCAGCGCCACCCACCTTGGGGTAATAGCCCTGGGTGAGCATAACAATCCGCAGCGGACGGGTACCGGCGTTTAGCGGTGTGCTCATAGCCCCACCTGCCCGGCTCGCGGTTCTTTTCCGGATGGTTTCATCACGGTCCCATAAAGAGCCATGATCCGGTCAAACCAGGTTGCCAGATCGAAATTTTTTGCCACATACGCCTGAGCCGCGGCCCCAAAATTACGCTGCCGCTGCGGATCATCCAGCAACGTGCAAATTGCGTTTGCCAACTGGTCTGGCTGGTGGGCCGGAACCAGGCTGCCCATCTCCGGCTGCACGATTCTAGGCACATCCCCAACTTCGGTAGCCACAACCGGCAATCCGGCAGCCATTGCCTCCAGAATAGACACCGGCAGACCTTCCAGCGATGACGCCGAAATAAAAACATCGCTGGATTGCAGCCAGGCAGAAACGTCGCTGCGCCGCCCGAGCAGAATTACGTCCTGGTTAAGCTGCAAACTGGCGATGAGCGCCTCGACGCGCGCACGCTCACTGCCATCGCCAATCAGAAGCAATTTCGCCTCAGGATGGCGCTTTTTAACATTTCCAAAAGCCGCAATCAATTCCGGCAATTCTTTAACCGGCGCAAACCGCCCTACCGATATAAGCAGCGGCTGCCCATCGGCAACGGCAAGCTGCGCGCGGCGCGCCTGCCGTTCTGCGCTCAGCAACGGTGCCGGCAGCGGGACCGCGTTAACGATCACGTCAATCGGTTGATTTGGTACGCGCGCCTGCTGGGCTAGCGCAACACTTTCTCCGACCGCCATAATCCGGTCGGCAAAATGCCGGAGGGCAAAAGTTTCAGCGCGGCTGCGCGGCGAAGAAAAATCACTCAACCCCGTGGGGTTCTGATCATTGCCGCTGGAATGCAGGGTAGCGATCACCGGAAGGCCGGCCATACGTCCGGCCAAACCGCCTAGAATATTGGCATAGGTAAGGTGGGTCTGCACGAGGTCGAAGGGCTGCGAGCGCATGTACCGTACCAACGCCAGGATTCGCCCGAGATCCGCAAGGTGTCTGGCTGGGAAGGCGGTTACCGGAACTCCCAGCGCCGCTAATTCTTCCGCTGCGATTTTACCGCTGATATCGGCCAGACTGACCACACTGACCTGCACACCCTGGCGTCTGGCGGCTTGAGAAAAGTAAGCGATCAGCTTTTGCGCGCCGCCTACTTGAAGCAAATCAACCACATGCAAAATGTGAGTCATGCGCGGCACCTTGTAAGCGCCAGACGAACGGTCTGGCTCACCTGCACCAGCAGGTCGCGTTGGAAGAGCCAAAGGATCGCCAAATAGGCCGCCGCGCCGCACAGCACGCTGCCGATCAATTCAACGAGCGGAGCAGCCGGCTGCAGGAAAATCAAAGCGCCCCACACGGCCCCGCTCATAACCAGACCGCTCAAAATTGCCGGCGCTAACGCCGTCAGAATAGTGTACATGGGCAGCTTCAACATCCAGGCGGCTACGCCCAAATCTAACAGCATCGCCGCGAAAGCCACGGCCGCCTGTGTCCAGCCCACTGCCTCGATGGTTCCTATCGAGGTCACCACCCAGGTCAATGCCGGGACGGTGATTAAAGCGCGCGTGAATTCAACCGCGGTTAGTACATTCGGCCGGCCCTGAGCTTTATAAACAATTCCAGCGCTGTATCCCAAGGAAAGCAGCAGCGAGTAAATCGAAATCGCCCGCAAAACCGGCACCGCAGCGATCCATTTATCCGTAAAAAGCACCAGGACAGCCGGTTCAGCGACCAGAGCCAGCCCAAAACCTAAAGGGACTGTAATTAATGCGATATAGCGGATTGAGGTCAGGAATCCGTCTTGCAGCTTTTCGGTTTTCTCCTGCATGGTTACAAAAACCGGAAAGACCACCTGACTGATCACATTGCACATCTGGTTAATCACCAGGTCAGGAATCCGAAAGGCGACGGTGTACACCCCTAAGGCAACTGAACCCATGAAACGGCCGATCAGCAGGTAATCGGCATTCGAATAGATAATCGAAAACACGTCCACGGCGACCAGACTGCTGCCGTAACGGAGCAGTTTGCGGGCCGACTCTTTTATGAAATGGAAAGATGGCTGCCAGGGCGTGACGATCCAAAAGGCGACCGCCGCCGCAACTGATCCGAGAATCTGACCTACCACCAGGCTCCAAAATCCGAACCCAAGCAGCGCCAGGACAATTGAGAAAACACCTTTAAATAAGGCTTTGACAAACTCCGGAATAAACTTGCGTCCGAAATTAAATCGTTTCCGCAGCAGCATATTATGGACATTGCCCAAGGCATTGACCGGAAACGTCAGCGCCAGCGCGCGGGTAGCCATGACTGCGCGCGGATCATTAAAGAATTGCCCCGCCAGCGGAGCCGCTATCCAGGTAATGCCCAGCATGATCATACTGATGATTAATCCCAGCCAGAAGGCCGTATCAGGGGTGTTTCCATCCTCTTTGTAATAGATTACTGCCTGACCAATTCCGAAATCGCTGAGGATATCCAGGAAACTCATCACAACCAGAGCGTAGCTCATGACCCCAAAATCATCTTGAGTGAGCAAGCGCGCAAGGATAATGGTGCTGATAAACACCAGTAGTTTCCCGCTAAAGAAAGATGCATACGACCACAACGTGCCATTCAGCGTTGTGGCGGCCAGATTTCCGACGGTATTTTCTTTCTGAACGGGATTAATAGCCACCATGCTCCAATTTCAATTCAGCCCGAGTGTTTTTAACCACTTGCGGGAGCGCCAGGGCAATCCCGACCAGTAGCCATAAATAGCGCGGATATGCGCCATGGATAAACATGGCGGCTGCGAAGTAGCCGATCAGGCCGATTCCAAAGACGGCGACCAGCCCGGCATAATCTGGCAAATCAAGCTCTCTGAATTTACGCCAGGCATCCAATACACTCTTAAATGAGAAATATAAAATTCCGACAAAAACAATTAAACCAACCAGACCTGTTTCAGCGGCCACCTCCATAAACAGGTTGTGCGGCTCGCGATTTTCCGTGCGCGGATCCAAACCGATCTGGCGTGAATAAGACTGGTAATAATTGGGGTAATTACCAACACCGACGCCCAAAATAGGGTGATCCATAAACATCTGCCAGGCCACCAGCAGTTCACTTAATCTTCCCCGAAAAGAAGCTTCCTCACGGACATCCGTTTTCCCGGTAGCAATTTGCCCGATTGTATTCAGACGGGAAGTATAGGAATCGGGCATTACCGCCAGCAAGCCGACCACGAGCAACGCCATCAAGAAAATTTCAGCCGGTTTTGGCCGCCGGTAAAAGAGCAGACAAACCAGCACAATGGCCAATGCAATTGCCCCGCCGCGAGAGAAAGTAAAAACAATTGAAAGCCCGCATACCCCCAGGCACCAGGCAGCCAATCCACGCAAGAGCAGTTTCTGCTCAGTCATCATGAAGTGAAAAGCAATTGGAACAATGACCACCAAAATCTGGGCGTAGAAATTTGGGTCGCCGATCGGGCCAGAAATGCGGAAATCGTCCACGCCGGTGACAATATTGAGAATCTCCGCCTGTCCAAAACCGCCATACGCATTGGTAAAGCTGCCGGTCAAATATTGGAAGACGCTGATTGTGCCGGTAAAAATACCTGCGGCGACAATTGTCCACATGGCGCCTTTAAACGTAGATCGGCTTTGAATCAATATTGCCAGCAAGATGGTGATGACGCCATTCTTGGCGAAATCAGAAACAGCGTGACCGGCGGTCGCAAAATCATTGGCGTATAAGAGAGTGGTGAAAACAACCAAACCATAGGCCAATACCAGCAGCACCGCCCGTCCCCACCCTTTTTGTACACTTCTGGCGCGCATCCATTGAATCAGGATGGCAACGACCAACAAGGCAATAAAAGGTTTAAAAACGGATGGCGCTCCATAGTAATCAATCGCGATATCCGAAATTCGCAGATAGGCCATCAAGATCAACCCATACAGGCCGATATCTACGCGAAACAAAGTCAGAATCGCACCAATGGCCCCGACAGTGATCACAATCGCCTTCAGCGCGCTGTCCGTGACAGGAATCAGCACGCCGAGTGCAACACCTGTCACAGCTACCAGAAGCACGAACAAGAACGATAAACTGTGTGATCCGCCAACGTTTTGATTCGAAAGCATGGTGGATTTCCTATCCGTTGGACCCGTTTTCTGGCTCAACACTTGTTTCGGCCGTATTCTCCAGATCAACAATGTGCTTGAGCATATCTTGTGCCCGCGCGATGATCTGCGCCGAATTCTCACCCACCTCGGATGTGGTGACACTCATCAACGGCTGCAAATTAATCCGCTGGCCGTATTCTCGAAGATAGACAGGCTGGGCCAGCGTCCCGCAGAGACGGGTGATGGTGCGCTGAGCTGCATTTCCGGAAGTTGATGGCAGCAAAATCGCGAAGGTGATGTCATCCCAGCGAGCAATCAAGTCATTGCCGCGTAATTCCTTCTTGAATGTTTGCGTGACCAGCCGCATCAGATCCTGAACCATATTTTGTGGCAGCCCTTCAAAAACACTCCGCAGGCCATCCAACTGGATCAGGCCAAAAGAAAGTTCGCCATCCGGGTAACGGACAAATTCCTGTTCGAGGCGGCGGACCAGGTATTGGTGCGTAAAAGCCTGCGAGCTTTTATCGAGATTTGATTTTTGACGGACGGTATCCAGTGAAGACTGGATTTGCGCCCGCAAAACCGCCAAAGCACAGCCAACAATCAACCCCAACGCCAGGGCCAGTGCAGCGTCACGCAGCGGTACCGGGCGCACGGGAATTTTGGACGGCTCAGCGGGATCCAGCAGACTGATATCATAAGCGTTGTACAACTCCTGGATAGCGCTGACCGCGTGCTCCCCCACCCTGTTGGCCAAAATTGCGACCGTATTTGGGTCCGTACCTTCAACCGTCAGTTCCAGGACATTTGAGTCGGTGATGACCACGGTGGTGCGGGTGTAATCCTTGAGCAACTCCGGATCAAGGTTCAGGCTGGCAAGCGTCTCTGTGTAGATCCGGTTGCTATTCAAGAACTCTGCATACGTATTCACAACCGAACGATTATCCAGGGTGTCCAGGCTGTAAAGCACATCGGACGAACTTACCATTTGAGAGGTATTGGGACTGATGGCGAAACTCGCGCTGGCCCGGTAGATCGGGGTCGCGAAGTAATCGACAGTCAACGTAACCTGGACGGCAATCAACATGGTTAATAAAATCAACCACCACCCGTGCAGAAGTGTCCGCAAATAATATTTAATTTCCATTTCGTCTCCTCGATATGATTCCAGCCGGCAGTATGTGTCGAAAAAGGCAAACAGGGAAAAAGGTGCTTCCGCTCATCCACACACCTCAATAAAAACACCTGCACCAATAACGAAACGCATCAGTGAATTGATTCGAATAAATTTGCCAGTAAAGGCACCTGTGATGATAATGAAAACTGGTCACGGACCAGATTGCGCCCCGCCTCTGCAACCGGCTGCGCCGCTTCAAGGTCTGCATAAATTCTGGCAAGCCGGTCGGCAAGAGCAGCGTCATCATTGGGCGGGACGAGAAAGCCGGTCTCACCATCCCTGACCAGCTCAGGAATACCCGACAGGCTGCTGGCGACGACGGGCACCCCGCACGCCATAGCTTCCATCAACGCCACCGGAATGCCCTCCATTTTCCCGCTGGGTGTGATGATGCTGGGCTGAACATAACAATCTGCCTCTGGCAGCCGCCGGGCGATTTCCTCCTGGGGCAGCGCGCCGATCAAATTAACTTTCCCACCCAGCCCATAAGCAAGGATCAATGCTTCGAGTTGCTTGCGCAAAGCGCCCCCACCAATTACATCACAGTGGACAGGGATACCGGCATCAACCAGGCGCTTGCATGCCCGTACCAGTACTTCCTGGCCTTTGTAAGGCTGCAAACTGCCAATCGAGATCAATTTGAAATTTCCAGGGACGTGTTTTTTTTGTGCAGGGTATAAATCTGGTGAAATTCCGCAATGGATCACATGAGTTTTGCCCCG
The DNA here is from genome assembly GCA_036822575.1 of Bellilinea sp. Taxonomy (GTDB): domain Bacteria; phylum Chloroflexota; class Anaerolineae; order Anaerolineales; family Anaerolineaceae; genus Bellilinea. The sequence continues at coordinate 1,358 of DAISHK010000011.1, read as the reverse complement.
CACCCATTCGCCCACCGCATGAGCGATGAATTCCCGATTGAATTCGGAAATCGCCACGATAAATTCAGCTTCCTGCAACTTTTGCGCCAGCATATCCTGCTGAACAAATATATCGTGAGCGTGCACAGTAATACTATAAGGAATACCGGTAAACTGATGAATGATCCAGGCCGATAAGGCGGGATGCGTGGCGTAGTGGGCGTGGATGTGCTCAATGCCTTCCCGTTTCATTTCGCCGGACATCCAGACCGCCTTGGGGAACAAAATCATGGCGCGCGCCAGCATCCTGGCATTCGATAGATTGCCGCGAATCATTTTCAGCCAGGTCTTCAGGTACCGCCCCGGCGTGCGCCACAAGGCTTTAATATTTTCGGCAAAGACTGCCGGCGCAAAAAACGGCACATAATCCACTTTATTCATCCAGGTTTCAGCATCTGGATGGATAACCGCTTGCTTTTGAAGAATTAACGGAAAGAGTGAAATTGACCAACCCAGCCGGTCAAGCGCCACCATCTCGCGCAAAATGAAAGTCTCAGGCAAATGAGGAAAACGGGAAACAATGTAACCCAATTTCGGCTGCATCAGAAAGCCCCGCGCTCATGGATCACTGCGCTGACCGTGCGAACCAGGATCTCAAAATCCAGGCCTAAACAGCGGTGCTCGATGTAGGCAATATCCAGGCGCAAACGCTCATCGAATTCAGACACACCTCGCTCGGAAATCTGCCAGAGACCGGTCAGCCCTGGAACAACCTCCAACCGTTCGGTATGCCATAACGAATACGTTTCTGGAGAAAAAGAAGTCGGGCGCGGGCCGACCAGAGCCATATCTCCTTTAATAATGTTGAAAAGCTGGGGCAATTCGTCTAAACTGGTTTTTCTTAAAATTCGTCCAATCCGAGTAATGCGCGGATCATTGGGGATTTTAAAATCCGGCCATTTTAAAACATTCATTTGCTCCAATTGTTTTTTATCAATGTCCGAATGAACCACCATCGTGCGGAATTTGTACATTGCAAACCGTTTTCCATCTTTGCCAGTCCGCTGCTGGACAAAGAAAACCGGATCTTTTGGCGCAGATATCTTAATTGCAATGGCAATCAGAATGACGATCGGAAACCAAAAAGGCGCGGTGACCAAAACGATGAGCAAGTCAAGCAGGCGCTTGACGCGCAAATAGGTCTTCTCCTTTAATATGTGCTTATCAGGAGTAAACCTTTCCAGCCACTTGCTTTCATTGATTCGGGATGAGTTCATCATGATCGGAATTTCAATCGCCGCAATGTCGTTGGGTGATGGAGAACGATAAAACCAGGCGGTATTTTACAGGGCCTCGTCAGGCAGCTTTTCATCCTCAGG
>DAISHK010000010.1:0-110196 GCA_036822575.1 Bellilinea sp. | reverse complement strand
CTACTAAGGAAGCATAATGAATAGACCGAACGTTTGGATCACCCGTCAGATTCACCCCGCCGCAGTTGATCAATTGAAACAGGTAGCCGATGTTGAGATTTGGCCGGAGGAATTTCCCCCGGCCAAAAACGTGCTTATTGAAAAAATAGGCGCATTTGACGGCATGATCAGCATGTTGAACGATCCGCTGGATGCGGAAGTGTTAGAAGCCGCAAGCCGTTTAAAGGTCATCAGCCAGATGGCAGTCGGCTTTGATAATATCGATGTCAAGGCTGCCACACGCTTGGGGATTGCCGTAGGCCACACACCCGGTGTGCTGACCGAAACTTCTGCAGATTTTGCCTGGGCATTATTAATGGACGCCGCCCGCCGCGTCAGTGAAGCTGACCGCCAGGTTCATGATGGAATTTGGAAACCGTGGGGGCCAGATGTATTAACAGGCGTTGATGTATATGGCGCTACCATGGGTCTGATTGGTATGGGCCGAATCGGCAAAGCGGTCGCAAAACGCGCGAAAGGATTCAATATGCGCGTTTTGTACCACAACCGCAGCCGAGACAACGACGCTGAGAATGAATTAGGTGTAGAATATGTTTCGTTAGAAACTTTGCTGCAAACGTCCGATTTTGTCAGCCTGCACCTTAACTATTCGCCGGAAGCCTACCACTTAATCAACGAGTCAAAACTGGCATTAATGAAGCCGGAAGCGATTTTGATCAATACCGCGCGCGGTGCAGTCATTGATGCAGACGCGCTTTATAACGCATTGATCGATAAGCAAATTGCCGGTGCGGCGCTGGATGTTTTTAATCCAGAACCGATTCCAACGGATCATCCGCTGCTCACGTTGCCGAACGTCGTGATAACGCCGCATATTGCCAGCGCCAGCAAAAAGACTCGCATCGAAATGGCCTATATCAGTGTCGAAAACGCAACACTCGGCCTCCAAGGCAAGCCGTTGAAGTATTGCGCCAATCCGACCGTTATACAACGCTAAACTCGGCAAATTGTAGGAATTCATCCTAAAACATGAATATTTAGGATGAATTCCAAACAAAAAAGGGACGTTTGTTTGCGCGATTCTGCGTACAATTGCCTTTGAAAGGCTTCATATAAATTAATCATTACCCGGCTACGCACGAAATTCCCGGGTGGAAATGAGTTGTGTATTTATTCGCCCAGTGCAAACGGATACAGCTCAACCAAATCAGGAGGATATTGTGGATATTGAATCATTAGATGTACTGCTTAAGCCAAAGTCAATCGCGGTGGTCGGCGCCTCGGGCACACCAGGAAAAATCGGCTACTCAGTGGTCAAGAACCTCATCGACAGCAAATTTGAGGGCCAGATTTACCCAATCAACCCTTCCGCTGGAGAAATTCAAGGTTTGAAAGCCTATGCTTCCGTGATGGATGTTCCCGGCCCGATTGACACCGCCATCATCACCATCCCCGCCAAGTTAATTCTCAAAGCTACTGACGAGCTAGGCGCAAAAGGTGTCAAAGGAATGGTGGTCATCACCTCCGGTTTCAGCGAAGTTGGAGAAAAAGAGCTGGAAGCTGAATTGGTAGCCAAGGCCAAAAAGTACGGGATCCGCGTTCTTGGACCCAATATCGTCGGCGTCCTTTCAAATACCGACAAATTAAATGGGAGTTTCGCCCCCTTCCTGCCCCTGCCCGGAAAAGCCGCATTGGTTTCCCAGTCAGGGGCTTTATTAATCGCGCTGGACGCGGCTACCTATTCACGGCGCGTAGGCTTTGACAAACTGATATCCATCGGCAACATGTCAGATGTCGATTTTGCCGATATGGTCACCTGGCTCGACAATGATCCCAATACCTCCTGTATTTCATTGTACGTTGAAGGTTTTAAAGATGGCCGCCGCTTTATCGAAGCTGCCCGCAACGCACACAAACCCATCATCGCTTTGAAATCCGGCGTTTCCGCGCATGGCGCAGCGGCTGCCGCCTCACACACCGGCTCGCTGGCCGGTGCCGCCAAAGTGTACAGTGCCGCATTCCAGCAGGCTGGCGTCGTTCAGGCCACCGATCTCAACGACCTGTTCAACCGCACACTGGTGCTTTCAATGCAGCCCCCAATGAAAGGTGACAATCTGATGATTATCACCAATGGCGGCGGCGTCGGCGTGCTGGCCACAGATGCCGCTGAAAAATTCGGCATTCCGCTCAAATTTGCGCCGAAAGATGTGCAGGATGAACTGAAAAAGCACATGCCCGAATTCGGTTCAGCGAAAAACCCGGTCGATCTGACCGGTATGGCTGGAAACGAATGGTATTTCGACTCAATTCGCTATGCGATCGGCCACCAATGGGTTGATGGTATGGTTGTGCTCTATTGCGAAACAGCCGGCACCGACCCGCTGGAAATCGCCAAAGGCATCAAGCAGGCAGCTGACGAAGCCAATATGCCCGAAAAACCGATTACTGTTTCCTTCGTCGGCGGCGAAAAATCCGAAGCTGCCATGCGCTGGTTAGTTGAACATGATATCCCGGCTTACGGCGCCCCGGATCTGGCTGTCAGCGCCATTGCTTCTTTGCGCGATTTCCAAAAGATGCGCGCCCTGATCGGCTCTAACCCGGCGCCTTGCGCCAGCGATGCCCGCGGCAACGCGCTCAAGATTATCGAAAAAGCGCGCAGCGATGAACGTGATTCATTGACAGAGATTGAGGCTAAAGAAGTCTTCAAACTTTACGGTATGCCCGTCACCGTCACACGCCTGGCGCGCAGTGCGGATGAGGCCGTAGCGCTGGCAAAAGAAGTTGGCTATCCGGTGGTGATGAAGATCGTTTCACCTGACATTCTGCACAAATCGGATGCCGGCGGTGTGCGCGTCAATATCAAAGACGAAGCCGGCGCTCGCGAAGCCTACCAGACCATCTTGAACAACGCCAAAGCCTATAAGGCCAATGCCAATATTCATGGCATCGCCATTCAGGAAATGGCTCCTTGGGGTACTGAGGTGATTTTAGGGTCCGTCAACGACGCTACATTCGGCCCGACGATCATGTTCGGTCTGGGCGGGATCTTTGTTGAAGTGCTCAAAGATGTCACCTTCCGGGTTGCTCCGGTCAGCAGCGATCAGGCCCTGCGCATGCTAGACGAAATCCGCGGCGCGCCGATCATCGGCGGTGTGCGTGGTGAAGCGCCGCGCGACCGCAAAGCTCTGGCGGATGTGATCTGCGCGTACTCCAATATGATTGTTGACCTGGCCGATGTGGTCGCCGAATCAGACGCTAACCCGGTATTGGTCTATGAAGAAGGCAAAGGCCTCAAAGTTGTCGATGCCCGCGTCATCCTCAAGAAAGCCTGATTTATCTTCCTGCTAAAGATCAGCCCGAGCCGATTAATTTTCGGCTCGGGCTTTTTCATCCTCGTTCTTTCTTTCTTAACAAACAATTTACCGGAAGGAAATCTGTTATTTCCCCGTTGATTTCTTTAAGTTATCCCACGCGCCGACCCAGGGCGTGCCAATCCGGTGATGTTCGGCAATCGTGATTTTGTTGAATTTCTGAGCAATTTTTGCAGAAAGCATGGCAACTTGCATCCAGTCATCACTTAAAACCGCATTGACCATTGCCTGCCCAGAAGTGCCAGCCCAATCCCATTCCATGCGAAAGCGATCTGCCTTAACCCAATAGCCGCGTTTTTCCCAGGCTTGAACCGATGTCTCAATCGTTTCCGCAATAGTTAATAAAGACGTGCCAATAAAAGCAGCCAGATCACGCGTGGTCTGGTTTGGTTCACCTTGTTTCATTAGCTCACGGATAGCGAGGACAACTGCTTTGGTCAGTTGCGTGCGCAATTTTCCAGCGCTATCTGGATTTATAACTCGGCTCATACATTCTCCACGATGATAGTTTCATTGCATGCGATTATATCAATGTTTTGCTCTAGATCAAATGTTCATTGAGCCGCTGCTGCGACACTGATTTTTTACCAAATTAGTTAATAAAATTTATACATTCTTCCGATTAATGTCTAACCATTCTGATGGTATAATAGCCAATCGATGTTCTGTTGGGGAAGTGCTGGAATTGGCAGACAGGCATGACTTAGGATCATGTGTCGGAAGGCGTGCGGGTTCAAGTCCCGCCTTCCCCACTCAACTAAAATTTTGAAACAAGGAATATCAAGTTGAAACTCGAAGTCCAACCCCGTGAAGATCACCAAGTCAAAATCATTGCTGAGTTTGACCAGGAAGAGTTCGAAAACTACTTCCGCCGGGCAGCTCGCAAAGTGTCCCGTGAAACACGCATCCCCGGTTTTCGCCCTGGCAAAGCCCCGCTGGATGTAGTCCGCCGGCTGGTGGGCGACGAAAGCCTGAAGCAGCAAGCAATCGAAGATTTGGTGGATGAGCAATATTCCAAAGTTTTGGATGAGGCAAAAATTAATCCGGGCGGATCAGGCGCGTTAGAAGAGATCATCTCCATCGACCCGCCCAAGTTGGCATTCATTGTTCCGCTTGAACCTGAAGTAACCCTGGGTGATTACAAAACGGTCCGCAAAGAATACACTGCCCCGGTTGTGACTGACGGCGAAATTGAAGATTACCTTAAACGGCTGCGCATGAATTACAGCACCGCCGAACCGGTGGAACGCGCCGCAGAAAAAGGCGATCTGGTTTATGTCAAATTCGGCGGCAAGCTGGTCAGCCCCGCAGAAGGCGAAGATGACAATGTATTCCCCGAACGGCCCGCGCAATTCATTGTTGATGACGACACCATTGAAGGCTCCGAGTGGCCTTTCCCTGGCTTCACCAAGGAATTAGCCGGCTTGAAAGCCGATGACGAAAAAACCGTGCGTCACACTTTCGGCGAAGACGAAAAAGATGAGGCGCTGCGCGGCAAAGAAGTTGAATTCTCGGTTCAGGTTCAGAGCGTTAAATCCATTACCCTGCCAATTCTTGACGATGATTTTGCCAAGACCCTCGGCCAGTTTGAAACGGTCGATGAACTTCGCAAAACGATCAAAGAACAGATGCAGGCCTCCAAGCTAGAAGATTACGAGAATACCTATTTCACCGATTTAATTGACCAGATCGTGGCGGTTTCAACCATCAAATACCCGCCCCAGGTTGTTGAGCATGAAGTTGAACACATGCTTGAACACCTCAGCGAAGATCTTTCCCGCCAGGGTATGGAGATGGCCACTTACTTTAAGATGATCGGCAAAGATAAAGACGCCTTCGTCGCTGAAGAAGTCCGCCCGTCGGCGGTAAAACGCCTGGAACGCTCTCTGATCATTGAACAGATTGCCCGCGATGAAGATATGAAGCTTGAAGAAGCCGATTACAACATGGCCATCAACGAAACCATTCAAGCGCTTTCCGCGATGCCCCAGGAAGGCAAAAAGGGCAAACCAAAGTTTGATCAGAACACGATCAACAATATGACGATGAACGTTTTGAATCGCCGCATGAACCAGATGGTTCTGGAGCGCATCAAAGCGATTGGCACTGGGGAAGCTGACAAGGCCGCCGAAACTCCGGCCGCCGCGGAAGAAACTGTCACCGAAGCACCGGTTGAAGAAACCGCAGCCGCAGAAGTTAAAGCGCCCGCGAAAAAGCCAGCCAAACCCCGGAAGAAAAAAGCGGCCACAGAAGAACCACCTTCTCCTGACGCTGAAGGATAGTTCTCTGGCAGCTTTACTACCCTGCTAAAGGAGCTATTATGACCATTCCGATGTTTCAGAATGTTGTACCAATGGTCATCGAATCAACAGGCCGTGGTGAACGCGCCTATGATATTTATTCGCTGCTGCTCAAAGAGCGTATCGTCTTCGTCGGCACCCCCATCGACGACCAGGTAGCTAACATCATTGTCGCTCAGCTGCTTTACCTCAGCAAAGAGGATCCTGAGAAAGACATTCAGATGTACATCAACTCACCTGGCGGCGTTATCTATGCGGGTATGGCCATCTATGACACCATGAAGATGATCCCCAACAAGATCAGCACGCTGGCTGTGGGCGTCACCGCTTCTTTTGGTACGGTACTGCTGGCTGCCGGCACCAAAGGTCAGCGCTACGCACTGCCGCACGCTACCATCCACATGCACCAGCCGCTTGGCGGCGCGCAAGGTCAGGCCTCGGATATCGAAATCCAGGCCAAAGAAATTCTGCGTCTGAAAGCCCGCCTGACAGCCATTCTGGCTAAGGCTACCGATCAGCCGCTGGAAGTGATCGAGCGCGATACTGAACGCGATTTCTACATGGACGCTGAAGCCGCAGTAGAATACGGCCTGGTGGACAAGGTGCTTACCCCGCCGGAAAAATAACCGTCCGGCTGAGTACCCACTGATAATTAGCGACAAAACGACCGGATGGCTTTGGCTTTCCGGTCGTTTTTATGAGAAAAGATACTGATGGATTATTCCGCAATCAAAGCACTTTTGTTAGATATGGACGGCGTGGTCTGGCGCGGGTCCTCACCGCTGGGTGATTTGGCTTCCATTTTCAGGTCACTATCAGAACGCGGCTATCTGGTCGGGTTTGCAACCAATAATGCGACCGCTACCGTGCAAGCTGTCCAGGCCAAATTAGCTGGTTTTGGCGTCCAGGCGCCGCTCGAAACAATTATGACCTCCTCTGTGGCAACTGCGTCCTACCTCAAGGAAAAATTTCCGCAAGGCGGCGATGTGTACGTCGTTGGCGAGGAGGGCTTAAAAGCTCCTCTGGCTGAAGCCGGATTTCCGCACCAAGAAGCGAGCGCTCATTATGTTTCCGTTGTCGTCGGTTTAGACCGCCAGTTTACGTACGAAAAGCTAAAACGGGCCAACCAGATTATCCGCCAGGGAGTGCTATTTGTTGCCTCCAACCCCGATAAAACTTTTCCTGCGCCGAACGGACTGGTTCCCGGAGCTGGTTCCGTGGTGGCGGCCGTCGAAACCGCCAGCGAAACGGCGCCGGTCATTATCGGCAAACCATCCTCAACCCTCTTTGATATCCTCATGCAGCGGCTGCACGTTTCGCCAGAAAATGTACTGGTGGTCGGCGATCGCTATGATACCGATATCCTCGGCGGGATGAATGCAAAGTGCCGCACAGCGCTGGTGCTCTCCGGCGTGACCACCCGAGAACAAGCGGAGCAATACCGGCCTGCGCCAGACGTTATTGCTGATGATCTGACCGCGCTGATTGGACGGCTGCCGTGACGCTTGCTGATAATCAACCCTTTATTTACGATCTGCCCCTTGATCAACTGACCGAGCTGTTGAAATCATGGGGAGAACCGGCTTACCGGGCGCGTCAAATCTGGCAAGGGATTTATCAAAAACTTTGGAACGCCCCCGACCAATTCACCGCACTGCCGAAAAAATTGCGCGAACGCCTTTTCTCCGAGGTTTCGTTTTCTCATCTTCAGCCAGCCCGAGTATTGAATTCAACCGACGGGGAAACCGTGAAAACTCTGTTTCGTTTGCCGGACGAACGCGCCATCGAAGCAGTCCTGATGCGCTACAATACCCGCCGCACCCTGTGTATTTCCAGTCAGGCGGGCTGCGCGATGGGCTGTGTCTTTTGCGCCACCGGCCAGATGGGGTTCAAACGTAATCTGTCCAGCGGCGAAATCATCGAACAAATCTTGTACTACGCCCGTACGTTGGCCGCGGAGGATGAGCGCATCACTAATGTGGTCATGATGGGTATGGGCGAGCCATTCCACAACTACGAAAACACCCTGGCTGCCATAGACCGGCTGAATGAGCCGGACGGGCTCGGGCTGGGGGCGCGCCGATTTACCATTTCCACGGTTGGGCTGGTGCCTATGATCCGCCGCTTCGCAGGAGAAAAGCGCCAGATCAATCTGGCGATCAGCCTGCATGCCGCCACAGATCTTGAACGCAGCGCGATTATGCCCGTCAATAAGAAATATCCGATTGATGAATTAATCAGCGCTTGCCGTGAATACGTTGAATTGACCGGCCGGCGAATAACCTTTGAATGGGCGCTCATCCAGGGCGTTAACGATTCAATTGAAACGGCCCGCAAATTAGCCAGTTTGCTGAAAGGGCTGCTTTGCCACGTCAACGTCATTCCCCTTAACCCCACCACCCGCTATGCCGGCCGAGGCAGTACGCGCGAAAGCGCAGCCGCATTCAAAGCTGAATTAGAGGCGCATGGCATTCCCTGCACTATCCGTATCCGGCGCGGGATCGATATCCAGGCTGGCTGCGGCCAATTGGCTACATTAGACGAACAGGAACGCGCCTGAAGCAGGCAAGTTTCTTAATCAAATTGCTCTCATGATATAATTTTGCGCTATGGCTGACCTTTTCTCAAAATGGAAAAACGCATTAAACCGCACCAGCAAGGCCGCTTTTGGCCGTCTGGCGACGGTATTTGGCGCGACCGATATCGATGAATTTACCTGGGATGAGCTGGAAGCACTGCTTGTACAGGCGGATATCGGCATCGAAACCACACAGGATATTATTCAAGCGCTGCAAAAACGCGTGGAACAAGAAGGCATCATCCATTCACAGGATTTGCGCGAAGTGATGAAGGATGAGCTTATTCGCCGTTTGGATGTGCCCCCATCCCTGGATTTTTCCGCGCACAAACCCTACGTAATCCTGGTAGTGGGCGTTAATGGCGCCGGAAAGACCACGACTATCGCCAAACTGGCAAAAAAATATAAAGAGCAAGGTAAATCCGTCATGCTCGTGGCGGCTGACACTTACCGTGCCGCCGCAGTTGACCAATTGCAAGTCTGGGCAGATCGTTTGAATATACCGATCATTGCAGGCCAGATGAATGGCGATCCCGGCGCCGTCACCTATGACGGATTGCAGGCTGCCATCAGCCGCGGCGCGGATATCGTCCTGGTTGATACGGCTGGCCGTTTGCACACGCGTTTCAACCTGATGGAGGAGTTAAAGAAAGTCTTTCGGGTGACTGGCAAAGCGCTGGCAGGCGCTCCGCACGACGTATGGCTGGTTTTAGACGCAACAACCGGGCAAAACGCCTTATTACAGGCGCGCGCCTTTAAAGAGGCTGTAAACGTTTCTGGTATCATTCTGGCGAAGCTTGACTCATCCGCGCGCGGCGGCATGGCCTTCGCGATCCAGAGAGAACTAGGCGTCCCCATCCTGTATGCCGGACTGGGCGAAAAGCCTGAAGATTTACAGGAATTCGACCGCGAAGCATACGTGGACGGCATTTTAGGTTAATACCGCCCTAAGGAGGATTGAATACTATGCAGGAATTGATCGACACCCTGGGTAACTACCAGCGGCGCATCCTTGAATTAATGGTGCATCTTTGACTTCGATAACCGCAAAGAACAACTGGCACAATTAGAAAAGCAATCGGAAGACCAAAGCCTCTGGGAAGATCCCGCCAAAGCGCAGCAAGTGATGAAAAACCTGGCCGACCTGCGCGATGAAATCGCGGGCTGGCAAAAGTTAAAAAAACGCATTGACGACGTCCACGAGCTGGCGGAATTGCAGGATGAAAGTCTGCTTCCAGAAATTGAACAGGAAATTGCAGAAATCAGCCGTGAACTGGATCAGCGCGAGCTGACCACTTTGCTTTCTGGCCCATATGACCGCGGCGACGCAATTCTGGCCATCCACGCCGGCGCCGGCGGCACTGATTCGCAGGATTGGGCGGCCATGCTCGAACGCATGTACCTGCGCTGGGCTGAAAAGCACAAATTCACCACAGAGATTATCGACATGACGGAAGGTGAAGAAGCCGGCATCAAATCGGTTACGATCACCGTTTCTGGCCCGTACGCTTACGGAAATTTAAAGGCAGAAAAAGGCGTCCACCGGCTGGTACGCCTCTCGCCTTTTGATTCTGCGCATCGCAGGCACACCTCCTTTACTCAGGTAGAAGTCTTACCAGAGATCAAGGAAAGCGAAGAAATCCATATACCACCGGAAGATGTGCGTATCGATATTTTCAAATCATCCGGTGCAGGCGGGCAAAATGTGCAGAAAAACGCTACCGCCATTCGTTTGCTGCACATCCCGACCGGGATCATCGTTACCTGCCAGAATGAGCGTTCTCAGATGCAGAATCGTGAAAACGCCTTCCGCGTTTTGCGTGCCCGTCTGGCGGCCATTCAGCAGGAAGAACAGGAAAAACAACTGGCCGAACTGCGCGGTGAGTATCAGAAGGCCGAATGGGGCAGTCAAATTCGGTCGTATGTACTTCACCCATATCAAATGGTTAAGGACCACCGCACAGAATACGAGGCCGGCAACACGCAGGGCGTGCTGGATGGCGACCTGGACGGGTTTATGGAAGCCTATTTACGCTGGCGCAAGAGCTAAATTGCAGAACGGCCTGGTTCAAAACCAGGCCGTTTTTGTTATGAATAAGCAATTAATCCTTAGTCGAGCAGCTTTGCCAGTTCGAACAGGCTTAAATCAATTTGTTTTTTGGTTTTAACCACGGTTTCAAGCGGCGTCGTTTTGATCTGGTTATTGATCGTACCGACCAGCACACCATACTCTTCCCGCTCCAGCGCTTCAACAGCAGCCGCACCCAGCCGGCTGGCTAAAATCCGGTCATAAGCATCCGGGTTGCCGCCGCGCTGAACATGGCCTAGAATGGTCGCCCGCAAATCAAAACCGAGGCGCTCACGATGCAAGGTGAAGTATTCATCCAGCTTCGTCGCGTTATATTTGGCTCCTTCTGCGACGACCACAATTGCGTGGGCTTTACCCTTCTCATAGGCATCGCTCAAGATTTTGGCCACATCCTCTGGCTCGGTTTCAACCTCAGGGATGACCACAGCCTCAGCGCCGCCGGCAATCGCCGCCATCAACGCCAGATAGCCGCAGTCTCGGCCCATGACCTCAATCAAGAAAGCCCGCTGGTGAGAGGAAGCAGTGGTCTTCAAACGGTCAATCGCTTCCAGGGCAATGTTAAGTGCTGTATTGACCCCAATAGTAATGTCTGAGCCATACAAGTCATTGTCAATTGTAGAGGCCACCCCCACCACCGGAAAACCGAGTTCACGCAAAGCGTTTGCGCCGGTTTGCGAACCATTCCCACCAATAATTACCAGCCCCTCTACCTCAAATTGGTTCAAGGTGCGGATTGCTTTTAATTGTCCGGCTTTGGTTTTAAATTCCAGTGAGCGAGCGCTGCCCAGCATCGTACCGCCGAACTGCATGATCCCGCCTACCTCGCGTGCGCCAAGCGGCATCAATTTCCCATCAATCAGACCTTCATAACCATTGCGGACGCCATACACGGTCCAACCGATATGGGACGCAGTCCGAACAACTGCCCGAATTGCGGCGTTCATCCCGGGCGCGTCGCCGCCGCTGGTTAAAACTGCTATACGCTTCATTTTATACCTCCATCCATCCTGAAGGTGATGGCAACCATGAAAAATTTCCCCAAGATTTTAACACATTTTATTCACTTCGGCGTCTAAATAGAGCCGCGTTGTTTGGTCAAGTTGGTGTTATTTAGAATCAAAAAACACACAGTATAATTCTACAACAATCTCTTATACAATGATGGTGCCGTGTGATTAAAGGACTGGTATTTGATTTTGATGGATTAATTGTTGACACAGAAACGCCTGAATACCATGCCTGGGTAGAGACCTATCGGCAATTCGGCGCGGAATTAACCCTGGAAGAATGGAGCCAATGCATCGGGTCCGCTCCGCCCATCTTCGATGTCGTTGCCGCCCTCAAGCAAAAATCCAGCCGTGTTTTCGATAGCGAAGCGCTTAAGGATAAAGTCAAGCAAAGTGTTCACCAGCAGATACTGAATCAGCCCGTCTTATCCGGCGTGATCGAACGACTGATGGAAGCGCAGGAAATGGGTATTCCGGCGATGGTGGCTTCCAGTTCGCCGCACGCCTGGGTGGATTCACACCTGGAACGGTTGGATCTCCGCCGTTATTTTTCAGGAGTCGTTTGTCGTGATGATGTCAATCGGGCAAAGCCATACCCGGATCTCTACTTGCTGGCTGCGGACCGGATGGGAATTTTACCCGAACAGGCGCTGGCCTTTGAAGATTCGCCCAATGGCATCCAGGCTGCCATTGCAGCCGGTATTTTCTGCTTTGCCGTGCCTAATCCCGTCACTAGTTTTCTGGACGTTTCACAGGCCTCCTGGCAATTATCCAGCCTGGCGGATTTAACCTTAAAACAAATGATCGCGCTCCAGCAGCGCTTACGCGACGCGAATGGCGCTAAGCCGTTCTGAAAGAAGCCGTCTCGCAGTTGGCATTCTGGATTGAACAAAAGTATAATAAGCCATCCTGTTCAACCTCAGGATGGTTTATATTTTTAAATTCAGGCCGGGAAACCCTATGAAAATCGACAGCTTAATGGAATCACTCCCGCAAAATTATTCTTTGGTCGATCGAGAACTAATTTTCCGTGCCTATCAATTTGCTGAAACAGCACACACCGGCCAAAAACGCGCCTCTGGCGAGCCTTACGTCAGTCATTGTCTGGCAGTGGCCTCAATCCTTGCTGAAATGCATGTGCCGCCGACGGTGGTCATTGCAGGCCTGCTGCACGACACGGTCGAAGATACCCCCGTCACGCTGAATGATATCAAGAACGAATTTGGCGAAGAAGTTGCCAAACTGGTCGATGGAGTAACCAAACTGACCAACCTGCCCCGCGTCTCGCGCGGGGATCAGCATATGGATGAAACCGCGTCCGATATGCCGGTCAGCGATGTACCCTCGTCATCACAAAAATCACGCAAGAAAGATATGACCAACGAGACCCTGCGCAAAGTCTTTCTGGCAATGGGGGATGACATTCGCGTGGTGCTGATTAAACTGGCGGACCGGCTTCATAATATGCGCACACTAGGCTATATGCCTGAAGATAAGCGCAAACGTATCGCCCAGCAAACCCTGGATATCTTTGCTCCGCTGGCTAACCGCTTAGGTATCTGGCAAATGAAATGGGAGCTTGAAGATCTGGCCTTTCGGTATGTCAACCCAGAAAAATACCGCGAGATTGCCGATAATCTGGCCGAGCGCCGCCAGGATCGGGAGCGTCAGATTCAGAATATTCTCAATAAATTGCGCACCATTTTGCTCGAAAACGGCATCAGTGCTGAAATATCCGGGCGGCCAAAACACATCTATTCGATCTACCGCAAAATGGCGGAAAAAGGGAAGCCTTTTGAAATGGTGCGTGACCTGCGCGCCGTACGCTGTATCGTCAAGGATATTCCCACCTGTTATATGGCGCTTGGTGTCATCCATACGCATTGGCGGCCGATTCCGCAAGAATTTGACGATTATATTGCTGCGCCGAAAGATAATTTCTACCAATCCATCCATACTGCAGTAATATTTGACGACGGCAAGCCGCTGGAAGTTCAGATTCGCACGCTGGAAATGCACCAAAACGCTGAGTTTGGTATCGCCGCCCACTGGCGCTATAAAGAACGGGGTCCGCGGGACGAATTATACGAACAGCGCATCAACTGGCTGCGAAAGCTGATGGAATGGCGGCAGGAAATCGAAGACGCCAACGAATTCGTGGACGGAATGAAATCGGACGTCTTCCAGGACCGCGTGTATGTTTTTACGCCCCGCGGCGATATCATTGATTTGCCGGCCGGCTCGACCCCAATTGATTTTGCTTACCACGTCCACACAGAGGTTGGCAACCGCTGCCGCGGTGCAAAAGTCAACGGCAAATTGGTGACCCTCGATTACATTCTTAAAACCGGCGACCAGGTTGAAATTTTGGCTGCTAAACAAGGTGGCCCCAGCCGTGATTGGCTCAACGTATCCCTTGGGCTGGTCAATACACAGCGGGCAAAATCAAAAATCCGCGCCTGGTTCAAGCACCAAGACCGTGAGCAGAATCTGATTCAGGGCAAAGCCATGCTGGAAAAGGAACTGCGCCGGCTGGGCATGGCCGATGTTGACCTCGAAAAAATCTCGCGCGATTTTGATTTCAAATCAGCGGAAGATTTATACGTAGCAATCGGCTGCGGCGATATTGGTACAGGAAAAATAATCAATCGCCTGAATGACACCAATATTCGCAAAGACCCATTGCTGGTACCGCATGCGCCGCGTGAGACCAAACCGAATGACAAGGCCGTTAGTGTATTAGGTCTCAAAGGCTTATTAACCACTTTTGCACGCTGCTGCAACCCGGCCCCAGGCGATGAAATCGTCGGCTATATTACTCGCGGACGCGGAGCTACCATTCACCGCCAGGATTGTCCGAATATTCTGCGGCTGAAAGACCGCGAACGCATCGTTAAGGTTACCTGGGGTGAGCCGCAATTGACTTATCCGGTATCCGTCGTTGTCAAGGCGTACGATCGCCAAGGCTTATTAAGCGATATTTCCAATATCCTCAGCAATGAAGAGGTTAATTTGCTGGATATTGATTTGAAGGTCAGTCACAATCTGGCTGCGATCAGCATGGTACTTGAAGTCGGCGACATTTCGCAATTAAGTCTGGTACTGAACCGTATCGAGAATTTACCCAACGTCATGGAAGCACATCGAGTCAACCCTGGTTGAATCGATGACAGGAGCGATTAATGGACTTAATATCCGTTGAGGCGGCCCAACAGCAAATTCTTGCCCAGTTTGATATTCTCCCGACTGAAACGATCAGGCTGCTCAACGCACAAGGCCGGGTATTAGCCGAGAATATCATTGCCACTGCTGACCTGCCGCGCTTTGACTACTCTTCAATGGACGGCTACGCACTGCGTGCAGAAGATCTATCCCCAGAAGGTGAGCCAACAGAACTCGTTTTAATCGAAGATATTCCAGCCGGAGCCGCCCCCCAAAAAACTGTTCACGCAGGCCAGGCTGCCCGGATTATGACCGGCGCCGCACTGCCGGCAGGCGCAAATTGTGTCGTACCGGTTGAAAATAGCGATCATCCTTTTCGCGGAAGCGTCACCATTTTGCCAGAGACTGTCAAGATCCTGCAACCGGTTAAAAACGGGGCTAATGTGCGGGTTCGGGGTTCTGAGGTTGCCAAAGGGGATCTTTTGCTGCAACAAGGCAGTGTCATTTCGGCGGCGACAGCGGGAATGCTGGCGCTGGCAGGCGTGGCATCGGTTCCGGTTTACCGGCAAGCAAAAATTGCCATCTTTTCCACCGGCGACGAGATTCGGATGCCTGGCTCGCCATTAGCGCCTGGCCAAATTTATGACGCCAACGCCTACACCTTGCAGGCGCTTGTCCAGCAGCAGAACGCTCAGCCACTGGCTCTGGGAATTGCCCCGGATAATGAAAGCCGGATTCAGGCGCTTTTTGATCAGGCAGTCGCGGCCGGCGCAGATATCATTCTGACCACCGGCGGCGTCAGTGTTGGCGTCTATGATTTCGTCCGAAAAATTATTGAGGAACAAGGCGTTGTTAGTCTATGGCGGGTTAATATGCGCCCCGGGAAACCGCTGCTGTTTGGTCATTACCACAACGTTCCCGTCTTCGGCTTGCCCGGAAACCCGGTTTCATGCTTTGTCGGATTTCTCGTTTTCGTCATCCCGGTCATCCGAAAAATGATGGGGCAAGCGCATTTATATCCAATCCGTAATCGCGCCAGGCTGCAAGAACCAATCACCTCTGATGGCCGAGAGAGCTATCTGCGCGCCAGCGTGACACCAGGACAGCCCAATCAGGTGCACCTGGTCGGCCAACAATCCTCCGGTGATTTATTTTCGCTGGTTAAAGCGAACGCTTTACTGATCATACCGGCGGGAGTAAAATCACTTCCTGCAGGAACAGAAGCTGACGTCATCCTGCTGGATTCATTATCCGTACCGTAAAGGACATCGATATGAATAAGCTCAATAAGGTTTTTCTCATCACCAATGTAATCGGGTTAATCGATGCAATTTACCTGATCATCGTCAAGTTCGCCAATAATAAGGCGCTGTGCATTCAAGGAATTGGCGATTGCTGGTCAGTCAACACCTCACGGTATTCAACCATCGCCGGGATTCCGCTTTCGGTTATCGGAACCCTTGGGTACCTGGTAATCCTTCTGATACACCTCAACTTGAACCGGTTTGAGGTTACGCGTAAATATGGTTTGTACGCTTTGTTCGGGTTAACATTAGGTGGATTTATTTTTTCTATCTACTTGACATACCTGGAGATTGCGGTTATAAAAGCGATTTGTCCGTTCTGTGTGGTTTCTGCAATAGCAATGACTGTGCTTTTTGTGGTTTCCATACTTCGCCTGTTCAAAGCAGACGACGATTAATTGATTTGTAGGAGGATTATATGCCCAAAATCCGCTGCCGTTACATCGATTGCGCCTTCCTCGATGATGGTTACTGCAGTGCAGCATTAGTTGAGATCGATCCCGATTCTGGATGCAACACCTACTCTCCAACCGCCGAAGTCGAACACGAAGACGATTGGGACGAAGAAGAAGAATTGGAAGAATGGGAAGACCTTGAAGATGAAGACGGCGAGGAAGATGACGACTGGATAGACGAGGACGAAGAAGAGTTCTAATTATCCCCTGCAAATTCAGTTGTTGCCGGTTTCGTGATAAAAACACCGCTTACAAAGCGGTGTTTTTTGTTTGGTTTCATTGAAGTAAAAAGAAGCGATACCCGCCTCAGCCATCCATTTCCATCCGGTTTTTTCTAAGCCATCCGTAGGCATAAAAGAAAACCGGGCTATTCGAGGTCAATAAAAACAGCCATAAGGAAGGCCCGTTCGCGGTTAATATAAAAAATATTGAACCAAAGACGATGATAAAAAGGCTGCCGATCAAGGCATACCGTATGCTGATCAGATATCCAAGCAGTAAAAACAAATGGATAATTTGGACCAGCCACAGAAAGTCTCGCCCCTCGGTTGGGGCTCCGCCCTCGAGCAACGGAAGCAAGTGCTCCAGAAAGAATGCCCCCAACAACAGAAATAACATCCCGCTTAACGAGCGGCCAATCCATATAGATACATCTTGACGCCTTTTCTCTGATTGAACCATGCAATCCTCTGACGATACGGTAATGTTGATATGATTGCGCTGTTCGCCTTCTAGACAATAATCATATACTATTACTATATATATTATTATATTATTGGCGTAAATTTCTTTTTCCTAAGAATATTCAAATATCTGTCTGTACGAGAGACAAATGATTTGAATCAATTTCCGCCTTCAGCGCCATGGACAGACATGATTGGGAAGTTAAATTGAAAACCCCTTTTGCAAGGGGTTTTAGCTGGGGGCAAAGGATTCGAACCTCTACAAGCAGATTCAGAGTCTGCTGTCCTGCCGTTAGACGAGCCCCCAAAGCGAACGAGCCTTATTTTAGCACCAATCCCAGGCCTTGTCCAGGTTTTTTGGGCTCGAAATTATACCAGCATTGAGCGCTAGAGGTATAAATAAAGCCACCGGACATGTCCGGTGGCTTTATGATTTTAATCGACCTATTCTTTTTGCGCCGCTTCATCCAACATGGTCACCGCGGTTTTCATGCGCTTGACGACCATTTCTTTGCCAATGATTTCCATGCTTTCAAATAGCGGCGGGCTGACTTTTTGCCCGGTTACGGCTATCCGCATCAATCCAAAAACCTGGCCGGCTTTCAGTCCGCTTTGCTCAACCAATTCGCGGAACGGCGGCTCTGTGGTCTCCAGCTTCATGTCAGGAAGCATTTCCAGAATACTTAAGATTTTTTCTGCCAGTTCTAAACTCTCCTTCGCAGAAAGTCCTTTAACCAGCAACTCCTGAGCAGCCGGAACAACATCCGCTCTGAAGAAAAAGCCTGCCAATTCCGGGGCATCATCCAGGCCTTGCAGACGTTCCTGAATAATCGGGGCGATTTTCAGCAGCGTGGCTTCGTCAGCCGCGTAGCCCTGCTCCACAAAGAAAGGCTTTACCCGCGCGGCTAAATCTTCCAGCGAAAGAGAGCGGATATGCAATCCATTGAAATGATCTAATTTGGTAAAGTTGATGGCAGCCGGAGATGGATTGAGATGTTCCAGGTTGAATTTCTCTT
This sequence comes from Bellilinea sp., assembly GCA_036822575.1. Lineage (GTDB taxonomy): Bacteria > Chloroflexota > Anaerolineae > Anaerolineales > Anaerolineaceae > Bellilinea. Next base: position 92,231 of record DAISHK010000010.1, on the reverse strand, counting down.
TAAGATCCTGCATGGTAAAGAATTCGGTGTGGTCATCATAGCTCCACCCCATCAGCGCTACCCAGTTGATCACCGCCTCTGGCAAATATCCTAAGCCGCGCAATTCCTTGAGAAAAATGGAGTGGCCGTCTTTAATCAAATCTGCCGCTTCGCGCTTGCTCATTTTGCCTTTGCCAGATGGCTTCAGGAAAATTGATAGATGTACCCATTGCGGCTCATCCCAGCCAAAGGCCCGATGAATCATGCTGTGCAGCGGGAAAGTCGGCAGCCATTCTGAACCGCGAATGACATGCGTGATCCCCATCAGGTGATCATCCACGGTTGCGGCCAGATGATACAGCGCCAATCCGGTTGATTTAACCAGAATATAATCGTCCAGGTTTCGATTCTCAAATGTGATATCGCCGCGCAGCAGATCATGAACAGTAGTAGTGCCCTCGTGCGGCATCTTGAACCGGATGGTATGCGCTTCGCCGGCATCCACGCGCGCTTGAGCATCTGCCTTTGATAAGCGCCGGCACGTTCCATCGTAATGCGGAATCTCTTTGTTCTTCTGTTGATCCTGGCGCATCCGCTCCAGCCGTTCGGGAGTGCAGAAGCAGTAATAAGCCTGATCACGTTCGATCAGTTCTTCTGCGAACTTTAAATAAATATCTTTTCGTTCAGATTGATGATACGGGCCGTTTGGTCCGCCCACATCGGGACCTTCATCCCATTCAATTCCCAGCCAATGTAAATTGTCAATCAGCTCTTGTTCAGCGCCTTCTACCAGGCGCTTCTGGTCTGTATCCTCAATCCGCAAAATAAACGTGCCGCCCAGTTTCTTTGCAATTAAATAATTGTACAAGGCGGTACGGGCACTGCCAAGATGAACGTGCCCCGTTGGAGAGGGCGCAAAACGTACCCGAACAGGTTTTTCAGTGTTCGACATCATGCTCCTTAAAATTCAAGATTATGGCTATGCGCAGCCACGCTCTCTACCAGTCCGATCCCCAATACCAACGACAATAGCGAACTACCCCCGTAACTGACAAATGGCAAAGTTAAACCTGTTACTGGCAGAACATTCAAATTAACCCCAATATTAACCGTCATTTGGAAGAAAATCAATACAGCAATTCCAAATGCGATCATCGATCCAAAATTATCCGGCGCATTCCGCGCTACATACAGACAGCGAATTACCACAAAAATCAGCAGCAGCACAACGATCATCGTACCAACAAAACCAAATTCTTCCGACATCGCAGAGAAGATAAAGTCTGTATGGCGTACTTTTAAAAAGCGCAGTTGTACCTGAGTTCCATTTCCGTACCCGGCACCAAACCACCCGCCCGAGCCAATGGTGATTAAAGCCTGCTCAACGTTATAGGTTTCGCCATGGCGCGCATTTGGGTCAGGAAACAAGAAATTAATTACGCGGTTAATCTGGTATTCCTCAATAAAGGGAATTTTCACGCCAAAGTAAATCAGCGCCAGAAACAACGCGATACCAAGCACAGCCAACCCGGCGAAAAGGAACAAATATTTCGTCGGCAAACCACTCATCCACAACATAGAGAACCAAAGGACCATAATTACGATGGATGTGGAAAGGTTTGGCTGGAGCAAAATCCAGACCACCATACCAAAGGTAATGACAAAGCTTTTGCCAATCCAGATCAGGTTGCGCGGCTGGTCAAGCGTCGTTGAAAAATAATGCGCCAGGACGATGATGACGATAATCTTGACCAATTCAGAGGGCTGGATATTCACGAATCCGACGGAAAACCAGCGCGTGGAACCAAACAAATTTTGCCCAATCAGGTTGATTCCGATTAATAAAGCCACACCCAGCGCATACATCAGCCGTGTGATCGACGCAAACATGCGATAATCAATCGCAGCGATGACCAAAATGATGCCCATGCCAAGAATGACAAAAGCGATCTGGCTGCGGATATTCCCCATCAACGATTCGTTTCCGGCAATGGCCGAACGAATCATCACAATGCCGAAAACGCACAAGATCAGAACCACCCCAAATAACCAGTAATCGAAGTGGCGCCAGGTTTCTCTTCTAAACATACCTCATCCGATCAGGAGGCGCGTTTCCTTTTGGCAGACGCGCCAGGTTGGACGATCGGGATATCCGCTATCAGGCGCTGCTCGCGCCCTTCCTGAGCCATATCAATGCGCACAGTGCTCGGATCAATTTCCACATGCCTGGAAATCACTTCCAGAAGCTCATTTTTCATCATTTCCAACTGGCCAGGCGTGATATCTGTCCGATCATGAATAAGCACCAATTTCAAGCGTTCTTTCGCTTGATCGGCGCTGTTTGTTTTCTTGCCTGTCAATCGCTCAAGCCAGCCAGCCATGGGTTAATCGCCTCCTGAGCGGAAGACCTTAGAAAGACGGCTAAAGAAATCATCCTTATCGTCCAGGGTCATAAAGGGCACCTGTTCCCCTTGCAAACGACGGGCAATATTCTGAAAGGCCGTACCGGCCTTTGATTTTCCATCTAAAGCAACCGGCTGACCACGGTTGGTGGAAACCACCACGGCTTCATCCTCAGGGACAACGCCGATGAGCTCAATCGCCAGTAAATCCAGTACGTCCTGCGCATTCAGCATATCACCGCGCTTGACCAGGATGGAATTCACCCGGTTAAGCACCAGCTTGGCCGGACCCTTTTCTTCGGCTTCAATCAGACCAATGATCCGGTCAGCATCACGCACCGCTGAGACTTCCGGGTTGGTCACCACCAGAACCTGATCGGCTGGAGCGATCGCGTTGCGGAAGCCCCGTTCAATGCCGGCCGGAGAATCAATCAAAATCCAATCCACTTCTGGGCGCAGTTCATCGCACAAGCGAACCATATCGCTGGGTGAAACTGCATTCTTATCACGGGTTTGCGCGGCGGGAATCAGATAAAGCTCCGGCAGCCGTTTATCGCGAATCATAGCCTGTCTTAACCGGCAGCGCCCTTCGACAACATCCACCAGATCGTACACGATGCGATTTTCGAGGCCCAGGACGACATCCAAGTTACGCAAACCAATATCGCCATCAATGCAGACCACTTTTTGATTTGCAGCCGCCAAAGCAACTGCAATATTGGTCGTGGTGGTCGTTTTGCCCACCCCGCCCTTACCGGATGTTATCGTGATAACTTTAGCTGCCATTTTCCTCCCCGTTATTTGAGGGTCCACGGCTCAAGCACTGCTTGGCCTTGACTCAAACGGACCATCTCTGGTCCAGATTTCTTTCTTTTCGCCGGTGGGGCGTAAAAGACTTCACCAATACGTAATTGCGTCGGGTTTATTTCTAGAGCGCAAACAACGCAATCAGAATTTCCAGCCGCGCCAGCCTGAACAGATCCACGAATCCGTCCCCAGACAATCACATTGCCATCCGCGATAATCTCAGCGCCCGGGTTGACATCCCCAAGCACCACAACATGCCCATGACTGGCTACACGAAAACCAGAACGTAATGTGCGCTGGAGGAAGACGGCATCCTCGCCGCTTAAGTTGGTATCAACTACCTTTACCTGACGTTCAGGTTTAGGCGCTGCCAGGCGTGTCGCCAGCCCGAGTACCTGCGCGGTGGTTTCGGTAACGGGCGAATTACTGACAACTGCCCATAGCGCAACTTCGTAATTCGACAAACGGTCGCGCAGGGAGCCTAATTCCGCGGCGTGCAAAATCCGGTTGCCGACATCAACAGCCATCCGTGCACCCTTAAAAAATGCGCCTCGGCCTTCAATTTGCTTGAGCAATGCGGCCTGTAAATCCAGCCAATCGCCTTCGCCAATCGTGACTAATAAACCATCGCGTACGCCTTTTATTGTTAAGGCCTGAACGGTTTCTGCGGGTAAAACGGGAGAGTTCTGGTCTTCTTGTACCATAAAATTCGAATTCATTGAAGTTGAATTATAGCAAACATCCGAAAAACATCAAACCTTTAAAGGGCCGATTCACTTTCATAAACAGGCTGGCATTTCTGATAACTTACGAACCCATATCATCCGCCTGGCCTGCATCGATATCCTTCAGCTCGAAATAAGCGCGCAGAACTTCTCTGGCAATCGGTCCGGCGACCACAGAGCCTTCATCGCCATTGTACACAAAAGCCACCACCGCAATCTCGGGGTTTTCAACCGGAGCATAGCCCATGTACCAGGCGTGCGCAGGCCATTTGCCCTCAATACAGATATTTTTTGCCTGAGCGACATTGTCGCAGTACTCGGCTGTACCGGTCTTTCCGGCTGTGGCGATTGAAACACCATTGACAGTGAAGCCATCAAAAATCGTGCTGGCTGTACCGGTCGTCACCACTTCACGCATGCCCTCTTGAGCCATCTGGATGGCATAAGGATCAACCGTCTTGGTTTCATCCGTCAGGAAACTGTTCTCGTCATAAACATGAATCACAGGATCCTTGGTAATATCCCAAAGCATATCCGGTTCAAAGGGCCGGATGACATTCCCGTCATTATCCAAAATCTGGTGAATAATGGTCGGACGCATCACTTTCCCGCCATTGGCAATGGTTGACACGGAGGAAAGCACCTGCAGTGGAGTAGCCAAAACATACCCTTGCCCAATCGTCGCAATATAGGTATCGCCAGTGGACCAGGTTTCGCCAACGTTCAAACGCTTCCAATTCGGGTCAGGAATTTCCGCCGGCTGTTCATAATCCAACTCAATGCCTAAGGTCTGGCCATACCCCAAAGCTCTGGCGTATTCACCGATGCGCCAAATGCCCAGCCCTTCAGGAATTTCATCCTTATACCCACCGCCGACCATGTAAAAGTACACATCGCAGGATTGTGAAACGCCGCGCAGGAAATTCACATCCCCATGCCCGGCCCCGGTGGTCTTATAGGTGTAGCACACATATTCACGCGTGCGCGGGACGGTTTCGTTTTCATAATATTTTTCTTCAATCCGAATGACGCCCGGATCGAAAATAGTGGTTTCAGGCGTTACCAGCCCTTCATTAAGGATACCGATAGCCGTGGCCATTTTAAAAACTGACCCCGGTGGAAATTCACCGGAAATTGCCCGATTCAGCAGCGGTGTCTGCGGATCTTCCTCTAATTGCTGGTAATAATACGAAGGAATGATGCGCGCCATCCGGTTATTTTCGTAAGATGGATATGACACCATAGCCAAAACTTCACCGGTATTCGGATTCATCGCGATGACCACACCGCTGGTATAGCGCTGTTCATTGCGCTGCTGATTAAACTCTTTCATCTTTTCAGTCAGCGCGGTCCGGGCAGCGTTTTGCAAGCGCACATCGATTGTAAGTTCAATACTGTTGCCAGGGACTGCCTCTTGAGGAGCGACCAGATCGCGCAAGATTTGTCCTGAATTATCTACTTCAACCGTTCGCTCGCCATTAGCCCCAATTAAAACATCGTTCATGCTGCGCTCAACGCCCGAATAGCCGATCTTATCGCGATTGGTCACAAAGCCCAGACTTTCCCAATAATCCTGTTCCAGATTTGAAATTGGGCCAGTAAAACCAACCACATCAGCGGTTAATTCCCCGGTCGGATAATCACGCACGGCCTCAGTTGTGACCGAAACGCCGGGTAGTTCGGCCGTCTTTTCCGAAACAACCATAGCTGTGGTTTCATCAACGTTGCATTTAATCTTAACCGGGTCGAATGGCGCCAAAGATTCACCGATATACACCACCTGAGAGATTGCCAGATCATTCTGGCAGGCAGTAAAATTGCGCACCTGCTCTTCATCGGGATCTTCAGCGATGGCTTGGATATCTATATAAGCGGATAACTTACGAAACACTTCCTGCTCTGCGCCGATATCCGAAGGAAGATCAGCGGGCGTGATCACAATATTATAGGAAGGAACATTGCGCGCCAGAACAACACCGTTGCGGTCATAGATCAAGCCGCGCTGAGTTGCCAGGCTGATTGTTTCGGATCGATTATCCTCAGCGCGAGTAGTGTAGTTCTCGCCATTGATAATTTGATAAGAAAATAATTTGTATGCATAAAAAAGGACTACAGCGGCAATCAAAGCATACACAATGAGAATCCGCCCCCCACTCAGAATACTGCGGTTTGGACTTTGCCTGTCTTCCATTTTCACACCACTTCTTCTGGATAAATCCAATTGGCCAAATCAGTAATTACGGTAAAAACTGGTAAGGCGAACAATAAATTCAAGAAAATACTGGGCAGCGTCACTTGCGTCAGACTGCCCAGCAAGGGCAGCGCTGTGCCATTTACCCATAAAAAGGCGTAAGATAAAAAATGGTACAGCAGTGTGCCGATAACAGTTGTGATTAACATTGTCATCAGCGGACTTTGCCAGAATCGATAAACGATCCAGCGGGCAAATATTGCCGTCGCCACATAAGCGAAAAAAGGCGCATAAAAAGGCGTTGCGGTAACAATACTGACTAACAACCCGCCAATGATTGACCATTCGATGCCAGTTTTTACGCGCGTTTGCAAACACCAGGCGATCACGACCAGCAGAACAACATCCGCGCTGCCATGCAGCAAGTTCAAACGGCTGACTACCCCGGATTGCAGCATCAGCATAATCGTCATCACCGGAACGCCTAGCAAAGTAACGATCATAATTCTACGGCGAAGAAGTCGGGATCAGTGGAGAAACGTCCACTTGCTTGAAGTCAGTAATCACCAGTACAGCCTGAAGCGTGGTGAAATCCACCACCGGCTGAACTGTAGCTGATTGAAACAGTTCGTTCACCTGGCTGCGCACCGAGGCTACCTGACCGATCAACAAACCGGACGGGAAGCTCCCGCCCAGACCAGACGTCAAAACCAGGTCGCCGACCTGGAGATTAACGTCCTGCGACACCATATTGATGCTGATATCGCCGGTAAGCGAGCCTTGAATCTGCGCATCGCCTCGGTCAGGGTCCATCTGCACATTCACGACTGAAGACGCGTCAGTGATCAATTGCACCCGCGCGCCCGTTGCAGTTACCGCATCAATCCGCCCGACCAGACCCTGATCGGTAATGACGGGCATTCCGCGCCGGAGGCCATTATCAGAACCCTGATCGATCAAGATATAGCTCATAAACGGATTCGGATCACGGCCAATGACTGCGGCGGTGATGTATTTTGACTGCAAATTATCGCGCTGATAACCCAGCAGCGCATACAAGACTTCCGCCTCACTAAGCTGCTGGTTAAGATCAATAATTCTGGTTTGCAGAGAAGAAATCTCCTTTTCCAGTTCTTCATTGCGCGCGCGCAGGCTGGCCACATCCCGCGGGACTGTGACAAAATCGTAGATGGCTGCGTAGCGAGATGAAATCCATTCCTGCACGCCGATGACCGGGGTTAAAAATACCCGGATCGCAGGCTGCATATAACCGCTTAACGCAAAAATAATGAGTCCGGCCACAACAACAATGAGCGTTATTGTGGACCAGGATTGCGATTTAGGGAGTTTCATTTTTTAATGAAAACGAATCTGTTTGTCCATTCAAAATTAACGAAGCCCGGAGCGGTCTAAAGGAACAAGATAGTCCTTATCACGGAAACCTTCCAGATCCTCAAAAATCATACCTGCCCCGCGCGCAACACAGGTCATTGGGTCTTCAGCGGCCCACACCCGCAAATTCAATTCGTCATTCAAACGTTCAGAAAGGCCCTGCAGCAGCGCGCCTCCGCCCGCCAGACAAATACCGGTCTCAATCAGGTCAGCGACAATTTCCGGGGGCGCTTCATCAAGCGCATCTTTTACCGTATCGACAATAACCTGGACGGAGCCAGAGATCGCCTCACGAATTTCCACGGACGAAATCTCCAGCGTTTCAGGCAGGCCAGAAACGAGGTTGCGGCCGCGGACAGTCATGGTCTTTTCGGTTGGCAATGGAAACGCAGAGCCAATTTGCATTTTTACCTGTTCAGCCATTCGTTCGCCGATGAACAGGTTGTATTTATTACGAATGTATTGAATGATGTCCTGATCCAATTCATCGCCGGCTACACGCAAAGAGCGAGAAACGACGATGCCCCCCATCGAAATGACGGCCACTTCGGTTGTTCCGCCTCCAATATCGACAATCATACTGCCGCGCACATCGGAAACCGGCAATCCGGCTCCGAGGGCAGCCGCCCGCGGTTCTTCCACCAGGTAAGCCTCGCGGGCTCCGGCAGCCATGGCTGCATCATAGACCGCCCGTTTTTCCACTTCAGTAGCGCCCGAAGGAATCCCCACCACAACCCGCGGGTAAGGGAACGGTACGACAGTCTGCTGATGCGCTTTCAAGATGAAATACTTCAACATGGCCTGGGTAATTTCAAACTCTGAAATAACCCCATCGCGCAGCGGACGGATAGCAATAACGTTCGCCGGCGTGCGTCCGACCATTTCTTTGGCCTGAATACCAATTTCGACCGGCTCGCGGGTTACCTTTTTAATAGCCACCCAGGATGGCTCGTTGATCACAATTCCTTTGCCTCGGACGTTGACCAAAGTATTGGCAGTTCCGAGGTCGATGCCGATATCGAGGGAGAACAATCCCATCAGCCATTTTAATGGATTGAAAGCCAATATGATCTCCTAAAACCCGTTATGGGATGTTCTTTTCAATCTGACTACACATTGACTGAAAATTATACCATACAGAAATATTGCACCGTGAATCAAGCCAGGCGGCTTCATATATTCTGCTTGAATGCGACAAGGGATTGGTTTAATTTTATTCAGAAATGCAATTATGAGTATTAAAACGCAGGGGCTGTTCTGCTAAATTTTGCCGGATAATATGGTGTTTAAATAAAAAGCCAGCCTTGTAATCAAGGCTGGTAATTGCGGAAGTGAGCGGGTGATGGGATTCGAACCCACGATATCTTGCTTGGGAAGCAAACGTTCTACCACTGAACTACACCCGCGAAGTGATGTGATTATATTCACGCTTTAAAAGCCTGTCAAGCTTATCCTGAAAAGAAGAAATTTGAATAAAAATCTCAGGGTATCCAACTTATCAATAATGAAAGGGATAAACCGCCCGGTTTTTTCGCCGCTATAATCTAGATTACACCTGTTTAATGAAACCTGGCGTAAATCCTTACGCAGCGGGAGATTAATGCTATGCCTACGGGGAAACGCATCCTATATATCGAAGATAATTTTGAAAATCGCTTATTAGTTCGCAGGCTGCTACAGTCACAGGATTACCAATTTTTTGAAGCGGAAAACGCACCGGCTGCAAGGGAAATTCTGAAAAGCATTCGCCCAGATTTGATCCTGATGGATATCAATATGCCGGATATTGATGGCTACACGCTGACCCAACAGATCAAAGAGCTGCCTGGTCTCAGTGATGTGCCAGTAATCGCAGTCACCGCCAATGTAATGCGCGGCGATAAAGAGCGCACATTGAACGCGGGCTGCGATGGTTACATTGAAAAACCTATTGACATCGATAAATTTCTGGATCAAATCAGTCATTATCTATAAAAGGGGCTTCCATGGCAGAAAACATTTCACCCACCGCACCGAACTCCGCCAACGATCCAATCCACTCCAACCAGCGTGAGGTAACCATCCTGGTTGTTGAAGATAATGTTTCAAATTTCGTATTGATTGCAAGAATGTTAGGCTTTCTCGGCATCCATTGTGAATGGAAAACATCGGGCTATGAAGTGGTTGAGTACGCCGATACGCTGCCGCGTTTGGATCTGGTCCTGATGGACATTCGCCTTCCCTATGAAGATGGGTATGCGGCACTGGCAAAAATCCGTGCTTCCCAGCGTTTAAAAAGCGTCCCGGTGGTCGCTGTAACAGCAGAAGCTAGTCTCGAACAAGTCAACAAAGCAAAACGTTCTGGATTTAATGGCTTTTTAGGCAAACCGCTTGATCCGGATCGTTTTCCCGATCAGATTCAGCGCATTTTAGCCGGTGAACCTGTCTGGGAGATGGATTAGCAGCCGATGGGTGCAGCTCTGGATGAAATTCAATCAAAACTAACCGGGCTGGTTAAAACTCGCAGCAAATTTCACGTTGCGCTGATCATTTGCGCCGCAGCTTTTACACTTGTGATTTTGCTGGCAGAAAGCAACGCTTTTTCCCCAGGCGCAGCAGGACGGTTTTCGCTGCGGCAAGGGCTGCTGATTGGGGCGGCTCTTTTAATCCTTTTGGGCATTGACCTGGGAGCCTCCTTTTTCTTCTTTCGCCCGCTGGAAGCAATTCTCCGGCAAACTCTTTTACTGGAAGAAAAGGCAACACCTTCAAAGGCGGCGGTATCAGAAAATTTTCCGCCGCCAATATCTGCAGCCGCGGATCAAATTACACGCCCGATTACGGGAAACCCATTAACGATCTTTCCATTTCAGGATTTATATGAATTGCTGCGGCTCAACAAAGCCAGCAGCCCGCTTCAGCTTTTTACACGAATCATGGATAATTTACCCTACACCTGCGTTCTTTTCGACGTAGGTGAGGACGTCTTGCGGCTGAATTACTTCCATGACACCGGCCGGCGGGCAATGGACACCGCGATGAGAGGTCTGGCGCTGCCGTTTATCGACGGGGAAAACATTCTGAGCGCAAAATCACTGTTACTGTCTGACGAACTTCAAGATAACGCCGCCTTTGAATCGCTATTCTCATTTGTAAAAAACCGCGATATTCATCGATTCGGAATCTTTACCATCAGTGTCAATGGCGCTTCGGCTCACATCTTTGTCGTTTCTCTAGACCAGGCAGCCAATGACTCGTATGCATTGCCCCTGCTGAAGACCACCGCGGAAGTTTTCTCAGCCAGCCTCCAACGTCGAATCGAACAAACGAAAATAAGCCATCAATTGGAGAGCTTGAATAGTCTGGCAGAACTTTCACAAGCCATCAGTGCCGAGTTTGATTTATCTCGCCTGTACCACCTGGTGTACAAAAAAGTCACCGATCCGCTGGGCAAAGACTTTAGTTTTTATATTGCGGTTTATGACAAGAACCGGCTTGAGATTACCGTTCCCTTCATTGCCGAAGGGGAAACCATATCTTCCATCGACGCCTTTCCAATCGGGAATGGTTTGACCTCTGTTCTTCTTGAAACCAGGAAGCCATTGCTGTTAGTCAACAATGTGGAAGCCGAAGGCCAAAGATTAGGCGCGAAAGTGGTCGGCAGCCCTGCAAAATCATGGCTGGGGGTTCCGCTTTTATATAATGGAGAAGCGATCGGCGCTATGGTTGTTCAGGATACTCACCATGATCACCGCTTTGGCGAAAAAGACCAGGCTTATTTACAGACCCTGGCGCCACAAGTAGCCATCGCCCTGCGCAACGCTCAACTGGTTGATGAAATGACGCAGGCCATTAATGCTTATGGGCGAGAGAAGTTATTGCTCAACGAATTGCTCGATAATATTCCTGAAAAGATTTATTTCAAAGACGAAAATGGAGTCTACATCCGCGCTTCCAATTCCTTCTTGACTGCGAATGGTTATACCGACGAGTCCGAAGTAGTCGGCCACACAGACGCAGAACTCTTGCCTGGCTCTGCCGGCCGGGCTATGCACCTGGATGATTTATTCGTCATTCAGACGGTAAAAGCCAGCCTTGGCGAAATCATCGAACATACCGCCGACAATGGGCAATCTTCCTGGGATATGGTTACCCGTATTCCATTGATCGTCGGCGAAAACACAACCGGATTATTGGGGATTGCACAGGACATTACTTCGCTGAAATTAGCTGAGATTCAATCTTCTCGCCAGGCTGAACGATTATTTACTGCTTCACAAATTGCTCGTGACGTGACCGGCTCGTTGGAGTTGAAAGACATCCTGGCAAATGCGGTCAATCTAATCTGTATGCAATTCAATTATGACCATTGCGGAATCTTTCTTTTAGATCAAGTCCAAAAACAGGCTGTACTTGCTGAAGCCTATGGCGACGCCGGAAAAAAGATGCTGCAAAGCGGATACCGTCTGGCAGTGGGATCACAATCATTGGTTGGCCAGGCGACCGCAAAAAACCAGACTGCGGTAGCAAACCAGGTAAAAAATCAGCCGGATTACTTCGCGAATCCTTTCCTGCCAGAGACCATGTCCGAGGTGGTCATTCCGCTCAATATTGGCGAGCGAGTTTTAGGCGCACTGGACGTCCAAAGCAATCATGAAAACGCTTTCACCTTCGATGATCTGCACGCGCTGGAAATTTTGGCCGACCAGCTTGCTATGGCGATTGAAAATTCTCGCCTCTTTACGCGGACACAAGATAACCTGGCCAAGCACCGGCTGCTGCACGAAATCACAACCACCGCTTCACAAAGCCAATCCTTTGAACAGTCCCTGCAAGTGATTGTCGAAATGCTCAACCAGGCGCTGAAAACCGATTGGGCAGCAATCTTCAGCAATCAACCGGATCATAACTTAGAAATTCTGGCCTTTACAGGTTCACTCAACCCCAATGATGAACAATCAAACTGGCTGCGCGACAGCTCAATTGTAAAGAGTTGTTTTAGAGAAGGTAAACCAGTAGCGAACAAACTGCTTTCTGTGTCTGCAAAAGGCGAATTTCTGGAAGAATACGCCTTCCCAATCCACTACAGCGGAGAAATTTTAGCAGTTTTGCATATCGGGGCGCTCAATACTAATTTCATGGATGAAAATGATTACGAGATCATCGGTGCATTAGCCAACACAGTCGGCGGAATCATGACAACATCCCGTTTGATTGACCAGATCCGCATCCAGGCACTAAGGCAGAAACAGCTTTTTGAGGTAAGTTCAAAAATCCGCCGGTTTGTGGATATTGAAAGCATCTTGCGTACTTCAGCCGAAGAAATTGGGAAGACCCTGCAAGTGCGCAGCGCTAAAGTCAAAATTACGACCGCATTGCCAGAAACTGATAACGAACTGGCTGATCGGCGATTGATTCGTGATGAAAACGGTGATGCGAAGTTATGAACTGGATTGAAACCCTAAGGCCTAATTACATCCCTGATGATTTGAAAAGTGCCTCTGAAGTCACGATTTGGCGCGAGCACTTGCTTCAATCCATCCTGCTATTGACGCCGCTCGCTGGAATCCCGATCTATTTGCTGGAGGTTAATTTATTAAAAACCAATGCTTTTCGTGGTTTATTCATCTTTGTGCTTGCACTTAGCGTGTTGCTGCCCGTTTTGCGAAACATCCCTTACAAATTTCGGGCGATTTCAAATATCGTTTTACTTTTTCTAACCGGGTTTGTCAGTCTGGCGCTCTTCGGACTTCACATTAATGCATTCTTATATTTGCTGGCCGCATCCTTATTTACCGGCATTTTTTTCGGGTTCTCCTCTGGTTTATGGACGCTTGCCGCAACAGTTTTCTCCGTGTCCCTTTTATTTGCGCTGCGCAATATACCAGCCATCAACTTTCTGCCGCCGGTTGTTTTGCCAGATACAACTTCATGGCGGTATCTGGCGAGCAGTGCTGTTCATACGATTTATATTGGCGGGATAACCATTTATTCAATCTACGCACTTTTTGAACAGCTTCAGCTTTCACTCAAACAACAAATTGATCTGACCAAGAATTTGGAACAGGCGCAAGAGACTCTTGAAAACAAGGTTCAAGAAAGAACGAAAGATCTTCACTATCGTCTTGCGCAGATTCGCACTGCCAGCGCTGTTTCCAGAGCTATCGCCACCAAACTTGATTCAAAAGCTTTGCTTCAAGAAGTGGTTGATATGATGCAGAAAGAAATGGACCTGTACTACGTCGGAGCTTTCCTGCTCAATGATGACCGATCCTACGCAGAACTGGCCGCCGGCACTGGAAAACCCGGTGAAGAAATGCTGGCTGCACACCACAGATTGATGGTCGGCGGAAATTCAATGATCGGTTGGGCTACCATGCACAGCCAGGCTCGTATAGCTCTGGATGTCGGCGAAGAAGCAGTCCGATTTAACAACCCCTACCTTCCAAAAACCCATTCAGAATTAGCGCTGCCATTAATGAACAAAGAGGTGTGCTATGGAGCTTTGTCCATTCAATCGCAAAAAGCACACGCCTTCGATCAGGATGATATCCGTATATTTGAAGGAATCGCCGATGCAATTGCGGTGGCTATTGATAACAACCGGCTGTTCAGCGAAATAACCCAGCAGTTAAATGAAATCCAGATTTTGAACCAGGCTTATTTAATGAATAGCTGGGATGATGTTCAAAACAAAATCGACGATCTTGAATATACCTATCAATCGCCCCAGTCACAATCACATAATGTAGATGAGCACACGCCCGCCGCAACCGAAAACTTCCCCATCCGCCTGCGCGGACAGGTTATTGGAATGCTGTCCATGGAAACAGATTCCGCTGGCTTAAATGATGATGACACCGACTTCATCGCCGGTGTTTTGGATCAGCTGGCGGTAGCGCTTGAAAATGCTCGTCTGATTATGGACACGCAGCGCCAGGCTGGCCTCGAATTAAAATTATCAGAAATCGCGATAAAAATCGCCCAGGCCAACAATATCGATGAAGTGCTGCGCAGCACGGTTGAGGAATTGGCGGTTATACCCAATGTCAATGAAATCACTTTGCAAATGCTTCCCAATGACAGTCGAAATTCCAATAACCGTTCGGTTTTTGGCGGTGCAGCATGACGAACCAAACCAATCAATCTGATCAACTTACCGCAGCGCGCTATACAGACTTCAATCAGTTTCAAGAAATGATTCTGTCGAAATTGCTCAACGGGTTTGCGTTGGTATTGTTAGGAAATTATTCCGTAGGCGCATTCCTGACTCTGCAACAAAACCAGATAACCGCCTTCACCCTCATTACCCTATACCTGGTGGCGAACTTCGTTCTCATTTTTGGGCAAGGGCTGCCGTATACAGTAAGGACAATTGGTTTGATCGTCTCGCTATTGCTGATGTCCGCTGTTTCAACCTGGTATCTGGGAATTTTCGCCCTGGGCGCTTTGCTTTTTACATTAGCCCTGCAAACAGCAATTTTCTTCCTTTCAAATTTGCAGCAGCGGATCATGCTTGGACTTTCCTTCATCGTTTTTGTGATAACCATTGGCGTCGCCGCTGCTGATACACAGAATTTGATTGTCACAGCGGCATTGCCTGGGTACTCCCCGCAGAATCTGGCAGTTGCAGAAACTTACTTGATTCTAAATATTATGCTGATTATGTTGTTTCTGGGCATCAAAAATCAGGTAATTAATACCATTCAGAATTCGACACTCGCCCAATACAATCTGGTTACCCAGCAAGAATTAATGGAAAAAACCATTTTCGATCGGACTACGCAAATTGAACATCAGGCAAATTTATTCGAGACAACGTTGGCTGTAACCACACAAATCAGTGCTATAACAGATAAGCAAGAACTTTACGAAAAGACTGTTGAATTAATCTCGGATAGTTTTGGGTTTTACCACATCGGTATTTTTATATTAGACAGACGCCAGGATTACGCAGTGCTGATGGCATCTAACGGTGAGACCGGTCAGCAAATGGTTTCAGCCGGCCATCGCTTGCGCAAGGGACAGGTAGGCATCGTCGGTCACGTCACGGCAAGCGGTACAGCAAAAATTTCTTCCGCAACAGCTAATGATCCGATCCATTACAAAAACCCATTATTGCCACTGACTCAATCAGAAGCCGCATTCCCTTTGCGTTCGGAAGGCAAAGTTTTTGGCGCTTTGGATATTCAGAGTACCGCGCCAAATGTCTTTGCGGAATCGATTACCCGCGCTTTGGAAACCATTGCGAATCAGTTTTCATCAACGTACCAGCAAATTGAATTAGAGACCCAATTAAAGAAAGCCTTATCCGATCAAACCTACCAATTGCGCCAGGAAACTGCCAGAACCTGGAAAAAACAACCGCTACCCAGCCTTGGTTATTTATACCGGGCTGAAACCGATGAAATCGAAAAAATTCACGAACCACTTAACCAAGAAAGCCACGCTGCGGAAAACGTTATAGAAATTCCCATTCAAAGGTACGGTGTTACGATCAGCGTTCTGCGAGTAGCGTTCACTACGGCTCAGGTTCCATTGGATATCCAAAAAATGTTAGCCGACGCCGCTTATCGCATCAGCACAGCCCTCGAAAATGCGCGCTTGCTTGAAGAATTGCGCTACCGCGCAGGCCGCGAACAATTAATCAATGACACGACTGCTTTAATTCGTTCATCTACGAATGTCGATCAAATTCTAAAAACAGCGGCGGTTCAATTGAGTTCAGTTATTGGCGCCAAGGAAACCAGCATCCAATTAATGGATTTAAATACCGTTGATTTTGATTATTTCTCCGAGGAACCCGAATGAGCACGGCAGAATCCGCATTTCAACCAAACACCAGCCGAATTGAACGCGCCGAACAACAGGCGTTAATCCGCCGTAACTTCGGATATTTTGCCACATTGTTAACGTTGTTCTTTTTTGCGGCTGGGAACCTTCTGCTCATTTTCACCGCAGTCGCGAATCCATTCTGGCAGGTCATCACAATCCTGGTGATGAACACACTGGTTATTTTTGCATGCCTATATTCTTTATCTCAGCCGGGCAATCCAAAATCCGCAGTAAAAATTAACATTCTGGCGCCAGTTGTGGCTGTCGATTTTCTGGTATTGGCCCTTCTCGTTGAGAATAATGCGATCTTTCTTTCAATTTTCACCTTCCTGTATGGCGCCATAATCTCTGCTGGAGCTTTATCTGAGACTTCACGCCAGCGAGGTTTCACTTTATCTTTTCTGTCAGCAATTCTTATCTTGCTGGCCAGCACATATTCGGTTGTGCCCCGTATCCGTATTGAAGAATTGGATGTTTTCTTCCCGTTGGCCGTTTTCGCCTCCGGGGTATTGGCAGTTGGGCTTTACCAGGCTAAAGTTGTTCAATTTAATTTGCGTTTCAAATTCTTGATCGGATCTTTGGCAATCGCAATTATTCCAATTGCCGTAATCTCAATTTTCAATTTGTTCCAAATAGAATCGGTATTGAACAAACAGAATAACCAGATTCTGCAGCAGACCGGCGAACAACTTGGCGGACAAATTGACGTTTTTTTCAACAATGTAATGGAAGTGGTGACTAATCAAAATCGCCAAACAATTTTTGTTAATGCCTTGGAAATGACCGCCGAACAGCGAAAATTAAAAACCAGCTACATTACGGATGTGAATCAGGTCTTTTCCTCTTTCATTCTGCCTTACCAGAACTTCGTGATATCAGAAGCGATTATTAATACCAAAGGCGAGAATATCGCCGATACGATTTTGGATAATATCGGCACTTATGAAACGAACGCGCCGTACCTTGAGCAGGTTCTGACCACAAACGCTGTGTATACTTCACCGGTTGTCTATGATATCAGCACAAACGCGGGTTCAATCTATATTGCCGGACCGATCAGAGATGAGCATTTGCAATTGATCGGCGCATTCCGAATTCGCTACGACGCTCTGGTGCTGCAATCAATTTTGGACGCTCAGCAAAGCCTGTCTTCTGCTGAACAGGCAGCCATACTGTTGACGTCAAACTATTATCGTCTGGCGGATACCTTAACCCCTGCCGCACTCTATCGTTCGCTGCGTCCGATCGGCGGCGACGAGATTATTCAACTTGCTCAGGCACGTGAATTGCCAGCGCTCAACCAAAGCCCATTGGATTATAAAAACAGCGAATTATTAGCTGCTATCGAAAACCGTCAAAACGAACCCTATTTCAGTCTGACGGCAAATGCGACAGCGGGCATGACCGGGGTAGCCATTGAATTAGTCAACCAACCCTGGCTATTGGTTCTGCTGCAGCAACAATCAGCCTTTGGCAGCTTAGCAACTTCACAAAGTCAGACCACTATTCTGGTCACGACGCTTTTCGCTGCCGCAATTGGCTTGTTTGCTTCGGCTTTTTCTAATAGCATGACCCAACCAATATCAATACTGCAACAAACCGCTGAAAAAATTTCTGATGGCGATTTAGAAGCCAGAGCTGATATCCGCAGCGGTGACGAACTTGAAATTCTGTCTGCATCTTTCAGCGCCATGACCGGGCAATTGAAACAATCGATTCAAACTTTGGAAACACGCGTTCAGGAACGTACGCACGAACTGTCTCATCAGAACGAATCCCTGCTGTTCCGCAGCCGTCAATTACAAACCATTTCTGATGTTGCCCGCGATATTGTCTCGGTGCAAGATTTGGAAACGCTGCTGAATCTTGTTGTAGGATTAATTAGCGAGCGGTTTAATTTCTATCATGTCGGCGTTTTCCTGGTTGACGAAAGACGTGAGTTTGCTGTACTTCGTGCGGCCAACTCCGAAGGCGGTATGCGTATGCTACTGCGCAAACATCGTCTGGCTATTGGTCAGACCGGTATTGTCGGCTACGTAACAGCTACGGGCAAGCCGCGTATTGCCACAGATGTAGGCAAGGATGCTGTCTATTTCAATAACCCGGACTTGCCTGAGACGAGGTCCGAAATGGCGCTGCCGCTCACCGCCAACAGCGAAATTATCGGCGCGCTGGATGTTCAAAGCACGACCGCGGACGCGTTCAGTCATGAAGATATTGAACTTTTCTCAATTCTTGCCGATCAAATTTCCATAGCCATTTTTAACGACCGCTTATACTCAGAAATCTTTGAAACCCTGCAAGAATCAGAACGCATCCATCGCCAATATTTAAACCAGCAATGGAGTGAATATACTTCAGAAAAGGCCTTGTTTGGTTATTCAGCCAGCAGTCATCAAACGGCATTCCCCATCTTGAAACCGTTGAAGAACATGGATTTATCCGCCTACGCTGATAAGCCCTACTTACTCCTTCGAACCGAGGAGACCGATGCGACAGTGTTATCCATTCCAATCCGCATCCGCGGAGAGGTAATTGGACTAATTACGCTCGAAGATAAAGAAAACAATCGTGAATGGCAGGATGAAGAATTGGCTGCAATGGCCACGATTTCAGATCAAATTGGGCAGGCATTAGAGAACGCCCGGCTCCTGGAAAAGACACTGGAACGGGCGGAACGGGAAAAACGCGTACTTGAAATCACAGCGAAAATTCGCAGCAGCAGCAATACAGACGAAATGATTTCGGTGGCACTAGAAGAGTTAAAACGCTCATTGCATGTAACTGCTGCCCACATCATTCTCCCGAAAACTCAGGAGAAGAAATTCAACACAAATATCCTTCCACCCTTTGATATCACCGGTCAGGAATGAGTATGGCCAAAATTATTGCAGTGACCAATGAAAAAGGCGGTGTTGCCAAAACGACCTCCGCTTTGTCGCTGGCAGCCGCATTGGTTGAGCGCGGTAAACGGGTTTTGCTGATAGACCTGGATGCTCAGGCGAATCTTTCTCTCGCTCTGGGGATTGAACCAGACGAAAGCAAGAAATCGGCCCTGAATGTTTTTCTCGACCATCCAGCGATTAACTCTGTGATTCAGGAGACTGGGATACCCGGATTAACCATCATCCCTGCCACACACGAACTCAACATTTTAGAAAGAACACTGCCGACAAAACCGCGCTTTGAATTTCTGCTGAGACAGTACCTGCAAAAAGAAAACCCTGAAGCGGATTTTATCTTGATGGATTGTCCGCCATTTTTAGGGGCAGTCGTTTTGAATGCTTTATCCTGCGCGAATTTATTGTTGATTCCAACCCAGGCTGAGTATTTTTCGATTTATGCGCTTCGAAACATGATGAATTTAGTGCGCAGGGTGCGCGCCCAGAGCAACCCGCAGTTGACATATCGCTTGTTGGTCACGATGTTTGATCGCCGCAATCGTATCCATAGAACCATGTACGAACAGCTCCAATCCAGTTTTGGCGATGGTGTTTATAAAACAGTGATTACTGTTGATACCCGCCTGCGTGAGAGTCATATTGCCGGGCTGCCGATTATATATCACGCACCCAAAAGCCGTTCAGCTGAACAATACCGTCAATTAGCAGAGGAGGTAGAGGCTGATGTCAAAGCAAAAAATCAACCAGCGGCTGGATAATCTCTTCACGCAAATTGACATAACCCTGAATGCGAACCACGGAAATGAACCGCCCTCTGAAAAAGCCCTTTGGCGAACGGATCACCAGGGAAATTACTCAGAAGTATCCGCAAAAGCCGCGGAGATTTGCGGAATTCCATTAACCTTATGGGAAGGGCAGCCTTTTAAATCATTCTGCCTCAACGATACATCCACCCTGAAATTAAATGCGCTGCTTGAAAAACGCGAATTTCCCGCACAGGTGCGCGTTATCTTCAATTTGCCTGGCAGTCAGCCAGTTCCAGTTGAGATTCACATTACAGAGGAATCCGAAGGAGCGCTTTCTGGCGAGTTTTTTTCCATCGCAGCTGATGCCATAGCGCCAACAGTGCGCAGCACCCCTGCCACGGATAAGACCGGCACGCGAAAATTTCCGGAGCGCTCGAAAACCGGGGCGCTCATCGGAGGATACCCAGATCAAAGCGAGGACGACCTGGAACTGTCCAAAGCCACCAGTATGCTGCGTGTTCCGGTTCAAATTCCATCCAGCGGACGCGCCTATCTTGAGTTTATGGACGATCGTCCCGACCGGCGTTGGCGCACGGAAGAAAAACTGCTGGCAGAAGAAGTATCCCGGCAGCTATCCATTGCTTTGGAGAACGCTCAATTATATGAATCGCTCCAGGTGGAATTAAATGAACGTATTCGCGCAGAAGAAAATGTAAAACACCGCAATCAAGATCTGGCGGTTTTAAATGAAATTGGGCAGCGTCTTTCACGTTTGACCGAAGAGGTCGGAATTTTTTCCATTTTACGAGAAACCCTCAGCAGGCTGGTGGATACACAGAACTTGATCGTGGCGTTGATTAATCCTGAAGAAAATGTGCTGACTTTCCCAATTTATACGCGCAATGCGGTGAGTGAGCATTATCCTGATCAGCCGCAGCGCAACGATATTCTTAATTACATTTGCAAATCCCGCCAAACCCTGCTGCTCTCCAAAGATGTGAACAAAACGCTTGAACACATGGGCGTTTTAGCAATGGAGCCTGAACCAAACAGTGTGGTTGGTGTTCCGCTCGTTTCTGCTGGAAAAGCGTTGGGTCTATTCCTGCTGCAAATATTCCAAAAAGATCATATGATCCAGGACGAACAGGTTGACTTGCTCGAAACCGTTGCCTCACACACCGCTATCGCCCTGGAGAATTCACGGTCATACCTGCTGACCCAGCGCGCTTACGAGGAAATTCGTGAAGTCGATCGTCTCAAGTCGCAATTCCTGGCCAATATGAGTCATGAACTGCGTACGCCATTGAACTCAATCATCGGCTTCTCGCGCGTTATTCTGAAAGGTATCGACGGCCCCATCAACGATATTCAAGAACAGGATCTTTCTTCAATTTACAATTCGGGCCAGCATTTGCTCGGTCTGATTAATAATGTGCTTGACCTTTCCAAAATTGAAGCCGGAAAAATGGAACTTCAAATTGAAGAAATTCGCCTGGAAGATATGATCCGGGCTGTGGTTTCCACCGGCATCGGACTGGTAAAAGACAAACCGGTTCAAATCAAGTATGAAATTCAAGATAACCTGCCAACTGTTTTGGCAGACGAAACCAGAATTCGCCAGGTGATGTTGAATTTGCTCTCAAACGCCGCCAAATTCACAGAGAAAGGCTCCATTGTCATCAAAGCCGGTGTAAAAAAGAGCATCGAAAACCGCAATGAGATTATGGTTACCTTTACAGATACTGGTCCGGGTATTGAAGAAAAAGATCAGTCAAGGCTGTTTCAACCATTTTCACAAGTTGACGATTCGCCAACGCGCAAAACCGGCGGAACCGGATTGGGTTTGTCGATCTGTAAGTCGTTTATCGAAATGCACAAAGGTCGCATCGGCGTCCTTCATAGTGAAATTGGGAAAGGCACCACCTTTTTCTTCACACTGCCCGTGCAGACAGCGGAACCAGAACCAGAAATCAGCCAACCTGCCCAGCCAGAACCCACCGGGATCACAATCCTCTCGATTGATGATGACGAACAGGTCATCAGCCTGTATCAACGTTTCTTGCAGCCGCATGGGTTTAACGTGATCGGTCAGACAAAGGCAAAAAATGCCGTTGCACGTGCAAAAGAATTGCAGCCATCTGCCATCACCCTTGATATTATGATGCCTGAAATGGACGGCTGGCAGGTGCTTCTCGCGCTGAAGAAGGACCCAGAAACCCACAACATTCCGGTAATCATCTGCTCGATTATGGAAGATACCGAAAAAGGATTGAATTTAGGCGCAGCAGATTATCTGGTCAAGCCATTTCTCCCCGATGAATTGGCTGCCTCAATAAAAAACATCCATTCAAACCCAAATCCTGCCATCCTGTTAGCCGTTTCGGCCAATACGAAAGATCAAGAAAATATCCGCCAGGCGGTCAACCGCGCCGGCAAATTCGAAATTTATGTCACGGATAACCAACAAGAGACGATCCAGATCATCGCCGAAAAGGCTATCGATTTAATCTTGATTGATTTTGATGAGGAACACCCGGCAGGATTTGATTTAGCTGAAATCATCCAAAATGATCCTGCCACGGTTTCCATCCCGGTGATTATGTTAACCAGCGAGGGTCTGAATGAAGAGCAGACCGAGAAACTGGCCTTATTCAGCCAGGCGCGCATTGCGAAAAGCAGTCTAGGCGAAGCGGATTTTCTGGAAAAGCTGGAAGCACTTCTTACCGTTAAACACGAATCCCAAACTAAAGAGTGATTATGCCTGCAACGATGCTTAAATGTTTAGATTGTGGAAACACAATGGTTTTTTCTCCCCACACGCCGCTCTGTCCGGCTTGCGGCAGTCCCTGGCGGACAGCAATTTATGATTACGAAGCCCTTAGCCAGCAAATGAAAGCTCAACTGCCATCGCGGCCGGCGAATATCTGGCGGTACCGCGAATTGCTGCCAGTGCGGGCGACTAACCTCAACTTTTCAATGGGTGAAGGCGGCACGCCGTTCATTCGAGCCTTGAATTTAGGGATGATCCTTGGACATCACAGTATTTATTTAAAGGACGAACGCCAGGGCCCAACCAATTCATTCAAAGACCGCCAGGCAGCAATTACCATTGCCACATTAAAAGATGCGGGCATTACCGAAGCTGTTATTGCTTCTACCGGAAACGTGGCCATTGCTTATTCAGCCTTTGCTGCGCGCGCCGGAATTAAATTATGGGCGTTCCTCACCAGCCAGGTGCCTGCCTCAAAAATGCGCGAGGTAGCGCTTTACGGCACACAGGTCATAAAAGTGACCGGATCATACGATCAAACCAGAAAGGTGGCCGCAGAATTCGCCGAGCAGCGTGGAATCTATATGGACGCAGGCGCCCGCAGCATCGCAGCTGTTGAATCAATGAAGACGATCGCCTATGAAATCACTGAACAATTCACGGCCATGCAGCGGAATTCCGGTGAGTCCATTGGCAGCCTGCCAGACTTCCCCTGGGAAACGCCAGATTGGTATATCCAAGCCGTCAGCGGCGGCATGGGACCAATGGGTGTTTATAAAGGCTTTGAAGAATTGCTCAAAATGGGCTGGATCTCGCATATACCCAATATTGCGATAATTCAAACCGACGGCTGTTCACCGATGACACAAGCCTGGCGCGCGAACCTCGAAACCGCGCCAGCCGTCCAACCCGAAACCACCATTTCAACGCTGGCAACCGGAGATCCTGGCCGGTCGTATTCGCTCCTCCGAGAAAAAATCATGCAAACCGGGGGAACATTTGAAAGTGTCAGTGACGCGGAAGCGTATCGCGCCCTGCATTTCCTGGCGAAAATGGAGGGGCTATCCATTGAACCAGCGTCTGGCGTAGCTGTAGCCGGCTTGATTAAAATGGTTCGCTCTGGGCAAATCACCGCCAGCCAAAGTGTGGTCGTCAACGTCAGCGGCCATACCATGCCGGTTGAACAGGATATTTTAGGCAGTGACGGCGCGAAGAATGTGGTCATGCCGGCCAAGAAAGCTGACGAAAACGCAGAGGAAGGCTTACTGGCTGCTTTAACGCGCGTTACCAGCGACCGGTACTCAACCGTGGCGATTGTGGATGACAATCCAGATGTACGCCGCCTGGTCCGCAGAATTCTGCAATCTCAAGGAAATTACGTCCTGCTGGAAGCTGAAAATGGTGTGGAAGCCGTCAAGCTTATTCAGGACAAACTGCCTGATTTGGTCATTCTGGATCTCATGATGCCTGAGCTGGATGGTTTCGGTGTAATGGATGCGCTGCAAAAAGACCCGGCGACCGCTGACATTCCGGTGATTGTGGTAACCGCCAAAGAATTGACTCAAAATGAAAAGACCCGGTTGCACGGACATATCCAATCCTTGATGCAAAAGGGCAATTTCCTCAGCGATGAACTTCTTGATGAGGTTCGTACCCTCATCAAACCCGGATAGCAGGGCCAAATTTATGAAAGATTCTGGCGATCGTGCCCGAGGAATTAGCGCTGCGCTTGCATCAGCGCTTTTCCTCGGTGTATTGCCCGTTTTGGGCAAACAGGCCATCCTTTCAGGATTTACGCCATTTGCAGTGGTCGCCATCCGTTCATTTCTGGCAGTTACTTTCTTGTTTCTTTACATGCGTATTTTTGGCGTCAGCCTGTATATGTATCCGGTTGGACTAATTGGCTGTATGTTTGCCGGCCTGATGAATGGGATTGGCTCCGTTTTCTATTATTTAGCCCTGGCGCGCCTGGATGCCGGCATCGGCCACTTGCTCTATTCGTTTTACCCACTCTTTCTGGCCGGCTGGCTGTTATTGGATCGCCAACCCATCAGCCGGGTCACGCTTTTCCGGTTAGCGCTGGCCATACCAGGAGCGTTTTTATTATTAAGAACAACTACGGCCGGTGTGGATCTGACTGGTGCGATTTTCATGTTAGTCTCGGCTGCTTTTTATGCGTTGCATTTGCTGATCAACCAAAGGGTATTATTTGAAGCCCCTGCACCAACCGTCACATTCTATACACTCCTCTCCATGAGCGCAACGGTCACAATTGCATATTTTCTTTTCGATCACACGCCGCCTCCAGCGCAAGCAGCCTGGTTTTCGCTGGTTGCAATGGCATTGATTACCTTTTTATCCCGGCTAACGTTATTTATGGGAATCAAGAAATTGGGCGGCATGCAGACTGCCATCCTCGGCCTGGGTGAAATCATTGTGACTTTATTATTGTCGTTCACCCTGCTGCATGAAAAATTTTCCATGCTGCAATGGTTCGGAGCCGCGCTTATCGGAGCGAGCCTGGTACTTGTGGGTTTTGACCACTACACGCCAGAAAAACGCGCACACACAGGAATATTGGCCTGGCTGAACGCCCCGCGCATCTCCCCGCTCAACTTGCCCTGGCAAAAATAACTCAGCGGATCAATTGGTCTGGGGAAAAATTCAACAGATATCCAGATCCGCGTACATTTTGAATCCAATGCTCTCCGCCAGAAATAACGGACAATTTCTTATACAACCGCGATATGATCGGCCGTAAAGTTTTGGCAGCGTCCTGTGCATTGGTTTGATAATCATAAATCAGATAAACCAGTCTTTCGGGGGCTACCAGATTCTGATAATTCTCAATCAGGGCTTCAATCGTTTTCGCTTCGATTGGCGTCAGCGATAATTCGATATCCTGCCAAAAAATTTTCCTGATTTTAAGATCAAACCGAACCCCCGCCATCGTCGCATAAACCAGGTTCTTCCCGTCGAGCTCACGGGATGCGCCTTGAAAATTCCATAACCCGCTCTGATCTATTGGGTTACCTGTCACTGCGGCGCTGGTTATTCGTTTAATCGCGGAAATCAATTCACCCGGTTGAATCGGTTTTGTTAGGAAATCGCTGGCTTTGAGGCGCAGCGCCTGAACGGCTGCATCCATGTTGCCGTGGGCGGTGAGTATGATCGTTTTCACAGCCGGGTAGGCCCGATTGACTTCACGCAGAACTTCAATGCCATTCATATCCGGCATTTTTAAATCCAGCACCAACACTTCACATGGATTGTTTTTCAGCCAGGCAAGCGCTGCCAGACCAGAATCAGCGCTACTGACTTGATACCCTTCCAGGCCCAATATCCGCACCCATGTCTGGCGCTCCAGATGGTCGTCATCGACAATCAAAACACGATTAGCAGGCATTTCATCATCCCCTTGGTAAGGTGACTCGAATCCTGGCCCCGTGACCATGGACAGGCGGTTCAAATAGCAATGATCCGTGATGAACATCTACAATAATCCCGTAGATAATTGTCAAGCCTAATCCCGTTCCTTCGGCCTTTGTGGTAAAAAATGGTTCGAAAACGTGCTCTACGAGCTTGTCATCGATTCCTTTCCCAGAATCTTCGATAATCAATGAAATCGTTAAAAGATCAGAATCCGCTTCAATCCAGATATGCCTACACGCATCGCCGGACAGCCCATTGAGTTCGTCAATGGCATTCAGCAGCAAATTTAGCAGCACTTGCTGAATCTGATCGGGAACCATTGGAACCAGCGGCAGCTGCTGAATATCCTCGGAGACATCAACCAGGATTTCTGAATGCTGCAATTGTGGCCGGCTTAAATTCAGGACAATTTCAAGGCTCTCAGCCAGGCTGCACAATTTAAAATCAATACCTCGGGAGCGATAGAATTGAAGCGTATTCTGCACGAGCTCTGATAAACGAACAACTTCATGTGAGGCCAGGTCAATATAATGGCGCTTCTCCTCGGCGCTTAATTCAGCCCGCTGAGCCAAATGCAGGCAATTCTGGACGGATTGGAGCGGATTGTTGATCTCATGTGCCAGAGAACCCAATAACCGCCCTGAAATCGCCATTTTTTCAGCCTGGATGAGCGCTTTTTGTGATTCCTGCAGCTCGCTGACTTTATTCATCAGGCTGGTATACAGATCGGCATTTTCAAGCGCAATGACAACCTGACGCCAAAGAATAACCGCTGTGTCCAATTCAGAGATTTGAAACCGGCCATAATGTACCAAATCCCGGAACAGCATCACCAAGTAACGGTGTTCACCCCAGCGAATGGGAATATAAACAGCTTGATTACCGCTTTGGTTGATCCAGGTTTGATAAATGCTATCTTGCATGACCGGGTCAATTACAATGGGCAATGCAGCAGAAAAAAATTGGTCAAAGAGCGTCGAGCAATCTGCTGCGATTCCAGCACAGATATCTTCGAGCGCCTTCCCGGAAATGAGTTTCCATTGTTCGCTCTTGAGATCGTAGCCATAAAAAGCCAGCTGACAGGTTGAAAAATACTGATTAACCAAGTCCTCTATACGCGCTTCCAGACGTGAAGCATCCACCTCAGAAAACAACGCCTCAGAAATATTGAATAAAGGTTTTAATATCTTTAACCGAGCGGCATCTTGCTTCACTGACCTTTCGGTCAGGACATTAAAAACAGTATCCAGCAGTACCGACGTTTCACTAAACGGCTTTAATATCAGGCCGTCCACATCATTCCGTAGTGCTTTAATAGCAACATCCACAGAGCCATAGCCGGTGATGAACACAACAGCGATTTCAGGATCTTTCGCTCTGGCGCGGGCAGAGATCTCAAAACCGTCCATATCCGGCATACGCATATCGGTAATTAACAGGTCATAATGAGCCTGATTGAGTGCAGCAAGGCAGGCGCTTGCGCTTAATGCGGTATCCACGTGGAAACCACGTTTTTCCAGGATGAGCTGGCACAAACGAGTAATGGCGGCGTCGTCATCAACAATCAATATTCTAGGTGGATTCATGCTGCAATTCCCCGCCCGGATTAATTAAAGATAAACTCATTATAGTAATTCTTCCCCCAAAATACCCATCATCGTTGTAAATACTATCTAAATTCTGCCCAAAAACCCATAATTATCCTAATGATAAACAAAAAAACCACCCCTCAAATAAGGGGTGGTTCCAGGGTGGGCGATGGGTTTCGAACCCACAACCCTCGCATCCACAGTGCGATGCTCTGCCATTGAGCTACGCCCACCACAAAGCGACGAAGATTTTATCACACCCCAACGTTCAGCGCAAGATTTTCACGCCAGATCGTAAAATTTCCTTCTCGGATTTCACTGGCTGTGACGAATTTCTTCTGCCAGCCTATCCATTTCGATCGTTCGTTGTTCGCCTTTGGAAAGGTCTTTTAACGTAACCTGTCCATTGGCCGCTTCATCCGGTCCGATGACCACAACGAAGCGCGAACCAATCCGATCGGCATATTTAAACTGCTTGGGCAGCTTGACTGCTTCTGTAAAACAGATCGTCGGGATCCCCGCTTCTCGCAGGTAATTAGCTGCCGAGAACGACTTTTCCATTAATTCAGCGGAAAATACCGTTACCAGGACATTGGCGGGCATTAACGACAATTCTGGAATGCAGCCATATTTCTTGAGTACCAGGCCGACCATGACATCACCCATCGCGAAACCCACTCCAGGCAATGGATCACCGCCGACATCGCTGACCAAATTGTCATAATGGCCGCCGCCTAAAATTGCACGGCCTTCGCGATCCATATCGCGGGCTTCAAATACCGTCCCGGTATAGTATTCCAGACCACGAATCACCTCAGGGCTGTAGTGCAGGTAATCACCCAGGCCCATAGCGGTGAGTAATTGAAAAACGCGGGTTAATTCAGGAGATTTTTTCCAGAGATTTTCATCATCCAACAGCGATTTTAGCTGCTCGAATTGATTTTCGCTTAGGCCAATTTCCTGGACGGCATAAGCCTGCCACTCATCAGGGCGCAGTTTATCGCGTCGGTCAATCAAACGGAAAACAGCTTTCTTTTTAGCCAGGTCCACCAAATCAAGCCGCTGAAGCTCCTGATCCATCAGCCGGCGGTCATTGAGGAAAATTCCGACCTGATGAGCAGAAAGCCCCACCTGTTTAAAAAACGCGGCGGCAATCGCAATCAATTCAGCGTCACTTTCGGCGGAATTGACGCCGAAAATATCAATATTCCACTGGAAGAATTCGCGCGTACGGCCTTTCTGAGGTTTCTCATAGCGCCAGAATGGGCCGAAAGACCACCAGCGGACAGGATATGTTAATTGCTTCTGCCGCTGAGCCACCATCCGCGCGACCGTCGGTGTTAATTCCGGGCGCAGTGTAATCAGTTCACCGCTCCGATCCGGGAAAACAAAGGCCTGTTCCTTCACCAGCTCTTCCCCAGACTTGGCTGCATATAAATCAATTTTCTCTAAAATCGGACCTTCATATTCCTGATAGCCAAAAGACTGTGAAACAGTTTTGATCTGATAATACAACCACAGACGAACTGCCATTTCTTCTGGATAGAAATCACGAGTACCTTTTACCGAGGGTATAATTTTTTCCATAATAGCGCCTTGTAAGTTTAATCCGTGCTCATGCCGTGATTTGTTGTAAAATTAGTCACGGAATGAAAGCCTTACCCATTTTAACATGTTTTTATTTTCTAACCGGCGTCCTTTCGAACGCCATTGAAATAGTACGAAAAAGTAATTTCTTATTTAAAAAAAGTTACACAGATTAATATTGTGACAATTTCCACTTGTCATATATAATTTAAGGCAACACTTAGCAAGCGAGATTCCATTTACCACCAATAAGCTCTCTAAAGGAAAGCAACAGGTCAGTTATGAATGTCAGCGAACTCATCGCATTAATCGATGGAAAATTATTAACCAAGACGGCGAACCTGAATGACCAGATTCTTGGCTGCGGCGGAGCCGACCTGATGAGCGATGTGCTCACCTCGCTTCAACCCAATGCCGTATTGCTGACCGGTTTGTGCAATCCACAGGTCGTCCGTACGGCCGTTATGGCAGATGTGATGGCGATTGTCCTTGTCCGGGGGAAAATGCCCTCAGAAGACACAATTTCGCTGGCTGACGAAGAACGTATTCCGCTTATATCGACTCCCTTTGGTATGTTTGAAGTCAGCGGCCGATTATACAAGGCCGGCGTTGAATGCCTGGAGAAACCTTTTTCAGCCAATGGCTGTGAATGTGAATAAACCTGGTTAAAACTCAAATCACAAATAATCGGAGTTAATCCCTTGGATCCCAAAGATCTGCGTAAAACCCGAATTATTACGGACGAGGAAGCGGAAAGCATCACCCGCGTTGAAGAACTGGCCTATGAAATTAAAGTCCAGGAGGTCATGACTCGGGATTTGTTAACCATGTCGGCCGGAATGAAGATGGCTGAGGTTCTCGAATCCTTCCGCAAATGGCGGATCTCTGGGGCGCCCATTGTTGCAAACGGTAAGCTTACTGGCATCATCAGCATTGAAGATTTAATTCGCTGCCTGACCAACACTGATCTCGAAGCAGAAATCAGCAAATATATGAATTACAACGTGATCACGGTAAAAGATTCGGATCCGTTGGTAGAGGCCTTAAAAACTTTCGTTTCGACCCGCGTCGGCCGCCTGCCGGTTGTTGACGGTGACGGCAAATTGGTCGGCATCATCACCAAAGGCGATATTACGCGCGGCATCCTCAATGCGCTCAAACAAGATTACCAGGCGGAAGAAGTTCGCCGCTATCGCGCCAGTCACTTATTTGAGGATATCGAATCGGAAAGAACCAGCCTAATTCTGCGTTACAACATCCGCACCGGGGATTTCACCCACGGGGGAGAAGCATCTTCAAAAATCAAGCGCGCGCTGACCAGGATGGGCGCTTCGCCGCAAATTGCGCGCCGCTGCGGTATTGCCACCTATGAAGCTGAGATGAATCTGATCATCCACACGACGGAGGGAGGCATTATTCGTGTGGAAATTGAGCCTCATCAAATCTCTATTGACGTCTTTGATACGGGACCAGGCATCAAAGATGTAGCGCTGGCGATGCGCCCCGGCTATTCCACGGCCAGTGAGACGGTTCGTGAACTGGGCTTTGGCGCCGGCATGGGGTTGGTGAATATCTCCCGCTGTGTCGATAACATGAAATTAGAATCTATCTGGGGCAAAGGCACCCGTTTACGGATGAAGATCAACCTGGAAAATCAGGACAGTGTAGGCGAAGGTTACCCGGCAAGAAATCAGGAGAAGAAATGACTGACTTGGCCCAAATCATTCGAACGCTAGACCTGACGGTTCTCACCGAACCTAAAGATTTTGCAGACATTATTCCCACCGGCGGCTATTCAGCAGATTTATTGAGCTGCGTAATGATTGGAGCTCCGCATGGATCCATCTGGGTTACGCTTCAGGCGCACAATAATATTGTTGCGGTTGCAGCTTTATTGGAATTGAGCGCGGTCATCATTACGGAAGGCGCCATGCCAGATGAAGCCACCCTCAAAAAAGCCAACGAAGAAGGGATCAACTTGCTTTCCTCGCGCGAAAGTTCGTACGCGATATGCGGCCGATTATGGGAAATGGGTATTTATTCGTAGCTTGCAGGACCATCCCTAAAGGGAGATTGGTTTGAAATCTTTTCGCGCAGAATTGCATGTTCACACCGTACTTTCACCATGTGCAGAATTAGAGATGCAGCCGCCTTTGATTATTGCCGAAGCAGTCCAGCAAGCAATCCAGATTCTGGCAATTACCGACCATAACGCGTCCGCAAATATTCCCGCCGTTATCCAGGCAGCGCAAGGCAGCTCAATCACCGTTTTTCCCGGTATGGAAGTTCAAACCCTAGAAGAAGTACATTGTCTGTGTTTGTTTGATACGCTCGAACAAATTCAAGCCTGGCAAAAAATTGTGGATCAGTCATTGCCAGAGATTAAGAACCAACCAGATTATTTCGGCGACCAATTGATTGTTGATCAAAATGGCGATTTTTTGGCCCGTGAAGAACGGCTGCTGCTGACTTCCACCAATTTGACCATTAACCAAGCCTGGCAGCAGGTAACCCAGCTCGGCGGGCTGTTTATCCCCGCTCACGTTGACCGGCGCGCCAATGGTTTGCTCGCCCTATTGGGGTTGGTCCCAACTGATATCCCACTTGTAGCATTGGAAATTTCAAGAAACCTTTCCCTCGTGGATGCACCGCACCAATATCCCGCAATCTCCGGCTATCCCCTCTTGCGCGGAGGCGATGCGCATCAACTGGAAAATATAACCGGTTTTAACCACTTCTATCTGGATCAGCCCTCTATACAAGAACTCAGTTGGGCACTCAGCGGTAATAACGGCAGGTTTTTGCAGGTATCGGACTAATCACCCCGAAAAACGTGCAAATTGTTACGATTTTCACAAGATATCGTGACTTTTGGTAATTACAGACAATTACAGGTATTTGTACACTCGGTATTGGTCAGCGAAGTTTAATCTCACAAACCGAAAGGTTTTACCTGGAGAACTATTCATGCCAACAGCAACAATTAATGTCCCCCCCAATGACCCTCTGGCAAACCCAGAGCAAAAACAAATTATTGATGAGATCCTGGAAAAGAATAAAAAGATCTCAGGCGCAACGATGGTGGTTTTGAATCAGCTTCAAAGCCAGATTGGCTTCATTTCCGAGCCAATGCAGCAATATGTTGCCAACCAATTGAATGTGCCGGTCAGCGCCATTCACGGCGTGGTTTCGTTCTATTCTTTCTTCACCACTCAGCCGCGCGGTAAACATACGATCAAGTTTTGTATGGGCACTGCTTGTTATGTAGGCGGCACACCGCAGCTGATCGAAAAAGCCAAATCACTGCTTGGAATCGAGCCGGGTGAAACCACCAAGGATGGCGAAATTACTCTTGAAGTCTGCCGCTGTGTCGGCGCCTGCTCACAAGCGCCGGTTGTGGTGGTTGACGAAGAAACGATCGGGCGGGTTAAACCCAATAAATTCCCGCAGGTCCTCCGCCATATTCAGGGTTGATTATGCGTGAATTATCGCTTCATCTGTTGGATATTGCCGAAAACAGTATTGCAGCCGATGCAAGTGAAATTCGAATTCTTGTCGCCGAAAACACGCTGACGGATCGGTTGATCATCAGCGTTGAAGATAACGGCAAAGGCATGGATGCGGACATGGTTGCCAGGGTCATCGACCCATTTGTCACCTCACGCACCACCCGAAAAGTTGGTTTAGGCATTCCTTTATTCAAAGCCGCCGCTGAAGCCTGTAATGGCAGCTTTTCAATTCGCTCAAAACCTGGAGAAGGCACACTGATTAATGCGGAATTTCAACGCAGCCACATCGATCGGATGCCATTGGGCGATTTAAGCGGCACCCTGCTGACCCTTATTGTTGCTAACCCGAATATTCACTGGATTTTCACTTACCG
Organism: Bellilinea sp.; assembly: GCA_036822575.1. Classification (GTDB taxonomy): domain Bacteria; phylum Chloroflexota; class Anaerolineae; order Anaerolineales; family Anaerolineaceae; genus Bellilinea. The sequence goes on along the minus strand of DAISHK010000010.1, from coordinate 59,014 downwards.
GTTTAATGAAAACGAGTTCGTCCTTGATGACGCGCCGATCAAAAAAGAGCTTGGCGAAATTCCTCTTTCTGATCCGCACGTACTTTCTTATTTGAGAGAATTCCTGGAATCCGGAATTCATTCTGCCGCGAATGCGTTCGTTTCATAACCCACAGGAGAGATGAAATGCCCACCATTAAGAGCCTAGACGATCTGAAAAAGATACGCGAAGAAGCGCTCGAAAAACGGAAAGTAAAAACAGAATCTGGTCAGACCCAAATCATTGTTGGCATGGGCACCTGCGGAATTGCCGCCGGCGCACGTGAAACCATGAAAAGTATTCTTGAGACAATTCAAGCTGATAATCTGGATGGCGTGATCGTTACCCAAACCGGCTGTATCGGTTTATGCGAAAAAGAGCCGATTGTTCAGGTCATTGTTGGCGATCAGCCCAAGGTGACCTACGGCAAAGTAAACGGCGATGTTGCCCGGGAAATTGTGCATGAGCACGTTGAAAAAGGCAAAATTGTTGAACAGAACGTGGTTCAACTTTAGAACCATTTACAGATAATCAGACAGGCAAAATCCTATGAAGTATTTTCGCTCGCACGTTTTAGTTTGCGCGGACCCACAATGTTTGCAAAAAGGCGCACATGAAGTCATGGATGCCCTTCAAGATGAAATTGTTGCAGAAGGGTTAATCGACGAAATTCAAGTGTTGGAAACTTCCCGAATCGGCATGTGCTCGGAAGGCCCTGAAATTATGGTTTATCCAGAGGGCGTTCATTATGTCGGTTTAACCCCTGAGGATATCCCTTACCTGGTCGAAGAACACTTTCTCAAAGGCCGCACCGTCAAAAAATTCCAGATCAGCCGGCCTGATTCTGTTGACGAAGAATTAGGCGCGCCTACCCCCAAAGAAGTTCGTATCGTCCTCAATAATTGCGGCAAAATCGACCCAGAAAATATTGAGGATTACATTGCGGAGAACGGCTATATGGCCCTGGCCAGAGTGCTGACCGAAATGAATTCCGATCAGGTGATTGAGACCGTGCTCGCCTCCGGACTGCGCGGCCGCGGCGGGGCTGGTTTTCCCACCGGCAAGAAATGGCAGCTCACTCGCGCCAGTGATGACCCGATTAAATACGTAATCTGCAACGCTGATGAAGGCGACCCAGGCGCATTTATGAATCGCCGTGTTCTTGAAGGCGATCCGCATGCGGTCATTGAGGGTATGGCAATCGCCGGGTTTGCCATTGGCGCCAATCAAGGCTACATTTACTGCCGCGCCGAGTACCCCGTCGCGGTAGCCACCCTGAATATTGCTATCCAACAGGCGCGCGCGCTCGGCTTGCTGGGCAAAAATATTCTCGGCACCGGATTTGATTTTGACTTGGAAGTCCGTATGGGGGCCGGGGCTTTCGTGTGCGGTGAAGAGACCGCTTTGATCGGCTCGATTGAGGGACGCCGCGGCGAACCGCGTCCGCGTCCGCCTTTCCCATCAGTCAAAGGACTTTGGGGTCATCCGACCAATGTCAACAATGTTGAGACCTATGCGAATATCCGTCAAATCGTCTTGAACGGTGCGGACTGGTACGCGCAATGGGGCACCGAACGCAGCAAAGGCACCAAAACGTTTGCGCTGGCCGGTGATGTCAACCACACCGGGTTGATCGAAGTCCCGCTGGGTATTTCCCTGCGTGATATCGTTTATGACGTTGGCGGCGGGATCAAAGACGATAAAGATTTCAAAGCCATCCAGATCGGCGGCCCAATGGGCGGCTGCGTCCCGGCTCAATTCCTGGACCTGCCGGTTGATTACGAATCGTTGGCGCAGGCCGGCACCATCATGGGCTCAGGCGGGATGATCGTCATGGACAGCGAAACCTGCATGGTCGATATTGCCCGCTTCTTCATGGAGTTCACCCAGGACGAAAGCTGCGGTAAATGTACACCCTGCCGGGTTGGAACCCGCCGCCTGCTGGAAATTCTGACTCGTATCTGCGAAGGCAAAGGCGTCGATGGTGATATTGAAACGCTGGAAGATCTCTGCAACGAAATCCGTACCAACAGTCTTTGCGGTCTCGGTCAAGGCGCGCCCAATCCTGTTCTGAGCACCTTGAAGTATTTCCGCGAAGAATACGAAGCGCATATCTACGAAAAGCGTTGCCCGGCCAAAGTTTGCCGCGCGTTGATTCGTTATGAAATCCAGCCAGAAATTTGCACCGGTTGTACGGTCTGCGCCAGAAACTGCCCCGTCAATGCAATTTCCGGAGAACGGCGCCAGCCGCACCATATTGACCCGGATGTATGTATTCGCTGCGGCATCTGCATGCAGGTGTGCAACTTTAATGCAATTGCGATTAACTGATTTTTTGGAACCATTTATCAATATTCGGCAAGAATGGTTTACCCCCTGATTCGTGTTTAACTCAAGGAGGTCCTTTATGGAAGTTGCTGGAAACGAGAATGGGAAGATCACTGGCGTCGTACAGGCTGCGATTGCCCAATACGGTGCAAATCGGAATGAATTAATTCCTATCTTAAACGAAGTTAACCGCAAACTGGGTTACTTACCGCCTGAAGCACTGGAAGAAATCAGTCAGAGCCTTAAAGAACCAAAAAGTTCCCTGCTTTCTGTTGCCAGTTTTTACCGGATGCTTTCTACCAAACCACGCGGCCGGCATGTCATTCAATTCTGCGAAAGTGCACCTTGTCATGTTGTCGGCGGCCGTGAAGTATGGGAAAGACTGCAAGAAGAATTGCAGCTTAAACCCGAAGAAACCAGCCCGGATGGGAAATGGACATTAATCACCACGTCTTGCCTGGGTGTTTGCGGCGTCGGACCGGTGATGATCGTCGATGAGGACATCTACGGCAACATCACCCCGCAAAGAATTCCTGAAATTCTTGCCCTTTATGAATAGGAGCTGGGTATGAAAACAATCCGATCCATGGTTCTGGTTTCAAGCGACCCGGTCAGTATGCAGAACGGGGCACAAGCGGTATTCACGCGGCTGCAGGAAGAGATCAACGGCTTTGGGCTGCAAGACGAAATCTCTTTGGTGATGATGGGAGATGTTGGCCGGCACGATGCGCTGCCGATTGTGGTGGTTTATCCCGAAGCAGTGATTTACGGGCCGGTTAATCCAGATCAGGTTCATTTTCTGGTTGAAGAACATCTCTATAAAGGACGTATCGCCGCCGATCTGCTGGCCTCCTCACGCGAACTTTCCGGCCGGATTGCCTGGCTGGCGGCGCGCAAAGGCACTTTGCCAGCAGAGAATCGCATCGTTCTGCGCCGCGCAGGTTTGATCAACCCAGAAGACATTGAGGATTATATTCTGAATGAAGGCTACGCCGCGTTAGGCAAAGCCGTCAGCGAACTGAGCCCTGCCGATGTGATCGATACGATCAAGAAATCCGGGCTGCGCGGCCGCGGCGGAGCAGGCTTCCCAACCGGGACAAAATGGGGGTTTGTCGCACGCGAAAAAGCCGCCAAGAAATACATCGTCTGCAACGCAGATGAATCGGAACCTGGAACCTTTAAAGACCGTTTAATTCTTGAAGGCGACCCTCATAGCCTGATTGAAGCCATGAGCATCGCCGGTTATGCGGTTGGAGCCGATGAAGGTTATATCTATATTCGGGGCGAATACGCGCTTGCGCGTGAACGCCTTGAAATGGCTATCGCCCAGGCAAAGGAATTCGGCTTTTTAGGCGAGCACATCTTTGGCAGTGATTTCTCCTTTGAGATTCATATCCACAGCGGCGCGGGCGCGTATATCTGCGGCGAAGAAACGGCCCTGCTAGAATCCATCGAAGGCAAACGCGGCCAGCCGCGCTCCCGCCCGCCATTCCCCACCACCGAGGGGCTATACGCCAAACCAACGCTGATCAATAATGTCGAAACTCTGGCAAATGTACCTGCTATCATGCTGAACGGCGCGGACTGGTTCCGTTCAATCGGGACGGCCAGCAGCCCAGGCACCAAGGTGTATACCATGCTCGGCAATGTCAACATTACCGGGCTGATCGAGGTTCCAATGGGGATCACCCTGCGCGAGGTCGTAACCATTTACGCAAAAGGGATGAAACCCGGCTCCAGCATGAAACTGGCGCAGACCGGCGGCTCAAGCGGATCGATCATTCCAGCTTCTTTGCAGGATACACCCATGGATTATGACTCCTTCAGTAAAGCCGGAGTTTCGATGGGATCTGGCGCTTTGCTGATCTGCGATGAAGACACCTGTGTGGTGGATCTGGCGCGTGTGCTGCTCAATTTCTTCCGGGTTGAATCCTGCGGTAAATGTAATCCGTGCCGCATCGGCACCCAACGCGCATACGAAATGCTCAGCAATATTGCCGCCGGAACCGCTTCCCTGGCCGATCTGGACCAGCTTGACGAATTGGCCGATAACCTTTACCAGATGTCGAACTGCGGGTTAGGTCAAACCGCCGGCACGCCATTGAAAGATATTCTGAAATATTTCCGAGCGGAGGTTGAGGCGCACATCCGCCTGCACGTCTGCCCGGCCGGTGTTTGCAAAATGAAAACGCCTGTAACCGCCTGAGCACAATCAAACGGATCTGTGTAAAGGACATCGCCTCTGTACTGGAATTGAACGTATCTCTTAAGGAGCGTATGAATGGTCACTGTCACTATTGACAACCAAAAAATAGAAGTTGCGGAAGGTACAACTGTTCTCAATGCCGCCAAAGACGCCGGAATCCATATTCCCACTTTGTGCGACCATCCCCAACTGCATCCCTATGGCGGCTGCCGATTATGCATGGTCGAAATTGACGGGTTCCGCACCCTGCAATCCGCCTGCACCATACCGGTCAGTAACAATATGGTCGTGCATACCGGCACGCAAAAAGTTAAAAAAGCCAGAAAATTTGTTTTAACGCTCATTTTCAGCGAGCGCAACCATTTCTGCCCGTATTGCCAGGTCAGCGGCGGTGACTGCGAGCTTCAGAATGCCGCCTATGGTGAAGAAATGAGCCATTGGCCGCTGCAGCCTAACTGGCAGCCCTATCCGGTGGATGCGTCGCACCCCTTCTTTATTTTGGAACACAATCGCTGTATTCTCTGCCGTCGCTGCATCCGCGCCTGCTCCGAACTGGTAGGCGTCAACACGCTGGGCGTTGAAGAACGCGGCGCAAAAACTTTCGTGATCGCCGACCTCAATGTCCCGCTGGGTGAAAGCACCTGTGTTTCCTGCGGTACCTGCGTACAGGTTTGCCCGACCGGCGCATTAATTGACCGGCGCAGCGCCTACCTGGGCAAGGAACGTGACGTTCAGCGCACCTCAACCATTTGTGTTGGCTGCTCGGTCGGTTGTGGCGTGGATGTGATCAGCCGCGACGGGCAGGTCATTCGGATTGAAGGCAACTGGGATGCACCGGTCAACGACGGCATTCTCTGCAAATATGGCCGTTTCGTTCCCCTGACCGATGATCGTGAACGCATTAAAACACCGCTGGTGCGAAAAGACGGCGCATTGGTGCCGACCACCTGGGATGAAGCGTTAGATTTAGTCTCTGACCATGCCAAAAGCGGCAATCTGGCCGCCGCAATTTCCAGCCGCGTTCCAGCGGAAGGTCTGTTCGCCTTCAAGCAGATTTTCGCAGATGGCGTCAATGCAGCGGTCGTAACAGGCCTGGAAGAAGGCAAACACACCCTGCTGGCCTCCAAGGCAGCCGCAGAAATCGGGCAGGGGTTTGAAGGTTCATTGGAAGACCTGAAACAGGCTCAGGCCGTGCTGGTATTTGGCGCCAATTTGGTCGATGAGCATCAGGTCGCCGGGTTCATCGTCCGCCGCGGACTTACCGAGGGAAACACCCTGGTGGTTGTGGATGAAAATCCAAACACCCTCTTCCAATTCGCCAACTGCGGTCTTTCCCCGAAAGCCGGGACTGAGGTCAAACTTATCGAAGGACTGACTGCCGCAGCCGCCAAAATTGGCGAATCCAAAGAAAACTTCGCCGGTGATCCTGACCCGTTGGTAGCAGCCGCTGCCGGCGAGACCGGTCTGTCATCCGAATTATTGATCGAAGCCGCCTTCCGGCTGGCCGCCGCAGAAAAAAGCGCCATCGTTTATGACCCGGCTAATTTAAAGGACGTGCAGTCGTTGCAGGCATTGGTTAAATTAGCCAAAACTTTAGGCGCAGCCCTGGTTGACCCGAAGGGCGGAGCGAACAGTGTTGCCGCAGCACAATATCATCTGGACCAGCCGTTCACGATCGCGCCGAAAAGCATGGCCTATATCGTTCTTGGCGATGAGGTTCCTACCGAAAGTCTGGTTAAGAAAGCCGAACAGGCCAGCTTCCTGGTTGTCCAGGCCAGCCATGCCTCGCGCTTGACGGCTATGGCAAATGTAGTCTTGCCGGCCCCCAACTGGTTTGAGCAGAGCGGCCATTTCGTCAATATGGACGGGCGCGTTCAGAAAGCTGAACCAGCGCTGACGATCAACGGAATTGTCTGGCCACACCAGGAAATTTTTGCCCAATTAGCCGACCGCATGGGCATTGCAATCACACCTGATTGGGAAGCAGAACTGGCTCAACGGCCGTCACCCGTCGTGATTACCGCCTGAGTATGGTATTGGTATAGGAGGATTAAGAATGGCAAAACCAAAAGTTGCGTCTGACTGGCTGGCCGGCTGCGCCGGCTGCCACATGTCACTGCTTGACATGGATGAACGGATCGTCAAGGTAATCGAATTGGCGGACTTGCGCGCCACGCCAATTACCGATCTCAAGCGACCTGATTTCGATGAAGGCGGCGTGGATGTGGGCATTCTGGAAGGCGGCGTTAACAACACCACCAATGAAGAAGTAGCCCACACGATGCGGAAAAACTGCAAGATTTTGGTCGCCTTAGGCGACTGTGCTGTCTTCGGCGGCGTACCTGCGATGCGCAATTTCTTCAAGCTTGAAGACGCCCTGCGCCGTGCTTATGTTGAGACAGAAAGTACGGATGAAAACGGAAAAATCCCGGACGATCCTGAATTGGCGGTGCCGACCAAGGTGCGTGCTTTGCAGGATGTTGTTCCTGTGGATGTGTTCGTCCCCGGCTGCCCGCCTGACGCTGACACCATTTACTATGTTCTGTCAGAGCTGGCGCAAGGGCGAATTCCTGAAATTAAAGACGACAAACTCCATTGGCACTAGGTGGTGGCAGCGATGGCAAATCAAAAAATTACTATTGAACCTGTAACTCGTATTGAAGGGCACGCCAAAGTTACCATTCACATGGCTGATAATGGTGAGGTTGATCACGCGTACTTACACGTGAATGAATTCCGCGGCTTCGAAAAGTTCTGCGAAGGCCGCATGGTCTTCGAAATGCCGACCATTACACCGCGTATTTGCGGCATTTGCCCGGTATCGCATCACCTGGCGGCTGCCAAGGCGGCTGATGAAGTCTATGGCATGCCAGCTCCGCGCCCGGCTCAACTGCTGCGCGAGTTGATGCACATGGGGCAGATTATTCAGAGCCACGGGATGCATTTCTTCGAACTGGCCGGTCCGGATTTACTCTTAGGATTTGACGCCGATCCGGCTATCCGCAATGTAGCCGGGTTAGCCGCAGCCAATACCGAATTAACTTTGAAAGCGATTAACCTGCGCAAATACGGCCAGGAAATCATTCACACGCTCGGCGGGCGCCGCATCCATCCTGTATTTGCCGTTCCGGGCGGTGTAAACCGCGCCCTCAAATCAGAAGATCGTGAAAAAATGCTGGCGGGCAACGCTGAAGCCATTGCCACACTCCAGGCCGGCATTCAAATCATGAAGGATTGGGCCGCGAGCAACATGGAAGACATCAATAAATTTGCAGTCTTCCCCACCGGTTATTTGGGCATGGTCAAAGAAGGCAATACCCTCGAATTGTACGATGGCGCTGTTCGGCTGATTGACCAAACCGGCAGTCAATTGGAAAAGTTTGACGGGCGCAACTACCTGGAATATATCGCGGAACACGTTGAGAACTGGTCTTACCTGAAGTTTCCCTATTACAAAAAGATGGGCTTTCCGGAAGGCGTGTATCGGGTCGGACCGCTTGGCCGTCTCAATGCCAGCGACCGGATTGCCACTCCGCTGGCCGATGCTGAACTGAAGATTTTCAAATCGCTCAACAATGGCCTGCCTGTCGAAAACACCCTCTACTATCACTACGCTCGGCTGATAGAAGCCCTTTACGCTGCGGAAAATGTCCAGGTTCTGCTGGATGATCCTGATATCTTCAGCACCGACATCCTCAATACGCGGCAGGATTTCAAAGGTGAAGGCGTTGGTATCATTGAAGCTCCGCGCGGTACGCTCTGGCACCACTATTGGGCCAATGATAACGGTCAGATCACCCGCGTCAATTTAATCGTGGCGACCGGCAACAACAACTACGCCATGAGCAAATCGGTTGACAGCGTCGCAAAAACCTATATCACCGGTCCTGAGATCCGCGAAGGCATGCTCAACCGCGTCGAGGCGGCCGTACGCGCCTACGACCCCTGCCTTTCGTGCTCAACGCACGCCGTCGGCCAAATGCCAATCGAGATCGAGATGATCGATTCGAACGGCACGATCATCGACACGCTGACGCGCGAATGAGCCTTCTTTCCCATTCTGAACTGAATTCAAAACTGCAGGCCCCGCTAGCGGGGCCTGCAGAGAGCCCGATGGTTTTGCTATTCGCTTATGGGAATATCGACCGGCAGGACGACGGAGTGGCCTGGCACACCCTGCGCGCTGTTGCAGAATCATTTGGACAGGATCTGCCGGAGGTTCCGGATGAAACCTTCTTCCATATTACACCCCGGCTAGACGCCATCTTCGCGCTTCAGTTAACGCCTGAAGATGCAGAGCTGATCTCGAAATACGATAAAGTCTGTTTCATTGACGCCCATACCGGCCGGGTTGAGGATCTTGTTCATTGTGAAATCCTCAGCGCCCAATATGAAACATCACCATTCACCCATCATCTAACTGCCGCAACCTGTCTGGCAATGGCCTCAGCCTGTTATCAGGCAGCGCCGCAAGCGATTCTCACCTCTATTCGCGGATTTGAATTTGGGTTTAGCCAGGAATTATCCTCAAAGACAAAAGAATTAGTGCCGCAAGCCGTCCAAATGATTAACGTCTGGATCAATTCATAGCAAATTGTCACCTTTTTTATATAGGATTATGATTATTTACGATCAATTGTTATAACGAAGGTCACTTAGAAACATTCAACAAGAATGCTACAAATATAAAAATGAATATTTGTAGACATACATCATGACCAACAGACAAGAATTGATCGACTCTCTTTTAAATATTCCCTGGTTCCTCGACCTTTCTCCCGCACAGGTAGAAAAGTTAGCGGAAATCAGCGCAATGAAGTCGCTTAGCGCCGGTGAAACCTTGTTTTGCGAAGGTGACCGCACGGACAATCTTTACATCGTTCTTTCCGGGGAAATTGACCTGGAAATGTCAGTCCCTTCGCACGGAAGGCTAAAAGTATTCTCAGCAGAAGCGTTGGATATCATCGGCTGGTCCACAATGACGCCGATCATCCGGCAGCGAACAGCCTCCGCCCATGCTTGCCGGGATACCAGTTTACTGCTGTTTCCGGGTGAAGCCCTGGAAGAATTATGCGAACAAGACCATGCTATGGGCTACATCATCATGAAGCGGATCGCAAACGTCACAGCCAGTTATATGTTGATGGTTAAACTGCACCTGCTGGAGCAGCTGCTGGCAATGACCGATTCGATCATCAATTGATTGCCATCCCCTCACCAGCGTAAAGCTGGTGTTTTTTTGATCAATATTCTTACGAGTTTTATCTTATAAGTAGGTGTATTAATAATCACGTCAAGCAACGATAACTGCAATCAAACCAGATGGGAAGGGCAGTATAATTACGTAACATGCATGAACTAGCCGTTACCGAATCCATACTGAATATTGCTGTCGAACATGCTCAGGCAGCCGGAGCCACCAGGGTCACCAATATTCACCTGGTGATCGGTCAGCTATCGACCATTGTGGACGATTCAATTCAATTTTATTGGGACATCATCACGGAAAACACACTTTGTGCAGAGTCAAAACTTGATTTCAAACGGATTGCTGCAAAAATGCAATGTCTGGAATGCAGCCGCGAATATGATTTGGACAGCACCTTGACTCCCTGTCCAGCTTGCGGAAGCCTGAATGTAAAAATCGTTTCCGGTGAAGAATTTTTCGTTGAAAGTATCGACGTCGATATCGCGTAGAGGAGAGTACATATGCCAGCCAAAAGCATTCCTGTTGTTGAAAAGATCCTGAATGCCAATGATCAGGTCGCTGAATTAAATCGATCCAAGCTCAATGAGCATCAGGTCACCGCGATCAATCTGATGGCCTCCCCCGGCGCCGGGAAAACCAGTTTCATTCTGAAAACCATCCAGGCGCTGGCGCCGAAACTTCAGATCGGCGTTATTGAAGGGGATACGGCACCGGTCACAATCGATGCGGACAAAGTTACCGCCGCTGGCATGCCGGCTGTTCAGATCAATACCGGCGGCGATTGCCACCTGGACGCCACCATGCTGCGCGCCGGATTGGATGCCCTGCCCCTGGATGACCTTGACCTGGTCATTGTTGAAAACGTCGGCAATTTAATTTGCCCGGCAGCTTTTGTTTTGGGAACCCATTTAAACCTGTTGATTGCCAGCATTCCAGAAGGGGATGACAAACCGTATAAGTACCCTAATATTTATCGTGGTCTGGATGTTCTGGTGATCAATAAGACCGACCTGATGCCCTATATCGATTTTAAAATGGATTACTTCCGCCAAGGCGTCGAAATGCTCAATCCCGGATTGAAAACGTTTGCTGTTTCCTGCAAGACCGGTGAAGGCATTGACGAATGGGCAGAATGGCTGATTAGCAAAGTAGAGGAAGTCCGCGGGAAATGACCGCTCAAACCAGCGCGGTCCAAATCAAGGTTCAGGGCATTGTCCAGGGCGTTGGTTTCCGTCCGCACGTTTACTCTTTGGCTACGCGCAACAAATTGACCGGCTGGGTCCGCAATACATCCGCTGGCGTAGAAATCGAACTTAATGGCGCGCCAGAGGCACTGGAAGATTTCTACCAACGCCTCCAGGCTGAATTGCCGCCATTGGCGCGCATTGACCATATCGAGCGCCAGACAATTTCACCGAATGGCTTCTCGGATTTTCAGATTATCGAAAGCCAGCCGCTGCCAGGCGACTTTCTGCCGGTTTCACCTGACCGGGCAATATGCGCCGATTGCCAGCGCGAGCTTTTCGATCCGCATGATCGCCGCTATCGCTATCCGTTTATCAATTGCACCAATTGCGGACCGCGCTTCACCATTATTGAAGATATCCCCTACGACCGGCCCAAGACCACCATGCGAGAGTTCACGATGTGCCCGCAATGCCGCGCTGAGTATGATAATCCGCTGGACCGGCGCTTTCACGCCCAGCCAACCGCCTGCGCTGTTTGCGGCCCGCGCCTGATTTTTCTCGCCGCCGGGATTAAAAATGAATCTGAAGCCGCCCTGCAAAGCGCGCGAGAGTGGATCAAATCCGGGAAAATCATTGCGGTAAAAGGGTTAGGCGGTTTCCATCTGGCTTGCGATGCTAACAACGAAACCGCTGTGGCTGAACTGCGCCGGCGAAAGAAACGGTCTGACAAAGCTTTCGCGTTGATGGCTTTCAATATGGCGGCGATCGAAACCTACGCAGAAGTTTCGCCGGCTGAACGGAAAGCGCTGCTTAGTAATGAGCGTCCGATTGTCCTCCTGAAGGCAAAGGAGCATACTAATCTGGCTCCCAGTATCGCTCCCGGCCAAAAAAGACTGGGTTTCATGCTGGCGTATACACCGCTGCACCTGCTGCTGCTCGAACCCGAGCAAGATTTTCCCGATGTACTGGTGATGACCAGCGCCAATCTATCCGAAGAACCGATTGTGTACCGCGACGCGGACGTGATTCCGCGGCTAAGTCTATTGGCAGATGGCTACCTGACCAACGATCGCCCGATTCATATGCGCGTGGACGATTCGGTCATGCAAATCTGCCAGGAAATCCCGCAGATCATTCGCCGGGCGCGCGGTTTTGCGCCGGATGCGTTTAATCTGCCAGCCAGCCAACCCTCAATTTTCGCTGCTGGGGCCGAATTAAAAAATACTTTTTGTCTGACACGTGACCGCTATGCCTTTGTCAGTCATTTTATCGGCGATCTTGAAAATTACGAAACGCTGACTTCCTTTGAGGAAGGCATCCAGCATTACGAAAAACTATTTCGCATCCGGCCAGAAATCATCGCCTGCGATTTGCACCCCGATTACCTGGCCAGCAAATATGCCCGCCAGCGCGCCGAAGCTGAAGGACTGCCATTGGTGGAAGTTCAGCACCACCACGCCCATCTGGCCGCCTGCCTGGCTGAAAACCACTGGCCTGACAGCAGCGAGAAGGTCATTGGCGTATGTTTCGATGGCACCGGGCTTGGCACGGATGGCGCGATTTGGGGCGGCGAGTTTCTGGTCGGCAATTACCGGGAGTTCGCCCGTCCCTGGCACCTTGCGTATACCCCATTGCCGGGCGGCGACGCAGCCGCGCGCCAGCCGGCCAGGATGGCTCTGGCGCACTTGAACAGCGCAGGAATCGATTGGGATGAAAGCTTTGCGCCCGCGCAGAATTTCTGCGCCGACGAGCGCAGTTTGCTGCGCCAGCAAATCCGCTTAAAGCTCAACACCCCCATGACCTCCAGTATGGGGCGCTTGTTTGATGCGGCCGCCAGTTTGTGCGGAGTCCGGCAGGTTAACACGTACGAAGGGCAGGCAGCCATTGAATTCGAAGCGCTGGCTGATCCGCAGGTAACGGACGCCTACCCATTTCTGATCGCCAACGGGCTGATTGACCCTGCCCCAATGTGGCAGGCGTTAATTACCGATCTCAGCCAGAATTTTCCTGTCGCAACAATGGCAGCCCGCTTCCACAACGGCATCGCTCAGGCCACACTGAGTGTTTGCCAGATTATCCGCCAGGAGACCGGCATCAATACGGTTGCCTTAAGCGGCGGCGTCTGGCAAAATCAATATTTGTTTACCCGTGCAAAGCAGCTGCTTGAAGCGCAGCAATTCCAGTTACTCTTCCATTCCAAATTTCCTACCAATGACGGTGCGATTGCTTTAGGGCAGGCGCAGATTGCCGCCGCAATTCATCAATAAAAGAGGTTCCCCATGTGTCTCGCGATCCCAGGAAAAATTACTGATCTTTACGAACAAAATGGCTTAAAAATGGCGAAAATAGACTTCGGCGGCGTTACCCAGGTGGTTTGCATGGAAACCCTGCCAGAAGCAGAGGTCGGCCAGTATGCCATTGTGCACGCTGGCTTTGCGCTGAACCTGATGAGCCCAGATGAAGCCGCTGAAACCATGGACTTACTGCGTGAAGCCGGCATCCTTGAAGAAGAATTCCAGAGCGAGTAAGGCAAAGGATTATCCTTATGGAAATCGCTGAAATCAGCCGCTCATTTCGAGACGCTAGCCGCGTGCGCCAGGTCATAGATGAAATTGCAGCTCTGGTCACCCGCCCGTGGGTGTTAATGGAGATTTGCGGCGGTCAGACCCATGCCATTCTCCAGTCTGGGCTGGATCAATTGCTGCCCCAAGAAGTGGAACTCGTTCATGGTCCAGGCTGCCCGGTATGTGTAACCTCGCTGGAACTGATTGATAAAGCTCTGGAAATCGCTGCCCGTCCGGATGTAATTTTCTGCTCGTTTGGCGACATGCTGCGCGTTCCAGGATCAAAACGCGATTTATTTTCCATTCGAGCCGCCGGCGGAGCAGTAAAAGTAGTCTATTCTCCACTCGATGCCGTCAATATTGCTCAGCAAAATCCAGATAAGCAGGTTGTTTTCTTTTCAATTGGGTTTGAGACCACAGCCCCTGCTAACGCCATGAGTGTGATGCAGGCAAAAGCCCTGGGATTAAAGAATTTTTCGGTGCTCGTCTCGCAGGTTTGCGTCCCGCCAGCCATGCATGCAATTTTGGGCTCACCGGCTAATCGTGTTCAGGGCTTTTTATTGGCCGGTCATGTCTGTACTATAATGGGCTACCGCGAATATTATCCGATTGCGGAGAAATACCGGGTTCCGATGGCCGTCACCGGTTTCGAGCCATTGGATATCGCCCTGGGCATCCTGAGCGTTGTCCGTATGCTCGAAAAGAATAGCGTGGATATTGAAAATACGTACGCACGCGTGGTCGCGGAGGACGGGAATCCGGCCGCGCTGGGGATCATCAACAAGGTGTATCAGCCTGTGGACCGGAATTGGCGCGGTATTGGCCTCATCCCGATGAGCGGATGGGGGTTGCGCCCGGAATTCATGGAATTCGATGCAGAAAAACGGTTCCAGGTCGAGCACATCCAAACCAAAGAATCGCCGGTGTGCATCGCGGGCCAAATTTTACAGGGTCTCAAAAAGCCTTTTGAATGCCCGGCTTTTGGTACTGACTGCACGCCGCAATCACCGCTTGGCGCGCCTATGGTATCAGCTGAAGGTGCCTGCGCGGCGTACCAACGCTACGCGCGGGTACAACTTCCATAAAGGATATTTCATGACTGAACAATCTTCGCTTCCCTCCATGGAAGGACCTGTCTGTCCTGTCCCGCTCCCGCACAAAGAAACCATTGTGATGGGGCACGGCAGCGGCGGCGGCATGACACAGAAATTGGTTCGCGATATATTTACCCCATACTTCTCCAATCCAGCCTTAGATGCAGGCAATGATTTCGCGACTTTGCCAATCGATGGCGAACCGGGCGGCGCATTGATTGTTTCTACCGACGGCCATATTGTTTACCCGCTTTTCTTCCCCGGCGGTGATATCGGCCGGCTGGCAATTTGCGGGACCGTTAACGATGTCGCCATGTCTGGTGCCAGGCCGCTTTACCTCACTGCCAGTTTTATTCTGGAAGAAGGTCTGCCGGTAGAAACCCTTCAGCGCGTCCTGACTTCTATGCAAGCCGCCGCTGAAGAAGCCGGCGTTCATATCGTTGCCGGCGATACCAAAGTCGTTGAGCGCGGCAAGGCTGACGGCCTGTTTATTTCCACCAGCGGCATTGGCTGGCTGCCTGAAGGGCGAGTAATTGGCGGTGAATGCGCCCGACCGGGCGATGTTGTCATTGTCTCAGGCACGATTGGTGATCACGGGATTGCGGTGCTGGCCGAACGCGGTGAGCTTGGATTCTCCGCTGAGGTACGCTCCGATGTGGCGCCGTTAAACAGCCTGATCCAAAGCGTGCTGGCCGCCGCACCGGACGTCCACGTACTGCGCGACCCGACCCGCGGCGGTCTGGCGACCACCCTCAATGAAATCGCCGTACAGAGCCAGGTTGGCATTGTCCTGGAGGAAACCAGCATCCCAGTCCATGGACCGGTACGCGCGGTTTGTGATATGCTGGGGTTTGATCCCTTATACGTAGCCAACGAAGGCAAGGTCATCATCCTGTTGCCCGCCAATCAGGCCCAGGCGGCCCTGGAAGCCCTCCACCAGCATCCCTACGGCGCGGAAGCCGTAATCATCGGGAAAGTGGCTGCTGAGCCTGCCGGACGGGTTCTAATGCGAACGGAAATTGGCGGAACTCGTATTCTGGATGTTCTTGCCGGTGAAATGCTGCCGCGGATTTGCTAGTTTTCCGCCTGCAAGACTTGTAATTTAAAATGACAGCTTTCGTAAAGAAGCTGTCATTTTTCTTTTTATCGGTCAGCCGATCAAATTAATATTGCGGAAAAGCATATCCGCTGAACGGCCAATCTTGCTGCTGGTCAAGGTTAAAGGCGTTGTAAGCTGTCTGCGTTAAACGCGCGATCAATGCATCCGCAGGGTCAAACAGGAGCTGGTTGTAATCATATAAATAGATCGAGACCACGAAGTCGGCTTTGGGAGAAAACACGATGCCTACATCGCTGACAGTATGCAGGTAACCATCGCTTTCTTCAGTCCAGCCGTGCTTGTGTCCAACCGGGGTTCCGTCTGGCACACCTGCCTGAATCAATGCGCCGATGCGGTTCTTCTTCATTTCGTCCAGCATAAACTGGCATTTACTGCTGCTAAAATCGCTGCCGAAAGTATCAATCAGATCCCCCGAGCCGGATTGAGCGCATTGGTAGATGCCGGTTAGAAGATCGGCCATATCCTGCGGCGTCGTTTGATTATATAAATCTGGGTTTAAATTAATATCGCTGCGAGAATTGGCCGGCGTGTTGTAAATTTTTAGCAGCGGCGATCCAAAATCAAAAAAACCGGCCAGAAAAGTATCGTTAAAACCAAGCGCTTGCATATCGTCACTGATGGTCAACGGGGCTGTATCGCCGCCTAAATAATCGCGCATCAATGTATCCGCAGGCGGATTCTCCGATAGAACCAGCATACGTTCAATTAAGGCGGTGGTGGCTTCTGGAATGGGTTCCTGCGTCCGGCGCATCACCGCGGTTAGAATCGGAATCTTGATCGTCGATGCGGCTGAGAAAGAAATTCCTGTGGGTACGTCCTGTTGGTTGGCCCAGGCAAAATAAATGGTCTGCCCTGTGGTTAAATTCCGGATTACCAGTTCAGCCACACCGCGAAAATCGACCGCCTGGATTTGTTCTTTCAGGGCAGCCGTCAAATCATCATCGGGTACCGGCGGCTGATCTGTCACGGTCACGACCAGATCAACCTGATGCTGGCCATCGTCAATGAGCGCTTTCCGGATTGCCTCTGCGGACGCTGAAACATCCAACTGATAACCGCCCTGGCCCGGATAAAATTGAGTCGTTCCTGGAATTCGCGCGGCAGGGAGAACTGTCTCATCATAACGCGGCGCGATTTCATTCCGCAGGAAATTCTCGGCTGCGGCAGTATCTATCTGTGGAGTCAGGCTTATTGCAAGCGGACCAGGCTGCCCGCCCCATAATAACCGCCAGAAGCGCTCAGCGTGGCTCTCCATATTCAGGCTGACGGATTGATCAATATCCGCTGAATACCCCAACGCCTCCGCCGGGACAACGATTTGATCCTGCAAGAAATTCAGCGTGACCGGCTGAAAATAATTGGCGCGAACCAATTCACGAGCCTGGTCGATCGTTAAACCCTCAACAGATACGCCGCCCCAGGTTGAACCGGCCGGGAAACGATCGTCAACAGGAGCGGCTTGCAGCCAAAAAATACCTGCCGCAAGCAGACTGACGAAAATAAAAAGCGCAGAAAGCGCTATCAGGATCTTTCTTGAGTGTTTTGCTTTCAATGATAGAACCTTGATCTTCCAAAATTTGGTTAGACTACGATTCTACCAGAGGTTTAACCGTGTAAATTATTAAACTATTCGAGGCCAGAAAGGTTATTTACAGCGGATCGTCAAGAAATACACATTGAAAATCGTCATTGGACCGTAATATCGCTGAATAAAGAAATCCGCGTGGATCGATGGGTAAGCAGCCTGCATTCCGCCTGGAACATAGATGGTGGTTTTCTTGAAGCTCTGGTAAAACCAGGCGCCGTCGATTTCATTCCATAATTCCGCCTTCCCGCCAAAGAGACTGGCGGCTTCACGGCTGGAATTGGGGCAAATCGCTGCAACAGCTTCAGATGTTGCGCCGGTTACGGGAATGATCCCAACTTGCTGATCAAATGAATTAGATATCTGGCTGGCCCACCGGCCAACAGTGCCGGTGCCAAAAAGGAATACAACCGCAAAGAATGCGACGATTACCAGAGAAACTGACAACAAGGTCGTCGTGAAGGAGCGCGAGGAGCTTTTGTCCTCCAAATCGCTCACAATCGTCTCAATATCGTCCTCAGTTAACCGTTTGTTATTCCGTAAGATATCTTTGATACTTTGCGGTGAATTTCCCAGTTCGTACAATTTCGCCGCTTGATTTTTTGATTTCGTATAAATTTCTTCTGTGCTTAATTCTCGGTCAATCGCGAAGATATTACCTTCAGTGATATTTTTCGGCGGTACCCGCTTAATTTCTTCCCCCATTGTGTTTTGCCTTTCTGCCAACACCTGCTGAACTTTTTGCCGGACCTCTGCGTAGGTCAGCCATTTCCCCAGAAACACTCCCCCAAACAGATCCGGTGTTTTAACCAGACGGATATGGGTGCCGCCCTCCTGAAAGTGGAATTCGCTGCCACACGCCGAACAAGCCAGCAGATCAGGCACACCCGCTTCGCGCAGTACATTCAAACTCTGCTGATTGCAAATCGGGCAATTCAGGCTTTTCGCCCATATATCCAACATTGTTTCCATTGGCCGAATGGTTTGCATATTGATATTATAGTAAATCAAAATATCCTATACTTTAATTTACAGTATTTTTTATTGGAATTTAAAAATTACTTTAAATTACTTTTTTATTACCGTTTCAAATTCTCAAAGATCAATGCTGATAATCATTGCTGGCTTACTTGACATTCTCTATCAAACTTTTATACTTAGATGCTGTTCTTTTGTTCATAAATTTTCAGGTGAAATTTATCGCTTCGCCTGATCAATCTCAAAACACGGTGAGGAATCATGAAATACGATTATCAGGAAACGACCAACGACCTGCTCAAGCGTATCGATATCCACAACAAATTCGGCGGACGCAACATCGACGACTGGATGCTGGATATCTTGCCGCTCAAACCCGGCCAGAAAATTCTGGATGTCGCCTGCGGCGCTGGTAAACAATGCCTGACATATTACAAATATCTCAACGGGAACGCTTCAATTCTGGGCGGAGATGTAAATCCGGATTTGCTCAACCAGGCAAAAGCCGAAGCCAAGAAGCAAAGCGCCGCGATTGACTTCATGGATCTGAATTTTAATACCCGCTTTGATTTAGCGGATAACACCTTCGATATAGAATCCTGCTGCTTCGCAATTTACTATGCCGAAGACATTCCGTTTACGATCCGAGAAATGCACCGGGTTCTGAAACCCGGCGGTGTACTTTTCACCAGCGGACCGATGCCAAGCAACAAACAGCTCTTCTATGACATTATCAAAGAAGCAACCGACAAACCGATCCCGCCGATGCCGGGCAGTTCACGGTACAGCACGGAAATCCTCACAGCCGTCAAAAATACGTTTGCTTCGGTCGAATTGAAAATCTTCGAGAATCCATTAACGTTCGATACGGTTGAGCCTTTTGTTGAATATACCCGTGCCTCCCTTTCTGAAGACCGCAAACTTTGGAAGCCCTTCTTCGAGGGCCATGACGATTTCAGCCAGATGATGGAGAAAATCGCCGCAGCAGCAGAAAAACGTCTCGCGCGCGATGGTAAATTGGTGATGACCAAAGTGGTTGGCGGCATTCTCGCGACCAAATAAAGAAACGGGGCCGGTATGAATTTTTATGGGAAACGCGTCCTTTTCCTGGGCGCCCACCCCGATGATATTGAAATTGGCTGCGGAGCATTGATTTCTAACATCGTCGGCAAAGCAGATTTAATGTGTGTTACCCTGTCGGACAATCAAAAAAACCCGGAACTGGATCATTTGGTGGGCGAACATCAAAACAGCATGCGTGTATTAGGTGTTCCTGAAAATCGCGTGGTGCTCGGGCAATTTGAGACGCGCCGTTTTCCGCAGGCGCGCCAGGAAATTCTGGAATATCTGATCCAAATCAATCGCACTTTCAATCCAGAAATCGTTTTTGTGCACACCAAAGCAGATATTCACCAGGATCATGGTACGTTGACCGAAGAATCCTTGCGCGCCTTCCGCGGCACGTCTGTTCTCGGTTTTGATGTGATTCGCTCCAGTTACGGTTTCTTCCCGAACTTCCTGGTCGAAGTCAGCGAAAAAGACGTACAAACAAAAATTGAGGCTTTAGCCCAATATACCACCTACCAAAACCGGTACTATTTCAATGCCGATATAACCCGTTCGACATTAATTCGCAACGGGGCTATCTGCGAAAGACCTTTTGCTGAAGGTTTTGATATTCTCAGAATTGTCGGCACATTCAATTGCTGATTGACGCAAAAAAGCGGCCTTGCGGCCGCTTTTTTCTTTAATCCGGAATTCCGATTTCAATTTGTCCATCAACCACGCGCAGCGGATAGCTGGGGGTATCGGCAACCGCCGGCAGGGTCAGCGCTTTGCCGGTATCCACGTCAAAGCGCGCGCCATGCCGTGGACATATAACCTGACGGCCGTCGAGTTCACCGTCCCCTAACGGACCATCATCATGCGTGCATACATCGCCAATAGCGAAGAGTTTTCCGGCGATATTAAAAACAACCACCGGTGTTTCGCCAATTTCCAAGAACATGCGTTCTCCGGCAGGCAAATCCGCTTCCGGTCCGATTGCATAGAACGTATAAGATTCTGCCATCCGTTAATCCTCAACCAGATGATCGCCGGCTTCACCCAGACCATAAACGCCAGCTTTGATAACCTTCAAGGGCAGCAAGGCGCATTTCAAACGAACAGGGCCAAGATCAATCCCTAACAGATCAAGAATATCCTGTTTGTTCAGCTTCTTGATGTCTTCCAAAGACTTTCCAATAATGGACTCAAGCAGCAGATCAGCCGAAGCCTGCGAGATGGCACACCCATGCCCGCTGAACGCTGCTTCAGTGACAACCTCGTTCTCATCTACACGCAAGTCAATGCGGACGTGATCGCCGCACAGCGGATTTTCATCTTCAAAGGAAATGTCATGCGGGTCCAGCTCGCCGCGGTAAGACGGCGATTTATAATGTTCCAAAATCACTTCACGATAGAGATCATCCATGAGCTTCTCGATTTAGCCAAAATATTTTTGAACTTTTCCCAGCCCGCGCACCAGGGCATCCACTTCCGCCGGGGTATTGTAAATATAGAAGGATGCGCGCGTGGTAGCTGGGATATTGAACTTTTCATGCAAAGGCATGGCACAATGATGGCCCGCACGGACGGCAACACCTTCGCTGTCCAAAATCTGAGCGACATCGTGCGGATGAACATACGGCAAAGTAAAGGAAGCTACCCCGCCCTTATACTCCGCAGCCGGACCAAAAACCTCAAGCTGAGGCACTTCGCTGAGCGCTTCCAACGCGTAACTGATCATGGCGTGTTCATATTGCGCCACAGCTTCCATGCCAATCGCAGACAGGTAATCAACGGCAGCGCCAAACCCAACCGCTTCAGCAATCGCAGGGGTGCCGGCTTCGAATTTGTGGGGCAAATCATTGGGCGTAAAGGAGCGCAGGAAGACCTTCTTGATCATATCGCCGCCGCCCATATAAGGCGGCATTGCTTCTAGCAAAGCCTCTTTGCCATATAACGCGCCGATTCCCGTTGGACCGAGCATTTTATGGGCTGAAAATGCCAGAAAATCCGCATTCAGATCGTGAACATCCACCGGCAAATGTGGCACAGACTGAGCCCCATCCACCAGGGCCAAAGCACCGGCGGCGTGCGCCAATGTAATTATCTCTTTAGCCGGGGTGATGGTCCCCAACACATTCGACATCTGTGTGAAGGCAACCAGTTTGGGATTCAGCGTCAGTAACTGGCGATAGACATCCAAATCCAAGAAACCATCGCGTGAGACAGGGATAAATTCGAGGCGCGCGCCTTTTTCCTCAGCCAGCATCTGCCAGGGCACCAGATTTGAATGGTGTTCCATTTCGGTCAATATAATGACGTCCCCGGTTTGAATATTTCTGCGGCCCCAGGTTTGCGCCACCAAATTAATCGACTCTGTGGTGTTGCGCGTATAAACAATTTCGCGAGGCGAATTCGCGTGGATAAATACGGCGATTTTTTCCCGCGCATCCTCATACATTGCTGTGGCCTCTTCAGCCAGCGTATGTACACCGCGGTGTATGTTCGCGTTGTGCGCCCGGTAATACGTATCCATCGCGTCAAGTACTGCGGCCGGCTTTTGCGAAGTAGCGGTCGAATCCAAATAAACCAGGCGTTTGCCAGGCGTGGTTTCCCGCGTCAGCACAGGAAAATCTTCACGAATTTTTTCGGCGTCCAATTTTCCGTTAAAAATTGACTGCATCGCTACCTCAATAATCCGTCTTATCGATACTGGGCGTTTCTGACCGCGCGCTTTTCTTTTGAGGGACGCGCACATGCGGAGAGGTCTGTGGATACCACAGGATATGGTCGGGCACCATCCAGCCATCCGTCAGGAAAACGTTCGAACGAAACTGCACGGCGACCATCTTCGGGTCAACCTGAACCACAATCCCCTTTAACCAACCGCGGATTCGCTGCCCGCCCTTCTCATGATCACAAAAGACTTCAACGATATCCCCAACTTCATACGTGGATTCCGGTTCGGGAGGATGCATAAAGGGAATATTAGACATAACAGACTCCAACCTGAAACAAATGAACCTGTCTGGACATAACACTAACCAGACAGCTAATTAATATCATGATATTTTATCATATGCGCTTTTTGCAAAGCCAGCCCCAGCAAATCGTATTGCTTTCACCCCGCCAATGGAACAACAGATCAACCAGTCCGGGCTGGGCTTTCTTCGCCCGGACTGGTTGATTGAAATCAAGAATGCAAAGCTTCCATTTTCTGTTTAATCGAATTCTGGAAACGGTCACGGACGCCTTCGAATGGAATACGCTGCATGATCGGGTCGAAGAAGCCCTCCACAATCAGGCGTTCAGCTTCAGCGGTTGGAATGCCGCGTGATTCGAGATAAAAGACCTGATCCTGGTCAATTTTGCCAACCGTTGCGCCATGCGTGCAGCGCACATCGTCCGCTAAAATTTCCAATCCGGGGATTGAATCGGCTCGCGCGTTTTTGCTCAACACCAAATTGCGATTGGCCTGATAGCCATCGGTTTTCATTGCGCCAGGAGCGACGTAAATCATCCCCTGCCACACAACCCGACTCGCATCAATCAACGCGCCCTTGAAGAGCAAATCGCTGGTTGTATTGGGAGCGAGGTGGTTTTGCTGAGAATCGTAATCCAGATGCTGTGTGCCATCTGTAAAATAAAAGCCAGACATGCGGCCAGACGCGCCGCGCCCAACCAGATCCAGATCGGCGAAATTTTTGGTCAATTTGCCGCCAATAGCGCCAAACACCCAATCCACGTTGCCATCGCCCTCAACGCGGACACGCTCATGGGTGAAATTCCACACGTTTTCACCCCAGGATTGTAGCTCCACAAAGTTTAAATTGGCACCATTGCCCACATAAATCTCTACCAGGCCGGCATGCAAGGTCTCGCCCAGTTCAGTCGGTGAGGCGTATTCATGCACATAGGTTGCAGAAGCGCCATCTTCCAGCCAGACCAATACGTGCGAAATATGAGCCAGGCCAGGGCCAGGACCCCACAGCAGGCTATGCAGCGGCTGCTCTACACTGACTCCGCGCGGGACGTACATAAAAACGCCGGTGTCGGCCATGGCGCCTGCTAAAGCTGCAAATTTCCCTTCGGTGACTTTTACGGTTTTACCAAGCGCTTTTTCAAGCAATTGCGGGTATTCGGCTTCCGCCGTTTTCAGATCAGTGAAAACCACGCCTGCTTTTTTCAGTTCTTCAGCCAGACTGATCTTTGAGCCACCCGGCAATAGAACAACTTCGCCAGCATGGGCCTGATCCGCCACCGGATTAAGTAATACTTCTGAAAGCGGGGCAAGATCCAGGTAAGCATCCTTTTGGGGCAAACGGAAAGCTCCCGGATTCAAGGACTTTAAATCCGTCCGGCGCCAGGGTTCATCTTTTGTGGTAGGCAGAACGGCTGCCTCGTAGGCCTGCCAGGCAACGGTACGATAAGACTGAATACCGGCTGATAGCCCTGCTTTACGCACATCCGCTTCCCTAAAGGTGAAGTTTTCGGCTTTAGTAACATCACGACGACGGCCGTGAGTGATTATCTTCGGAGTTTCATTCGTCATTGGTTATGCAATCCTATCTATCAGTTAGCCAACCGAACCTTCCATCTGAAGCTGGATTAAACGGTTCATTTCAACCGCGTATTCCATCGGCAATTCCTTCACCAACGGCTCGATGAAGCCAGAAACAACCATCGTAGTGGCTTCTTCTTCACTTAGCCCGCGGCTCATCAGATAGAAAAGCTGCTCTTCACCAACTTTGGAGACAGACGCCTCGTGACCAATGGTCACATCCTGTTCATCAATTTCAATATACGGATAAGTGTCTGACCGCGACTGTGGGTCAAGCAGCAGCGCATCGCAAACCACATTCGATTTGACGCCTTCCGCGCCTTTAACGACCTTGAGCAAACCGCGATATGAAGCCCGTCCGCCGTTCTTGCTGATCGATTTCGAAGTG
Source organism: Bellilinea sp. (assembly GCA_036822575.1). GTDB lineage: Bacteria > Chloroflexota > Anaerolineae > Anaerolineales > Anaerolineaceae > Bellilinea. The sequence goes on along the minus strand of DAISHK010000010.1, from coordinate 34,728 downwards.
ATTTTGCTGCTGGTGTTCGGCGCGAGGTGAACCATCTTTCCGCCGGCATCCTGTACTTGTCCAGCGCCAGCAAAAGCCATTGAGAGGATTTCACCGTGCGCCCCAGGTCCTTTCAAATAACAGGAAGGGTATTTCATGGTCACTTTTGAGCCAATATTGCAGTCTACCCATTCCATTGTGCCATTTTCCTCAACCGAGGCCCGTTGAGTCACCAGGTTATATACATTATTTGACCAGTTCTGAATCGTCGAGTAACGCACGCGTGCACCTTTTTTAACCACAATCTCAATCACACCACTGTGAAACGAGTCCGTGGTATAGGTCGGGGCGGTACAGCCTTCTACATAATGGACCTGAGAGCCTTCGTCCGCAATAATCAAGGAGCGTTCGAACTGGCCGATATTGGCCATGTTGAGGCGGAAATAAGCCTGCAAAGGCAAATCCACTTTGACGCCTTTAGGCACATAAACGAAGGATCCGCCTGACCAGACCGCGCTGTTCAAAGCAGCAAATTTGTTATCCTCAATCGGAATAATCGTTCCGAAATACTCACGGAATAAATCAGGGTGCTGGCGCAGGCCGTCTTCAATTGACAGGAAAATCACACCTTGCTTTTCCAGGTGCTCCTGGATGCTGTGATAAACCATTTCCGATTCATACTGGGCGCCAACCCCGGCCAGGAACTTTTGCTCGGCTTCAGGAATACCCAGGCGATCGAAGGTATTCTTGATCGTTTCGGGAACATCATCCCAGCTTTTTCCAGACATTTCGGAAGGACGCACGTAATAAACAATATCATCCAGCTTGAGGCCGGAAATATCTGCACCCCAGGTGGGCATCGGCCGCTGCTGATAATGCTTCAGCGCTTTAAGCCGAAAATCAAGCATCCAATCCGGCTCAGCTTTCATGGCAGAAATTTGCCGGACGACATCTTCGGTCAGGCCCTTTTGGGTTTTAAAAACAGAAACATCGGGATCACTGAACCCATACTGGTAATCGTTTAAATCTTCAAGAAAACCCGCTTGAGGGTCGTTACTCATAATATCCTCCTCGTTTTCCTGGATAACCGGATAAGCATCAGGCAGCTACCGAGCCGTTTTCTACTTTCTCGCGCACCCAATCGTATCCGTGTTCTTCCAGGCTCAACGCCAGGTCCGGACCGCCAGTTTCAACAATGTGACCATCCATCATGACGTGGACAACATCCGGGCGGACGTAATTTAAAATTCGCTGGTAATGTGTGATGACCAGGACGCCTAATTCGGATCCGCGCAAGGCATTCACGCCTTCTGAGACAATCCGCAGCGCGTCGATATCAAGCCCAGAATCGGTTTCATCCAAAATTGCGATTTCAGGCTTGAGCATGGCCATCTGCAAAATTTCCGCGCGTTTTTTCTCGCCGCCTGAAAAACCTTCATTCAGATAGCGGCCGGCGAACGACGGATCAACTTTCAGCAGCTCCATTTTCGCCTTCAACAGTTTGCGGAATTCAGGAATAGGAATGCCTTTATCCTCAGGGTTTTCATCGCGGCGGCGAGCGTTAACAGCTGTGCGCAGGAAATTCGCCACCGTCACCCCAGGAATTGACACAGGATATTGGAAAGCCAGGAAAACACCAAGGCGAGAGCGTTCGTCTGGAGAAAGTTCAAGAATATTTTGCCCCTTGAAATATGCCTCACCGCCGGTCACTTCGTAGGATGGATGTCCCATCAAGGTATAGGCAAGTGTGGATTTACCGGTTCCATTCGGCCCCATAATGGCATGAACTTCACCCTGGGGCAAGTCAAGGTTGAAACCTTTCAAAATCTGCTTGCCTTCAATGCTAACGCTGAGGTTACGAATACTCAAAACAGCCATATCAAACGAACTCCTTATTTTGCGAATACGAGGGAGTCTGAAAGACTAATAACCCTACTAAAATCATCCTATTTAGGATTTCAAGCGGATTATAGCATGCTTGCATAAAAGGGTCAATATTTAATATAATATTCTTATATATTGACAAATTTATTTCACTTTGCTATACTTTCGACGAGGTAGCAAAAGCTGCCTATTTTCTTTTTCTTTATAGTTACAACGAGATAAAAACCAATGAGAAGCACGCGCGAGAAAATTCTTCATACGCTCTTAAACAACCCGCGTTCAACAATCAATGAGTTGGCCGAAGCGGTTGGAATCAATTCGATCTCCGTCAGGCACCACCTGAACGGTATGCTGGCCGAAAACCTGGTCACGGCGGAAGAAGAACGGCACGGGGTTGGCCGCCCGCGGCTGGTGTATTTTCTCACCGAAACGGGAATAGAACGATTTCCAACGCGTTATTTTCGCCTGGCAAACCGTATTCTTGGTCAGTTGAAATCCCAACTGCCGCAAGAGACGGTTGAGACGATTTTCGCAGACATCGCCAAAGATCTGGCCGAAGAACATCGTCGTTCAACGCAAGGCATGACTTTTGAAGAAAAGTTGAATTACCTGCAAGATTTACTTGCAGAAGAGGGCTTCATCATCGAATGGAAGCGCGACGGAAATGATTACACCATTCATGAAATCACCTGCCCTTATTTCCATGTGTCGCAGGAACATCCAGAAGTGTGTTCGGTTGATCAAACCTTAATCTCAACCGTCCTCGCGACGCCTGCACAAAAACACAACTGCGTTTTGAGCGGTGATGACCACTGTACTTACGTAATCTCTTTACCAACAACAAATAAGGTGAAAAATGAGTAACGAACCCGGCACCAACCGCCCGGTTTGGGACGCGGAAGCGACGCACCCGGAAGATTGCGAACGCATTCGCGAAGCGCTTGGCCAGGTCAATGATCCTGAAATTGGCCTGAGCGTCATCCAACTGGGTTTGATTCGAAACGTCACCATTACCGATGAACTGACCATTGTAAAAATGATTCTGACTACGCCCTTCTGCCCTTACGGGCCTGCGCTGATTGATATGGTGCGCGCTAAAGCTGAAGAAGCCATGAGCGGCAGCGCTGTTTCCATTGAATTGGGCATGGATGTCTGGGATTTTTCCATGATGGATGAAAACGTCGATATGGATTGGGGTCTGTACTAAGATACAAAGTTCCTCAAGATAAAACAAAAAGCCGCAATAGCGGCTTTTTGTTTTCAGCAAGGTCAATCATCCAAAGTGACGCCAATGGCTTTAAGCCGCTCTTTCTCTAGCTTAAATAAATCGAAAAGCTGCATGGCCAGGCCCATATTCCCTTGCACACGAATCCGTCCGCTGAATAAGGCCAGCCTTGGTTTCAGTTGGCCACTGATCAGCGCGACTGCATCTTCGCTGCTCATACCAACCCGCAAATCTGCGTTCTCAGCCAACCTGGGTTCCACTAAACACATATCTCCTTGCAAAATGATCGTCCATTGTGTAGGGTTATCACCGGTAAAATCGGCAGCGATGACGGCCTTGTCTTGCAAGGAACGTTCAGGCTGGTAAAGGTTTGGTATTTGTAGAAAAAGGTTATCCAGGACCGTATTACCCATATTTGCACTCCTCTGGGCCTAATTTTACTCGATGATCAAGTATATTGGATATTGGAGTCACTCAAGAATCTGCCGGTGTGCGAATATCATTCCGGGTAAAATAATGGCAGCCATTCGCCATTACGCAACCATCCCCCCGTCATATTACAAGGATATCCGTTTATGCGCTCGATTTACTTCTCCGGTAATCAGGTCCAAAGCGATATTCCCGTTGCTCAATTCTCAGCGATAATCGAGCAGGGACAGGGACTTTTATGGGTTAGCCTTGAACACCCCACGCCAGACGAGGTGAATCAAGTTTTAGGTGAGCAATTCCATTTTCATCCTCTGGCAATTGAAGACTGCCAATCTACTGGTTACCAAACCCCCAAATTGGATGATTTCGGTGACTATCTTTTCATCATTGCTCATGCGCTTGCGCCGAATGATACCTTTGAGGACCTGCCCACCAACGAATTGAATATTTTCCTCGGAAAAAACTACATCGTTTCATTTTTCAATGCTGAAAGCATGCCCCCGGTCGATGCGCTGTGGCAGCGTTTGCCCAAAGACGAGCGGCTGCATCAATTCGGCGCGGATTTCCTCTGTCATGCTTTGCTGGACGATATGGTCGATGATTATCTGCCCTATCTGGACCGGCTTGAAGAGGAGATCGATGAACTTGAGAATTTGGTAGCAGAACGGCCGCACCCAGACACCCTGGCGCGAATATTGGAATTAAAACATTACACCATTTCCTTCCGCCGGGTCATTGCGCCGCAGCGCGAAGTGATCAACCGGCTGAGCCGCGACGAATTTCCCGTTATCGACAACCAGAGCCGAATTTATTTTCGGGATGTCTATGATCACCTGGTGCGCATCAATGACCTGGTCGATATGATTCGTGATATGGCCGCCAGCGCTCTCGACGTTTATTTAAACTCAACCTCACTGCGCCTGAATGAAGTAATGAAAGCGCTGACGATTGTCTCAACCATTTTTCTGCCGCTTTCTTTTTTGGCTGGTGTATACGGGATGAATTTCCAGCATATGCCGGAACTGGCCTGGAATTGGGGATACCCACTTGTTTGGGTCGTGTTCATTTTTATCGTAATTGGAATGCTGGCCTTCTTTAAAAAGAAGCGCTGGTTTTAATTCTTGATTGCTATATTGACAAAATAGAATAATTGTTCTATTATTATCTTGTCTCTGATAGTGAGACAGGAGGTCAATCATGGCACAACAGACAAACAATTTCGGCCTTAAGCAATTACTAGATCGCGGGCTTCCGCTAGGAATTATTCTGGCAATTGCGTTGATCGGATTCGAGATGTTCAACTTCAGCACCACTGAAGTTGCCCTGGACGATATCCTTGGAGCAGAAAAATTCCTCGGATTTCATTGGGCGACGATTCTGGCTATTGCGTTCTGCGGAATCGATTTTGCTGGAATTGCCCGCCTGTTCATTCCGGCCCAAATCGATTCGTCCTTCTCATCGCGCGAGACCTGGTTTCTGATGGGCGCCTGGTTGTTAGCAGCCAGCATGAACGCTGTCTTGACCTGGTGGGGAGTTTCGTTAGCGCTGGTTAATCGAACGTTAGCCAGCACGGCATTTATTGCACCTCAAACCCTGGTGAATGTCGTTCCTATTTTTGTCGCCCTGATGGTATGGATGACCCGCATCCTGCTGATCGGATCCTTTTCGAGCGCAGGCATCAGTCTGTTCCAGTTCAAAACAACCGCCTACCCCGTTCAAAACACCCACAACAATAGACCCTATTACCCAGAAAAACCACTTCAACAACCTGCTCCTCGCCCGGCAGCCGCTTTTGGTCAGGCCCAGCAATCGCGTCCCCGTCCGGCGGCAGCTCGGCCAGCCACGACAGTACGTCCCAGTCCGGTTTCAAGGCCGGAGCCTGAATATTTACCTGAAGTAAGCTACGCGCAAAACAACAATTATTCCACACTCAATGCTCAGGGAAATCATCAAAACCCGCAGAATTTCATCTGATCAAGCAGCCAGAGGGCAATCCCCTCTGGCTTGATTCTAACAAAATAAAAACTGATGCTTTATCAATTATTTACTGTCAATTTACTCGATTTTTACATAATCGTCACAAATCTTTTTTTACAATAAAACCTGGATCAATTGCTCATTAAAATTCTTGTATTTTGCCCTCTTAGTCCCAAAATTTGCTCGTTAATAAAGGAAACCCATGAAACTCAACATCAGGGCCAAAATCAGTATGATTTCCATCGTTGTCGCCATTATTTTTGTCGGTTTGGGGGTGTTTAGTTTATCAGTCATGAACCACCTGAACCAAAACAGCAATTTTCTGCGAACAAATTCCGTCAACAGCATCGAAAAAATCAATAGTATTAAATCCTCTGTCGCTTTATACCGCATGAAACAATTGCAATTTATTGTCTCGGCAACGACTCAGGAAATGGATCAATTTGAAAAAGAATTGGAAAACGCAGCTAATGATGTGAATATTTCGATAACGGAATATCAATCATTAATCGCTGACGAGCAAGAGCAGACACTGCTTGACGAATTTTCCGCTGCCTGGAATGAATACCTTAAACTGAACAGCGTAATTGATTCCAATACACGCGCGTTGAATAGCGCCGCATCAATTACATTAATTAACGGGGTCGGGTATTCTCAATTTGCCAGACTCAACACCTGTCTGGATAGCTGGGCCGAGTACAACACAACCATAGCCGACCAGAACGTTCTCAATTCCGAGAATGAATACAATTCAAGCAAGCTGATTTTCTTGCTTGTCATAGCTGCTGCTACTCTGATTACAGCGGGTTCTGGGTATTTTTTAGCTAACTCCCTTTCTAAAGGCGCCCAATTAATGGTCAAGGCAGCGGAAGACATCGCTGAAAACGATCTGATCTTTTTTTCCCAAGCTATTCAGGCAGTTGCAGACGGCGATTTAAATACATCCGTCCAAATCAGCACAGAGCCGTTAACGTATCATTCCAGCGATGAACTGGGTGAACTGGCGCAAGCCTTCAATAAAATGATCGTGAATCTTCACGATACAGGTCTCTCTTTTGCCAGCATGACAGCCAATTTAAAACGGCTGATCACTGATGTCACCCAAGATGTTACCGTCTTGCAAACCGCTTCACACCAATTAGCAATTGCAGCGGATCAATCCGGGTTGGCTGCCGGACAAATCGCAGCGACAATCCAGCAAATCGCCGCTGGCACAAACCAGCAAAGCCTGGCCGTCAACGACACCGTTCAAACCGTGGATCATTTCTCTAAAGTGATTAATGGGGTCGCCCAGGGAGCCGAATCACAATCTGAGGCAGTGGAAAAGACCTCAACCATTACCGCTAATATTACAATGTCAATTGACCAGGTCATGTCCAGCGCTTCTAACCAGGTCGAATCCTCATTGGAAGCGGTCAAGGCAACGCGACAGAATTCGACTTTAATCAATAATATGATCGACGGCATGCATCGGATTAAAGAGCAGGTCCATCTTTCATCGGAAAAGGTTGAGGAAATGGGTCAGCGATCTGACCAAATCGGGCTGATCGTCGAAACCATCGAAGATATCGCAAGCCAAACCAACCTCCTGGCTTTAAACGCGGCCATCGAAGCCGCACGCGCCGGAGAACACGGCAAAGGTTTTGCGGTTGTTGCTGACGAAGTACGAAAGTTAGCCGAAAAATCAGCCTTAGCCACTAAAGAAATTGCCGCATTGGTGAAAACAATACAATTGACTGTGAACGAGGCAGTTGAAGCAATGGCAATCAGCGCAAATGAGGTCGACTCAGGCGTTGAAATGGCCGGAAAATCTGGGCAAGCATTGACCAGCCTTTTAGAAACAGCCGAACTAAGCCACCAGGCCGGGCAGGAAATTGCTGAAGCTGCCGAAAAAATGGATAATTTAGCCGCTGATTTAATAACCGCGATGGCTACTGTTGCAGCCGTGGTTGAGGAAAACACTGAAGCCACCCAGGAAATGACAAGCGGCTCAACGGAGATCGTCCAATCCATTGAAAATATCGCCAGCGTCACAGAAGAAAACAGCGCGGCCACGCAGGAAGTAAGCGCTTCCGCCGAAGAACTCAGTTCACAAATCGAAGAATTCAGCGCAGCTACGGCCACTTTATCTGAAATGGCCGCCAGTCTGAATGAGGCCGTGGCAAAGTTCAAACTTTAACCTGAAAATGAATTTCTATAAAAACGGCCGGATTCCCGGCCGTTTTTCAATTAACTGACTGCTTTCTGTAAATTCTGCTGTACATTCACCAGCCTGGAATATAGACCATTCGCCGCAAGCAAATCCGTGTGTTTTCCCATTTCAGCAATATGCCGCCCTTCCAGTACCACAATCTGATCTGCATTGCGGATCGTAGAAAGCCGGTGAGCAATCAGGATCGTTGTGCGTCCAACCATCAGCCGTTCCAGCGCTTGTTGAATTAATAGCTCCGTCTCGGTATCTACAGCAGATGTGGCCTCATCCAAAATCAGGATTGGCGCGTTTTTCAGCAACGCGCGGGCGATGGAGAGACGCTGTTTCTGCCCGCCAGAGAGTTTTATTCCGCGCTCACCGATCATCGTCTCGTATCCATCCGGCAAATCCTGAATAAATTGGTGGGCATTAGCCGCCTTTGCGGCAGCGAACATTTCCTCCTCACAGGCATCCGGGTTGCCGAACAAGATATTCTCCCGAACCGTGCCATGAAATAGAAATACATCTTGCAGAACAATGCTGATATGCCGGCGCAAGGTATCCAAACTGATCGCGCGGATATCGATGCCATCCAGCAAAATCCTTCCGTGGGTGACATCATAGAAGCGCGGAATCAAACTTACCAGCGTTGATTTTCCAACCCCGGTCGGACCAACCAGAGCAGCCACGCTATGCGCCGGAATTTTTAGATTGATATGCTCTAAGACGCTTTCTCCTTCAATATATTCAAAAGCGACATTTTCAAAAGTTATTTGCCCTTCGACCGGTTCTGGCAGTTGGGTGGTCAGCTCAAGGGAGACTGGTTCAGGTGCTTCAGCCAGCAGATCAGAAACACGGTCGGCAGCAGCTAATGAGTTCTGGATAGCCTCCCAGGCGTCGCTTAAGTTCCGCACCGGTTGATAAAACATATCCAAATAGAGAAAAAAAGCAACCAAATCGGCCACCGGCAGCTCTTGCTGTAAAACCAGCCTTCCGCCAAAATAGATGATAACCAATGTTCCCAACGATGCCGTGAACTCCACAAACGGGTGGAACGTCGCCATTAAGCGCAAAGCCCTCAGCAAAGATTGACGGTATCGATCGACGCGCCAGCCCACTTTTTGCAGCGACTCTTCTTCTTGCGTGAACGCCTTAATTTCACGGATTCCGGAAATGTGATCGTTTAACACAGCGTTCAATTCCCCTAATTCACGCTGCCTGAAAACAAAGGCCGGACGCACTTTCTTGGCATACACGCGCAGTGAAAGGACCACCAACGGAATGGGCAGCATTGAGAACAGCGTCAATTTCCAATTCAACGTAAACAAAACGGCTGCCACGCCAAAAAACGTCAAAATATTCACGATCACATCCGGCACGGCATGCGCAATCAATTGCTCGAACAAATCGGTATCATTGACCACGCGCGACATCATCTGACCGGTTTGCTTATCTTCATAAAAACGCAGGCTCAGCCGCTGCAAATGGTTGTACACCTGTTTGCGCAGGTCGGCTACCACACCCCAGCCGGCGATATGTGCCATATAAGAGCGCACAAATTGTAGCCCGGCGCGCAGGATATAGATTCCCAACACCACCAGCGCTAGCCGGCTGACCGTTGAGAAGGCCGCCGAAGAAAAATTATCACCGGTGACCGTGTTGATTAATATGCGAATAATCCACGGAATAACCAGCTGTGCGGCTACCAGCAAGAGCATACTGATGACGGTTAATAGCAAAGGCAATCGATATTTTTTTGCGGCTTTGAAAACAAATGCTAACGGTTTACTCACTTTGGCCTCTGGTTTAATTAATGAATGATGCGTCTTTTATGCTGCCGAAATCGTTTCATAGAAAAGCGCTTCAAGAAGAAAATTCACACAAATCAAAAAACTTTTCCACTGATTTTCTATGATTTCAATAAATGGTGAGCCAACATTATACTCTTACGTGTAATGAATTAAAAATCGCTTTTACAGTCAGTTAATTAATGCCTTGCTGATCCTTTCAATCCAATTTCAACTTAATCATCCGGATCAGATTTAGGTTATGATGAATTATCGGGGTTGATCAATTTGTCACAATAGCGAGAAATGAAATGAAAAAATTATTACCTGCTCTAATCTCGATTGCTGTTCTCTTCATTGCCAGTGGGTTAATGCCGCTGCCCTTATCAGCTTCAGCCAATTCGATCAATACTGACGGCTGGTATGTTTATTTGCCCATCATCCAGAACGCCATCGAGCCAACCCCGGCTGCTGGTGAAATCATCGTCAACCATAACACTACCGACATCAGTGCAATTCCAGACGAGTGGATTACAGCGGCGCGCGCCTATGTGATCCATTTTGCTCACACATCGCATGGCAGTCAGATTCTTACCGGCCTGCAATGGCTTGAAGCCTACGACAGCAAGTATGCCATCAATATCACCTACAGCACCCAGGTTGCGCCAAGTAACCAGAGCGCTCTGGCGTTCTATGACGGAAACAGCTACGGCGGGAACAACTATATCACCCCAGAGATGTACTGGGAAACAGCTGACGGGCAAAACCATACCGCGACGACCTTGCAAACCGGCTATTTTGATCTGTCCTTATGGACCTGGTGCGGACAAATGTCCTCATACAGCTCAACCCAGGTTAACCAATATTTGAATTATCTGGATCAAGTTGAAGACGGTCACCCCGGACTGCGCACGGTTTACTTTACCGGACATACGGATGGAACTACCCCGGCCAGTGGCAGCACGCTGTGGCAAAACAATAATCTTGTGCGTAGTTATACAGCCGCGAACGATAAAATCTTATTTGATTTTGCGGATATTGAATCTTACGACCCGGCCGGCACACTTCACCCGACCGTGAATGGCTCAGATAGCTGTGATTGGTGCGAAAGTTGGTGCACTGCTCATCCGAATACCCTTAGCTGCCAGATTCGCCAATCAGGAGAATGCGCGCACAGCCCAGATGGATTGCAATGTGCGCTTAAGGCGCAGGCTTTTTGGTGGATGATGGCGCGCATCGCAGGTTGGGATGGAACACCCCTTCAATGATTTAAGATCTGGCGGATTTTTAAATCTTTTGTTCTGAATTAAAGGTTAGTATAATGGACCGGAAATTTGATTTACAAAACCAGGATTCACTCCTAGCTGATTAGAAGTATTACCGGTATCCACTTTGTTTTGATAGACCGCGAATGAAATTATTTCGCGGTAAGTTTATATGCACATCTTCCTGAAAATTATTCTCATCTGTTTTCTAATATTGTTAGAAAGGAATTATTCATGATTCAGATTGTTACCGATAGCTGTGCTGATTTAAGTGAAAGCCTGATCAACAAATACAAGATCAAAATTGTTCCCCTGGAAGTTTTTTGCAACAACCAGAGTTTTCAAGATGGAACATTAACCCTCCAGGAATTATTCGCATCTGTCGATCAAACCGGCGTCCTTCCCAAAACGTCCGCTCCATCCATAGCCGATTTCATGGAAGCCTTTTCGTTAACAGATCAATCCATTTACATCGGCATATCGACAGAATTATCAGCAACACAATCCAACAGCCAGCTTGCAGCCCAGCAACTGCCTTCAAAAGAGATCTACACCATCGATTCCAGGAATTTATCGACCGGGATCGGCTTGTTGGTATTGAAAGCCGCGGAATTGCGCGACGCCGGCTGGCAGCCAGCAGCTATTGCTGAAGAGATTCGCCAGACCACTGCCCGCGTTCGTACGTCCTTCGTAATCGACACGATGGATTATCTTTACAAAGGCGGACGCTGCACACCGCTGCAGGCTGTTTTCGGTTCTATGTTAAAAATTCGTCCGGTGATTGAGGTCCGGCCGGACGGAACGCTGGGCGTTAAGGATAAAATTCGCGGCAGCCGCCAGAAAGCATTGAATGCAATGATCGACGATTTCAAATCGCAGCTCAATAACCTGGATCCGCACCGCGTGTTTGTGACGCATACCGGCTGTGACGCGGATGCGGCTTATTTGGTGGAAGAACTGCGCAAGCTGGCCCCCATTGAGGATATCTGCGTTACCTATGCCGGCGCAACGGTTGCCAGTCACTGCGGGCCGAATACGATTGGTATTCTATTTATCGTCAAAGAATAAAATGTGCGAAAGAACATTTCAACAAAAAAAGAGCGCTTGCAAATGCAGGCGCTCTTTTGATCAGACGGATCTAGATTAATCCAACTTCCTTGCCGACTTTCTTGAAGACTTCAATCACGTGATCGAGCTGCTCATCGGTATGAGTGGCCATATAGGAGGTGCGCAGCAATTGATGACCCGCGGAAACGGCAGGCGAAATCACCGGATTGACAAAGACACCGTTCTCAAATAGCATCTTCCAGGTGAGGAAAGTCCGTTCGTCATCCCCAATAATGATCGGAATGACCGGTGTGACCGACCGGCCAATGTTAAAGCCAAGATCGCTGTAGGCTTTGCGCATTTTATCGCCAATTTTGTTAACGCGCTCCACACGCTCGGGCTCTTCCTGCATAACATGCAGCGCCGTCAACGCAGCGATGGCATTCGACGCCGGAATGGAAGCACTGAAAATCAGAGAACGGGCATGGTGTTTGATGTAATCGATGACCTCAGCGTCACCGGCCACAAAACCGCCCAGGGAGGCAAACGACTTGCTGAAAGTGGACATAATCAAATCCACATCTTCGGTCATACCAAAATGAGCTGCCGTACCGCGTCCGCCGCCCAGAACACCCATCGCATGCGCATCATCGACCATCAACCGCGCGCCATATTTCTTGGCTAAAGGCGCCAGCTCAGGCAAGGGGGCTAGGTCGCCTTCCATGCTGAACAAGCCGTCCACAACGATGAGTTTTCCAGCCTCAGCCGGCAGCGATTGCAACACTTTCTCCAGATGCTCCATATCATTATGGCGGTAACGCTCGATCTTTCCATAACCAAGGCGCGCGCCATCAACGATACTGGCGTGGTCATCCTTATCCAGAATAACAATATCGCTGCGGCCTAATAAAGCGCTGACCGCACCGAGGTTGGTCTGCATGCCAGTTGAGAACACTAGCGCCGCTTCCTTGCCAACCCAGGCGGCTAATTCACGCTCAAGATTCTCGTGCAGCGAAAGGGTTCCATTCAAAAATCGGCTGCCAGTGCAAGAAGTGCCATAACGATCAATGGCGGCACAGGCTGCCGCTTTGATCTTCGGATGAGTGGTCAATCCGAGGTAATTATTCGACCCGCACATAATCAACCGATGCCCGTTATAAATGACTTCAGTACCTTCATTTTCGTCTAACGGGATAAAGTATGGGTAAAAACCCTGTTCGATTGCATCACGCGCGGTTGTGTACTGGAAACATTTATCAAAAATATCCATAATTCCCTTTTATACCTTTGCGATTCCAAAGATGCCTGATAATTTCAACTGGCTTGCACCTAAGGTTGATAAAAAACAGATGCTAGAATGATTTACGATAGCTGAACGGTGAAGTTTCAGTTCCACAAAACTCTGGCTTGATTATACACATTATGAATATTTTCACCAGAGGCGCACAATCTATCGGGGCAACTTGTCCGAACAGGTAGTTCGCTTTTGTATTTTGGTGTCCATTCTTTACGCTGTGGTAAGATTCATAAGAAAAACCATCAAATTTATTTTTTGGAGATCGTGAATGGCGATTTACGGCGGCGTTGAAGCAGGGGGAACGAAAATTGTCTGTGCAGTCGGGTCATCCCCAAAGGATATTCTCGCGGAAATTCGCTTTCCTACCACCACACCAGGCGAAACCCTGGACAGAATTGTTAATTTTTTTCACGAAACCACGCAGGAGAAAAGAATTCACCTGGACGGCATCGGCATCGGCAGTTTCGGCCCGCTCGATCTCAATCCTCAATCCGCGTCTTACGGTATGATCACCTCTACCCCGAAACCCAATTGGGCGTTCACTGAAATCCGTCAGACCATTCAAGATCGAACCGGAGTTCGCGCCGTCCTGGATACCGACGTGAACGCAGCTGCTATCGGCGAAGGGGTTTGGGGCGCTGCGCAAGGATTAAATAATTTTGTGTATCTCACCATTGGAACGGGCATCGGCGGAGGCTTTATCGCTGACGGCAAACCGTATCATGGTCTGATCCATCCCGAAATGGGGCATTTTCGTCTGGCGCGAAACCCGCTGATCGATCCTTTTGAAGGCTATTGCCCATATCACAAGGACTGTTTTGAAGGTCTTGCCAGCGGACCGGCGCTTAAGGCCCGCTTCGGGCAGCCAGCCGAAACCTTGCCGGCTGATCATCCCGCCTGGGATATGGAAGCGGATTACATCGCCCAAGCGCTGCATACCATCATCTGCATCACCTCACCGGAACGGATTATTCTGGGCGGCGGTGTGATGCAGCAGCCGCAAATCTTCCCGCTGGTACGCCAGCGGACATTGCAGTCCCTGAATGGCTACGTTCAGCACCCCGAAATTCTAGAGAACATCAGCCAATATATTGTGCCGCCTGCCTTGGGCAATCACGCCGGCGTACTGGGAGCGATAGCCCTCGCCCGCCAGGCTTTTAATTAACTCAAAATCAAGAAAGGAGATCTATGTCAAATTTGCCCGCACTTACCTTTTTTGTTGAACTGGATCCGCCTGAATTAGCCGCCCTTTTCAATGACGAGCACATGATCGCACAACTTAAAACCATGGCCGCTCATTTATCCATTGGTTTAAAAGATCTTTCACCAGAACGCGCGGCAGTGATTAAGAAATTAAACGGTCTGGATATTCCTGTCACCGCCTGGCTGCTGCTGCCGCATTCCCAAGGCTATTGGTTTAATCTGGACAATATCGACCAGGCCGAACGGCGCTATGAGGATTTTTTGGTCTGGACAAAACATTTTTCGCTTAAATGGGATCGTGTCGGCCTGGATATTGAACCAGACATCCACCTGGTACAAAGTTATAAGGACGGTTTCTGGTCTGGTTTAAAATACGCTGCCAGCAAGCTGTTCAGCCGCAAGGATACCGGTGAAGCTGCCTTCCGCTATAAAGCCCTTGTCCGCCGCATTCATCAAGATGGTTATGTGGTTGAAAGCTATCAGATGCCGCGAATGCAGGACGCGCGCAATGCGAAATCCAATTTATTAGAGACCCTGGTGGGTACAGTTGATTTACCCGTGGACGAAGAAATCCTGATGACGTATTCGAGTTTTGAGCGGCCTTATGGACACGCCAATGTCATTAATTACGGCCGTGAAGCGCGCGCGTTAGGCTTAGGCAGCACTGGCGGCGGTGTTGACCTGGAAGGTGTAGCTGATACCCGTCCATTATCCTGGGAAGAACTGGAAAAGGATTTGCTGCTTGCCCATCACTTAGGGGTTAAGATTTATGTCTTCTCTCTTGAAGGCTGCGTCCGTGAAGGCTACCTGGACCGCATTATGACGATGAACTGGAACCAGCCTGTGGATCATATCCCGTATAAAGGGTTGGTAACGGTGCAGCAGCGTGCTGTTCAGGGGGCTTTGTACGTGTTTTCCCGCCCCTGGATCCTTGTCGGCGTCTTGCTGACTTTGCTTGTGTTTGGCCGCAAGAAAAAACACTGATCCCATTCTGTAATCACAGGATCTAAAAAAGCCGCCGTCCAGAAGTTGGATGGCGGCTTTTTCTTGTTATAACAACGCCTCGATTTTTGCTCCGGTCAAATGCACCCGGATCGCTCTGCGATCCCGGCTGAGAAGAGCCTCCAGGTCGCCCAGCGCTTGAGCGCGCTCAAGCGTACCAAAAGTTAACCCTTCCGTTGGAATTTCCAGATCCTTATCCGCGTCAGCGGTAACTTGAATGAACATACTCTGATCCGAACCGCCTTTGTGCAGTTGCCCGGTCGAGTGTAAAAAGCGCGGGCCAAACCCCAAAGTGGTTGCATTGCCCGTCATTTGCAGGACCTTTTTTCGCAATCCTTGCAGTTCAGCCAGGGTCTGTGCATTACGCGGCAGATACGCGTTAATCGCAATATAATCGCCTGGTTGAGCCTGTTTTAGAAACGCGGCGACTACCTCCGAAACATCTCCGCCGGCCGGCAGATTCGTCCAGGCTTTGCCGTAAACACGCGCCCCTGCGCCTTCCCAGAGTAAATATTCCTCTTCAAGCTTTCCCGACTGCTGATATTGCTTGATTTTATTCGCAGTGCGCGTTTTATTATCCTGCACATCGGGCTGATCAAATGCGTTTACTTTAATCAGCATACTGGCGACAGCCGTAGCAATTTCCCAGCGATAGAATTCCGCGCCGATCTGGTAAGGATTTAGAACCGGGAAAACCAATACTGGCTGCCCAGCCGTTTCCAGTTCGCTAATCAGTTGATCCTCTTCACCGGTGGAGCGCAAATACACAAACAACCGGTCATGGCTATACGCAGAAGCGTCGGTCAAAGGTTCGATATCGACCGGGACAATCCCCCGGCCTATCTTGCCGGTCGACTCGGCGATTAATTGCTCAAGCCAGGAGCCAACTGATTTGAAGGCTGAATCGGCAATAAAAGTAACTTTGTCGCGCCCGGCCAGGGGGGCAGTGCCCATTATTGCCCCAAGTACCAGCCCCGGATTGCGAATAGCCGGGACGGCCGGGATGCATTGATTCATCATTTCGGTGGCCTGATTGAGCAATTTTTCCAAATCAATCCCAAGCAAGGCTGCCGGGAACATACCAAAAGCCGTCAGCGCGGAATAACGCCCGCCGACCTGAGGATCGCCGGCAAGAACGGCATAGAATTTGCGTTCAGCCGCAAGCTTTTCCAATTTGGTGCCAGGGTCAGTGATCGCCACAAAATGTACGCCAGCTTCATCGCCTAATTTTTCCGCGGCTTTCGCCCAGAAATAATCGAAATATGCCTGGACTTCGCTGGTCGTTCCAGATTTGCTGGAAACCACAAATAAAGTCTTTTCTACCGGATGCGCGGCGTCTGCCGCAGCCACCTGCGCCGGGTCAGTTGAATCCAGAATGGTTAGCTGCATGGCAGGCTGTCCGTTGAGTTCACCTTGTGGGAATACAAGACTCAACACTTCAGGAGCCAAGGAAGAGCCGCCCATGCCCAAAAGGAGCACCCGGTCCATTCCACGGCTGCGCAGATCAATTGCCAGGTTAGTGAAGGTTTCAGCGGCCTGCAGGCTGCTGAATGGCGCTGAAAGCCACCCAAGGCGCTGTTTAACCTCTGTCTGTCCGGTCGGATCATCAGTCCATAAGGCTGCATCTTTGGCGAACATCCGCTCGATTACTTTGTCAATCTGCAATTTAGCGACCGCAGCAGGGACTTCGCCTTGCAGCGGACCAAGCTGTTTAACAGCCGCAGCACGCCGTTGTTCAATTGTAGCCAACAGATCAGTGAATGCGTCCGCAAAGGCTTTGACGCCCTCCGCTTCCAGTTCATCCGTGACCTGAGCCATTGAAATTCCAAGCGCCTCTAAATCCGCGAAAACCTTCTTCTCATCTTCGACAGCAGCGTTTAATTTGACTTTTGATTCGCCGTGCTCCGCGAACGCCAACAAGGTTTGCGGCGGCATGGTGTTAACTGTGTCCGGACCGATCAACTCTTCCACATAGAGCACATCGCGGTAGGCCGGGTTTTTCGTGCTGGTGGAGGCCCATAGTGGTCTCTGAACGCGCGCTCCGGCCGCCTTGAGGCGCTCAAAGCGCTTTGAAGCGAAGCGTTCAAGGAATTCAGCGTAGGCCAGGCGCGCATTTGCTACCGCCGCCTTGCCCAGCAGAGCCCTGGCAGCTTCGCTACCCAGCGCTTCCAGTTTTTTATCCACTTTGCTGTCCACCCGCGAAACAAAGAAGCTCGCCACGGAAGCAATTTGACTGACCGGCAAATTTTGGCTGAGCCGTTCTTCGAGCCCTTTCAGGTAGGCTTCAATAACCTCGCTATAGCGCTCAATCGAGAAGATCAATGTCACGTTGACATTGATTCCCGCGGCAATAGACTGGCGGATGGCATCCAGGCCGGCTTTTGTTGCGGGAATTTTAACCATCAGATTGGGGCGGTCAACCAGCTGCCATAACCGGGCGGCCTCTGCCACCGTGCCAGCGGTATCATTGGCGAGGTAAGGGCTGACTTCCAGGCTGACGTATCCATCGCCCGCGTGCGTTTCGTTATACAACGGGCGGAACAAATCAGAAGCGGCCTGAATATCTTCCACAGAAAGGTGTGTGAAGATTTCTTCTGTCGTTAAACCCGACCAGGCCAGCGGCTGCAAAGCGGCGTCATAATCAGTCGATTTGGCAATCGCGTTGTGAAAAATGGACGGATTGGAGGTCACGCCCTGGATGGCGCCCTGGTTGATCATAGCCGCCATTTCGCCATTTTCCAACAAAGAGCGCTGAATATTATCGTACCAAATTGACTGACCTAGATTTTGTAGTGCTTTTAGACGATCCATCTGTCATCCTTTCATGACCAGAAACAAACCTCAATGGGATGCTGAGTTATCTTCAATAGCGTGCATTTTCGCCAGCCGGCGGTTATGCCGTTCTTCGTTGCTGTATTGCGCTTTCAGAAACGCAGCGACAATCTCTTTCGCCAGTTCGGGGCCAATGATGCGCGCCCCGAGACAAAGCATATTCATATTGTCGTGCTCCACTCCCTGATGCGCTGAATAGGTATCGTGACAAAGGCCGGCATAAACCCCATGCATCTTATTGGCGGCGATACACGCCCCAACGCCAGAACCGCACATGACGATTGCGCGCTCCGCGGTCCCCGTCTGGAGCGCTTCGCCGGCTTTTTGAGCAAAATCGGGATAATCGACCGGGTCACAAGAATAGGTACCAAGATCAAGCGCTTCATGCCCGGCTGAACGAATCGCTTGAAGAATATCTTGTTTAAGCGGAAACCCGCCATGGTCACATGCAAGGGCAATTTTCATGATCGCCTCAATCAGATCCGTGTATCCAGGCCGAGGATAATTCGTGCTTTTTGGACAATGTCGGCCGCCGTCAGACCAAACGCTTCGTAGATCTTCTTGTACGGAGCGGATGCGCCGAAATGGTTAACGCCGATCATCCGACCTGATTCACCAATATAGCGTTCCCAGCCTTGAGAAATTCCAGCTTCAACGGCAATTCTGGCTTTAATCGAAGGCGGCAGCACCTCATCCCGGTAGATCGCGTCCTGCTGTTCAAACATATACCAGCTCGGGAATGACACCAGGCGCACATTAATCCCTTGCGCAACCAGGCTGTACCCGGCCTCGACTATCAATTCAACCTCAGAACCAGAAGCCATCAAAATAATCTGAGGGCGGCCAGTGCCTAAATCAGCGAGGACATAAGCGCCTTTTTGCAGGCCCTCGGCCGGAGCCAGTTCGCTGCGATCGACGGTCGGCAGATTCTGACGGGAAAAGATCAATGCAGTCGGACCGTCTTGCCGGGCAATGGCTGCTTTCCAGGCCTCGCGCGTTTCATTGGCGTCCGCCGGGCGAATGACATTCATGTTCGGGATGGCGCGCAATGACGCCAAATGCTCAACCGGCTGATGAGTGGGGCCATCCTCGCCCAATCCGATGCTGTCATGCGTGAAAATCCAGGTGGCCGGGACGTGTGAAAGCGCGCTGATGCGCAGCGCGCCGCGCATATAATCTGAAAAGACCAGGAACGTGGCCGCGTACGGGCGCACGCCCGAATGCAGTGCCATGCCATTGACGATTGCGCCCATGCCGTGTTCACGGACGCCAAAACGGAAATAGCGCCCTTGAGGCGTTTCGGACTGGAAGGATTCGCCGCCCTCGATCCAGGTGTTATTAGAAGGCGTCAGGTCGGCTGAACCGCCCACAATTTCTGGCAACCGCGCAGCCAGTGCGTTGAGCACCTTGCCAGAAGCTGCCCGCGTCGCCATTCCTTTGCGATCCGCTGGAAATTCAGGCAAATTCGCATCCCAATTAGCCGGCAGCTGGCCCTTCATGCGCCGTTCAAATTCCGCTGCTTCCTGTGGATACTGGGCTTTATAGGCCTCAAATTGTTCGTTCCAGTTCTTTTCAAACTTTTTGCCAGCGGAAACGGCCTTGCGGAAAAGCTTTAACGAATCCTCAGGAATATAAAAGGAGGGTTCAACCGGCCAGCCCAATTTTTCTTTCGCGCCGCGCAATTCTTCCTCGCCAGGCGCTTCACCATGCGCTTTTGAAGTGTCCTGGCGGGTTGGCAATCCAAAGCCGATATGCGTCCGGCAGATAATCAGGGTCGGACGCGGATCTTTCTGGGCTTTCTTAATGGCCGCATCCACCGCATGAACATCGTTCCCATCCACATTGCGAATGACCTGCCACTCATAAGCTTCAAACCGTTTGCCGCGATCTTCGGTAAAGGTCAGGTCGGTGGATCCATCAATGGAAATCCGATTGTCGTCATACAGGAAAATTAATTTCCCTAATTTCAAGTGTCCGGCTAAAGACGCAGCCTCAGCGCTAACGCCTTCCATCAAATCACCATCCGTGACAATCGCGTAGGTGTGATGATTGACGATTTCAAAACCAGGCCGGTTGAATTCAGCGGCCAGGTGCGTTTCCGCAATAGCCATACCGACCGCGTTCGCAAATCCCTGTCCGAGCGGACCAGTCGTAGTTTCGATGCCTGGGGTCACTCCCACTTCAGGGTGTCCAGGGGTGCGGCTGCCCCATTGGCGGAAATTTTTCAGCTCGTCTAACGACAGATCGTAACCGGTCAGATGCAGCAATGAATACAACAGCATCGAACCGTGCCCCCCCGAAAGAACAAAGCGATCGCGGTCTGCCCAATGAGGATTGGACGGGTTGTGTTTTAAGTGTTTCGTCCACAGAGTATAGGCCATCGCCGCCGTCCCCATCGGGAGACCGGGATGCCCGGATTTCGCTTTTTGAATGCCATCTACCGCTAAGAAACGAATGGTATTAATTGCTTTTTCTTCCAACTCTTTTGATACTGCCATAAGAATTTTCCTTCCAGTGCGATTATGATAAAAAATCGCCGAAACCGGCGTTATGCTTCTGGGTGTTTGTCATCCGCTGAAAAAGCCATCACCGCAGTCAGTTCAATGACTGATGATCCTCATAACAATGGCTTTTTATTGGAACAAACCTGTACAGGCAACATCTTTGACGAAAGCATTCTACCATTTTTTCCGGCTTCTTTCTTGAAAAAAGGGGCTGTCTCGTATTTATTGAGACAGCCCCTTTCGCTTGATTTAATTACGAAACTCAATCAATTTTCACCGATCGCAGCCTGAGTGAGTTGGTCACCACGAATACGCTGCTGAAGGCCATTGCGCCGGCAGCAATCATCGGGTTGAGGTATCCCAAAGCAGCCGCAGGGATCAAGATGATATTGTAGAAAAACGCCCAGAACAAATTCTGTTTAATCGTTGCCAGGGTGCGGCGTGAAAGTTTGACCGCCCGGACAGCGCCGCGCAAGTCGCCGCTGATCAGCGTAATCGGCGCGGCTGCCATTGCCACATCTGCGCCGGTTCCAATCGCGATGCCGACATCCGCCTGCGCTAAAGCCGGCGCGTCATTGACCCCATCGCCAACCATGGCGACCACATTGCCCTGTTCCTGCAACTGCTTGACCGCCAGTGATTTCCCATCCGGCAGCACTTCCGCCAGAATGGTATCCACCCCGACCTGCTCACCTACAGCCTGCGCCGTCTTGCGGTTATCGCCGGTGATCATGGCGACCTTCAGTCCCAATTGATGCAGGCTGTCAATGGCTTCCTTGGAGCGCTCCTTAATCGTGTCTGCTACCGCGATAAGCCCAACAGCCTGCTGACTGCGGATGACCACCATGACGGTTTTTGCAGCACTTTGCAGCCGGTCGATTTCAGTTTGCAGATTCTCCAAGTCAACACCTTGGTCAGCCGCCATCTTCGGGCTGCCAATCGAAACCAATTGATCAGCGACACTGGCCTGTACGCCATGTCCGGCCAACGCTTTAAACCCTTGCGGGGCTTCCAGAGTTAACCCACGCGACGTTGCTTCAGCTACCACCGCTTGACCTAAGGGGTGCTCACTGCCTTGCTCAATACTGGCAGCCAGCGTCAGCAATTCCGTTTCATCCGCCAATCCAGATTTTTCAGTCACAACCAAATCGGTGACCTGCGGCTGACCGCGCGTGATCGTGCCAGTTTTATCCAAAGCAATCAAGGATAAATGCCCGGCGCGCTCCAGCGCTTCACTGCTGCGGATCAGAACGCCCAATTCAGCGCCTTTGCCCGTTCCAACCATCACAGCCGTAGGCGTAGCCAACCCGAGCGCGCACGGGCAGGCAATTACTAAGACTGCTACCATATGGATCATGGCACGGGTAAATTGTGTCAGCTCCGCATCCGCTGCCAACGGGACAAAGAAAAACCATACCAGAAAGGTCAGCAAGGCAATCGCGATCACAGCTGGAACAAAGATCGCCGATACCTGGTCGGCTATTTTCTGGATCGGTGCGCGGCTGCCTTGCGCTTCTTCAACCAGGTGGATGATCTGCGCTAAAGCGGTGTCTTTTCCGATCTTCGTCGCTTCGAACTTCAGCAGTCCTTGTTTATTTAAAGTTGCGCCAATGACGGCCTCGCCGGGACCTTTTTCCACCGGCATTGATTCACCGGTCAGCATTGACTCATCCACTGAGGAATGTCCCTCGATGATCACGCCGTCAACGGGTATTTTCTCGCCCGGTCGCACGAAGACCACATCGCCAATGCGCACATCTTCAACGGGAATCTCCAGTTCTGCGCCATCCCGCAAAATCCGCGCGGTTCTGGCCTGCAAGCCCATTAATTTTTTGATCGCCTCACTGGTCATCCCTTTTGCGCGGGCTTCCAGGTATTTTCCTAAGCGGATCAAAGTGATAATGACCGCCGCGGTTTCAAAATAAACATGGCCGGGAATCCAACCAAGCATTACGGCGATAGAGTAAAAATAGGCGACCGACGAGCCCATGGCAATCAGGACGTCCATATTGGCAGCCCCATTGCGCAGTGCTTTATAGGCCGACACATAATATTGCGCGCCAACGTAGAATTGAACCGGCGTCGCCAGGACAAACATCAGCCAGTTTGCCCAGGCAGCATGCGACCACGACATCGGCAGCAAGCCAAAATCTCTTCCCATTGAAAACAGGAAAAGCGGCACCGTGAAGGCTAATCCGGTAATCAGCAGCCGGCGTTGATTGGCTATTTCAGCGCGGCGGGCTTCTGCTTCCGCGTCCGTCGTCACGCCTTGTGCTTCCAACACACCAAAACCGGCTGATTGGATGGCCTGCCGGATCTCAGTCTGGCTGACCAGCGTCGGAATATAGTTCACTAACATTCTCTCTGAACTAATATTCGCCTGAACGGACAGCACACCTTCCAGACGGCTGACGCTTTTTTCCAGCCGCCGCGCATCGTTATTGTCGCTAAGCCCTTTGATTGCCAAGTCCGCTTTGCCCTCGGCAATCCCATAACCAGCGCGCTCAATCCGCTGCAGCAACGAATCTAACCCGGTCAAAGCCGGGTCGAACTCAATTGTGGCTCTTTCTGAAGAAAGGTTCACCACAGAAGATTGCACGCCATTTTCTTTTTTCAGGTTGCGTTCAATAGTCGCTACACAATTGGCGCATGTCATGCCTGTAATCGGTAAGACAACCTGTTTGGTTTCTGCCATCGAAACCTCCTTAAAGTGATTTAAAAAGACGCCGCCCGCATGCATTGGTCCGGCGTCCTTGTGTGGTTTGACGGGATGTTATTATTTGGCTGCGGGGTAATTGATTTCCGTCAGCAAGGCTTCAATTTTTTCCGGCGATGCGGGCGCATCATATGCAACCGTCACCTGTTTCGATTCAAGATCCACATTAACATTTTGGACGCCTTGCAAGTCACTCAGTTCTGTGGTGACCGTATGAACGCAGTGCTTGCACGAGATATTGGGTACCGTGTATTGAATGGTGGACATTAGATTCCTCCTGAAATGATTGATTAGAAATTAGACTTTGGTGGCCATATCAAATATTTCGCTGATCTCCTGCAAGACGCGTTCACGTTCATCTACATCTTCGCCGCGTACCGCGGTGATCAGGCAATGATTCAAATGGCCCTCTAAAATGCTGGTGGAAACCTTATTGAGAGCAGCCTGGACGGCTTGAATCTGGCGGATAACATCAATGCAATAAGCGTCTTCCTCGACCATCCGCTCAATTCCACGAATATGGCCTTCAATTGTTTTCAACCGTCCGAGAGCTTGCGTATCATGCATTTTTCCTCCATACCCCCCCCAGGGGGGAGGGGTTACATAGATAATATTACTCTATTTTGTCGAAATGTCAAGCGTCGGCTTGATAAGGGTCGCAAAATTAAGCTTTCGATTAAGAATGCTTGACAGGGGATTCTTTACCCAATACGATTAAGGTATGCGATTGACTTTCTCCTCTTTTCGCTGGTTATTCAGCGCGATACTCGTTGCTTCCATTGCCTGGATGGCGTTCACGACCGTCTATGGACCTGAGACAACCAACGGGCGGCCTGCCTATGCCAAGCAATTATTTCCTGCCCCAGAGTTTTCTTTGCCTGGGCAGCAACCCGAAAACACCATCCGCCTTTCTGATTATTCAGGGAAAGTTGTGGTACTGAATTTTTGGGCCAGTTGGTGCCCCCCCTGCCGCCTCGAAACGCCAACACTTGAAAAGGTATATGCAGCTTATCAAGGTCAAGATGTCAGCTTTATCGGCATCAACACGACCTATCAGGATAATGCTCAAGACGCCCAGGCTTTTCTCTCAGAAATGGGTGTTACCTACCCGATCGCGTTCGATCAAGACAGCGATGTTTCACGCGCGTATCTGATTTCTGCTCTGCCAACCACCTTTATTATTGACCGCGATGGGATTATCCAAAAAATTATTTACGGCGGCCCCTTGCAGGAAACTTTGCTAAGGGTAGAAATTGACCGGCTGCTGGAGGATTCCTGAGATGCTGCCAATTCTCTCAATTGGGCGCCTGTCCATTCAAACTAGTGGTCTGATCGCCATCCTCGCGATCTGGATTGGCTTCGGTCAGATTGAGCGCTACGCCAAGCGACGTGGTTTAAACCCAGATACGTACAGCACAATGATTATGATCGCGCTGATCGCCGGCGTCATTGGCGCACGTGTGGCGTATGTGGTCCAAAACGCGAACTTCTGGCAAGATTTAACCGCTTTTGTCTCCATTTCGCCCACAATGTTTGACCCGCTAAGCGGTGTTTTGGTAGGGCTGCTGGCCGCTTTCATCTATGGCAGCCGTAAGAAGTTGCCATTTTGGATCAGTTTGGATTTATTCACGCCCGGATTAGCGGTTTGGATGATTGCTCTTGGATTAATGCATCTGGCAAATGGGGACAGCTTCGGTTCCCCAGCCCAGCTTCCCTGGAGTATTTACCTGTATGGTGCCTGGCGGCATCCGCAGCAAATTTATGAAACTGCCGCTGCACTCATCATCGCTGTGTTTATCTGGCCGCTCAAACAGCAAAAAGATGCCATTGCCGGCGCGCGCTTTCTTTTATTCAGCCTGCTCTCAGCTTTCGCCCGTCTATTCCTGGAATACTTTCATGGTGATTCAGCGGTCATTGGGGGTATGATTCGCAGCGCTCAAATTACTTCCTTGCTGATCGTTATCGTTTCAGGCAGCCTCTTGCTGTGGAAAACTAAACAATACGAAGCAGGTGAACAAAAATTTTCTGAGGAGTCTGAATGAGCCTGCAGGGGAAAAGCATTCTTGTCAGTGGTTCAGCGCGCCGGTTGGGTAAAGTGATTGCACTGGCATTAGCCAAACAAGGCGCTAATATTTTTGTCCATCATGCGCATTCGCCCGAAGCAGCCGAAGAAACCGCCGCGGAAATCCGCGCCTGCGGTGGCGAGGCCTGGGTGATTGAAAATGATTTTTCAGCAGTAGCCACATCTGGTGAATTGATCGACCGGGCCTGGTCGATCCGTCCGTTGGATGGGCTGGTTAACAGCGCCTCAATTTTTGAACCGCTGCAATGGGACACGACCAGCCTGGCAGATTGGCAGCGAAATTTTGATATAAACCTGACCGCGCCATTCCTGTTAACGCAGCGCTTTGCTCAGCTAGGAGCGGATGAACAGCGCACCGGCCGCGTGATCAATATTGTAGATTGGCGGGCGTTGCGGCCCGGGACAGACCATTTTCCATATACAATTGCCAAGGCCGGATTGGCAGCCATGACGCAGGCCTACGCCCGCGCCTTAGCGCCAAGGATTACAGTGAACGCCATTGCATTTGGGGCAATTTTACCGCCCTCTGGCACCCATGAAAAATCCGATAAAATTATTAAAAATGTACCCATGCAACGATGGGCGGAATTGGATGAGGTTGAACAAACCATCCAATTTTTAATGCAAGGGCCAGCGTTCATCACGGGAGAAATCATTCACTTAGATGGCGGAAGACATATTGTATAAACGAAGGACGGGGCATGGATAAAACGATCATCAAAGATTTGCTCATTCGCGGTGTGATCGGCATCAGCGATTCAGAACGAGCGCAGAAACAGGACATTCTGGTCAATATCACCTTGCTGGGCGATACATCCCGCGCCGGGGCCAGCGATTTGATCGAAGACTGCATCAACTACCGTACGGTTGCCAAGAAGACCATCGCCTACGTTGAAAGGGCCGGGCGCTACACCGTTGAAGCACTTTGCGCGGACCTGGCCCGCATCAGCCTGGAAGAACCTGGCGTTGACGGTTGTGTTGTACGCGTTGAGAAGCCCGGCGCGGTGCGTTTTGCCCGATCCGTCGGCGTTGAAATCGAGCGCTGGCGCGACCCCTCTAAAGCCCAGCATCACCAGGCTTATCTCAGCCTCGGATCAAACATTAACCCGGAAACCAACCTGGTTGCCGCTATTCAGCGGTTGCGCGAAAAAGTGACCATTTATGCGGTTTCATCGATTTGGGAAACGCCAGCCGTCGGCTCACCTGGCCCGAATTTCTTAAACGCCACTGTGTGGATATCAACGCCGTTGAGCGCTGAAGAGCTCAAGCAGAATATTATCGCTCCATTGGAAACTGAAATGGGGCGCGTGCGGTCAACGGATAAATACGCGCCGCGCACCATTGACATTGATATCCTGGTGTTCAACGACAAAATCGTTGACGAGAACTTATGGGTGCGTGATTTTCTGGCAATTCCCACCGCAGAGCTGCGCCCAGACCTAGTTCAAGAAAGCAGCGAAAAGAATCTGGCACGTATCAGCCAGGAATTACGCGTCCAATCCAAAATTATTGAGCGCAAGGATGTCATTCTTCCACCCATACTTCATTTGTAAACCGCAAACGCATACAAAAAAGGAGGTTGCCTGACTATTTCGGCAACCTCCTTTTTTGTAAATCGACTGATCGATTTCAATACCTTAGAAGTGCAATGGTTCCGAACTGCGCGAAATATTATCCAGAAATTCCATGCGCGTGGCCATATTGGTGCGAAAAAACCCCAGCATACTGGAGGTGGTCATGCGTGAATCGTGTTTCTTAACGCCGCGGATCATCGAACACATATGAATGGCCTCCACGACAACCGCCACGCCTTTCGGATGCAGTACTTCCTGCAAAAAATCAGCAATCTGGCGGGTCATCCGTTCCTGAACCTGCAGCCGGCGTGAAAACATATCCACCACCCGCGGAATTTTTGAAAGTCCAATCACCCGTCCATTTGGCATGTAAGCGACATGGGCCCGCCCAATAAAAGGCAGCATATGGTGTTCGCAAAGGGAATAAAACTCAATATCGCGGACGATGACCATCTCGTCATAATTCACTTCGAACAAAGCGTCATTCACCAAGGCGACCGGGTCCGTACGATAACCGGCTAACAATTCTTCGTACATACGCGCGACTCGTTCAGGAGTGCGCTGCAATCCGTCACGATCGGGATTTTCGCCAAAAGCAGTCAGCATATCGAAAATACTGGACTGGATTTTCTCTGTATCGATCCCATCACCGTCCAACAAATCCGCAGCTTTATAAACCGCGGGGTCAGAAAGGGTTAATGATTTCTCCATTTTCTTCAGATCCTTTGATCTTTGAATTTGACCTACATCGAATACTTAATCATACCTTATTTTGAACGGCCAACCAGGCTGACAGCCAATGCTCGCAGCGCCTGCATGGCGTCATTCTCAATCCTCACGGAATCCAGACGACGCAGCGCAGCTTGGGTAAACTGTTCCGTCTGATTTTCGGTAAAACGTTTTGCGCTTTCTTCTTCCAGCATCGTGGTTAAAATCGGCACATTTGCCGGCGTGATGGCATGTTCAAACCAATAATGCGCAAATTGCTGCGGATTGGCAAGCGCATAGACCACCGGCAGTGATTTTTTCCTGGCCAATAAATCCGCTCCGGCTGCCTTGCCCATTTTCTGTGCATCCCCCCATATACCCAACCAATCATCCTGAGCCTGAAAGCTAAGACCAATATTTCTGGCAAAATCGCCCATCGCTTCAACTTGCTGCGCAGAACCGCCGGCAATCAGCGCGCCTAATTTTGAGCAGGCCGCCAATAGGGCCGCTGTTTTGCCGCCCACCGTCAGCCAGTAAGTTTCCAGGCTGATCGCATTAGCCTGTTCATTGGCAATATCGAGGTGTTGACCGCCGGTCAGTTCCAGGCAGGTTGTCAACAGGATCTGATTGGCTTGCAGGCAAATATCCGCCGGACAAGTTTCGGATAACCGCGCCAGAGCCTGAAAAGCCAGTGTAAACATGGTGTCGCCCGCATTGATTGCTAAAGCCTCACCCCAGCGGCTCCATAATGTCGTTCTGCCGCGGCGCACATCACTGCGATCCTCAATATCATCATGGATCAGGGAAAAATTATGCAAAATCTCAACGGATGCCGCCGCTGGAAGCGCCGCCCGCCAGTCGCCGCCCATTGCCGCGCAAGTTAGCAGCAGGAACAAAGGCCGTAAACGTTTCCCTTGTGCCGCCTGCGGATCTGGTTCATCCCAGCCCAAATGATAGCGCAGCATCGGAATCAGGCCATCATAAGGCGCAAGCAGCTCATCAGCCACGACCGATTGCATCATTTCGTCCAAAGCGGATAGACTCTGCGCCTGGAATTCATTATATGAAAACGCCATCATTGCTCCCGAATTTTTGAATGATTCAATTCTGCTACATTTCCGGCCCCGACTGCAAACATTGCGATTCTTAAAGTCAAGGCAATCTCCTCAATCGTTTCTGCGACTGTTTCCGCAGACACTGCTGCGGATTTTAAGAATGGACGGGCAATCCCGCCTAAACGCGCCCCCAGGGCCAGGCACTTGGCCAAATCAATTCCATCCTGCAGACCTCCCGAAGCAATGACCGGCCGGTCGCCGGCTACAGAAGTAACGGCTTTGATCGATTGCGCCGTTGGAATACCCCATCCGCGGAAAGCCTCCGCAACTCGCGCGCGGCTTTCATCCTTAATCCGAAACTTTTCGACCTGCGACCAGGATGTTCCGCCCGCGCCGGCTACATCGATCGCAGCCACGCCGGCATCAAATAACCTCCTTGCCACAGCAGAGGAAATTCCCCAGCCCACTTCTTTAACGATAACCGGCTGTTCCAATTGCCGGCAGACTGCTTCAATCTTTGGCAATAGCAGCCCGAAGCGCGAATCACCTTCCGGCTGAAGCGCCTCTTGCAATGGGTTTAAATGGAGAATCAGTCCATCCGCCTCAACCAGGTCGATTAAACGACGGCAATCATCTGCCGAATAACCGTAATTCAATTGCACGGCCCCGAAGTTGGCAAAAAGCAGGATATCCGGCGCCCATTGGCGCACCTGGAATGACTCCAGGCTCTCAGGACGGACAAGTGCCGCCCGCATTGAACCCAGACCCATGGCAATCTGATGCTGCTGGGCAGCCATCGCGAGGTTTCGGTTAATTTGCGTAGCCTCCTGGTTGCCGCCCGTCATGGAGGAGATCAACAAGGGGATCGACAGACGCTTTTTCCACATCACAACGGATGGATCGACCTGGTCAAGATCCAGTTCCGG
Organism: Bellilinea sp.; assembly: GCA_036822575.1. GTDB lineage: Bacteria > Chloroflexota > Anaerolineae > Anaerolineales > Anaerolineaceae > Bellilinea. The sequence goes on along the minus strand of DAISHK010000010.1, from coordinate 5,044 downwards.
CAATGCAGAGTGGATCAATTCAATCTGCTCAAGACCAGTCGATCGCTTTGATCGAACATCCTCTTCCAGGTTAATGCGGATATGGTCAAGTTTCCGATCCGAGATGTTCTGTTCTTGATTCATGGGGCTAATTTCCATTTATCCGTGAAAATTAATCACAACAATCCGTATCATCTGTTGATTTTGTGTCAGTATATCAAATCTTATCCATTATCCGCAGTAAGTAAACCAATTAGTTCAAAAAACATTAGACAACTTTCCGAGAGAAACTCGCGTAACCAAATTGAAAATCCGGTGTATTAATAAATTGGATCTTTTTAACAAGAGACGAATTTCAATTCAAAAGAACGTTCGCAGGCTTGACAGAATCTTTTCTAAAGTTACAATAACATCACCATCAGCCGATCCACGTTACGGAGGTTTCCATGAGCGATTATTATGAAGATGTGAAAGCAGTTATTATTGACGTTTTAAAAATCGATGGATCCGAAATTAAACCTGAAACCCGTTTTATTGAGGATCTCAAGGCCGATTCAATGGACCAGTTTTTTCTGATTGATGGGCTTAGTGAAAAATTTGACGTGACGATTTCTGATGAGGACGCCCGCCAGATTAAAAGCGTTCAGGATGCAGTCAGTTTTGTCGAGACTCACAAGCAATAACTGAGCGAAGTTAAAAAGAGGCCGTAACGGCCTCTTTTTATTTTAATAATTTTGTCCACTTAGTGCTGCAGCAGATCCGGTATTTCTTCCGGGTGCTTGGCTACACGCACGCCAGCTTCGTTAAGAATCCGGATCTTTTCTTCGGCCGTGCCGCTTCCGCCTTCTATAATCGCCCCGGCGTGCCCCATTCTTTTTCCTGGAGGGGCCGTCTGGCCGGCAATAAACGCGACCACGGGTTTGGTCATATAACGGGATACGTATTCCGCTGCCTGCTCTTCGTCTGAACCACCAATTTCCCCGATCATGACCACCTGGTCCGTGTAAGGATCGGCCTCAAATAAACTCAATACATCAATGAAATTGGTGCCGTTGACAGGATCGCCGCCAATGCCTACACACGTGCTGGCACCCATGCCCTTCCCCTTTAGCGCATAAAGCAATTCATAGGTCAAGGTTCCAGAACGGGAAACCACGCCGATATCACCTGGAATTGCGATATTTCCGGGAATTATGCCCACTTTAGCTTCGCCTGGCGTCAAAGCGCCCGGGCAATTGGGGCCAACCAGCCGCACGCCTTTTTGATCAAGGTATTCGCGCACCCGCATCATATCCTGCACCGGGATCATTTCGGTAATACAAAATACCAATCCGATCCCGGCGTCTGCAGCTTCAAAAATCGCATCGGCGGCAAACCGCGCCGGCACAAAGATCACCGAGACATCTGCCCCGGTAGCCTCCACAGCGACCTTCGCCGAATCAAAAACCGGTACTTTGCCTTCCAGAACCCAGTCGCCGCCTTTTCCAGGTGTAATTCCAGCGACCACATTGGTGCCGTACGCCACCATTTGCTGTGTATGAAACAAACCCTCGCGGCCGGTTATCCCCTGTACCATCACGCGCGAATTGCTGTTGATTAATATGCTCATGCCAGCTCTCCCTTGGCGGCAAATACCGCTTTCTGCGCCGCGCCCACCAATGTTTCAGCGGTTATCAATTTCGCGTCAGCCAGAATCTGACGACCCTCTTCAGCGTTGGTACCGACCAGCCGGACAACCATAGGCACATCCGGTTTAACTTCTGCAGTGGCGGCGAGAATTCCGCGAGCAACTTCATCGCAGCGCGTGATGCCGCCAAAGATGTTAATTAGCACTGCTTTAACTTTCCCGTCGGCGAGAATAATCCGCAATGCTGCCGCGACTTTATCGGCACCGGCACCGCCCCCAATATCCAGAAAGTTAGCCGGCTGTCCGCCGTGCAACTTAATGATATCCATGGTAGCCATAGCCAGCCCTGCGCCATTAACCATGCAACCGATTTCGCCATCCAATTGGATATACGAAAGACCGTACTTGCGCGCTTCCACTTCAGCCGGCGCTTCCACATCCAGGTCCCGTTTGTCGGCCAGGTCTTGCTGGCGGAATAATGCACTGTCGTCAATGCTCATTTTTCCATCCAGCGCCAGCAGCTGCTGATCCTTTGTAATTACCAGCGGATTGATTTCGACCAGGGTCGCATCATTTTCACGGTATGTCCGCCACAAGCCTTCGGCAATTTCCATAAAAGGACGCCATAATTCTTTCGGCAAATCAATTGAAACCGCCAGATCACGCGATTGATATTCGCGCAGCCCTAATAACGGATCAATATGCACTTTGACAATCTTTTCCGGTGATTTTGCAGCGACTTCTTCGATATCGACTCCGCCCTCTGAGGAAGCCATCATGATCGGCTTGCGTGTATTGCGATCATTGGCAATGCCCAGGTAAATTTCTTTTTCAATACTGGCGGCCTGATCCACTAAAACTTTACGCACCGGCAAGCCTTTAATGGTCATTCCCAGAATCTGAGTAGCCAGCTCCTGGGCTTCCTCTGGTGATTTTGCCAGGCGAATACCGCCGGCTTTTCCACGGCCGCCCGTTAATACCTGAGACTTGACCACCACCCGCCCGCCTAATTCCTCAGCAATCTGCTTGACTTCAGCGGCATTGGCTGCAATTCTCCCGCGCGGAATCGGAATCCCATAACGGGAAAAAATTTGCTTTGACTGGTATTCGTGAAGGTTCATTAATACTCCCCGGTAGTTATTTGAATCACGCTGTTATTAAAAAATTATACCGTAGGCAGCCGCAAATGACAAAATCCACCCATTTAGTAATCTTTTCGCGTCCAAAAGATTTAAGAGAAAAGGCCCGGCGGGAAATCCGGCCGGGCCTGAACTTCACAAGGTCATTCAGCTTTTCAAGAACTCGTCAAGTGCTTCTTTGCTGATGCGATATGCACTGCCAATTTTGCGAGCCTTCAGGTCGCCTGCCTGAATCGCGGCGACAACGTCTTCTTCAGAAACCCGCAAAACCTGGGCAGCTTCGGAAGGAGTCATTACCGACGGCACCGCGGCGGCGGCACTCGCCCCGGCGGCTGCCGCTCCGGCCGCTGCATTATTCTGCGCCGGTTGGCTCATGCCCTGCAAACTCTGCCCGATTACATTGCCAAGCCCCATACCCGCGCCAATACCGGCTGTAAGCCCGGCTCCGCCGGACTGATTTTGAGCGGCATCCCGCAAGGCGTCCGCGGCTTGCAGTTGTGTATAGGTCTGCATATCCAGCATACCCATAGCGCGCAGTTCTTCAGCCGATTTCTCCGAAGGCTTCAAGCTGCCGATATAGAAGGATTTGAGTGTCAAACCAATCGCAGCGAAGTCATCCTGTGCCTTAGCGCGAACCCCAGCGCCAATCTCTTCTGTCAGCGCCAACAATTGAGCGACAGAATTCTTGGCTGCGGTCGTAGAAAGCAAATCCTGGAGCTTCGAAAGCAGCATAATTTTTAGGCGGTCTTCAATATCCGCCATCCGGTAAGCGCCTTTAGCGCCGACAATTTGCGTTACAAATTGCTGCGGATCGCTGATTTGGAAGCTGTACGAACCCCAGCCCTGCATCAAAGCCACGCCAAGCCCCATGCCGGGGTTGCTGACTAAAATCGGCTGTGGCGTACCCCACTTGCGGTCAGCAAATTCGCGCATCGAAACATAATAAACCTCAGCCGTAAAGGGCGTGCGGTCGTTGAAAGCTTTTCCGATTAAATCAGTGAGCAGCGGGATATTAGCCGTTGTGATCGTGTGACGGCCGGGGCCGAACGAATCCAATGCGCGGCCATCGCGGAAAAATACCGCCCGCTGGGATTCGCGGACAATAACCTGCGACCCAATCCGCAAATCCGCAATACCTTGCTCAGGAAAGCGATGAACAAGTTCATCTGCCATCTCGCTGGGATATTCAACAACATCAAAAATTCTAGCCATGAGATTAATCCACTCCCAAAATGATCAGTCTAGTACCCGGTTACTGGCTTGCTGATTCAGAAGAGCTATCTGCCGCAGCCTGATTCATCATCATTACCTGAATACGCTGTTCGAAGACATCGATGCATTTTTGCGCCAGGTTAACCACGTTGCGAATTGCCGCCGGAAGCCCGTCGGTTCCGATGGATGCTTCCAGGTTGTCAATGCCGCGAGAAACCTCATCGGCCATATCGACCATAGCAAGATCGTACTGATAGACTCGCTCCAGGTCATCAGCGCTGATTTTCACCGCATCAAAGAATCCAGTGTAACCATACGCAGCTGTTTTTACCCGATCTATGAACTGGCGCAGCTTAATGGCACCCGCCTCCACATCGCCAACATAAGTAATTTCCCCTTGCCGGAGCAAGTCGCGCTGAACATTCGACAAACGAGCCCATAGCGCTTCGTATTTGGCCGCTACGGTTTCGCGCAGCAATTTATCCGAAGCTCGCCGGTTATTACGTTCGATGTAGCCGGAAAAGCCTGGAATTTTCCCGAAAAGTTTTTTGAAAATATCTTGATCTGCTGTTACACGGTCAAACAGGTCGCTCACGTGGTACCTCCTTAATGGACAATGCGTATGAACAATACCGATGTGATTATAGCTTAATCCACCTTCAAAACAATTACATCCAGCGAATAATTACCTCGTTTTCAAAGATCAAATCTTGCACATGAATATCTACGAAAACTCTAAGAAATTGTTGCATAAAAGCGAATATCATTGTAAGGTCCCTGTAATTAAAATCGCTTGCAATCTATTAGGGGGTAACTATAATAATTTACGTAGGGATTAATTATTTTCTGAGCCGAAAGGAGGTGAAAATCATGTTATTCGCTCCGAAAGAAAAAGGCCAGGGCCTCGTAGAGTATGCGTTAATTCTTGTTTTGGTTGCCGTTGTTGTGATTGTTATTCTTGCTCTGCTCGGACCTGCAATCGGTAATATCTTCAGCAATATCGTCAATTCCATCTAAGTTTGAGCAATGCTCTAACAAAAACAAAGACCTTGGTAAAACAAGGTCTTTTGTTTTGCCTTATTTCCGG
>DAISHK010000009.1:0-111442 GCA_036822575.1 Bellilinea sp. | reverse complement strand
TGCCGTCCAGTTCGGCCGCTACCCCCATCCGGTAGAGTAATTCCGCAATAACAATCTGGCAGGATTGGTTGGGTTCGCAGACCTCAGCGTCCAGCGCTGCTAACGCATCTTTGCTCAGGTTGTAAGCCTTGGAATAATCTTTGTCTTGAACCAGAGATTGTGTTATCTGTCTGACGGAATAATTATCAGTATAGGTATTGGTATAAATAAAAGCCTCCTGATTTGGGTCCCAAGTGTAGGTAGTTTTTCCAAAATCGGTTTCTTCGACGAATTGAAAGGATCCATTTTGCGGAAAATCTTTAATTAAGAAAAATGGGATCATATAATAATCTAAGAGCAGCGGGACAACCACAGGCTGGGCTGAGGAAAGGTCAATTTTGAAAACAAACAGGCTTTTACCGATATGGAAAATACTGATAGGTTCGCCGGTTACTGGCAGGTTGATAACCCGCCAATCGATCACTGGAGCAGAATACCCATTCAGCCCAAGAACGCCGAGTAAAATAGGTTTTATTTTGCCATGATCGTTTTCAAATAACCATAGCTGGTTAGTCTCGACCTGTGTATTCAGTATGACCATGAAATCCTGGTCGCCGTCCTGGTCTGCATCATTAGCTGCTGCGGACAAATAAAGAATCTGATTCTGATTTAAAATTTGGATAAGCTCATTTAGGGATGCGGTTGGCTGACCGGTCAATGTCATGGCGATCACATCCTCGATGCGGCACACATCCGTAAAAAGGACAGAGTGGCTGCCGTCTTCTGCGGTATCATTCTCCGAAAGAATCCCTCCATCGGAAAACCCCCAGGCTTTAATGATTGGATCAACCTGGGAGTAATTTGGAATGATCCTTTCGTTGGATAAAAATACCTGGGCGCTCTCACAGGCTTTGAATAAACTGCCAGTGCTGGTGTAGGTATCCAGGTAGGTTTTAGCCAGATTGGAGGGAACTGAGTATCGCGGAAAAATCGGGTGCTCGGCGACCTCAGTCATGAGCTCGATCGCTTTGGTTGAATCACCGCGCAAGGCATACCAGGTACCCAGTTTAAACTTCAGATAATCCTGGTAAGCAAAACCACGTGTTGTTCTCAGTCTAGTTAAAGGGTCTCCAATAGCGTAGCGTTCAAGTATCTCCAACGCAGCTGGGTATTGGGCGCCGATTGCATTTGCGTAACTGATAAGACACGATGGCTCGTTGGCAAACTCTTCTTCGGCAATATCTGTAATAGTAGCGCTGTCAAATTGATAGGATACTCCTGTCCAACGATAAACTCTTTCGGTCGTTATTGTGGTTTCATAGTACCTATTTTCTCCTGAGCATCCCGTTCCTGATGAAACTGGAGCAATCAATAAATCTGCACCGTAAGGATTGGCTTTAAAATAAATATCGCCGCAATAACCCGTAAAATTTGGTAAAGAGAGGGTCGAGGTCAGGTTTAGGAATGCTTGCCCGTCCCATTCCAGCAAGGAATAATAAAAACCGCATGATCTGCTAAATTGGAAAAAGGAGGAGTAATTTTGAATGCCAATTTCCGGGATGCCATTTTTATTTGCGTCGTATATTTTGTAGTTTGGTGAATATTCAATGTAATCCCATGGCATTCGACCCCACGTTCCCGTTGGGACAATCACCCGGTACTTTCCGGTCGGGTCTTGTTCGAGTGCAAGCAGTACATCGTGCCGGGGTGTGCCCGCATCAGACAGAACCTGAATGAGAATTGCCCAACCCATTTGCCCATCGCCGAATAAATTATCCGCTGGCAGTACGAGAGCCGCCACGGTATGAGTATAGCCTAACTTATTTTGGAGAATATCATTCAGCACGTCATCCAACGTAAAACGATCGAATTGCGGCTGGAGGGTGTTCAGCGTGTCGGCCAATAACTGGCAGAATCCCTGAGGTGAGTCAGGTTCAAATCGACCTTCCGACATGTACATTTCCGGGAGAAGCGCGAAATTGATATGACTCCCGTCCGGAAAACGAGAGATGTACTCATCTAGTAATAAACGGGTTAAATCAGGATCGAAAGATTCATGCAGGTGATCTAGTCCAGAAAGAACATATTGCCACAACTGCTCTTCAGCGGATAAAGGTATCAATGTCTGGGTTGGCCGCGGGGTGCGTGTGACTGTCGGCGTAGCTGTCGCTGTTGCGGCGGCCGTTGGGCTGGCTGCGACCGGGGTAATTGTTGCGGCCGGCAACGCCGGCGCGCAGGCGCTTATGACCAGGGTCAGAATGACGATTGCCAGAATAAATTTTGTTTTCATCGCCCCCACCTCACCTATCGGATGATTTCATTATATAATTTTTATCGCTCTAAAGAGCCGGTTGTTCATTGAATCTTTCAAAAATGTTGAGGTGACGCATGTCTTTGAGATGTGAATCCGCGCTGGGATATTCCCTGGATGAATTAGCCGACCTGTTTACGCGTTCATTTGAAGGATATTTTGTGCCGGTACAAATGAATAGTGCGGCTTTAGCGGGTATGCTGCGGCGGGATGGCGTTGACCTGGGCGCCAGCCGGGTTCTGACGGATGACGGCGCTGCAGTTGGGCTGGCATTGCTGGCCCGGCGCGGTTGGGACAGTCGCGTGGCGGCAATGGGAATCACCGCCGGCATGCGTGGAAAAGGCGCCGGACGCCTGCTGCTGAATACATTGCTGAAAGAAGCCCGCCAGCGCGGAGAACGCAGCATGGAACTGGAAGTCATTGATCAGAATACCGGGGCGATTCACCTCTACGAAGCCTGTGGATTTCGCAAACTGCGCCACCTGGTTGGGATGCAAGCATCTCAGCCGGAGGGCGGCGCTGCTGCCGCCGGCCTGGAAGAAGTCGCCATCCGCCAGGCGGTGACCATGCTTTTCAGTGAAGATGATAAGGATTACCCCTGGCAGCTTGCGGCGGAAACAGTGGCGACTTTCACGGTACCGGCGCGGGCTTTCCGGCTGGAGCATGCCTGGGCTGTGCTGACTGACCCGGCCGCGGATACGATTAACCTATGGACGTTGCTGACGGAGAAAAAGTTTCGCGGGCAGGGACAGGCGCGCCGCCTGCTCAGCGGGCTGATGGCCGCCTACCCGCACAAGCAATGGCATATTCCGGCGATCTTGCCGGCTGACCTGACGCAAGTCTTTGCACCGCATGGTTTTATAGTTGAAGCCTTAGGCCAGTATCAGATGCGTCAGGATTTGCAATCATGATCCCTGCGGACGAACCCATCACCATTTCACAGCCGCATTCGTTGGAATTAAATGCGGAGCGCCTGCTGCTTTCGCAGGGGGCCGACCCGGACATTGTCAAAGCCCGCAGGCCAAAGGTCTATCAATTGGCGCAGCAGGCGGTTGAAACCGGGCTGACGTTGATCGAGCCGCATGTCTGGAAGAAAATGCTGCGGGTCGAACGCTTTCGGCACGAACGTTTTGATCTGGAGGGCGGTTTTACGCTGCAAGGCCGTTTGCCGGCCGAAGTGCTGGCTGGATCTGAATGGGTCTTCATCGCAATGGGCACGTTAGGACTGCGCCTGGAAGAGGCGATCCATGCGGAAATGGCCCAGGACGCTGCCTGGGGCTATATGCTGGACGCCTTTGGTTCGGCCGCAGCCGACCACCTGGCGGAACAATTAATGGCCGAAGCGCGCTGGCAGGCGGAAAAAGCCGGTGAAAATGTATCTACGCCCCTAATGCCCGGACATGCCAATTGGCGTGTGGATGAAGGTCAGCCGCAGTTATTTTCGATTTTGCAGCCAGATTCATCCATTCTGCGCCTGACGGAAAGCAGCTTGATGTACCCGCGCAAATCCTTCTCACTGGTGCTGGGATTGGGACATATGCAGCCGGGCGGTTCTTTATGTGAAAGCTGTGACCTGAACGCTACCTGCCCCATGCGCAAGAACCGCTGATCAGTAAGTTGGCGCGGCTGCCGAAGCACGAATGACCAGCCGGGAAGGAATCAGGATTTGCTGGTCAGCTTGACCGGGATACGCCAGGTTCTCGATCAGCATTTGAATGGCTTTTTCGACAATCAAATCCAGCGGCTGGCAGACTGTGGTCAGCCCCGGCCAGATAAATTGCGATTGCGGCAGGTCGCCGTAACCAACCACGGAAAGCTGCCCTGGCACGCTGTAGCCCATTTCCTGAGCGGCGAAAAGCGCGCCCCAGGCGGCTTCGTCTGCCCCGGCGAAGATTGCGCTGGGTTTGCGGCCGGTCATAATGGCCTGTTTCGCGCCGGTATAGCCGCCGGGAAAGTTGAATTCAGAATCGATCACCAGCTGCGGGTCAAATGGAATTTGCGCGCGCTCCAGGGCGGCCCGGTAGCCGTACAGCCGGTCAAGGGTGGCGCGGTGGTTGCGCGGTCCGGTCAGGTAGGCGATGCGGCGGTGACCTAACCCGATCAGATAGTCGGTCATTTGCTGCGCGCCCTGGTAATCGTCGCCGGCCACATAGGCGTTCTGTGGACTGCGCGTGAACGGGTCAATTTGTACCAGTGGCAGGCCGGCTTTGCGTACCAGTTCGAGCAGAAAATCGTCCGTGTCAGCCGGCGGAGTGGTAATTAGCCCATCAATGCGCCGCTCGCCGATCAGGCTGGCGAGTTTGTTGCGCGATTTCGCCCGCGCGGGGAAGTAGGTCAGCGGCAGGATATCGTAATTGTATTCGTAGCCGGTTTCAAGGATCTTGGCGACCATAGAAGCCTGCACCAGACCGCCGGAATGCAGCAAAAAGCCAATTCCGTAGGCGCGGCGTGAAACCAGCCGGCGCGCGGAAATATTGGGCGCGTACCCCAGGCGCTGAATGGCTTCCAGAACCCGGCCGCGCACAGTCTCGGTCACATACGGCTCGTTGTTGACAACCCTGGAGACGGTCTTAATCGAGCAGCCGGCTTCGCGGGCAACGTCCTTGATGGTTACAGACATGCTCACCTTGGTTTTTATCTGTATGACAACGCTAACAATTATACCGTCAAAAGAATATTCCCAATAGCGCTATGGGCCGCCCATCTGCCACGCTAATTGGGCTTATTCATGCTGTAAACATGACAAATATCTTGTTGACAGCGTTGTCAGAAATGATTAAGATTCAAGCATCCCCATTCCGCTCCATCCAGGAGGTTGCTATGTCTGTTGCTGCCCCGCGCCGCTTTGGCCTGACCGGTAAAGAACTTGTTTTCAAGGTGCTCCGTCATGAGGACGCGCCAGCCGTTCCGTGGGTGCCTTTCGCCGGTGTGCATGTGGGCATTCTCAAAGGGTATTCGGCCCGTGAGGTGCTGACCAATGGCGATGCGCTGCTGGAATCATTGTTAGAAGCCAATCGTTTATACGTCCCGGATGGCCAGCCGGTGGTTTTCGATTTGCAGATCGAGGCGGAAATTTTGGGGTGCAAATTGCTGTGGGCCGAAGATTCGCCGCCGTCCGTGGCGACGCACCCGTTAGAACACGACACAACCATTCCGACGCGGCTGCCGGAGAAGACGGACGGCCGCCTGCCGCTGATTTTGGATGTGATGCGTCGGCTAAAAGCCGAAGTCGGTGAAACGACCGCTCTTTACGGATTGGTGACCGGCCCGTTTACGCTGGCTTCTCATTTGCGCGGCACCGAAATCTTTATGGATATGGTTGAAAAACCAGAATACGTTCAGGCGCTGCTGCACTACGCCAATTCTGTCGCCATGTGCATGGCGCAGTTCTACATCGAAGCTGGGATGGATGTGATTGCGGTGGTTGACCCGGTGATTTCTCAGATTTCTCCGCGCCATTTCAAAAAATTCATGAGCGCGCCATTCAGCGAATTGTTCAGCGCAATTCGGGAGCAGGGGGCGCTCTCATCATTCTTTGTATGCGGCGACGCGACCAAAAATATCGAGGGCATGTGCCAGACCGGCCCGGACTGTATCGCTGTGGATGAGAATATTCAGATGCTCCCGGCCAAGGAAATTACCGACCGTTACAATATCGTCCTGGAAGGCAATATCCCATTGACTTCGCGGATGCTCTTGGGTACGCAGCAAGATAATATGCAGTATGTGCTGGATCTGCTCGATACGCTGGACCACCATAATTTGATTATCTCTCCAGGCTGCGATATGCCCTATGCCACGCCGGTTGATAATGTCATCGGCGCGGCTGAGGCGCTGCGCGATCCGGAACGCGCGCGGCTGATTGTCTCCAACTATCAGGCCAAAGATATCGATTTGAGCGGCGTCGAGCTTCCAGACTACGACCATCTGCCGCGGACATTGATGGAAGTCTTCACGCTCGATTCTTCAGCCTGCGCGGCGTGCAGTTATATGATGGCTGCCGCCAACCGCGCCGCGGATGCCTTGCCTGGCAAGGTGGACCTGGTAGAGTACAAAATTACCAAACCAGAGAACATCGCCCGGCTGATGAAAATGGGCATTCAAAACTTACCGGCGATTGTCATCAACGGCCAATTGCGCTTCAGCTCGATTATTCCCGCACACGCCGAATTAATGGCGGCGCTGGAATCACAGGTCAAGGAGTAACTGGTGCAACTGCATATCGTCGGCGGATTCTTGGGCAGCGGCAAAACCACGGCAATTTTAACGGCGGCACGCAGTTTGATGGCTCAGGGAAAAAAGGTGGGCATCATCACCAATGATCAAGGCCGTTTTTTGGTGGATACAGCCTTTTTCCGGTTAGCGAATCTGCCGGCTGTAGAAGTGACCGGCGGGTGTTTCTGCTGCCATTACGATGACCTGGACGCGCGCGTTAACGAATTGATTGCCGCGCAGGCTCCGGATGTGATCTTTGCCGAATCAGTTGGCTCATGCGCCGATCTGGTCGCGACAGTCGTGCGGCCCTTGCTGGAATTGCGGCCGGAAGGGGAGCCGCCGGCGTCGTTTTCAGTTTTTACGGACAGCCGTTTGCTGCGCCTGTACCTCAAGGGTGAAAGTCTGCCGTTCAGGGAGGAAGTTCTCTATATTTTCCGCAAGCAAATAGAAGAGGCGAGCCTGCTGGTCATCAATAAGTCTGATTTGCTGTCCGAAACGGCATTGGTCGAAGTATTGGCCCTGGCTGAACAGGAATTCCCGGAAAAACAATTATTGCTGCAAAACTCATTGGAAGATCACGGGGCGGATGCCTGGCTGCGCATTTTGCAGGCTGTACGTCCAAGCCCGCTGCCCAGAAATTTGGATATTGATTATCAGCGCTATGGAGAAGGCGAGGCCCATTTAGCCTGGCGCGATGAAAAACTGCGCCTGGTTGCGCCGGCAGGCGGTGCGGATGCCAGCCGTTTCATTGAAGCGTTGGTGACGCGGTTAACTGAAAAGGGCTATGGCATCGGGCATCTCAAATTTATTTTTGAGGGCGGCAACGTGCAGGTGAAGTTAAGTATCCCCGCTATCGAAGAGCCCGGCTGGCAGAAAAAGCTGGCGGTTCTTCCCGCCGGCGAAATCCATGTGCTGCTGAATGCCCGCCTGGAGATGCCCGCGGATGACCTGGAAGCCACGGTCGCCGCGGCGCTCAGCGACTCTGGTCTGGCGTGGACCAGTGAAGCGGAAGATTGTTTCCATCCTGGCTGGCCAAAGCCGACGCATCGCATTCAGGTTTGATCTGCGCTCGCTCGATCCAATGTTTTGAATATAAAAAGCGGCAGCCGGAATCCCGGCTGCCGCTTGGTTTACAATATCTGTCAGGCCACCAAGGATTTGGCCAGTTTGACCGCCCGGCTGGCGTCCTGTGAGTACCCATCCGCGCCAATTTCCTGCGCATAGGCATCGGTGACCGGCGCGCCGCCGATCATGACTTTGACTTTGTCGCGCAAACCGGCCGTCTTGAGCGCATCCACAACCAGGCGCATATTGGGCATCGTCGTGGTCAGCAGGGCCGACATCGCGATGATATCCGGGCTTTTTTCCTGGACGGCGGCGACAAATTTCTCCGGGGTGACGTCAGAACCCAGGTCAATCACCTGGAAGCCGGCTGATTCAAGCATCATACAGACCAAATTCTTGCCGATATCGTGCAGGTCACCTTTAACGGTGCCGGCAACTACCACGCCGGCCGGCTTGACATCCGCGTCAATCAGGCGCGGTTTGAGAATGGTCATCCCTTCCTGCATCGAACGCGCGGAAATCAACATTTCCGGGACAAAATACTCGCCTTCTTCAAAAAGACGCCCGACTTCTGCCATGGAAGTGATCATCGCATCCAGAATAACCAGCGGGTCGATATTGGCTGCTAATGCCTGTTCAACTCCGGCGCGTGCCGCGGAGCGTTCCCCTTCCAAAATGGCGTCATAGATTTCTTTGAGTTGAGCTTCCATTGCTTCTCTCCTGTGGAAAATACGATTGATCAAGTAATTGCTCTGCTAATCGCGCTCAGAATGACTCTTTTGGCATGATATTTGGCCCATATGGCGGGGCTGCCCTGACGTAGCCAGGATCTGGCTTAATCATAACAAAAAATCAACCTGATCGTATTTACAATCCTGCCTGACGATTAATCCGTCTCGTTTCCGATAACCAGGCGCAGCTGCCAATCCATTTGTGCGCCGGGCATTAACCAATTGACCTGCTTGCGTGCGATTGCGTTTTCTAAACTGTCAAAGTAGCCGCTGGCCGGTTCCAAGGCAACCACTGGTTTGGCGTTGTAAACGCCTTCGTCAACCCATAAACCCAGGTAGGGCAGGTCGGCGGTGCTCCATTCCATGCGCAGGCGGCTACCGCTGAAATGATGCTGCAAAGCTGCCCAGGCGGCTGGGCTGCCGGGATCGGTGTAGAATTTACGGCAGGCGTGTAAATCTGCCGGACCAATGCGGTCTAACTGATGCGGGACGTCGTGCAGATCTCGTGCCTCAGGCCAGGTAACCTGGCTTTCGCTTCTGCCCCAATTCGGATGATCGGCAATGACATTCAGCAAATAATCGATTTCATCCGGCAAAAGAATACGGGTTGACTCATCGGCATTGAATTGCGGATGTGCTGCCCATAAAAAAGGCATGATTTGCTCGCCTGTATTGGTCAGACAGTATTGAAATATTAACGTATGCTCGTTTTCGAAGGCGATGCAGCGCGAGAAGTGATAGGGAAGGGCCACCCCATTAACCGAGAAACACAGTTCAGCGGTGGCTTTATCAATATTCCAGGGAATACCCCATACCTCACCGTGGTCTGGCAGGGTGATATTGCGGAAACGGCAGGTTGAAATGGTCGGCATCATTTCGTCCCAGCCACTCATATCCTGGCTGACAAAATCGGCGCCATAACCGGCGGGTTTAAGCGGCCGCATGGGTTCGGCCAGCCATTCGTACGCGTTGACCTTATCATACAGAGAGACGATTTTTGCGCCCATCGTCGGAATAACCACGATACGGACGCAATCGCTTTCCAGGCTAATCGCCATCTGGTCAAACCAGTCGATGAAACTGGCGGTTTCAGGCATGTCCATTCTCACTCATCCATTCCCGGGCAATTTGCAGGTGCAGATGCGCACCTTGATGGGCTGCATTCATTTCGAGAATCTGGCTGAACCACGCGCAGGCTTCCTCGAACTGCTGCAGCCCCAATGCGCCTAACCCCAGCATGTACGCGCAATGAATCCGGTTGCGTTGATTTAAATCAACGTCGAAAACCAAAAAATCAGGCAACGACACGGCAAAATAATCCATCTTAATCACATCATCAAGGTGGGTTTGCCCGTAGGCTTTGAGTTTTTCAAAGATAGCGTTTGCCTGCTGAGTGCGGCCCAGGCTGCGCTGCGCCAGCCCTTGATAAAAGATCATATCGGGCGGCTGATCGTTATAGTACATGGCGGAGGCCGGTTCACTTAATCCCTGCGTGGCTTGTTCGAACCAATGCACAGCTTCATCCGGCTGCTGCAGTTCAACGCCGGCGCAGCCCAGCCAATAAAAGATGTTGTTTTCCTGCGCGCCGGCCAGTTTGCCTTCTCCAAGGTTATGCGGGTATTTCTGCGCCTTGAAAAGCAGTTCGGCCGCTTCACTGGCCTCGCCAGTGGTGATTTTATTGCGCGCCATTTCTACCAGACTGTACACGTACTGGCCGGTTACTTTCCCTTCGCCGCCTTCCCAGGGATGGAAAATCCGTGCCATTAACTGCCGGTAAGCCTCGGCAGGCCGGTCTAACAGGTTCAGCAAACTGATCTTCTCTACTGTCAGGTCATCGCGCTGCTCTACCAGATGCGGATAACGTTCCAGCTCTTCCAGGCGGGCTTGCGGGCTGAAGTTGAGGCTTTTGCGCAATTGGTCCAGTTCAAACAAGACGCGCGCATCCGTGGGGTCGAGCTGGAAGGCCTTTTCAAAACAGGCCAGGGCCGCTTTGGAGTCGCCCCTCTTGTTGTAATAGGCCAGTCCCAGGTTGCGCCAGACGGTTGGATAATCTGGTTTCAACGTACGGGCAGCTTCCCAGGCTTGAATGGCCTCCGTGTAGCGACGATGCCCGTACCAGAAATTACCCAAGAAATAATGCGCGTTGCCATCCTGCGGGTTCACGCGCAGGGCAGCTTGCAGTATTAAGACGTCTTCAATGCGATTCGGGAAGCAGAAATCAGGGGCGAAGGTGGCTGCCTGTTCGTAGGCGCGCAAGGCCTCTTCCGTGCGGCCGCTCTGCGCCAAGGCCCAGGCGCGCGTGTAAGCGGCCAGCGGCTGGGTTTGAGCGAGCTGCTCCAAAATCTGGAGGCATTCATCCCAAAGCCCGGCGTGCAAATAATCAAGCGCCAGCGCCATGCGGCTCTCGCTGCCGTAACGCGCCAGTTCGGAGAAATCCGAACCGCCGTCGATCAACGATTGTTCCCAGAGCGCGCCATAGTTCATGGGATCCAGCGCCAGGCAGGCCTGGATGGCTGTTCGCGCGGCGGCGGCTTCACCACTGCGGCGGAGAAGGGCAATTTGCAGGTGGCGCGCCTGGTAATGGCGCTGATTGCGATTCAGACTGCGCTGGAGGTAATCCAGGGCCTGTTTCAGGTTTCCGCGGCGGGTTAAAAGACGCGCCAGTTCGAAATAGGCGGCGTCCTGCCAGGCGGCATTCCAAACCGCTTTGTGAAACGCGTTGAACGCCTCGCTGTAACGCTCCTGCATGCGCAGGGACAGCCCCAGGTTGTAATAGGCTTCGCCATCATAGGGGTTGGGATTGCGCTGAGTCAACCGGCGGATGGCTGTCTGAAAATGCTGTTCGGCTTCTGCGAATTTTCCGCGCCGGTACAGCAGCAGGCCCAGGGCGTTGTTGCAGCGGCTGTCACCGGGATCGCGCCGCAAGCCTTCTTGATAGTAGGGTTCCGGCGTGTAGGTGGCGTGCCGGTACTGTTCCAGGTGCAGACCGTTGAGAAAGAGTTCTTCAATGCTTTCAATTTCCTGCGGGTCGCGCGCCGGGGTGGCCGGGTTGGGAATTTCCGGTTGAGCGGGCGGCAGCGGAGTGTACTCAAGCAGCAGAGTGCCTGCACTCCATACCTGCAGGGTAACCTGATGGGCAAGCGTTGCCTCGGGCAGATGGATTTTGTCGATCCAGGGCGTGGCCGGTTCCAAATTCGCGGCGTAGGTGTGGATCAGAGCACCATGCGCCAGCAGGCGAATCTCGGCCTGGCGCGGCGCTGAAACGTACACGCCGCAGTGTGCCACATCCGCGCTCACATCCAGGTGCAGAACGGCCTGTTCATTGGCGTTGCAGGCCGGGCCGATTTGCTGGTAGGGCATGAAGACCTGGGTAAAGGATTTTTCTTCACCCGGCTGCAGCCAGGAAAAATCTGGCTGGTTATCGGTATACGCGCCGCACATTAACTCAATATACGGACCGTCTTCGTCGGTCAATTGACGGTCCCAGGCCTGACCGAAATCTCCATTGCCCCAGGTCCATTGTTTCTTGCCAGGAACAACGTGGTGATTGGCGATGTGGAGCATACCGGCTTGCGCCTGGTCATCGTAATCACCGACGAAGTCGAAATCGGAATGGTACGCCATGTAGGAGGTTGGCACAGGAATATTCTTGTAGCGGCTGATATCGGTGCCGGGGGCGTAATTCTTTTTGTAATAAGTGCCGGTAGCAATTGGGAAGGCCGAAACGTCCCGCTTGCCGTGATCCATAACGGCGTGCACATCCGGCGGAAAAACAGACTGGTAATCGTCATTGACGCTGACAGCCGGATTGGCCCACCACAGGAAGGTTTGCGGCGCGTCGGTGTGGTTATACAACTGGACGTTTATTTCCAGGTAAGCGCGGTCTGGGTAAAGCGTAAACCCATGCATACCGCGCGTGTGGAACATCTTCTCAATTTCGGTGCACCATACTGTCTGGCTGCCATCGGCATGGGCTTCGATCTTCCAATCCAGCGGGTCGAAGGTGCTTGGACGATGATGCTGCGGCCAGTTAAACTCAATTCCGCCTGAAATCCACGGTCCGGTCAGGCCGACCAGCGCGGGTTTGATGACCTGGTTGTAATAGACAAAATGGTAGCCGTTAGTTTTGTCCAGAGCCATCTGAACCCGGCCGCCGATTTCGGGCAGGATCATAATTTTCAGATAGCGATTTTCCAGAAACAAACCGGTATAGGTTTTATCTTCTTTTTCGTCGAAGACCCGGTCAATCACCGCGTGCGGATAAACAGCCCCACTGGAACCCTGGTAAACCCGTTTTTCCAGGAACATCGGGTTTTTATCTGGAAGGCCGATTTTATAGGTTGGAATGCTGACCTGGGCAGCCCAGGCTGTCACAATATCTGTCATGGTCGATCTCTTTCTAGCGTATTTTTAATGCACCAGTATGGCGGAGTTCCTGACGGCGGCGGCGAATGCGCTCGACATCGATGGGATATTGCCCGTATTCATGGACAGTTGCGTACATACATTCGGCGTTTTCTACCGGCACCGCGTCGTGAACTTCGCTGGAGGAACCGATGAATATCCCGCCCTGCGGGCCGATCCGTTCGATTAATTCGAGGGTTTCATCCTCAACATCGCCGCGGGTGCCGTGCGGCAGCGTTTGCACGCAGCAGACATTCCCAAAGAGCAGCTTGTGCGGATAGGCCTGACGGATTTCGAAAATGTCATTGCAGCCGTTGCGCTCAATCGGGTTCAACCCATCCGCATTGAGCTCCTCAAAAATCAGCGGAAGGAAGGATCCGTAGCGGCCATCGGTGTGATACAGAAATTTCATCCCCGCGGATTTAATCGGGTCCGCAATCCATTTCCAGCGCGGCAAGCCTTCTTTGCGGACAAATTTTGGGTTGAAAATAGGCCCGGTTGAGCCAGCGATATCTTCGCCCATAAACAGCAGCGGCACATCTGAAACTTCCGCGTAGGCGCGGGCGATTTGCGCAGAAAACTGTCCGGTGCAATCCATAATGTGAGCGAGCAGTTCGGGCGCTTCGTAAATTGCCTCGGCGAATAATTCCATATCCATGTAGGTGTAAGCGTCTGTCAAGGGCCCTTCCACCGCGCCGATGAAGACAATATCGTGCGCGCGGAAAGCCTGCTGCACCTGAAGGATGAAAGGCTGGTACCAGGCGCGCACTTCCTCATACTTCGGAAGCTGCGGCATGTGTTTTTCCAGTTCTTTGAGGGTTTTAAAAGGACGTTTGGATATCCAGGCGGTTTCACCGGCCTGAGAAACTTCCCATGCGCTGGGGTCCACACCGAAAAAACGAATCCAGTTGGTGATTTTCCCGCCCATCCAGTGATTGATCGGATCATGCACCGAGCGGGTGACATCCACCCCGATCGATTTCCAGGCTTTGCAGTTGATCTCGACCAATTGCTCGAAAGAATATTGTTGGCTGGGGTCAAAACCACCACGTTCGATTAAAATTTGCCGATTATCTAGAAAATCGTAGGTCAGAAGGCGGTCAATCGGCTTCCAATCCAGGGCTCGTTTGAATCGCTCAAAGTTGTTCATCGTTCAGCGCATCTTTCTCGCAATCCATTGATCGTCGGTTTGAAAATATTTAGGAGCGCTGGTAGGGTGTGCTGCGAACAGTATTGACCAGCGCCCAAAGATTCTCCATCGGTGTATCCAATTGCACGTGATGGGTCGGACCGATGATTAACCCGCCGTCTTTACCCAGGGTTTGCAGGCGCTGATGTACTTCTGCTTTGACATCAGCCGCAGAACCAAAGGGGAGGGTCTGCTGTTCGTCAATCGACCCCCAGAAGCATAACTTATCACCATACTCTTGCTTCAAGCGCACCGGATCCATACTGGCCGGCTGAATTGGATTAAGAACATCCAACCCGATTTCGATCAAGTCCGGAATAATTGAATAGATTTGTCCATCTGAATGATAAGCAACTTTGACTTGCGGATTGATGGTTTTTAATTCGGCGATAAAATTGGCCATCCGCGGCTTTAAATAACGCCGCCACATTTTAGGTGAAATAATCATGGCATGCTGCCCGCCGACGTCATCGCCGGTCCAGATCATGTCAACGCCCATACGGGTCAGCTTTTTTGCGGCTTCCAGATGGTAGTGATATGGGATATCGAGTACCGCGTCCGCAATATCTGGGTTGAGGGCAAAATCTTCTAACAGGCGTTCCAGGCCGCGCAAGGCCCAGGCGGTTTCGAAAATGGTGGTCACCGTCACGCCAACAATGTAATAATCTTTTTTAAAAGTATCCAGCACCCACTGGGATTCCGCATAGAGTTCAGGGCGGTTTGGATCAGGCGCGCGGTATTGCGAAATCGCGTTATCCGCGGCCAAAGGATGGCCGGTTATTTCGGTATATTTTCCATTGCCGAAGGGGGTGGTGTATTCGGCTGTGCGCCAGCCAACACCCCACTCATCGGTGTATTCGTCTGCATCTTGATAGTAGCAATTAGCCCAGCCGACCGAAGTCAGCAGTAAATCCTCATCCAGGGCGCGTTCCATCTCATAGGTGTTGCCGCCGCCATGCGGGTTGTGAATTTTACCGGTCTCCAGGTGCATATCCGCACGCAGGCGATCTGCAAATTCGGGGGTAAAAGAAATTTGCATGGGGCAACGATCCGGCGCTTCGTGATTCAGCGCTGTGAGTACACGCTCGCGAGGTTTCATGGAAATCCTTTCGGGCTGCGGAATTTGATAAAAAATTTTCGGCCTGGCGTTTGCCTTTTTGCGTCCGCCAGGCCGGGTATAGACTAGATGCGTGTGCGGGCACGCTCTGCGCGCGCCTGACGCCATTGTGAAATTGCCACAGCAGCGATGAGCAGCAAACCGAGAGCAACGCGTTGGATGAAGGTATTGAACCCCAGCAGGTTCATGCCATTGTTGAGCACGCCGACCAGAATCACTGCCAGGAAGGTACCGAACACGGTGCCTTTACCGCCGGAGGTAGCCGTACCGCCCAGGTACACGGCGGTGATTGCCTGGAGTTCAAGGCCAACTCCGTTGATCGGGTTACCAGAGGTGGTGCGGGCGGCCAGTAGAACGCCGGCCAAACCGGCAACGCCGCCGGAAATCACGTACATCCAAACCCGCATGCGATTCACGTTGATGCCTGCCAGGCGGGCAGCCGTGGCGTTGCCGCCAATTGCGTAAATGGCACGCCCGAAGTCTGTATACCGCATCAAAATATGAACAAAGATACACACAGCCACGAAGATGACGGTCAATACCGGGATACCGGTCCATTTGGATCCAGCCATCGCCGGAATCGGCAGATCCGCCAGAAAGCGGCCTTGCGCCAGGTAGGTGAAGGACGGAGATGTCATTACGCCGATGGGTTTGCCGTCCGGTGCGAGCAGGAAAGCAATGCCGGCGAAGGCCGCCAGCGTACCCAGGGTAGCAATGGTGGGATTTACCCGCAGGCGCGTCACGATCAAGCCGTTGATCGCACCGGCGATCATACCGGCAGCGATGCCGCCCAGAACGGCAATGAAGGTGTTGCCGGTTGGCAAAATATGCAATGCCCCGACGGTTCCCACACCCACGAGAACCGAAGCCGCCACCACAGACCCAATGGAGGCAACCGAACCTACGGAAATATCCATTGCGCCGGCCAGAGCCACAACCGTTTCACCAACGGATAACAGCCCAACGATGACGATGGCTTGCGCCAGACTGTTCATCAGGTTTTGCCAGGAGAAGAATTTATCGCCTCCGGTCATGCCAAACCAGCCGCTGACCACAGTCACCAGAAAAACAAGCAAAATCAGGGCGAAGATCAGAGACAGATTATCAGCCCCAATGAAACCAAGCATACGACTGAACCAGCCTGCTTTTCTCGCCGGAGCTTTGATTTCTTCAACGGTTTGAACGGTAGTTTCATTATTCATACGGTCATTACTCCTGCGAGGATTCAACAGCGCCTTCTGGTTCTGTTGAAAGTTCATCTGCCATGGCCAGCTTGAGCACAGCCTCTTCCGTGGCTTCTTTTCCAATTAATTCGCCGGTGATCCGGCCGTTTTGCATAACGTAAATACGATCTGAAAGGCCAAGAATTTCGGACAGTTCAGAACTGATGAAGAAAATTCCCAGACCTTCGTTGGCAAGTTCATCGATCAGGTGGTAGATTTCCGCTTTCGCGCCGACGTCAATGCCGCGCGTTGGCTCGTCCAGAATGAGCACTTTGGGCTTGGCAGCCAGCCAGCGCGCCAAAACCACTTTTTGCTGATTGCCGCCCGATAGTTTGCCGACAGGCTGTTCCAAGGAGGGCGTACGCACCTGCAGCTTTTGAACGAATTGTTCGACGATCTGACTTTCTTTCTTGGTGCTGACAAAATGGAAGCGAGAGATTCGCTTGAGAATGGCAATGGATGCATTTTCCATGACGCTGCGAATAAGGACTAAGCCTTCGCGTTTCCGGTCTTCCGGCGCAAAACCAATTCCTTTGGCAATTGCATCATCCGGGCGGTGGATGTTGACATCCTTGCCGTCCAGAATGACTTTGCCGGAATTGATCGGCAGATCACCAAAAATCACTTTGGCTAATTCGCTGCGTCCGGCGCCAATCAATCCGGCGAATCCAACCACCTCGCCGGCGTTGATATGAAAGTTGATTTCGTGATGCCAGTTGCTGTTCAGCCCTTCAACACGGAGAGCTTCATTCTCTTGTGCCGAGGGATTGCGCTTAAACACATCTGAAAGTTTGCGCCCCACCATCAAGTGGACAATTTCTGCATCATTCAGCTCTGCCGCCGGCCGCACGGCGATTAATTTGCCGTCGCGCAAAATTGCAACCCGGTCGCACAGCTTTAAAATTTCTTTGATGCGGTGAGAAACATAAATAATTGCTACGCCTTCATCCCGCAATCGCCGGACGAGCGTGAATAAGCGTTCCACTTCTTCATCAGAAAGTGATGAGGTCGGCTCATCCAGCGCCAGAACGCGAACCCCCGATTTAAGCGCGCGCATAATTTCAACCAGCTGACGTTGCGCTGAAGACAATTCATCTCCAAGCATTTTCATCGGCAGCACGTTGGCAAATCCATATTCTTTCAGGCTGGCTTCTACTTTTTCATTCAGCGCTCGCCGGTCCAGGAAGCCAAATTTTTTCGGCAATTCCCCAACCCAAATATTTTCGGCCACATCCACACCTGGAATAATCTCCGGTTCCTGGTAAATGACACGGATACCAGCTTTGTGGGCTGCCTGCGGGTTGGAGAACGATAAAGATTGGCCATCAATGGACATGCTACCGCTATCTGGCTGGTAATCACCGTTGATAATTTTCAACAGGGTTGATTTTCCAGCGCCGTTTTCACCCATGAAAGCCAAGATTTCCCCAGGGCGAATATCCAATGATACTTCTGATAAAGCCTGTACGTTCGGGAAGGCTTTACTGATATTGCGGATCTCCAGGGTACCTGGTACGGTTGGAAGCTGTTCGTTTTCTTGATTCATTTCTAAAGGAGGCGCAGTCACTGTCATGGTTTTTTGAACTTTCCTCTTTTCTGCGGCTCGGCCACGCAAGGATAGGGGGTTGGGGATCATTCGATCCCCAACCCATATTACCAGTGAATTACTTCGAGCAATTGGCCAGGGACACAGAGTCCATGACGTCTTTGTAGTTGGTTGCGTCCACAATGGTGGTGGCAGCGTAGGATTTTTCCGGAGGGGTTACACCATTGACCACGGCGTCATAGAGCACATTGGCGGCGGTTTCACCGACATCCAGACCGGAGATGAACAGACCAGCCTTGAAACCAGAATCCTGGCCGGCAGCCCACGGCTTGCAGGCTTCGTAAGCGCCTAAGCCAACGCCGATGACATCAGCGGGCTTGACGCCGGCGGTGGAGAGGGCGTTCAGGGTGCCGAGCACGCCTTCGTCATTGCAGCCGAAGACGACCCAGTTGGTGATTTCGGGGTGGGCGGTGATGACGGGGCCGGCCGCGTCCTGAGCGGAGAGAGCTTCACCGGTGTAAGGCACAGCGAAGATCTGGTCGGCGGTGACGCCGGATGCCAGGATGGCGGCTTTTTCGTTGTCGGTGCGGTCGTTGCAGACCGAGAGGGTCTGGACTTCGACGGAGAGGATACCGATGGATTTGGCGGAATCACTCATCCAGCCGCTGTCTGTGAGCAATTGAGAGGCGGCTTCGCCGACTTTCTTGCCCATGTCTTTGCCATCGAAACCAACGAAGGGGACGGGGTTGCCATCGGCGTCCTGGATGCTGTCATCGGTGGCGATGAGGACAACACCGGCGTCCTTGGCGGCCTGAGCGATGGCGGGTCCGATCGTCTGATCGGGGACGGTGATGGCGATGCCTTTGGCGCCGGCGGAGATGGCGTCATTGACCAGGGAGACACCCAGGCTGGGGTCGAGTTTGGCGTCGAATTTCTTGGCGTCGGCGCCCAGGCTGGCGGCAGTGTCAACGAAGGAAGTCTGCAGGTCAATGAAGTACTGCTGATCCGCGCTCTTGTTGATGACCACGAACAACGGTTTTTCGGTGCTGGCTGAAGATTCTTCAGTGGCGGCACCTTCAACACCGGCTGAGCAATTCGCCAGTGAAACCGGATCCATGACGTCTTTGTAATTGCTGGAATCCACGATGGTGGTGGAGGCGTAGGATTTTTCCGGAGGGGTTACGCCCTTGACCACGGCGTCATAGAGCACATTGGCGGCGGTTTCACCGACATCCATGCCGGAGATGAATAGACCAGCCTTGAAACCAGTGTCCTGACCGGCAGCCCACGGCTTGCAGGCTTCGTAAGCGCCTAAGCCAACGCCGATGACATCAGCGGGCTTGACGCCGGCGGTGGAGAGGGCGTTCAGGGTGCCGAGCACGCCTTCGTCATTGCAGCCGAAGACGACCCAGTTGGTGATTTCGGGGTGGGCGGTGATGACGGGGCCGGCCGCGTCCTGAGCGGAGAGAGCTTCACCGGTGTAAGGCACAGCGAAGATCTGGTCGGCGGTGACGCCGGATGCCAGGATGGCGGCTTTTTCGTTGTCGGTGCGGTCGTTGCAGACCGAGAGGGTCTGGACTTCGACGGAGAGGATACCGATGGATTTGGCGGAATCACTCATCCAGCCGCTGTCTGTGAGCAATTGAGAGGCGGCTTCGCCGACTTTCTTGCCCATGTCTTTGCCATCGAAACCAACGAAGGGGACGGGGTTGCCATCGGCGTCCTGGATGCTGTCATCGGTGGCGATGAGGACAACACCGGCGTCCTTGGCGGCCTGAGCGATGGCGGGTCCGATCGTCTGATCGGGGACGGTGATGGCGATGCCTTTGGCGCCGGCGGAGATGGCGTCATTGACCAGGGAGACACCCAGGCTGGGGTCGAGTTTGGCGTCGAATTTCTTGGCGTCGGCGCCCAGGCTGGCGGCAGTGTCAACGAAGGAAGTCTGCAGGTCAATGAAGTACTGCTGATCCGCGCTCTTGTTGATGACCACGAACAACGGTTTTTCGGTGCTGGCGGTGGTGGAAGTATCGTCACCAGCCGGAGCGGCCGTCGGGGTGGCTGCCGGTGCACAGGCGGCTGCAATTACAGCCACCAGCAATAAAAGGATCGTGCTAACGAACAGTGAACGTTTCATTGATTCTTTCTCCTCACAGGTGAAAAGATGGATTGGGTGCCTGCTGAACGCAGCAGGTTGGACAACCGGAATGCAACAATCACGTTAATCGTTCTTTGGGGTGTAATTGGTCGGGCTGAAAACAGTGCCGCCGGAGATCGCCAGTTTTACTATTTTATAGTCTGACAGAATTACACGGAAGAATCTTGCATTTTTGGAGCCTAAACTTGGACAATTGGACAGAATTCGCTTACATCCTCCTGGCTACACATATTTGCCTTCCGAGCGTACCGTCTCGTACATGGCCAACAAGTTTTCAATTGGCACGTTAGCCTGAACATTGTGGACCGGGTTGAACACGTACCCGCCCCCTTTACCAAAAGTCCGAATGGTATGCGTTACTTGCGCGCGGACTTCATCTGGTGTGCCGAATGGCAGCACTTTTTGGGTATCAATCCCGCCGCCCCAAAAGACAATCTTGTCTCCAAAGCGCTCTTTCAGAACCACGGGATCCATATTTGCCGCTGAAATCTGCACCGGGTTGAGAATATCAAATCCGGCTTCGATGATATCCGGGATTAGCGGCAGGATTGATCCGCAGGTGTGGATGAAAACCTTCCAGCCAGTGTTTTCGTGAATCCAATCATTAAGGCGTTTATAAAATGGCTTGTACAGGTTACGGAAAGCCTTGGGGGAAATCAGGCAATTGTTCTGTGAGCCGAAGTCGGTTCCGCTAAGCCAGGCAATTTGAACGCGTTCGCCGACCGCTTTGTAAATTTTTGGCAAGTTTTGCAGGGCAATTTCACACTGGCGTTCGTAAATATCGCTGATGAAGTCTGCCCGCATGGCCGTACTCATATACCATTCGGTGATATCACGGATTCCCTTGGGATATTTCAGCATCGGCCCCGGCACCAGCGCTACGTCACCGAAAGCCATGCCGCCTAAAGCCATAACCACTGCGCGGTCGCTGTTCTCGAGCATGGCATGACTTTGCTGTTCGAGGTATGCCAGTTCATCGTCGCTGATCAGAGTGAATTCTTCTAAATTATCGGCGACGTTTAAATTATTCTCGTCGAGAGGGGGCTGGCGGATAATGTCGTCAAAATAGAAACCATCTTTAGGCATCTTGGCGCAGGCAGGCGCTGACCAATCCCCTTGGGGGTACATGAGAATGTTCCCATTTTCATCTGGCTCTGTGTTGAATTTTTCGGGGACCAGGACGGGCGTACCATCGAACATCGTCCAGGGTTTCCAGTTTTCATTCAGGAAACCAAAGAAATTGGTCATTCCGCCGAAGCCGATTGCATCAGCACCCAGTGCATCTAATAAATCGGGTTTAATTTCACCCAGCATCTGGAACAGTTCGACGACTTTCACAGGGGTGCCGGGCGGATCTAACTTCAATGCCTGGCGCAATTTATAAACGGTGGAGACGTGCATCCCAGTCTGGCCGCAAGACCCAAGGTCGAGGGGTACACGATCTGCCTGCTGATGGTTGATGGCCAACTCCACTCTTTCGCGAGAATTCATTCTTGTGCCTCCAAGATTATCAATAAGCCATTAAGATCATGATTTTTTTTGGATATCGCCTGCACACGGTTGCATACTGTGAAAATCTAACCATAAGTTGTTAAAAAACTTGAGAGAAAGCTTTTAATAAGCTGCGTACTCTAGGGCCGTGCGCACATAAGCAGCCACGTTCTCAATGGGGGTGCCGTATTCAAGAAAATCGACCGGTTGGAGGATGAATTTCCCGCCGGGCTTGCCGATCTTGATGGCTTTTTCTGTGGCGCGCTTGACCTCGTCCATTGTGCCTTTTTGCAGGACGTTGACCTGATCGATTCCGCTCAGAATAATGTATGCGCCGTCCACTTGCTGCTTGACCTTTTCAAGGTCCGCGTCGCCTAAGGGGTATGGTGAGAAGGGTTCAGCAACGCGAACGCCTAATTCTTTGTAAGAGTCAACCAACGCCATTACCTGTCCGCAGTTGTGGTACATGGCCGGGGTACCCTGCGCCTGGACAAATTCGATATATTTCTTCTCGAATGGCAGGATGTATTTATCGTAGTTGCGCTTGCCAACCATTGCGTTGGGAACATTGCCGCCCACGCAATGAATATCCACGCCGGCATCATCAATGGCGCGGGTATAAGGCAGAATTCGCTGCATGGCGAAGTTCATCAACTTTTCGTAATATTCGTAATCCATCTTGAAGAGGGCATACAATTCGTCGTGATCAATCAGCAGCGAGGCGTTGTTGAAGGGGCCGTGCGGCGTCCAGGAGCCGACGATGCCATCCTCGCCGACAGCTTGTTTAATTTTTTGTACACGCGCCTTGACCTGCGCCGGCCATTCAGGCGGCATGGATGGCTCGTACTGAATGGCAATTTCCAGCTCTTTCATATTGTGGATCGGCTTTTGCGTACAGGCATACATGTAAGTGCCCGGAAAAAGTTCGTTGATCGAGAACTCTTGGGTTAGCGTTCCGCCGGGTGTGCGTATGGTGGAGTGCAGCACACGTGTGTTGCCGTTTTGATGCTCGACGGTTTTTACTTCCCAGTTTTCAGTCTGCCGGTAAATATTCAATCCGCCGAAATGAATGAAAAACGGATCATTGACGCCAAACAGCATGCGCACAAAAACATCTGCGCCTAATTGTTTTTGCAGTTCGATCACTTTTAATTGCAGGGTTTCGAAATCCCAGGGATCGACGTGCGGATAATTTTGATTGAGGAAATGGCCCTGATCTTGAATGAATAATGTTACCGGAACACGATCGGGCATTTCTCCTTGCAGGACTTTCAAAAATCTTTCACGCGAGGTCATCATCATTGGTTGGGACTCCTGAACAGGGTTTGCCGTGCAAGAAGAAACCAACACCAGTAAAAGGGCTTACGCTACTGCAGGGACGAAATAATCCCTGCTTTTCGAAGAGCCGAAGTGAAATTGAGATAATGAATATCCGGCTTTTGCAAATAAATGAATTCTATGCCAATAAGCTGGCCGGCTTCTGCAGCGCTCATCCAGGTAAAGACAATCAGCGGAACGCGATGATTGCCAAGTGCCTGAGCGGCTTCCCATCCGCGGCGTTTTCCGGGTAAATCCGGATCCAGAATGACCAGAGCGGGTGTTTCTCGAAGTGTAATTTCTAAAAGTGCGTCGCCTGTTTTTGCCCGGCGAATGCGCAGCCCGGCTTTCTGCGCAAAACGCTGCAGCAAGTTCGCCAGATATGGATCAGCCTCACCAATTACACATAACCGGGGTAAGAGCGGATTTTGTTCTGGTTGGGTCATTTTCAGGCGCAAAGGTTCGGCTAAGAGTTCCTTACGGTCTTAGTCTCGCATGAATCGACCTGGATTACTTGGATTATTGGAAGATCAGCTTGGATAATTGGACACAAAATATTAAAAAGATATGAGGCCGTGCTTATTTTTGCTCGGAGCGCTCGCCGCGCTGATACGCGCTGGGAGATTGTCCGGTTTCCTGACGAAAAACCCGATTGAAGTAACTGCTGTCAGAAAAGCCTACTTCCAGGGCGATTTCAGTAATGGAGAGCTTTCCCTGTTCCAGCAGGAGTTTCGCCTGGCGAACACGGTAGCGGTTCAGATATTCAATTGGCGGAATGCCTAATTCCTGACGGAAGCAATGCGTCAGGTACCGTTCGGTGATGGCCACATGCCGGGCCAGTTCAGCCCGGTTGAGCGGTTCTGAATATTGTTCATGAATGTAGGCCATAGCTTCCCGGACAATGCGGGCGGCCTGGTTATTCAGGCGCTTGCTGTGGTTTAAGGCTCCTTCAACCTGCGAAAGCACCTCGTCCACACTGAACAAGCCCTTATTTAAGACGGCTGTTACCCCCTCTTGCAGGCGGTGCATATCCTGGGTGGTCAAGATTTGGGCGGTGAGGACGATCACCGGAGTGGTGCGGTTAAGCTCTTCCTCACGCAGATGCGCCAGAACGGCGAAACCGTCCATTTCCGGCATCATCAAATCCAGCAAAATTAAAGCAAGTTTTTCTTGGCGGGCAATTTCTAGGGCCTCTTTGCCGTTGCTGGCGCGTAAAATCCGGCATTCACTGATATGTTCGAGCATACGCACATGCATATCGAGAACTTTTGGATCGTCATCGACCACTAGAATGCTGCGGTCATTTTCGTTTTTCTTCAGGCCAAGGCGCTCTAACGCGTCCAGCAAGTCAGCGCTGGCGACTGGTTTGGTGAGGAAATCCAGTTCCAGGGTTGATCCGGCGCTTTGGTCTTCGGCGAAGTTGTAAAAAATGACGGGAATATCGCTTGTGCCAGGGTATTGTTTGATTAATTGCACCAGTTCCCAGCCTCGTTCAGCCACCGGGTGAAAGTCCAGGACGAAAGCCCCGGGTTGCTGCGTGGCCGCGCGAGAAATCCAATCGGGATTGGTGGAAATATCCATTAATTCCACGGAGAAACCCTTTTTCTCCAGGTGCTGCTGCAGGCGTTCTCCGTCTGCGC
Source organism: Bellilinea sp. (assembly GCA_036822575.1). Lineage (GTDB taxonomy): Bacteria > Chloroflexota > Anaerolineae > Anaerolineales > Anaerolineaceae > Bellilinea. The sequence continues at coordinate 87,059 of DAISHK010000009.1, read as the reverse complement.
AATTTTCTACCAGCAGAAGAACGGTATTGTGATGGCGGTTGCGTGATTCCCGTACTGCGGCTGCATCGGGCATGACCGGCAAATCATAAAAGAAGGTTGAGCCGGTTTCATCTTCTCCGCTGGAACGCACCCCGATTGTTCCGCCATGCAATTCGATCAGGCGGCGGGTGATGGCCAGACCCAGGCCCATCCCGCCATAGCCGCGCGCTACGCTGCGTTCAGACCGGCGAAATTCATCGAAAATCAAAGCCTGTTCTTCAAGCGGAATGCCCATGCCGGTGTCACTGACTTCAACATGAATGCGCTCATCCTCCAGGCTGACGATCAGTGAAACGGTGCCTTTTTCGGTGAATTTGACGGCATTGCTGAGTAAATTAATCGTCACCTGGCGCAGACGGGTGCGGTCGCCCCATACCAGCGGCAGTTTTTCGGGAATCTCCTGCCGCCATTGCAGGTTCTTTTCCTTGGCCAGTGATTTGCCTAAAATGGCTGCCTCAGAAAAGACGCTGCTTAAATCCAACGGTTCGTTATTCAGGCGCAGCTCACCGGCCTGGTTGCTGGCCAGATCGAGGACATCGCCGATCAGTCGGGAGAGATGCTTGCTGCTGGTAAAGATGCCCTCCATATCCTGACGATAGGGGACGGGCAATGGCGGCAGCCCGCCTGTTTGCGCTTCTTGCAGCATCATTTCTAGCGTACCGACAATTAATGCCAGCGGTGTGCGCAGCTCGTGGCTGACCATAGAAAGGAAGCGGCTTTTCAACAGATTGGCTTCTTCGGCAGCCTTGCGCGCCTGGAGGGCTTCGTCGTACAGGCGAATATTGCGCTCGCTCAGGATGGTCCGTTTGAGCGAAGCGCTGATCTGTCCGCCGAGGATTTCGTAAATAGCCTCCTCAGACGGCCGCGCTTCGATGACTGCATAACCTAATTGATCCTCGCGAAAATAAATCGGCTCGACCACCAGGTTGAGGGTTTCGTTCGCGTTCAGCAGCCCCGGCGGCAGCAAATAGCGTGATTCAAAGGCCAGCCCCGATTCTGGCAGGGGCACGCGCTGGTGATTTTCGTAGGCGAATATAAAGCGCGCCATTCCGGCCGGCTGCTCGGCGTCCGCGTACATGAACAGGTAACAGCGCGGAATATCCAAGAGCAGCAGAGAGCGTTCCAACACATCTATCAATTCGGATTGGTTGGTGATCACGCTCAGGCTCTGGCTGATTTCTCCCAAAATATGCAGCTTTTCATCCGCTTTAAGCACTTGATAGGCGTAATGGCGGCGGGCAGATTCACCGATGACGATGCGCACTTGCTGCACCAGGTTTTCAATGCGCAGACGTGACGCCGGATCGGAAAGCTGTGAAATGGCGAATTGGCGCAGAAGAGAGATGATCTCATGCCAGCGCTGGAAAGAATCGATAGCGTTCGCCGTTTGGGATATGGTTTCAGAAAATAACTGGAGGAATTCGCCTTCCGATTTTCCCTGGCTTTCGGCTAAAAATGATTTAAGCAAAGTCGGAAAAACCTGCTGGAGGGTTTCGTCCTGCGGCAGCACCATTTTTTGGCTTGAATCGCCAAACACCAGCGCGTCGAGCATCCGGATTTCGTCCGTGAAGGAATCTAGCTTTTCGGTGTGCGGGCTGGCCTCGGCGTGCGCCACCAGCGGATCTGAACAGCCGCAGGATTGGCGGATGGTCATTTGCGTGGGCAAGACCACCTTAGGCGGAACCTGCTGACCTTCGATCATCTGAATGACCATGCTGGCGGCCTGGTATGCCTGTTCAAAAAAGTGCAGCGGGGCTGTGGTCAGCGGCGGGGTAATCATCAGCCCCTGATCTTCACCGTTAAGACCGGCAACGGCAACATCGGTGGGAATGCGGATGCCGCGCATTTGCAGGGTCTTCATTGCGCCAATGGCCATATTATCGCTGGCGGCAACTAAAGCGTCGAAATCCACGTGACGGTCATCCAGCAGTGTTTTTACACCTTCCACCCCGCCGCTTTCTTTAAAATTGCCCTGATATACCAGCTCGGGATCGAAAGGAATCTGGCGCTGCTTGAGAACGTCCAGATAAGCCTGGTAGCGTTCCAGGGCTTCCTGATGGTTGGCCTGACCGCGGATAAAGGCAATGCGCCGCCGATTGTGAACCTGGATCAGGTGCTCCACAATGGCCTGCATGCCGTGGTAATTATCCACCGTCACGCCGGGAATCCCTTCCAGAACAATTCCGGTGGTTACGACCGGAATTGGGGCAAAGCCTTTAAGAAATGAATAAGTTGATTCTGTATCAACCCAGGCATTCAACCCGCCCATCATGACGATGCCATCGATCACTTGCGCATCCACCATGCGGTAAATCACATTGCGCTGCGATTCAAATTCCACCGGAGAGCGGACTAAGCGTCCCGGATAGCAAATCAGATGCAGATCGTGTTCGCGGCAGGCAGCCCAAACACCACTCCAGATAGCGCGGTTATTGGGGTCAATTGCGCCGGTCGTCAGGAGGGCAATGGCAGTTTTTTTGTGGAATCCAGTATGGGGACGAGTTTTAATTTTTTCCTGTTCCATTGGAAGCCGGTTTTTCCAGGAAGGTCATGCAGGTATTATAAACGATGCTGATTAAGAATGGATTTACAGATCAAACGCCCTGGAATTCGTTTCTTTCGATAAAACCCAAATCAGCGCGATTTCGCGCTGATTTGGGTAATTATTCGTTGGTTTTTAGGGGTTTGAGAAAACCCATCAGTCCTATTCGACGGATACCAGAACGGCTTTCAGCATCCGGCGATAGCGGTAAGAGTCGTTTTCCGGTGAATAGGATTCGCAGGTAATTAGCGTCAGCCACGCTTTTTGTTCATGCTGCATCACAGCCTGTACGTTTTTGGGGCCAATCAATTGATTGCTACGGATTTCGTAAACATAGGTCTGACCGTAGGCGTGGATGATTACCTGATCGCCGTATTTGAGATCCTTTATTTGGTTGAATATGCCCGCGGAATTGTCCGCATTCCAGACGTGGCCCGTCAATACGGAATTGCCGCTCCAGGTCGGGAAGGCCGAACCATTCAGCCAGCCGGCGTTATTTTCCAGCCAGGTAATATCCCATTCGCCGTCTTGGAACGGGATGCCTACAATCGGCGCGTTGATTTTTAACGCAGGTATTTCCAGGGTGATATTGTCAAACTGCGCATAGGTCTGATCAGCGGTCTGAACAGGCAGTGGACTCGCCTTGCCAGGTGCAAAACCTGATTCGGGCAGCGCTTGGGTGGTATCGGGCGCGCCTGGTTTTTGCCAGTTTTCACTGGCGCTGGCCACGGCTGATTCACCGGCGTCGGCGAAGTCGCCGTCCTGATTGGCGTCAACTGAAAGGCGCGCAACATTTGTGATTTGCGTGGTTGTGCCATCTGCCTGAAGGGTGTATTGAATTGAAATTGTATGCGCTGCGTTGGCGGCTGTTGTTCCAGCGGCATCCGCTCCGAGAATACCTTGCCAGATAATCCGCCCGCGCGGATACACGCCGGTTGGCGCTTCGAAGTAACAATAGGTTGTGCTGGTGACGGTAGAGGAATCTGTGCAGCGGACACCCTGCGTGGTGCTGCCGGCGGGAGCATCCGCAGGCAGCGGATACCCGCTCAGGCTCCCGGAGCGTACAAAGCTGCTTCCGGCGGGCACCGGGTCTAACGACCTTGCGGAGACCGGCACAGCATTCTGATTATTAATCCAAACGGCTGTCCAGTGCAGCAAGGGGTAATCATCACTGTTGACGGTTTTTTCTCCAGCCGGCGGGGCAAAATTGTCTGCGTTAAAACTGATCGGGGTGGCTGCGTTGTTGTTGCCCGGATTGCCGTCATGATCAGGGTCGGGGGATGCCCCGTCTTGGGATACATCTTCTACGGGGTGATTGTCGGGCGTGGTAGCAGTGATTGTGGCGGTGTTTTCAAATGTTGCGGCGGTTGCCGGCGTTATTTGGAGGGTGAGCGTAATGACGGCTGTTTCACCTGGAGCCAGCTCGTCACTGCCATCCAGCAAATTCGTATCGCCGGTTCCGGTAAAGCCAGGCCAGTTGACCGTTAATGTCGGGCTGCTAAGTGCGGTTACCGTGAAAGTCGTCGGGACAGCGGCGGGCGGATTGTCTGCGAAGGCAGCCGCCAGATCATCCGTTACTTGTACAGCCGATAGGGTCTGGTTGCCATAATTTTGAATATGGAATTGGAATTCCAGTTCCCAGACGCCCGGCATGTTCTCAACGGCCTGCGGCGCAGACGACAGTTCTTTTGAAATGCCAAGCGCGGCATTGATTTCTGCCGGCAGGGTCAGCTCAGCGGAAGGGCTGCTGACCGGCGAATTGTCCTGAAGGTAAGCGCCTGCGGCGGCCACATTGGTTACTCCGCCTGCGTCCAGGTCGGCCTGAGTGACACTGTAATCACCGCTGCAAGTCAGGCTATCGGTTGGGACGAGCAGCGTTGGCGTAGCGGGACAGGTGACGCTGAGGTGGTCATCAGTGACGGTGAATGGGGCGTAGAGCGTCACAGTACCGCTGTTGGTCAGTTCGTAACTGTAGCTGACGACCTGTCCGGCTTCGCTGATCGAGGTGCGATTGGCGGTCTTGACCAGGGTAAGTCCGGGCTGTGCGCTGATCACCTGACGGATATTGTCGCTTGCGGAGGGGCCGTTGGTGATTGTGTCGCTTAGCGTGCTGATTACGGATGCGTTGTTATCAATGTAACCGCGATCCAGATCAGATTGCTGGACCTGGTAACTGGCCGTACAGAGGATGGTCGCATTAGGCGCGAGACTGACATTATTTCCTGGCGTACAGTCCAGGCTGGCGAGCAGGTCATCCACGACCGTGACCGCGGTTAAAGTAACGCCGCCAGTGTTGGTAACCAGAATTTGATAGCTGATTAAATCGCCCGGAGCAACGGGATCGGTGAAATCTGGCGCTGTGATCGTCTTTACCAGGCTGATGGCGGGGCCATTTGAACTAGGTACGGTGACTTCGTCGTTTTCAGTCAGCGTACTGGTGTCCGGCGCGGTTGCGCTGACTGCGGCGGTATTGACCACCGACCCGAGGTCAAGATCGTCCTGCACGATGGTGTAGGTCCCGGTACAAATCAGATCATCTCCCGGGGCCAGTGTGGCCGGCTGGGTGGGGTTGCAAGTCAGGCTGCTTAAGGCTGCGTCGGTAATGGCAACGCCGCTTAAAGTAACGTTGCCGCTATTGTGCGCGGTAATCGTGTAGTGCAGCACATCGTCCACCGCAGCATAGCTGCTTTCCGCAGCGCTTTTGACAATAGTGATAGCCGGTGATTGAACGGCATTAACCGTGGCGTGATCTTCTGTGCTGGATACCGGGTTTGAACCAAAAAATGCGCCGGCCGTAGCCGTATTGGTTAATGAACCATTATCCAGATCGGTTTGTGTGATGGTTGTCGAAGCCGTGCAGGTGATAAATTCCCCAGAGGCCAGGCTGACCGGAGTCGCCGGGCAGGTGACTGTGGTCTGGTCATCGCTGACACTGAAAGGCGCGCTGAGGGTTACATTGCCGCTGTTGGTGAGATGATAGCTGTAATCGATTGGTGTGTTGAGTGCGGTGTAGGTGAGCGGCGACGCAGATTTTTCCAGGGTTAATTGCGGTGTCTGCGTGGCGTAGATGGTTAAGGTTTCCTCGTCCGAAGTTAACCCGTTCCCACTGGCCTGAGCAACATTGGTCAGGCTGCCGCTGTCGAGGTCACTTTGCTGAATGGAATAGGTGGCCGTGCAGACCAACGTGGAAAGCGGCGGCAGGCCGCCCACAGGTACGCTCGGGCAAGTTACGCTGGTTTGATCATCGGCTACGCTGAAAGGTCCTGATAAGGTGGTGGTCCCGGTATTGGTGATGGTGTAGCGATATTGGATAATTTCGCCCAGCGTGTCATAACTGGCAGACAGGCTTGTCTTTACCATGCTGATCGAAGGGGCTGAGGAAGAGATCGATACATTATTGCCGGCGCTGTTGTTGGCTTCGTTGCTTTCCGAGATACTTCCGCTGCCATCCACGTTGGCTGTGTTGACCAATATGCCGCCCTGCGCGGGTGTGACGGTTATCGGCATACTGAAGGCGCCAGTGGTGCCGGCGATGGTCACATTGCCGCCTTGTGCGGCGCAGGTCAGTACCTGCCCCGCAATTTGGCAGAAGATCGTTCCGGTTCCGCCAATGCCGGCGGTACCGCTGATGCTGTTCAGACTGTAGGCAGCGCCAATAGGCAGGGTATCCGATAAAATCTGGCTGTCCTGAGGAAAATCGGCCGCAACCGGACCAAGGTTGTTCACGCGTAAAGTCCAGGTGAAATCAACACCCTGGGTTCCGTAACCGCTGGTATTGTTGGTTTTGCTGATGGTTAAATCCGGTTGATTAGCGTATATTGTGGCGCGGGCGGTGTTGGATCGGGCGCCGTCGATTACCGCATATGCGCTGTTGATCACTGACCCGGTCAGGATATCGGCATTGGTAATGGTGTAATTCGAATGACATTCAATGCTTTCGGCCGGGTCTAAGAAATTGTCATTGTTGCCGATGTCCGTCAACGGCGGACAGGTTACGCTGGTGCGGCTGTCGTATAGGTTGAGCGGACCGGCCAGGGCGGCGGCGCCGTTATTGATCAGGGTGTACGTGTAGGTGATGACATCATTTGCGGCCGAGAACGCGGGCTGGTCAATAGATTTAGCTAGAATCAGGTCAGCAATGGCATATTCAGCCGTTGATTCCGCAGTGTAGGTGCTGCTGCTGTAATCGGCGCTGGCCGTGGCGGTATTGATTAAATTGCCGGAACTGAGGCTGGTCACCGGCCCGATGACACATTCTGCCAAGGGTTCCTGAGTTGGCGAGGCGGTTGGCAGGATCGATGGCCAGACACAACTGCTCAAATTGATTTGCGGATCATTAACACTCAGGTTGGTGAGCGGAACATCGCCAGTGTTTTCCACTGTCAGACGGTAATAGACAATACTGGCAGGCCCGATATTCAAGAAGGAGGACCAGGGACCGCTCGGTGAACTGCTGACTTGCTTGAGCAATGTCAGGGAGGGATAATGCGCAATGACCGCCAGTGTATCTGTCGCCGGCGGTACGGATAACCCGGTGATATTGGTGGTCAGCGAGGCGCTATTGGCATAGTCAGATTCGAGCGCAGAGGTCACGTTGACGTGAATGGTACAGGTGCTGCCAGGGCCAATACTGATCGCGGTCGCCTGGATATTGCTGCTTCCGCTTGCCGCAGTGACGCTAAACCCAGGGTCAGCGTTGTAATTGCAGTTTGTGGTGGTAACGCCGGCCGGGCTAGCAACAACCAGGTCAGTGGCCAGAGGGTCATTCAGACCAATATCCGCCAGTGTGACCGTGTTCGGGTTGCCGATTGTAAATGTCAATGTGCTGGTTTCACCGGCATAAATCGGATTGGGCGAAAATTGTTTGCTGAAAGACGGCGCTTGAACCACCGCTAAAACTGAGGTTCCATACCCCGTTTCACTGGTATTTGTCCCGCCTTCAGTGGTTAAAAGAAAACCGCTGGTATTGGTGAAAATTCCAGCCGTTGAACCGGTTACATTGACGCTGAGCGCGCATCCGGCTGGCGGGATCGTTCCGCCGCTGAGGCTGATTTGCGACCCGCTGGCATTGAAAGTCCCGCCGCAGGTATTGCTCAAATTCGCCGGCGTTGCCACTGTCAGATCGCCGGGCAGGCTGTCTGTAAAGGCTGCGCCGGTCAGGTTGGTGCCGTTTGGATTGGAAAGGGTGAACGTCAGGGTCGATACCTGACCGGCCGCAATCATGGCCGGGGAAAAACTCTTGCTGATCGTTGCCGGACTGGGCGTCCCGCATCCGGTGAAGATCATATTATCTAAATAAAGATTTGGCCCATTCCCGCTGTTCTGGGCATCCAGGCCATATAAGCGGAAGATCGTATTGCCGGTTGTGCTGGTGGTCATACCGGTCGGGGTGCCATCCGCGTAATTACTGATGGAGCCCGAGAGCGTGGTAAAGCGCCTGACCAATGAAAAAGATGTGCCGTTGGTGCTTGAATACAATTCAACAATACGCGGCCCAGAAGGGCTGGTAGAGATGGAGGCGTCGAAATTAAAATGGACGGTGTTGTAATTGCGCGTATCGAGCGTAAATTCAATGAATGGGTCGTTGGTTAAATTAACCGTTGTCGAGGTGTTGCTCCAGGTGGTGATCGTCCAGGAATTAACCGGATTGCCGATGGTGGTATTAATTGCGGTGGTTAATTGCGGCAGTGCGGGCGTAACATAATTGCTGGTGCGCGTCATAGCGGTGGCCACATTGCTGGCCCGGCTGGTGGTGCCGGGCGGGTCGGTATTTTCGGCTGTTACGCCGGGCGTCATTTTCCACTCAGCTAAGGTCAGGTTACAGATGCCTGTTCCGCTGGAGGTCGCAGCTACATTCAAGTTGGCGTCGGCTGATACGCCCGTATCGACTCCGTTGACCCACACTGTCTCTGATTGGTTGGTATAAACCCCTGTGGTGGGAGAAGCCGGAACCTGAACATCCACCCAAATACTGCACGTGCTGGATGCGGCGATTCCGCCTGAAAAACTAATCGAACTGGCTCCGCTTACCGCGGTCAGGGTGCTGCCTGCCAGACAACCAGCCGAGTAAGAAACATTCGGCGGATTGGCCACCGTCAGCTGTGAAGCGCCGATGGTTGGCAAGGGGTCATTAAAAGTGACATTGTTAATGGCAGTGGCAGACCGGTTTGTCAGCGTAAATTCGAGCGGCGTCACACTGCCGGCCGTCACCGACACATCTGGGAATATCTTGGAGAATTCCACCGGAGTGATGACATTGACCACACGGGAGGATAACGAAAAATCGGCGTTATAGTGATAGCTGCTGCCCGAGAAGTCATAAAACATCGCGTTCAGCATCTGATTAGCGCCGCCGCCGCTTAAAATGGTGACGTTGTAATTAACGGTCACATTACCGCCGCTCTTTCCATCGCTGACGATACAGGAACGATAGGTGGGGCTGGTCGGGCCGTTGTCCCAGCCGCACGAATCTGCATACAGCAAATCTGAAGACGGCGGCGCGTAGCTGACGGTTGAGTAGGTTGAGGCGACCGAGTTGATCCGAAAGATGGTATTGGAAAGGCTGATAAAACTTTCAAGCTGGTTGTAAGCGGTGGCGGTTGTGCCAAATAAAGTGATGTTATACGTGTTGCCGACTGTCATGGTCATAACGCCGCCGGCCGGAATGGACACACCGTCTAACTGGATATTGGTTACTGAATTTCGGTTTTGGGAAACAAGTTTTTCGACATAAATTTCACGCGGCAGCGGCGTTGCGCCTGTCAGCCCGCCATCCGCGGTGAAGGAAATTTGATAATCTCTGGTTTTGTTATAGGAACTGCTGGCTCGCAGAACTTCAATTTCAAAAAAGAAGTCTTTGCAGCTTCCGGCATTCAATGAACTGCTGCTGGTATAGGTGCTCGCAGTGCCAGCCCGCGAATAGATATTCGCCTGATTGGTGGTTTCCAGCCAGGCGAAAGTTGCGGTCACATTTGTTGCCGGGCTGTCGCCGGTATTGCATACTCTGGCTCCGACAGGAAAAATATTGGGTCCAACGCTGACATTATTGCTGTCCAATCCAACGACATTCCAGGTAATGGGCGTAACGGTGAGTTCGGCAGCGGCGTTCACGGGCTGGGAGGCCGTTGGATTAAATAAAGCAACGGCAATCATCATTGTTGTGATACTGCTGTTAATCATCCGTTTCCAGAAACCAGATCGGCGGAGAAAACGTTGCATATTTACCTCAATTGTGACCAAGTGAAATGTACTGAGATGATTATATATTAATTTAGTTTTAATTCATCCAAAAAACATATAAAATATTTGATTGGTGAATTAAGTTGGAATTGGCCGGCAGCAGCCTAAAAAATGATCTCTCTTCTTGTTGAATTTCATGCCAGGACATATACTTGTCCACATGGAAGCGCCTCATCTTTACCAGCAAATTGTTGACTCGATTCGCACCGATATCTTGATCGGAAAATTGGAGCCTGGTGTGGCTCTGCCTTCAATGCGCAAAATGACGGAACAATGGGGTTGTACAACCGGCACGATTTTGCGCGCCTATCAGGAACTGGCCCGTCAGGGATTGGTTGTCAGTCACGTTGGCCGTGGTACAAAGGTAGCGGAACGCATCCCTGAAGAAAGTCAAACTCCTTTGCGACGGGCGAGTTTGTTTAATCGCACCGAAGCTTTCCTGTTAGAAGTGATGACCAGCGGGTATTCTCCCGATGAGGTCGAACAAGCTTTCATGGTGGCTTTAGATCGCTGGCGTGTATTTTCCAGCCAACCTGAAGAAGCGTCACAAAATATGCTGCGCTTTGTGGGCAGTCACGACCCGGCGCTGGCAATGATTGCGGCTCATTATCATGCCGTCACGCCTGGGTATACGATCAAGCTCACCTTTACCACCGGCCTGGGCGGTCTTAAAGCCCTTGAGGATGGCTCCGCGGACCTGGCAGGCATCCACATGTGGCATGATACGACCGATACCTATAATGAAATTTTTGTGCGCAAACTTTTGCCTGGCCGGACAATGGCGCTGCTGACCTTGGCGCATCGCCGGGTTGGATTGATCGTGCCCCTGGGAAACCCCCTGGAATTGAAGACACTCAAAGACCTTACGCGCACGGAAGTGCGTTTTGCCAATCGCAGGCCGGGCGCCGGGATGCGTACCTGGCTGGATGCAAGACTGGCTCAAGAGCGGATTCCCCATTCAAAGATTAACGGATACGGCTTCGAAAAGGAGTCCCATTCCGAAGTAGCACGTGCGGTCAGCAATGGGCAGGCAAATGTTGGCCTGGGTGTTGAATCGGCAGCTCTGGCCTATGGCTTGGGCTTTCAAGGATTAACGACTGAACGGTATGACCTGGTGATTCCGGCTGACAAATGGCAGCTCGAATCGGTGCGTGCGCTCAGTTCCTGGCTGGATTCGCCACAGGCCAAAGCTGCGATAACCAATATGGGCGGTTATGACACCAAAGAGACCGGCTCGGTCACCTGGGTGGATTGAGGACGGCGATTGCTGCGCTTCGCGGCGATAATTTCAGCCAGAACAGCCAGGGCGATTTCTTCAGGCAATTCTGCGCCAATTGGGATACCGATTGGTGCATGCAGACGGGCCAATTGTGCATCGGTTAATCCCATTTCGCGCAGGGCCTGCAGGCGCAGCGGCACATTCTTGCGCGCGCCTAAAACGCCAACATACCGGGCTGGGCTGGCAAGGGCTACCTGCAGGGCGGGATTGTCGATTTTTTCATCGTGACTGAGGGCAGCCACATAAGAGCCTTCATCGAGATTGAGGCGCTCCAGCGCCTGTGTGGGCCACTCGACCAGAAGCTGATCGGCGTGCGGAAAACGCTCGGTTGTGGCGAAGGCTGCCCGCGGATCAATCACAATCGTGGAGAAGCCCAATTCTTTCGCCAGCGTAACCAACGGAATGGCGATATGGGCGGCGCCAATGATGAATAACCTTGAAATTGGGACGAGGATATCTGCAAACACCTCATAACGCTCGCCGTCGATAACAAATTCCTGCCAGCTGGATTCTTGCCGGTCCATTTGGAGATTAATCCATTGCCTGACTTCATTTTCCAGCGCTATGCTGGAAAATCCGCCTGCGCTTGAGCCATCACTGCTGATCAGCAATTTGCTGCCGGTGTCTGGACCTGAAATGATGGTCGCGATCGCTGTGCAGCGGTTCGCCAGCAGACAATTCTTGAAGGTCGGATAAACTGCCTGCCAGGCTGGCGAAGCGAATGATTCGATGAAGACATCCAGCGTCCCGCCGCAGCTCAAGCCAACTTCCCAGGGCGTTTCATTGCTGACGACGCCATAATGGATTAACTTAGGCTCACCGCTGTTCATCACGGCTTGCGCTTCTTCAAAGACAACGCCCTCAATACAGCCGCCGGTGACGGATCCGGCAATCTCCTGCTGCGGCGTCATGGCCATTTTGGCTCCCAAAGGGCGCAGAGAAGCGCCTTGTTTTTTTACATTGGTAGCGATGGCAATTGGCTTACCGGCGGCGTTCCAAAGTTCCAATTCTTTAAAAATTTCACGCATACTGACCTCGCTTATCGATCAACAGTCTTTTTTTAAGAGTTCCGATAGTAAGCGGACAATAACGCACCTCGATATGGCTGGGAAGGTTACGCAATTCCGCAGATGTTTCTAAAAGGTTGGTGATTGCACTGGCGGTAAGGGCGGAATCATGGGTAATGACCGTAAGGTTTACCAGCGGGGCTCCTGCGGAGCCGCCCAATTCCGCGGAGAAGTCTAAAACAGCAGGATGTGCAAACAGTACATCATCAAAATCGGCCAGGCAAATATTTTGTCCAAAAAGATCAAAAAAGCCATCCAAACGGGCGCGAACCCGTTCCAGTGAGCGCAGTTCTGTGCCGCAGGGACAGACGCCTGGTAAAAACCGGCCCCGATCGCCAGTGCGATAGCGGATTAAGGGCATCCCTTGCCGGGTCAGTGTGCTGAATACGATTTCACCATAATCACCAGGCCGCGCTGGTCTTAAAGTGCGCGGATTGATCACTTCAAAGTAAAGATCGTGCTCGCGGAGGTGCAATCCACGATGAGCAACGCATTCTACGCCGCCGCCCAGGCCCATTTCGGTCATGCCATAGTGGTTATATACCTCGCAGCCCCAGGTCTGTTCCAGGCGCCGGACAACCGCGGGGGATATTGAATCGGTGGACAGCAAAACACTGCGCGGCGGCGGGGCTTCTTGCGGCCAGCGGGCTGCCAGGGCGAGTGCTTGCGTGGGGGAAGCAACCAGGCAATCAACCCGGCTTTCACCAATCAAAGCCAGCGTTTCCGTCGGGTCTGGGTGGACTCCATGCGCTAAAGGGCAGCTGCCATTCTTGAGCAGCGCCAGGCGCAGCAAGTCGCCGACGCTGCCAGGCGGCTGGCAGGGCAATAAAATCAGAACGTGGTCGCCCGGACCGGTAAAAGTTGACATGCCTGCACTGAAAAAGTCAATCGTCAGTTGCTGGTCGGCGGCGGTGAAGAAAATTCGTTTGGGTTCGCCGCTGGTTCCGCTGGTCTGCAAGGTGACTACCCGTTTAATTTCATCCTGTGAAACACATAAGAGCTGCAGCGCCTGGGTGCGCAGGTGACTGGCATCCATGAGGGGCAGCGCGGCGATTTCTTCCATGCAGCTGATATTTTGCGGAGCCGATGCCAGGTGCTGGCGGTAAAACGGGCTGTGGCTGCGCGCCAGCTTGAGGGTTTGATTTAATTGTGCAATGGTCCAATCGCTGAGCTTTGGGCGCAGCGGCGCGTTGGAATCGATGCCAAGATGCGCCCGCGTCCAATCCTCCAGCGGGGTGGTTTTAACCACCGGCAAATCGTGCTCTGCCTTCATCATTACTTATTTACCGCCTGGAGCTGGCGGTATAAACTGCGTCCGCTTTGACTGGTGAGGTTGTAGGCGCAAAACGGCACCAAGCGTCCATCCGGGCTGGCGGTGTGAATGTAGCAGTCGCGCAGCCGGTCGAGGTCCAAGGTCCAGGCATCCTGGAAGGCCATCCCAGATACACAGAACAGGTGGGTTTGTTTGCGTTCCAGAAACGTATCCCATTCCCCAAAACTTGGCCCTTTGACGGCGGGCACATCCACAATTACTTCTGGGGCAGCCCAGTTGCGGGCAACGAACTCCCGGCTGCGGATTGCGCCCTGCGCCGCCGCTACCGGTGTACAGCAGCATTCCGGTTTATGCCGGGTCAACGCCACCAGGTTTCCGTCAGGCATGAGGACAAAATTGCCGTGGAAGGAGCAAGCGGCGTTTTCACCGCCGGGCGGGCAAAAGCTTTCCGCTTTAATCTTGCCATCGGTTTGGGCTTGAATGGCGCGGATTACCTCTGGAATGGTTATGCGGTCTGTGTCTGCCGGGGCAGTGGGGTAGCGGCCAAAGTAGCTGACCGGCTGGAAATGCACGCCGCGCACGGCGGGCATCTGTGATAGAGCAAACGCGATGATCGCGCCAATATTAGCGGTGTTGATGCCGGGAATCAGGGTCGGAACCAGGACGACCCCGACGCCGGCGCGCTGGCAGGCAGCGATGGCTTTCGCTTTGGTTTCCATCAGCCTGCGTCCGCGGATGGATTGGTAAATATCGTCGGTCGTACCGTCGAATTGCAGAAAAACGGTTGACAGCCCGGCTTCCACCAGGTCATGCAAATAAGCCTCATCGCGCGCCAGGCGCAGGCCATTGGTATTTAATTGAAAGAAAGTGAAGCCCAGCGATTTCCCCAGACGAATGAAATCCGCCAGATCGTCGCGGACACAGGGTTCGCCCCCAGAGAGCTGAATATTATACGGCCCGCCAGCTTCCAATAAGCGCCGGTACCAGCTTTCCGCATCCTGCAGGCTGATATCGCTTTCCTTGCCCTGGCCGGCATCTGCAAAACAGACCGGGCAATGCAGGTCGCAGCGCTGTGTCACTTCCAGCAAGACGCAGCAGGAATGCTGGCGATGTTCCGGGCACAATCCGCAATCAAATGGGCAGCCCTGTCGCACTTCGGTGAATGGATGTTCCGGGTAAGACGGCGTTTTAGGCCGCACCCATTGCGTGTAGGCTGGTTCTCCGCGCCAGATGACTGCGCTGAATGGACCATGTTCCGAGCATAGTTTCTCTAAATAAACGTCTTCTCCGCGCTGCACACGCTTAGCCGGGATGTGCTGCAAACAAATTGGGCAGACGCTCTCCGTTTGGGCTAAAATTTTATCCATTAAAGGTCCCCTGAGAGCTCGTAGCCATTTTCAATCAGCAGTTCTTTTACTTTCTGCAATACACCCGAAACCATCAACGGGCAGCGCACGTTCTGGTTATGGCTGTTACCAGCCAGAATTTCTTCACAGCGGATGCCGCCGTAAGCCTCGCCATACTCTTGTTTAAACCACTTCACCAGATCTTCGATCATGAAAAGCAGGCGCGGATCATCTGGTTCTTCCGGTGTGCCTTTGCCAGCATAAAGTCCCAGCAGAGCAGCTCCGCCGGTGAGCGCGCCGCATAACTCGCCGGTAAAGCCTAATCCGCCGGCCAGACCGTGCATGCTGCGCACCAGATCCGGGTCGGTTTTGCCGAGCATGGATAAACCCTCCAGCAGGATGATCTGGCTGCAATAAAACCCTTGTTTACGGTATTCCATCAACCCGTCAAAATCACTCATAATTATTGCCTTTCTGGGCTGCCGCCGTGAAGTATCCTAACCGGGCGCGGTGCAGCGCGATCAATATATCCATAGCGTCGGCCTCCGGTTCCCTTTGCTGCCAATATTGGCTGGCTGATCCGCAGGTCAAAGCGAGAATCTCATTCAGGTCGCGGATGGTTGCTGAAGCATCCTGCCAATCAAGGAGCTCAAATCTGGCCGACCGTAAAATCGATTCAATTTCGGCCCGTGAGAGCGCATACGGCAGACAGCTGTTGAGATTAAGCGCTTTCAGCGCACTGGCGTGGTCAGGCTGGCGCAGGTAAATATCGCTTATCAGCAGGATTCCGCCCGGATTCAAAATGCGCCAGGCTTCAGCGATCACCTGGCTGAAAGCTTGTGTGGCAGTCAAGGCGCATTCCGCAATGACCGCCGCGGCTGATTCGCTGGCCAGGGGCAGCGCCTGCCCTGATGCGGCAGCGGTCCAGTCATTGTCGGCAACCTTTAATTGCGCCAGAGAGGCATCGATGCCCAGGCTGCACGGGTGAACCTTTTGTTGAATGTAGTGCAAGGTAGCACCTTGGCCGCAGCCAATTTCCACCAATAGATCGGTATCGGCCAAATTTAACTTGGTCAGCAGCCGCTGAGTCAGAACGTAACCACCGGGTCGTTCAAGATGTGACGTGCTTTCCAGCAAGGCGACGTCGGGCATCCAGCGCGGCTGTGTGGTTACAGGCACTACTTGTCCTCCAACGCTTTTTCAACTTCATTCATTTTGCCCAGTGCCAGCTCTTCAGGGATTAATACCAGACCGCATTTCGGACATTTGAGCAATTCAACCGGGAATGAACTGCCCAAGTAGGAAATTTCCACTTTACCTAAAACGAGGGGTTCATTACATTTTTCGCAGGTCCAGCCTTCGTAGGGGGTCAGATCGACATATTGACTCATTTTGAAGCTCCTTGACCGATTTCCATACGGTGACTGTAAGCGTTATGAATGATGAAACTGCCATCGGCTTGCGGACTATATTCAACCCAATAGGTCACGCTGGTGGGCTTGAAATACGCCAGGTAATGTCCGCTGTGCGCGTTTTGCATCCGCTTCCCGGTGCGTTCCGCGTTTTCGATCACTTTTTGAATGTCTTCCACCAGGATCATGCGTTCTTCCAGCACGGCCTGAATGGCAGCGGACAGGTTCAGGCGGATGGATTCGTGCGTTTGCGGGTCAGGCATAAATTCACTCCAATATTCTTTAAGCAGGGCGGCTTTCAGCCGCGCCCGGTTTTCATGCCGCTGGGAGAATCCGGGACCGGGTTGCTCTGGGGCCAGGGTTGGCTGCTCGTTGCTGTAGATCAAATCCAGGATATGGTAGGTCGGTTTCCCCTGGCGGGCAAAGAAATCGCGGCACATGGCGCAGTAGGTCACATATGGCTGCGGATTTTCACTGATTCGCCGCCGGATGGTTTGTTCGGCCAGCGGGCGGTTGGCGTTCCACATCAAGCCGCCATAAGAGCAGCACTCTGTTCGCTCGCGGCTGAGCGGCAGTTCGTCAATGGTATATCCCATCCGCGTGAGCAGCGCGCGGACGGAATCTTGAATGTGGGCTTCATAGCGTGTTGAACAGGGATCATGAATTGCTATTGGCGTTTCATCGTGGCTCTGCGGTAAAACCGGACTGTTTTCATTATAAATATCCCACAAAGAGATGATTCTTAGCTGCGGCATATATTTCTGGAACATCTGGTAACAACTGGAGCAGGCCAAAATGAACGTGGGGTGGTCGAGGGCCGCGTCGGTTTGGAGAATATCCTGCTGCGCATCTGCCATCAAGTCATTCCGACCGGCCCAAGCAGCCGGAGCGCCGCAGCAGCCGAGCTGGATGCCCACACCATCATCTGGGTAGGTATCGCGCAAAAACTGATAGGCTTTGTAGGTGTGCTCCGGTGAAGAGGCACTCAACTGGCAGCCAGGGAAGAATACATAACGAGTCTGATCGGAGCGGTCATCGGCATGGCTCATCGCGAATTTTTCGCTGCGGCTGAAGGCCATGTCCCTGAGGGCGAAATCGAAGGCAGAGGGCGGCATGCGTTTTTGCTCCACCATTTGCTGGCGCGCCTGCTGGCAGACTGCGCCCATATCCACATCCGTCGGACAGACTTCCGCGCAGAGGCCGCATAATGCGCAGGAATTAATAAATTGATTGGCGTGCCGGGTGCCCATGACAATGGACAAATTATTGTAAATCTCGCGAATGTATTTCTTGGGGTAGCCTTTGTGCGCGGCCAGGTATTCACAGCTTTTCACGCATTCGAGACATTCGCATTGGATGCAGCGCGCAGCCTCGGTTTCGGCGACCTCACGGGTGTATACACTGCTGAGGTTAGTCTCAATCAGCGGTTTCTGGGTTTCTATGCCGGCTGTATTGGTGTATAGGCGGGTCTGATACGCGCCTTCATCGCTGCGCGAAGCAGTCAGGGAAACTTTCTGCAGATAGCGATCAATGGATACTGCGGCCCGGCGCGCTTCGGACATCGATAAAATGGCCGTGTGCTGTGCGGGCGGATGCGGATAGGATGCCGAAATCCGCAATACTTCCCCGCCGGCAAAGACACAGGGAATGGAAGTCTGGAAAGTGAGCGGATCAACCGCGACCTGCCCTTGCAGATCCAGGCGCAGATCGGGCAATGTCGCTGGGTTGGCCCCTATGGAGAGAAAGACCGCGTCAAACTCGTCGCACAGGCGGGTGATAAAGGTGCTGTGCCCATTGCCGCCGTGCGGGCCGACCTCTACGCCCAGGCGAAAATCTATGTTCAGAGAATCTAAAATGGCTAAATCCGACTGCAATATATCCCGAGGCAGTTGATCGGGAGCAATTTGCCACAACCCGCCGCCAACCCGGCTGCTGGATTCAAAGACAGTCACCTGCCAGCCCTTTTTGGCCAGGTCGTAAGCAGCCGTCAGACCGCACAGGCCGCCGCCGACTACGGCTACCCGCTTATTCTTTTTCGGAAGCGGTTTAACCGGTTCGGCCGGCGCGCTGTATTCAAGGCAGGCACGTTCCAGCGCGGCCATTTCAATTGCGCCGCCCAGGTCTTTGCGCAGACAGGCTTGCATACAAGGCTGAGTGCATATGTGGCTGATTGTTCCCGCAAAAGGGACTGTCTTTCGGAAGATTTTTGCGGCCGCTGAAAAGTCGCTGCGAGCGATTTCCGCTGACAGCGCACGCCCGTCCACATGCAAAGGGCAGGCTGCAGTACAGGCCGGCGCCTGTTCCTGGATACATCGGTTTTCAAGTTCACGGAGTTCTTGTTGGTTCATCCTGTTTTTCCCGAAGACCGCAGAAAGCAAAACTCCACGCGGGCAGTTCATTTTGGCTGGCTATGCGTGGTGATTGTTCTCAGGCCTGGCCTGAACTTAATTGTTTATACTGGTAATAATTTCAAAAGTAATCGTGCTTAAATAATAAAAACAATATGATGAATATCTCAGGCCGGACGGATTTGCCGTCCGGCCTGAGTGTGGGCTATTTGAATCAGGCGGTTTCCATTTCCTTCAACCCGGCCAGAACCTTTTCGGGGCGGGCAGGCAAATGGCGAATGCGAACGCCGGTAGCGTTGTAGATCGCATTGACGATGGCGACATGCGGTGAGGTCAGCGGCAGTTCACCGACGCCGGCTGAACCGAATGGGCCATTATCGCGGGCATTCTCGAAGTAATAGATATCGAATTTATCGGGAATATCCTTGGCGTAAGGAATACCCGCGCCCAGCATGGTGCTGTGCTTTTCGATATCTTCAAAATCTTCGGAGAGGGCCAGTCCAATACCTTGGGCTACGCCGCCGTAGATTTGGCCGTCAACGACCAGTTTATTGTTGATTTTGCCGACATCGGCCATTACCGTTATGCCTTCAACGGTTGTCTTGCCGGTGCGCGTGTTTACGTTGACTTCTGCTAAGAATGCGCCGTACATATAGACCACGAACGGGCTTCCCTGGCCGTTCTCATCGCAGTTGGAAGCGGTCGAGGCGGCCCATTTGCCGTTGTAACGCAGCGGCAGGCTGTCTTTGACCATTTCGTCGTAGGTGCGGTAACCGCCATCCGGTTTATGCATCGCGGCGATAAGCTGTTCACAGCCATTCTTAATGGCGTTGCCAACCATGACCTGGCTGCGGCTTCCGCCGGCAGGCCCGCCATTGGGGGCGGTGCCGGTGTCGTTTAATACCAGGCGAATCTTTTCGGGGCTGATGCCGAGAGGCTCCAAAGCGTGATGGGCGGTGCCGAGCACGCCCATATCCGCGCCCTGGCCGTGATCCTGCCAGGTGGCATAGACATTAACGCCGTCCGCCGTCAGTTCTACATCCGCTTCTGCGCCATCGACGCCATCCAGACCGCAGCCGTAAATGCCGATGGTAACGCCGACGCCTTTTTTGTTTTCTGGCGTTGATTCACGCGCAGCGCGTTCTTTGGCTTCTTTGTAAAGGGGGCGCAGTTTGTCCAGCATTTCAGGCAGGGAATATACTTCTGGTTCCTGCCCGGTGGGGGTGGTTGAACCTGGCCGATAGACATTCTTATAGCGGAACTCTAATGGATCCATGCCGACTTTTTCCGCCAGTTCATCGACCAAACTTTCGGAAGCCAGGAAGGATTGCGGTGAGCCGTAGGCGCGGAAGGCTGCCCCCCAAACGTGATTGGTGCAGACGGTGCGTCCGCGTCCACGGATGCTGGGAATATTGTAGCCGGCCCCGATGTATTGTGCGCCGCGCAGAGTAAGCAGATCACCGAATTCTGAATATGGGCCGTGATCCACAATGAAATCGTGCTCCATGGCCAGAATCTTTCCGTCTTTATCGGCTGCCATCTTGATATCCAAAAAGAATGGAGATCGTTTGCCGGTGTATTGCATGTACTGCTGATAGTCGTATTCAAGATAAACCGGGCGATTGGTGGCCATGCAGGCTACGCCAAGCAGGGCTTCCATGGTGGGGCTGAATTTATAGCCAAAGGTACCGCCGGCCGGGTTCTGAACCAGGCGCAGCTTCTCGGGGGGCAGGCCCAAACCTGGGGCGATCATGAACAGGTGCAGGTAAAGGCCGATGCTCTTTGAGTGAATGGTCAGGCGGTCCTCTTCATCGAAATAGGCGAAGCCCATGTCTGATTCAATGGTCAGGTGGGGCTGGCGCTGCAGATAGAAGCTGTCGCTGACGACGTACGGCGCTGTCTCCATGATCGGGGCTGTATCTGGACCCTTGACGACTTTTTGTTCGAAATAGACATTCGGCGTGCCCGGATGAATTTCGATCGCGTCATCAGCCATGGCTGCCGGAGCGCTCATATAGGCTGGCAGTTCTTCTAATTCGATTTTGACCTTTTCAGCGGCTGCCCGCGCCTGTTCGATCGTGTCAGCGCAGACAATCGCAATGGCGTCGCCGTACTGGAAGACTTTTGTATCGCATAAAATCGGGCGGTCCCAGCCATCGCCTTTGTTGGATGGGAAGGTGATCAAACCGGTGATGCGGTTTTTACCTTTGACGTCTTTATGGGTAACGACTTTGAATACACCCGGCATTTTCTCGGCTTCTGATGTGTCGATGGAGAGAATATTCGCGTGCGAAACCTTAGCCTGCACCAGAGCGAGCTGCAGCGTTTCGGGCGGCATCTTCAAACCCAGATCCTGACCGAAATCGAGCGTGCCGGTGACTTTGGCGGTGGCGGTTGGGCGCGGATACTTACTGCCCCAAATTTTTCCGTCAGCCGGCAGCTTGAATTCCAGCGCTTCCACTTTCATCTCGTTGCGCAGCACTTTGCCGGCGTCCATGATGGCGTCCACAATCGGTTTATAACCGGTGCAACGGCAGGCGTTATGATGTTTGGATAACCAGGTGCGTACCTCTTCGCGAGACGGATCGGGGTTGCTATCCAACAAGGCTTTAGCGGAAACCACCATGCCCGGCGTACAGAAACCGCACTGCGCGGCGCCATGCGCAGCGAAAGCGATTTGAATCGGGTGCATCTTCTCGGGTGTGCCAATTCCTTCAACAGTCAGGATGGATGCGCCATCCGGGATGCGGCTCATCTTGGTGATACAAGACAAAGTGAGTTTGCCATTTACAATGACAGAACATGCCCCGCAATGGCCGTCTGCACAGGAGACTTTCGTCCCGGTAAGCAGCATTTGCCGGCGCAATACGTCTGCAAGACTGCTTTCAGGATCAATAATCAAGGTCTTATTGACCCCATTAATGACCAATGATTTTCTCAGCATGATGCCTCCAAATCCTTTCCTGTCTATTTAATTGTTTTGGGTGGGATTGGCCTGAAGAATATTGCACACGTTAAACAGTGTCAGCAAAAATTTCCTCGCCAAGAAAATGGTAGCACGTTCGTTTGATTGTTGCAATTGTTATATGACTTTAATAACAATCATCAATGACCTCTTTCGCTGGAAAAACGCAATTAGCCCATTCCTTGGCGATTAGCGAGTCATCAACCGGCTTGAGGAATTGTTTAACTGCAATTTATATCAATTTTATGATAAGTATCTAGAAAAGCGCGGAACTTGTCAGTATACTTGCGCCAATGATCCAGGTGAATACTCCAGTGTTTTTACGGTTTGATTAATGAAGGAAGGAACAAGTCATGTGTCTTTATATGCTGCCGATTACGCGCCAATTTCCCGGGCAGGCAATTTACCGTTGCGAACACGGCAGCCTGCATCTGGCCTGGGATGGAAATCTCTTGAGTTTTTCCGAAGAGGATTTGCAAACCTTGATTGTTTTTATTGATCGCATTGAAAGCGGCGCGGAGAATGCCGTCGCTCAAAAAATTCAAATTTATCGCCGGAAGGCGGCCAGCGGAATGCCGCTGGTAGAAATTTGGATTGAACAGTATGGTTTGCGCTTGAGCGGTCGGGATTTCAAAAAACTGCGCCGTATGCTTACAGAAGCGGCTGATTGGCTGGCTGTCCAGCCGCCATTTATTGCGCAGGATCATATTCACACGGCCAGAATACAGCAGTTCATCGATCTGCAATTTACACGGCCATTGATATTTCAAAATTAGAGGAGCAATACCCGAATGAGTTACACCGGTCCAAAAGTACGTCTTTCACGGCGCTTTGGCGTAGCGCTGACGCCAAAGGCAGCCAGGATATTAGAAAAACGTCCTTATCCGCCAGGTGAGCATGGACGCGATCACCGCACGGATAAAGATTCAGTTTATAAGCAGCAGTTGATGCAGAAGCAATTACTGCGCAGCCAATACAATATCCGCGAGAAACAGATGCGCCGCTATTATGCTATGGCGCAGAAAAGCCGCGGCAATACCGCTCTGGCCTTGGTGCAGATGTTAGAGACGCGTCTGGATGCGATTATTATGCGTGCCGGATTAGCGCCGACCATCTATGCGGCTCGCCAAATTGTCAGTCATGGTCATATTGAGGTGGCCGGACGTAAGGTAGATATTCCTTCTTACGGAGTTAAACCCGGTGAAGTTGTCTCTATTCGCGAAAAAAGTCAGAATTTACTGATTTTCCAGAATCTGCAATATGCGCAGGCCTCGCTGCCTTACCTGGAAATTCTCCCCAGGCAGCGCAGTGTGCGTTTATTGCGTTTGCCAGAGTTAGGCGAAGCGCCTGTATTGGGAGAATTAAACCGGGTAATCGAGTTTTACTCTCGTTGAGGAGATTACCCGCCGGCTAATTTGACTGTAAAACCGCGTTTCTTTAATTCAGCCGCAACCACATCACGATGATCCCCCTGAATTTCTAAAACTCCGTCTTTCAGTGCTCCGCCAGATCCGCAAATTCGTTTGAGGGCGCTCAGGATATCCTTCTGTGTGTCTTCGTCAGCCAGAATGCCTTTGATCAATGTTACGGTTTTACCACGTCTGGACTTTGAATCCCGGAAGATGCGTACAATCCCATCCCCGGCGGGAAGATGATCCTTCTTTTTCCCGCACTTGCAATCGGAAATCGGTAAACCACACTGGGGGCATATTCTGCCCAGTTCGGTTGAGTACACGGTTGGGTTTTTATCGGCCATCACAATCGCTCGTCAGGTAAAGTGACTCTAATTTTACCTGACGAGCACAATATGCGGTGAGATTCTGCGAAGTCCGGTTATTGACTCAACAATGCTTGAATTTCTTCCGCCATTTTTTCCGGAGCAACCGCCGGCGCAGAACGGCTGACCACATTCCCGTCGCGCCCGACCAGGAATTTCGTAAAATTCCATTTAATCGAATCGCCGAGGAGGCCGCCTTGCTGGCTGCGCAGGTATTGGTACAGCGGATGGGCTTTGCTGCCATTTACGTCAATTTTGGCGAACACCGGAAAGGTAACCCCGTAATTCAACTGGCAGAAGGATTGAATTTCCTCATTTGTGCCGGGTTCCTGGTGAGCGAATTGATCACACGGAAAAGCCAGAATTTCCAACCCTTGGTCATGATACTGGTCATAAAGGTTTTGCAATTCGCCGTATTGCGGCGTGAATCCGCATTTGCTGGCAGTATTGACAATCAACAGGACCTTTCCCTGATATTCAGCAAGCGTCTGTTCTTTTCCGCTTGCGGTTTGGACAATGTAATCATAAACAGACATTGAAAATCACCTCAGTCAATTATATCTTGTGCGATTATATTTTACGCGATAAAAATAATCAGCGCCTTAAAATCAATTAAGAGTGCCCTTTCAGCAAAGTTGCCTGATCATTCTTTGAATGGTTATAATCCAATGGACTGTATGGAAAGCCGCAGCGACAGTGGAAACAGCGATAGTTTGGCTGCCATGTCTGGCTAACTGGCCGTATTGGTTCATCTCAAAAGGAGCCGCTTCTTGAATGATTTCACCAGAATTCGGGTAACTGCCCTGGCCGGCGGGGTCGGCGGAGCGCGACTGGCGCACGGTCTCGCGCAGATGCTGCCGCCGGAGAATTTTAGCGTAGTGGTAAACACCGGCGATGATTTTGAGCATCTTGGACTGAAAATTTGCCCGGATATGGATACAGTGATGTATACCCTGGCCGGCGTTGCTAATCCGCAGACAGGCTGGGGCCTGGCAGGCGAGAGCTTCCACTGCCTTGAAACGCTGAAACAGTTAGGCGGGCCGGATTGGTTTCACCTGGGCGATCGGGACCTGGCCACACACCTTTACCGTACGGCCGGATTACACGCCGGGCAGTCGCTGACCACGGTTACGGCTGAGCTTTCCCGCCGCTGGGGCTGCCATCCGGCGCTCTTGCCGATGAGTGATGACATTGTCCGCACGCGGGTCGTCACGGATGCGGGTGAAATGGATTTTCAGGAGTATTTTGTCCACCAGGGCTGGCAGCCGCGTTTACAGTCAATTCGTTGGACAGGTGACGCGCATCCCCAGCCCACTGAAGCGGTGCTGCAAGCGTTAGAAAGCGCGGACTTGATTATCCTCTGTCCGTCCAATCCATTTGTCAGCATTGATCCGATCTTAAATCTGCCTGGCGTTCGTTCAATGATCAGCCGGAAAGTTACCGTCGCGATCAGCCCCATCATTGGCGGCCAGGCAGTGAAAGGCCCGGCCGCTAAAATGTTCACAGAACTGGGTATGGTGCCTTCGGCGTTGGCGGTTGCAGAATACTACCGGGATATTCTGTGTGGTTTTGTTTTTGATAAGCAGGACGCTGACCTGCTGGAACCGATTCATAATACTGGTTTGACGGCGACCTGTATGCCAACGCTGCTGGTGGATGCAGCCGCACGCAAGAAAATTGCAGCCGCAGTCCTTGAGTTTGCCGTTCAGCTTGCCCGTTGAGGCTGCCTTGATCTGGGCAATTGTTCCCTGCAAACCATTCAAGCTGGCAAAATCGCGGCTGGCGTCCATTTTGACACCGGCCGAACGACAGGCGCTTTCCAGAAAGCTGTTTCAGCATACTTTGACGGTACTCTCTGTGACACCAGGGATTGATCGCATTCTGGCTGTTTCAGCGGATGACGATGCGCTTGAACTGGCCGCTGGCTTTTCGGCTGCGATTTTGCGGGAAGTGGATACACCCGGGCTGAATGTATCCCTTGAACGAGCTCGCGACTATCTGCGGACACAACCGGCGGATGCGCTGATTGTAATCCCGGCAGATTTGCCGGCGATGCAGCCCGCCAGTTTGCAGCCGGTACTGGCTGCGCTTTCTGATATGCAGACCATTGTGCTTGCGTCTGACCGGCGCCAAACCGGGACGAACCTGATGGCTATGCCCATTCAATACGCGCAGCCTTTTGCTTTTGGTGACCACTCCTTTATGGTTCATTGCCAACTGGCAGAAAAAACGCAAATGAATATTAAGATTCTGAAGGACTCAGCCCTGGCTTTTGATCTTGATTTGCCCGAAGATTATCAGTTCCTGATGGAAAATTCCCTTTATAACACCTGAACAAATTCAAAGAAATTACTTACCTTTCAATTTGTATAGGCTCGGGATGCCTAAACTGCCTATGCTATAATGGGCGTAAATCATTCAGCGCTGACGTCTGCTTGAAATATTTTCCTGGTATGCGTTTTACTATATAAACTAATTTCTGTAGCGTTCGGCGAATATCCAATCCCTAAGGGGGGGATACTAAATCCATGTCGCCTAGTGATGTCCAAGAGGATCAAGCCTCTCTCCGAGTTTTTCGTTTGCTGGCATTTATCAGTCTTTTCCTGGTTCTGCTGATTCAGCTTTCGCTCTATTTAATTCCGGTCAGCGGAGTGCTGGTTGTTCCGAAAACGGTTTGGATCGGTCTGATTCTTCTGGCCGGTCTTTTGCTATTGGTTGTTATTAAACCCAAAATTCTCTTCGAGCGTTTGTCAGCACATCTGAAATTTACCAATCGTTCGATTGCGATAACATTTTCAATCGGATTTGCGGTTTTGGCTATTCTCGGTTCAATCTTTTTTGAATTTGAGACACGCGCCATTTATATCCCGATTGCTACTTTTTGGTTATTAAGCGGCATATGTTTTTCCGGGGCATTTTTTCCGCGCGAGTATTCCGCTAAAGAAATTACTGAATTCATTAAGACGCATAAAAAGGAAGTGATCATCGTCAGCGCGGTCACGTTATTGGGCTTCGTGCTGCGCATGTATCGGCTGGGAAAATTGCCGATTGTGATCAATGGCGATGAAGGCTGGCTGGCAATGACGGCGATCGGCTCCGATTCCGGCAACCTGGCCAACCCTTTCGCGTTATGGGAGAATTTCGGCGGTATTTATATTCATGGAATTCGTGATGCGATTCGCGTTTTCGGGCATACCGGTTTTGCCCTGCGCCTTATGCCGGCTTTGGGTGGAGCGCTGGCCATTCCGACGGTTTATTTGCTGGCGCGTGAAATCGCGGGTAAACAGGCTGGTTTTTTCTCCGCCTTCCTGCTGGCATGTTCCCATGCACACTTAAATTACAGCCGGACCGCTGCAGTTGCTTATATTCAAGGCACCTGGCTGATTCCTCTGGAATTATTTTTCCTGCTGCGCGGCCTGCGCAAGAAGAATTATTTTTTCAGTGCACTCAGCGGGGCCTTTCTGGCAATTCATTTTTGTATTTACCTTTCAGCGCAAGTCATTGCGGCTTTGATTGTGGTTTTCGCGATACTTCTGGCGTTTTTCTATACAAAATATTTTCAAGAGATAAAACGGCACTTTATCGTGTGGGGTTCAGGTTTTATTTTAATGCTCCTGCCTGAGATGTTTTTTATTTTTCGGCATCCGGATGAGTTCTTTAACCGTTTAAATGTTTCGGGTACCTTTCAAACCGGTTGGCTGGCAAACGAAGTGGTCAGCCGCGGCCAATCAGCGTTTGTGATTTTGGCCGAACGGGTTGCGCACGCGTTTATGACCTTGATTTATTACCCTTCGAATGATTTTTATGGAACTTCTGCTCCGGTACTGACGTACTTCACCGCCGTGTTGTTTTTAATTGGCCTGGTCTTGTCTCTGTATCGTACTCGGCAGATCCCGTACATGTTATTGAACGGTTACTTTTGGGCAATGACGCTTTCGATTGGTATTTTCGCTTTACCTGAATCGGCAGATTCCTACCGGATGCTCTCAGTGCTGCCGGCTGCGGTCATTATGGCGGCCATCGGTTTGCTGCAGGTTTTAAAAGTCATCGGGCTGTCCTGGCCGAAAGATAAACTGAAGTATAGTCTGGTCGTAGGAGCTACGCTGCTCTCGATTTTTGGTTCGAATTTTTGGGTTTACTTCATGGATTTTGCCGGCGAATGCAAATATGGTAATGATATTCCAACCCGCTATTCAACCTATATGGGCTATTATCTTGATACAATCGGCCGCAGCCAGGATATTTATCTGCTTAGCGACAGTGAAATATTTTACGGGCAAAATAAAACCATCGATTTTCTGAGCGGAAGCATCCCGGTAACCAATGTAACTGATTCGGTTGATACGCTGTCTTACCGATCTCGCACTGTAATTATGGCTGTTCCAGGCCGTATTGAGGAATTGCGTGATTGGGCCGATACCCATCCTGGCGGCAAGCTGGTGATGCAGGAAGACTGCGGAATGGTTCTCCTGGCCGCCTATGAAATCCCCTAATTTTTAATGAAGCCGGCTGAGTTTGCAGTCATGCAGCACGCAGAGAATACCTACTGGTGGTATCAAGGTATGGCAGCCATCAGCCGGTCAATTCTGGAGCGGATTAATCCGCATCGATCCGTATTGAACATACTGGATGGCGGCTGCGGGGCAGGCATGGCCAAGCAAACCTATTTAGCTGAACACGGCTGTGTGACCGGGGTAGATTATTCGGCGGTGGCCCTTAGCTGGAGTGCTCAACGCTCACGCGAAAATCTGGCGCAGGCTTCGGTGACTGCACTGCCTTTTAAAACAGGGCATTTTGACCTAATTTCAAGTTTTGATGTGCTCAGCGATGCCGGCGTCAGCGATGATCGGACAGCTCTGGCAGAGTTTTACCGGGTTTTGCATACGGGCGGGCGGATCTTTCTGCGCTTGCCGGCATTTGAGTGGCTCAGCGGGGTGCACGACCGTGAAGTGGCCACACAGCGCCGTTACACGGCCCAGCAGGTAACGGCAATGCTGCAGGAAGCCGGCTTTTCGGTAGAATACGTTACCTATGTGAATTTTTTTCTTTTCCCGTGGATCGCGGCCAAACGTTGGGCCGAGAGGCTTCTCCCGGGCCGCCAATCGGGGTCTGATTTAAAGATTAGTTTGGGGTGGCTGGACAATTTGTTTTTGCTGGTGCTGCTGTTTGAAGCCTGGCTGGTGAAATTTATGCGTTTCCCGTGGGGGGTGACGGTTTTGGTAATAGGAAGGAAGTAAATTGTGGAGTCTGTGAAGTCTGCCAGGCGAATCAGCAGTTTAAGTATTGTTTTTCCAGCCTATAATGATTATGCAACCATCGCCAGTATGGTTCTTACCGCTTTGCGTATAGGAAAGCAATACACCGATGATATTGAGGTGATCGTCACCAATGATGGCAGCCAGGATGCAACCGGGCTGGTTCTGGAAGAATTGATGCAGCGCGTGCCTGAATTGCATGTGGCGGCGCATGAACATAATCGCGGCTACGGCAGCGCCCTGCGCAGCGGATTTTCGTTGGCTTCCAAAGAGTGGATCTTCTATACGGATGGCGACGCCCAGTATGACCCGCAGGAAATGACTCGCCTGGTGGATGCTTTAGAGCCGGGTATTGATATCGTCAATGGGTATAAAATTTCTCGCGGCGATGGCTGGTTCCGATTTGTGATTGGCCGGATTTATCATCATTTTGTAAAATGGCTTTTTGGCCTCAAAATTAAAGACGTGGACTGCGATTTTCGCCTGTTCCGGCGTGAAATTCTGGATCGGGTTTCGTTAATAAGTGTTAATGGGGCGATTTGTGTGGAGATGGTTAAGAAATTTCAACTGGCCGGTTATACCTTTGCAGAAGTACCCGTGCATCATTATGCCCGGCCTTTTGGTGTTTCTCAATTTTTTCGGCTAAGAAATTTTTGGATTTCCGCTCAAGGATTGATCCGGCTGTATCAAGAATTAATGCTAAAGAGTTGAGGGTATGGTCACTTCTGCGCATCACGGCTCCATTGGTTTTGATCCCCTTTTATTTCGACAAAAGCGGGCTTTGGTTTTAGGCGGGGCCGGTTTCATCGGGAGTCATCTTGTGCGGCGGCTGGTGGGCTATCAGGCCCAGGTTACTGTAATGGATCTTTTTCTGCCAGGCAGCGGCGCTAACGCTTTTAATCTTTCACAAGTTACGAACGATATTCGCATGGTTACTGGCGATGGATGCAATCCGCAGCTGCTGGAGGGGTTGCTGCCTGGACAAGACTTTGTGTTTAATCTGGCGGGGCATACCGGCCATCTGGCTTCTCTAATTGATCCGATTTCAGATAACCGGCAGAACGCGAAAACAGCGCTGACTGTTTTAGAGGCTTGCCGGACGTTATGCCCGCAGGCCAAGATTGTGTATACCAGCACACGCCAGGTGTATGGCCGCCCGCAGTATTTACCGGTGGACGAACTGCACCCAATCCAACCGGTGGATTACAACGGAGTCAGCAAGCTGGCCGCTGAATATTATCACCAGGTCAGCCAGCGGATTTATGGATTGGATACCTGCATTTTGCGCATCAGCAATGTTTATGGCCCTGGAATGCGGATTAAAGATGACCAGCAGAATTTCATCGGCTGGTGGTTCCGGCGTATTCTCGATCAGCAGCCTTTGCTGTTGTTTGGGAACGGACAGCAAATTCGTGACCTGATTTATGTTGACGATCTGGTCAGCGCAATTTTAGCGTGCAGTCAGCTGCCGCCATCATTAGATGCGGTGTTCAATCTCGGGTCTGGCACTCCGACCACACTGCTGGCTTTAGCCGAGGCGTTGATTACGGCCAGCGGCGCGGGAACTTATGAGTTGATTCCTTTCCCGGAGGAGCGCAAGAAAATCGATATTGGCAGTTACTATTCGAGTATCGAGAAAGTTGCGCGCCAAACCGGCTGGCGGCCGCAAATTCATTTGGACGATGGATTAAAAAAGACGCTGGATTATTTCCGCGAATTTGGTCAGTATTATGTCGATTGATCCGCCGATCCGCAGCGTGGACTTGACCCGGCAATACCGGCAGCTTCAGGCTCAGATGGACGCTGCCATTCAGCGGGTATTGGCCAGCGGTCAGTTTATCCTCGGCGCTGAAACTGCATCATTTGAGCAGGAGTTTGCCGCTTACCTTAACGCGCCGGCAGCCGCAGGTGTTGCCTGCGGCACGGACGCGATTGAACTAGCCTTGCGCACGGCTGCCATTGGCCCGGGCGCTGAGGTGATCACAGCCGCCAATACGGCGGTCGGCACCGTGGCCGCCATTGAACGGGCCGGTGCGCGCCCGGTTTTGGTGGATGTCAGCGAGGAATCTTTGACAATGGACGCGCAGCGCCTGCCGCCGGCAATCTCGGCGCGAACGCGTGCGATTATTCCGGTGCATTTATATGGCTGCCCGGCTGATTTAACGCCAATTCTGGCCTTTGCGCAGAACCATCATCTGACGGTGATCGAGGATTGCGCGCAGGCGCATGGGGCGCAATACCGCCTACGCAAAGTTGGTACCTGGGGAGATTTGGGCGCGTTCAGTTTTTACCCGACGAAAAATTTAGGCGCTTATGGCGACGGCGGCGCACTGGTGATCAACCATCCGGAATGGGTCGAAAGAGGCAGAGCCTTGCGCCAATACGGCTGGCATACACGGTATATCAGCCAGGAGAGCGGCGTCAACTCACGTCTCGATGAACTCCAGGCGGCAATTCTGCGCGTTAAACTGCCTTATTTAGAGCAGTGGAATCTGCGCCGCCGCCATTTAGCCGCGCGCTATCGCCAAAATCTGACCGGCGTAGGATCGGTCCGATTCCAAGAATCGCCGGCGGAAGCGGACAGCGTCTTTCACCAGATGGTGATCCGCATTGCCGATCGCGATGCAGTTCAGCGGCGTTTGACACAGGCAGACGTTCAAACCCAGGTGCTGTATCCGCAGCCGATTCACCTTCAGCCGGCTTATCAATCCTTGGGCTACCAATTGGGCGATTTCCCGGTCAGCGAGCGTGCTTCCAGCGAGGTCCTTTCGCTGCCCTTGTACCCTGAATTAACGGATGATGAAGTTGACCAGGTTTGCGCGGCGCTGATTGATGTGCTGAGCGCCTGACCGGCAATTTTAAAAGTGGGCTTACTGGAGCGGACTGATACTCAGTGACGTCTGTGAACTGACAGAAGGAATGCTGATCATCAGAATATCGCTTGTTCCGCGTTCTTTATTGCGGCCCAGCGGATTATTGACCACCTGACCATTGAAGTACATGGTTGAGGAGCCACCGCCGTCGATGTTGTATGCGCTTTGGCAGCCGTAATCGGCGAAGAGTTGAGCGAATTCGGTCAGGCTCATCCCGCGGCTATAGCCCGTGCTGCGGCCGTCAACAACGATGAAGATAAAGTGATTGGCGTCAATAATTCCGATCCCCGTCCGCGGATTGTTGCCCTGAATGGAATGATTGCCGAAATTGGTGTCGATTTCTACTTGGGCAAAATTGCTGGTGATCTGCCCATTTTCAATCAGGGCCGGTCCGAACGAAAGCGTATTCCATACACCGGCATCCACCAATTTTTGCGCTGAAGTACTGGTTTCATCATAGATCTCAACGCTGCCGTCTTTGTAAAATGCCAAACCGGTGCGAACCGGGACGTCCCGGTAGATTACGCCGTTGCGAATGATGATACCGTCGTCGCGAAAGCCGTAATAGTCGCCATTGATCGCGAACAGCGCGTTGTGATCTTCCGCGATTGCCGAGGTGTACGCGATGATGTTTTCACCGAATTTGTCCTCTGCGAATGCGCTTAATAATTGCGTCGCATCGGTCAAAGTCACATCCGCGACAAAATAGGTGATTTGATCGCTGCCGGTACCCTGGGTATGCTGACTGATTGCAATGGTCAGGGTCGGACTGATGTAATTCCAATCATCTAACCGGACAGATGGTTCTGTCGTGACAGCTATTTCATCGGTCTGGCCATTTTGATCAGCCGCGGCCGGCGAAGCCGTAGGTGTGTTCAGTGCAATAGCTGTTGGCATACTGACCTGGGCGACCTCAACGTGCTCGATTAGATAACGGTCACTCAAAGCGTAGGCAATGCCGCCAAGCAATACAATGAAGGCCGTAATTAAGTAAATAATTCGTTTTCGGGAATTGTTTTTCATAATCCTGTAAAAAGCGGATGGTGACGAATAACCTCTCAGGATCAAGAACTACCTAATAATGATTCATCGGGTTAAACACCGGCCCATCCTGATCTAATCCAAAAGTTTGAATCTTTGAATATTCTGATTTTCATGCTGATTGTAAGAATAAAAAATCAAGATTTGGTGAAGGACAGGGATTAATTCGATATACTGATAGCAGAAATATCCAATTCATTAACTGACTTCTTGAATTTTTGCATCCTCAAAGGAGGCTGTATGTCAGACCGAGAATTACGGCAGCAGTTGGCGCAATTATTGAGCGCCTCACAGGCGCATATGGATTTACAGGAAGCGGCAGAAAACTTTCCTCCGCAGGCGTACAACTTGCGTCCGCCGCACTGCGCTTACACCTTCTGGCACCTGCTTGAACATATCCGTATTTGTCAATGGGATATTCTGGAATATATCCGCGCAGAAGTCTATCGGGAATTGCGTTTCCCGGACGATTACTGGCCTGCTATTGACGCCGTAACCGGTGAGGAGGGTTGGTCGCAGACGTTAACTGCAATAGCAGCCGATACTCGGGCTTTGACCGAAATTGTGCTGGACGAATCCAATGATCTTTACGCGCCGCTTAAGCATAGCGGCCAAAGCGGCCATCATTTGCTGAGAGAGGCGCTCATTGTGGCGGACCATAACGCCTATCATTTGGGCGAATTTGCGATTTTACGCAGTGTGGTTGGCGCGTTTACGCGCGAATAGGGTCAGTCGTTTCCTCTGGAGCGTTTTAAATCCTCATAGCAGGCAGCCAGCAGCAGATTGATGTAGAGCAGCTTATCGTTCATCGATTGTCCGAGAATTTGCTGTATTTTTTTGAGACGGTAAGTTAACGTGTTGCGATGAATAAACAGCTGCGCTGCCGTCTGGGCTATATTCATATTGTTTTCCATAAACGCCATTAACGTCGGCAGATATTCGGTTTGATTCTGATTGTCGTGCTGGATTAATTGCCTGATCCCGGGATGTAAATATGCGTCAATTGAAAAATGATTTTCCGCTTCTTGCAGGAATGCGTGTAAATTCAAGTGGGCAAACTCAAAAAAAATACTTTCTGGAAATAATTTTTTCCCGATTGTCCAGGCCTGCTGATTAAGCAAGAATTGCTCGCGCAGTTGGGTTAAAGAGGAAAACGGATTGCTGGCGCAGGCAGAAAAATGATTTGAGGCCAGATAATGTTCTAATTTCTCAATAAACTCGGAATAGCTTTCTGGCGTGAAATCACCAACGATGACGAGCGCATTTTGAAAATAAACCACAAATTGCTGCGGAAAAAGCGATTTTAACTTATGAATATAATAATCAGCATTTTCTCTGATGATCGGTGAAAACTCGATGTAAACCAGATAGTATGGGTTCTCAGCTTTCGCTAAACCCAAGGCTTCCAGCCGCCCGGAAACGATTTCAGTGTCCAGGCACTGGTTGGCGAGAATTTCCCATAATAACTGGCTGGTGCTTTGGTTAAAATTATTTTTAAAAAATTGCTCTTTTTGTAAATAAGCACCGATGATTTTGCAAACATGATTACTGAAAATTAAATCGCTTTCAGTTAAAGGCTGATAATATTCTGCGATGGCAATACCGCCGAGATTTTTTCCTTCATAATTAATACTGGCAACAATTTTTTTAAATAATCTGCCGTCTGATTCTCGCCTTTCAAAAAAATATGATCCATTGCGTTGTTTTTCAGAAAGTTTTGAAAAATATTCGCCCATATGCTGAACCAGATCATTTTCCATATACCCGCGTGTAATGATGTCATCCCAGGAAGGGATGCCAATGGGCTGTTCCGGAAAATTGGCCAGGCATTGGAACGTGGTGTCAATAATCATAATCGGGTTATTCAGCAATTTTGCTGCGATTTGAACCAGAGCAGTTAGATCCTCTCTGTCAAAAAAAGCTCTGGAGAGAATTAATTCTTTGGTGGTATTGTCTGGTAATGGGTTCATAACATTTTTTTCTGGGTTCATTGGATTTAACTATTAATTGCAGATCGCAGGGCATAGCGAATTCTCTAGCGGTGCAGGCATCAAATTGAATGGATGCAGCCAAATCAAATTGTGCAAATGTTCAAATTTTCACATAGTATTTTGTTTAGATGCCTAATTGAAAGGCCCATGATCTTAACTAAACTTAAAGGTAATGCAAGTCATTGGCGTCGTGATAGATCAATAGCTTATTTCACAATGGCCATAATTTGCAATGGATAAATTATACAGGAGAAGAATGGAATGGAAGAGGAATTGAATAAAAAAGGATTTTCGCGCCGCAATTTTATCAAAGGTACAGCAGGCGTAGCTGCTCTGGGTGTGCTTGGCGCGTGCGCTCCGCAGACCGTTCAGGAAACGCCGGCAGCCACGGAAGCAGTGGCTGCTACTGGATCAGCAAGCGGCTGGTCATGGGATACGCCGCCGGCGGCAATTGCCGACAGCGATATTGTTGAAACAATCGACACCGATGTGCTGGTAATCGGGGCTGGCAATTCAGGTGTGGCTTCGGCCTGCTCGGCTTCTGAAAATGGCGCGAAAGTAATCGTATTGGAAAAAACGACCACGATCAACGGCCGTGGCGGCGGTGTCGGCGCCTGCAATTCACGCCTAAACAAAGCATTGGGCTTTGAGATTGAACCGGTTGCGGCCCAGTATCGCTGGAACCGCACCTGCGGCAACCGCAATAATGAAGCTCTGGTTAAATTATGGTTCGATCATTCTGGTGAAGCGATGAACTGGCTGCTTGATAAAGCCGACAAGCGCGGCGCGAAATACACGCTTTATGCCGGTTACTCACATAGTGAGATCGCTCCTGAAGAGCCAGATTTTCACACTTTCCAGGCTGGTGATTTTGAAATGCCGGATAAAACCGGTTATTTTGTACCCACGGCGTTGGTTTATGCTGACGCAGTGGACCAGGGCGTTGAATTTCTGTTTGAGCATGTTGCCCAATATTTAATCAAAGAAGACGGCAAGGTAACCGGCGCCGTTGTCAGCACTCCGGATGGGTACAAGCGCTTCAATGCTTCCAAGGCCGTCATTCTGGCGACCGGCGATATTCACGGCGATAAAGAAATGATGCAGGCCTATGCCGAACGCCGCATGAACGATATCATCCGCAGCGACTACAGCCCGGTTGGCGCTAACACCGGTGACGGTCACAAGATGGGCATGTGGGCGGGGGCAGTCATGCAGGAAGGACCCTTCCCGGCGGCGCTGCACCCCCAGGCTTGCGCGCTGTTCCATGGCCCCTTCATGTTTGTCAATATGGAAGGCCATCGATATTTCAATGAAGCCAATTGGGTGCAGGCAAAATCACTGCAGACCATGAAGCAGACCGATCACATCGGCTTTTCGATCTTCGACTCAAATTTCGGCGAGGATACCAAAGATTCGCTAAATTACGGCGGCGGTATGTTCTGGGATACGATGAGCCGCAGCGTGACTCAGGAGTTTGACCCGGCTGAGATTGAAGCGACGGTCGAAGGTATTGTTGAAGAGGGCAAGAATGGCTTCAAAGCCGATACGCTCGAAGCGCTGGCGGATTTGATTGGTGTTAATAAAGACAATTTCCTGGCCGAGGTTGCTCATTACAATGAATGCTGCAAAAACGGCGCGGATGACCAGTATGCCAAAGAAGCGCACTTCCTCTATCCCATTGAAACGGGTCCGTTCTATGCCATGAAAGTCGGCGCGGCGATGCTGGTGATGGTCGGCGGTTTGCGCATCAATACCGACTTGCAATGCATCGACGCGGATGGGAATGGTATTCCAGGACTGTACGCGGTGGGCAACACCTCGGGTGACCTGTATGCCGTTGATTACCCGATCAACATGCCGGGTAATTCCAATGGACGCTGCCTGACCTGGGGCTACCTGGTCGGAAAGACTGTGGCG
This sequence comes from Bellilinea sp., assembly GCA_036822575.1. Lineage (GTDB taxonomy): Bacteria > Chloroflexota > Anaerolineae > Anaerolineales > Anaerolineaceae > Bellilinea. Next base: position 50,695 of record DAISHK010000009.1, on the reverse strand, counting down.
GCGCTTTAATCATGACTCATTGCCCGGATTTGGCAGCCGGCCATTGCGACGAGTGGCTTGAGCTGAACCATCCGTAATTCCTCCCCTAGGGGGCAAGCAGCTCCACCTGAATGCTCAGTGTGGAGCTGTTTGAGTCTACCGGGGAGTCAGCGATTTCAGCGGGCGATCACGGGCAGGAACATTAACCGTCCGGGAGCCAGATGCAGCCCATAGATGGCCTGGGTTCCTTGCAGCGTTGAGGTTAATGGTTCAATTTTAAACAAATAGGTACCGGCTGGAAGCGCGTACAGCAAATAGGCATCCTGGCCAATTGCGGGAGCAGCGCTTTGTTTCAACAGTGTGACGCCATCGGCGGCGTATAAACTGATGCGCGCCGCCGCGCCGCCGTCCACGGATTGAGCTTTCAATAGATATTGGTCGGCCGCGGTGATTTCAAATCGGTACCAATCTGCATTAGCTGCCGGACAGAAATTGGCCTGGAGGGTGGCATCTAGCGGCAGTGTTTGCGCCTGGGCGGCCGAATCATCCGGTTCGGCGCTATCCGCAGTGCAGGCTGCCGGCAAGCTAGCGCTGCCTTCGGCGGCGTCACCGGCGGGCCAGGCTTCTGCCTGACCATTTTTATCCAGCGCACGAATCCGGAATGCGTAGGCTGAACCGGGCTGACCGGAGAACCAGGCGCTGCGCAGAAAACCGGAGACGACCATTGTATTGCCCGACTGCCACACACTTGAATCGGTGCGCCATTGAATTTCGAACGAACCTAACCCGGCGCCGGCATCTGCTGCGGACCAATTCAGCAGAACTGCGCTTGAATCATAGTGATCAATTCCGGTCAGCTGGCTGGAGGGGGGCGGACAGGCATGATCGACTTGAATCGTCCGCGCGGAAAGACCGCTGGCGACATTGCCTTCATGATCCCAGACCCGCAAGGAGACTTCAAGCGCGCCGTTGAATCCTCCGGCCTCGCACAGGTTAACGTCCCAATTCAATTCTCCATTGGGGGTTGCGGCAGATTGGCGCGGGCCGATTTCGACCCAGGCGCCATTCACTTTCGCCAGTAATTGCGCCGCGGTCACACGTACATCATCACTGACAGTGGCGGTCACATCTATGATCGGGTTTGTGCCGCCGGTAACGGTGGCTCCGGCGGCCGGGCGGGTTAAAACAGCCGTGGGCGGGTAAGCGCCGGTATTGCCGGAGACGAACCAATCATTCGCCGGGTTCAGCGGATCCGCTTTATCGCCCAGACAATCACTGGCGCCGTCATAGATGGGGAAGCGGGTAACCTCGTAACAATTGCGCGGAATACCGTTGTTGATGCTGACGTCCGCAAACCGTACGTCAATTGAACGGCCCCAATAATACCCATCTCCGCCCACCCAGATGCTGTTGGTAACCATGAAATGGACATGCTGCGAGGTGCTGTAGCCGGTGTCATCGCTGTCGCCCAGATACTGACCGCGTTTAACCAGGGTGCCATTGGTCAGCTTGTCGGGGATGGAGCCGTAAGCCAGGTGGATGTAAATCTGATAGGTTTGGTCGCCGGTGGTGCGCAGGACGATATAGTTGGTGCAGTTCGGGTTGCCGTCCGCGCAGGAATCGCGAGTGGATATAACCGTGCCTTCTTTCGATGCCACCAGCGGGAAATGGTCGTAATCGGTAAAGTCATAGGCATAGTGACAATAATCTTCGGAGCAAGAAGGGTAACCTAATGCGGGTATGGATTGAAAGTGGCTGATGGAACCTTCGAGGAAGTGGGAAGTTCCGGCGGCGTATGGCAGGTAATAACCGGTCAGCGTGTTGGTTTGTGCCGAAAGCTCCATTTGGTCCGGCGCAGGGCTGAGTTCCGCCGGAATCAAATTGGCCGGCATGGATTGGAATAAAGTCTCCCAGCCGGGATCACCGGGCAAGAGCAGCTGCCAGCCCTCGGGACTGTTTTGCGCCAGCGCTAAACCGGGCTCGGCTGCTACGATCCGGCCCGAGGGTTCTTGAAGCGCCAGCCAGACTGCGGCGCTGTTTTCATCTGGCGAGAGGAAAGCCGCATCAATTTGCGGGGTGAACAGGTCTAAAGTGAGCAGCTGATTTTCGCCGGTGTTTTGCAGGCGGTTTTCCAATGCCGCGCGCAGCTCGGCGGTTTGCTGCGCGTCAGCCGCCAAAGGCGGCGGGTCACTGGCGGCCGGCAGCAAAAGGAAGCCGCCGAGGAACAGGATGAAGGTCATCACTCGGTTGATTTGCATGGCGTACCTCAACTTTCTGCCGGCGGAGGAACCGCCTTGCATAACGGATGGCTTTGGGCGCACAGGATGGAAACATTAAATTATCATAGCGGTTGTGCCGGCAGATTGCAAAGTCTGCTGCTCAGCCAGCCCACTATAAACCAGTCCCGCATTCTGGTTTACAACGCATTATAAACGTCCGCGATGCAATAAAAGTTCCAAACCGGGCGAAAGCCGAATCAAAAAGCCGGATGGGCCATGGCCCATCCGGCGGATAACTAGGTTGCACTTAGCCCCAAAATTCACGGAAGCCGCTGGCCTGCGGCAGTTCGACCGGGTAGGTTTGAGCTTCATTTGGCTGGCTGAAAGTAAAAGTGTGCCAGGAATTCATGGCGGGTGAACCAAAGCAGATGTCCATTCGGCCATCCTGCGGGTCGGCAATGAAGCTGTAGAGCGTGCCGAACATTTCTTGATAGAAATGATTACAGAGGCCATCTGGATAGCGGGTGCTCATCAATTGGCGCATGGCCGCTGCGGAAACACCTTCCGGGTGTTGGTTGATCAATTCCTGGATGCGCTGAGCGCGGACGACCGAATTAGGCATGGGCGGCTGGGTGTAATGGGCCAATTCTGCACTGGTGTAATGGTTGGTCGCGTAGACATACGGGTCGGCATACTCTATCGCGATTTCGGCCCCATGAATCTCAACTTTTGCAGCCTGACCGCTGCGGTCAGCCAGAAGGTAAATCGGGTTGCCCCCGCAGGGAATGTGTTTCAGCCAATCTACCGCCTGGGCCACACTGGCGCAATTTTCCAGGACGCTGCGGCCCACAGCCCAAAATTGCAGACCGGTCTGCAAGGGGGGCGTCATGCCGGGCAGACTGCCGACCGGTATTCCGCCGGCGGACATGGTCAATACCAGGCCCTGATCGTTCATCCCGTCGGAGCGGCCTAACAGCAAGCTTGAAAATGCCAGATGGTGAAATTTTCCCCGCGGGCGGGTCAGACACAGGCGCATATCTTCTGATTCGGGGCCAAAATCATAATTGCGGCCAACAAGCGTATGCCCGTTCGCTGTCTTTTCTGGCTTCAGCGCGAAATGGCTGCAATGAATCGGTTTGAGATAAGTCAGCAGGTTATAGAATAACTGCCCCGGCGGCACCTTAAGCCCATCCGCCACACCTTGAAGTTCTTCTTCCAGACCAGGACAATATTCGCGGTATAAACTTGCGGCGTTCGCAAAATTTGCGGAAATCCAATCCTGTGGGGTTGAGGTAAAAAATGCGCGCAGCGCAGGATTCTGTTGGATTATGACTGCCTGGCGCTGGCCGATCTGGTAGGCAGAGCCTTCCAGGGGAACAAAAATATACGCATAATGATTTTCCATTGGGTACTCCTTGTGCTTTCAAGGATACTTTTTACGGAAGAAAAATGCTTTCGATTTCTTGCCGGGCATTATGCAATTCTTGCTATATTGAAATCGGCTCAACTGGAATGCAGATTTCGACTTTAAACCACTGGCGGGGATGCTGGTCAGGCGTCTGGATATAGACCTCATACGGCGGATTGTGCGCTGGCTGGTAACCGCTGTCAGGCAGCCAATCATGGAAGATCGTGTAATAGACCTGACTGAGTTCTTCGGCAGGGCTTTCAGCGCGGAAAATTGCATAGAGACCGCCGGCAATGGTGATCTGGTTGACGGGTGAAGATGGCGCGGCCGGCGGTTCAACGCTGAAACAGGCGTAATAGCGGCACTGATGGCGTAAGGTAATATGCGGATCATCCAGACTGAGACCGATAGCCCGGCTCTGGCTGAGATCCAGATGATGCAAGGCGGCCCACCGGTACAATTTTTCCCAGGCCCGGCAAATCAGGTTGATATCGTAACCTTCGTAACAGGCCATGTAAATTGCCGGAATGGGCGGTAAGTTTTGGATGGTAACGGCTTCGATTGAAAAATTTACTTCCGTTGGCGGCTGGGCGCGTTCGCCAGTTTGGGCGCGCTGTGCAGGAACGCCGGCACGGTACTGACTGGGCGTGATCCCGCATTTCTGGCGAAAAGTGCGCGCAAATACCGCCGAATTAGAGAAGCCGCACTCCAGCGCAATTTGCGTGATGCTGCGGCGAGTCTTGATCAGATAATTCTCAGCCAGTTCCAGCCGTGTGCGCAAAACGTAATCGGCGGGCGTCTCTCCGGTCAGCGCGGTGAAAATCCGGTGAAAGTAAAAGCTGGAGAATCCACTGACCCCGGCCAGCTTTTCGAGGGAGATCGGTTCGGTAATATGCGCGGTGCGATAGTCGATCGCCAGGTTGATTCTTTTTTGATATAGCTTATTTGAATCCATTGCTTGACGCCATATTGATGTGATTATCGCTGAATGGATTATACCGTTTCAACGGGCTGTTTCTGGCGCAAAAAAGCCCGGTGAAGTCATGCGCTTCGCCGGGCTTTTTTAGGCGGTCGAAAATCCGTTTACTCAGGTAAATCCATCGCGCGGGCTTGCGCTAACAAACTCGCTACCAGTTCTTCGGGTGTAACCGGTAATTTCTCGCGGGCAAACATTAATACACTCATCAGCGGCATGTCGATCATCGAATCCCAGGTATTCATGCCAATGGAATTCTGTTCGCCTTCCGTGCCTTCGGCAAAAACTTTCTGGCTTTCCTCGTCCATTTGCGCCATGAATTGCATTAAAACTGTCTTGCTGCGCGGATCGTCCAGCCATTCCTTTACGGTGGAATCTTCATCCAGAATGAAAGGCAGGTTCACGGTGGATTGCAGATTGACAGGCAGAGTCGCGCGAATATCGGCTGAAGATGACCCGACCAGCAGGTCGAATTCACCGTCTTCGGTGATCCACTGGCGATATTCCGGGTGGTAAAAAGCGAATGCGCGGAAATCAAGGAAGATGCTGACGGTTTTGGTCTCGCCTGGCTCCAGCGCAACTTTTGCGAACCCCTTTAATTCTTTTTGCGGCCGGATCAGGCTGGAATTCTGGTCATGCACGTACACCTGGACGATTTCTTTGCCGGCCATTGCACCGGTATTGGTGACATCGACCTGCACGGTTACCCCATCCACATCCTTGAATTGAGCGGCGGATACGCGCGCGTTGCTGTATGCAAAACGGGTGTAACTTAACCCGAACCCAAAGGGGAATTGAACCGGCATTTCTTTTTGATCGTAATAGCGATACCCGATAAAAAGACCTTCCCCATACCGTACCTGCCCGGTTTCTCCGGGCCAGTTGAGATAAGCGGGCGTGTCGGCCAGCTTGAGCGGGAAGGTTTCAGCCAGCTTTCCGCTGGGATTAACCCGGCCGAAAAGCACATCCGCAATAGCGGCGCCGCCAGCCTGCCCCATCATCCAGCCTTCGATAACTGCCGAAACCTTATCCAGCCAGGCGCTCATCACGACCGGCGCGCCGTTATTGAGGATTACAACCGTCTTGGGCTGAACAGCGCTGACGGCCTCAATCAGCGTGAGCTGTTGTTCGGTCAAATCCAAATCGGTGCGATCGTAGCCTTCCGATTCCTTGTAAGACGGCAGCGCGATGAAAACGATCGCTACATCCGCCTCGCCGGCTAATTGAACGGAGCGGTCAATCAGCTGCGGCTGGAGGGAATTATCTTCTGGGTAGCCTTCAATATAGGTGAATTCTGCGCCTTCTGCCTGCTTTTGAATTTCGACAAAGGGTACGTCCACGCGGGTTGGCTTGATATGTGAGCTTCCGCCGCCCTGGAAATGGGCTTTTTCAGCCGAGCGGCCGATGACGGCGATTTTCTGAAAACCTTTGAGCGGCAGCAAGCCGTCATTTTTCAGTAAAACAATCCCTTCGTCGGCAATTTGATGGGCAAGCTCATGGTGCGCGTTGACGTCAAAGCTGCCGCCTTTCGGCGTTTCTCTGGCTTTGAAGATGATCCGCAGGATGCGGCGCACCGATTCATCTAAGACCGCCGGGTCGAGTTCTCCGCTGCGCACGGCGGCGACCACTTCTTGCACGCGGTAATCCCGCGGTCCGGGCATTTCCCAATCCAATCCGGCTTTCAGTGAGGCAACCCGGTTGCGCACCGCGCCCCAATCGGATACGACAAAGCCTTCAAAGCCCCATTCTTCCTTCAATATTTCGGTGAGGGTATGGCGTTGTTCAGCGGCGAAATCGCCATTGATCTTGTTGTAACTGCACATCACAGTCCAAGGCTGGGCGGCTTTAACGGCTTTTTCAAAGGCGGGCAGGTAAATTTCACGCAGGGTGCGTTCGTCGATGAGCGCGTCAATGCTGAAACGCTGATATTCCTGATTGTTGGCTGCGAAATGTTTCAGCGAAGTTCCAACGCCTTTGCTCTGCACCCCTTGAATGAAACTGGCTGCCATTTCGCCGGCCAGGTAGGGGTCTTCGGAATAGTATTCAAAGTTGCGGCCGCCCAATGGCGAACGCTTCATATTCACGCCCGGCCCGAGCAGGATATCTACACCCAGAGCGATCGATTCTTCACCGAGCGCTTCGCCCATACGGTAGATCAAATCCGTGTCCCAGGTGGATGCCAGGCAGGATGCGGTCGGAAAACAAGTGGCAGGCAGGCTGATTTCATCAACCCCGTCCTCAGAAACCACCCGCCGTACGCCATGCGGTCCGTCCGAGACGGTGATTTCCGGAATCTCCAGCCGGTCGATGGGCAGGCTGGTCCATGAACCTGCGCCGGTGCATAAAGCGGCTTTTTCTTCCAGTGTCATTTGGGCAATCAGTTTCTCAATCTGAGCAGTCATAAGAACTCCTTGAAGGCAGTGTTTGAGCGCTATCAGGCCGCGCTGTGCGCGTAAGAATCAAAAATTGAACGAACTTTGAAGGCTCTCCGGACTTGATCCAATGACCAATGAGGTGGCATTGGCAGGGTAATTTCGATGCTGCGGCCGGCTGGCAGGTCGAAATAATTCTCACTGAAGATTGCATCGCTGCCGGGCAGGGCCACCTCCACCAGGCAGGCATAATTTTGCGCGCTGAGCTGAATGCGGAGGTTTTCATCAGACTGACTGAAACCTGCGTTTATTTTCGGGTCGGATAAGGACACGTGTTTGACCGGTACAAAAAATGCGCTTTGACGGGCGATCAGCGCTGCGTGCTGGCGCAGTTCGGCGATGAAAACCAGGCTACGGCGGGCGTCATCGTCCAGGTAGGGGGCGCAATCAATCTGGGCAAGGCAGGCCGCTTTGAGCGGCTCGGCATCAATTTCCAGGTCACCGCCGGCCACCGGCTGGCCTTGCAGCGTTTCAAGGCTCCAATGCAGTTCGCCTTGCCAGCGAGTCTGCAAGTCGCTGGTGATCCAGATATCCATTTGGGACGGCTTATTCTCGATGGAGAGCAGCACCGGCGCATAAAAACGGCGGGCAGCATAGTGGAGCGCTTTCCAGCGTCCGTAATAATCAAGGCTCGACCAGGAAGCTACCGGCCAGCAATCATTGAGCTGCCAGTACAGTGTCCCGGATACGCGCTGAGGATAGCGCCGCCAATGCTCCACACCGTAGCGGATGCCCTCCGCCTGCAAGATCTGGCTGAGGTAAACCAGCGCCTCAAAGTCTTTGGGCATTCTGAAGCTGTCCAGCATTTGGGCCACGATCAACTGGTTGCCAAACTGGTTTTTTTGATGCTGTTCCATGACGTATGAAGTCATGTTCCATTCCGTTTCGGGGGCAAACGTGCGGATGGTAGCGAGCGGCGGCAAGGCCTGGAAGCCAAATTCACTCATAAAACGCGGAAACTGCCCGCGATAAGCAGTGAACGGCTTGAGCCCGTGCCAGACTTCCCAATAATGCGCGTCACCCTGCTGCTGCCCGTTGGGGTCTTCGAAAGGCGTATCCGAGGAGGGCGAACTGGGCCAGTACGCATGATCGGGGTCTTCCGCGGCGCACCATGCTGCCAGCGTCTCATGGAAAAAATGAGCGTAGGCGGTTTTTAGATCCGCGTTTTCCGGCTTGTCCCACTGCCATTCAACCCAGCCCTGCTCCATCTCGTTATTGCCGCACCATAACGCCAGACTGGCGCGGTGGCGCAGGCGGCGAATATTCTCGCGGATTTCCGTGTGAAGATTTTCGACAAAGGCCGGGTCATCCAGGGGATAAATACTGCAAGCAAAGAGCATATCCTGCCAGACGAGCAAGCCGTAGCGGTCGCACAGATCGTAAAAACGCTCGTCCTCATAAAAACCGCCGCCCCACACCCGCAGCATATTCTGGTGCGCAGCCGCCGCAGATTGAATCAGATTCTCCATGCTGGCGGCGGTGACGCGGGTTGGGAATGAATCGGCCGGAATCCAATTCGAGCCTTTCGCAAAGATTGGTACGCCGTTGACGACAAAGGTGAACGACCGGCCCCATTCGTCCGGCTGCTGGCGCAGCTCAAGGGTACGCAGACCGATTTGGCAGCGATACTCATCAAGCAGCTGCTCATCCTGGAATAATTGGATTTTAACCTGGTACAGGTTTTGCTCGCCGTAGCCGTTCGGCCACCAAATTTGCGGGTTAGCGACCATCAGTTCAAGTTCTTCGCCCTGGGCGGCCTTCAAGGCGCGTTCCATAGTCAGCGTTTCTCCGGCTGGATCCGTCAGGGTCAGGCTGGCGCGGAGGCTGCCTGCCTGCCATTGTTCGACGCTGACCAAAGCTGAAACGCGGACCTGTCCGGAGTGATGCGTCTGACGCAGGTGGACCTGGTCAATTCTGGCCGGGCCATAGCCTTCCAGGCGGATATCCTTCCAGATGCCCACCGGCGGGAGCTGCGGACCCCAATCCCAGCCGAACTGGCAGGGCGCTTTTCGTAAATATGGCCCGCCGGGAATCGCCTGCGATACACCCGCCAGGGGACGGATGGCCTGTTTGGCTGCGCAGTATTGAACCGGCGAGGCAAAGGAGATCAGCAGCTCATTGTCCTGGTCGCTGAGGAGGGCTTTGACATCCCAGCGATATTGGCGGAACATATTATCGGTGCGGCCAAGTAGCTCGCCATTCAGGCTGATTTCAGCCAGGGTATCCAGACCGTCGCAAACCAGCCAGACTTGCGGCATTGCTTTCATTCCGGGATCAAGTTGAAAACGCAGCCGGTATTCCCAATCTTGCTGGGCAACCCATTGAACCCGCTTCTCGTGGTCTCCGCTGAACGGATCCGGAATCAACCCGTTTGCCAGCAGGTCGGTATGAACGCCGCCTGGGACTGTGGCCGGCAGCCAGTCCAGGTTTCCAGACTGGCGGAACTGCCAGCTCCCGCTTAAAGATTGAACATTCATATCAAATTTTCCTGTACTTTTTGAGGCCGCATGGATAACCGGTAAAGGCTGATCAATCCAGTGAAGACAATCACCAGGCAAAAGGGAATGACTTCGAGCGAGACTCGCCGGGCGAGCACCCCCATCAGGCTGGTAATGACGAGATTGCCCAACGAGGAAGCGGCCATCTCAATGCCGATGGTATTGGAAGCAAAACGGTCTGAAACGCGCAGGCTGGTGCCCGACATCATTGCCGGGAAAATCGGTGCAATGGCCAGGCCGATGATCGCCACAGCCACCAGGCTGGCGAGCGGGAAGGGATTCCACAGCAGCAGCAGAGCGCCGGTCAGCGCGAAACCGGCCCCGCCCAGGACCATTCTGTGGATTCCGGCTTTACGCGTCAGAATCCCGGCCAAAAACCGGCCGATGGTGAAGGTAGCCCAATAACTGCCGGTGATAAACCCGGCAGCGGTCGGGTCAACCCCGCGCGATTCGGTCAGCAGGGTATACGCCCAGGTTCCCAGTGAAACTTCCGCGCCGACGTAGAGGAAAAACAGCGCTGCGCTCAGCCAGACGCGCGGCTGGCGCAATGTGGCTGACATAGGCGTCTTGTACTCTGTGAAAACCACCTTGTCCTGTTTATCGGCCGCAGGCGATGATTTCCACATCGGCAGAGTCAGCGCAAAACACAGGGCCATGAAAAACTGGAAGGCGGCAACGATGCGGTAGCCCGCCCGCCAGGAGTCCAAATTGGACAGGCTGAGGGTCATGATAATCGGGCCGAGGGTAATGCCCACGCCGTAACTGGCGTGCAGCCATTGCATCAGCCCTTCGGATAAGTTGGCGGCAACGTAAGCGTTTAACCCTGAGTCAATCGCCCCGGCCCCAAAACCGGTCAGAACACTCATCGAAACCATAATCCACCATTGCGGCGCGATGGTGAAACCAAAGAGGCCAACCCCGGTGAGCGCGCAGCTGATGGCCAACAAACGCCCGACGCCCCAGCGTGAGATCAGCACCCCGCTCAGAAAGCTGGAGGCAAGATAAGGTCCGGCGGAAATAAACATCAGCAGAGCGACCGCGTCCAGGGGGACCGAAAAGCTGGCGCGGATAGACGGCCAGGCCACGCCTAAGAGTCCATCGGGCATACCCAGGGCAACAAACGCCACGTAGGCTAACAGAATCACGCCGATTTTGGGGTAATGAATGATCTTGTCCCAGGTTTTCAATGGGTATAGCCCTTTCTATAAAACGATCGTGATGCAGCAACGAACCGCGGATTTTCGCCTGATTTTACCCCGCTCAACTTTCAAATTAATCGGCGCGTCGCTCAGGTCCGGCTTAATTCTATTACGGCAATCTCCGGCGGGCAATTGAAACGGACCGGATAGTTGGTCCAGCCAAGCCCTTTGGAGATGAACAAGCGTCCGTTTTTTGTTTCAAAAAAACCGTTGTTGTAGTGTTTGTTTTCGACCGGCAGAACGGGCGTGCCGAGCAAAGGCAGCCGGACCTGTCCGCCGTGGGTATGGCCGCTCAAGATCAGGTCGAGGCGCGTTGAAAAAGTCCGGTCGGCGGTATCGGGGTTGTGCGCCAGCAGAATCTTGAAATCCCCCGGCTGGTTGGCCGCGAAAGCATCATCCACGCCGAGCACATCTTCCCACAAATCTCCCGCGCCGCCCAGCCAGATTGCCTCACCGGCCACTTCAATGCGCTGGCTGCGGTGACGGATATTCTGTCCGCTGCGCTCCAGCCATTCCAAAGCTACCTCCGTATCTGCCCAATGATCGTGGTTTCCGAGTACGGAATAGACCCCCAAAGGAGCCGAAAGACGGCTCAGCACCGGCCAGACCTGATCCAATTGCTCCCGGGTCTGGTTATGGTGAACATAATCCCCTGTGCAGACGATGATATCGGCCTGCTGGTGGTTGGCGAGGGCAACAATGTATTCTATCAGCCAGAGCGGCATGAGTTTGCCGTAGTGGAGATCGGTTAATTGCAAAATGCGCTTGCCAGCGAACGCCGCCGGCAGGTTAGGAAAGGCTGCCCGGTAATGGTTGACTTGAAAGCTGTACCGTTCAATAAATACGGGATAACTGGCAAGCAAAATTGAGCCAGAAATGCCTAGTTTTAAAAAGTCTCTGCGTTTCATAATGTACGAATGGTCAGCGATGCGCCGTTGTAGCGATGGGTTCTTTTTTTTAGATAGGTCCATTATAAAGGAGATTTAGAGCGGGTTTAGACTGCGCGGAAAATTGCTTTCAGCGTGGCAACGATCCGGCAGCCTTTGATAGCGGTTCAACTCTTTTGGGGATGAAACCGCTGATCCGTATTTGAAAATTCAATAATTTATCTTCCAGCCTGCGCGTAAAGAATAAGGTTCCGGTTTATTGCTGAATGCAGTATAATTAATTCCAACTTAAATAGCACGCGACGACCGGGAAAAGCCATCTGGCGGCAATTATCAGAGAGAGGAATTCAGCGGCTGAGAGATTCCTCAAGGAAACCAAAAGGCAAACCACCCGCGAGCGTAAGCCGGAAAGGATTAATCTGAGTATGGTGAACGGCTGACCCCGTTATCGGTCTACAGAGATGACCTCGTTGGAGGTTAATCTGGGTGGAACCGCGTGATTTAACTCTCGCCCCAGAAGGGCGAGAGTTTTTGTTTTAATTTTCGAGTGTACGTCATTTGGTGGAGGAAAACATGGCAAAACAGAAAGAGGATTACCTGCAATCGAAGCTGTATCGCGTTCGGCATTCGGCGGCTCACATTATGGCACAGGCAGTTTTAGAACGCTTCCCTGAGGCGAAGATTGCCATTGGACCGGCGATTGAGGACGGCTTTTATTATGATTTTGACCTCCCGCGTACGCTGACTCCCGAAGACCTGGAACAGATTGAAAAGCGCATGCGCACGATTATTCAGTCCGGCGTGACTTTCCAGCGCCGGGCGGTCAGCGCGCAAGAGGCGAAGGTGTTTTTTAAGGACCAGCCCTTTAAACTGGAATTGATCGAGGGCCTGGAAGCCGGAGAATTGGACGACGACGGCAATCCGCTGACGGAAAAGCCTGAAATTTCGATGTACACTCAGGATGCGTTCACCGATTTATGCCGCGGTCCGCATGTGGAGAATTCCAAGGAAATCAACCCGGCGGCGATCAAGCTGCTTTCTGTGGCCGGCGCGTACTGGCGCGGTGATGAAAAACGCCCCATGCTGCAGCGAATTTACGGCACCGCCTGGAATAACCCTCAGGAACTGAAAGATTACCTGTGGCGGTTGGAAGAAGCGAAAAAACGCGATCACCGCAAGATCGGCCAGGAGCTGGATTTGTTCAGCATTCAGGAGGATATCGGCGCGGGGCTGATTCTCTGGCACCCCAAAGGCGGGCGGATGCGTAAACTGATCGAGCAGTTCTGGACGGAAGAGCATGAAAAGAATGGCTATGATTTCGTCTATACCCCGCATATCGGCAAATCGCAATTATGGGAAACCAGCGGACACCTGGGCTTTTACAAGGACAACATGTACGCCCCGTTGGATATTGAGGGCCAGCAATACTTCATTAAACCGATGAACTGCCCCTTCCACGTGTATATTTATAAAAATTCACTGCGCTCTTACCGCGAGCTGCCCCTGCGGTATGCGGAGGAGGGTACGGTTTACCGTTATGAGCGCAGTGGTGTGCTGCATGGTTTGATGCGTGTGCGCGGGTTTACCCAGGATGACGCTCACCATTTTTGCCGCCCCGACCAGATGCCGGCGGAGATTGACTTTGTGCTCGATTTCAGTTTGCACGTACTGCGCAGCTTCGGGTTTTCCGAAATTCAGGCTTATTTGAGCACCAAACCGGAAAAGAGCGTCGGCGAACCGGAACGCTGGCAGGCCGCTGAACAGGCGTTGGAAGAATCCTTGAAACGTGCCGGGATCGAATACGAGGTTGACGCCGGCGGCGGCGCTTTTTATGGTCCGAAGATTGATTTGAAAATCAAGGATGCTATCGGCCGCGAATGGCAGCTTTCTACCATTCAGTTTGATTTCAATCTGCCCGAGCGCTTTGACCTGACCTATATCGGCGAAGACGGGCAGCCGCACCGTCCGTATATGGTGCACCGCGCTCTGCTGGGCAGCCTGGAACGGTTCTTTGGCGTGCTGATCGAGCATTACGCCGGGGCATTTCCAGTCTGGCTGTCGCCGGTGCAGGCGGTGCTGATTCCGATTGCCGACCGCCATATTGAATTCAGTCAGGCCGTGGCGGCAGATTTGCGCAAAGCCGGGCTGCGCGTCCAGGTGGATGACCGCTCTCAGCGCATGAATGCCAAGATCCGCGACGCGCAAAAGCAGAAGATCCCCTATATGCTGGTAGTCGGCGACGCGGAGATGGAAAATCAGCAGGTGGCGCTGCGCCTGCGCAATGGGGAAAATATCGGCGCGCTGACGGTCGCCGCCTTCATCGAGCGCGCTCTCAGCGAAGTGGCGCAAAAGGTCTGACTTCGGACGAACTTGAATCAAAACACCCGCCGGATTTTCCGGCGGGTGTTTTGACGGGCATTGGAGAGTAACCGCGGCCGCCCTGTGACGATGCAGAGCGCGTCGCGGTTACTCATGAATCAGGCAGAGACACGTAAAATCTTGCGAAGCTCTTTCTGCCCGGTATTATTCTCCGTATGGGCGGCAATCAGACCGTGGCGGGCCGCCATCATCTCACCCAGAATTGCCAGCGCAATTTCTTCGGGAAGTTCGCCGCCCAGAGCCAGCCCAATTGGGGCGTGCAGGCTGGATAACTGGGTTTCACTGACGCCTAGTTTTCTCAAATCGTCCAGGCGCTGAGGAATATTTTTGCGGGTTCCCAGGACGCCGACATAGCGGGCCGGGTGGGTGAGAGCAACTGCCAAAGCGGGGTTATCCAGCTTTTCATCGTGGCTGATGACCGCCACGTAGCAGGATTCATCCAGGTCCATTTTCTCCAGAGCGGCGCTTGGCCATTCAATGAGCAATTCATCCGCCAGAGGCAGCCGTTCGCGTGTGGCAAAAGCTTCGCGCGGATCAATAACAATGGTGTAATACCCCATCGTTTTGCCCAATTCGGTCAGCGGGATGGCAATATGGCTGGCGCCGATGATTATCAGGCGCGGTTCGGGCACCAGAATATCCACAAAAACTTCCACAGCCTGGCCGTGATAATCAAAGCGCATCCAATTTGATTCCTGAAAACTCAACTGGTCGCGTACCCAGGTATCGACCGTTGCGTCAAAATCCGCATCGATCAGGCAGCCGGCGGAGTCGCCGTTGGCGCGCAGAATGCGTTTGCGGCCTAAAAATTTTCCGCTGATGACCGTGGCTACACCGGCCAAATGATGCTTTTGCAGGCAGTCGTCCAGCATGGCTGCTACCGCCTGCCAACCCGGTGATTGCAGCGATTCAACCAGGACGTCCAGGGATGTGCCGCAAGAAAGGCCAATATCCCAGGGCTTGTGCGTTGCACTGGTGCCATAATGCAGCAGCCGCGGCTGCCCGTTTTTTAACACGGATTGGCCTTCTTCATAGACGGTTCCCTCAATGCAGCCGCCGGTAACCGATCCGGCGATTTCCATCTCGGCCGTCATGGCCATTTTCGCCCCCAAAGGGCGCAGGGACATGCCGTTGCGTTTTACATTGGTGGCAATAGCAACTGGCTTGCCTGCGGCCTGCCAGTTGTGAATGGCGGAGATCACTTCTCGCATGAGAACCTCAATATCGTATCGATAATCTTGTAAATAATCGAGCGTCCAATTGCAATGCGGTTACGCTATTCATCGCCGCTTGAATGAATCGATGAATAGCAAATATCCGCTTTGAAAACCGCTGTAGAGCACTGGCAGGGGCAATCCGTGAATTGCCCCTGCCTATCCAGGGGGTTCCAATCGTTAACGATCGGTGCAGGAGTAACAGGGATCGATCGATGCTTGAATGAGCGGCATATCCGCCAGCTGCTGCGCTTTGCTCATGGCGCGGACAGAAGGCATATTGGCATACGTTGGGGTGCGGATTTTGACGCGCCGCGGAATATCACTGCCGTCCGACGCAATGTAATAGATTACTTCTCCGCGCGGGGCTTCCGCTCTGGCGGTGGCTTCGCCGGCAGGTATGGCCGGAAAACGGTCAGCGATGCGGATTGGTCCAGAGGGCAGCTCGGCAATGGCTTTTTCCAATAACCGGATGCTCTCCAGCATTTCCAGTGCGCGAACAACCACACGCGCCTGAACATCGCCGGCGGTTTCTACCACGCGCTTGACGCCCAGTTCTTCATAAGCGGCGTAAGGCAGGTCGCAGCGTAAATCCAATTCCAGGCCCGAGGCGCGGGCGGTCGGGCCGACCGTGCCGTAAGCTAACGCATCTTCACGGGTCAGTACGCCTACGCCGGCTGTGCGCGCCTTGACCGTGGCATCTGTGGTGAAGATGGGAATCACCACTTTTTCAATTCCGGTGCGAATCGGGCGGATGGCGGCCAGAATACTGTCGGGATCGAGAATGTCGCGGTTGACGCCGCCGATGGCGTTCATTGCGTAATTAACGCGATTGCCGGAGATGGCTTCGAGCACGTCCATGACGGCTTCGCGCAGGGCGAAGATTTCCATAAACATGGTTTGAAAGCCGATCAACTCCGCTGCAACGCCCGACCACAGCAGGTGCGAATGCAGTCTTTCCAGCTCCGCTAAAATGACGCGGATATATCGGGCGCGCGCGGGGATCTGGATGCCGGCGATGGATTCGGCGGCCATGCAATACGTCATGGTGTGGACGTTGGAACAAATGCCGCAGACTCGTTCTACCAGGGTAATATCTTGCAGGTAATTGCGGCGCTGAGCCAGCAGTTCGATCCCGCGGAAATTGAAGCCTATGGCAATATCTACGTCCTGAACGTTTTCACCTTCGCAGACCACGTTGATCTTATAGGGTTCTTCCAGCGCGGGATGATAGGGACCAATCGGAATTGTGTATGGCATGCTTACCTCTGTTGTGCTTTGCTTTCTGCGCCGCCTGGCTCGCGGAAGAAACCGGCGGAAAGCTGAACCGGCCGGAGCAGGCGTTCGGGATTTGGATGACCGGTAAATTCAACCTTGTACAGATCTTGAATTTCACGTTCAATCCAATCCGCTGCCGGGAGGATATTGCTGATGGAGGGCAGGCGGTTGCCCTGGGTGGTCACTTTGAAGTTGTACGCCTGCTGATCCAGGCAGAAATGGTAAGTGACGTAAGTCTCGTCCGCCGCGGCCATCATGCCGGTCATCGTGCTGAAGCGGGCTTCCCAGTCTTTCATCGCTTGGGCCATAACCACGACATCCAATTTTGGGGCGATCATCCACCAGCCATCCCGCTGCTGCACCATTGGCAACGCACCGGGGAGCGCTTCAATCAGGGCGTTATGCTCAGTCATTCTTGCGGTCTCCTTTAACCACCACGGTGTTCATGAAGCGTTCGCTCGTCAATTTCTGCCGGCAGTCTTCGCAGAGATGCTGCGCTTGAAGGATATCGGCCGGCAGCGGCGAACCGTAAATTTGCTCCAGAACTGGCAGCGGGACGACGTGCACCGCTTTGCCGCATTCAGAGCAGGCGATCATTGGGATTTCATGCAGGGTGTAATGCTGGACACGTTCTGTGATAGGTTCCGGAGACTCTTCAGCGAAATCAAGGGCATGCGTGGGGCAATATTGAACGCAGAACCCGCAAAATGTGCAGCGGTCTTCTGTGTATTTCCATTGCGTACGGTCTTCCGCGATCTGGGTGATTTGAATTGCGCCCGGTGAACAAGAATAAACGCAGGTCCCGCAGGCAGTACACAAGTCCACCTGGTGCAGCAGCCTGCCGCGAAAGTTTTTCGGGTAAGGCACACTGTCATCCGGCTTGAGCGTGCGTGATTTCTGACTTAAATTTTGGCCAAGAATATTGTAAATATTCATCTTTCCTCCAATCTTTAGCCAATAAAGGCAATCAGCACAGCCAGGGCCGCCGCGGCAGCGCCCCAGCGCCAGTAGAATTTGAAAGCCTGGTTGAGTTTCAGGCGGGCGGTGGCGTTGGCAATCAAGGTCACCAAAACCAGCAGCAGCATGCTGACCACGAAGAAAGCGATCCAGGTCAAGGCTCCCTGAGTGACGGGGGCGACCAGTAAAAGCGCAAACAGGCTGATGAGCGTAACCAATTCCAGCGAATGACTGAGTTCGAAAATAGCCAGGGCCAGGCCGTTGAATTCTGTGTGAGCGCCGGCGATAACTTCCTGTTCGGCGTTGGCGATTGAAAACGGGTTGCTTTTCAGACGCGCCGGCAAAGCCAGAGCAAAAGCGATTGCGGCCGCCAGCGTGACCCAACTCCAGGGTGTTTCGCTGAGCACGGCCATGCTGTAGCTCTGCGCGTGGATGGCGAGCGCAATCACCGCCGCCAGGAACGGCAGATTATAGGCCAGGGTCATCATGGCTTCGCGCGCAGCGCCTACCTGTCCATATGGCGAGCGGGTGGCGAACCCGGCAATGATTTCGCAGAAAGCCGGCATTTCCAGTAAATAGACAAAAACGATCAGGTCACCAGGAAAAGTGCGGATCGGGTTGCCTGGGACCGGAAGCAGCCCTAAAGCAAAGACGACCGAAACCAGTGAGATCAGCGGCAGTGCGAAGAACAGAATCCGGTTGAAATTTGCCGGAATAACGGTTTCTTTGCCGAGCAGTTTGACGAAGTCAAAGAAGGGCTGATAGAAAGGCGGCCCCTGGCGTCCCTGAACCCGTGCGGTGAATTTGCGCATGAACCACAGGTAAAACCAACCCAATAAAACACCGCCGAGCAGTCCCGGCCAGATCAATAGGGCAAATGCGTAGGATAACCAGGCGCTCATTCTTGTCCCTCCACCCGGCATTTTTGCTTGCCAGCCGCCAGTAGTTCAGCCGCCTGCGCAATGCCCTGTAAAATGGCTTGCGGGCGGGGCGGGCAGCCGGCGACGAACACATCCACCGGCACAAATTGATCCACAGAGCCGAAGATGGTCGGGCTGCCGGCGAACACATTCCCGGAAGCCGGGCAAGAGCCAATTGCTACCACTGCTTTCGGATTGGGCATTTGCTGGTAGATATCCAGCAGCGCGTCGCGGGTGCGCAGCGTTACCGGGCCGGAAACGACCAGAATATCGGCATGTTTGGGGCTGCCTTCGCGGCGTACGCCTAATTGCTCAGCGTCGTAACGGGGAGTCAGACTGGCGGCAATTTCAATATCACAGCCATTGCAAGCGCCGGTGTTGAGGCAATAGATCCAGGGTGATTTGACACGCGCATATTGAAGTAATTGATCGAGAGGTTTCATTTGCGTACCCTTATCTGTCCTTTATCCAATCAAGGCGGTCAGCCAGGCGGGGAAAAGTCCAACCAGCAGCAGCGCTACCAGAACGACGATCAGCACCAGGCGGGCCAACAGCGGTTCTTGCGGCTGAACTTCTTCTTCCGGCTTCCCCAGCCAGACACGATGAATGGCGCGGACGTAATAGAGCAGGGCCAGCGCGGTCGCGGCGGCCATGGTCAGCGCCAGCGCGGCGCCGCCCAGCTGCACACCGGAGAGATACAAACGCCAGCGTCCGATAAACCCGAACAACGGCGGAACGCCGATCATACCAATGGCACTGAGGATAAACACGGCGGCGCTGACCGGGAAACGAGCCGCCAGGCCGCGGTCTTTCAGCGTCACTGCGTGCCCGAGTTTGTTTTCGGCGACGCCTACCGATGCAAATAACAGGAATTTAAAGAAGGCGTGACTGAGTGCGGCCAGAATTGCGCCGCTCAAGCCGACCTGAGAACCGGCCAGAACGCCCAGCACCAGATAGCCCATATCATCAATGGTGGAGTAGGCCAGCAGACTCTTGATATTGGTCTGCGCCAGCGCCAGGAGTGCTCCGATGAACATGGAAAGCAGCGCCAGTACGAGCCATATGGTTCCGTACTGGGTGAACAGCCAGGGCATCGTCAGGCGCATAGCAGCCAGTTCGCTGAAGGCGGCGATATCGACGATGGAAACGATCATCACGCTGGTCATCGGTTTGACGTTTCCGGCCACCTTGGGCAGCCAGAAGTAGAACGGCACCAGGGCCAGTTTGAGGCTGAAACCGGCAATCAGGCAGGCGGCGGCCAGTTTGGCGGAAATGCCAGCGGGCTGCTGGCTGCCTTCACCGCCGAGATATACGCCCAAAGCGATCAGGATCACAGCCGCCACCAGCATACTCAGGTATAAACGCGCAGCGGATTTCGCCTGCGGATCGGGATCGATCCATACGAGCGCCACCGCGCCAAAAGCGGCCAGGTCGAGCAGCAAAATGCGCGTCCATTCGCCGCTGACAGCCATCCCGGCGATGGTCAGCAGACCGGTGAGGATAGTCAGGCCCCACCAGCCCCGGCCGCCCTGCGGAATGACGGCAGCGTACAGGCAGATGGCGGCCAGCAGAACTGTAAACGCGCCGATCAAGACATTATCCCAGGCCGCGCCGCTGGCTGCTGTTTCTGTAAGGCTTAAGATTGAATTCATCATCATTATTTCTTCCTCGCCTAACGGAGCCAGACCAGGATGAATACCAGGACGGTCAGCACAAGCGACGCCGTCAGCGCATATTTGTCACTGACCGGCTGAAGCGCTTTATCGAGCGCCACGCCCACACGCTTGATGCCGTTCCATAAGCCAAAATAGAGGGGATCTGGATCAGTGAAGCGATAGACCGGCGCGAGGCTGGTTTCAGCGACAACCGTAAAATCGATGGCATTCATTCCTGAATTTTCGGGCAGCGGATCGCCACCGGTGAACAGACCTGCCGAAGGTGCTTTTTTACTGTTCGCGCGCAGAATGGCGAAAATCAACCAGCCGGCCAAAATAGCAGCAATCAGAATGATGGCGCCCAGGGTCACCTGTATCCCGGCAGAGCCGGTATGCAGACCCAGGTAGGTCAGATTGATGGTCCAATTGAAATTCAAGGCGCTGACGGCAGGAGCAACAAGGTTTTTAAATAAAATTTGCGGAGCCAGGCCAAAGAGCAGGCATAATCCGGCCAGCGTACCCATACCAGCCAGCATGGAAGGCTCGGCATCATGGACATGCGCCTGTTCTAACCAGGCGGGGGTATCGCCATAAAAGACGCTGACGGTGGCTTTAAGCATATAAATGGCGGTGATGACACTCACCAGCCAGGCGACCACAACCACCAGAATCAAGTTAGCTTCCAGAGCGGCATCCAGCAGCAGCCACTTCGCCACAAAACCATTGGTCAGCGGCACACCGATGATGGCAGCGGCGGCGATCAGCCAGACGCGAGCTGTCCAGGGCATTTGTTTGGCTAAACCACCCAGCCGGCGCATATCGCGCGTGCCGGTGGCGTGCTGAACGGCGCCGGCGCACAGGAACAGGGTCCCTTTAAACAGCCCGTGGCTCAGACAGTAAAACAGCGCAGCCGCGATGCCCAGGTTTGTTCCCAGGCCCAGCCCGGTGATGATATACCCCAACTGGCTGATGGTGGAATAGGCCAGCAGCCGTTTCATATCGGTCTGTGCCAGCGCAAAGAGCGCCCCCACCACGATGGTGATGCAGCCCAGCGTTATTACGGCAATATTCCAGGAATACGACCAATGCACAATTGCATACAGCCGGGCAATCAGGTAAACGCCGGCTTTGACGTAACAGGCGGAATGCAGCAAGGCAGATACCGGGGTCGGCGCGTTCATCGCTTCCGGTATCCAGGTGTGCAGCGGGACCATCACAGATTTTGCCATGGCCGCGGCCAGAATCAGCACAAAAATACCGGTGCTGAAAGCGGCCGTTACGGCTGGGTCCGTCCATAGAAACGTACCGGCCTGATGGTAGATCAGTAGAATAGCGGCTAGCAGGCCATAGCCGGGGATATGCGTCATCACCAGGACTTTGCGCGCGCCGGTCACGGCGGCGTCTTGCTTATACCAAAATCCAACCAGGAAATAGGAACACAAACCAATAACTTCCCAGCTCAGGTAAAGCAGAAGCAGGTTGGCCGAATATACCAGGTTGACCAGACCGGCGATAAAGGTCAGCATAAGAACATAAAAGCGGGTGGTTCCTTCGGCTTCGTGCTGCATGTATTGGACACAGTACAGCAGGATGGCGCTGCCGATACCGGTCGCCATCAGTGCGAAAATCAGGCTCAACCCGTCCACGTGATATTGCAAGGGGATGTTTTGATCCCAAAGAGCTATGGTTTGTTCAATGCTGGAGCCTTGCAGGATGGTCGGCAGCAACGATAAAACGCCTGCCAGCGCTACAATACCGCTGATAAATGCCAACCAGCCTTTCCATTTTTGCGAGAGCGCCCGGCTGAAGATAAGTTGCAGCACAATACCGATGCCGAGCGCGCCCAAGGGCAGAACGACGAGTTGATACACGAGCTCCTCCTCGGTAAACCTGAGCCAGCCGGAATTCCGGCTGGCTCAGGGAAAAAGTGAGTGGTTTTATCCAGGGTAATCTTGAATTGCGGCTTTAAGCCTGGCTGCGAAGTTCTTCTGGCGTGAAACCGTTGAGACGGAGTCGTCAACGTATTCGAGGGCATCGGCGGGGCAGACCTGCACACAGGCCGGGTCGCCTTCGCACAGGTCGCATTTCAAGATGCTGTCGGTGTAGGCGTCATAGACACAATTGCCAAAGGGGCAGGCCATGGTGCACATACGGCAGCCGATGCAGCGAGCGGGATCGTATTCGACTTCGGCGGTATCGGTGTTGCGGTGCATTGCGCCGGTAGGGCAGACTGAAACACAGGCTGCATCACTACAATGCTGGCACAGCATGGGGACGTTAACCCCTTCCCAATCGAAGGCGTACACGTGAATTCGGGATGCTTCAGGACGTTGGCTGCCCTCATGAGAATAGGAGCAGGCGCTTTCGCAGCTTTTGCACCCTACGCAGCGATCTGGATGAACCATAACCATTTTTGCCATAATTTCCTCCTTAACGGTGCGAGTTATCCAAAGTTTATAAGATCACAGGATTGGAAGATGCTTTTTCTTTGGCTTTAAGACCGGCCAGCACCTTCGGCGGACGCGCCGGCAGGTTGGTAACCCGCACACCGGTGGCGTTCTTAATTGCATTGACAATGGCAACATGCGGTGAAGTCAGCGGCAGCTCACCCACACCGGCTGCCCCAAACGGCCCGTTCTCACGCGGGGTTTCGACGTAGATGATATCCATCTTATCGGGGATGTCACGGGCATACGGAATACCTGCGCCGAGCATGGTGGAATGCAAGGCGTAGTCTTCAAAGTCTTCTGTCAGCGCCAGACCAATACCCTGGGCCAGACCGCCGTAAATTTGTCCGTCCACTACCAGTTTGTTATTGATCTTGCCGATGTCGGCAACCAATGTCAGCCCTTCCACTTTGGTTTTGCCGGTCTTGATATCGACTTCGACTTCCGCCATGAAAACGCCGTACATATACACCGCAAACGGATCGCCTTGAGCCGTATCGGGGTCGCAGTTGGTGTTCATTGAGGAGGCCCAGCTGCCTTTGTACTTCAGCGGCAGGCCTTCGGCGACCATTTCGTCGTAGGTGCGGAACTTGTTATTGTCTTTGCGCATCGCATTGACCAGGTTTTCGCAGCCGTTCTTGATGGCGTTGCCGACGAAGACCTGGCTGCGGCTGCCGCCCGCCGGTCCGCCGTTCAAATTGACGGCCGTATCATTCATGACCAATTTAATTTGCTCGGGTTTCAGCCCTAACGGACGCAGACCTTCGTGGGCTGTACCAAGGACGCCCATATCCGCACCCTGGCCATGTTCGTGCCAGTTGGCGAACACGGTGACACCGGTCTTGGTCAGTTCGATTTCCATTTCAGCAGAATCAACGCCATCCAAACCAGAGCCATAAATGCCCAGGGCCACGCCGACGCCCTTCTTCTTGTCAGCGGTTGATTCCCGTTTGGCTTTCGCCAGGGCCGCCTGATACAGCGGGCGCAGTTTGTCGATCATTTCGGGGAAGGAATAGACTTCTGGCGCCTGGCCGGTCGGTGTGGTATCGCCGGGGCGATAGACGTTGAGGTAGCGGAATTCCAGAGGGTCCATTCCGGCATTTTCTGCCAGATCATCGATCAGACTTTCAGAAGAAATGAAGCTTTCTGGAGAGCCGTATCCACGGAAGGCGGCGCCCCACACATGGTTGGTGCAGACCGTGCGGCCGATACCGCGGATGTTCGGAATGTTGTAGCCGGCGCCGATGAACTGCGCGCCGCGCAGAGTTAGCAGATCGCCAAATTCTGAATACGGACCATGATCCACCGTCCAGTCGCTTTCCATGGCGAGCAGTTTGCCGTTCTCGTCCGCCGCCAGCTTCAGGTCGGTAAAGAACGGTGAGCGTTTGCCGGTGTACTGCATATACTGGGTGTAATCATAGGTCAAAGAAACGGGGCGGCCGGTGGCCATGCAGGCCACGCCCAGCAGAGCTTCCATGGTCGGTGAGAATTTGTAGCCGAAGGTACCGCCGGCGGGGTTCTGGACCATGCGGATTTTCTCTGGCGGCAGTCCGACGCCCGGAGCAATCATCAGCAGGTGCAGGTAGAGGCCGATGCTCTTGGAATGAATGGTCAGGCGGCCTTCCTTGTCAAAATAGGCAAACCCGGTATCGGTTTCCACAGAAAGATGCGGCTGGCGCTGAATATAGTAATGGTCTTCAGCCGTGAAGGCTGCTTTTTCCATGATGGGTTTGGTGTCTTCGCCTTTAACCACTTTCTGCTCGAAATACACATTGGGCGTACCCGGATGAATTTCGATGGCGTCTTCGGCCATGGCGTCCATTGCATTCATGTACGCCGGCAGTTCTTCCAGTTCAACTTTCACTTTGTCGGCTGCGGCGCGGGCATGTTCTTCGGTGTCAGCGCAGACGATGGCGATTGCGTCGCCAATTTGGAAGACTTTCTCATCGCACAGGATCGGGCGATCCCAGCCGTCGCCTTTGTTGGTCGCGAAAGTGATTAAACCGGTAATGCGATTCTTGCCTTTGACATCTTTGTGGGTAACGACTTTGAATACGCCGGGCATTTTATCTGCCGCGGAGGTGTCGATCGAAAGGATGTTGGCATGCGGTACTTTAGCTTGAACCAACGCCAGGCGCAGGGTATTAGCCGGCATTTTTAATTCCAGATCCTGACCGAAATCCAGTGTGCCGGTAACTTTGGCTTTGGCACTGGGACGTGGGTACTTGCTGCCCCAAATTTTGCCGTCAGCGGGCATTTTGAACTCAAGCTCAGCAATCGGCATTTCCCCGCGCATGACTTTGCCGGCATCGATAATCGAATCCACGATCGGTTTGTAACCGGTGCAGCGGCAGACATTGTGATGTTTGGTCAGCCAGGTGCGCACTTCTTCGCGCGTCGGATCCGGGTTGTTTTCCAGCAGCGCTTTGGCGGAAACGATCATGCCTGGCGTACAGAAACCGCACTGGGCTGCGCCGTGGGCCATGAAAGCTACCTGAATCGGATGCATCTTTTCGGGCGTACCGATGCCTTCGATGGTGGTGATTTTGGCCCCATCCGGTACGCGGTTGGCGCGGGTGACACAGGCCAGCGCCAGTTTGCCGTCAATAATGACCGAGCAGGCGCCGCAATGACCTTCATTACAAGATATTTTTGTACCGGTCAGTAACAGCTTACGGCGCAAAACATCTCCCAATGACGTTTCCTGGTCGAATTCGACCGTTTGCGAGACGCCATTGATGATAAATGTTTTCTTTTGCATCCTTACCTCCTGAATTTTTTATATTTTTTGATGGCGGGGAACAAGGTGGTTGAACGTGAAAATATGCACAACGGCGCAAGATTAACCGCTTTCATCATAGTCAAAAGTGATGATGGGGTAATCGTGCAAGCGGATACTTTCGCTATAGCACTCGTGGCCCAATTTAAATAGGTCAACTGACCGATGCGAAAAGGCTCCGTCCGGCTATTGTTAGCGGCAATGAGCTTTTCTATACTGAAAATCAGATCGAATGGCTGAACTTAGGGTTGACCGTGGCGGGGCATTCTTACCGGCGGTCAATTTGTGTTGTTGAAGGACGGAAATTTAACCCGGCAGGCAAGCCTGGATAATCGATTCAAGGAGTGGCAATGGACCAGATTCAGTTGCGCGACCTGGAAGCTCAATGTATTCAAGAATGTGCGCCGGCTTGTTCGGCCGCCTGTCCGCTGCATGTGGACGCGCGCGGAATTTGCTCGGCTGTAGCCCAAGGTGATTTTTCGGGCGGGCTGCAAATTCTTAAAAAAACGATGCCGTTTCCGGCCATCGTTTGCCGGATTTGTGAACAGCCTTGCCGTAATACCTGTCTGCGCCAGCAGCCGCTTGAAATGGCTGCATTAGAACACGCCTGTGTTGCATATGGCGAACCTCCAGAAGAAAAGGCTGCCGCTGCAGCAAAAAGAAAACAGCGCGTCGCTGTCATTGGCAGCGGCCTCTGTGGTTTGACGGCTGCTTATGACCTGACGAAAAAACGTTATCCGGTGGTAGTTTTTGAGGCAGGCAGTGTCGCCGGCGGCCGGCTGCGTAATTTTTCTGAAAGTCAGCTTCCACGTTCTGTCCTGGAATCCGAATTAAGCCAGTTGTCCCGGCTGGGGGTTGAATTCCGACTGAACAGCCCGGTCAGCGCGGTTTACGGCTCAGGAGCTTTCACAATCAGCGAATTGCAGCATGAGTTTGACGCGGTGCTGATTGCTACCGGCGCGGATGACCGCTATGGATTGGGCAGCGAAAGCGCCGGTTTGGGGACAGTTGATGCGCAGACCTGCGCGACTGCCCAACCCGGAATCTTTGCAGGGTTTGGCGTCGGCAGACCGGAGAATCCGATGTCGCTGATAATGGCGATGGCCTACGGCCGCATCGCGGCGGTTACCATGGATCGCCATGTGCAGCGTGTATCCCTGACGGCTTCCAGAGTTAATGAAGGGCCGTATGAAAGCTGCTTATATACCAATACGGAGGGTGTGGCTTTCGCGCCGGCTGTCGCACTCCAGCCAGAAGGCTATTCTCAGGAGCAAGCGAAAACTGAGGCAGCGCGCTGCCTCACCTGTGAATGTATGGAATGCGTGAAAGCCTGTGAATATTTAGCTTCTTATGGGGGCTATCCGAAGAAATACGCGCGCAGTATTTATAACAACCTGTCCATTGTGATGGGAACCCGCCAGGCGAATAAATTGATCAATTCGTGCAGTTTATGCGGCCAATGCGCTGAAATTTGCCCCACGAATATGGATATGGGCGCGATCTGCAAGCAAGCGCGGCAAACGATGGTAGCGCAGGGGCATATGCCGCCCTCCGCCCATGATTTTGCCTTGCGCGATATGGCTTTCAGCAATAGTGAACATTTTGCAATGACACGTCCGCAGCCGGGAAAAGCGGTCAGCCGCTATGTATTCTTCCCGGGCTGCCAGCTGAGCGGGTCTGCGCCAGATCAGGTAGATAAGACATACCGGTATTTGCGCGAGCATTTGGATGGTGTGGCTTTGATGCTGCGCTGCTGCGGCGCGCCGGCTGAATGGGCCGGGCGGAATGATCTGTTTCAAGCCGCTCTGGCAGAATTCAAGCAAGCTTATGATGCATTAGGCAAACCCAAAATGATCCTGGCCTGTTCAAGCTGCTACCAGGTTTTCAAGCAAAATTTACCTGAGGTTGAAATCTGTTCATTATGGGAAATTATGGATCAACAAGGATTTGCCCCAGAAGCGGCGAGAAAAAATCGCGGCGTGATCGCCATTCATGATCCTTGTTCTACCCGTCATGAAACGGAGATTCACCAGCATGTACGCCGGCTGGTACAGCAAGCCGGTTACAGCATTGAAGAGCTGCCATTAAATCGTGAAAAGACTCCATGCTGCAGCTTCGGCGGCGATACCTGGCTGGCAAATCCGCAGCTTTCTCAACAGGTGATTCAGCGCCGCATCAATGAAAGCCCGCGTGATTATTTAACCTATTGCGCTATGTGCCGCGATTTCTTCGCTTCGCAGGGCAAACCGACCCTGCATTTATTGGATCTGATTTTCGAAAGCGATTTACCAGCCAGCGCTGGCCGGAAAAGCCCGGGGTATTCACAGCGCCATGAAAACCGGGCGCATTTGAAACAAAAAATGCTCAAATCAATTTGGGGCGAAGAAACTGCTGGTCAGAGCGCGAGTGAATCCATTCGCCTGGTACTCTCAGAAACCGTGCAGCAGCGCATCGACGCCCGGCTGATTTTGATTGAAGATATCCAGCAGGTGCTGGCTTATGCCGAGAGCAGCGGCAATCGTTTGAAAAACCCGCACAATGGTCATCTGGTTGCGCATTACCGGCCCAACAGCCTGACCTATTGGGTTGAATACGCTCCGCAGGATGGGGCGTTCGAGATCTTCAACGCTTACAGTCATCGCATGGAAATTCAGGAAGGGGCAAAACGATGAGCAGTGCGAATCAATTGCCCGAACTTGAAGCCGGCTGGGTTTGCCTCCATTGCGGATGCTCCCTAGAGGCGGGCAAAATGATGGCGAGCTATTTAGGGAATTCGTTTCCGGTGGATTTGATGCGCTGTCCGCAATGCGGGCTTACGCTGGTCAGCGAGGAATTGGCCTTGGGCAAAATGGCAGAGGTTGAGCGAGCGTTAGAGGATAAATAGGATTATTGCGCATAGCCTAAAAAGGCAAGAAAGCAGAAACGCTCAACTCGCAAGCGTTGTGGCGCAAGAAGCGAGCGGGTGAGGGTTGCAAGAATGCCATATCAGGCGACCCTTTGCGGATGGATGAGACAGTCAGCCCCGCAAGCGGGAAAATCAATATACGCCTGACGGACCCCTCATCCTGACCTTCTCCCCGGCGGCATAGAACGCCGCCAAGGAGAAGGAAACAAACCACGCCTTGCACGCGTAGTGGCTGGCGCAAGAAGCGGGCGGGTGAGGGTTGCAAGAATGCCACACTAGGCGACCCTTTGCGAATGGATGAGACAGTCAGCCCCGCAAGCGGGATTATCAATGCACGCCTGCCGGACCCCTCATCCTGACCTTCTCCCCGACAATAAAGAACACCGCCAAGGAGAAGGAATCAAACCGCGCGTTGCAAGCGTTGTGGCGCAAGAAGCGAGCGGGTGAGGGTTGTAAGAATGCCACACCAGGCGATCCTTTGCGAGTGGATGAGACAGTCAGCCCCGCAAGCGGGAGCATCAATGCACGCCTGCCGGACCCCTCAATCTGACCTACTCCCCGGCGGCAAAGAAAGCCGCCAGTGAGAAGGAAAAACCCTCGCCTTGCAAGCGCAGCGCAGCAGGGAGAGGGCAGGGTGAGGGTCACGAAACCATCGTTTAGCCTGGACTATTGCCGGTAACCCAGGCAAAAACCTACGAAATCCTAATTAATCAGGCGATGTTTCACGGCCATGGCAACCGCCTCTGCGCGATTGGCCGCATCCAGTTTAGAGAGGATATGGCTGACATGGTGCTTGATGGTGGATAAACTCACCACCAGCCGCTCTGCGATTTCGGTATTGTTCATGCCCTTCACCATTAAAGCCAAGACTTCGCGTTCCCGGTCGCTGAGATCATAACCGACCGGGCCGGGCTGCGTCGCGACGTGCATTAATGCCTGGGTTGCGCCTGGCGAGAGCGTGGACTGCCCGGCGTAGGCCAGCCGGATGGCTTCGGCAATATCGCTGGCCTGCACATCTTTTAACAGGTACCCGATGGCTCCGGCCTGGATGGCCTTATGCACCAGGTTTTCTTCTTTAAAACTGGTCAGGATAATAACTTGCGTGTGCGGATGTTCCTGACGAATCAGACGAGTCGCGGTTGCGCCGTCCATGCCGGGCATGAGCAGGTCCATCAGGACCACATCCGGTTCTTCTTTGTTGCACAATGCGACCGCCTCTTCCCCAGTTGAAGCGATTCCCACCATTTTCAGATCTTCAAAGGATCTGAGGAAGGCGTTTAACCCACTGCGAACAACCGCATGGTCGTCAACAATCATGACGCGGATAGGTTCATTGGCGGACATAGCTACTCCTTTGAAGTGGGGATGGCCCATTTAACTGAAACGCTGGTCCCGCAGCCAGGTTTACTGGTTACTTTCAATGCGGCGTGAATTGAGGCGGCCCGTTCTTTCATGATACTCAGCCCAAAATGCTCGGATGAAACGCCGGAAGGGTTAAAACCGCAGCCATTATCACAGATAATCAATTCAGCCGCGTTGGCGTGTGCTGTGAGCGTTACGGTTGCCTGAGATGGGTTGGCATGTTTGCTGACATTGTTTAATGCTTCCTGGGTGATTCGATACAGCACGGTCTGTACTTCAGGCGGCATTTTCTCGTCAGCGAGGATATCCAGTTTGATTGGAATCTGCGAGCGCACGGAAATGGCCTGTGTCAGATGTTTGAGCAAATCACCCAGCTTTGCCTCGCTGAAAACCGCCGGCCGCAGCTCGAACAGCAGCGTGCGCATCTCAGCCTGCGCGCCGCGCGTCAGCTGGCCTAATTCCACCAGACGATCGCGGGCATCGACTTGATCGCGTTCCCATAAACGCGGCAGCACTTCGGCGATCAGGTTGGCGGAAAACAGCGTCTGGCTGACAGCGTCGTGCAGTTCGCGCGCCAGGCGGTTGCGTTCGGCGCTGACGGCGGCCTGTTCTGCCTGAATGCGCAGACGGGCATTTTCAATTGCCAGGGCCACTTCATCGCTGAACATCAAGGCGAGATTAATTTCTTCCAGTGTGAAATTGCGCGGCGCATTGAAGTAAATAACAATTGCACCGTAAATTTCGCCTTTAATCTTAAGCGGCACGGCCATCCAGGCGCGGTATATGATTAATAATTGCCCGGCCATTGCCCATTCCGCCAGGCTGGTATCCAAATTTGAATCTTCGTCGATTTCCAGTGCATCTGAAATGGTTACCAACTGTCCATCACGAATGGCTTGAAAAGCCGCATCGTAACCGGGCAGAAGCTGATTATCAATCAGATTTGTTTGCAGTCCATGCGCGGCCTGGATCGTCAGGGTATGGTCTTTATAGTTGTGCGTAAGAATGGCAGTTGCCTGACAATCCAGCAAGCGGCTGCTGACCTGGTTAACGATATAGTCGAGGATTTCTTGTAATGAACGATTCGAATTGACAATGGCCAGCATTACCCGCAGGCTTTCAGCCATCTGGTGGCGGCCTTCGGCTTCCAGACGGCGCTCCTGCTGCTCCTGATATAAGCGCGCGTTTTCGATGCCAATTACCGCACTGGGCGCGAGCATATTCAGAACGCGCAAACTATCGTCACGAAAACATTGCCTGAATTGATCCGCAACCGCAATGGCTCCGACGGAACGATTACCATAGACCAGTGGAATGGTCAGGTAGCAGCCGCTTGGGCCAGAAAAACGAACAATTTCGTCGTAGATGTATTCGTCATCCGTGACCACATTCGAGATCATCAGCGCCTTGCCGGTTTCAATGGATTTGCCGGCCAATGAACTGGCGACTGGAATCTGATAGCCGATAATTTCGTTGCCCAGTTCTTCACCTGAAAAAGCCTGCAAAACCAGGTGATCGTTTTCCAGAATGTAAACAAAACTAGAATGGGCAGAAGTCAGCTTGCGCGCCTCATCGGCGATCAATTGCAGCAGGCTGGATAAATTCAACTGGCCAGAGATGGCCTGTTGAATATTCATCAGGGTTTCAATTTCGTTGAGATATTTTTGCGTTGAACAGGAAGCCAGATGGCATAAAGGCACCGTCTGTTCAGCCCCAGAGGCAAACTCTTCCAGAACGACGGTGCGCCCTGGTTGATCTTGACGGCTGATCTCGGACGTGTTCTGCCGATTTCCTTTTCTCATCGTTTAAATATCTTCGATTTTTAAATAAACCAGGGTCTGGTTTAGTAATTGGTATGCGATTTCCCCAAATGTAATCGGGCCGGTGAATTTCCCGAATTTCCTGCCTTCCAGTCCGGCGTACATGAAGTTCAAAATGCAGTTGCAGCTGAAAAACACGTGCTGTTCCTGTGCGTATAGCGGCACACGTTTGATGAAGCTGTCAAAATAATCATCTACCGGACGGGCAATTTTATAGCGGTAACCGGCAAAAACCGGAGCAAAAAATTCCACCGTCTTTTTTTCAAAATCCATATTTTTAAAGCTGATGTTGATTTTTGCTCCGTACAAATCCGTCATCAGCAGCAGGCGCGTATCAATCTTATTCTCTTGCAGATAGTCGGCGAAATTTCGCAGCGTGCCATTAATTAAAACATCCGTCACGCTGAAGCTATCCTGCAAGAAAGTGATGGTATCTCCATCGCCCTGTTCGAAAATATTGATGATGTCGATTTCGGCGATTTTTGTTTCCGGCAATTCTGCATGAAACACAACCGCGCCGTTATCGTACATTTTTCCGGTCCGGCCGTCGAAAATTTTCGGTTCGGCTTTTTCATCGTTCAGCGGTACACCGGCAATCCAGCCAATGAGGGGCCGGGTGGCAAAACCTGGAAAATTCGGGGCATTCAGCGCGAAGGTGAAATGGGTGGGCGAGGATGCCGGAATGATGATGACGCTGAACCCATGCCGCGGGGCATCCTGATAGACCTGCTGGATGTCGTTTTCGTTGTAAACTTTGATTTCACTGGATTGAATGAAATCGGAAAGTTCAGTCACGAAGATTTTGGATTGGGAGAAGACGCCGCATTGTTCGCCCATAAAATACGGCGTTGTACCGCCAATCCACTGGCCGGCAGGAAGTTCACACAGTACGGACTCGTCACCGGCTAACAATAATTTTTTGCCCGCTGCAACCATGTCAGCGACTTCTTGAAGGGTAAACAACACCTGTTTCACTTATTCACCACCTCGCCCAGGATCTTTTTTAGGTCGGCCTGAGCTTTGGGAAGATCTTTATTCCAGACAAAAAAAGCCCTTAATTCGGCTGCACAGCGTTTGGCAGTTTCTTTTGAAGGGTCCATTTCGTAAATTAAATTCAACCGACCCAGAATGATTTTTGTCGGCAATAGCTCAAATTTTGGCGTTTCTGTGCCAGATATGGCCCTCATCCAACAGGGATCTGACTCATCGGGAATGAACATTGGCAATGGTCCTTGGAATGGTTACCAGTGGTGCCTGGAGGATATTATTAAACAGAAAATGATCCTTCCTGAGAATGCCCCTTGATTTTATGCGTACCATTAATCCTTGCCGTTCGGTTCCTTGCCTTGTAACTATTTTGCGGAAGTCATTTTGCCTGACAACATTAAAATTAGTTAATTATTGGCAAATCCATTATAAGCCTTTAATATCCTTTCAGCTTGTGATACTCTTCTTAATTTTCCTGTAAAATATGGCCTATTTGTAGCATTTGGGTTGGGTTGATTGGTTGTAATTGAAATTATCCATGCAGGTAAGCACTCACAGGACACCACTGATTTTTACAGTGGTGTCCTGTATAAACGTGATTCAGGTTACCTTGCGGCTTGAGCGAACTCACGGCCAGCTTCTAATGAGATCACTTCGGTGCCGTCATCGTAAGCGATTAATTCCGCGTAACGGCCCCAGTCAATTAAGGTTGTGATCTGGCTTTCGGCGGTTTCAGGCGGGAATTCCAGGCTTAAAGCGGTATGGATGACATTCCATTTGAGCTGATGGTTTTCTGCGTTGCGCAGCATTTTCAAAAGCCAGGTCATTAAGGGCAGCCGGCGGGCGCGTGAAGCAAAGATCTCTTTACGGGCCAGAATGCTGGCTTCCGCAAAAGTCAACCCTAACGGAGATAACTCAATATCGCCCTTGGCGATGGAAGCAAAGCCCAGCAACTCGGCTGTTTCAGTCAGTTGCAGCAATACACCCGAATCAATGCCCAATTCGTCTTCCAGCAAATAAATATCATGGCGGGTTTTTGTGGATTCGGCCAGGTGTTCTAATAAACCGGCCAGATCACTGATTTCAATTTCTGGCAGCTGGCGGGTGATGCCAGGCTCGCCCGGCGCGGTTCCGAATTCTTCACGTTCAGAGCGGGTCTGGCCGGCCAGCAGTCCGTAAACCTGGTCAACGTGCGCCTGGAATTCCGCGGATTTGTGCTGGCGCGGATGGGGTAAATTGACCAGATGCTCAGCGATGATCCGCCCGGGTTCTTTATCCATGACCACAATCCGGTCGGCCAGAAAAACAGCTTCTTCGATATTATGGCTGACCATCAAAATGGATTTGGTCGGAATCTGGCCCTCCGTCCACAGTTCGAGCAGTTCGCCGCGCAGTGTCTCCGCGCTGAGTACATCCAACGCCGAAAAGGGTTCGTCCAGGCAGAGCAGTTCTGGTTCAACCGCCATGGCGCGAGCGAAGCCGACTTTCTGGCGCATGCCTCCGGAAAGCTCACGTGGATAAGCGCTCTCGAATCCATCCATACCGACCCGATCGAGCAATTCTTCAGCGCGTTTCGAGCGCAGCGGCTCATCCACGCCTTTGATCTTCAGCGCCAGCGAGACGTTTTCGAGTACGCTCAGCCAGGGAAAGAGCGCAAAGGTCTGAAAGACGATGGAAGCGTACGGGTTGACGCCTTTAAGTGATTCTCCGCGATAATATACCGTCCCGCGTGAAGCGGCTTGCAGGCCGGCAATAATCCGCAGCAACGTGCTTTTCCCGCAGCCGGAGGGGCCAAGCAGGGCCACAAATTCGCCAGATTTCAGACTCAAGTTGATATTTTCTACTGCGGTAAACCGGCGCACACCGCTGCCGTATTCCTGATAAATATTTTCGAGCTGCAATAAAATTTCATTCATTTCAGACCTCCAGGCGGTATTTCTCTTCCGCTAAATTGTATAACCGGCGCCATAACAGGCGATTGACAAAGATGACCGTAATGATCAATGCCAGGGTGGCTGCCAGCAAAAGGGCGTAATCTCCGCTGGCGGTCGCGGTAGATATCAGCGCGCCGATGCCGGTCACTGATAAGGTTTGGCCGCTGAAGTTTTGGTATTCGGCGACAATGCTGGCATTCCAGGCGCCGCCGCTGGCGGTAATGGCGCCGGTAATCAGATAAGGAAAAATTGCGGGTAAGATCAGCGTGCGCCATTTTTGCCAGCGTGATAGGCGCATCAACTGAGCGGTGTATTTTAAATCTTGCGGGATGGCGCTGGCTCCGGCGATAATATTGAACAGCAGGTACCATTGCGTGCCCATCAGCATCAGCAGCACGGCCGCCAGATTAAGCCCGCCCGGCAAATTAATAACGAGCAGCAAAATGACCGGAAACAGCGCGGTTGCCGGAACGGAAGCGGTCACCTGGACGATGGGCTGGAGGATGGCGGCCAACTTCTGGTTGGTGCCGATGGCCACCCCCAGCGGTATGGTCCAGGCCAGAGCGAGCAACAATGCAACGCCGACCCTGACCAGGGTGGCTAGAATACCCAGCCCGATCGCGCCCCACTGAGCGGCCGGAATGGTGATCAGCAGGCGGCCCGCCTGGAAGGTAAGATAAAGAATCCCGGCCGCTAAAACGAACAGGGCCAATCCATAAGCCACCCGGCGAGACGCGCTGTCTTTTTTCGCGGGGTCAGGCAGGCGGCTGTGCCGGATCATAAAGAGGTCGAACGCTTCCGCAATTGGCTGGGTTAGCGCAGCAGACAGCCAGACTTTAATCCGCGAGCTGCTGATTAAATTGTAGAACCAGGATTCAGGCGGGTTGTCATTTTCAATCATTTCAACTTTAAAGCGGTCTGACCAGGCCAGCAGGGGACGCCAGACGAGCTGGTCGAGCAGAATCACGGTGGCAATCAGCGCGGCGACACCCCAACCAATGGCGCTGTAGTTCGCCTGGTTGGCGGCCTCGTGCAAATATGCGCCCAGACCCGGCAGGCGGAAATCTTTTGAACCAACCGTAAAGATTTCCGCGGCCATCAAGAAGAACCAGCCGCCTGCCCAAGACATCATGCTGTTCCATACCAGTCCAATCATTCCAAATGGCAGTTCAAGGGTCTTGAACTTCATCCAGGGATTAAGCCGGAAGATCGCGCTGGCTTCGCGCAGTTCTTTCGGGATGGTCGTCAACGATTGATACCAGGCGAAGGTAATGTTCCATGCCTGGCTGGTGAAAATCAAAATGATCGAAGAAAGTTCAACCGCGATATTTTTCGGTAAAAATGCACTCAAGCTGAGCAAAACGACCGGCAGGAAGGAAAGGATCGGAACGCTTTGGAGCACATCTAATATGGGAATTAAGAATTTTTCCGCTTGCTGGTTGTAGGCGGCTGCGCGGCCATAGAGCAAGGCAAACAGCAAGGATAATGCGTACGCAGCCGCCATCCTCGCGACAGAAAGCGCTACATACCAGGGCAGCATTTGCGGCTTAAGTGAAATCGCCGGGCCACTGATTACTTCAGGCGCGTTGAAGGTCAGCCGTACTCCGATGTACAGCATCGCTATCACCAGCAGGATGGCGAAGACATCCCCCCAGGTAAACGATTTGGTATTTTGTTTCGATACGGTAAAAACGTGCGTGTTATTGGTCATAAACCGGCACCTCCCAGACCTGCATTTCCCCCAGGAAGGCGCGGCAAGATTGCGGCTATTTCCGGATCAGAAGGGCAGGCCTATGATGACTATGATCGTCTGAGGCTGAAGCGGCAGGCGATTCATCGATAGTTGATAGAGCATATGTGTCCATGCGCTCGATTATACTGCGCTATTGCTGAAAATAGAACCAAATTGGTTGAATTTATAAATTTTGCAGATTGGACCTGACTTAGCCGGTCAGAAGTGGAAATATGCACGGCCCTGGTATTTTGAAATTGAGGGAAACATGCAATTTCGAAATGGATTTATTGATGATGACGTTCTGCCACCACCGCAGAAGGTTGTTATAATCAAGCCTTGAAACGGGATTATGCGCTCTTAAATACTAAATATTCTTCGTTGGTGCTTTTATTATCTGTTGAAGCTGGGCTTTCGAAAAAATAGATTAAAAGAGGCTTTTGGTGGACACAAGCAGTCATGAAAATTTTCCTCAATTGAATACTGTAGAAGGATTCTATTTTGATACGCGCAACACCATCAGCGCTTATGCGGAGCTTGAAACAATCAACCAGGTTATGCAGCGCTGCAGTTATTACAATGATTTGCTCAGTAAAACAGTTCCGGGCAGCGACGTTTGGAAAATAAACCATGCTGGCGGTGAGCCGGTTCAGGTGAGTGCACATACCCTTCAGATTCTGCAAACGGCTGCATCCGTCAGTGAGGCCAGTCAGGGCGCGTTTAATATTGCGATAGGACAGGCCGTTTCTTTGTGGCGCTTTAAGGATCAGCAGCCGCGGCTGCCCGATCCACAGGCGTTGGCCGACGCAGTGGCTCGCGCGGATTATCGCAAGATTGAACTGGATGGCGATTTGGTGCGGGTGCCGGCCGATATGCAAATTGATTTGGGCGGCATTGCCAAGGGGTATATTGCCGATTGTATAGCGGATGAACTGCGCGAGCTGGGGGTAACCAGTGCGCTGCTCAATTTTGGCGGTAATGTGATCACTATTGGCGGTAAGCCAGACGGCAGCGCCTGGCAGGTAGGGTTGCAAACCCCGGCGGGAAAACGCGGGGCGGATTTTTGGGCAGCCGTTCCCAGCCGTGACAGTACAGTGGTGACCAGCGGTATGTATGAACGCGGTTTTGACATTGATGGCGTCCGCTATCATCACATTCTTGACCCGCGCACCGGCTGGCCGATCCAAAACGGCTTGCTTACGGTTACGGCGTGTACGAAAAGTTCCCTGCTGGCAGATGTGCTGACGACAGCAATCTTTGTCCTGGGCGCAGAAGCAGGCATGCAGCTGGCGCATCAATTTGGTGTTCAGGCGGTTTTGTTGTTTAAAGATGGCAAAGTCACGTATTCGTCCGGGTTGGATATTGTTTTTGTTCGCCCGAAAGACTAAGCCATCAAAGGATTAATGGCCCGCTGCCGGTGGAAGAAAACAGAGCGCAGGAAGCCTTTGAATTTTTATTTGTGATATATATTACAAATTACCTGATTTCCTGGAATAATATCATTGTTTTAGTAATAAATCCCGTATTTAATCCAAAATAATACTATTATATTGGTATAAAAATATTTCATCGAGGAGTCTTATGCCTACAAAATTGGTCAGTGTCGATGCCGTACAGAGTGATGGGTTCAAGATTGAAACCAAATCAAGACAGCATGTAGCCATTGTTGACCAACCCGTAGCTGGAGGGGGCACCGATGCGGGTCCGACACCGCTCGAATACCTGTTCATTTCTCTGGCGGGTTGTGTGGTTACGATCGGGCATATTATTGCCAAACAAAAACATTTACCTGTCCGTAAAATTGAAGTTCACGTCGAAGGTGAATTAGATACGGATGTGCTCATGGGTAAGAGCAGCGCAGTCCGGCCCGGTTTTTCTGCCATCCGTGTTCTGACGAAGGTAGATGCGGATATGACCCAGGCTGAAAAAGAGGCCTATGTCAAGGAAATCGACGCCCGCTGCCCGATTTCCGATAACATCCATAATTTGAGCCCAATTGAATTTGTTGTAGAGTAATTGGCTTAAATCAGCAAGAAAACCTGTCCTTGAGTGCGGTATGATTTGGGAAATTCAGTCATACTGCGCTCTTTTTTATGGCGTTCTGCCTTTACTGACTATGTAATTTCCCCGGATTCTGGTTGCCGTATAGCCTGGACGCAGGTGGATTGTTGATCGTAAGCCCTACGCAACTATTGATCGCAAAGATCTTTTAAAAATTGCGGGACATGGTCATTGAAGATTTTTACGGCCATCTCAATCGGTACGACCATCCCATCACGGCCCCATTTGGTCGTCAGGGAAGCCAAAGCTTTGATGGTGTAATCCAGTTCAATCAGTTCGTTCTCTTTCCACTCATAATTTTTACGGGCGGAAACATTATTTTTTACCGCGTGGTATCCACCCCGGTAGCCATATTCCAATATGGAATTGTAGTCATTTTCCCAATAAATTTTTGTAAAAAGGGCCTTATTGGTTAATAAGTTTTGAAACATGCGGCGATGACCTTCATCCCAGGTCAGCGGGTAGCCGATTTTATAAAGAGTTGGCTCCATCATATCGTCCCACATTTGATGTGGAATATCATAGATATCTTTGAAATAAGTATAAAAAGTAGAGCGGTGTACGCCGCTGATCCGGCAGAGATCCATCACCTTAACGTCAGATAAGCTTCTGGTTTGAACCAATTCTTCCAGAGCTTTATAAATCTTCTCGCGCACTTCTTTCTTTCGGGTCACGAAAATTCCTCACGCAATATTTATTTTGATTCGCGAAAGCCAGTCTGGGTTGCAGATTGTTACTTGATGATTGGAATCCCGCCTGATTTAGCCTTTCAAGAGCACTTGAATAGCAGTTTTCTTTAAATTGCTTTCCAGGAGTCCAAGGGCCATGCTTAACTTGTCTTTAATTATATATTAATCAAAAAAAATATCAAAGCTGAAAGGATTGAAATCGAAGTTTCGAGAATCAACTTGTCGACAAATTAACGAAAGTGTCTATTTTGTAGCAGGAAATTCGACACAATTGGCGAATTGTTTATTGTATGAAAAAAAACTAATTATTAAAATATTATAAGTTCGTGAAATATTTCTCTTACAAGCTCGCAATTTTATAAAGCCGGGATATATTTTGTCGCTATTTCCCAAGTTATAAAATATCAGCTGCATACTGTATAGCGTTATGTGTAAGAAAAATTTTTCCGAATAAGGCAACTCGTTTTAAACTCGGGTCAACCGGGTAACAATTTTTTGGGAGGAAAATTGCATGTCGAGTAATATTTCACGCCGAGATTTTTTGAAGAATGCCGCTGTAGGGTCTGCCAGTATTGGGGTATTGGGACTCGCCGGGTGTGCTCCGCGTACCGTCAGTGAAGATCCGACTGCTGCTCCTGCAGCAGAGGTGAAGTCAACTGAGGGGCTTCCGGATGTTCTGACCGCTGCCGAATTTGAGGAATCGACAGTTGAGTTAGCGCCGATTACCACCTTTGCGGGTGAAGTAAAAGCGGACATCGTTGTTGTTGGCGCTGGCGCTTCGGGCGTTGTTGCCGCAATTACTGCCGCAGAAGAAGGCAGCTCGGTGGCTGTTCTGCAAAAACAGGACAAAGTGGTTTCCCAGGGTAACTGCGGTTCTGGTTTGGTCCTGGACGAAAGTGATCCTGAGGGTTTGCTGCGCTATGTCCATCAGACCAATAGCCTCAATAACTGGCGTTCAAATTCGGAATTGATCAAAGCCTACGTGATGAATTCCGGTGAGGCTGTAAAATGGGTGTACGATCGCGCCCGTCTGACCGGTACGACTGCCGAAAACCCCAACGATAAAGGCTTGTTTGCCTATTTGGATACATCACAAGATTTCACCGGCGTGTGGACGGATGGCCGGTACAATACCTTTGATTATGGCACTGCTAAAGCGCACATGTATGCGCCCTGGATGGGACCGAAACCCAACAATGTCGGTACCTTCCTTGGCTATATGCTTGAAGAAGCTGAAACCGAATTTGGCGGCAAATTAAAAGTTTATTACAGCACTCCAGGCGTGCAGTTGATTAAAGATGGCGATAAAGTCGTGGGTGTCGTTGGCAAGCAGGCAGACGGCAGCTATGTAAAATTCACCGCCAACAAAGCAGTTATTTTAGCCACCGGTGATTATCAGAACAACCATGCCATGGTCAAACGCTGGTGCCCGGATGTCCAGGATTTCGACAAGAAACAGTTCCAGAAAACTGGCGATGGCCACCTGATGGCTGTCACCGCTGGCGCTGTGATGGAAAACCTGGGTCACACCAAAATGCTGCACGATTTTGACGCCGGTTTGATGTACGAAGAACCTTTCCTGTATGTCAACATGAAAGGCCAGCGCTTCTGCAATGAATTTGTTGGCTTTGTCTACATGAATGACATCATGTGCCACCAGGACTTCTACAAAGGCGGCAAGAATTATGAAGACGCCGAAAAGGGTTCAAAGGGTTGGTACTGCCAGATTTATGACAGCGCTTACATGGATCACGAAGGTTTCAATGCCCTCGTTCCCCCGACCGTAATGGAAAAGTACATGCCCGAAATCTCGGACGATGACTATGCGGCTTCCCATGACGGCAAACCTCGCACGGGCGTCTTCTCTTACCTGATCGATACCTGGCGCGCGGATACATTGGATGAACTCGCCGACAAACTGGGCATTGAAGACAAAGCGGCTTTCCTGGCTTCCGTTGAGCGCTACAACGAATTATGCGACAAGGGCGCCGATGAAGACTTTGGTAAAGATGCTAAGTGGATGAACGCGATCAAGACCGCGCCCTTCTACGGCATTCGCCGCCACCTGCGTGTTTCTGCGCTGTGCTCGGGTGTGTACACCACCCCGAATGGCGAAGCGCTGGATGGCAACAACGCCCCCATCCCGGGTCTTTATTGTGTTGGTAACCTGGGCGGCCAGTTCTACGGCGGCGCGGATTATCCGTTCCATGCCACTGGCCTTTCCCTGGGCCGCTGCTATACCTTCGGACGCATTGCGGGCAAGCATGCCAATACATTGGCCGGCGGTACGGGAACGGTTGAAGAAAGCGGCACGATCTCCGCGTAAGACGCGAACAGGAAATACGCTTGAGGCAGTCAGCCTGTCAGGTATCTGGCGGGTAGGGGGCTGACGAAGCATAAGCATAAAGTAAAACAGGAGCTGATCCTTTGCGGACAGTTCCTGTTTTGCGTTT
Source organism: Bellilinea sp. (assembly GCA_036822575.1). Classification (GTDB taxonomy): domain Bacteria; phylum Chloroflexota; class Anaerolineae; order Anaerolineales; family Anaerolineaceae; genus Bellilinea. The sequence goes on along the minus strand of DAISHK010000009.1, from coordinate 9,525 downwards.
TAAATATTTGTTTTTGGCGTATCTATTTTAATTTCAATAGCAAGAAAACCGGTTTCACGAAAGGTAATATATCCGGGAAACTGTACTCCTGCGCTATTTGTGCCGGCTGCTGACCCAGGCCCGGGCGATAATATTGGTGATCAAAACGATCACGATTAATACCAGCGCTACACCCCAGGCCTGGTTAACCCGTTCTGGGAAGGGCATTTGTGTGTATTTGAATAAAGTCAGCGGCAGGGAATCAACCGGCTGTTGGATCAGATTGTAAAGCGCCTGGAAAATATTTTGTCCGCTGGCCAGGCTGCCCTGAATGAGTTTGCCGGCTTCAAAACGATCGTTGCCAAGCGCTGTGAATAAGAGCGGCGCTGTTTCGCCGGCGGCGCGCGCTACCCCCAGCAGGATACCGGTAATAATGCCGTTCAGCGCGGCCGGGAAGATGACCTGCAGAGCAGTTTTCCACTCAGGCGCGCCAAGCGCTAATGAAGCCTCGCGAAGGGTCCGCGGTACGAGTTTGATCATTTCTTCTGTGGCGCGCAGAATAATCGGCAGCATCAAAATGGCTAACGCCAGGCCGCCTGCTACTGCGGAATAGTGACCGGAAGGTTTGACCACGATGATATACACAAAGATACCCGTCACGATGGACGGAACGCCAGAAAGCACATCGGTCCCAAAGCGGATAGCGGTGCCGAGTGCAGTATTGGGGTAATAGGAAACGTAAAACGCGGCAATCACTGCCGGAGGAATGGCGAAAATTGCCGCAAGGAGTGAAATAATGATGGTGCCTTCAATGGAGTGCAATACACCGCCGCCGGCCGTCCCCAGCGGACGCGGCGTTTGGGTAATAAAATCTAAATTTACTGAAGGTGCGCCGCGGTAAATGACGTATCCAATAATCCATAAAAGTAACCCGACCGTCACCAGGCTGGTCAGGCCGGCCAGCGTGAGCATGATGCGATTGGTGATTTTGCGACGGCGAGTGAAAGAAGCATTCTCTGAGTAAGAAAAAGAAATAGGGAGATTCACAGCCTGTGATTTTTCCATTAGCGGCCTCCCGTGGGATTGTTTTTCGCTACGCGCCAAAGAAGAAAACGCGCTCCACCATTCAGTAATAGCGTGATCACAAACAGCAGCAACGCGACTTCAATGAGCGCCTGTGAGTGCAAAGGGTTAACCGCTTCGGCAAACTCGTTGGCGATAATACTGGACATGGTGTATCCAGGCCGCAGCAGAGACAGTGTGTTATCCACACTGTTGCCGATCACCATTGTGACCGCCATGGTTTCTCCCAGAGCGCGGCCCAGCCCTAAAATCACTGCGCCAAGAATGCCTGAAGCGCCATATGGCAATAAAATCTGACTGATTGTTTCCCAGGGGGTAGCGCCCAGACCAAACGCCGCCTCGCGCTGATCGGCCGGTATGGCCATTAATACATCACGGCTGACCGAAGCGATGGTGGGGGTAATCATTACCGCCAGAATCATGGCTGCGCCAAGCCGGCTGGATCCGCTGGCTGACATAATGCCATTAAAGAATATTTGGACCCCTGGCACCTGTCCCAGGCTGCTGCCGAGAAATTTACCAAAGGGCGCAACGAGAACCGGAAGAAAGACAAAAATTCCCCAGAGTCCATAAACCACACTGGGAATTGCCGCCAATAATTCGATCAAGGTCCCCAACGGTGCCCGCAGCCAGGCGGGGCATAGTTCTGCCAGGAAAATAGCAATTCCCAGGCTGAACGGCAAGGCCACGGCTAAAGCCACCAGTGAAGTGATCAGGGTTCCATAAATAAATGGCCAGGATTGGAAATTGTCGTTGACCGGATCCCAGGATGGATTGCTGGTAGGAAGGAAAAAGCCCAGACCAAATTCCGTCCGGGCGTCGGCTGATTGCTGCCAGAGCATGATCCCGATGGTGACCAGAAGGGCCAATACAGCCAAACCCATGACAATTTGTAAAATAAGCCACGGCCGGTCGCCGTGATGGAGCGCCTTCTGCAACCTTGCGGGAAGCGCGCTTTTTTGCTTATTCATGATGCGCAGCGAATGATTCATTTTGCATACTTTTTATAATTGGGTGTTTATTGAGGTAATGGTGATGCACTTGGGATGCATCACCATTACTTGAAGAAAAGAGAATTTCAGACAGAATTATTTAAGAACCGGAGCGCCGTTGCAGGTTACTTCACTTAATTTAGCAATTACCTGTTCGCGGACGGCATCTGGCAAGACGGCGTAGCCGAGGTCAGCGGCTTTCTTGGCGGCGGCGGTATCCGTCAAAGTCCACTGGATGTACTGGAGCAGTTTTTCAGCTTTGGCGCAATCCGTCATGCTAGTGGTGTGCAAAACGTAGTAGGTGTATCCGGCGATCGGCCAGCTATCGGTTCCGGGGGCATCCACAATGGTATTGGTCAATTTATCGGTGAAGGTGTCGCTGAAATCGCTCATGGCAGCCAGCAGGCTATCGCCATTGGCGGTTACAGTAGTGCCAGCTTTATTGACCAGCTGGGTGTAAGCAATTTTGTTGGCGAGCGCATAATCCAGTTCAACGTAGCCCAGGCTGTTCGGCGTATTCTGAACAGCGGCAGCCACACCCGGGTTGCCCTTGCCGCCGACGCCATTGCCGGCTTTATCGACAGGCCACTCAATGGAGGAAGCTCCGCCGGCAGTCCAATCTGGGCTGAAGGAAGTTAAAGCTTTGGTGAAAATTTCGGTCGTGCCAGAACCATCGGAGCGATGTACAACCGTGATCGGTTCATTGGGTAATTTGTCTTTCAGGTCGGGGTTGAGGGCAGCAATCGCGGGGTCATTCCAGGTAGTAATCTTGGCGTTGTAGATATCCACCAGGGTTTGACGATCAAGGATCAGCGCCGGGTCGGTTGCTTCAAGGCCGCTGATGTTGTAAATTACGACGACCGCGCCGGCAACTGCCGGGTACATTTGCAGGTCACCCCCCTGGGTGTATTCATCATCTGAAACCAACGAATCGGAGCCAGCGAAATCGACGGTGCCGTCAATAATGGCTTTCTTGCCGCCGCCAGAGCCGATCCCCTGATAATTAATGGCCACGGCCGGATCGACATATTGGTAAGCATAGGTCCATTCCGTGTAAAGCGGGAGCGGGAAGGTCGCGCCGGCGCCATTGATCTGGATTGAACCAGGAATTGCGGTGGGTGCTTCGGTGGGCTGGACAACCTGCGTAACAACAACGGTCTGCTGAACAGGGACGGTTTCTTTAACAACTTCGGGTGTCGCTGTTGAGGCTGGCGCGCAGGCACTCAACAGGGCACTACCCAGCATCAAGCCAGCAAGTAGTGCAGAAATAGAACGACGCATCTTTTTTACCTCTGTTTGGTTTGTGTTTATGCTTTCCAGCAATAACCACGAGTTTTGATTTACGAGCTAAAAATAGCTCGCCCAGTTTAAAGGTGATCAAACAGCATGTTAATACGGTGTAAAGGAATGGAGTCGGGATTGACTGCGCTTGCTGTGGATTGCTTAAGTAAAAAATGGAAATTATCTAATTTTAGTAATTAACATTGCTTAAAACCCAAAATTGTACTAATATTTTAGTAATTCTTTGTAGCTAAATAATGTCCGTCGGGATGATTTATTTAAAGAAACAATTTCCCCCAAGTGTCTGTTAAATACTTTTCTTGTGAATGTTTAGTACGGTTTGATCGCAATTCTTTTTCATAGCCTATTGCAGCAAGGAGGTTTTTAAGTGAATATCGGACCAGGTTCAAACCGGAATATTTCTGTAGATTTTCAAGTTGGCAACAAGCTAAAGGAACTACGGTCAGCCAAGGGCTTTTCATTACGAGAATTGGCAGAGCGCAGTGGCTTAAGTATCAATACGCTCAGTTTGATTGAAAATGGAAAATCATCCCCTTCAGTGGGCACTTTACAGCAATTAGCGCTTGTCCTGGAGATCTCAATGGTCTCTTTCTTTGAGCCAGAACGGGTTACAAAGAGCATTGTTTTCACTTCTGAAGATCAGCGCCCGACCTATTCTTTTGGCGATTCACTGATGCAAAATTTGGGTAGTGCGTTATCGAGCAAAACCGTGCAGCCGTTTTGTTTCACACTCCAGCCGGGGATGGGTAGCGGGGCAGAAGTTTGTGCGCATACCGGTTATGAATTTGTTTATTGTTTGTCTGGAACGCTATGGTACCAGGTCGGTATGCAGGCCTTTAATTTACATTCAGGTGATAGTCTCGTATTTGAAGCGCATTTGCCGCATCGCTGGGAGAACCAAAGCAGCGAGCCAGCTCAGTTCTTGCTGTTATTTTTTCCGTTGAATGAGAATGAAAACCCCATTCAGCGCCATCTTTCACTGGAAAACCTAAAGAAGGAGATCAATATGAAAATTGCTGTTATTACCGATGATGGGAAATTGATCAGTCAACATTTTGGCCGGGCGCCATATTATCTGGTGCTGACAATTGAAGATGGAAAGATTATTCATCGCGAAATGCGCAATAAGATGGGGCATAACCAGTTCCATGATCAGCCACATGCGGAAAGTGCAGCGGGCGGCGGACATGGAATGGATGCAGCATCCCATGACAAACATGTCAGCATGGCCGAAACGATTGCCGATTGTGAAACGATTTTATGCGGCGGCATGGGCCGGGGAGCCTATGAGAGTATGCGCCTGTTGAAAATTCAACCGGTGGTAACGACCCTGCGCGATATCGATGAAGCTGTGGAGCAGTACATTGCCGGTTTGCTGGTTGACCATACCGATTTACTGCATTAATACCCATATTCAATCAAGCAGCTTGCCTTTGAAAATCAAAACAGGCAAGCAAATTATCGGATGCTTTAGAAATCCACGGAAAGAGGCTAATCCTTGAAAATCATCATTTCGGCACAAGAGCCTGCGTTTGATGGGCGGGTTGATCAGCGCTTTGGACGTTCGCCCTGGCTAATATTTACCGATACGAATACGGGGCAATGGGAAGCGTTGGAAAACCCGGGCGGGGGACAATCTGGCGGTGCGGGCGTCGCCGCGGCGCAATTTGTGATTGACCGCCAGGCAGAAGCCGTGATCAGTGGAGATTTTGGACCGCATGCTGCCAATGCGCTGCGCGCTGCCAAGATCGACATGTATTTATTCCCTGCGGAGATTCCGTCTGTTCAGGCCGCGGTTGAAGCGTGCGTCAGTGGAAAGTTAGCATTGTTTGCATAGTTTACGGGTGAGGTGAAAATTTGCGTATCGTCATTGCCAGCGGGAAAGGCGGAACTGGAAAAACCACCATAGCGACCAGTCTGTTTTACAGTATGGATGGGCAGGCAAATATTCGCTATGTTGATTGTGATGTGGAAGCGCCCAATGGACATCTTTCCCTGCGGCCAGAATTTTTGGAGACAGTGGATGCATCTATGCCGGTTCCGCAGATTCAGGCGCAGCTATGCAGCCACTGCGGCCGCTGTGTGGATGTATGCCAGTATCATGCGTTGGCAAAGATCACCGACACGATTCTTGTGTTTTCACAATTGTGTCATGGCTGCGGCAGTTGCGCGGCGAATTGCCCCGCTAACGCCATTATCGAGCAGCCTTATATCATCGGGAAGTTAGAACTCGGGCGGGTTGCTAATGGCTCCAGCTTTTATCAAGGTTCCTTGCTGATCAGTGAGCCGATGGCAACCCCGGTTATCCATCAATTAAAACGATTTGCTGGCAGTAATCCACTGGGAATGGATATTCTAGATGCTCCGCCGGGTGCATCTTGTTCGGTTGTGGAAACCCTCCAGTCTGCGGATTACGCCTTGCTGGTAACCGAACCGACGCCGTTTGGTCTGCATGACTTGAAACAAATGGTTAGTGTTGTGCGAGAAATGCGCATCCCATTTGGGGTTGTGATCAATCGTGATGGCATTGGCGATTCCGAACTGGATGACTTTTGTACTGCCGAAGGACTGCCCGTTTTGATGCGCATCCCCTTTGAGCGGCAGATCGCCGAGTACCTTGCCCAAGGGAAGACCCTTTTCGATGTGTCTGGACAATATCTTTTTGCTTTTCAAAAGCTGGCGGTTGAGATCCACCGGCAGGTGATGGATAGAGCTGTTCCTGAAGCAGAAAAACAGGTTTTACGCTCATGAAACAATTGGTCATTCTTAGCGGAAAAGGCGGCACCGGAAAAACCACATTGAGCGCAGCCATGGCTCATCTTTCATCTGCCCGCGGAAACCCGGCGGTAATTGTTGATGCTGATGTGGATGCCGCGAATTTGCACCTGGTTTTGCCGTCAAAGAGCGGTCAAATGCATGAATTTATGGGCGGAAAAATCGCTCATATCGATTTGGAAAAATGCAATGGCTGTGGTATCTGTCTTCAAACCTGCCACTTTGAGGCAGTAATTCCTTGCTCTGCAAACCAAGCAGTGTGTTGTGTAGATCCTATCGCGTGTGAAGGCTGCGCGGCCTGTGCCTATGCCTGCCCGCAGCATGCAATTCAGATGCTACAGCAACGAGAAGGAACCTGGTTTCATTCTGATACGGCTTACGGGACCCTGTTTCATGCCGAGTTGCTGCCTGGCAGGGAGAATTCTGGAAAGCTGGTTACACTGATAAAACAGCTGGCCCGCTTGTTCGCGGCGGATAATGGATTGGAGCATATCATTGTTGACGGCCCGCCAGGGATCGGCTGTCCGGTAATTTCTGCTTGCGCCGGAGCAGATTTAGCGCTGATGATTGCTGAGCCCAGCCTGGCTGGGATCCATGACCTGGACCGTATTTTGAAAACAGTTCGCCATTTTAAAATTCCGGCGGTTGTGGGCATCAATAAAAGTGACATTTTTCCTGCGGGATCTCAAGCGATCAAAACATATTGTCAATCAGAGAGAATAGCAGTTGTGGGTGAAGTCGATTTTGACGATGCTATTCCGAAAGCCATGCTGGCGGGGCAACCCGTCAGTGAATTCGCGCCAAATTCGCAGGCAGCTCTTTCGATGGAAACAATCTGGAAGAATGTCATGGTTATCCTGGCGGGCAGTGCGGGGGCATAATGGAACAAGCGACTTTATTGCGTGCTCTGGTGGAAAAGTTGACCACAGTGGTTGACCCTGAGACAGGCGAAAACGTTATTCGTATGCAACTGGTCCAGAATCTACAAATTTCTGACGATGGGAAAGTAACCTACACTTTCCGGCCATCTTCGCCGCTCTGCCCAATTGCTGTGCCTTTAGCCTTGATGATCATTACCGCCGTCGGTGAGGTCTCCGGTGTGACCGGTCAAAATATGACGGTTATTGATTACGTTGAAGCGGATAAGCTCAATGAAATTTTGAAAACTGTTTTTGCAGAATGATGAGAACAGGTTATGCCTGAGGGGTCACTCAAGCGCTAACGCCTGGCAGTCTCAGGGAATGATTCATTTCGATTACTTAGGGTAACTCAAAGGTCTCGTCTCAGGAGACAGAAAAAACATGAACCTTTTAGAAAAAATTATCAATACCCTTTCGGCAAGCCCTGAACCCGTTCACAGGGTAATTGTTGGTGCTCATTGGACTTTAGTTTCCAGTAAATATTGCGGTCTGGCGTCAACGATTGTCAGCGAATCACATGGTCATGCAAAGGTCAGAGAGGTTGGCCATTTGCACAAGAAAAGCGCTCAGGAATTGGCGGCCTGGGCGCTTTCGGACAATGCCTTAGAGGCCAGCATCGGCATGGCTGCACTTAATTCGCTGCTGCCAGTGGATGAGCAATCTGCCAGCCAGGTCAATGCAGCCGAGGTCATTGCACGGGAAAGCCGGGATAAGAATCTGGTCGTCGTCGGGCACTTTCCGTTTGTAGATCAGATGAAAACAATCGCCAGCCATTGCTGGGTAGTCGAAAAACATCCCTCGGGCGATGACTATCCTGAAGAGGCCGCTGAACAGCTGATTCCGCAGGCGGATGTGGCAGCAATTACCGGAACGGCTTTCATTAACCACACAATTGATAAACTCTTATCTTTGCGCAAACCAGGGACAGTGACAATTATTTTAGGGCCATCTACGCCTCTGACCCGGCTGCTTTTCGATGAACATGTTTCATTCCTGTCAGGTGCGCGTGTTATCGACGAAGAAGCAGCTATTCTGACGATTCAACAGGGCGCCAGTTTTCCTCAAGTTCAGGGGACGCGGTTGTACACCATGATCAAGGATCAGCAGTCCTGAGCGGTCTGTTTATACTGACCAATGGGGTTTTAACTCTTCGTTGTCTCAGGCAAGAAGACCATTATGTATGAATTTGCGGAATCCGGAAAATGCTTTCCATTATCATGATTTATGATTAAGTCCCCGTAATTTCAACCAATTGCTGCACCGTCAGAATAGTCCATTACCGACAAGCTTTTATAACCCGGCATAACCACTCACCTTAGTGTGTTTCCATGATACTCCATCTAAAATCCACATAAAAATGACCGAAATAAGAATTATTTGTGTTTCCTAAAGAAAAATCACGATTAGTCGGTTCGTTTACGGTATATAATCTTATTACAGGTGCTATAAAAATTTTTAAATTCAATATTAAGCCTTAATCAAAACACCAATGAATAATCGAAATCGCTTGATTCTCGCTTTAATTGCATATCTGGCTATTGTGTATAACCTTAACGAAATAGGCAGACTAATTGGGGTAAATTCGACCTTATTTCCCGTTTTGACTATAGTGATGACCATAGCTGTTTTGGCTGTGATTTTTATCGGGAGCATAAAGCAATTTAATCTGGCAGCCCATATCGGTTTGTGGCTGATAGTTTATATTGTCAGCCGCTGGCTGTTTTACCCGGATGCGCCATTTTGGGCGGGAATGAATATATACCAAACGGCAACCGAAATGATGCTTTTAGCCGGCGCTATTGCCATAGCTTTTCGACTGGAAGTCAAACTTCAGCAAATTGAAGCGTTGGGACGAACAATAACCTTTCCCGATGCGGTTCGTCAGGTTCGCAATTTCAGCAATTCTGTTGAGGATATCAAGGTCGAGTTCATTCGCAGCCGCCGCTACAACCATCCGCTGTCGTTGATGGTCATCGAGCCGGCCGAATACACACTTCAAGAAGATCTGGAAAGGCTTATCCGCGAAAATCAGAAGAAAATCTCGCGGAAATATCTGGCTTCACGGTTAGCTGAAATTATTATTCATCAGGCCCGTCGTTCCGATATGATCATGGCAAAAGACTGGGACGGGCGTTTTGTGATTTTATGCCCGGAAAATAACGCCTCGGGTACGAATGTCCTGGCGCAAAGAATTCAAGCCGCTGTAAAAAACAGTTTGGGCGTTTCGGTCCAATATGGAATTGCAGCTTTTCCCGCGGATGCACTGACCCTGGATGAGTTGATTCGGCGCGCCGAAACGAATATGTCCGAGGCTGGGCCTTCCGCTCAAGTCTTGCCTGGGCGTGCGAAAGAAAAATCAGACCTGGAGATTTTAGATTCTGAAATCGTTGAGAATCCTTCTCAGGATTCTGAGACCAGTCCTGAGGATGAAAAGCTGCCTGACGAGGCCCTGTAAAATACCGCCTGGTTTTATC
>DAISHK010000008.1:0-112345 GCA_036822575.1 Bellilinea sp. | reverse complement strand
CTATTCGCGAAGGCGGCCTCACCGTTGGCGCGGGTGTCATCACCAAGATTTTGGACTAGGTGGATCAATGGCAAAACAACGCATTCGTATTCGTCTGAAAGCATACGACCATCGTGTGCTCGATCAATCCGCCAAGCGGATTGTTGAAACCGCAGAGCGCAGCGGCGCGCATGTTGTCGGACCGGTACCCTTACCTACCCGCATCGAGCGTTTTACCGTCCGCCGTTCAACCTTCATTGATAAAGACTCGCACGAACATTTTGAAATCCGCACTCATAACCGCCTGATCGACGTGCTCGATCCGGACTCAAAGACGATTGATATGCTCATGCGTCTCAATCTTCCGGCCGGTGTGGATATCGAAATCAAGATCTAAGGCACGCTCGTCCGGCCGCGCTGATTGGTCAGCCCGGCGCGTATGAACCAAGTTGTTTCGCCAGAAAAGAATTAATTCGGGGTAGGTGAATAACCTACCCCGATTGTGGCGAAAAATAAGCGACAATGAAATCTGCCCCTTGGCAGTTTTACGGCAGAAAAATGCAAGACACGGTTATCCCCGTGAACAGGACTGCCTCACTAAAAGTACTATCAACTCTGGTCAAATTGACCGGGTTGGTTTATAATAGTACGGTTTGGGCCTTTCAGGCCCACAATGGCTGAGTAAGAATATCTCTGTGGGCGCAAATAATAACCCCACTTTGTCGCAGCGGAATGTTGACTGCTCAGCGTTCAGGGATGATGCAACCAAGCCCAGGTTGACAGTCCTGTACTCTTGAAACCTCAAGGAGAATAATCGAAATGTTTAAAGGGCTGATCGGGAAGAAAATCGGCATGACCCAGATTTTCGATGATGCTGGCGTGGCAACCCCTGTCACGATCATCGAAGCTGGGCCTTGCTACGTTACCCAGATTAGACTGCCTGAGAAAGACGGCTACTCAGCCGTGCAGTTGGGTTACGACGAAATTAAACCGAAGCGCTTGACAGGTGGTGAATTAGGCCACTTGAAACGCTCTGGTTTAAATTTGCCTCCCCTCCGCGTTCTGCGTGAATTCCGCGCCAAAACCCCCGAGCTTGCCGAAGGGGAAAAGGTGACGGTTGACACGTTTGCGGTGGGTGAACGTGTGGATGTCATTGGTACCAGCAAAGGTAAAGGGTTCCAGGGTGGTGTCAAACGCTACCATTTCAAGGGTGGACCGAAGACTCATGGTCAGTCAGATCGCCACCGCGCTCCTGGTTCTCGTGGTTCTGGTACTACACCGGGGCGTGTCTACAAAGGAGCACGTGGCGCTGGTCATATGGGCAACGAGCGCGTCACTGCACAGCACCTTAAGGTGGTCCTCGTGGATGTGGAGCGCAACTTAATTGGTGTTTCTGGGGCTGTCCCTGGTCCGAAGGGCGGTCTGGTTTCTATCAAAGAGGCGCGCAAGCAGTAGGCCTTGGATACCTGGACTGACGGAGCGAAAGAACTATGTTAGTTGATGTTTTCAACATGGAGGGCGAGAAGGTCGAGCAAGTTGAACTGCCCGATACGATCTTTGGAGCCCCGATACGTATTGACTTAATGCACCAGGCACTGGTTCGCCAAAACACGAATGCGCGCCTGGGTACGCATGATACCAAAACTCGCAATGAAGTTGCGGGCGGCGGTCGCAAACCCTGGAAACAGAAAGGCACCGGGCGTGCCCGACAGGGTTCCACCCGTGCTGCTCAGTGGAAGGGCGGCGGTCGTATTCATACACCGCACCCAGTAGAGTACCGGCTGTCTATGCCGCGCAAGATGCGCCGGGCTGCCCTGTGCTCTGCTCTTTCCGTTAAAGCTGCTGAATCCAGCATTGTGATTGTTAAAAGCCTAGAACTGGCTGAGCCGAAGACCAAAGTGATGGCCAAGGTGCTCAACAGCCTGGTTGGCGATGCCAGCGCTTTGGTAGTTCTTCCGAAAAAGGAAGAATATCAGAACGTGATTGCCTCCAGCGCCAACCTGCCTTCCACCAAGACGCTGCTCGCCGGTTACCTGAACATCCGTGATCTGCTGAAGTTCGAAAAACTCGTTCTTCCGGTAGCAGCGCTGGATGCGATTAGCGAACACCTCGGTTAGGAGGAGAAGAGCCATGACGACGATTTACAATATCCTCCGCCGCCCCTTGGTTACTGAAAAAACCAATTATCAGGTCAACAGCCTGCACCAATACGTTTTTGAGGTTGCTAACGAAAGCACCAAAACGATGGTGAAGGATGCGGTTGAGACGATTTTTGATGTCACTGTTGTGCGGGTTAATATCATCAACGTCCCCGCCAAACGCACGCGCCGGGCTCGCAGCCGCCGTATGGCGGTTCGAAACCCAGGCTACAAGAAAGCCGTTGTCACCCTGGCGCCCGATAATCGGATTCCCATCTTCGAAGGGGTTGAATAATGGCGATTAAAGTTTACAAACCAGTCACCCCCGGTCTGCGCGGTATGACCGGATATGGGTTTGAAGAAATCACCAAATCCCGCCCGGAACGCTCCCTGATTGTGATCCGCTCCAAACGGTCCGGCCGCAACAACCTGGGTAAAGTAACTGTCCGTCATCAAGGCGGCGGTAACCGGCGCTATGTGCGTCTGGTTGATTTCAAACGCGATAAATACAATATTCCTGCCCGCGTCAGCGCTGTGGAATACGATCCCAATCGTACCGCCCGCCTGGCCCTGCTGGTGTACGCCGATGGCGAAAAACGGTACATTCTGGCCCCGGTTGGTCTGAAGGTTGGCGATGCGGTTGTTTCCGGCTCCAATGCGGATATTCGCCCCGGCAACTGCCTGCCGATTTCGAACATTCCCGTCGGCACCATGATCCACAATGTGGAGATCTACGAAGGCCGCGGTGGTCAGTTGGTCCGCTCTGCGGGCGCGGCTGCTCAGCTGCTGGCGAAAGAGGGCGATTTCGCCCAAATTCGTATGCCCTCCGGCGAAGTACGCCTGGTTCGCCAGGTTTGCTACGCGACCATTGGTCAGGTTGGTAACCTGGAGCATGGCAATATTAAATTAGGGAAAGCTGGCCGCAAACGCCACATGGGCATTCGTCCGACCGTCCGCGGAACAGCAATGTCGCCTCGCGACCATCCGCATGGTGGTGGTGAAGGCCGTCAGCCGGCGGGTATGCCTGGTCCAAAGAGCCCGTGGGGCAAACCTACTCGTGGTTACAAGACCCGCCGTAACAAGACGACCGATAAATACATCGTGCGCCGCCGCGGCTAGGCCTGGGGCCTAAACCGACTAAGGTTGACAGGTAAGTAACACCGAGAAAGAGGGACGATACATGTCACGTTCATTAAAGAAAGGGCCGTTTGTAGCCCCCAAGCTTTTATCTAAAATTGAACAGATGAACGCCAAAGGCGAGAAAAAGGTGCTGCGCACCTGGAGCCGCGCCAGCGTCATCTTCCCGCAGATGGTAGGCCATACCATCGCAGTTCACGACGGCCGCCGCCATGTGCCTATTTACATCACCGAAAATATGGTAGGGCATCGCCTGGGCGAGTTCGCGCCGACACGTCATTTCCGCGGCCACGTTGCGGAAAAATCGAGCAAGAGGTAATACTCCATGGCAACCGATATCAAAGCAAGTCTGCAAAATTGTTCAATTTCTGCCCAAAAGGTTCGCCTGGTGATTGATCTTGTGCGCGGGCAAAAGGCCGTAACGGCGCTGGATACGCTCAAGTATCTGCCGAAAGCTGCGGCCAACCCGGTACGCAAACTGCTGGCTTCCGCAGTGGCCAATGCCGAAGAAAATTATGGCATAAACCGCGACGATCTGGTGGTTTACGCCATCTCTGCTGACGAGGCCCCCACGCGCAAGTGGCGCCGCTTTGGTGCCCGCGGTCGTTTCAAGCCTTTGTTGAAACGGTCTTCTCACGTAACGGTTGTGTTGCGAGAGAAAGAGTAAATGTTTTGTCCGGCAGCGCGGCATGTTCCCGCAAAGCCGGCGAGAGAAAGAAACCAGGAGAAATTATGGGTCGAAAAGTTCATCCGATAGGATTTCGTCTGGGCGTTCACCAACCGTGGGAAGGCCGCTGGTATGCTGAAGGTGGCGAATATACCGATCAGCTGCACATGGATTTCAAAATCCGCAAGTTGATCTTCTCAAACACCGAAAAAGCTGGCGTGGCCAAGGTTGAAATTGAACGTTTCCCCGGCAAGGTTAAGGTTATTGTTCACACCGCTAAACCCGGTATTTTGATTGGCCGCAAGGGCGAAACCGTCAAGAAAATCCGCCAGGATCTGGAATCGCTGACCAAGAAGAAGATTGATCTTGAAATTAAAGAGATCAAAGCTCCGGATTGTGATGCTTTCCTTGTTGCTCAGAACATTGCCGGGCAGATCAATCGCCGTGTTGCTTACCGCCGCGCTATGAAGCGCGCTTTGCAGCAGGCGATGCGCCAGGGCGCTCTGGGTATCAAGATTGAAGTTGCCGGCCGCTTGAGCGGCGCGGAAATGGCCCGCAGCGTATGGCTGCGCGAAGGGCGTGTTCCGCTGCAGACCTTGCGCGCTAATATTGATTTCGCACGCGCTGAAGCACTGACCACTTACGGTCAGATTGGCGTCAAAGTGTGGGTGTACAAAGGCAACGTCATCGAAGGCGCTGAGGAAAAAGCCGAAGCGACCGAAGGTGTGTACGTAAGTGAATAAACCTTACGCTGGGATACAACCCAGGCGTGATAAGAGAGGTTAGCAGCTATGTTGATGCCAAAACGTGTAAAGTGGCGTAAGCAACAGCGCGGTCACATGCGAGGAAAGGCTCTTCGCGGGGCAGAAATGATCTACGGCGAATTTGGCCTGCAGGCCTTAGAGCCGGGTTGGATCACCGCCCGCCAGATTGAAGCCGCCCGCCGTGCTATTGTTCGTTCGATGCGCCGCCGTGGTAAGGTTTGGATCCGTATCTTCCCCGACAAACCCTATACCCAGAAACCACCTGAGACTCGTATGGGTAAAGGTAAAGGCAATGTGGAATATTGGGTATCTGTCGTCAAACCTGGCCGTGTAATGTTCGAGGTGGGTGGGCTGGATGCTGAAGCAGCTATTGAAGCGCTGCACCAGGCTTCCTACAAATTCTCGATCAAAACCAAAGTTATTGCTCGTCATGAGGGCAGCACAGGAGAATCGGCATGAAAAACGAACAGATTCGACTGATGTCAGTTGACGAATTGAAAGTGAAATTGGCGGATGCCCAACATGAGTTGATGAATCTGCGGTTCCAGGTAGTTACTGGTCAGCTCACAGATACATCCCGGTTAAAGCAAACTCGCCGTTTGATTGCTCGCTACAATACGTTGTTGCATGAGCGCGAATTAAAAGAATTGCGGGAAGGTGAAGAATGAACACTCGGCGTCGTTTAACCGGTGTTGTGACCAGCAATAAGATGGATAAGACCGTGGTGGTTAAAATCACCCGGACCTACCAGCATCCTTTATATCGCAAAGTAGTGCACGCTTCCAAAACCTTGAAAGCGCACGACCTGCTGGGCTGCGAAATTGGAGATGAGGTTGTGATCGTCGAAAGCGCTCCGATCTCGCGCGACAAACGCTTCGTGGTTGAAACCATCCTGAAGCGCCAGGGCATGCCAATGCAGGAACTGAGCGAAGAAGGAGAATAGAGATGATTCAACACGAATCTCGTCTTAACGTAGCCGATAACACCGGCGCTCGCGAGCTGTTGGTCATCCATGTAATGGGTGGTTCGACTCGCCGTTACGGGCACGTGGGTGATATCGTCGTTGCGACCGTCAAATCGGCCAACCCTCAGGGGTCGGTCAAGAAGAGTGACGTTGTGAAGGCCGTCATCGTGCGCTGCTCGAAAGAATGGCGCCGTGAGGACGGTTCCTCAATCCGCTTCGATGATAACGCCGCCGTCATTCTGGATAATGACGGTCAGAACCCCAAGGGTACGCGTATCTTTGGCCCGGTCGCTCGCGAACTTCGTGAGAAAGGCTTTATGAAGATCGTTTCCCTGGCCCCAGAAGTTATCTAGGACAGGAATAAGGAGCGAAGCAATGAATTTGAAGATTCATAAAGGTGATACGGTTGAAGTGATAAGCGGTCGCCTCGAAGACAAAGGAAAGCGCGGAGAGGTTATTCGCGTTCTGCCCAAGGATGGCCGGGTGGTTGTGCAGGGTGTCAACACACGCACCAAGCATCAGCGCCAGGTTCAATCACAGGGCCGCACAATTTCCCCTGGACGTGTGCGCTTCGAAGCCCCGTTTGATGTTTCAAACGTGATGCTGGTTTGCCCGAAATGCGGCAAAACCACCCGCATTCAGATTACTCGCACCGAAGATGGCAAAGCCATGCGGGTTTGCAAAAAGTGCGAAGCCGTTATTGATGGCTAATCTTCAGGGAGCGCATTCATGAATATTATGAAAGAAAAGTATCAGAACGAAGTCGCACCAGCCCTGATGAAAGAATTAGGCCTCAGCAATGTGATGCAGATTCCGCGCATCAGCAAGGTCGTCATCAATATTGGGCTTGGCGAAGCGTTAGACAATGCCAAATCGCTGGAAGCAGCGAGCGGCGACCTGGAAAAGATCACCGGCCAGAAACCGGTCATCACCAAGGCGCGCAAAAGCATTGCTAACTTCAAACTGCGTGAAGGTCGTGCAATTGGCACCATGGTTACCCTGCGGGGCGATCGTATGTGGGCATTCCTCGACCGGTTAATGAATATTGTTTTACCGCGCGTACGCGATTTCCGCGGTGTTTCGGATGAAGCATTTGATGGCCGTGGAAACTACACCTTGGGTCTTCGGGAACAAATCATCTTCCCTGAGATCGATTACGATAAAGTGGACAAAGTCCGCGGTATGGAAATTACGGTAGTCACCACTGCACCGTCGGATGAACAGGCTGCAAAAATGCTGCAGCTGCTTGGGATGCCTTTCAGGAAGGACTAGTATGGCCAAAAAGTGCATGATGTATCGAGAACAACGGCGCAAATATACAGTCCAGGTCCGCAATCGCTGCCGTGTCTGCGGCCGCCCGCGCGGATACCTGCGCCGCTTTGGTCTTTGCCGAATTTGCTTCCGGGAGCTCGCTCTGCAAGGGAAGATCCCCGGCGTAACCAAGTCATCCTGGTAGTGCCAGGCCGGAGGTAGGCATGAGTGTTAATGATCCAATTGCTGATATGTTGACCCGCGTTCGGAACGCCATTGGAAATGGCCAGTCCGTCGTCGCGATGCCCAGTTCTTCAATTAAAGCGGAAATTGCCCGCATTTTGAAGGAAGAAGGCTTCATTGACGGATATGAAGTTGTGAACGGCGAGAAACCGTTTGAGCAGATTCTGCGTTTACGGTTGAAGTATGTGGGTGAGCGCCGCCAGCGCCGCCCGGTGATCACCGGTCTGGAACGTGTCAGCCGCCCTGGTCGTCGGGTCTATTCCCGCAAAGTTGAAATCCCCTGGGTGCTTTCTGGTTTGGGTATTGCTATCCTCTCCACGCCCAAGGGTGTTATGACCGGTCAACGGGCTCGCCAAATGAATGTCGGCGGCGAGATCCTTTGCAAGGTCTGGTAGCCCGGAAGCGAAAAAGGAGGTATTACTGTGTCTCGTATAGGTCGCTTACCGGTGGTCGTTCCCGCCAGTGTCCAGGTCGATCTTGATGGTTCTGTTGTATCCATTAAGGGACCCAAAGGCACGCTGACCCGCGAATTTTCGCCCGCCATCGCCATTAGCCTGGATGAGGGCAAAATTCTCGTGGCTCGCTCTTCGGAAGAACCGAATGTGCGCGCCCTGCATGGAATGACCCGTGCATTAATTCAAAATATGGTAACTGGCGTGAGCGAAGGCTTCACCAAAGTGCTGGAGATCGATGGCGTTGGTTACCGTGCCGAGATGGATGGCAAAAACCTGAAGTTGTTTGTCGGTTATTCGCATCCCGTGGTGATCGAACCGGCTGATGGCATTTCCTTTGAAGTGGAAACCAAAACCCGTCAGATCAAGATCATGGGCAGCAATCGCGAAACCGTAGGTCAGGTAGCTGCTGACATCCGTAAAGTACGCCCGCCCGAGCCCTATCATGGGAAAGGGATTCATTATCTGGGTGAAAAGATCCGCCGCAAAGCCGGCAAAGCCGGTAAAGGCAAGAAATAGGTGAGAGCATATGGCTAAGTTAAGTCGATCAGAAGCGCGTATCCGCCGGCACAAACGCGTGCGCAAGTACATTACCGGCACCGCTGCTCGCCCGCGGTTAGCAGTGTTCCGCAGCCTGGCCGAAACCTATGCTCAGGTAATCGATGATGAGGCCGGGAATACCCTGGCTTCTGCATCCACCATTGATGTTGAACTGCGCAGCAGCCTGACTGGCAAGAACAAAACCGAGCAGGCGCGCATGGTGGGTGAGTTAGTTGCCAAACGGGCAAAAGAAAAGGGTGTCGAAACGGTCGTATTTGACCGCGGTGGCTTCCGCTACGTCGGCCGCGTTAAAGCTGTGGCTGATGGCGCCCGTGCCTCTGGCCTGGAGTTCTAGGCAGAAAAAGCAAGGATTGAGAGCCTGACTATGGAAATGACCGAATTTCAATCTGTAGAACAGACATATGACGAGCGTGTCATTGAAATCGCCCGTGTCGCCAAAGTGGTAAAAGGCGGCCGCCGGTTCCAGTTCCGGGTGACGGTTGTCACTGGCGATAATCATGGCAATGTTGGCCTCGGCATTGGAAAGGCAAACGCCGTTCCGGATGCGATGCGCAAAGCCACTGAACGCGCTCATAAGTCGATGCGCCAGGTCGCTACCTTCGGTACGACCATCCCGCATGAAGTTGTTGGCCGGACCGCCGGCGCCAAAGTGCTGCTCAAACCGGCCTCCGCTGGTACAGGCGTTATCGCCGCTGGTGGTGTGCGCGCTGTTTTGGAAGCAGCCGGTGTGCGCGACATTCTGACCAAATCGATGGGCAGCGCCAATGTGTTGAACGTGGTAAAAGCCACCTTTGACGCTTTGAGCCAACTGAAATCCCCCGAAGAAGAAGCTGCTCGCCGTGGCAAAGCCTCGAAAGACCTGACCCCCTTCTGGGAACGGAGGAAGAATGCCTGAGATGAGCCAATCTCCCAAGATGCTGCGCATCACGCTTGTTCGAAGCGCCATTGGGTATTCGGAACGGCATAAAGCCACCGTTAAGGCGCTTGGTTTGCATCGTCTGCATCAGACGGTTACCCAGGAAGATAATGCCACCATCCGTGGCATGCTTCGCAAGGTTAATCACCTGGTGAAGATAGAAGAGCAGGTGGAACAATGAAATTAAACGATCTCGCTCCCAACGAGGGAGCCAAGAAAAATCGCAAACGCCTTGGCCGTGGTATCTCCGCTGGCAAAGGCAAGACCGGCGGTCGCGGTACCAAAGGCCAGGGCTCACGCTCCGGTCAGGGTGGGCATACCTACCATCAGGGTGGTAACCTGCCATTCTACCGCCGCCTGCCGTTCATTCGTGGCGAAGGGTTCACCCCCCCGGCGCAGGTTGAATACAATGTCGTCAACCTGGACCAGTTGGCCGCTAAATTTGAGGCCAATAATGAGGTAACCCCAGAAGCGTTAGCTGAAGTGAACATGCTTCACAAAGCTGCCAATCCGGTCGCCATTCTTGGCCGCGGCGAAATTTCGTTCCCGCTCACGGTTCGTGTCCAGCGCATCAGCAAGAGCGCTAAGGCAAAAATCGAATCCGCTGGCGGCAAGGTCGAGATCATCGCCTAGTAATAGGAAAAGGAGACCCACGCATGAAGCGGTCAGCTTGGCGCTATCTCTGGAAATCGGAAGACATCCGAAAAAAGCTGCTCATTACCTTGTTGCTGCTTATTCTTTACCGCCTGGTAGCGAATATTCCGGCGCCTGGTATTGAAAGAAATGTCATCGCGAGCATTGTTAACTCAAGTAGCGCAGCGGGTTCATTTTTTGGCCTGCTCGACCTGCTTTCTGGTGGTACGATTTCTCGTTTTTCTGTGCTGGCAATGGGTGTGTATCCTTACATTACCGCACAGATTATTCTCCAACTTCTCATGCCCATCATCCCGGCTTTAGAGCGGATGATGCGTGAGAACCCGCGTGAGGGCCAGAAATGGATGGAGAAATGGACCATCATCCTGACAATCCCGATGGGCCTGCTTTCGGCTATAGGTCAAATTAATATCTTCAATTCCCTGGCTGCCCAATCTGGGCAAACCGTACTCAACTTTACCTTTGGCTTTTCCGCCGGCAATGTCCTGCCCACGCTGACCACCCTGGCCAGCATGGTGGCAGGCACCATGCTGGGGGTCTGGCTGGGACAGTTGATTTCGGAATATGGTATTCCGAATCAGGGTCTTTCTCTGATCATCTTCGCCGGTATCGTTTCCTCGATCCCGAGCCATCTGGCTTCCTTGTGGAGTGATCAGCAGAACGGCTGGTGGTTAACCATCATCATCGCCGTCATCCTGGTTCTGACGATCTTTGCCATTGTCTATGTCCAGCAGGGGCGCCGCAATGTTCCCGTGCTGTTCCCTGGCCGCCGTGTCGGGAACCGTATGTCTATGCCTGTGCGCAGCAACCTGCCGTTGATGGTCAACATGGCCGGCATGATCCCACTGATCTTTGCCCAGTCCATTTTGCTCTTCCCGGCGATCGTTGCAGGTTTCTTTTTGAACGCGCAAACAGCATGGGTTAAGAACCTGGCGAATGGAGTCTATAATCTTTTCGGTGGCAACAGCCCCTGGTACGGTTTGATGTACTTCTTCATGGTGGTTGTTTTCACTTTCTTCTACACCGATGTTTTGTTTGCACAGCAAAACTACGGAGAAACCCTCAAACGCCAGGGTGCACAAATCCCGGGTGTTTTGCGCGGCCCCGCCACGCAAAAATACCTGACGAAAGTTCAGCGTCGTATTACATTGCCGGGCGCTTTGTTCTTGGGTCTGGTGGCGGTTATGCCGTACATCACCAAGGCCATGCTTCCGGCCAGCGCGCAGAGCGCCGGGGTCTTCCTGGTATCAGCTGCCGGTCTGCTGATTGTGGTGGGTGTCGTCCGCGATACCTTCAACATCATTGAAACCGAGCTGAAACTGCACGGATACGATGAAAGTTTGATCAAGGGGTAAAGCCATGGGTAAGTACATCGTTTTACTGGGACCTCCCGGAGCCGGGAAAGGCACGCAGGCAGAAGTAATTGCCGAGGCCACGCAACTGGCTCACATCTCTTCTGGAGATATCTTCCGCGAAAACCTGAAAGCCCAAACCGAATTGGGAATACTGGCGCAAGGATATATGAACCGGGGGGAGTTGGTTCCGGATGATGTCACAATTGCCATGATACGCGAACGCCTCAGCCGTCCAGATTGCGCCGCCGGCGCAATTCTGGATGGCTTCCCGCGTACGCCGGCCCAGGCCGAAGCGCTCAGCGCCATGCTGGCAGAATTGAACGGGAAAGTTGTGTGCGTCCCGTACATCTCTGTACCGGCTGAAGTTCTGATCGAACGCCTGGGTGGCCGCTGGACATGCCGCGCGCAAGGACACGTGTATCACAGTGTGTATAATCCGCCTAAGGTGGATGGCGTCTGTGATATCGACGGATCTGAGCTGTATCAGCGCGAAGATGACCAGCGCGAAACGGTGGAACGCCGTATTCGTGTATACATGGACCAGACCTCACCCTTAATCGAGCACTACCGGTCAGCCGGCTTGCTGGTGGAAGTTGACGGCACGCTGCCGATCGAAGAGGTAACCAAACAATTGCTGGCTGCCATTCAGTAAAGGGTAGAATCGATTATGATGTCTTGGGATCGTCAGATCACGATTAAGTCTCCTCAGGAGCTGGAAATTATGCGTTTCGCCGGGCAGATCAATGCAGAAGCCCTGGCGGCAGCGCGTGACGCCGCTCATCCGGGAGCTTCGACCGCGGATCTGAACGCTGCGGCTGAGGAAGTCTTGAAGAAGTACGGAGTTTACTCCCCTTTCAAAGGCTATCCAGGCCCTTATCCATACCCGGCCAGTACGAATGTAAGTGTCAACGAAGAGCTGGTTCATGGGATTCCTTCCCCAAAGCGTAAACTGCGTGAAGGCGATATCGTTTCGGTGGACTGCGGCAATGTTTATGAAGGTTTTGTCGCAGACTCGGCCGTGACTTTCCCGGTTGGCGAAGTATCTGAACAGGTGCGCAAATTGCTTGAGGTTACTGAGCAGGCGCTGTATGTCGGTATTGCGCAAATGGTGCCGGGAAACCGCGTTGGCGATATTTCCGCTGCAGTACAGCAGTTTGTGGAAAGCAATCACATGCAGGTGACGCGTGAATACACCGGCCACGGCGTTGGCCGCCAGATGCATGAAGGCCCTCAGGTTCCGAACTACGGTACCGCAGGCCACGGGATGCTTCTCCGTGAGGGGATGACCCTGGCTTTGGAACCGATGGTGCTGCTGCGTTCTCCGGCGACGCGCGTTTTAGCCGACCAATGGACGGTGGTTTCTCGCGACGGATTACCGACCGCCCATTACGAGCACACTGTGGCGATCACCGCCCAGGGACCACGCATCCTGACTCTTTTAGAAGATGGAAGAAGTCCTGGACGAATCCAGCCTGGTCAGGTATAATCGTGACTTTGGCTGTAGTTGTAAGGAATTATGTGAGGAGCATCCGATCATGAGAGTATCACCATCTATTCGCAAGCGCTGTGCGAAATGCAAGATCGTAAAGCGCAGTGGCAAATTGTACGTAATTTGTGAAAACCCAAAGCATAAGCAGCGACAGGGGTAAGGACGAATGGCGAGAATCGAAGGTGTTGATCTTCCGCGTAACAAGCGGATTGAAGTAGCTTTAACCTATATTTTTGGGATTGGCCCCACCCGGGCAAAAACAATCCTGTCGTCTACTCGTGTGAATCCTGATGTTCGCGTAAAGGATATGTCCGAAGCGGATGTCAATTTACTGCGTGAATTCATTTCGCAGAATTACACAGTTGAAGGCGATCTGCGCCGCGAGACGCAGATGAACATCAAACGCCTGATTGAAATCGGGTGTTATCGCGGTTTGCGCCACCGCCGCAATTTGCCGGCTCGTGGACAGCGCACCCGCACCAATTCGCGCACCCGCAAGGGCCCCAAGAAGACTGTGGCCGGTCGCGGACGCCGCCGCGGAGCTACGAAGAAATAGTTTGTTGCGTCAGTGAGAACCGGTCTGGGGGTACTTCCCTCTCCCAGCGGCCGGCCGGTTCTCTTGCGCTGCAAATTTGTTTCAACGCTGTACTCTGAAATTAATCGAGGTTGATAGCGAGGAAATATGGCACAAAATGTAAGGTCTGCGCGACGAACGAGCGCTCCCCGCAAGGTAAAGCGCACGTTATCGTCAGCGCAAGTTCACATCTTTGCATCTTTCAATAACACAATCATTACCGTCACTGATCAGCAGGGGAACACGGTCTGCTGGTCCAGCGCCGGTTCTGCCGGGTTTAAGGGTTCGCGCAAAAGCACGCCTTTTGCTGCCCGCCTCGCCGCAGAACAGGCTCTGAAAACCGCCCAGCAAATGGGTGTGCAAGAAGTTGACATGATCGTCAAGGGCCCTGGCCCCGGCCGTGAGTCTGCGATTCGCGCCGTACAGGGCATGGGCATTCGTGTCCGCTCCATTGCGGATGTAACTCCGGTACCGCACAACGGCTGCCGGCCTCCTAAGAAACGCCGTGTTTAATATTTGAGAGAGGGAAGTTATGGCGAGATATACAGGTCCGGTTTGTAAATTATGCCGGCGTGAAGGTTTCAAAATGTTCTTGAAAGGCGAGCGCTGCTTCTCGCAGAAGTGCGCTTTTGAACGCCGCGCTTTCGCCCCGGGCGAACACGGTAAAGCCAACGCAGGCCGCGGTGGCAACGAGCGTATGTCTGACTATTCGCGTCAGCTGCGCGCCAAGCAGCAGGCCCGCCGTACCTACGGTATTTTAGAGCGTCAGTTCCGCCGCTACTTCGGCATTGCGCAGAAGAAACGCGGTATGACCGGTCTGAATTTGATCCAGACCCTTGAACTGCGTCTCGACAATGTCGTTTATCGCATGGGATTTGGCGAAAACCGCGCTCAGGCCCGCCAGATGGTCTCACATGGCCATTTCACGGTCAACGGCGTCAAGGTTGACGTACCGTCGCTGCTTCTGCGGCCCGGTGATGTCGTCGCCGTCGCTGAAAATTCCCGCGGGAAAACCCTGTTCAAAGAACTGGTTGACCTGGCCGAAAAACGCACCTGCAGTCTGTGGATTGACCGCGATGTGAAGAGCCTCTCTGGCCGCGTCATTCGCATTCCCGAACGTGCAGAAATTGACGGCAATCTTAACGAACAGCTCATCGTCGAGTACTACTCGAGGTAAGCCTTTGCTATCCGGTGATAATGGCATCTGTGTGCATCGGAAAGGGGTGAAACTTGTGTGCCTTAAGTAATATGGTAAAGCCGAAAGTGGAGCGCGAGGCCGAAGCTCGTAACTACGGGAAGTTCGTAATCAGCCCCCTTGAACGGGGCTACGGCGTCACCCTTGGTAATGCACTTCGTCGAGTTCTGCTTTCGTCGTTGGACGGTGCGGCTATCACTTCGGTAAGAATTACCGACGTGCTGCACGAGTTCAGCGATATTCCCGGGGTCCGCGAAGATGTGATCCAGGTGATGCTGCAATTGAAACAGCTGCGCCTCCTTCTCCACGATGTGGAATCATCACACCTGCATTTGGAAGTCCGCGGTGAAGGTACGGTTACCGCCGCCGACATCCAGACTCCGGCCGAAGTTGAAATTGTCAACCCCGAGCTGTATCTATTCACGGTTGACGACAGTCGTACCCGTTTGGAAATTGACATGACAGTAGAGCTTGGGCGCGGTTATTCGCCGGCGATTGATCGCAGCGGACGCCTGCCTATTGGTGAACTGCCTGTTGATGCAATCTTTACACCGATTAAACGCGTCAACTTTACGGTGGCCAGTGCTCGTGTTGGTCAAAGCACCAACTACGAACGCCTGATTCTTGAGATCTGGACCGATGGAACCATCGCTCCTGAGAAAGCTCTCGGGCAGGCCTCGAAAGTCCTCATTGATCATCTGCGCCTTGTTTCTGGCATCAGCGAAGAAACTCTGATCCTGACGGCTGAAAAGGAAGTTTCCGGCAGCCGCCTGACCAGTGAAGCCGCTGAGACCCCCATTGAAAACCTGGACCTTTCTGTCCGCGTCTTCAATTCCCTCAAGCGCACCGGCATTACCAATGTCGGCGATGTGCTCGAGCTGCTTGAAAAAGGCAACGAAGCGGTCATGTCGATCCGTAATTTCGGTGAAAAGAGCCTGGACGAATTACGCCAGAAAATGCAGGAAAAAGGTTTCCTGCAAAACGAAAAAGAGACGGAGTAAGGTTTTATGCGCCATAACGTAGCTGGTTATAAACTGGGTCGCTCCGTAGGCCAACGCAACAGCCTGCGGCGGACCATGCTCAATCAGTTTTTTACCAATGAACGCATGCAGACTACTCGCGCCAAAGCGTTATCAATTCGCAGCGAAGCGGAACAGATGATTACCATCGCCCGCAACAGCGCGAAGGGCGATGAAATTGCTAAAGTCAATGCTCGCCGCCTGATCGCTTCTCGCCTGGGTGACCCTGCTGTGGTTAAAAAGTTGTTTGACGAAATTGCTCCGCGTTACGCCAACCGCAATGGTGGTTACACGCGTCTGTTCAAGCTGGGCCTGCGCCAGGGCGATGCCGCTGAGATGGTTCTGCTTGAATTGGTTGAGGACTAATCATTAGCCATCCGGTTAATCTCCGAATGGAATGGAACGTTACCAGGTTATCATAGCCTACGACGGCACAAACTTCCAAGGCTTTCAACGGCAAGGAAGGAGCCGGACAGTTCAGGGCGTAGTGGAAGAGGCGTTAGCGCTGCTTGGCTGGCACGACCGTACGGTTTTGTTTGCCGGCCGAACTGACAGCGGTGTGCATGCTTCCGGCCAGGTGCTGGCATTTGATCTCGAATGGTCTCATTCTTGTGAGGCGCTGCAGAGAGCCATCAATGTCCACCTTCCGCAGGATGTATCCGTAATGGCAGTCGCGACTGCTGACAAAGATTTTCATCCGCGCTACCAGGCGGTTGCCCGCCAGTACCACTACTCACTGTTCTGCCAGGCCTGGCGAGATCCGCTGCGAGAATATTTCTCCTGGCGAATCTGGCCTGATGTACAGGCGGAACTGCTCATCCAGTGCGCAGCCTGTCTGCCGGGTGCACATGATTTTGCGGCATTCGGCTCCCCCCTTAAGCCGGGAGGCACTACGGTCCGAACGGTGTACCGTGCGGATTGGGTTCAGGAAGAACATGGCGGCTGGTCTTTTCGGATCGCTGCCAATGCCTTCCTATACCGAATGGTACGGCGCCTGGTGTTTTTGCAAGTCCTGGTGGGTCAACAGCGATTGAGCCTGTCTCAATTTGCAGAAGCCCTCCAGAACCCACAGCCCCTGACACCAGGGCTTGCAAAACCAAATGGCCTCGTTTTGGAAAAAGTGTTTTACCCGTCAAAGGCTGACGAACCTGAAGGGTTAATTAATACCTCATCTGCCAGTGGAGAAGAGGACTGTGGATAAAACGTACGTAATAAAAGGAACACCCGAATCAAAGTGGGTTTTGGTAGATGCGAACGGCAAAGGGATTGGTCGTGTGGCCACCGACGTTGCTCACATGCTCTTAGGGAAACACAAACCAACCTTTACCCCAGGCGTCGCTATGGGCGATTTTGTGGTCGTGATCAATGTTGAAAAGCTTGCCTTCACCGAGAAGAAGGGCATCAGCAAGGTCTACTACAAACATTCAAATTACCCCGGTGGTTTGAAAGCTGTCAACTTGAAAGACCAGAACCAGACTCATCCCGATCGCGTTCTGCGCGATGCGGTGTGGGGTATGCTGCCCCATAACAAATTGGGGCGCCAGTTGATCAAGCGCTTGAAGATTTACGCGGGCAGCGAACATCCGCACACCGCGCAAACGCCTGAGCCTGTTGCATAAGGAGTAGGTAAATATGTCCGTTCAGTATTTTGAAGGTGTTGGGCGTCGCAAAGAATCCAGCGCGCGCGTCCGTGTGATGGCTGGAACGGGTAAGTTCACCGTCAACCAGAAATCACTCGAAGATTACTTCACCCGCACCGGCGATATGGAAGCCATTCTTAAACCGTTTGGCGCTACCGGCCAGGCTCGTGAGACTTTCGATGTGACCGTCACCGTCAACGGCGGCGGCGTTACCGGACAGACGGATGCCGTGACCCTGGGTCTGGCCCGCGCTCTGGTGAAAATGAACGCCGAGTACGTGCATGATCTGCGCAAAGACGGCCTGCTGACCCGCGATGCCCGCATCAAGGAACGCAAGAAACCAGGTCTCAAGCGCGCCCGCAAGGCTCCTACGTACACGAAACGCTAGATCGTTCGTTTGCGTTTGCAGCTGGTTTTTGTATGCTTAAGCGGCCGGATATTCTTCCGGCCGCTTTTTGCATCAGCCTGGCTGTGATTGTGCGGTAAGATTAACCGTCTTCAGCAGGCGCATGGCAATTCTACTTTTATGAGTGTGAACATGAATTCTCAGACTAATGGCATTACCATCGTCGGGTTAGGCCCAGGTGACCCGGGGCATTTAACCTTACAGGCCTGGCAGTGGCTCAACCAGGTTGATGAAGTGTATTTACGCACCAATTTGCACCCGGTAGTGGCGGGATTCCCGTCCACGCTGCAGGTGCATTCGTTTGATGATTTATACGAACACGGGCAGAGTTTTGAGGCGGTTTATCAGGAAATTGTGGCTCAAATTCTGCGCCTGGGTGCGCGTCCGCAGGGCGTGACCTATGCTGTGCCCGGGCATCCTTATGTGGCCGAATTTACCGCACCGGAAATCGTGCGCCAGGCAAAAGACGCGGGTATTCCGGTTCGGGTTGTGGAGGGAATGAGCTTTTTAGATCCGACCTTTACGGCGCTGCAGCTGGATCCGTTTCCGCGCATGACTTTAATTGACGCGCTGGAATTAGGCGCTTTGCATACGCCCAATTTCCCGCCGGATACACCAGTTTTGATTACGCAAATCTACAACCGCATGACCGCTTCAGGTGTAAAGCTGACGCTCAACGCCGTCTATCCTGATACGCATCCTGTCCGATTGGTACATGGCGCCGGCACCGAAAATGAATTGATTGAAGAACTGCCCCTGTATGAAATTGACCGCAGCCCGCACATTGGTCTGCTGACAGCTTTATATGTGCCGCCGCTTGAGCGCGATGGATCGTTGGAAAGCTTCCAGGAAGTGGTGGCCCGCTTGCGTGCGCCAGATGGCTGTCCCTGGGATCGAGAACAAACGCACTTGAGTTTGCGGAAATATTTGATCGAAGAGACCTATGAGGCCATTGACGCCCTCGACGCCGAAGACCCGCAAGCGCTGTGTGAAGAACTGGGAGATATTTTTCTGCAGATTGCGCTGCACGCCCAAATTGGCGCTGAGGATGGCGAATTTGGCATGGCGGATGTTCTGGCGGGAATCAATCGAAAAATTGTCCGCCGGCATCCGCACGTTTTCGGCGATGCGGATGTTGCAGGTGTGGAAGGGGTATTGACCAATTGGCAGAAACTCAAGCAAGCAGAGAAAGCGGCAAATGGCAACGGACAATTGGGAATCCTTTCGGGCGTTCCCAAATCTATGCCCTCTTTAGCGCGCGCAGAAGAAATCCAGATGCGCGCTGCGCGGGTAGGTTTTGATTGGCCGACAGTTGAGCCGGTTTATGCCAAAATCCAGGAGGAGATCGGCGAAGTGCTCAGCGCGCCAAGCCCCGCAGAGCGCGAAAAGGAACTGGGCGATTTACTTTTCGCAGTCGTGAACCTGGTGCGCTGGTATCGAGTTGATCCAGAGGCGGCGCTGCGCGGCACCAACGATCGGTTTATGGGCCGATTTGCTTATATTGAGCAGCAGGCGCGGAAAATGGGCCGTGAGCTTACCTCGATGAGCCTGGAGGAAATGGATGCCCTTTGGGTAGAGGCCAAACATCTGCAAAACGGACATAACCTGGAGTAATAATTTCAAAAAGTCCCGGCCAGGAAACTCTGACCGGGACTTTTTTATTAGTTGGATAGTTTGACCGTATCGCTGAGTAATGCGTTTACTTGATCAGCACGGGAGAATCAAACCAGATACCGGTTACGGTGTCGGAATCTCCACGGTCGAAAACAACACGCATGACCACCGAACCGTTTTTCTCAAACGAAAAGGTGTACACAAGGGTAGTGTATTGGTCATCTTGCAGTACGGCGGTCAATTCACTGGAAGTGATGCTTCCCAGGTCGGTTTGAAAGGTAGTCAGTAAATCGTTGAAGGCGTTTTCGTCCATTCCCTTGGCGACTTCAGCACTGAAATCCTTAGAGAAAGTGCTGTAATCCGCATTTACCAATCCGGTGACGACATTTTCTGCAGCAGTTTTGACGGTTTCATAGGCAGCATTTGCCTGATCGCCTTCCAAAACGGTGGTATCGGTTAACGGCGCCTGAGCAACCGAACAGGCTCCCAGCAGCAAACCGGTGAGCAGGAGGAGCGTCAGCCCAATGAATGTTCTGTTTCCGTGCATTGATTTGATCCTTTTTTAACGCTTACGCCAGCGGCTCGAAACGGGCGGTAAAGTGACGCAGCAGTTCAGGCGCATACGTAATTTTTAAACCCTTCAGTGAATCTTTGTAGGAAACCACCGCTTTGAGTACTTCGGCGATGTAATCGAAATGACTTTGGGTATAAACCCGGCGCGGAATGGCCAGGCGGACCAATTCCAGCTCCGGATAGATCATTTTACCAGTGTCTGGATCCGGGTAAGCGAACATGACCGAGCCGATTTCAACACTGCGAATGCCGCCTTCCAGGTAGAGCGCTGTGGCAAGCACCTGACCAGGATATTCACCATGCGAAATGTCCGGCAGAATCCGGCCGGCGTCCAGGTAAATGGCGTGCCCGCCGGCGGGCTTGATAAACGGAATGCCGGCTTCTTCTAATTTACCAGCCAGATAGGCCGTCTGGCCGAGGCGGTAAGCCAGGTAGTCTTCATCCAGGCCCTCTTCCAGACCGATGGCGATGGCGTCCAGGTCGCGGCCGGCCAGGCCGCCGTAGGTGATGAAGCCTTCGCGGAGGATTAACTCGTTGCTGATTTGTTGGAAGAGCTGCTCATCACGCACGGCCAGAAAGCCGCCGATATTCACCAGCGCGTCTTTCTTAGCTGACATCCACGCGCCGTCGGCCAAAGCGTAGATTTCATTGGCAATTTCTAATGGCGTCTTGTCCTGATAGCCGGGTTCGCGCATTTTGATGAAATAGGCATTTTCGGCAAAGCGGCAGGAGTCGATAAAGAAGGGAATATGATAGGAATGGTAAATTTCTGAAACAGCGCGGATATTGGCTACAGAGACGGGCTGGCCGCCGCCGGCGTTATTTGTAATCGTAATGGTTCCAAAAGGAATGTTTTGCGGGCCAACTTTTTCAATAAACGCACGCAGTTTGTCCAAATCCATATTGCCTTTGAACGGGTGCGGGTTTTCTGGGTCGTAAGCTTCGTCGATTACCAGGTTGCTGGGGCGGCCGCCGCGGGCGCGGATATTTCCTTCTGTTGTGTCAAAGTGCATATTGGAGGGGATGTACATTCCCGGCTTGACCAGGAGATTGGTGAGAATATTCTCCGCAGCGCGGCCCTGGTGAGTGGGAACGAAATGCTCGAAGCCAAATATCTTTTGCATGACCTCAGCTAAATGGTAATACGAGCGGGCGCCGGCGTAGGATTCGTCACCGGTGAGCATAGCTGCCCATTGATACTGGCTCATGGTGCCCGTACCAGAATCGGTCAGTAAATCGATGAAAACATCTTCAGCGCGTAAATTGAACAAATTGTACCCGGCAGCCTGCAACGCCGCAGCACGGTTTTCGGCAGAAATGAGGCGAATAGGTTCGACCATTTTGATGCGAAACGGCTCAACAGGGTATTTAACCATTCATATTCTCCATTTGATTTTAGGGTTGGGAAAGTTTTTTTGAGTGTAACACAAAATCAGCCAGTGACCAGTTATGGCCGTGTAACGCTTCAAATAAGTTATACTATATAACTAAATTATAAAATAAATAAATTTAAGTGTTATTTAAATATAATTAACTATAATATTGACATTATTTAAAATAGTGCTATGATGTTCTTGACGATTAATTTCGTTATACCGATTAAGGAGTTATCAATGGCCACTAGAACGCTGGCTTATCCTGTAAATGGAATAATTCATCTGGATATGGATGATCATCTTACGATCACCGGCTGGGATCGGGAAGAAATTGAGATTAAAATCAGGGATGAAAGTGACCTGATTATCCGGCAGAAAGATGCGGAAATCTGGATTGAGGCGGAAGACGATTGCGTTTTATCCTTGCCGAAAACCGCGCCGTTAAAAATTGATTCGGTTAAAGGTTCGCTTTCGATTATTGATTTATACAGCGATATCGAGATCAATAGTGTCGGCGGGCACCTCACACTGCGCCAGGTAAAACAGGTGCAGTGCGATTCGGTCGGCGGTCATTTGAAAATCAGTCACATTGACGGCGACCTGCTGGTGCACAATGTCGGCGGCTCAGTGCGCGGCGGTGTGGTCAGCGGGCTGCTGCAAGTGCAAAATATTGGCAGTTCGGTAAAATTAGTCGATGTGGCCATCACCGGGAAAATGAACGCTGGCGGCAATATCAAGATGAAACTGGTCGCACTGCCCGGCGATTTTAAAGCCAATGCAGGCAGCAGTATTAAACTCTGGGTGCCGCAAGGGATTGGCTACGAGTTGGAAGCAGTCAGCGGCAGTCAAAAAATTCAAATGATCAGCAACCACGAACCTACGCGCTACGCCACCGGGCATCAGCGCATGACAGTTGCCGGCGGCGGACCGTTAATTCAGTTGAATGCCGGCAGCAGCATCGCTGTGCTGGATGCGGGCTGGGAAGATGACCTCTCGCCAGAAGATTTAGGCGTATCTTTGGGCAATGAACTGGATGCGCTGGACGACCGCATTACTCAGCACGTGCAGGAACGGATTCGCCGTGCTGAGGAGAATGCGCGGCAGGCGGCTGAACGGGCCGAGCGGCGCGCTCGTGAGGCTTCGGTGCGCGCAGAAGAGCGGCTGCGCGCCGCAACGGCCAATTTAGGGCGCGATTTCACCCCGCGCGAAAACACCTGGCGTTCAACGCCGCCGGTGATCCCGGTTGCGCCGGTTCCGCCGGCGGCCAGCAAGACCAGCGAGAGTGAACGGCTCTTGATTTTGCAGTTATTGAGTGAAAAGAAAATTAGCGCCGAGGAAGCCAACCAGTTATTAAATGCATTGGATGGCAAGTTTTCTTCCTGAGCGAAAAGGATGATGAGCGATGGATTACGCAGATGAACAGCTTTCGATTTTGAAACGCGTGGAAAACGGTGATGTTTCCATTGATTATGCCGTGATCTTGCTGGATGCCCTAGAGCGCCGCCGGGATAGGGCAGATTCGCAGCCTGAAATTATGCCCGCCCCAATACAGCCGGATGCCGTGAGTGTGCCAGACAGTGTCCAGGCAGAGGAACCCTCTTCTGCATCTACGGAAGCCGGGATTAAGCAGGATCAGCAAGTTTCTTCCCGCTGGAAGGTGTGGTCGAAAATTGCGTTTGGTCTGGCAGTCGTTTTAACTGCATTGGGTGCGTTGTGGATTGCGCAGGGCTGGATGGCTCAGCCGTGGGGAGTGGGCTTTTGGCTGGCCTGGATACCGTTTTGGCTGGGCGTTTTTGGGATGATGGTCACTTCCAAAGCGCGCTGGCTGCATATCCGCATCCACCAAAAAGAAGGCGAATCTCCGGAAAATATCGTTATTTCCATGCCATTTCCCATCCGGCTGGTGCGCTCCATGTATCCTTTGATTTCCCGTTGGATGCCTGCTGAAATCAAAGCCACCGATTGGAGCGAATTGCTGCGCGATATGGAAGAAGGATTGACGCCCGAGAACCCGCTGCATATTCAAGTGGATGATGAGCGCAGCGGCCAGGTAGAGGTCTTTATCGGCTGAGATATACCGCACAGATTTTGCCCTTTTGATTTCTGACCGCAACGCCATTTATAATATTGGTATGAAGCGATTTTCAAGAAAAAAAGTAATCAGCAGCCTGGTTTTGGCTGCCGTGGGGTTGGTTCTGTTGATTATGAACATTTCCCTGCGGCCTGAAAACCAGGCTGTTGTGATTAATCCGCAGTTGCTGGACCTTTCCGAGCAGTTCCAACTGACCGGTGAAATCCGTGTGACGCAGCACTGGCCGGCATTTCTTTGGCCCGGTCAGCCCGGGCAGGTCAAGCTGACCATTGAAAATTCCGGAGGATCTTCTGATTTAACCGCATCCGGGCTGGCCTGGCAGGCGCGTCTGGAGCTGCCGCGCTTCAATTTGAATCCTGGGGTAACCATCACCCAGACGCTTCAGCCGGGGCGCGTACAGCATATGATTTGGACGATTGATTCGAGTCAGCGCGGGGTCGTTTCGGGAACGATTTGGCTTAACCTGGTGCGGCCGGGTGCCTCGGATGGGGTCGTCAATGAGTTAATTCTTTCCAGCCCGATCCAGGTGCAGGTTCCTTTTCAAGCGTTTTTATCCTGGCAAGTGTTCAATATTTTGGTTTGGACCTGGTTGGTGGTGGCTTTATTGTCATGGATTTTAGTAATGCGTGATGCATTGTAATTAATTTCACAATTAGTGCTAAATTGTATTAACTATTTAATCATTTGTCAGTTATAATTTTCTTTATGTAACTGACATTTCATGTTATTTATCCTCAATGTCGGTCATAACATCAAAGTTATCTTTACAGTGGGTGGGTAAATCGGTAAAATCCGTGGTTTAGAGGGGCAGAGTGCCCCAGTCCCGACGGAAAAATTAAATATCGAGGAGAGAGGCTATGTTGAGTTCGTGGCTCTACGTCGGTGTTTTTGCGCTCATTGCACTGTTTCTTCCTGCCGCTGCAATTATCATTGCTGGATTATTAGCTCCGAAGAAGCCAAATCAAGCGAAAAACGAAACCTATGAATGTGGTATGGAGACGGTTGGCCCGTCTTGGACTCAGTTCAAGGTGCAATATTATGTGTTCGCGCTGGTCTTCCTGGTTTTCGATGTGGAAACGGTTTTGCTCTTGCCCTGGGCAGCCGCTTACAACCAGCTTCCATTGTTTGCGGTCGTAGAGGCGGTTATTTTTATCCTGTTGCTGATGGGCGGTTTGTTTTATGCGTGGAGAAAAGAAGCGTTGGAATGGCGCTAAAGCCGGCGATGGAGGGATGTGTTAATGGATTTTTTGCGTGATCCAATAGGTTTCATTATTAATTGGTTTGTTTCCTGGCTGCAAGGGACGGGACTTTCTACCGGATGGGTAGAATTTATTTCATCTCTGCTTGGAGCAGGAATTCTTGCTTTAAGCGCCATGCTCTTCGTGATCTTCTTGATCTGGTATGAGCGGAAATTGATCGGCCGTATCCAGGATCGTTTTGGACCAAACCGTGTCGGCCCGTGGGGTATTTTCCAGCCAATCGCGGATATGCTCAAGATCTTCACCAAAGAGTACATTACGCCAAAAGGAGCTGATTTAGCCGCTTACAATATCGCTCCGGTTCTGGCGGTAGGCGCGGTGCTGATGGTGTGGTCGGTGATCCCGTTCACCATGACCGTGGTGGGCGCAGATCTCAATGTGGGCTTTCTATATATTCTGGCCGTTGGCGCGTTGGGAGAGATGGGGTTCATCCTGGCTGGCTGGGGCAGTAACAATAAATACGCGCTGCTGGGCGCGTTCCGCTCGGTAGCACAGTTAATTTCCTATGAAGTGCCCCTGGTCATTTCTGCGTTGGTGCCGGTAATGTTTTCTGGCACATTGAGCGCCACTGGGTTGGTGCAGTCGCAGACGACCTGGAATATCTTCCTTGCGCCGGCGGCGGCGATCATATTTTTTATTGCCACGATCGCGGAGACCGGACGTTCACCTTTTGACCTGATTGAGGCTGAATCTGAACTGGTGGCCGGTTATAACATTGAATATTCCGGTTTGAAATTCGGTATGTTTTATGTCGGTGAATTTCTGCACGCCTTCACCGCGGCGCTGATTTTCGCTACCGTCTTTTTGGGCGGCTGGCGCGGACCGGGCGCAGAGCAAATTCCCATCTTGGGATTTGTTTATTTAATGCTGAAAACCTTCGTGGTGCATTTCACCACAATCCTGATTCGCGGTACGATGCCCCGCTTCCGCATTGACCAGATGATGGACCTGAACTGGAAAATCTTAACCCCGGCTGCTCTGGCAACGGTAATGGTGATTGCCATTACAGACCGCATTGTGATGGATGCGCCGGGTTTGGTGCGCGGAATTGCTCTATTCGCAGTCAATGTATTGATTTTGTGGGTCATTGAACGGCTGCTGGGCAAATCACAGCGGCGCGTGGTTCCAGAAGTGTCCGGTCATAACCGCCCGGTGGCTCGTTACAATGCTGCAGAACCAGGAGCGCAGTCATGACAGCTCTTCAAATTGTTTTCCTTATTGTGGCGGCGATCACTGCTTTTTCAGCGGTTATGATGGTCACCACGCGTAAAATGATGCACGCGGTTTTGTGGCTGGTGCTGGCTCTGCTCGGTGTGGCGGTAATTTTTGCCACGTTGCAGGCCAGCTTTTTTGCGGTGGTACAAATCCTTGTCTATATTGGTGCGATTTCGATCTTGATCATTTTCTCTGTCATGCTGACAAGAAAAGTGATGGAAGATACCGGTCCGCAAATTCACAAGTATTGGTGGGTTGCGGCTCTGGCAGCGGTTGCTTTGTTTGGCTTAATTCTGGTCTTTCTAAACACCTGGCCTGGCTTCTCGGCAACGCTAGAAGAATTGCCCGGCACGGCAGAGAACATCCAGGGCTTAGGTCAGGCGCTGGTAGATCCGGCCGGTTTTGTTGTGCCTTTTGAGGTGGCTTCTATCTTATTGCTGGCAGCTTTGATCGGTGCAATTTTTGTCGCCGTCGATCGAAAGGAGAAACCCTGAAATGATCCCGCTTTCCTGGTATCTCATTCTGGCGGCGATTTTATTCTGCACCGGTTTGTTTGGCGTATTGGTGCGCAAAAACGCCGTCGCAATCTTAATGGGCGTCGAGTTGATGCTGAACGCAGTCAATATCAATTTATTGGCTTTCTGGCATTACCATACACAGCTTGAACGCGCGTCACAGGTCAATGGACAGGTATTTACCGCCATTGTCCTGGTGGTAGCCGCCGCTGAAGTCTCGGTTGGCCTGGCGTTGATTATTTCGGCTTACCGAAAGCGCCAGACTGTGGTAGTTGCAGACCTGCACGAGTTACAGGGCTAACGGAACGGCTGGAGAACAAGAATGACAATACAAACATTGATTTGGTTAATTCCCCTGCCGCCCGCGCTGGCCTTTCTGTTGATTGTTTTATTCACAAACAAATCCAAAAAGGCCAGTCATAGTGTGGCGCTATTGGGCGCCGGCCTTTCGTGGCTGGCATCCATGATCGTATTCTTCCGGGCAATCGGCACGGAAGAATTAAGTACCAATCCTTTCAAGGACTCCATTGCCTGGCTGCCGGCCGGCGATACGGCCATTAATATCGGCATTCAAATCGATCCGCTTTCGGCGGTGATGCTCTTTTTTGTCGGGTGGACGGTGCTGATGATTTTTATCTACAGCATCGGGTATCACAACTTCGGCGCTCCGGCCGGCAAAGAAGACCGCCCTGGCCTGCCGCCGGAAGGCGCGGAGGTAAAAGACAGCCACGGACATACGCATCGGGTTCCGTCGATTGAGCCGATGTATTCGCGTTTCTTTGCGCTGATCAGCCTGTTTGCTTTCGGCATGTATTTACTGGTGGTCAGTGACAGCCTGCTGACACTCTACATGGGCTGGGAAATCATGGGCCTGTGTTCGTACCTGCTGATCGGTTTCTGGTACGGCAAAGATTCGGCGCGTAAAGCCGCTATCAAAGCGTTTTTGACCACCCGTGTCGGCGACGTCTTCATGCTGCTGGGCATCGCCGCGCTTTATACGCAGACGGGCACGCTTAATTTCTTGCAGACGCTGGGCAGCCCGGAAAAAATGGAAATGCTGGCGACCACGGCTTCTCCTATCGCCGGGCTTTCATGGGCTGGCTTGATCGGCATTTTGATCTTCATCGGAACGGTCGGAAAATCCGCTCAGTTCCCGCTGCACATCTGGCTGCCGGACGCAATGGAAGGCCCGACGCCCGTTTCAGCCATGATCCACGCGGCGACAATGGTTTCGGCCGGTGTGTATCTGGTGGTGCGCTTCTTCCCGCTGATCTCGGCCGGTTGGGAACCAGGCGGCCCGGTTACGACCCCCATGCTGGTGATGTCGATTATCGGCGCATTTACAGCCTTGTTCGCGGCGACCATCGCGATGGCACAGAATGATATCAAACGGGTGCTGGCGTACTCAACAATTTCTCAGCTCGGCTATATGATCGCCGCGCTCGGGGTGGGGGCCTATGTGGCAGCCGCTTTCCACCTGGTGACGCACGCTTTCTTTAAGGCGCTGCTCTTCCTGGGTTCCGGTTCGGTTATTCACGGCATGGAACATGGGGTAATGCACAGCGGCGAACATGTGGATCCGCAGAATATGCTGAATATGGGCGGCCTGGCCAAAAAGATGCCGGTCACATTCTGGACGTTCCTGCTTGGCGGCCTATCGCTTTCGGGGTTCCCGCTGATTACGGCGGGTTTCTGGTCGAAGGATGAAATCCTCTCGGGAGCGTTCAACGGCGGGCATCTGGTGGTATTCATTACCCTGGCGCTGGCCGCGCTGCTGACCGCCTTTTACACCATGCGCCAGATTACCCTTACGTTTCTGGGCAAACCGCGCACGAAAGCTGCTGAACATGCGTCCGAATCCGTCCCGACCATGACAATGCCGCTGGTTGTGCTGGCATTTTTTGCGGTCACCGCGGGCTGGACGGGCATACCCGAAAGTTTCCCCGGTCTGGGCGGGTTAATTCCCAACTGGTTTGAGGAATTTGTCGGCAGTATGCTGACCCACCATCCAGAGGCTGGACATAGCCTGGTGCCATTATTCACATCCTTAACGGTAGCTTTAGGCGGCCTGCTGCTTGGCTGGCTGACCTACCGTAATGTGCAAAAAGCTGAAGACCCATTGGTCAAACCGCTGGGGGGCCTGCACACTGTTCTGCAAAACAAGTATTACATCGACGAATTGTATGCCGTAATTTTCTACAAACCAGCCCATTGGATTGCTGAAACCTTTACCTACCAGTTCCTGGACAAAAAGGTGATTGACGGCATCCTGCACGCCATTGCGCGTTTTGGTGTCTGGTTGGGCGGCATTGTCCGCAATTCCTTTGATCTGCCCGTAATCAACGGCGCCGGCGATGCCGCCGCTACTGGTACGCGCGGATTAGGCGCTTTCTTGCAGACCCTGCAAACCGGTAAAGTTCAGCAATACATGCTGATCGCCGTCGCAATTCTTTCGGCAGCCGGCGTAATTTTCGCGATCTTGATCCAAGGGTAAAGGGGCTGCCGTTATGGATTTTATTTTGTCTCATTTGCTGACCTTGATCTTGTTCTTACCGGCCATTGCTGCTCTGGTGCTGTTGTTGATCCCTGACCGGGATCCGCAGGTTTTTCGCTGGGGCGCTTTGGGGGCTTCGCTGCTGACCTTTGTTCTGGCGCTGGTATTGTGGTTCAACTTCAATCCCACCCCGGACGCAGCAGCGCCATTCCAATTCATGGAGCAGACCGGCTGGTACGGTGCGATCCACGCCTCGTATCATGTTGGGGTGGACGGCATTTCGCTGGCCATGCTGCTGCTGACCACCTTTATCTCTCCGCTGGCGATCCTGGCTTCCTTCAGCGTAAAAGAGCGCGTCAAACCCTATATGATCTTGTTCCTGTTCCTGGAAACGGGCATGCTGGGTGTTTTTATGGCGCTCGACCTGCTGCTTTTCTTCGTCTTTTGGGAGATCGGTCTGGTCCCGATGTACTTCTTGATGGCGCAATGGGGCGGCAAAAACCGCAATTATGCCTCACTCAAGTTCATCCTTTACACGATGGGCGGTTCGCTGGGATTGCTGCTGGCAATTCAGTTGATGGGCGTGGCGGTCGGTACCTTTGACCTGCCCGAACTGTTTGCCCAATGGCCGCAGCTGACGGCGCTCAGCTTGCCGCTGGGCGTCAGCCTGGAAACGGTCAAGACGGTCGCTTTCTGGGCCTTCGTGATCGCCTTCGCGATCAAAGTGCCGATCTGGCCGTTCCATACCTGGCTGCCCGACGCGCATACTGAAGCGCCGACGGCCGGTTCAATGGTGCTGGCCGGTGTCATGCTCAAGCTCGGCGCTTATGGCTTCTTGCGGCTGGTGCTGCCGCTCTTTCCGCAGCAGGCTCAGCAATTTGCCTGGGTTATGGCGCTGCTGGCTGTGGCGGCAATTATCTTCGGCGCGTGGGGCGCCTGGGCGCAGACCGATTTCAAGCGTCTGGTTGCGTACTCATCCATCAACCACATGGGCTTTGTGGTCCTCGGTATTGCGGCCGCGGCGGCGACCTGGGGAAACGAGGCTTTTGCACAGGCACGCACCATTGCGCTTGATGGCGCGGTGCTGCAAATGGTCAACCATGGCTTGAGCGCGGCCGGGATGTTCTTCCTGGTTGGCGTGATCTACGATCAGGCCCATACCCGTGACCTCAATGAATTCGGCGGCCTGTACGCCATTCTGCCGGTATATGGCACCCTGTTGATTTTCACCTCAATGGCTTCTCTGGGGCTGCCCGGTTTGAACGGTTTCGTGTCCGAATTTATGGTCGTGGTAGGCTCCTGGCCGATCTTCACCCTGATGACGGCGCTGGCAATGATCGGTTTGTTCTTCACCGGTGCGTACATCCTCAAGGCGATCAAACTGGTGCTGCATGGCCCGCTCAATACCCGTTGGGTAGGTCACTTGCGGGATATCAACACCCGCGAAATTGTTGTGATGACTCCGCTGGTCATCTTCATGCTCGTTTTAGGCGTATGGCCGACCTGGCTGCTGAATGTGATTAACCAGGCTGTGGCTTTCTTATTCTGAGAGGTGAAGAATGCAGTTTCCGATATTGAGTACGCTAATCTTCACCCCACTGATTGCCGGAATCCTCATTTTGCTGTTACCGGCAAATCGGAAGGATTGGATCCGTGGGATTGCTGCGGCAGCCGGTGTAATTATTCTGGCGCTTTCCGTCGTAGTTTTTGCCTCCTATGATACGGCGGCGGGCGGCTACCAGTTTGTAGAACGCTATAACTGGCTGCCGGCGTTAGGCATTTCATATTACGTGGGCGTGGATGGAATCAGCCTGCCGCTGGTGCTGCTTTCGGGGCTGGTGGTAATTTCAGGCGTGTTGATTTCCTGGGGAATTCAGGATCGGCCGCGTGAATTTTTCGCTTTCCTGATGTTTTTAGGCGCCAGCGTTTTAGGTGTGTTCTGTTCACTGGATCTGTTCATGCTGTTCTTCTTCTTTGAACTGGCGGTATTCCCCAAATACCTGATGATTGTGGTGTGGGGTTCTCCGCAGACGCGCGAATACGGCGGCATGAAACTGACTCTCTACCTGTTTATTGGCTCGGTGGTTGCCTTGCTGGGCGCGCTGGCGATTTACTTTGGTTCAGGGCTGCACACCTTTGATATGCTCGCGCTGGAAAAAGCCGGCTTCGCCGTCGGTTTTCAGCGCATCTGGTTCCCGGTTGCCTTCCTGGGGTTTGCCATTTTGGGAGGTATGTTCCCCTTCCACAGTTGGGCTCCGGATGGCCACGTCGCCGCGCCGACGGCGATTTCGATGCTGCTGGCCGGTGTTGAAATGAAAGTCGGTGTGTTTGCCGCCTTGCGCGTAGCCATCATGCTGCTGCCCGATGGGGCGCGCTACTGGGCTCCAGCGATACTGGTGCTGGCTACCATCAACGTGGTGTATGGCGCGTTTATCGCGTTGGTGCAAAAAGACTTCAAATATGTCATCGGCTTTTCTTCTGTTTCGCATATGGGCCTGGTCTTGATTGGTCTGGCGACTTTGACACGGGAAGGGCTGATGGGCGCCAGCCTGCAAATGTTCTCGCACGGTGTGATGACGGCCCTCTTCTTCTCTGTGGTCGGAATGGTGTACGATCGTGCCCATACGCGCGATATCGCCAGCCTGGGCGGGTTGATCAAGAAAATGCCCTGGGCAGCCATTGGCTTTATCATTGGCGGTCTGGTATCGATGGGTATGCCTGGGTTCTCCGGTTTTGTGGCCGAGTTCCCCATTTTCATGGGCGCCTGGCAGACGGCTCCGGTGGTGGCGATTATCGCCATATTGGGTGTTATCCTGACAGCCGCTTACATTCTGTTGACCATTCGCCGGGTATTCTTCGGTGAATTGCCGGAAAACCTGACAAATATCTCAGATATTTCCTGGCGCGACAAATTGGTAATCGGTGTATTATCGCTTGTGATGATCGCTGTCGGAATCTTCCCGTCTCTGCTCACTACCATGATTGACTCGGGCGTGACCTCGATCCTCGCTCTCCTGGGAGGTGCTTAATGAGTGCCGGAGAGTTCACTCCTCAAATGTTTGCTGCATTGCTGCCCGAAATGGGCCTGGTTATATTGGCGCTGGTACTGATGGGGCTGGATTTGCTCTGGAAGTATAAGGAAGATCTTCGCGCCAAGTCCTTAAGTTGGATCACCGCCGGCGGGCTGGTGGTGATCATGGCGCTGGCGGTTTTTGCGACGCAGCCAGGCACACAAGGTG
Source organism: Bellilinea sp. (assembly GCA_036822575.1). Classification (GTDB taxonomy): domain Bacteria; phylum Chloroflexota; class Anaerolineae; order Anaerolineales; family Anaerolineaceae; genus Bellilinea. The sequence continues at coordinate 80,564 of DAISHK010000008.1, read as the reverse complement.
AACTGGTTTGGGGCGGCATGCTGCGCTTTGATCAGGCCGGTTTTGTTTTCCGCCTGGTGTTCCTCTGTGGTGCCGCCATGACGGCCCTGTTCGCCAGCCAATATGAATGGCTGCGCGCCCGCGGCGAGTTCTATACCTTGCTGCTGATCAGCACCCTGGGTATGTGCCTGGTGGCCTCATCCGCCGATCTGATTATGCTGTATCTGGCGATTGAAACGACAGCCATTCCGCTGTACGTGCTGTCTGGTTTCTTGATTCGCAAGGAGCAATCCGTCGAGGCTGGCATCAAGTACCTGCTTTTCGGCGCAATGACCTCGGCGATCATGCTGTATGGTTTTAGCCTGCTCTACGGTATAACCGGCACCACGCAAATGTACGCCATCCGCGACGCTTTGGCGGGGCAGAGTGGCATGTCTGGCTTGCTGATCGGTGTAATGGCCCTGGTCATGGTGGGGCTGGCTTTCAAGATTTCTGCCGCACCCTTCCATTTCTGGGCGCCAGACGTATATCAAGGCGCGCCGACGCCGGTCTCGGGCTTTCTTTCGACAGCCTCGAAAGCGGCTGGCTTTGCGGGTGCACTGCGCATCCTGCAGGTCGTGTTCGCAGATCAAGGTCCGGCCTGGTCCATTTTGATCGCCATTCTGGCAACTGCCAGCATGCTATTGGGCAACTATCTGGCTTTGGCGCAGAAAAACATGAAGCGTCTGCTGGCTTATTCCTCCATCGCTCAGGCGGGTTATATTCTAATTGGCCTGGCTGCTGGAACCGAATTTGGCGGCACTGCTACCGTTTATTACCTGATTGCTTACCTGGTGACTAACCTGGCAGCCTTTGGCATTGTGTCCGTGGTGGAAAATCGCACCGGCTCCGATGAAATTGCGGCATTAAGCGGGCTCAGCCGCCGTGCTCCGGCCCTGGCCCTGGCCATGCTGGCTGCCATGCTTTCGCTCGGCGGGGTACCGCCGTTTGCCGGTTTCTTCAGCAAACTGCTGGTCTTTGGGGCGGCAGTGGATGCCCATATGTACTGGCTGGTCATCGTCGGCATCTTCAACGCCGTCATCAGCTTATACTACTATTTGAAAATCTTGAAAGTGATGTACCTGGATGCCCCGGCTGAAGAAAAAACAGTGCCTGCGCAGGGCGCAGCCTGGAAAGTTGCTTTAGGCATCTGTGTTCTGGGTATTTTCCTGCTGGGCATCTGGTTTGCCCCGTGGTACTCTCTTTCGCAAGGAGCTGCGCTTGCCTTATGGGCTTATTGACGTCAAATTTTCATTCTGATATAATTTTTTCGTTATGAACCGTTCCGACGCAGGTGATTCCTCACGCCGGCAGAAGTTTTTTAACCTTACCATCGCAGGAGTCACTGCGCAGGTAGGGTGTTTAACGCTGGTTGTTGTACTTGCAGCCGTATTTGGCGGGATTTGGCTGGACAATCACTTCATGACCAGACCCTGGTTCACAGTAGGGCTTTTACTGGCGAGCATTCCTCTCTCATTGGGAGGAATGTTCTTCGTTGTACGCATTGCAGTTAATAAGATTAAAACCAATTCTGAATCCAACACCACAGAACCGACGGAAGACAGGAATTAATTTTAAGGAGGCCCTCATTGGAGAAGACTCGTAAGTGGCGGTGGGGTGTTAATCGGTGGATTGTTTTACTGTTTATTCTCTTAAGTATAGTAGCGGTAAACATGATCTATCCGGTCCAGCCCCACATTCAGGTAGCTCCAGAGAGAATTGTTGAAGAGCCATTGTTTAACCTTGGCTGGCTTGGCGATTTTTATCTGGTTAATAGTCTGCCTTCCCTGCTGGTGGTCGATCTAATTTTGATCGGCCTGGCGTTTGCTGTACGCCAGTCACTGCGCAAGGGAGATCTGGTACCCCACGGCATTTCCGGAGCAATGGAAATGGTTGTGGAAATGTTATACAACCTGACGGAATCTTCGGCGGGAAAATGGGCAAAGAAAATTTTCCCATGGTTCGCGACTATCCTTTTGGTGGTTCTGGTTGCGAACTTGATGGAGCTATTGCCCGGTATGGAAACCATTGGCCTGCTGCGCCAATCGGATCACGGCCATGCGGTTGAAACGGTTGCTGGGATGCTGACCATTACCAATGCGGAAGCCCACGAAGGCGCCGGGTATACGTTGGTCCCATTCTTCCGTACATTATCAACTGACTTAAACTTCACCCTGGCGCTGGCGCTGATTTCCGTCTTCATGACACAGGTGATCGGTGTACAGGCTCAAGGGATCCGTTATTTTTCGAAGTTTTTGAACTTCACCACCATGTTCTCAAAGCCGGCTTTCGGCTTTATGGATTTCATCGTCGGCATTCTGGAGTTGATTTCAGAGCTGGCGAAAATCCTATCTTTTACATTCCGTCTATTTGGCGTGATGTTTTCCGGTTTCGTACTGGTCGCTCTGGTTGGTTCTATGGTCCCCATTTTTGCCCCGGCCATGATTTACATGTTTGAGGCATTTATGGCAGTCATTCAGGCTTTCGTTTTCGGTATGCTGACGATGGTCTTTATGGCGATGGCTACTCAGGGCCACGGCAGCGAAGAACACCACTAATCTATAACAATAACTTTTCACGGATCATCTTTTTTTGGAGGCGATTAAGCGATGACTGGCGATATTATTCAGGCAGCAAAATTTATCGGGGCAGGTCTTTCCATGATCGGCGCGTTAGGCGCTGGCGTGGGTATTGGTCTGAGCGTACAGGGTGCGTTGAGCGGTATGGCCCGCAACCCAGATGCGTATGGTAACCTGCTGACCAACATGATTTTAGGTATTGCGTTCTCGGAAGCTATCGCAATTTACTGTTTGGTCGTGGCGTTCTTGATGCTCTTTGTTCTGTAATAACCAAAATCATAGGAGGACGCCTTGGAAGCATTAGGTATTAATCTTGGCTTTTTGTTGATCCAAATCGTGAGCTTTGGCATCGTCTTTGTGACGCTGCGTGCCTGGGTTTACAAACCGCTGATGGGCATGCTCGAAAAGCGCCGCCAGACGGTTGCGCAGGGGTTGGAAGATGCCCGTATTGCCGGTGAAGCACGCGCCAACGCTGAAAAGGAATCTGGAAAGATTCTGGCTGAAGCGCAGGCCAAAGCCGCTGAAGTTGTGCGTGACGCTACGCAGCGCGCCGAAGCGGCTGCGTTGGAAGTTCGCAATGGCGTGGACGCTGAACTGGCGAAAAACCGTGAAGCGGCCAAAGTTGAAATTGAACAGGAACGCGACCGTGTGCTGAGCGAAGTGCGCGGACAGGTTGCTGCTCTGGCAATGGCTGCCACGCAGAAACTGATCGGCGCTACCCTTGACGAACAGCGCCAGCGCACTTTGCTGGAAGAGTTCTTCTCCGGAGTCCGCGCCGGCAAGGTCATTGTGCTGGAAGGCGAATCCATTTCCGGCCAGGCGGCTGAGGTCATCAGCGCGCTGCCGCTGACTGCGGATGAGCAGGATGCCGTTAAAAAGGATATTCTTGCCAAAGCCGGCGGCGCGCCGTCGGTTTCCTTCCGTGTGGACCCGAAAATCCTGGGCGGGCTGGTTGTGCGTGTCGGCGATCATGTGGTCGATGGTTCTGTCGCCGGACAGTTGAACAACCTGCGCCAGTCGCTTGAATAATTGTCTTTTCGATTGAGGTGAAAGGCCCCTCACGGTCTGCGTGGGGGGCTTTTTTGTACCTCGGATATGGGTTAAAATTGTGCCCGATATCAAATTACCGGCTATCTTGAGGAGCGAATTTTGCAGATCAATTTCAAAAAGCCGTTGGCGGAACTCGTTCAATCATCTGGAATCAGACCGCTCAATCCGCTGCCTGCGGGAGAAGTTTGGGTAAGCGGCATCCAGCTTGATTCACGCAAAGTGACCCCAGGCGATTTGTTTGTGGCTTTGCCTGGCGGCAGCAGTGATGGGCATGCGTATATCCGCGCTGCGGCGGAACGCGGCGCAGTGGCAGCCATTGGCTTTCATCCGGTTGAAACGGTCGCTGCGCCCATTCCTTATCTTCAGGTGGAAGATTCGCGCAGTGCGCTGGCATGGCTTTCAGCGGCGGCCTATGATTTTCCGGCTCGCAGTCTGACGGTGATCGGGGTCACCGGAACGGATGGGAAAACTACCACCTCCAATTTCTTGTACCAGATTTTGTTGGCTGCCGGCCTGCGTGCGGGAATGATCTCAACGGTGAACGCGATTATCGGTCAGGAGGAGCTGGATACTGGGTTCCACGTGACCACGCCGGAAGCGCCTGACGTGCAGCGTTATCTGGCGTTGATGCGCGCGGCTGGGCTGACGCATGTCGTGCTCGAATCGACTTCGCATGGGCTGGCTCAGGACCGCGTAACGGCCTGTGAATTTGATCTGGGGGTGGTCACCAATATCACCCACGAACACCTGGATTATCACAAAACCTACACCAACTATTTCAGCGCCAAAGCGCGTCTGTTTGATCATTTACAGCACACCTTGCCTAAGCCGCAGGGTAATCCGCGCCTGGCGGTGCTTAATTTTGACGATCGTTCCTATACCGGGCTGCACGAGCGCATTCAGACTCCACAGGTAAGTTATGGCCTGACCGATCAGGCGGACGTATCTGCCACTGATATTGTGCATACCCCAGGCGCGATGCATTTCATGGTTCACTTGCCAGATGGCCGGACGCAGTTGATCCAGAGCGATTTTATTGGCGATTACAATGTTTCCAATATTCTGGCGGCTTTCAGCGCGGCTGTAATTGGCCTGGGAATTGACCCCGCAGCCGCAGCGCGCGGTATTGCCGCTTTGCAGGCAGTTCCGGGCCGGATGGAGCGCATTGACCTTGGCCAGGATTTTTCAGCGATTGTTGATTTCGCGCACACGCCCAACGCATTGAAGGTCACGCTGGAAACTGCCCGGAAAATTACGCAGGGACGGGTGATTGCCGTATTTGGTTCGGCCGGCCTGCGTGACCGGGAAAAGCGGCGGCTGATGGCGGCCGAATCGGCGCGGCTGGCGGATATTTCGATTCTGACCGCCGAAGACCCGCGCACAGAATCCCTGAATCAAATTTTAGCGGAAATGGCCGCGGCGGCCGCCGCTCAAGGCGGCGTCGAGGGTCAGAATTTTTTCCGGGTTCCCGACCGGCGTGAAGCAATGCGTCTGGCGGTACGCCTGGCTCAGCCAGGTGACCTGGTGCTGGCGCTGGGCAAAGGTCATGAGCAGTCGATGTGTTTTGGCGTCACAGAATACGCCTGGGACGACCGCAGCGCCTTGCGCGCAGCCCTCGGCGAGCATTTACACCTGGAAGGCGAAAATATGCCTTATTTGCCCGCTGTGGACGATTGACAGGTCGTTGAAATTAAGAAGAACAAAAAAACGGCTGCTCTTTTGAGCAGCCGTTTCATTTTCTTAGTAGCGTCCGCCGCCGCGGCGGTCATCGCGCCCGCCGGGACGTCCGCCGCCCGGGCGATTGCCGCCACCGGGCCGTCCGCCGCCGCCAGAGCGGCCACCACCACCGCCGCTGTTGCGGCTGCGATTGTCGCGGTCACTGGCCTGGGCCTCTTCTAACGTCCAGCCTTCAAGCACAGCCTGGCGCGAGAGCCGGACTTTACCGGCGTCATCGATGCCGGTGACCATCACGGTGATTTCGTCGCCCAGCCCGACCACGTCTTCAACCCGCGCGACGCGCTCGCTGTCTAACTGAGAAATGTGTACCATGCCATCAATATTGGGCAGGATCTCGACAAACGCGCCGAAATCGGCGATTCGCACGACCTTGCCGGTGTAAATCTGTCCCAGACGCGGAACTTCAACCAGGGCTTCGATGCGTTCGCGGGCAGCCGCTTCGCTGAGGCCATCGGTTGCGGCGATATAGACTGTGCCGTCATCGTCGATATCGATTTTGGTCTTGGTTTCTTCCTGCAAAGCGCGGATATTCTTGCCGCCAGGGCCGATGATCGCGCCGATTTTTTCAATGGGCACTTTGACCGTGGTAATGCGCGGTGCGTGCGATTTCAACTCGGGCCGCGGTTTCGGCAGCACCTCAAGCATTTTGCCCAGGATGAACAGGCGCGCTTTGCGGGCCTGTTCAAGGGCCAGGGTCATGATCTCGGCGGTGATGCCCTTGATCTTGATATCCATCTGCAGCGCGGTGATGCCTTCGCTGGTGCCGGCAACTTTGAAGTCCATGTCACCCAGGTGGTCTTCCATGCCCTGGATATCCGTCAGGATGCTGAAGCGGTCGCCTTCTTTGATCAATCCCATAGCCACGCCGGCTACAGGCGCTAAGATGGGTACACCGGTATCCATCAAAGCCAGGGTGGAACCGCACACGGAAGCCATAGAAGAAGAGCCGTTCGAGGCTAAAACTTCGGAAACCAGGCGCAGGGTGTACGGGAAGGCTTTTTCGTCCGGAATCACCGGGACGAGTGCGCGTTCAGCCAGCGCGCCATGACCGATTTCGCGGCGGGACTGACCGCGCAGCGGCTTGACCTCGCCCGTGGAGTAGGGCGGGAAGTTGTAATGGTGAATATAGCGTTTCATATCGGCCGGGCCGAGGTTGTCCAGCTCCTGGGCTTCCTTGGGGGTGCCCAGGGTTGCCAGGGTCAGTACCTGGGTTTCGCCGCGGGTGAACAAACCCGAGCCATGCGCGCGTGGTGAAACATCCACCTCGCACCAGATCGGGCGGATTTCATCCGTCTTGCGTCCATCGGGGCGCGCGCCTTCGTTAAGAATGCGATTGCGCACGTAGGATTTTTCTACTTCTTCGAAAGCTTCGCTGTAATCTTTCTTGAGCTGGTCGTCTTCGCCGGCCAGTTCGGCTACCACAGCAGCTTTCAGCAGGTCCAGGCCGCTGTAGAGTTCGGCTTTGTTGTGCGGGGTGATGAACAGGTTCTCGATCTCACCCAGAGCGCGATTGCGCATGGTCTCGACATAGCTCTCGTCCAGGCTTTTCAGCTCAACTTCGCGTTTGGCTTTGCCGATTTCGGCAGCCATCTTTTCCTGCGCGTCAATGATGGGCTGCATGGCCTGATGGCCGAAGAGCAGCGCCTGAACCATAACTTCTTCGGAGATGATCTGCGCGCCGCATTCCACCATTAAGATAGCGTCGCGTGAGCCGGCGATGCGCAGGTCAAGTTCAGATTCTTCGCGCTGGGCGAAGGTCGGATTGACGATGAATTCGCCGTTGACGCGTCCAATGCGGACAGCGCCGATCGGTCCGCCCCAGGGGATATCGGAAACCATCAAGGCAGCCGAAGCGGCGTTGACGGCCAGCATATCCAGCGAGTTTTCCTGATCAGCGGAAACGGAGAACATGATCACCTGCACATCGTTGCGCATGTTGTTGGGGAACAGCGGGCGGATGGGGCGGTCGGTCAGGCGCGCGATCAGAATGGCTTCTTCAGTCGGGCGGCCTTCGCGGCGGAAGAATGAGCCGGGAATGCGTCCGCCGGCGTACATTCGTTCTTCGTAATCAACTGTCAGCGGGAAAAAGTCGGTTCCCTCGCGGACGCCGCCCATCGTTGCGGCGGCAAAAACGATTGAATCGCCCAGGCGTACGGTGACTGCACCGCCAGCCTGCAAGGCGAGTTTACCGGTTTCGATGGTGATAACAGCATCACCCACCTGAGCCCGGTATTGTTTGGCTTCTGGTTTTGACATAATTGCCCTTCCTTACCCCCACGCGGTTAGGGACTGAAAACTGCAGAGGACCCCGTCCTCACCAGGTTTCAATTCCCAACCGTGGAAGTAAAATAAATTGGTGTCGTGCGAACCGCTAAAAGGTGGTTTCAAGGAAAGGAGTAGATGAAAGCAATTTTCCATCTACTCCTTTCGTGTGTTTCATGTTTTAGCGATAGCGCAAATTCAAACGTTCAATAATGGCCTGGTAGCGATTGATGTCTTTCTTGCGCAAGTAGGCCAGTAGTCGGCGGCGTTGGCCGACCAGTTTCAGTAAGCCGCGGCGGGAGCTTTCATCGTGTTTGTTGCTGCGCAGGTGTTCCGTAAGCTGGCTAATCCGTTTGCTCAGAAGCGCAATCTGCACTTCCGGGGAACCCGTATCGCCTTCATGGCGCTGGTACCCATCGATAATTTCAACTTTCAGTTCTTTGTTGAGAGGCATGACGTCTGCTATCTCCTGTTTAGATTTTGTGAGCAGGTCTCCAGGCTTTCAGCCGCGCCAAAAGCCGGTCCAGTCATCATGAACATTATACCAGAGACTATTTTCTCTGAATAGTGCCAGTAAATTACGCAAAGCCGATCGGATTTATCCCAGCCGCTGCTGTGACCGCAGGCTATCGCGCAGTTTTTCCTGTACAGATGGCGGAAAATCTGGCAGGCTGCGGCGGATTAAGCGCAGCAGGTCTTCGGATGCGCCCAGGCCAAACATTTGTTTCAGAAAATAGAGCGTTTCGGTCGGTGAACGAAGCGCCAGCGCGACCAGAATATTCTTCAACTCGCTTTGCAATGCCTTGGGGTTTTCCTGCAAAACCGGTCCCAAACTGTTAAAAACTGCCGGCAGGTTTTCAAAGGCCCGGTCGTTGACCAGGGGCAGCAAAGCCAGCAAGCCGATCCGCTGCATATTTACGGCCGGGTCGAGCATCCAGGCGCGGATCTGCTCCAGCCAGAAGTGCGGGCTGCGCTGGCGCAGCGTGCGTGTAGCATGGTCAAATAACAGCTCCAGCAAGATCCGGTCTTCTCCAGGCTGAGTCCAATCAATGATCTTGCGGACGACCTGCTGATTGAACTCAGCCGGAATTGAACCGAGCGTACTGGCGCCTAAAATTCGCGTTTCCAGCATGCTGTCTCGCCAGAGCGCCTGGGCGGTAGCAAAACTTTCGTTGGGGTAGATCTGCGCCCATTGGTGAATGGCCAGTTCAAGCTGATTAACCACCACAGCCGGTGCGTGGTAGGATGGCGCAGCCAGAACGGCTTTTTTCACCGTCTGCGCCGGGCGAAAGGTGTGATCCGCGTATTGCTCAAATACACCTTTCACGCCGCGCAGGAAGTTTTCTGGCTGGTCAAAGGTGGTGGCAAGCAGTTGAATTTGCTCTTTCAGGCGGCTTAATTGTACGGCGGGCATGACCTTCTAATACGCGCGGGCAAAGTAAACTTTGGCAGTGGCCGGTTTTCCGCAGACCACGCAGACGCCTTTATCCTCAGGCTGGTCGAGCGGCATGCAGCGGGTAGTGGCTTTGCTGGCCTCTTTGACTTTGGCTTCACAATCTTTGCCGCCGCACCAGCCGGCGTAAGCCCAGCCGTTTTCTACCGTTGTGAGCAGTTCGGCGTAGGTGTTCGGCTCATGGATATTGGCATCTCGGAAGCGTGTGGCTTTATCCAACATGGCGTTGTGGATTTCATCCAGAACCACACCAATTTGCTGGGCAAGATTATCCAGCGCGAGAGCGGACTTACCGGCTTTACCGGGCAGGTAGCGCCGCGCGATGGTGACCACGCCATTATCGACATCTTTCGGGCCGATTTCAATCCGCAGGGGGACGCCGCGCATTTCCCAATCGTTGAACTTGAAACCAGGTGTAACTTCGGTGCGGTCATCTACTTTAACGCGGAAGGCAGATAATGCCTGGCTGACCTGGTCAGCTATGGGCATGACTTTGGCGCGTTCTTCGTCGCTCCGGAAAATGGGGACGACCACAATTTGAATTGGCGCTAAACGCGGCGGCAGCACCAGCCCCTGGTCATCGCCGTGGGTCATGATAATGGCCCCAATGAAGCGCGTCGAGAGCCCCCAGGAGGTTGTCCAGCAGTGTTGCAATTGGTTGCCGGCGTCTAAATATTGGATTTCGAAGGCTTTCGCAAAATTTTGGCCGAGAAAATGCGATGTCCCGGCCTGCAGGGCTTTGGTATCCCCCATCATGGCTTCGATGGTGTACGAGGCAATCGCGCCGGCAAATTTCTCGGTTTCGCTCTTCCGTCCCGGAATGACCGGGACAGCGGCTTCGTTTATGGCAAAATCGGTGTAAACATCCAGCATTTGCCTGGTTTCAGCTATGGCTTCGGCTTCGGTCGCGTGGGCGGTATGGCCTTCCTGCCAGTAGAATTCCAGGGTGCGCAGGAACATGCGCGTGCGCATTTCCCAGCGCACAACGTTGCCCCATTGGTTAATTAACACCGGCAGATCGCGGTAAGATTTGATCCATTTTGAGTACATATAGCCGATGATGGTTTCTGAGGTCGGGCGAACCACCAGTGGCTCTTCCAACTGCTCTCCGCCGCCTACGGTTACCACGGCCAGTTCCGGTGAAAATCCTTCAACATGCTCCTTTTCCTTTTCCAGAAAGGACATGGGGATAAACAAGGGAAAGGCTGCGTTTGAATGGCCGGTGGCTTTAAAGCGCTGGTCGAGTTCACGCTGAATTGCCTCCCAGAGTGCCCAGCCATACGGGCGTACAACCATGCAGCCGCGTACCGGAGCGTAATCGGCCAATTCGGCGCGCTGGATGACCTGGTTGTACCATTCGGAATAGTTTTCACTGCGGGAGGGTAGTTTCACATTGCTCATGATCAAATCCTGAAAGTTTTTCCTAATTCTATCCTGAATTCATAAAATTCTGTCAGGCAAAAGCGATTGAATGTACCTGACCTGGCGGATGGCTTATTGACAGAGTTGTTGTGCGGCAGTAAAGGCTTCCTCAACACTGTCTGCGTAATGGAGCAGCCGCCAGTTTTCCGGAGGGGCGTAAGCGCCTAAATCGGCCCGCATGGTTTCAAATACCGTTTTCCAGCCCAGGCCGACCATCACCAGCGGCTTGCCGGGAATGGCGTCAATAACCGCCAGATTCCAAAAAAGGCTGATTTCCGCCAACGTGCCTGGCCCGCCGGGCAGCGCGATGGCGGCGTCACATAAATGGATCAGCCGTTCGATGCGCTCTGGTAAAGTGGCGCACAGCACTTCTTCCTTGACCCACTGATTAGCTTTTGAGCCGGACCAATCGCGGATTTGCCGGCAGGTTACCCCAATCACATGCCCGCCGGCCGCACTGGCGCCGGCAGAAACGGCTGACATGGTACCGCCATAGCCTCCGGTAATCGCGGCCGCGCCATTAGCGGCAATCAATTTACCTAACCGGTATGCCTGCTCGTAATCTGCGTCACCGGCTACCGGCCGGGCGCTGCCAAAAACAGTAATTTTCATGGTTGCTGTCCTCGAAAAAGAATTAGACTGTGCTGCCTGCGGTGATAGACCCGTACGCGATCACTATTGAACACCATTTGATTTGAGATCATCATCCCAGGTGCGCGACTGATTGATTTTAATCTTATCCAGAATAGCCTGCTCCAGGTCAATCTGGGTTATGGCCGCCAATTGCAGCAGATAAAGAGCGACATCCGCCAGTTCACCCGGCAGCTCTTCTGGCCGGCGACAATCGTCGCTCCATTGGAAATGCTCCAGAACTTCGGCAGCTTCCAGGCTGAGTGAGACGGCGATATTGCGCGCGGTCTGCGGCCGCATACTGTCCTGATCATACCAGCCTTTGGATGCAACCAACTGGTGCATGGCCTGCGTTAATTCAGAAATTTGCATTCTGTCTCCTTGTATTCAGATTGATTCACCCGGCTTGAAATAATGGCTCTCTCGGTGAATGAAAAACGCCTCCCTGCAAGCGGGAGGCGTTGGAAAATTGGCGCAGGATTTACTCCTCGTGTTTTTCGGCCAATTCTTTCTGGCGAGCCGCCACAATTTCGGACTGAATATGGGGCGGGACAACCTCGTAGGATGAAAATTCCATGTCAAAGATGCCACGGCCGCCGGTCAGCGAGCGCAACTGCGTGGTGTAACGCAGCATCTCGGAAAGCGGCACGGTGGCGGTGACAATCGAGTGGCCTTTTTCGGAATTCATACCCTGGACGCGCGCGCGGCGGGTGTTCAGATCGCCAAGCACATCGCCCATATTATCCTCGGGCACTTCGATGGTCACATTCATGATCGGCTCGTAAAGCACCGGACCGGCATCCTTGAAGGCCAGTTTAAAGGCTTCGCGGCCGGCAATTTCAAACGCCACTGGCTTACTGTCAACCGGGTGCTCCTTGCCATCCACCACAGCGACCAACACGCCGCGTACCGGATATCCGGCGATGACGCCTTCTTTCAACACGGAGTGGATGCCTTTTTGAATGGAGGACGAATAACTTTGTGAAACAGCGCCGCCGAAGACTTCCCAGGTGAAATCAAATTCTTTTTCAGCTAAAGGTTCAACGCGCAGATGAACTTCACCGAATTGGCCTGCGCCGCCGGTCTGTTTCTTGTGGCGGTACATGGCTGTGGCTTTGCGCGTGATGGTTTCCTGATAGGGCACTTTCGGCTCAACGGTCAGTAGGTTGACCTGGAATTTTGATTCGGCGCGGCGAATGGCGACGTCGATATGCTGATCACCCATACCCTGCAGGATGGTCTGCGAGGTTGCCTGTTCGTTGTACCAGGATAGGGTCATATCTTCTTCGCACAGACGAGTCAACGTCGGGCTGATCTTGGTTGAATCAGCCTGCGTTTTGGGATAAACGGCCACGCGGTAAAGCGCGTGCGGATAGACCGGGATCGGCAAATGGACGGGGTGGGCTTTGTCGCACAGCGTGTTGCTGGTGACGGTTTCCGAAAGCTTGGGAACCATGCCGATATCGCCCGTGTGCAAAATCTTGATGGCGATATTTTCTTTGCCGCGGGGTATATAGACGGTTCCGAAGCGTTCTTCCATGTTTTTGTTAACATTCCAAACGCGTGAATCGCTGGTGGCTGTTCCGGAATAAACGCGGAAGAATGTCTGCTTGCCAACAAAGGGATCGGCGGTTGTTTTCCAAACATAAGCAGCAAAGGGACCGGAATCACTGGCTTTGATTTCGACCTCAGCATCATTTTTATCGGTGCCTTTAGCCGCTGCAACATCAGCCGGAGAGGGCATCAAATCAACCAGTGCATCCAGCAATAAAGTAAGCCCTATTTGGCTGGTGGCAGCGCTGACGAATACCGGCGCATAGCTGGCGCTGCGGACGACTGCTTTTAGCCCGCGCAGAACTTCTTCATTGCTCAGTTCGCTCGATTCAAGATATTTTTCCAGAAGGGCATCTTCGCCTTCAGCGGCAGCTTCAACCAGGGCGAAGCGGGCCTCTTCAGCGGCATCCTTGAAATCATCCGGAATATCCACGACCGTCTTGCCATCGCCCTTGTAGGCTTTCATTGTAATCAGGTCAATCACGCCTTTGAAATCGGCTTTTTCGCCCCAGGGCAGCTGCACCGGGATCAAGCGCATTTCCACCATTTCTTGCATTGAAGCAAGCGCTTTTTGGAAATTGGCGTTATCGCGATCCATCTTGTTAATCAAAACGAATCGGGGCAGATTGAATTGATTGCAGTGGTTCCAGGCAATTTCGGTTCCTACTTCCGCACCTGCGACCGAATCGACCAAAATTACGGCGCCGTCGGCCACGCGCATCGCAGAAATTACTTCACCGACAAAATCGGTATAACCTGGAGTATCCAGAAGGTTAATCTTTACATCCCGATACTCGAGCGGAACAACCGAAGTGTACAGTGAAATTCCACGCCGGACCTCCTCTTCATCATAGTCCGATACGGTAGTGCCATCCTCTACTTTCCCCATACGTGTGGTGGCTCCCGTAAAATTCAGCAGGGCATCCGCCAGCATGGTTTTGCCGGCGCTGCTATGAGAGGCCAGTGCGATGTTGCGGATAGACTCAGTGGTATACTCTTTCATGAACCAAACCCTTCTGTATCTGGAGTTTTAGCCTTTCTATTTTAAGGCGGTTCGTTGGCCTTGTCAAAACAAGGGACGACGAAAAAGCAAACTTTACCTATTATATCAGCGGCGTGCCTAAGCCGGAACGTTTTAATGCTATTTGCCACAAACATTTTGGCGGAATGATACTGAATGAGGACCCGTGCGCGGAAAAGGTAAACGATATCTGGCAATATTCCTTCCATTAGGGCTGGCAGTGACAGCGCTGTTCGTGATTAGTCGTTGCGTTGCACTTCCGCCGGCCAATGAGGGGACTGTGATCTTGCCAGAAAATTCAACAACGCCCACGGAAGCGGCCAACCCAACGGCAGAAGAGCCCTGCGCTTATGTCTGGGCCAACCAGCCGCTTGATGCGGTCAGCGCAGCTTTACAGGCCGAACTGACGGCTGAACAGGCCAAACAAATCGAGTTCACAGCCAGTGCTTACGGCGAAAACTGCCTGAATGCGGATGGCAGCGTCCGCAGGTTCGCGCGGATGCAAACAGACCTTTATGTGACCGTCACGCTAGAAGATCAACTGGCCGGTTCGATCCGCAGCGCAATGGATACGCTGACAGCAGTGCTATATTCGTATAGTCAGACTTTGGGGGCGGAAAAATTAGATGGGACCGCCTGGGTTTCTGTTTCCAGTCCCGATATGGAAACGCTGCATTATTCTTTTGGTATTGAATCAGCGCTGACGGCTTATTCAGATGGACTGCGCGGCGCAGCATTGATGGATGCGCTGAATCTGCCTTTAGTGGCGCAGTAGTTTTTCCATCCGCCAGGCGGGTTCATTCATGCGGCGAATCACGCCGCGATGGTCAATATAGGACCAGATGCCCGGCTCATGCGCGACGATTTGAAAGCCGAGGCGTTCATACAATTGCATAGCGCGCAGGTTTTCTTTGGCAACATTTAAGGTGAGCGATGTGAATCCGCGCATGAGCAAGTCTTCCTCGACGGCGTGCTCCATGCGCGTGCCTAATCCATGCGAGCGATATTCTGGACGAGTCCGAAATCCGTACAGGTAGGCGCGGTCAACGCCGTTGGCTAATTCCTTGCGGTCACAGATTAATTGAATGAATACCTGGGCTACCAACCGGCGCTGATCTTCTTCAGCAACCCACAACACTGCCAGGCTGCGTTCCTGCCGCCGCAAGGCGTCCTGATACATGCGTCTGAAATGTGTGTACTGGCCTTCCCATTCGAGAGCTGGTAAATCTGCTGCAACCAACCGCCGGATGAGAACTTTGCTGAGGTCTATCGCTGGTTGGAAGGTGCTGATCATGGGTTATCCTCCCGCACTCATATCCAATATCTGGTTGAGCAATGCGCGTTCCTGCTCGCGTGTGCTGACCTTGCCGTCCAGGCGGGCCGCGCGCAGCGCCCATAAGATTTGCCGGTAAACCGGCCCGGGTTCAACACCCATGGCCTGGAGAGAAAATCCATCGGTCAATGGCTGAATTTGCAGCCATTCTCTGGCATATTGGTCCAACACCCTGCGTACGGCAGAGTCATCCTTACTTAAATATACACCATAGATGGCCGCCAGGGGAGTCTGGTCCAGGCGAGCGACCACCCGGCTGGGCGGCAGAAGCGTCAGAGATTGAACCTGATCTAGCAAAGCACTGCCGCTAAGGATGGCGGCGGTCAGCGGCTGCGGGAAGCGCAGGCGCTGACAAATGCCCTGTATCTGTTCAGCCGGCAGCGGCATCAGCCATACCAGATAGGCCAGCGCGCGTCTCAGCGGAATGGCCCCGATCATATCGGGCAAATTCCAACCTTCAGGCAGGGGGGCTTGCAAAGCGGAGTTCAGCAGGGGCCCCTGGTTTGTGTTCCACAAAAGCGCAGCGTGAATAGCGGTTAAGAGGCCAATTTCCTGCAGGCGCGCCAGTGCCTGGGTTGGGTCGTCTTCCGCCAGAATCAGGTCTAGTTCGTGGCGCAGACGGTCGCCGGAAACCTGGCGCATCAAGTCGTGCGCCTCGTTCATTAACTGCAGGGTGCGCTGTTCAATCTGAAAATCAAAGCGCGTTTCGAAACGTACAGCCCGCAGCATCCGGGTGGGATCGTCCACAAAAGAAAGCGAATGCAGCACGCGTACCAATCCCTTTTGCAGGTCGGCCAGGCCGCCCCAATAATCATACAAGGAAGCAAAATAGCGGCCATCCAGACGCAAGGCCAGGGTGTTGATGGTGAAATCGCGCCGGTGCAGGTCTAGTTTGATGCTGCCGCGTTCGACGGTGGGCAGCGCGGTTGGATAATTGTAAAATTCAGTACGCGCTGAGATAAAGTCGAGCGAATCTGGCAGTTGAAAAGCCTGATAAGGACTGTTTGGCGCCAGCCGGTTGAACAGCTGCGGGTGAATCTCGTGGATTTGCCATTTGGCCGTGCCAAACCGCGAATGGCTGGTAACCCGCCCGCCATATTCAGCCTGCAAGGATTGCGCCAGGCTGATTGCGTCGCCTTCGACGACAATATCAAAATCAAGCGAAGGCCGGTCGAGCAGCAAATCGCGCACAAAACCGCCGACAATATAAACCGGCTGATGCTGTGTATGAGCGATATTGGCGATCACCCGCAGCAATTCCAGGCGGACAGGCGGCAGGGCTTCGCTCAGCCGCTGTGAGAGGTTGTTGTGTTCAGAGATGGTCGTATCTCCGCCGCCGATCAATTTAAGCAGGTCAGTGCGCGTCACGATGCCGATAATTTTTCCATCTTCGGGCTGCACAACCGGAATCTGTCCCCAGCCGGTTTCCGCCATCAACTGCTGGACTTTTTCAACCGGATCTTTCGGGAAGACGACAACTTCACCGGCATCCATTAAGCTGGCGGCCGGCAAATTGAGCTTATGCGCCAGGGCGCGGTCCACGGCGCGGCGGGTCAACAGCCCCAGCACTTTATATTCTTTAACGACCGGATAGCCTTCATACCCGTAGCGCTGCATCAGGCGTGAGGCTTCCTGAGCGGGCGTCTCCGGGGTGAGCGTACGCGGGCTATTGGACATGATTTTTTCAACGGTGATGGCGGCCTCTACGATGCGCGGAAGCACATCCACCAGACGCTGGTAAACCTGTTCCAGGCGAACACTGTCTTTCGGCATGCCGTCCAGTGATTTGATCAAAGCCGCGGCAGCGCGGACATGCCCGCCGCCGCCAAAGATGGAGGCCGCCAGAGCAACATCCACCCGATCGGTGGTGGAGCGGGCAACCAGGCGGATGCCTTCGCGGGTGTTCACCAGCAGAAAAAGCGCGTCCGGGTCGAGCATATCGCGCATTTTGTGGGCGATGCTGGAGATTTCTTCATCCAGTTCTCTGCCGTCGGCCATCGAGATGACAATCTGCTGACCGTGGATTTGCAGCGTCTCCATATTCGCAAGCAGATGCGTATAGATTTCCTGCTGCCCGTCGGACAACGGCGGATTCAAGTAATCCTTGATTAATTGCAGGTTCGCGCCCTGATCTAAAAGAAACGCAACCGCGCGTACATCGCGGGACGTGGTGTTGGCATAGGTGAGTGACCCGGTGTCTTCATAAATCCCCAGCAGCAGCAGGGTCGCCTGAAGCATGCTCAGCGGGCCGTTATGTTCCTGAATATTTTCCACAAAGACCGTGGTTACAGCCCCGAGTTTTTCGGTCAGCACCTGCCAGTCCGCGGGCAGATCGGAGCGGAGCGGATGATGATCAATGACATGTACTTGCGTGCTGCGCGTCAGCCCTTTAAGCGTGATCAGCGATTGGGTATCGACCAGTGTCAAGGTTTCGATGTTTTCAGCCGGCAGGTCACGGGCCTCGATAAAAGGCAGTTCGGTGCCGTAAAGGTTCAAAAAAGCGCGGACATTGCGGTTCATCCGCCGGGGCAGAACGGCCAGTGCCCGTTCGTTAAGTATGTGAGCGGACAGAAGCGCCGCAAGCGCGTCGAAATCAGCCTGTTCGTGGGTGAGGATGACGTGCATACTTTGATTTTAACGGTATTCCGGGGATTCAACGAGGGCAAGCCCATTCGTTAACCTAAATTTCAAGTTAAGGTTTGCTGTAAGTGAAATAGCGAAAAAAATTCGATTTTGCCAGTCGTAATCAGACCTGCGTTTTGGTATGATGAAGCCATGAAAGTTGAGGATCGTACCATGCAAACACTCTCACAGGCAGAGATCACGCGTTATTCACGCCACTTACTTGTACCGCAAGTCGGCCTGGCCGGACAGGAAAAATTAAAAAACACGTCTGTGTTGATTGTTGGCAGCGGCGGATTAGGCTCTCCGACGGCGCTGTACCTGGCGGCCGCCGGTATCGGCCGGATCGGGCTGGTGGATTTTGACGTGGTGGATGATTCAAATTTGCAGCGCCAGATCATTCATGATACGACCTGGGTTGGCAAACCAAAGGTCAAATCAGCGCAGGCGCGTCTGCACGCCCTCAACCCGTATATTCAGATCGATGTGTACGATAGCGTTTTTTCCGCCGCGAATGCGCGGGAGGTTTCCGCGCCTTATGACATTCTGGTGGATGGTACTGATAATTTCACCACCCGCTATTTGCTTAACGACCTGGCGGTATTCACTGGAAAGCCCTATGTTTACGGTTCGATATTTCGTTTCGAGGGGCAGGTGAGCGTTTTCGACGCGCGCCGCGGACCCTGCTACCGCTGCCTGTTTCCAGACCCGCCTGAACCGGGCAGCGTTCAGCCGTGTTCGGACGCGGGTGTACTGGGGGTCTTGCCTGGCACAATCGGCTCGCTGCAGGCAACTGAAGTGATCAAGCTGGCGCTGCAAATTGGCGAGCCGCTGATCGGCAAGCTGCTGCTGTACGACGCGCTGGAAATGAATATGCAAACAATCCATTTGCGGAAAAATCCAGGTTGCGTGGTTTGTGGTGAGCACCCGCAATTGCATGATTTGATTGATTACGAGCAGTTCTGCGGTGTGCCGGCGCGTCATCAGCCGGCCAATACGGTTGGCGACGGGTTTGATTTGTCTGTACAGGCGCTGGCCGAGCGGCTGCGCGCTGAAAATCCGCCAGTCCTGATTGATGTGCGTGAGGCGGTTGAACAGCAAATTTCTGCGTTGCCAGGCGCGATCCTGATGCCGCTGGAAAAACTCGCGGTACTCAGCCAGGATCTGGATCCGCGGCAGGAGTATGTGCTCTATTGCCGTACGGGCGTCCGTTCAACCCGCGCCGTTAATCTGCTGCGCAAGGCGGGCTTCGTTCACGTGCGAAACCTGGCTGGCGGGATTAACGCCTGGGCGCGCGAGGTGGATCCGCGGATGCATACGTATTGAGTATACGGCCTTGCTAAAAAGCGGCTGAAAATTTGAAATTCCGACCGGATGGGTCTACAATAAAGCCCATCGATTTTAAAATGCAGATTGCTATGCGAGTCAGGAATTTATTGTTATGAGTGAAAAAGCACCGACACTGTTGATTGTGATGGCTCATCCGGATGATGAGTCTTTTGGCGCCGGCGGGACGCTGGCATATTATGCGCGCCGCGGCGTAAAGGTATATCTGGTCTGCGCAACGCGCGGTGAAGTTGGCGATGTTGACCCTGAATTTATGCGCGGTTATGATACGATCGCCGAATTAAGAGAAGCGGAATTGCGCTGCGCGGCCGGAACGCTGGGGTTGGAAGAAGTCTTTTTCCTGGATTATCGTGATTCGGGAATGCCCGGCTCAGAAGATAACCACCATCCACGCGCGCTGGCCGCTCAGCCCACGCAACAGGTGGCCGGCGAAGTGGCCGGTTTCATCCGTCAATTGCAGCCGGACGTTCTGGTAACTTTTGACCCGATCGGCGGTTACCGCCATCCTGACCATATTGCCATCCATAACGCCACTGTAGAGGCGTTCAATCTAGCCGCAGACCCGGCATACCAGGATAATGAGGGGCTGCCAGCCTTCCAGCCGGCCAAATTCTATTACCAGACCATGCCGCGCGGTTTTCTCAAGCTGGTCGTTCGCCTGATGCGGTTCGCCGGCCGCAACCCGCATCAATTCGGCCGCAACAAGGATATCGATCTGGCGGCGATTGCCAATGTCGATTTTCCAACCAACGCGGTAATTCGTTATGGCGCAGTTGCTGATATCCGCGACGCGGCCGCCAAATGCCACGCCAGCCAGGGCGGCGCAAGCCTTTCGGGCGGGTGGCTGGCGCCGCTGCGCCGGCTGGTAATGGCCAAAGAAATTTATATGCGCGCCTATCCGCCTGCCAACGGCAAAGTGGAAACCGACTTGTTCGCGGGTGTGGCGAACCTGCCGCCGCTGTTACGCTGAGAATAAAAAAAGTCCTCGGAAAACTCCGAGGACTTTTTTGAACAACACTAGGCTTCGACAACTTCACCGCTGGTGACGGCCTGGAAAGACAATCCCTCTGGGCCATGATCCACCAAAACCGTATCGCCTTCGTGGAATTCACCCGAAAGCACTTTGAGCGCCAGCGGGTCTTGAATTTCGCGCTGAATGGTGCGTTTCAGCGGACGGGCGCCAAAATCAGGATCATAACCGCTTTCAGCCAGGTAGGCGCGCGCTTCAGGGGTCACTTCCAGCGCCAGACCGCGCTCTTTCATCAGCCGTTTCAGGTGTTCAAGCTGAATATCCACAATGCGGACTAAATCGGCGCGAGTCAGCGGGCTGAAGACCACAATTTCATCAATACGGTTAAGGAACTCGGGGCGGAAGTGCGCCTGAAGCACCTTATTGATCTGATCGCGGTCTGGATGGCTGGCGTGGTTGAGCCACAATTCACCGCCCAGGTTGCTGGTCAGAATAACAACCGTGTTGCGAAAATCCACTGTCCGGCCCTGACCATCCGTCAGGCGGCCGTCATCCAGCAATTGCAGCAGCACATTGAAAACTTCGCTGTGGGCTTTCTCGATTTCGTCGAACAGCACCACGGAGTAGGGACGCCGCCGCACAGCTTCGGTCAACTGGCCGCCTTCTTCATAGCCGACATAGCCTGGAGGGGCGCCAATCAACCGCGAGACGGTATGCTTTTCCTGGTATTCGCTCATATCGATGCGAATCATGGCGCGTTCATCGTCAAAGAGGAAGTGCGCCAAAGAGCGCGCTAACTCAGTTTTACCGACGCCGGTCGGCCCGAGAAAGATAAACGAACCAATGGGCCGGTTGGGGTCCTGCAAGCCGGCGCGTGCGCGGCGTACGGCGTTGGCTACCGCGCGGATGGCTTCGTCCTGGCCGACAACGCGTTCATGCAGACGGTCTTCCATGTGAATAAGCTTCTGCACTTCGCCTTCCATCAAACGGCTGACCGGGATATTGGTCCAGCGTGAAACGATTTGGGCGATCTCTTCCGCGTCCACTTCTTCTTTCAGCAACGCGCCTTCCGATTGCAGTTGTTTAAGCCGTTCCTCTGCCTGCGTGCGTTTCTTTTCCAGTTCAGGCATGGTTCCATAGCGCAGCCGGGCGGCTTCTTCCAGGTTGCTGCCTCGTTCGGCATGCTCAATTTCGACCTGTGCCTGGTCTATCTTTTCTTTGATTTCACGCAGAACCGCTATAGCCTGCTTCTCGGTTTGCCAGCGGGTGTTTAACTGGGCCGAATGCTCTTTCAGGTCCGCTAATTCCTGCTCAATCTTGCCCAGACGTTCTTGTGAGGCCTTATCTTTTTCCTTTTGCAGTGCCTGGCGTTCAATTTCGAGCTGCATCACCTGACGGTCAACTTCATCCAATGCCTGCGGTTTGGAGTCGATCTCCGTGCGCAGACGGGCCGCGGCTTCATCGATCAGATCAATGGCCTTGTCCGGCAAGTGGCGGTCAGTGATATAGCGGTTTGATAGCGTAGCGGCGGCAATCACAGCCGGATCGGTAATGCGGACACCGTGATGCACCTCATAGCGCTGTTTCAGTCCGCGCAAGATGCTGATGGTATCTTCAACCGAAGGCTCTTCAACCACTACAGGCTGGAAGCGGCGCTCCAGCGCCGGGTCTTTTTCTACGTATTTGCGGTATTCGTCCAGGGTGGTCGCGCCAATCATATGCAGTTCACCGCGCGCCAGCATTGGCTTGAGCATGTTTCCGGCGTCCATTGAGCCTTCCGCCGCGCCAGCGCCGACGACCGTATGCATTTCATCAATGAAGAGAATGACCTCTCCCGAGGATTCGGTCACTTCTTTCAAAACGGCTTTTAACCGTTCCTCGAACTCGCCGCGGAATTTTGCGCCGGCTACCAGCGCGCCCATATCAAGCTGAACCAGGCGTTTGTGTTTCAAACCTTCAGGCACGTCACCATTGACAATACGCTGTGCCAGCCCTTCAACGATGGCGGTTTTTCCGACACCCGGTTCGCCAATCAATGCCGGATTATTTTTTGTCCGGCGGGAAAGGATTTGAATGGTACGGCGAATTTCCTCGTCACGGCCAATGACCGGGTCCAGTTTGCCCTGACGGGCAACGGCGGTCAGATCGCGGCCATATTTTTCCAATGACTGGTAGGTTGCTTCTGGGTTTTGGGTAGTCACTCGCTGAGATCCGCGCACGGAGGCTAATGCCTTCAAGATCGCGTCTTTGTTCAGGCCGTATTGCGCCAGTCTTTTGCTTTCCGGACTGTCGGTCAATCCCAGCAAAATATGTTCTGTTGAAATGAAGTCATCTTGCATGCCTTTCGCATAACGCTCGGCCGCATTCAGAACTTCGCTGGTCGCGCGGGCCAGTCCGGGTTGCTGCTGGCTGCCATATACCTTTGAGCGTTTTCCCAGCTCGCTGCGCACCTCTTCAGCCAGCGCTTTGGTTGAGCCGGAGATACGCGTGACAATAGCCGGAACAACGCCTTCATCTTGTTCAACCAATGCAAGCAGGAGGTGCGCGGGTTCAATTTCCTGATGAGACATATCCTGCGCCAACTGTTGAGCGGCGAAAATAGCCTCTTGTGCTTTTTGAGTGTAACGATCCAGATTCATCGTCTTCCTCCTGATGAGTACAGTTTATGGAACAACCGGCGGGGGCAGGTATTAAAATCCGACGAAAGCAAGCGCAATACCTTTAGGTTTAATTATCCGACCCAATTTCCAGCAAACTACGCCGGATCTTCATGATTATTCTAGATTTAATCATAGGCTGGCTCTATATGAAAAATATCAATAAAATATTAAAGGATTGTCAGTGTTAATAAATCATAATCGTTACAGGAAAAAGCTAATGAAACTGCGGACCATCAGTAAATTATTGCTGCTCATTTCCATCGTGTTAATGGCCTTTGGCATCATTGATCATCTCTGGCTGTCGTTTTCTGTGCCTGGGCTGACCGCGATTACAACCCTGTGCACCTTTGCTTTCGGCGTCACGCATGGCGTTCAACGCTACGGCTGGCGCGGATTGCTGATTTTACTGGTTTTGGTAGTGTTGATCAGCCTGGCGTTTGAAAGCGTTGGCGTCGCCACCGGCAGCGTTTATGGTCCATATCATTATACGGATAAACTTGGACCGAAATTTCTCAACCTGGTGCCTTATCTCATTCCGGCGGCCTGGTTTATGATGATGTATGCCTCGCTGGTGATCGCGGAAAGCTTGCTTGGCTCGCGCCCTGGCCCTGCATGGCAGAAAGCCTTATCTACAGCCGCATTAGGCGGCCTGGTGATGACGGCTTGGGATGTAGGCATGGACCCGCTTATGGTGGCCGGGGGGCACTGGGTTTGGGAGGTACAAGGCGCGTATTTCGGTGTACCGCTGCAAAATTATTGGGGCTGGTGGCTGACTTCTTTCTGTGCGTTGTTAGCTTTCCTGCTGATTGTGCGGCCGCGTGCCTTAAAAACCGAAAAAGCGGTGGTGCCAGCCAGTTGGGCGGTGCTCGCCTATGCGGCTATGGGCTGTTCAACCGTACTGATGGACCTCTTTACCGGTTTGGGCGGCGCGGGGATGGCCGGCCTGTTCGCCATGCTGCCCTGGGCCTGGATGGGCTGGCTGTCTGCCAGGTCTGCTTAATGATCTACTTTTCGGCCAGAATGCTTTCGAGATTGCGCCCATGCAGCAGCATCTGGGCGTAATCTTCTGGCAATTCCTGACGGCGAATTTCCGCAACCGTTTCTGAGACCGGATAGGCAACACGTAAATGGCAGGCCCACAGCGCGCCAGGGCGTAATTCCAGGTAGGCGTACGTGGCGCGTGGGTCGCCGTCATCTGGCCGGCCGACGCTGCCGGTATTGATAAACCAGGTTTTCCCAGCTTTGCGAATAAATGGTTCGTGAGAGTGGCCGCAAATAATCAGATCATACGGATACTGCCGGCTGATTTCTTCCAGACGGGCGAGCGGCGTTGCCGGGCAGAGGTGTTCTTTAGGATCGGCCGGCGAGGAGTGAATCAGCAGGATGCGCCAGCCCTCAATTAAAAATTCTCGTTGGTCTGGCAATTCAGCTAAATACGCGCGATTCTCAGGACTGAGCTGTTCGGCGGCCCAGCGGAACGAAACCATCTTTTCAGGAATTTTCTTGCGCGCCCACTTGCGTTCCTTTTCTTCGAAATGCAGCACTTTGTGGTCGTAATTGCCGCTGACGCTGACATACTGCATGCGTCGGCAGAAATCAATAGCCTGGTTGGGGTAAGGCCCGTAGCCGACAAAATCACCAATATTCCAGATTTGCTCAATTTTCCAGCGCTGCAAGTGGTCATTAACGGCAACCAGAGCGGGCAGGTTGGCATGGATATCACCGATCAGACCGATTTTCATTCAGCTTCGCCTTCCTGATGTTCGGGTTGGTCTGGCGTTTCGCCTGGTACGATCAGGCTGCGCAGATTTTCCCACAGCATTTTGGATTTCCATGCTTCCCAATCCGCTTTGAAGGCGATGTAGGTCTCTTCGCGGCGCTGCTGGCAGTGCCGGCTGAAGGCGTTCAGGCCAGGTTGGAGGCGTTTAAACGGGCGCGCAGAACCAAAGTAGGTGGCGGTGCGTTCCTGTTCGATTTGCAGAAATTCGTTAATGCGTTCTACCCAAACGTCATAATCATGAATCGCGCCTAATTGATCTTGCATCTGACGTAAAACTTTTATGGTTGGCGCTAACTGACCGGCGTAAACCGGTTCATAAATTTCCAGTGTATAACGCAGGTGTTTAGCCAGAATGCGCATGTAATGCAAGCCGGCAATGTCTTCCACCACGCCTATAGCGCTTTCATTGGCGAGAAAGTCATCCAGACGGCGGTTGATGGCCTGCGCGGCATGCGTTTGCACTTCAGGATTTTGGATATTTACAAATTCTTCCAACGGGGTCAAGCTTTCGGTGCGCGCCAGAATTTCTGCACCGACACCGCTTTTATCCAGGCTTTTCAGGGCTTTATGAATTTTTGCCAGGTTAGCGGCGCGCGCCTGACGCAGGCGCAGGATGAAACGGCGGATACCCGGTCGTTCAGCCGATGGACAGTCGAGCAGGTATTGCTCCAGGTAGAGCACCAGAACATCTGTATCGCGGGCATCACCCAGAGCGCGCGTCAGCCGGCCAATTTCTTTGCGCCAGAGCAAAGCCCGTTTCGGCGCGATGGTTCCTCCCAGAAGCTCAAGCGCATTGCGTAAACGCCGCCCGGCGACGCGCATGCGATGCACAGCTTCAACACTATCCGCATCCAGAGAAGCGACAGAATCAATCTCAGCTTGAAAGGCTGTCAAAAACCTTTGAACGGTAACGGCGGAAAAAATGATCAGGGCAGTGCTGTCAGCTTTGGTCATCATGCCTCGCTAAAATGAAAAACTTCGTTAAGTGAACAGCTTTTCTTGAATAATATCTTTCAACTGCTTGAACACGTTCATAACCGGACGGGTGGCGTCAATGGTAATGAAATTGTACTCCAAGGCCATTTGGTCGAATTGATCGATCAGGCAGTTCTGATAAGCGATAAAACTATCATAAAGGTTATCCGCACAGCGGATATCCATGCCGGATTCCCAATAATCAAAACCACGGCCCTGGACCATGCGGGTGACCAGCGTACTGACATCCGCTCGCAAATAGAAAACCAGATCGGGTTTAAGCGCAAATTCGTAGATTTTACGCGCCCAAATCGAATCAGCGCCGCGGACAATATCGCGGGCGATAATTGAGAAAAAATAGCGGTCTGATAGGACATAAAAACCGGCTTTGAGCGCCGGAATAATTTGATTTTCAAGTCGGTCGGCGAAATCGGTGGCGTAAAACAGGCTCATGGTAGTACGGCTGAGGGTATGGCCCTGTTTTGCGGCGTCCAACCCGGCCTGGGTTAACGTTGACCGGCGCAAGCCGGTATCCGATACGGCCAGTCCTTGCGCCTCAAACCAGTTGCGCAAGAGTTCAATCTGTGTTGAGCGACCGACACCATCTGAACCTTCCAGAACAATCAATTTTCCGGGCAGATCACCAATTTGGGTATATGGCAGCCCGGTGCCGTAAAATGCATTATCCGTCATTGTGCGGCCTCCTGATCTGGCGTTGTCTGACTATGATTTTGACGGCTTTTTGTTGCCGAATTGAGTACAGGCAGGCCCTTCCAGCGGCGCAAAATGGTCTTTACCTGTTGGCGAACCAGATGCTGCTGGTCTTGAACGGGTTGGGCGCCGTCCACCACGCAGAAATTGAATTCAGGGATCATGCCATCGTATTCACTGATAATCCGCTGCTGGAACAGGCGGAAGCTGGTGACTTTATTATCTGAAAGGTTCAAATCCATGCCGGCCTCGTAATACTTGAGTTTGGCCCGGCCGGCTAAAATTCGCTCCACGGCAATATTGACCGGTACCTGGAAATAGAAAACCAGGTCTGGCTGCGGGGCGAAGGAGTAAAGATTGCGTACCCAATCCGGATGAACTCCGCGGGCGACATCGCGGGCAAAGGCAGTAAAGGCGTACCGGTCGGCCAGGACAATTACGCCGGCCTTGAGCATTGGCAGCATCTGGTTTTCCCAGCGAGCGGCAAAATCGGTGGCTTGCAGCAGGCTGAAGGTGGTCGGCGTGAACGCCTTCTCCTTTTTTGCCAGGCGGGTGGTACTCTTCACCAAAGGCGAGGAATTCCATTCGCTGAAGAAAACAGCCTTTCCCTGAGATTTCAGCCATTTATAGAGAAGATCAATTTGGGTTGATTTTCCGCTGCCATCGATGCCCTCGACGACGATTAGTTTACCCTTGTAATTTGCTTTCTGTAACATGCTTACCTGCCCGCCTGAGTTAAATATTCGGTTTTGTGTAATCGTTAGCGAATTGGATAAATATTTATATCATTTTTTGTTGCGTATATTCAACTGCTGCCTGCTTTTCAAGCCGGCTGGGACATCCAGCGCAAAGAATAAAAATGCCGCGGGCGTTGTTCCGCGGCATTTTTTCCTTCAGTCAGGGTTGCTTACACGTCCTGGTCGTCTTCGTCCATACTGTCAACTTCAAACAATTCCCCGGTGGCGATGAACACAGTACGTTCGCAGATATTCGTCACACGGTCGGCCATACGTTCAAGGTTATGGATGACCCACATCATGTAATTGGTTTGATCAATGCTGGCCGGATTATCGATCATCGATTTGACGATCTTATGATAGGCATCATTGAAAAGCTGATCGACCTGGTTGTCTTCGGGCGGAATGGAAAGCGCCTGATTGACATTCTCGTCGATGAAAGCGCTCAAAGCCCGGTGCAGCATATTGACCGCTTTATCGGCCATTTCGCTGATTTCCGTGGTCGGCATGAAGACTTCATGATCGCCCAGCAGCAAAACAACTTTGGCTACGCCTTTGGCATAATCGCCAATTCGTTCCAATTCCGAGTTGACTTCCAACATGGCAGCCAGATTGCGCAAATCGCGCGCCATGGGCTGCTGGGTAGCCATCAGGATGATAATCGCGTTCTCAATCGCAAAACGTTTATCGTTGATGACCTGGTCTTGCTCGAAAATGGCTTTAGCCGCTTTTCGGTCGCGTTTTTTGAGCGCATCCACAGCGGAGAGCATAGCCTGCTCGACCATGCTGCCCAGGACGAGAATTTCGTCTTGAATATGATTCATTTGCCGGTTTAGTGTATCTCGTGGCATGGGATTTACCTTTGGACGTCTAAAAATTAACCAAATCGGCCGGTGATATAGTCTTCGGTGCGTTGGTCATGAGGGGTCGTAAAGATTTGTGAAGTTTCGCCATACTCCACCATTATACCTGCGCGGTCGTCATCCATTGTGAAAAAGGCGGTAAAGTCTGACGCGCGCGCGGCTTGCTGCATATTGTGGGTAACAATGATGATGGTGTAATTCTTGGAGAGTTCGCGCATCAGGTCTTCAATTTTCAAGGTGGCAATCGGATCAAGCGCAGAGCAGGGTTCGTCCATCAAGATGATTTCCGGGCGGACGGCCAGGGCGCGGGCAATACACAAGCGCTGCTGCTGACCGCCGGAGAGCGCCAGAGCGCTTTTCTTCAGGTCATCCTTGACTTCGTCCCACAGCGCCGCCTGGCGTAAGGTTTCTTCAACCAGGTCATCGCTGCTGCCTTTGAAGCCGTTGATTTTCGCGCCCCAGGCGATATTTTCGTAAATGGTTTTTGGAAACGGATTGGGCTTCTGGAAAACCATTCCGATGGAGCGGCGAATTTGAACCGGGTCCACGTCGCTGTCGTAAATATTGGTGTCGTGGTAAAGAATTTCACCTTCAACACGCGCATTCGGCACAAAATCGTTCATGCGGTTGAAAGAACGCAATACTGTGCTCTTTCCGCATCCGGAGGGTCCGATGATTGCGGTAATGTGGTTGGGTTCAATCGCCATGGAGACATTTTTTACCGCGCGGAATCCGCCGTAAAAAATGCTGATATCTTTGGCTTCGATAGCATAAGGGTTGGATGGGGTGTTTGTCATGCGCCTTAAACTCGTTTCGTGAAACGATTTCTCAGTAAAATTGCGATCGCGTTAAGCGTCAATAATGAACCTAAAAGAACCAAAATCGCAGCCGCAGCGATATTGCGGAAAGTATCCTGCGGGCGGGTCGTCCAGTTGTAAATCTGGATCGGCAAAGCGGTGAAGTTGGAAAACGGACCGCTGGGATCACTGGTAATAAAGGTGCTGGCGCCGACAACAATCAATGGGGCGGTTTCACCGATCGCTCGCGATATCGCTAGAATGGTGCCGGTTAATATCCCCGGCAGGGCATTCGGCAATACATGAAACCAGATCGTCTGCCAACGGGTTGCGCCCAAACCAAAACTGGCTTGCCGCAGCGAGTTCGGTACTGCGCGGATGGCTTCCTGCGCGTTGATGATCAGAATTGGCAGAACCAGCAGACCCATGGTTAAACCGGCTGAAAGAATTGTACGGCCGTTGCCGCCGGTAACCCCGAATAATGCCCCGCTGGTAATTGGCTCAAGACTGCGCACAAACACTGCCAGCCCTAATATACCATAAACAATGGATGGTACTCCAGCCAGGTTATCGATATTGGTTTGGATGATGCGGTTAATCCAATTATCGTTGCGGGCATATTCTTCCAGATAGATAGCCGCGCCGACGCCGATCGGAAACGCGAAGGCAACCGTGATGGCAATCAGCAGCAAGGAGCCTTTCAACGCCGAGCGAACCCCGGCCAGCTCAGCATCGCTGGCCATGGTATTGGTGAGAAACTGCCGGTTAAGCCAGTTGCGAAACTCAACTTTGGCTTCCGGGTAATTTTCGGCTGCCTCGGCGCGAATGGCGTTGGCGCGGAAAAGCGAGTCGATTAATGAATAGCTTTTCACTACCTTGGGCTTGACGATATCTTCTTCAATGATTAATACCAAATCGCTTTGCGGCTGGGTTTCTAATGTGCCGGCGCGTTCAATGGTTTTTACGCGATTCTTGGAAAGATTATCCCGGATAATTGCAGAAAGTTCATCTACCGATAAATCCGCGATCGGGCGGTCAGCCAGAGTGGCCGGGTCAACTTTATTTTCAATGGCGACCAACCCGAAAGCCTGATCGACAACTGTAACCAGAAGAATCGCCAGCATAACAATGCCAATGGATGTCGCCAGAAAAAATAAAGCTTTGGCTGCGGAGGCGCGCCGGTTGCGGCGATGCAGGTACTGGGATAATTCAGGAGTATCTGCCAGAGGGTTGGTTGGGATGGGGGCGTTCTGGCTCATTCGTACACCTCGCGGAAACGGCGGGCAATACTGCGGCTGGCGATATTCAAGGCCAGTGTAATCAGGAAGAGCAGCAGTCCGATGGCGAAAATGCTGTTGTAGTCGGGGGTGTCATAAGACAGATCGCCGCCGCTAATGCGGGCGATATAACCGGTCATCGTTTCAGCCGCTTCAAATGGGTTGAAAGTAAAGTTCGGCCCTGAACCGGCGGCAATGGCGACGATCATCGTTTCGCCGACGGCGCGCGACACTCCTAAAATGAAGGCCGCAATGATACCGGAGAGAGCTGCCGGGACCACCACCTGAACTGCGGTTTCCAGGCGGGTAGCGCCCAGGCCATAAGCTGCTTCACGCAATGAGCGTGGTACAGCCGTGAGGGCATCTTCACTCATTGAACTGATCAATGGCAGGATCATGATTCCCATCACCAATCCTGCTGAGGCCATATTGTATATTTCTACCGTCGAGTTTCCGAAAATAGATCGCAGGAGCGGCGTCATGAAGGTCAGGGCAAAATACCCATAGACGACTGTAGGCACCCCGGCCAGGACTTCCAGGATGGGCTTTAAAATTTTGCGGGTTTTGGCAGAGGCATATTCGCTTAAAAATACCGCTGTGGCGATGCCTAACGGCAGCGCTACCAGGATCGCGATGAGACTGGTGATCATTGTTGATGTGACCAATGGCAGCACGCCAAATTGGCCGATCTTTGGCTGCCATTTGATGGTCGTGAGAAACTCAATCAGCGAGACCTCTGGGTTGCCAAAGAACAGCATGGCCTCTTTGCCTAGCTCAAAAACAATGCCCAGCGTGGTTAAAATGGAGATTGCGCCGCAGATAAACAAGATCGCATGAATAACCCCTTCTCCCAGGCGCAATTTCTTATGCAGATCAGGAGCTTGATGATTTGTTTTGGCGAGTGGATGAAACGTTTTTTCTGAGATCGTCTTTTGCATTAGAATCAGTTTTTATTCAATGGTGAGAAAAGGCGGTTTGCGGTAGCACAAGATTGAACAGAAGGTGCAATCAACCCAGGGGAGCGAGGGGCAACCATACGCTCCCCTGGGTGTCTTTTGCCCGGCTCCCTGGCCAGGGTATGTTGAAGTTGTGTGCCAGGGAGGACAGGCGGGAGGAATTACGAGTTATTGGGCTGATGCATCCAGCCAGGCCTGTTTGGAGGCGTTCATGGCGTCAGCGGAAGCGGGGAAGTAGCCGACCTCACCGATCATGTCAGAGACATTGGTCAAGTAGTAGTTGATGTAGGCGGCAACCTGAGGTTTGTCAGCCATGATCTTGGCATCCGAGTAGATGAACAGCGGGCGGGCGAGGGGATAAGCGCCAGATTCAGCGGTGTCGTAATCGGGAGCAACGCCATCCACGGAGAGGATGTTGAGGATATCGGCGTTCTCGTTGTAGTAAGCGTAGCCGAAGAAACCAATGGCGTATTCATCGCCGGAGACACCCTGGACGAGGACATTGTCGTCTTCGGAAGCCTGGTGCTGGGCGTCGAGGAATTTCTGTTCGCCTTCGTCGCCATAGACCTTGTCCATCACGAATTCAACGAAGAAGTCGTAGGTGCCAGAGTCGGTGCCGGGGGCATAGCGTTTGATGGGTTCAGCGGGCCAATCGGGGTTGACATCGGACCATTTGGTGGCGTCACTGGAGAAGATCTTGGCAAGTTCTTCAGTGGTGACGTTGGTCAGCCAGGTGTTGTCCTTGTTGACGACGATAGCGAGGGCATCGGTGCCGACGCGGAACTCAATGGGGGTGCGGCCGATGGCCTGGCAGGCCTCGACTTCGCTGTCCTTGATGGCGCGGGAGGCATTGGAGACATCGGTTTCACCGGTTTTGCAGAAGCGTTCGAAGCCAGCGCCGGAGCCAATCGAGTCGAGCTTGATCGTGCCGGTGAAGCCTTCATCGGTGAACATTTCGCTGATTTTCTCGCTGACCGGATAGACCGTGGAGGAACCGGCGGCATAGATATCGCCGCTGACGGCTGATGGGTCAACTTCAGGTAAAACTACGCCAGTTTGCGCAGGGGCTTCACTCGTTGCAGTCGGTTCAGTTGCCGCAGGGGCACTGGTGGGTTCCGCTGCTGTGGGTTCAGCCGGAGCGCTAGTCGGCGCGGTGTTGGGCTCAGCAGTGGGGGTAGCCGCCGGGGAGCAGGCGGACAGAGCCATGCTGAGAGCAATAAGCACGAACAAAGTGGTGGACAAAACACGACGCATGTTATTTATTCTTCTCCTAAATATTTTTTGATCTGCGTCATGATAACATTTGCAAGTTAAGCGCTTTAGAAGGGAATGTTAACGGCAGAATAACAATTATTGATAAAAAATTCCAATATCATTGCTAGAAATTATCGTAATATCTTATTGAATTGAGGCTTGACATTAACGTTACGTCATCGTTTATACTGATCGCATGTTCACAGTGAAACAACTTTCCAGAATGGCAGGTGTGACTCCCCGTACCCTGCATTATTATGATCAGATTGATTTGCTCAAACCCACCCAAATTGGAGCAAACGGCTACCGCTATTATGGCGAACAGGCGTTATTGCGTTTGCAGCAAATTCTGGTTTATCGCGAATTGGGCCTAGGCCTGGAACAAATCGCGGAAATCTTTGCATCCCCAGATTACGATCTGATTGTGGTCCTGGAAAGGCATAAAGCGGAGCTCCGTCAGCGGATCAATCGCCTGGAGAAAATATCTCAGACGGTTGAAGAGACGATTCAACATTTGAAAGGAACGGCAGTAATGGAAGAGAAAAAATTCTTTGCCGGTTTTACTCCAGAAGAGGAAGCTGAATATAACCGGCAGGCGCTTGAATTGTATGACCGCGATACGGTGCTCGAATCGCAGCGCAGGTGGAAATCATACCGCCAGGAAGAAAAGGAGAAAATCTTGAAGGGTGGGCAAAAGGTCTATGAAACCTACCTGGCAGCGATGACCGCCGGTCCAGATTCACCGGAAGCACAGGCAGCCGTCCGTCAGTGGCGCGAACATATGAAGAATTTCTGGACGCCGCCGGATGAAGCCCTGGTGCCATTGGCAGAACTGTATGTCAACGACCCGCGCTTCCGGAAAAATTTCGATGCGTTGGATCCGGCGCTGGCAGATTTTATTCTGGAGGCGGTAAAAATATTCGTAGCCAGATTAGCCTGAGAGAATCTATAGAATCTGGATAAACTCTGTTGATTTAAGTGTTGATTTTCAACGAAAGTAAGAATTTCTGAGATATGAACATGGCCCTGACCATCCGTCTGTCCAAACACGCAGGTGGTCAGGGCATTTTGCGTACTCACGGAATTTTGTGAGTTGCTGGACCTTAATCAAGCCATTCGGGCATGGGGGTGTAGCGGACCCGCCTGAACAATTCTGTCAGATGGCTGCCGTCCAAATTGACGGTGTACACGACGAAGACCCGGTTTAATATCGAACCATTTTGAGTTAAAAAATTCAGCATCAGGCCATCTTTCGACCAGGCTGGATCTGTCTTTAAATCTGTTGCGCTTTGGGTAATCTGTTCGATTTGCGACCCATCCGCCTGCATGCGGAAAATTTCACTGGTTACGCCGTCGGGCAATAAGTCAATAAAAGCGATCTGGCTGCCATCCGGCGACCAGGCCGGATCCGGTTTGAAGTTGGGCTTGCCGGTTTTCACGCTGGTCTTGGCGGAATACAGCAGTTCGACGCTGGACCCATCAGCGGCGGCGACGCATATGCCCTGTAACCTTGAATAATCGCTGTCTTCCGCAGATACTGCAATCTCCCCGCCGCAGTTGAAGGCTATTTTCGTTCCATCCGGAGACCATTGAGCACTGGAAACAGTATCCATTCCATCCGGCGTCGGCAATGTGATCACGGCTCCGCTTTGAACATCTTGCACAAGGATTACGCTGCTGCTTTGAATATCCAGGTTCGCGATGTCTTCATCCGAGGAAAGGTAGGCAGATTCATAGCTGATACGCGAACCATCTGGAGACCAGCGTGCATCCATATTCAATTTTCCATTATTGGATAGGTTAATCAGCCCGCTGCCATCCGCGTTGACGAGAAAGACTTCACGGGTGCGTTCGCCCAGATCAGAATGGAATAAAATTCGGCTGCCGTCCGGCGACCAGACCGG
This sequence comes from Bellilinea sp., assembly GCA_036822575.1. Classification (GTDB taxonomy): domain Bacteria; phylum Chloroflexota; class Anaerolineae; order Anaerolineales; family Anaerolineaceae; genus Bellilinea. The sequence continues at coordinate 46,652 of DAISHK010000008.1, read as the reverse complement.
CCGAAAATCGTTTTGAGCGTGAACCACCAGTTTCCTGGCGTCACTGCCGTCTGATTTCATCACATAAATTTCAGAATTTCCATCCGCTTCCAAGTAGGTCTCGTAAGCGATCCATTGTTCATCCGGCGAGTAATCATAGGTGCCTTCAACATTCGAATTGTTGCTGACGCGCTGCATATTCGAGCCATCTGAACCGATTGTATATAAATACATGTTTTCGGTTTCGCTGGAAAGAAGCGCGATTCGTTTGATAGGGATTGCGGTTGGCGTGGGCGGCTGCGTGGCAGTCGGCTCTGCTGTTATGGTGCTGGTCGGCGCGGCAGTCGGGCTGGCGGCTGTCAATGTTTGTTCAACGCCTTGCTGGACCAGGGTTGCCAGAGCACCGGCGGATGGTGTGGGTTGAACCGCCGGCTGCCCGCAGGCAGCCAGAACAATCATCAGTATGGGAACAAGGAACCATGCGCGTTTCATCAATGCCTCCCTCTGAAATTTCGTTGAATAACTATTCGGGGCTATTCGTTTTTTGATGCCAGGATATTTTGTTTGTAAAAACGGAAATTTTTAAATGGATCAGTTACTAGAAAGTGAAGACAGGCAACTTAATTAATTGTAAGAGATATTTCTTGTTCGTACATCGTAAACCAGAGATGAATAAATTGGCCCAGAAAAAAGCCCCCTGACAATTGCCAGGGGGCTTTGGGTGAGTACTTTGCGGGTATCAGCCTTTTTTCTTGACCTTAGGGCCTTCCGGGGTATCCATAATTTCATACCCGGCGGCATTGACCTGGTTGCGGTAAGAATCAGCGTCTTGCCAGCGTTTTTCTTTCCGCGCCAGTTGACGCTGTTCAACGAATGCCAGGATTTCAGCCGGAATGTCTTCTTCCTTGGGCGCCCAATCGGCCAATCCCAGCCCCAAGACCTGATCGAACACCAGCAGGGTGGCTTTTTTCACGGACGGGTCCATATCAGAACGGGCGACTTCCCAGGCTGTTGCGACAGCGCGCGGCATATTCAGGTCGTCATTGACGCACTCGCGGAATTTTTCAACGTACGCTGCGTTTACTTCCCCGGCCGGTCCCCATTCATAGACCATATTGCGCAGGCGGTCGAGCGATTTCTGAGCGCCGTCCAGGCTTTCCCAGGTGAAGTTCAGCTTTTGGCGGTAGATCGCGCTCAGGCAGAAGAAGCGGTAGGATAGCGGGTCGTAACCCTTATCGATCAGCGTTTGCAGGCGCAAGAACTCTCCGCTGGATTTTGACATTTTTTGGTTTTCATCGATCTGCAGGAAATAGGCATGCATCCAGATATTGGCCAGGCGGGTTCCGTAGCAGGCTTCTGTTTGCGCTATTTCATTGGTGTGGTGAACATTGATATGATCCTCCCCGCCGCAGTGAATATCAAAGAAGGGGCCCAGGTATTTGGCGGACATGGCGGAACATTCGATATGCCAGCCTGGAAAGCCGACACCCCAGGGACTATCCCATTCCATCTGGCGCTGCTGGTTTTTGGGGCTGAACTTCCAAAGCGCAAAATCGGTCGGATTGCGCTTTTCTCCCATATCCACGCGCAGGCCGGCCTGCAGGCCCTCAATGTCCAGACGGCCGAGGTAGCCGTAATCGTTCAGCTTTGAGGTGTCAAAGTAAATGCCATCGGATGTTTCATAGGTGTAGCCATTGCCCTCAATGCAGCGGATCAGGTTGATTTGCTCTTGAATATGATCGGTCGCCCGGCACCAGGTGGTCGGCTCGTCGATATGCAGACGCTGGAGGTCTTTTTTGAACTCTTCCGTGTAGAATTCTGCGATTTCCCAGGCGGTCATGCCTGTGCGGCGTGAACCGGCTTCCATTTTGTCTTCGCCGGTATCCGCATCCGAGGTCAGGTGGCCGACATCCGTGATATTCATTACGTGATTGACACTGTAGCCATTAAAGGTTAACGTGCGGCGTAAAATATCCTCGAAGATGTACGTGCGTAAATTGCCGATATGAGCAAAGTTATAGACTGTCGGACCACAGGTATACAACCCAACCGCTGGGGGCTTTAATGGCTGAAAATCAACCATGGAGCGAGTATAAGTGTCATAGAGTTTCAGGACTGTCATCGTAATATCCTTCCCATTGGGCAGTTTGTGGTCGCCGGAATTCGGCGTAAAAACTGGCGAAATCCGTCCTATGATTATTTTACCGTATCCGGCACTGCTATATTAAAATATTTATCATAATCCGGCGACCAGTTTTGGGGGTGATATTCGCCGCTGGCCTGGTCCTGAACATACTTGCCTTCATACTTGCCGGCAGCGACGGCTTTCAGCGCGGCAGCCACACGGTCAACGTCTTCAAAGGTGTTGTAAAGCCCGAAAGAAATCCGCACCATGCCAGGGACGCTGCGGCGGTCATTGGCCATAATTAAACTGCGCACGTTTTGAGCGTGTTCGCCGGTAATGCCCATCAATTGCAGCAAATAGGGGTGAGCGCAAAAACAGCCATTGCGGACGCCGACGCCGAATTCGTGGCCGAGCACAGCCGCAGCCAGAAAATGCGAAACGCCTTGCAGATTTACCGGGATGACGCCCAGCCGGTCGGGCGCATGGGCAGGATCGGTATCGCCATAAATATGCAGCCCGGGCACGGAAGCCAGCTTTTCAAGGGCGTAGGCAGTCAATTCTGCCTCGTGGGCGGCGACCTTGTCCATGCCAATAGCGCTTAACTGCGCCGCGGCGGCGGCCATAGCAACCGCGCCGACGGTGTTCGGACTGCCGGCTTCCTCGCGATCTGGAGGCGCCGACCATTCCACCTGGTCCAGGGTGACAATTTCCACCTGTCCGCCGCCGCGCAGGTCGGGGTCACCGCTCTCGAAAATCGCCCGGCGACCGATCAATGCGCCGCTGCCGAAGGGCGCGTACATTTTATGCGCTGAAATTGAAATGTAGTCAATGCGCTGAGGGTCGTCCGGTGCGCCCATGTTCACTGTCCGGTGCGGAGCGAGCTGGGCGCAATCGACCATCATTTCTGCGCCGGCGGCATGGGCCTTTTCGGCCAGGCGATGAACCGGATTGATAAATCCGGTGACATTACTGGCGCCGCTTATCGCGACCAGTGCAACTCTTCCATTATATTGCGATAATTTGCGATCAAAATCCGCTTCATCCAGCCGGCCGTCTGGCGTCAGGCCAATATGCACCACCTCAGCTGCGCTGCGCCAGGGCAGGTCGTTTGAGTGATGTTCCATGGTGCTGACCAGGACCACATTCCGCTCAGTGCTGAATGGGTAGCGATGTGCCAGCTTATTGATGGCTTCGGTGGTGTTCTTGCCGAAAATGCAGACGTGCTCGCCAGGCGTAGCGCCGACGAATGCCATTAACTGTTTGCGCGCTGTTTCGTATGCGTGAGTGGCTAACTGACTCTTGAAGCCCGTGCCGCGATGAACGCTGGAATAATAGCGTAAAAATTCATTGACGGTATTTTGGACGTGTTTCAATGCGGGTGTTGAAGCGCCATTATCAAGATTGACGTAAGGCACGGATGAGCCGTTCAGTAACGGCACATTTTCATCGACGCCGACAAACAGCGCGCGATAACAGTCTGATGGAGTTGACACGGATTTTTTTCACCTTTCATTGATGATATTTTCTAGGGGAACGTAAAAAACGCACCTGTGATTATACGCTTGAATGAACGCTTGCGTGAATTGGTTTTCGGCTCGCAGCCGATATTTCAACGGTGTTTTGGATATTTATTAGAATCCCAAAATACTATCGTTTTTGAAGGGCAAAAAGCTTGCATATAGGGCCTGAAATCCGCTATAATGTGGAGGAAAGTGGTGAAAAGTGGGAGAAAGTGGTAGGAACGCCGGGTGATTCCGGCGTTTCGCTATTATAGCAGAGGTAGAACTAATGTTCTTTAGCCGTTACGAGCACACAATCGATGAGAAGGGCCGCATGACCATTCCTTCGCGTTACCGCGAAGAACTGGCGGATGGCGCTTTTGTCACGCTCGGATTCGACAAGAACCTGATCGTTCTTCCTGATACCGCCTTCCAGAAATTGTCCACACGCATCAGCGATACCAGTTTGACGGATTCGGAAGCACGCTCTTTGAAACGGCATGTGTACGCGAACGCCGAACCAGTCGAGCTGGATAAAGCCGGACGGATTCTAATCCCGTTATGGCTGCGTGAGGAAATTGGTTTGACGGCGAACGCCGTTGTCATTGGAGCGGGTGAGTATTTTGAAATTTGGACGCCTGAAGAATGGAAGAAGGAAAAAACCGAGAATCAGAATCCAGACTCCATCAGCAAACGCTATGCGAATTTCAATATTCCGCTGTAAAGCCCAGTCCAATGACCACTTCCTCTTACCCACACCTGCCTGTACTTTACCAAGAAATTATACTCGCAATAAATCCGCGTCCTTCGGGCCGTTATATTGATGCGACCCTCGGCGCTGGCGGTCATGCCAGCGGGATACTCGAACAGAGTTCGCCGGATGGGGAACTCCTCGGGCTGGATCGTGATCCGCAGGCGCTGGCGATTGCAAGTCAGCGTTTGTCTTTATATGGCGAGCGCGCCCACCTGGTGAACGACTCGTACCTCCATCTGCTGGAGCAAATGAAGAACTTGAACTGGTCTGCTGTGGATGGAATCGTGTTCGACCTGGGGGTATCTTCGATGCAGATCGACACGCCGCAGCGCGGTTTTTCCTTCTTGAATGAAGGCCCGCTGGATATGCGCTTCGACCCGCAGCAATCGTTGAGCGCCGCTGACCTGGTCAACCACGCTCCAGAAAAAGAACTGGCGGATTTGATCTGGCGGTTTGGCGAAGAGCGTTATTCGCGCCGGATCGCGGCTGCGATTGTAGCGGCCCGGCCATTGGAAACGACGTTGCAGTTGGCCAGCGTTATTCAAAAGGCGATTGGCAGCCATCGTGATCGCATCCACCCGGCTACGCGGACCTTCCAGGCGCTGCGCATCGCCGTCAATGAGGAGCTGCAAGGCATTGAGGCAGTGCTCCCGCGGGCAATCCAGGCTCTGGCTCCTGGCGGCAGGTTGGCGGTGATTTCTTTCCATTCGATGGAAGACCGCATTGTAAAGCAAACTTTCCGCAGAGAAAGCCGCGATTGCATCTGCCCGCCCGATCAGCCGGTTTGCACCTGCGGGCACAAGGCGAGTATTACCGAGATCACCCGTCACCCGATTGAACCCGGAGCGGAGGAAGTTGAACGTAATTCGCGAGCGCGCAGCGCTCGTCTGCGGGTGGCGGAAAAACTGCTTTAGCTGGCACAGATTGTGCATGAAAAACCGTAAGACCCTATGTTTTGCCAAAAGGAATCAATCGACCAATGAACCAAAAAATTATTCAGGCATATCGTCAAGCTCCCTGGCGCGTACAGCTCCAGTGGATTGGCGTTTTCCTGTTGGTCCTGGTTGTGGCAATTGGAGCTTCCGGTATCTACCTCTATGTCAGCGCACAAGCAACAGCCGCCGGTGCAAACATTCACAGCCTGGAAATTCAACGGGAAGAGCTAAATATCCGTATAGCGGATCTGCGCACCCAATTGGCTTACGCAAACTCTGCCGTGGTGATGGAAGTCCGCGCTGAAAAGCTCGGTTTTCGCCACGCGCAACAAGAAGATCTCATTTACCTTGCTGTGCCTGGATATACCGGACGTGCGCCGGTTTTCCTCGCGCCGCCGCCAACCACGACCAGCGACTCGCAATCGTTAATCAAACAGGCTTATAAGCAGTCTTTGTGGGAGTGGTTTTATCAGGGCGCGTTTCGGTTGATGGATGTTTCGGAGTTGCAGCCATGAACATTTTTAGCGGTGAAATCAGAATCAAGCTTGTGGGCGGAGCCTTCGTGCTTCTGGCGGTTATGATCGCCGGAATGATCGTGCGCATTCAAAATACGGATGTAATGCTGACGCTCAGCGAGAACCTGGAAGAGACTTATAACTCAAACAATGTCCGCGTGATTGAGCCGGAACGCGGTTATATCTATGACCGCTGGGGAAATCTGCTGGCGGGCAACGAAGAGGTTTATGAAGTTGGTTTCGATCCCGTCGAGATCTACAACCAGGGCAATCCGGAAACCGTTGCTCAGGACCTCTCTGAAATCTTAGGGGTGAATTACAACGAAATCTTGGATAAAGCCAAATCCTTTGAAACTGTGGGAAATACCCATTACGAGGTGGTTCAGAACTTCGTTTCTCCAGACAAAATTGCCCAATTAGAGCAGAAAGTTACCGAATACGGCGATGCGGAAAAGCCTAAGAAAGGTCTTGCGCCAACCCTTTATGGCGTTCACTGGAGTCCGCACCTGATTCGGCGCTACCCGGAAAACGATCTGGCTGCGAATATCCTCGGTTACTTTAAATGGTACGACCGCCAGGATAGTGAGGGCGTTTTCGGTTTGGAGGAGCAATACAACAGTCTTCTCTCCGGAACCGCCGAGAAAATCTTTATTCCGATGAATCCTTCGGAAATTCAAGATATTCCAGATGTGGCCCCGGGCGCGAGCCTGATTTTAACGATTGACCGTGAAATTCAGGCGTCCATGCAAGAAATTGCCAAGAAAGCCGTCGCGGATAATGACGCGGAATCGGCCACCATCATTGTGATGCAGCCTGAAACTGGGGAAATCCTGGCGATGGCGACTACCCCCGAATTCAACCCGAACGAGTACTGGAATTTCGGCGAGATTTTTACTTCGGCAACCGAGTTTGACCGGGCTATTAGCCAGGTCTATGAGCCGGGTTCAGTTTTCAAAGTGTTGACCATGGCGGCAGCTCTGGATTCCGGAGCCGTAACGCCGGAAACGACCTTCACCGATACCGGCGTCTATGCCAAATGGGGCATTCCCATTTATAACTGGGACCGCGGCGCTTGGGGCGTTCAGGATATGACCGGCTGTATGCAGCACTCGCTGAACGTCTGTCTGGCCTGGGTGGCTGACCAGATGGGCACCACTACGTTCTACCAATATATCGATGCTTTCGGAATTGGAAAGTATACCGGCGTTGACCTATCCGGCGAACAAGTTTATCCTTTGGCTAAACCTGGCGACCCAAACTGGTACCCGATCAATTTGGGAACCAATTCGTTTGGGCAGGGTGTTGCCGCCACTCCAATCGAGATGATTACGGCCATTAATGCGGTGGCGAACAACGGCAAGATGATGGTTCCGCATCTGGTGCGCGCCTACATCAAAGACGGCGTGCAATACAATATCGAGCCGCGCCAGATTCGCCGGGTAATCAAGTTAGAGACCGCCCAGACGCTGACCAATATGCTGGCCAACTCACTGGAAGATGAAGCTTCTTCCGCATTGGTAGAGGGTTACCGGGTGGCCGGAAAAACCGGCACCGGTGAAATTCCCACCGATACAGGGTATGAAACTGGTCTCACCAATACTTCGTTCGTTGGTTGGGGACCAGTGGATGACCCTCAATTTATCGTTTATATCTGGATTGAAAAACCACAAAGTTCAATCTGGGGTTCTGAAGTGGCTGCTCCGGTTTTTGCCGAAGTGGTCAAGCAACTGGTGGTCGATTTGCAAATTCCGCCAGATTCGGTTCGTTTGCAAGCCTCTAACTAGGAAATGGTGATTGTGTGCTGACCCTGGCTGATGTCCTTGAAGCGCTGACCGGCGTACGCCCTGAACAGGCCACACTGTTTATCAGTGAGGCCGCTATTGATTCTCGCCTGGTTATTCCGGCGGGGCTGTTCGTGGCGTTGCGCGGTGAACGGACTGACGGGCATGATTATATCGGCCAGGCGTTTGAACGCGGCGCGCAGCTGGCGCTGATTGATCATTTGCCTGCCGGCGCTGATTATGCGGTGGTGGATATCCGCTCATCCGCGCTGCCGGCCAACCTGGCGCTGCCGCGCGGACCGTTCTGTCTGCTGGTGGATGATACCCTCAAAGCCTTGCAGACCGTGGCCAAGTTCTGGCGCGCGAAGCACAATTTGCGTGTGATCGGCGTAACCGGCTCAGTGGGAAAATCAACCACAAAAGAGCTGATTGCTGAAGTGCTCGGTCAGCGGTATCGCGTGTTGAAAAACGTCGGCAACCTGAATAATGAGATCGGTTTGCCGCTCACCTTGCTGCGCCTCAGCGCCGGGCATCAGGTTGCGGTTCTGGAAATGGGCTTTTTCGTACCGGGTGAAATCGCCTTTTTATGCGATCTGGCCAAACCGCAAGTCGGGGTGGTGACCAATGTAGGCACGGTGCACGCTGAACGGGCCGGGTCGCAGGAAGTGATCGCGCGCGGCAAATCCGAACTGGTGCAGTCTTTGCCGCCGGCTCCGGAAGGTGTGGCAATTTTGAATGACGATGATCCCTGGGTACGCGGCATGGCGGATGTGACCCGAGCGCAGGTTTTTACCTATGGTCTGGATCCGCGGGCTGATTTATGGGCGGATGATATCGAAGGTCTTGGTCTGAAGGGAATTCGCTTCCGCATTCATTTCCGCAATGAATCGCTGCAGGTGCACGTCCCTATGATTGGACGTCATTCGGTGCACACAGTGCTGCGCGCCGTCGCGGTCGGTTTGGTAGAAGGGCTGACCTGGGCTGAAATGGTCAATGGGCTTCAGCACAGCCGTTCGCAGCTGCGCCTGGTGGCCGTCAGTACAGAAAATGGCGCGCTCATCCTGGATGATTCCTACAACGCTTCGCCTGAATCGACGCTGGCGGCGCTGAACCTGCTGGAAGAGATGGACGGACGCAAGATCGCAGTACTGGGCGATATGCTTGAGTTAGGTCAATACGAACAGCAGGGGCATGCCCTGGTGGGCGCGCGCGCCGCCAAAGTAGCTGACCGGTTAGTGACCGTCGGCGAATTGGGCAAACTGATCAGCGCGGCCGCACGAGATAACGGTATGTCAGCGTGGAAGGTCATTGAAGCCGCGGATGTGCCGCAAGCCATTGAAATATTGCGCGACCTACTCCTGCCGGGGGATGTGGCGTTAATTAAAGGTTCTCACGGTCTGCGGATGGATCGCATCGTGACGGCATTGGAGGTAAGCGAATGAAAGACGCATCCCTGGCTATGGCGCTCTCTGGGCTGAGCTTTATGCTGGCGATCATTTGGGGCACGCCGCTTCTGCGCGTGCTGCGCCATTTTCGTATCGGAAAGATCATCCGGGTAGAAGAGCCAGATCGTCATTTTACCAAAATGGGCACACCCACAATGGGCGGCGTCATGATCATTTTGCCGGTGGCCTTGATTACGATCCTGATGAACGCGGCCTCTTTGCTGGGGGTGACCGTTCTCGGCCGTTCCGTCCTGCTGCCGCTGCTGGTTCTGTTGACTTACGGTTTGCTTGGCGCAGTGGACGACTGGGAAGGCGTTCGCGGACCGCGGCGCGGTATTGGCATGCGCGCCCGGACGAAGTTCCTGTTCCAGGTTGTTCTGGCGGTCGGAATTGCCTTTGTGCTCAAGTACATGCTTGGCGTCCCGGAAATGTTCTGGCCGGGCTGGGACGACCCGATTTCATTGGGTAACTTATATATTCCGGTGGCGGCGTTCATCATCGTTGGCATGTCGAACGCGGTCAATTTTACCGACGGTCTGGATGGCCTGGCCGGGTTGATATCAGCGACCGCCTTTGCCGCATATGGCGTAATTGCACTCTTGCAGGGCCAGGTTTTCATCGGCCGTTTCTGTTTCACCCTGGTCGGCGCACTGTTCGGCTTTTTGTGGTTTAACGTCCATCCGGCGCAGTTATTTATGGGTGATACCGGTTCGCTGGCCTTAGGCGCTACGCTGGGCGTGGTAGCTTTGATGACTGGGCAATGGCTGCTGCTGCCGATTATCGCCATAATTCCGGTGAGCGAAGCGTTTAGCGACGTGATTCAAATTGTTTATTTCCGTGCGACAAAAGGCAAACGCTTTTTCCGCATGGCCCCTATTCATTATCATTTTGAATTGGGCGGCTGGTCTGAGACACAGGTCGTCCAGCGCTTTTGGCTGGTCGGTCTGCTGTTTGCAATGTTCGGTATAGCTTTGGCGATGGTGTAAGCATGGACTGGATGAAAACGCGTGTATTAATCATTGGCGCAGCCCGGCAAGGGCTGGCTTTGACGCGTTACCTGTCTGGCCGCGGCGCGCAGGTGATCTTGAATGACCGGCGCAGCACAGCCGAACTGGCTGCTGCCCGGGAAAGTCTGGCCGGCCTGCCGGTCGAGTGGGTCTGCGGCAGTCATCCATTGGAATTGCTTGACCGGGTGGATCTGGTTTGCCTTTCGGGCGGTGTTCCGCTGACGATGCCGCTGGTGGCTGAAGCTGCTCGCCGCGGGCTGCCGATTTCTAATGATACCGAGATCTTTCTGAGTGCGGTCAAATGCCCGGTAATCGGCATTACCGGTTCAGCGGGCAAGACCACCACAACCACCCTGGTCGGACGAATGGCGCAGGCTGGTGTGCAGGCTCCGCGCCGTGCCTGGGTTGGCGGAAATATTGGCCTGCCCCTGGTGGAATATCTGGATGAGATTCAGCCAGACGACCTGGTGATTTTGGAGCTTTCTAGTTTTCAGTTGGAACAGGTTACACATTCACCGCATATCGCGGCGGTTCTCAATATCACTCCCAACCATCTGGACCGCCACGGCACAATGGAAGCATACACCGCGGCAAAAGCGCGCATCCTTGATTTTCAGCATACCGGCGATATCGCTGTACTGAACCGCGAGGATGGCGGGTCTTGGGGATTGGCAAGAAATTTGCATGGTTCTTTGGTTAGTTTTGGTCTGCAGCGCCCTAACGAAGAATTTACCGGCACGTATGCCGAAAATGGGCAGTTGTTCTGGCAGTCCGGAAAGGAACCTGTGCAATTTCTAGATCAAAAAGAAATTCAACTTCGCGGCCAGCATAATGTCGTCAGTGTTTTGGCGGCCGCCGCGCTTGCATTTTCAGCGGGGCTCTCGCGTGATGCAGTGCGCGCTGGCGTTCTCGGTTTTCAAGGCGTCGCGCACCGGTTGGAATTGGTGCGCGAGTGGCGCGGGGTCCGTTGGTACAACGACTCAATCGCCACGGCTCCGGAGCGCACGATTGCCGGAGTGCACGCTTTCAATGAGCCGCTTGTGCTTTTGTTAGGCGGCCGCGATAAGAAGCTGCCCTGGGATACGCTGGCGGCGGTCGTGCATCAGCGCGTTGATCATGTCATCCTGTTTGGCGAATCTGCCGAAATGATCGAAAAGGTCTTCGGCGCGCCGGCTGCCGGCGGACGTCCTTATACACAGACGCGCTGTGCAACCCTGGAAGAAGCTGTTGCTGAAGCCGCCAGGGTGGCGCAATCCGGTGATGTGGTTTTGCTCTCACCGGGCGGAACAAGTTTTGATGAGTTTGCAGATTTTGAGGAAAGGGGAGAGGCTTACCGCACATGGGTGAACAAACTGGCGTAAATTCACGGTATGTAGCAGCGGAAAAGGCGACGCCGCGTCCGCTGCGCCTGGGTATTGATGTGCCGATGCTGCTGGCGGTAGCCTTCTTGCTGGGCTTCGGCCTCTTGATGGTGTATTCGGCTTCCTGGCAGCAATCCATCAAATTCGATAAGCCAATTGGCTATTATTTCCTTAATCAGGTCCGTTGGCTGGTGTTGAGCCTGCCTGTCGCGGCTTTCTTTATGTATTTCGATTATCGCCGCTGGAAGAAACTGGTGGTCGTGATGATGGCCGTCACGCTGATTTTGCTGGTGGTGGTGCTTTTTGTCGGTGTGGACCTGTACAATGCCCGCCGGACCCTGTTCAACGGTTCGATTACGCCATCCGAAGTGGCGAAAATGGCCATCGTTATTTACATGTCCTTCTGGCTTTCTTCGAAACGCGCGGTAATCAACAGCCTTTCTCTGGGTATCGTCCCGATGGTGACCATTCTGGGTGTTACCGCGGGCCTGATCATGCTCCAGCCGGACCTTTCGGCGACGCTGACAATTTTGATCCTGGGCGGTCTGCTCTTTTTCATGGCCGGCGCGGATTTTCGTCAAATTGTCACCATTCTTCTGGCGGTTGGCATTTTGGGCGGCATTATGGTGGCTCTGTCCACCACCGGACAGGTTCGTATTCACCAGTACCTGGCGGGTTTGCAGGACCCTTCGACCTCCTCGGATCAGATTCAGCGTTCGGTGGAGGCGATTGTGCGCGGCGGAATTTTTGGCGTGGGTATTGGGCAGGGTACGGTTAAGTTTGTTTTGCCGGTTTCGCATGCCGATACCATTTTTGGCGTCGTGATTGAGGAAACCGGTCTGGTCGGCGCGGTGGCTGTCATTCTGGCTTACCTGGTAATTATGTGGCGTGGACTGCGCATTGCGGCGCACGCCAGCGATATGACCGGACGCCTGCTGGCAGCCGGGTTAACTTTATGGATTACTTTTGAAGCGTTTTTGAATATGGGAACGGTCGTCACGATCATCCCGGTCAGCGGCAATTCACTGCCATTGATGAGCGCTGGCGGAACCAGTTTAATCATGACTTTGGTGGCGATCGGTCTGATTTTCTCCGTATCGCGAGTTTCGAACCGTGAAACGGCACAACAGGAAGGCAGGTCATTCGGTGCGGTTGTTAATCTGCGCCGGGGGGACGGGGGGCGGCGTGTATCCCGCGCTCACCGTTCTTCAGGCATTAGGTCGTGAAGCAGACCCGATTTTATGGGTTGGAGGTGAGGGCGGCATGGAAGAAGAATTGGTGACCCGCCAGCACATCCCTTATACCGGCATCCCCGCTGCGGGGGTGCACGGTGTAGGTTTACGCGCCTTGCCAGGTAACCTGATGCGCCTGGCTCGCGGAACAATGGCTTCTCGCCGGATTCTGCGGGAATTCCGCCCGGATGTGGTTTTGTTTACCGGCGGATATGTGGCAGTGCCGCTGGCGGTAATGGCCATTCCGCGCAACAGCCTGTTATACGTGCCTGATATTGAACCTGGGCTGGCGTTGAAAACCCTGGCGCGCTTTGCGGACCAGATTGCTGTTACCGCCCCGGATTCACGGGCCTATTTCAACCCAAACAAGCCAGTTGTCGAAACCGGGTATCCCATTCGTCCCGAGCTGATGAACTGGACGCCAGAAAAGGGCCGCCAGGCTCTGGGTCTGCGCGATGATCGCCCGGTATTGATGGTCTATGGCGGTAGCAAAGGCGCGCGCTCAATAAACCGTGCGCTCCTGGCCGGCCTGGAAACGCTGCTGAAGCAAGTTCAAATCGTACACCTGACCGGAACCCTGGATTGGGATGAGGTCAAAGCGGCGGCCGACCGGCTTCCCGCGGATTTAGCGGCTCAATATCACCCCTATCCTTATCTGCACGAAGAAATGGGCGCGGCTTTCGCCAGCGCGGATCTGGCCGTCTGCCGGGCAGGGGCCTCCACCTTGGGTGAACTGCCTTATTTCGGCCTTCCGGCGATTTTGGTTCCTTATCCATATGCCTGGCGCTACCAGCGCGTCAATGCGGATTACCTGGTTCAGCATCAGGCGGCGCGTGTACTTGAAGACCGTGAGCTGGCCGATCGGCTGACCGCTGAAATTTTGGATTGTTTTGCCAGACCGGAAGAACTGGCCCAGATGAGCCAGGCCATGCAGTCACTGGCCCGTCCGCAAGCGGCTGAATCGATTGCTACGATGCTGCGTGAATTGGCCCACGCCAATCCCAACAGGAGGATGACCACATGGTAAGCATCAATGTTGTCTTCTGGATATTCGTAATCCTCTTTGCGCTGATCGGCGGAATGCGCGGCTGGGCGCGTGAAATTCTGGTGGCCTTCGCGGTAATTTTAGGCATCTTCATCATTTCCGTGCTGGAAATCTTTGTTCCCTTTATTCGCGACACGCTTCCGCAAAGCTCACCGGCCGCCCTGTTCTGGCTGCGCATCATCATCATTCTCGGTCTGGTTTTCTTTGGTTACCAGACTCCGAACCTGCCGAAGATTGCCCAGACGGGCCGGTTTGCCCGTGAACGATTGCAAGATATTCTGCTTGGCTTTTTCATCGGCGCAATCAATGGTTACTTGGTATGGGGAACGATTTGGTTCTACATGGCTCAAGCCAATTACCCCTTTGCAATCATCTCCCCGCCGGATGGAAACACGGCAATGGGTGACGCGGCCATTCGCCTTTTGGCGATGATGCCACCGCATTTTCTGACCACCCCGGCAATTTATTTCGCGGTGGCAGTAGCTTTTGTATTTGTCATGGTGGTGTTTATCTGATGCAGCACATTCATTTGATCGGAATCGGTGGTACGGGCCTCTCGGCAATTGCCTTGCTGCTCAAGGAGCGGGGTTATATTGTCTCAGGTTCAGACCGGATGCTCTCCCCGCTGGCGGCGGGGCTGCAGCAGGCCGGCATTTCCGTTTTCATTGGACACAAAGCGGAAAATATCACCGGGGCCGATCTGGTTGTACGCTCATCGGCTGTACATGCTGATAATCCCGAAGTGCAGGCAGCGCTTGCCGCGGGAATTCCAGTGCTGCGCCGGCAGGAATTTCTCGGACAACTGATGAGCGATTTGTATGGCATTGCAGTGGCCGGGACACACGGAAAAACCACCACGTCCGCCATGCTGGCCTGGTGTCTTTATGCGCTTGATCAGGACCCCAGCTATATTCTGGGCGGTGTTGCGAAGAACCTGCACGGCAACGCTCACGCAGGCCAGGGTAAGTATTTTGTCATTGAAGCGGATGAATACGATCGCATGTTCCTGGGGTTGAAACCGCAGATGGCGGTTCTGACCATCGTTGAGCATGATCATCCGGATTGCTACCCTACGCTTGCCGAATACCAGCAGGCATTCACTGAGTTTGTAGCCACCTTGCCGGAAGGCGGGCTGCTGATTGCCCACCAGGCTGATGCCGCGGCGATGTCACTGCCGGTTCCGCAGGGTGTGCTTCGCAAAACCTACGGAATGGCGGATACAGCGGATTACCGTGCGGTGATTACTGCGGCTGAGGGAAGAGGCGGTTACGCCTACGATTTCTTCATCGGTCAGACCGCCACGGCTGCTGCGCTTGTGGAACTGCAAGTACCCGGCGGGCATAACGTGCTTAACAGCCTGGCTGTGCTGGCAGTAATTGATTTATTAGGCTTGCCGGTAATTGCAGCGGCGCAAGCGCTTGGCCAGTACCTGGGCGCCGGACGCCGATTTGACATCCTTGGTGAGGCGAATGGCGTCACGGTGATTGATGATTACGGACACCATCCCACGGAAATCAAAGCTACCCTTGAAGCAGCGCGCACGCGCTACCCGGATCGCCGCATTTGGGCTGTATGGCAGCCGCATACCTTCTCGCGAATTCAAGCGTTGATGAACGAGTTCGTGCAATCCTTCACCGCGGCTGACCATGTATTGGTTACCGAAGTGTACGCAGCGCGCGAGAGTGATCCGGATTTCTCTGCCGCACAGGTGGTTGAAAAAATTCAGCAGCCAGCGGCGAATTTTTGCCCAACCTTTCGGGATGCCATTGCTCTACTCAACGCACACCTTGTCCCTGGAGATGTTTTGATCGTGCTCTCTGCCGGTGACGCTGACCAGATCAGCGCGGCCGTTCTGGCGGAGATGCGCAAAAAGGAGCAAGCGCATGACTGAAAGAAAAGTAAAAGCCCAAGATGGCAACGCTACCATCGCAAAGGCAATGCCGTCAGCAGCCGGCAAAGAAGGTGCCAGTGCCATGAGCGCCGGAAATCCTGCACGGCAAATCAACATTCCGGCCGTCCCTAATCAGGGCGAAGTCTTGTACCGATTAATCGAAGTTATCAAATCGCTTTAGGCAGACAGAATGAATGCATCGATGTACTCAGCAAAATTAACGGAACTCTTCGGCGAAAAGCTGCAAGAGCATGTCCCGTTAGGCAAATACACCGCGGCCCGAGTGGGCGGTACGGCGGATGCCATGCTGGTCGTCAATGATGCTGCTGAACTGGCTGAAGCTGTAAAACAATGCTGGGGTAACCAGATCCCGTTCTTCCTGCTGGGCAGCGGAGCCAATGTTCTGGTCAGCGACCAGGGCGTGCGCGGGCTGGTGATTTTGAATCATGCTCATCTGGTGCGTGTGGATGCCCATGCCGCGCCGACTGTTTGGGCCGAATCGGGTGCTAATTTAGGCGCCATCGCCCGACAGATTGCCCTGCGTGGCCTTTCAGGCCTGGAATGGGCGGTTTCTATCCCTGGCACGGTCGGCGGAGCGGTATATGGTAATGCCGGGGCGCACGGCGGCGATGTGGCCGGCTCTCTGTTGATGGCAGAAATCTTGCATCCTGATCAAGGTATCGTGAACGTTACCAACCCCGAAATGGCATACACCTACCGCAGCTCAGCATTAAAGCGCGGTGAATTGTCCGGCGTGATTTTGGGCGCGCGTTTTGCGCTCCAGCAATCCACAGCGGAGCAGGTCAAAGCAACGATGGCTGAGTTCACCGCCCGCCGTAAGCAAACCCAACCGCCCGGAGCCAGCCTGGGCTCAATGTTCAAGAACCCGCCCAACGATTATGCGGGACGCTTGATCGAAGCCAGCGGGCTGAAAGGAAAGCGCATTGGCGGTGTTATGGTCAGTCCGCAGCACGCGAATTTTTTCGTCAATGACGAACAGGCGACTGCCAGCGATTACCGTCAATTGGTTGAACTGGTGCAGAAGACGGTAGCCAGCAAGCAGGGTGTGAAGCTGGAATTGGAAATTGAATTCATCGGTGACTGGAATTAGCCGTAAAGACTGAGTGAGGAAAAAGCAGATGACAAACAAGAAAAAGGTTGGTGTAATTTTCGGGGGGCGGTCCGGCGAACATGAAGTTTCGCTGCAATCCGCACGCTCCGTTTTAGCCAACCTGGACCCCGAAAAATACGAAGTCACTCAGATTGGTATTACCCATGATGGGCGTTGGTTCAGCGGCGAAAATGTTCTGGAAGCTTTTGAAAAAGGTACTTTCAAAAATTTAATTCCAGTTATTTTGCCGGCTGAGCCAGGCCACAACGGTATTTATAGTACGGCCAACGGTCAGTTCACCCGCTACGCAGATCTGGATGTAGTCTTCCCGGTGCTGCACGGCACTTTTGGCGAAGATGGGACCATGCAGGGTTTGTTGGAGCTTTCCGGGCTGGCTTACGTGGGCGCGGGTGTGCTGGGTTCATCGTTGGGTATGGATAAGGGCCTGTTCAAACAGGTCATGCGCGCCAATGATATTCCGGTGCTTGAGTCGATTATTTTCCAGCGCGAGGATTTGAGCGCTGACATGGGTGAAGTTATTGCGGCTGTGGAACGTATATCCCCGTATCCGCTGTTCACGAAACCGGCCAATTTAGGCTCATCGGTGGGTATTACCAAATGCCGCAGCCGGTCTGATCTGTATGAAGGGCTGCTGGACGCGGCCCGTTATGACCGGCGCGTTCTGGTTGAACGCGGGCTGGAATCACCGCGAGAGATTGAAGTCAGCGTACTGGGCAACGAGAAACCCGTGGCGGCAGTCCCTGGTGAAATTGTCCCCGGTGAGGATTTCTACTCGTATTCGGCAAAATACCAATCTGAACGGTCTCATCCGGTCATCCCGGCTGACTTGCCGGCTGAAACGCTGGAAAAAATTCAGGCGATGGCCGTCAAGATTTACCAGGCAATTGATTGCGCGGGAATGGCCCGAGTTGATTTTTTGATCGACCGTAACAGCGACGCCATTTTTGTCAGTGAGGTTAACACCATTCCCGGTTTTACCCAAATCAGCATGTATGCCAAAATGTGGACGGCGGCCGGTTTGCCGTACCCGCAATTGGTGGATCGCTTGATTGAGCTGGCTTTTGAACGCAAGGCCCAGCGTGACCAGACTGAGTACACCTATAAGAGGGGCGCATGAGAGCAGAAAACACCTTCCAATCCCAATCCCGCGCAGACCAGCTGCGCCAGCGGCGCGCCCAGCAATCCCGTGAGCACACGGCGACGCCGCGCCGTACGGCCGCGCGGCCATCTGCGCCGCCGGTAACGGTGCGTTCGTATCAATCCAGCATGGCGACGCCCTTACGCCAGACGCGTACCAGCACGGTGCGCAAGCAGACCTATTATTCACTGGGCTCGTCTGGCGCGGAATTGCGCCTGCCGGCGCTGCCATTTGCCGGTTTAGGGTCGCGGACAATCTCTGCTATACTGGTGGGCTTGATGGCCCTGGCATTGTATGTGGTGGCCTTCAGTGAAGAGTTTCAAATCAACAGCAGCAAATTGATGGTGAGCGGGATACAGCGCCTGACCACCAGTGATATCGACGCCGCACTGGCGATTGACGGTGAACAGGTGATCAACCTCAACCCTGAGGAGCTGACGGCAAAACTGGCGACCGCTTACCCGGAATTGGCTTCGATCGACTTGAAAATCGGGTTTCCGGCCAGCGTGATCATTGATGTGGTCGAGCGCCAGCCGGTTCTGGCCTGGAAAACTGGCGATGTAACCTACTGGATCGATCAGAATGGTTTTATTCTGCCCCCGCGCGGAGAAGTCGAAGGACTGCAAACCATCGACGCAGACACCCTGCCAGATTTACTGCCGGTCAGCAGCGTGGCGGCAGCGGAAACGAATACGGACCAGACCGCTGCGCCGACTTCAACGAGCTACTGGGGACGGCAAATTAACAACAATTTGCTTAAGTCGGTAATTGACCTGCCCGGAAGGATTTCCATAGAGTCCAATTTAGTCTATAATTCTCTGAATGGTCTTGGATGGAAAGACCCACGCGGTTGGAGCGTCTTCATTGGCAGGGAACTGACGAACATCGACCAAAAACTGGCCATTTATGATTCATTGATCAAAGATCTGGATCAACGCGGGATAACCCCAACGGAAATGGTCAGTGTGGAATTCATCAACGCACCATTTTATAAATAGCGGAGCAAGAATGGATGATCCAATCGTAGTGGGAATCGACATCGGCACAACCAAGGTTTGCACCCTGGTTGCTCGCGTCGAGGGGGAACGCAGCCTGCGAATTTTAGGCGTCGGCATTGAACCGGCTCAAGGTATTCGCAAAGGCAATATTGTCGATCTGGCGGCGGCTTCCACTTCCATCGCACGCTCCATCGAAAAAGCCCAGCGTACTTCCGGCTTCGAAATCACTTCGGCCCTCGTCAGCCTAGCTGGATCGCACGTATCCTCGGTGAATAGCCGCGGCGTGGTTGGCATTTCCGGTGGGGTGATCGATCAGGTGGATGTGGCGCGGGCATTGGAAGCGGCCCAGGCTGTGGCTATTCCGCATAACCGCCAGATTATTCACGTCATTCAGCGTAGTTTCATTGTCGATGGCCAGGACGGGATTCGCACCCCGATCGGGATGCATGGCTACCGTCTGGAAGTCGAAGCGCATATTATCACCGCCGCCGAATCAACCGTCGAGAATTTGCGCCAGTGTGTTCAATCCGCGGGCGTGGAAGTAACCCAATTTGTGCTCAACCCCTTGGCTTCGGCGGAAGTGGTCCTTTCGGAAACCGAACGGCAGATGGGCGCCATCGTCTGTGATATCGGCGGCGGCACCACGGATCTGGCCGTTTATATCGACGGCGACATCTGGCACACCATGGTGCTGGCTGTCGGCGGCAATCATGTCACCTCGGATATCGCTCATGGGCTGCGTCTGCCGCTGGAACAGGCCGAACAGGTCAAAATTCAGCATGGCTATGCAATAGAAGCCAGCATTCAAGATGATGAAATTATCAATGTCAAATCCTTCGGGCAAGAAGGTCCCATTCAGGTTAATCGCCGGGACCTGGCGCACATCATAGAAGCCCGGGTTGAAGAAATATTCCTGTTAGTGCTGCAGGAAATCAAGCGTTCTGGGTATGACGGGCTGCTGCCGGCCGGGATGGTTTTAACCGGCGGATCGAGCCTGCTGCCGGGTATGCGCGAGCTGGCCAGTTCCGTTTTAGGCCTGCCGGTGCGCGTAGCCAAACCGGAGAGTCTGCTGGGATTGGCTGACCAGCTGCATTCGCCGGCGTATTCCACCAGCGTTGGCCTGCTGTATTGGGCGTTATTGATGGGCGAAAATGAACCCGTCACCGGGCGGCCAAGCTTTTTGCCGCGCGGCACGCTGCTGGACAGCGAGAAGTTGAAAAACTTCTTGAAACGATTGCTTCCATAATCACCAACATTCCGAGAGTAATTCTTTCTCATACAACCCAAAGACAGGTATAAGCGGAGGAAAATCATGGATATGCTCAATTCATCACAGGCTGAATCGTTTGCCCGCATCAAGGTCGTTGGTGTCGGCGGCGGCGGCTGCAACGCCGTCAATCGCATGATTGACGAGGGTATGGGCGGTATTGAGTTTGTTACCGTCAATACAGATGCCCAGGCGCTCCTGCTTTCCAAAGCGCCGACGCGAGTCCGCATTGGCGATAAGTCAACTCGCGGATTGGGCGCCGGCGGCAACCCCGAGGCCGGGCGCAAGGCAGCCGAAGAATCGGCGGATGAGCTGTACGAAGTGCTCAAGGGCTCAGATATGGTCTTTGTTACGGCCGGTCTGGGCGGCGGTACCGGCACCGGCGCCGCGCCGATTGTAGCTCAAATTGCCAAAGAGGTCGGCGCGTTAACCATTGGCGTGGTTACCCGCCCGTTTACCTTTGAAGGGTCCCGCCGCCAGACTTCGGCGGAATCGGGCATTGCAAAATTAAAAGAACATGCCGATACCCTGATCGTCATTCCGAATGACCGCCTGCTGCAAATTGTGGACAAGCGCGTCAGCCTGCAGGAAGCTTTCCGCACGGCGGATGACGTCCTGCGCCAGGGTATTCAGGGCATTTCCGAATTAATCACCGTCCCCGGTTTGATCAACCTGGACTTCGCCGATGTGCGCGCAATCATGTCCGAAGGCGGCGCGGCGTTGATGGCCGTCGGCCATGCCTCGGGTGAGGATCGCGCTCGCGTGGCCGCGGAAATGGCAATCTCCAGCCAACTGCTGGACATCACCATCGACGGCGCTCGCGGCATCCTGTTCAATGTGACCGGCGGCAGCAATATGACCCTCTTCGAGGTCAATCAGGCTGCGGCGATCATCAAGGAAACCGCGCATCCGGAAGTCAACCTGATCTTCGGTGCGGTCATCGACCCGAACCTGGGCGAAGACATCCGCATCACCGTGATCGCTACCGGCTTCGACCGCGCGGCTACTCGCAGCCCTTTAATGGATCAGCGCCCCGCAGTGAAGAAAGAGGAACAGCCTCTTCCTTTCCAGGCGAGCAGCCCGGCCGCACCCAGCGGCCGTACTGAGCGGCAAGCGCCGAGCAATTCGCCCACGGAATTTCAGCCGACCGTGATCAATACCAACGATCTGGATATTCCGGCTTTCCTGCGCAACCGCAATAACCGCTAATCTTTTACGCTAATCTTCAGGCAGCGCCCAATCGGGCGCTTGCCTGATCTCTTCTGGCGTTTGCCTGGTATCCCAGGCGTCATGCCAGTTTCTGCAAGGCTGTCACCAGACGGCCGCCAATTTTGCTATCTTCCGCACGGCTCACCTGTCTTTAGGAGGCCGGCCACATTCCTCGTTGGCCGGCCTCCGCCGTTTAATCTCGCGCGATACCGATGAGGGGACACCAGTTTGGTGACACACGCCGGCTAGAAAAGTGATCTTTTTCTTGATTCTGAAGTTCTGATCCGTTGTCCGGGCAGATGGGGGTAAAATCGGTAGCTGCGCGGGTAGCGGTGGACGCGGATGCGGCGCAGCACCTCGGTTTTTTTCTTCACCGATCTGGCTTGCATATTCGTAAGAATCGTCCAAAATTGGTTGAAAAACCGGGAATTTTGACGACCGGGTTAAATAAGAATTGTTAAGATTGTTAATGTCATACAAAATTTCTTAGAATTTAGTTTACAAATGTTTTCCTAGGGATGGGCGGTTTGCGAAAGAGACAGATAAGCAGCCCAAATATGGGGGTGGAAAACCGGACAATTCCTAACAGGAATCCTGACAATTCTGAGAAATATTTTGATCTAAAACAAGTGTTCTACAGAAACAATTTTAAGATTTAAAATGGGCGGCTGCTATTGCAATCAACTCAGGGTTATGCTAAAATGAACTTACGTAAATGTACTATGCGTTAACATCATGCCCCCCATATATGGGGGTTTATCTGTCAAGTAAGAACTCATTGAATAAGAGAGTGAAGCTGGCGGCTTTCGGCCCCGCACTCACCGGCCAGACCGCGGTAAGAACTCTCTTTTTTTATTGGTAAGAACGCAAATCAAATATGCACGCCAGAGGAGGTTTATTTTGCGTTGCCCATACTGTCATCATGAACAATCTCGGGTATTGGACACCACGCATGATGCGCGCGGCGGGATCCGCCGCAGGCGCGAATGTGAGAAATGTCAGCAGCGCTTTTCGACCTATGAACGGCCGATTTTGGCCACTCCGCTGGTGGTGAAACGAGACGGAACACGCGAGGAATTTGATCGTGAAAAATTGATGCGCGGCATCCGCATTGCCTGCGCCAAACGGCCGGTTTCCGCAGCGGAAATTGACCGGCTGGTCGGCGAGATTGAAGCGTCCTTGCAGCAATTGGGCCGCGCGGAAGTTTCCTCGCGCGTGATCGGCGATATGGTCATCGCCGGTTTAAAAGACCTGGACCAGCTGGCTTATGTACGTTATGCCATCGTCTATTTGCATTTAAACGACTTGCAATCGATTCGAAAAGAAATTGACCGCTTATTGGAAGGCTAAGGAGGAGAAGAAATGGTTGCGTTGACTAAGGAAAAATCGAACGGTTTGGTGCCGACCCCTGAACGGCCGGCGGATCTTCCCTCCATTGACCTGACCGAGAACGCCCGCCAAGTTTTAATTCGCCGCTACGTGCGCCGCGGCACTGACGGGCAGCCGGCCGAAAGCGTTGAGGATATGTTCTGGCGCGTGGCCTACCACATCGCGGTGGTTGAACAGAAATGGGAAAGCGACGTGCTCGACCTGGCGCGGCAGTATTATTACCTGCTCACCAGCAAGAAGTTTTTCCCCAATTCACCGACCTTCACCGGGGCTGGCACGCCTTTGGGCCAGCTGGCGGCTTGCTTTGTCTTGCCGATTGTGGACGATATGGGCCGCGATCAGGCAGGCATTTTCCAGACTCTGCGCGACGCGGCCTTGATTCAGCAGACCGGCGGCGGCAATGGCTTTTCTTTCTCGCGCCTGCGCCCGAAGGGCAGCCGGGTCAGCTCGTCGGCCGGGCAGGCCACCGGACCAGTTGGTTTCTTGCGCGTCTATGACAATGCCTTCGGTGAGGTGGCCCAGGGCGGCACGCGCCGCGGCGCCAATATGGCCGTGCTGCGCGTGGATCACCCCGATGTGGAAGAATTCGTCTCCTGCAAGACCAACGAAAACCAGATCACTAATTTTAATATTTCGGTCGGCATCACAGACGCCTTTATGCGCGCGGTTGAAAATGACGAGGAATGGCCGCTACGCTTCCCGGATGTGACTTCGCCGCTCTACCGCAAGGTCAGCGGATCTTTGGAGCAAATGGAAGCCGCCGGCGTGCCGCTGGTAACCCATACCACGGTGCGCGCCCGCGATTTATTCGCGAAAATCGTGCACCAGGCGCACCATAACGGTGAGCCGGGCCTGCTATTCCTGGACGCTGCCAACCGTTCCAACCCGGTGCCGCACCTCTACCCGCTGGAGGCCACCAACCCTTGCGGCGAGCAGTGGCTGGGACCCTACGAGAACTGCTGTTTGGGCTCGGTCAACCTGGCGCAGCATTTTGGCCCGCAAGGCCAGGTGGATTGGGAAGATTTGCGCCAGTCGGTTGAACTGGCCACGCGCTTCCTGGATGATGTGGTGGACGCCAATCACTATGTGCCGGCTGTACCGCAGCTGGGCGAGGCCGCCCGGCGCGCACGCCGCATCGGCCTGGGGCTGATGGGCCTGGCCGACCTGATGTACTACTGCGGCATCCGCTACGGCTCGCCAGAAGGGCAGGAATTTGCCGCGCAGGTGATGGAATTCGTGCGTTACCATTCGATGCGCACCTCGCTGGAGCTGGCGCGCGAACGCGGTCCGTTCCCCGCCATTGAAGGTTCAATTTATGACCCGCAGGACTTCAAATGGTCAGCGCCCGAACCGCTGGAGCCTTACCAGCACGATTACGACCGTCCGGCGGTGGATTGGGCCGGCCTGACCGCGGATATGCGCACTTTCGGCATCCGCAACGCCGCGCAGACCACCATTGCGCCGACCGGTACCATCGCGACCGTGGCCGGCTGCGAGGGCTATGGCTGCGAGCCGACCTTCGCCCTGGCCTATATCCGCCACGTCAACGATAACGGCAAAGACCTGCAGTTGGCCTATGCCAGCCCGCTGTTCGACGACGCGCTGATCGCGGCCGGTCTGGGAGACGAGGAACGCCAGCGCATCATCGAGCAAACTATGCTGGAAGGCTCGTGCCAGAACGTGGCCGGGCTGCCGGAAAGCATCCGCGAGGTTTTCGTTGTCTCGGGCGATATCAGCGCCGAGGAGCATGTGCGCACCCAGGCCGCCATGCAGGCCTTTGTGGATAATTCCCTCTCCAAGACGATCAACTTCCCGGCCGGGGCGAGCGAAGAGGACGTAGCCACCGCCTATATGCTGGCCTGGAAACTGGGCTGCAAGGGCATCACCGTCTATGTGACCGGCTCGCGCGAAAAAGTGGTGCTGGAAACCATGGCTACCGTACAGAAGAAGCAGGGCGACGAGCCCGCGCTGGCTGAAATCGCTGAGGCGGCCCCCCAGCCGATGATCTGGCACGATACCAAGAAACCGCGCCCGCGCTACCTGACCGGTTTCACCTATTCGGTCGAGACCCCGCTGGGCAAGGCTTTTATCACCGTCAACGAAAACGGCGGCAACCAGCCCTTTGAGGTGTTCATCAACACCGCCAAGGCCGGTTCAGATACCGCCGCCGTCTCCGAGGCGATCGGGCGGCTGCTCTCCTACATTCTGCGCCTGGCCTCGCCGGTTGAGCCGGCCAAGCGCCTTAAAGAGGCCGTCAACCAGTTGCTGGGCATCGGCGGCGGACGCTCGCTGGGCTTCGGCCCCAACCGCGTGCGTTCCCTGCCAGATGGCGTCGGCCAGATTCTGGAAGCCTATATCAGCGAGCGCACCGAACGGCTGGAACAGGCCCCGGCCGCGCCGGCCAGCGCGCCGGCGGCCGGGCACAGCCCGCTCAACCCGCCCACCACCCCGCTCAGCCAGGGTCACCTCAAATTCGGCGACCTGTGCCCCGAGTGCGGCGAGGCGGCCGTGATCAACGAGGAAGGCTGCCGCAAGTGCTACGCCTGCGGATACAGTGAGTGCTAGAGGATTATGTCGGGAACAACAAATATTGAGCCATATACAAAGGGTAATGAGACTTCGAATTGTGGTTGCCAGAGAAACCTAGCTGTAGGATCTATGCAAAGTTTCAAAACGACAACTGAAAACCTCGAAAGGTAAGTGAAAGTCATGAAGGGGTGTAGAAGACTAAAGGTTCTTCTACACCCCTCTAAAGATGAGATGAACGAGAAAATTAGGGGATTATTATATGAATGAAAATGGCTTTTGCATCTACTGTAAAAATCAAATACCAAACAGAGGCGTTTTTTGCCCTTCCTGTGGAAAACAGGTAAAGTGCAAGAATTGTCTGGAATTTTTAGAGCCTGATGCTAATGTTTGTGTTATGTGTGGGACTTTTGTTGGCGAGGGAAGTTCTTCTCATTCACCCAGTGATGTAAGGAATATTGGTTATCATCCACAAAATCCTCCAAACACCTTTGAATACAGAGAAACGCAAAGTTCTAGAACATTGAAAGCATCTTTTACAGATGCTGTAGGTAATAGTCTCAATGAAACCCTTAATAACTTTTTCGGAAATAGATTATTAACAACTGGAACTCGCAAACCATTAACAACAGAACGGGTAACAGAGCCGCTAAAGCAACTACAGAGCGGCGAATTATCTTTTTCTGAAGACTCTGCCCATAAAAATCTTGCCAACGTTGAAATACTTTCGAATAATACATTTGAAAGGATTTTTCGATTAGAAGAACAGGAATTAATAATACTTGAGCCAAGAATCAAGGCTAAAAGCAAACTTGAATATTCCAAAAAAATTACAGTATTGGTTATTTATTACTTCACAGTTATTCAAAGAAAGCCCATCGATAAAACCCAATTACGAAGTATATTAAAAAAGGCAAAATTACTTAACAACCACCTTCAAAGTTGGCTGGCAAAGACAACCGATATAACAAATTCTAGTAATGGATTGGAATTAAGTATTCCAGCACAGGAACAAGTGTCAAATATACTTCGGGATATTTTTGATACCGACATTCAAGGAAGTTGGATGCCGGACGGGAAATCAAGACCCCCATCTGGGAAAAAAGGTAGCGATAAAACATCTGCTAAAGAAGTAATTGACGTCCCAGCGGATAGCACAAAGAAAAGAACAACGCCTTCAGGTAAATTATCCCCCACACAAATAATAAATAAACTATTAGAACAGGGATATTTTAATGAAAAGCGGACAATTAGCGATATTTTGGAACATTGCAGCTCACATTTGGCTCAAACCCGGAAGGCCAATGAGTTGTCATCAACATTAACCCGTTTTATACGAGATGGAAAACTAAAACGGGAGAAAAACAAAGACCAACAATTCGAATATCATGTCTGATGCGCCTTTATTAGACAAGGCTCTTGCCAACGTTGACACAAAATTCCGCTCAAAAGTGATTTCCAATTACCTTGAGCTTAAGAAAAGATTCCAACAAGCATCATATGATAATTCATATGATGCTTCAGGTTTAAGTGCAGGAAAGTTTTGTGAAAATATACTTCGATTATTACAATTCCAATTGACAGGAACGTATATTCCATTTGGTCAGAAAATTCCAAACTTCTTAGATGAAGTTGATAAACTTCAAAAACTTCCCTCTTCCAAAGGGAATGAATCGTCAAGGATAATAATCCCTCGTGCCCTTCTATTCCTTTACACTTTAAGAAATAAAAGAGGAATTGGTCATGTTGGCGGTGATGTTGAGGCGAATCAAATAGACGCAAGTACGATTGTTAAAAATGCTGATTGGGTAATATGTGAATTAATCCGAATTTATCACCAATTATCTTTAGAAGAAGCCCAAGATATAGTTGATTCTATTTCTGCCAAGAATTTACCTGACATTTGGGAGGTAAACGGAAAAAAAAGAATTTTAAGAGAAGGATTAGCATATAAAGACAAAGTATTACTATTAGCATACTCTGAACCTCAAACCTCCGTTATGGTGGAGGATTTATTCACTTGGACAGAGTATAGCAATTATCAAGTTTTTATTAAAAAGGTAATTACATCTCTTCATGAACAGCGATTGATTGAATATGATCAAGAGACCAGAATGGTCCATCTTTCACCTAAAGGTATTCAATTAGTCGAGAGCACCCTTTTATTAGGTTAAAAAGTTAACCCTTAAACCAGTAAATTTATCCTGGTGATAAATATTTTTAACAATTTTTTGATTTTATAAAATCTAATTGACACTTTGTAAGCGTTAGCGAGAAATACGGTTTCATATTGTCATTTGTTTAAAACTTGAAGAGGGTATCTATCCTCCCCTAAATCAGCAGAGATAAAATGATCATATACTTCAGCCGATGACCGCTTACGAAAAATATTTACAATTTCCTTATCACGATTTTTCGGAAATTTTCTTGCTAATCACCCTCTCCAGGTAGATCTGTGCAACATCAACCGGCGTACCCGAGTGGTGGGCATCTTTCCCAACGAAGCAGCCTGCCTGCGCCTGGTCAGCGCAGTGTTGATGGAGATTAGCGACGAATGGGAAGCCTGGAGGATCTATCTGTCTCTGGCTCTTTCTGGATCGTAGCAGTCGTAACCTCTTGCAGGTTGAACCTTAAGAAATCAACGGGATAATCTGAAAGAATTTACAGAAAAAAACTTGCACTATCTCAAAATCTATCAGTGGAAGACAAAAAAGCAGCGGAGGACCTATTTCGTCTGCTTTCTTCCTATGGCCTATTTATTGTACCCAATGGTGAAATTGAATCTTGGTTGAAAAACCTATCAGTGGATATTAACCGTAGGTCAAATCATGGGACTAAATGGATAATTAACATCTTTGAGAAAATGGGAGACGATCCGAATTCCGACTACGTCTTTCCAACTGATGGCGATGTGTGGAATTTTGTATCTTCGATTGGAGATTATTTCTTTGAAAAAACAAAGTAACATGAAGTGATGGGAGGATGTTTGCTACCCTTTTTCTTGTTATTAATAATCGTGCCTACCACTCTACGAGCGTCTATACAAAACAGGCAAATTCACTGACCCTGAGATTATGCCCGAAGTATCCAAACGTTTCCCGCGCTTAAATGAGAAAAATTAGCTCATCCTCCCAATTTCACTTGACATATCTTCCGCGCTGCTTCTACACTTAACCTATGCTTGCATGCATTCATTCCTGCGCCGTCATTGGCTTAGATGGGGTCATCGTTGAGGTCGAGGTGGATACCGGCCAGGGCTTGCCGGCCATTATTATCGTCGGCCTGCCGGATATGGCCGTGCAGGAAAGCCGCGAGCGCGTGCAAATGGCGATCAAGAACGCCGGGCTGTTCTTTCCGCGCAAGCGGGTGACGGTCAATTTAGCGCCGGCCGCGGTGCGCAAGGAAGGCCCGGCTTACGACCTGCCGATTGCCCTGGGCGTTCTGGTGGCGACCGAACAAATCCCGCCGGCCGCGCTGGAGAGCACGCTGGTGGTCGGGGAGCTGTCGCTGGACGGCTCGGTGCGCCATGTGCGCGGCGTACTGCCGATGGCGGCCGTGGCGCGCCGCGAGGGTTACCAGCGCATTTTCGTCCCGCAAGTGGACGCCGCCGAGGCGGCCTTGATCCCGGATTTAGAAGTGATCCCGATCGAGAGCCTGGCCGGGCTGGCCAATCATCTGCGCGGATTCGAGCGCATTGAGGCGTACCCGCCCATCGTCGTCTCGGATCTGGACGTGGCCGTTCAAACCGATTTTCAAGATATCAAGGGCCAGGAGCACGTCAAGCGCGCGCTGGAGGTGGCCGCCGCGGGCGGGCACAATGTGCTCATGTCCGGTCCGCCAGGCGCGGGTAAGACCCTGATGGCGCGCGCTTTGCCGGCTATTTTGCCCAAAATGACCATTGACGAAGCCCTGGACGTGACCCAGATTTACTCGGTGGCCGACCAATTGCCTGGGGATATCCCCCTGGTGCAGAACCGGCCGTTCCGCGCGCCGCACCACACCATCAGTTTCGCCGGGCTGGTCGGCGGCGGCAACTGGCCGCACCCCGGCGAGATTTCGCTGGCGCACCGCGGGGTGCTTTTTCTGGATGAACTGCCAGAATTCGGTCCGCGGGTGCTGGAAGTGCTGCGCCAGCCGGTGGAAGACAAGCTGGTCACCATCAGCCGCGCGCAGGGTTCGCTGACCTTCCCGGCCAATTTCCAGTTGGTGGCAGCCATGAATCCCTGCCCGTGCGGCTATTATGGCGACTCGCTGCGCGCCTGCACCTGCTCGCCGATGACCGTCACGCGCTACCAGAAGCGCATTTCCGGGCCGCTGCTGGACCGCATCGATATCTATATCGACGTGCCGCGCGTCGATTATGAAAAACTCTCCGACCAGCGCGTGGGCGAGCCTTCACGCGTAGTACGCGCCCGGGTTGAGGCGGCGCGCGCAAGGCAGCGCGAGCGTTTGCAGGGCAGCGGGCTGAGCTGCAACGCGGATATGCGCCCGGCTGAAGTGCGTCAGTTTTGTGAACTGGATGAAACCGGCTCAAACCTGATGCGCACTGCCATGAATCAATTTCAGCTATCGGCGCGCGCCTATCACCGCATTCTCAAGCTGGCGCGCACCATCGCCGACCTGTCCGGCAGCGCGGTGATTGCGCCGCAGCACCTGGCCGAAGCGCTGCAGTACCGTCCGCGCGAAACGGATCGTTAATGCAAGTTTTTGAGAGAAAATCGGACAGGTTTTGAGAGCCTGTTTTGTTTAAGCTGGCGGCGTCTGTTCCTGTTTGCAGAAAGGGGACGTTATGCCAGCAGAAAATACGAATCGTCCTTCGCGGTCTTTTTTCCTTCGCTCGATTCCGATCGTTTGTTTCTTGAGCGGCTTCTTCATGCTGCTTCTGTATGCTTCCAACCTCAGCTTTACCGGTTTATGGGCAGATTATCTGCTGCCGCCGGTACTAGGGTTGTGCGGCCTGATTCTGACGATTTTCCGGTTGGTGAAATTGCGCTCGCTGAAAGATCAAAGCCTGGCCTTGATCGGCGGCGCACCGCCCATCATTATGGGCTGTCTGCCGCTGGTCTTAACAATGGTGATGTTAATTCCGCCGTTTACATTGGCGATCATTTTCATGGCCGATGAGATTTTTAATGAAACGGAAATCCAACGGGCGGTCTCACCGGATGGCACTCAGGTGGTTCGGGTCACTTTCCGCGGTGTGGGCGCTTATAGCGGCGGGAATGGCCGTGTTTCTGTCAATGTATTCACACACTACTTTCCAATCTTGGAGCGTGAGGTTTACTACAACGGTTCATCTCTTGCCTCGGAGGATGAATCTAATGTTGTCACCTGGCTGGATAATCAAACTTTGCTCATATCAGAAAATCAGGTCACGGTCCGGGCAGACACCTTCTTTCTCAACCCATCTGTCCTGATCATTTTTGCGCCCGTTTACATCCTGACGGTACTGGTTGGGCTGGCCGGCATTGCGAATTTTAGCTATCTGCACCGGCAAGTGATGCGTCCGACTGCCTCAGAGTACCCAACCTGAGCGCAATGAACAGGTCTTTTCAGAGCGGTCAAAATTCAAATAAAATTCACAACTTCTCCAAATGTTCTGAATAAGTTCTGAGCCGGTGGTTTCTAAAATTGTTTTCATTCCTCAAGATAAAGGTATCTCATGAAAACAAAAACGAAAACCACACAAAGACAAATGCTTAACTGGCTGCTGGACGCCGGTATTTTCATCACATTCTTACTGGCGTTCTTTCTGAACCTGACCGGTTTGGAAGTGCATCAACTCATTGGCGCGGCGATCGGCGCTGCGGCGCTGCTGCATCTGGTTCTCCATTTTGACTGGGTAAAAGCCATGACAGCGCGCTTGTTTGGCTCCGCGCCGGCTCGCCAAAAAATATACTACGCACTGGACGGAGCAATCCTGGTTGGGCCGGCGGCGATCATTTTGACTGGCGTAGTCCTTTCCACCTGGCTGAACCTGGATTTATCCAATGGTGCCCTGTGGTACACCGTCCATCTTTACAGTTCGATTGGCACGCTGGTTTTGGTAGCTGTCAAGTTAGGACTGCATTGGCGCTGGATCATGAATACTTTTCAGCGCATGGTTTCGCGGCCGGCACGCCGCCAGCCGGCGCCAACTGGATTTCAGCTTCAGCCGGCGCTGGCGCGTGAGCAAGTTTCACGGCGGCAATTCATCACGGTGATGGGTGCGGTTGGTTTGGGCGCTGCATTTGCCATCGGGAACGTGGTGGTCAAACCCGGGAAAGCGGTGGCTAATGCGCTGGCGCTGGATGAAGGCCTGGATGAAACGGCAGCCGGCGGGCTTGAGACGGCTAGTGAAGTGCCAGCGGTTACTGAAAGTGCTACAGCCACATCCACGGCGGCGGCTTCCACCGCGGTCCCTTCTGCGACAGCTACCCAAGCAGCAACGGCCACCAGTCTCCCGACCGCGACTACGGCTATTCAGATTGAATCGGTCGATACCTCGGCTTCTTCAAGCGCGTCCTCCCTTGTCTGCACGCAGCGATGTCCGAAAGGGCGCCATTGTTCATATCCGGGCAATTGCCGCCGCTACACCGATCAGAACGGCAATGGCTTATGTGACCTGGGCGAATGCTCGTAGCCTGCTGAGTTATTCCAACGAAAAATAAATAGATGTCACAGCAAGGAAGGTCCAGTCGCCTAAAGTGATTGGACCTTTCCTCAAAATAGCTCAGGTTTAGGCCTGAATATGATAAGATTCCAATAGCAAATTTGTGAATATGCGGAAGAAAAGCAGGACCTCAATTTCGTTAATTCTTTGGAGAAGGATATGCTAAAACCTGTTCCAGTCGAATCACTCAGTACACAATTTTATGAATTATGGTCAAAAAACTGGTTTCTTCTCTCCGCCGGTGATTTTGCCGCGAACCAGTTCAACGCGATGACGATATCTTGGGGCATGCTGGGTTCGCTGTGGGAAAAGCCGGCTGCGCAGGTTTTTGTCCGCCACACGCGTTACACCTTTGAATTCATGGAAAAGTACGATAATTTCACGATCTGTGCTTTTCCGGTACAGTATCGTAAGTCGTTATCCTTGCTGGGGTCTCAATCTGGCCGGGATGGAAATAAAATCAGCGTTTCTGGCTTGACCCCGCTGGCTTCGCAATGTGTTTCCGCGCCGAGCTACGCCGAGGCAAGCCTGGTTTTGGAATGCAAAAAGATGTATTGGGCCGATTTTGATCCGGATCATTTTTTGGATGATGAAATTCAATCCCACTATCCGTTAAAAGATTATCACCGCATCTATATTGGTGAAGTCTTAACTGCGCTCCAGGCGGCTGACTGACCCTGATTTTGATGCATTTTTAACGGTTGTCTGGACGGGATAGCGGTGGTATGATCGGGTGAAATTCCGTTGGGTGTAAATTGAATAATTACAGCGCGCCTCCGGGCCAAGCGCCAGACAGGAAGCATGTAGTATCTCTATTTCGACGGATATTCATTCGTTTTGGTATTAATTCTTATCAAGAAAGCAGGATGCAGGTATGGCAGTAGCGAACTTTGAAGCGATTCTCCCGGTGAGTGCGGACGTCAATTCAAATGGAAACTTAAGCGTCGCCGGTGTGGACCTGGCTGAGCTGGCGAAAAAGTATTCCACTCCTTTGTATGTCTATGACGGCGCTACGATTCAACACCAGGTCAGTACCCTGCGCTCTCTGTTTAAAAAATATTATCCTGGCGAGGCAGCAATTGCCTATGCCAGTAAAGTCTATTTTTCGTACCAGATGGCCAGAAAATTGGCTGCACTGGGGGTCGGCCTGGATGTCATTAGCCAAACCGAATTGCGGCTGGCGCAGAAAGCGGGTTTCTCGGCTGACGGCGTGCACCTGCACGGCAATAACAAGAGCGAAGCTGAAATCAAAGCGGCGCTGACCTGGGGCGTGCAGGCGATTGTCATTGACAGCATGGAAGAGCTGCGGCTGGTTGAGGCCCTGGCAGAAGAAATGGATCAGATCGCGCGTATCTGGCTGCGGGTGACACCGGGTTTGGGGCTGCATACGCATCCGCACATTCAAACTTCCCATTCAGACAGTAAATTTGGCCTGTATATCCAGAATGGTGAAGCTGCCGAAGCCATTCAATATGCGCTGAAGTCTGACTGCCTACACCTGACCGGTTTGCATATGCATTTAGGCTCGCAAATATTCGAAGCGGAGCCATATCGAATTGCCATTGAGATGATGTGCAATCTGGCCGCAGAAAACAATTACATTCCAGAGGAACTCAGCCCAGGTGGCGGCTGGGGGGTGCGGTACACGCCCGAGGATGCCGTCAATGAGGTTGAAACCTGGGTCCAGACGGTCTCAGGAGCTATTCAAGAGGCCTGTGTGCGCCATGATTGGCCCTACCCGAAACTGGTATTAGAACCGGGCCGCTGGCTGGCCGGGCGGGCAGGGGTGGCGGTGTACAGTATTGGCATGCAGAAGACGACCCCCAATGGCATCCATATCATTGCAGTGGATGGCGGTCTGGCGGATAATCCGCGGGTGGCGCTCTATCAGGCTCGTTACAGCGCTTTGGTAGTCGAAGCCCCGCAGGGCAGCCCGTCCGAGAAGGTACGCGTTGTCGGCAAGTTTTGCGAAAGCGGCGACGTACTCATCCAGGAAGCCCATTTGCCGCCCGCAGTCCGTGGCCAGCACCTGGCTATTCCAGTCTCCGGCGCATATCAGCTCAGCATGAGCTCCAATTACAATTACGCCAGCCGGCCGGCTGTGCTCTGGCTTGAAGATGGGCGGGTTGAAATGCTCCAGCCGCGCGAGGACCTGGATTCCTCACCCTGGCTGGTATATGAGCCATAATTTCGGGAAGGCATCTTCCCGCAAGAAATCTCATCGACTTTACAAAAAACTGTGTGTAAAAAAGACCGCCTGGCTCATTAAAGAACAGGCGGTCTTTGATGGTTAATTTTCACACGATTGTTTTAACGAGGAAGATGGATTTAAATGGATCGGCCGGCGTTCTCTGAAAATTACAATGCTCAAAAATACAAAAGTAATTACTGAAGCTGCAAATCCAACCGCGACCATGAGTAAATAAGTATGATCCGTGTAACCGTTGACAACAAACCAATCCTGTGGGGCAAACCCTTTGGATTCAAACAACATCCCCGCCCGCTGAATTTGCCATAATTTCATAAATTGCCAGAGATCCTGCGCAATCAAGCCGGTGCCGATGGCCAAACCGCCCGTCAGCCATCCGGTTTTACGGCAATTGTTCAGCCAGCGTTGATATTCATGGACGGCAATAATCAGCACAAATACAAAGACCAGGCTCAGCAGACGCGTCGAAACGCGTTCACCATCAAACAAAGGGATGCGCAGCAAACGAAAATTTTCGTAAACAAAGGCAAGCGAAAGCGCGGTCAGGCTGATTAATGGCAGCGCTAAGCCCCGGTCAATTTGATCATCGGTGCGACGCAGCCACTGAAAAACCCCAAAGATAAGTAAAAATATAGCTCCCAAGAGTCCGATATAAAGAGTTAAATCCCATGTGCCAAAAGCATTGGTCATTCCTTGATGATTGGTCAGATCTGCCGGAACCTAGACGGCCACAAGTGCATCCCAAAGGCTGCCGACAGTCGGGTAACCGGCAAAAAAGGTGTTGTCGAAATTGCCATACTGAATAACCGGGGGGATAATCTTGAATAGAGATGCCAGACAGGCGAAAATTACCCCTTTAATGGCGAACCAGAATGTCCGCGGGACGAAAATTGCCGTCAGACAAAGGAAGAGAATACACCAAACAAATTGATGGAATGAACCGTTGATAAACATAACGAATAGCAGGAGCGCTATCTTCCCAACCCAGCGCCAGGTGTGGTCACCATCCAACAAATCCAGTATCAATAAAATAAAAAACGGAAACAGAAAATACCCGCTCCAGGTTTCGTGTCCGACAGAGACGTGCGCCACAATGTGGCCGTTAAAATTAAAGAGCAGGAATAATAGCGTAAAGGCAGCTGGAGATAGCTTGAAGCGTTTCCTGACGATTAATGTTCCCCAGAATCCAAGGATATAGAAAATAAACAGGTTGGCGAGACTGAAGGTCTGCACGTTTAATCGGCGCAGCAAAATGAATTGCGGCGCGATGAATGAATCGGGAATCGCCAGGTACCGCGTGGTTAAATAGTTGAGCGCAGAAGGATGAGATATATGCAATGGAAATTGCAAAGTTTTGGCTGCATTTTTTAAAAATTGAAAACGCGGAGCGGTGATATCGGCCCAATCATGGAAATCTGGAGAAAAATTTCCCCACGAAAAAAAGTGACCCCATGCCAGAACGCCGATTATAAAAAGCACGCCTATCCAAATTCGATTCAGCCAAATTCGCTTTTTTGTTGATGGCCATGAAAAGAGAATTGAAAACTTCTTGCTAAATAGATCGAGCAACTCGATGGGTAAATTCATTGATCAAACCTTTAATTAAAA
Source organism: Bellilinea sp. (assembly GCA_036822575.1). Classification (GTDB taxonomy): domain Bacteria; phylum Chloroflexota; class Anaerolineae; order Anaerolineales; family Anaerolineaceae; genus Bellilinea. Next base: position 10,955 of record DAISHK010000008.1, on the reverse strand, counting down.
CAAATAATTTTGATATGGGCCATTGAGCGCGGTAATCCGCGTCAAAAAACTTCTAACCAACTTGATGGTTATGAGATCAACCTTGATGACCGCTTTCAAGCGGCAAATTGGGTTGTGATCGAATACAGAATCGTTATTAGCGATTCTTACCTGGCTGTTTTCGTCTGGCAGTTGATTGGATATTTTTTCCGAAATAATGGCTGAAGTTCACTCAGCGTACGATTATGCTCTGTAATGCCCCCTGAGATGAGAGTGTATCGGGCTTATCGATAAGCCGATCTTAATTATTCTACTAATCGGCAATCGAATCATGGCCAGTCAATTATAACGATATTCATGTTTTTTGGTGAAGGTTATGTTCACTTCCCATGAGAAAAGTAAATTATATAGGTGAGGATGTACAGCACATTAGATTTCTTCATATGTAGGCGAGTTTGCATTCTTCTCGTTATTCTGCTTTAATTTCAGTCATGGGTATCTTCAATTGAATTCCACTGTGTTGCAGTCGCCAAGCGAACAAAAAAGGACAAAGCTGCACCTGGATACTTGATTCGGTGAAATGGTTTTCAGGAGGTTGTTATGAAGATCGGTTTGCAAATTCCGGATTTTTCCTGGACCGGCAGCCGTCAATCCATTGCCGCCGGGCTGCGCGAAACAGCTTTGGCGGCAGACGCCAGCGGATTTTCTAGTTTATGGGTTATGGATCATTTCTTTCAAATTCAAATGATCGGTTCGCCGGATGAGCCAATGCTGGAAGCTTACAGCGCTTTAAATTTTTTGGCGGGGATCACCCAGAACGTAAAACTGGGTGCATTGGTCACCGGTGTGATTTATCGTCAGCCGGCTATTCTGGTGAAAACGGTCACCACACTGGATGTGCTTTCTGGCGGACGGGCCATCCTAGGCATTGGCGCGGCCTGGAATGAAGAGGAAAGCCGTGGATTGGGAATTCCCTTCCCGCCGTTAAAAGAACGCTTCGAAAGGCTTGAAGAAGCGCTGCAAATTGCGCATTGGATGTGGGCTGGCAATCAGCGGCCGTTTGCTGGGAAATATCATCATCTGGAAAGGCCACTGAACTACCCGGCGGCGATTCAAAAACCGCACCCCCCGATCCTGATTGGCGGCAGCGGAGAGCAGAAAACGCTGCGTTTGGTAGCCCAATACGCAGATGCCTGTAATTTATTTGCTCGGGCAGGCAGAGAGACTTTGATTCACAAATTGGATGTGCTCAAAGGGTATTGCGATGCCGCTGCCCGGCCGTATGAGGCGATTGAAAAAACCGCTTTATCCAGCGCTATTTTCAAGGGAGAAACGCTGGATCTGCTGGCAATGGAGAAGGAATGCCGGATGCTGGCTGAAATCGGTATTCAGCAGGTGATTTACAATTTACCGCACCGGTTAACGGCTGCACATGTGGAGAAAATCGGCCGTGAATTGCTCCCGGCGGTTAACGGGTAAAGACGAAATCAGAATCGATCCCTGGACTTTGAACTCATCAAAAAATCCAGGGATCGATGAAGGCTTTATTCGAGAGAAGAAGCGTTAATTAATTCCGCCGTTTTGCGTTCTCGGCGAGTCAGGTAAGCTAATAAAACAAAGGTGCCGATAGAGCCCAGCACTCCTGCGGCAATAAAGAGCAGGTAGCCGCGATCATTATAGTTGTTGTTAACAAACCATTGTTGGGAATTAAATATTTTCTCGGTGTACAAGGCTGCGGCCTGGTTGATCGACCAGATTTTGAAGTTTTGCCACAAATCGTGTACGGTGAGGACCGTCCCGATGCCGATCAGCCCATACAGCCAGCCCGGCTGCGTTTTGCGATTCAGCCACTGTTGAAATTGGATAGTTGCCAGGATTAATACGAAGACGAATACCAGGCTGATCATTCGCGTGGACACGCGCTCGCCATCGAAAAGCGGCAGATGCAGTTCGCGGAAATAGCTGTAAATCAAGCCGATGGTTAAGAAAGTCATAGCCGCCAGTGGAAGAACCAGCCTGCGGTCAATGGGGCTGTCTTTGCTGCGCAGCCAATGCACCAGTCCAAAACCAATCAAAAAGAGCGCGCCGCCAAGGCCGACAAAAAGGGTTAACTCCCACATGCCAATTGCGCTGGTCATCCCTTCATTGATGGTCAGATCTCCCGGAACATGAACGGTTACCAGGGCATCCCAAAGACTCCACAGTGTCGGGTAACCGGAGATAAATCGATTATCAAATTGTCCGTACATTAAAACCGGCGGCAGAATTTTCAGCAGTGAAGCCAGACAGGCAAATAACGCGCCGCGGAAATTCTGCCAGAACGTGGCTGGGATCAAAACGGCTGTCAGGCATAAGAACAAAATGCACCAGACAAATTGATGAAATGAACCGTTGATGAACATGACGAAGAGGAGCACGCTGATTTTTGTCACCCATCTCCAGGTGCGATCGCCTGAAAGCAAATCAAAGATCAGCAGCGCGAAGAGAGGGAACAGGAAATAACCGCTCCAGGTTGCGTGGCCGGCGGAGGTATGTGCAACAATATGCCCATTAAAATTAAACAGATAAAAGAGCAATGTGAAGGCCACCGGAGAAAGTTGAAAGCGTTTTTTTATTTTGAGCAATCCCCAGAAGCCCGCTGTGTAAAAGATTAACAAATTTACCAGACTGAAGACCTGCACATTCATCCAGCGCAAAAGGATAAATTGCGGTGAAATAAACGAATCAGGCACAGCCAGATAGCGATCCGTGATGTAATTTAAGGTGGACATGTCAGAGATCGTCAAAGGAAGCTGCCAGGTACTGGCGGCGTTTTTTAGAAATTCAAAACGCGGAGCAGTGATCGAGGCCCAATCATGAAAATTTACACTGAAATTTCCCCACGAGAAAAAATATCCCCAGGCCGCTATGCCAGATAAAAACAGAAAAGCCAGCCACAGCCGGTATAACCAAACGGATTTTTGCCGTTCAGGCGATAAAAAAAGTGTCGTGAAGGCTTCCCCCACATGCGTTAATAATTGTTTTGGTTGGTTCATGAGAGAAAAACAAGATCCTTGAAGTTTTTTTGATCATACTGGCAGACTTAATCATCTGGGTTCAGATTCAGCTTAAATGTACAGCCGAAATGAATAAAACTCAGTGAAAGTGTGCGCTGTTGCCTGGATTTGCCGCGGATGCCCGACCGATTTACGGCTGTTCTGCAATTGGCCAATCCACTTCAACTGGACGGGTGTATCCATGCTTTTCAGCGGCCAGCACCCTAGCTTTGGAGGGCAATTCACAGCCGGGTTCGTCCGTGATTGTCAGGCTGGTTTGATATGCCCCGACGGGGCTGAATTTGTAAACTCCTGCCTGGCAGACCCAGGCTTCGACCAGATAGGGCACCTGTTCAGAATCATCCCCGGCCCGCAGGGTAACAGGATTCCACTGGAGGGTAACTTCGTTTCCGGCGCGACTGGCTGTTACACCGCTGACAGGACCATAATAGGGTGAAAGCGGCAGAACGGTCTCATCTGCGGCGACTGCCGCAAGCGCGCGGACATCCCCGTTGATTTGCAGCCATTCGGGGTTGACCCAGCAGGGATTGCTGCCGCCAATGGCGCGGACTTCCAGAAAATCGCCATATTGAACCCTGGCGATTGCCTCTAAGTTGCTGCCGCCGATCAGGGCATATTTGTACAGATATGGTTTTCCAGGCCCGTAATGACAGACGACCTGATCTGGAACGACCTTCACGCGGATGCTTTCTACGGTGGGGATGGGCGTTTCTGTCATGGTAGGTGTAATGGTCATCGTGGACGTTGGGGTTCTCGTCCAGGCTGGTGTGAAGGTTCTGGAAGCTGCAGGGGTATGGGTGGTTGATTGGGCCACTTCAATCACCCTTGCGGTGCTGGATTCTGCCAGGGTTGGCCGGACCGTTTGATCAGGGCTGCAACCGGCGTTGGTGATGATCAGAATCGCCAATCCTAGTAGAAAATACAGGTTCGCACGCATACATCTCGATTATAACGAACCTTTCCTCCTTTCATATTTTTTTATAAAAAATCACCCGCCTGCAAAGGCGGGTGATTATCCTGCTATGCACTGACACTTTGCCGAATCAGCCGGGAACAGGTTTTCCAGGTGAGCAGGTAATAAGCTCCATAGACCAGCACCATTACGACAATGGGGCCGAAAATGATCATTCCATTCAATGCCAGGATGGTTCCAAAAAGGTTGAAAAAGGCGGAAAGGGCAAATCCAGCATCTAGCACCGCCAATATCACCGGGGCGAAGAAATAGAAAGTGACCTGCCGGAAGATGGTCTGATCAATAGCTCTGGCGTCCGCGCCGAGATTACGCAAGGTCCGGTATTGGTGGCCGCTTTCGACGGCATCAATGATTAATTGCATGGCCAGTACCATTGCGCAGGCCATCAGGAAGATAAATTCCAGATATAAACCGGCGACGAGAAACAGGGCCTGGGTGATTTGATAATTCGCTTGCAGCTCAGGCAATGAGTCCCAGTAGCCGTGTCCTACGCGATAAATCTCCGCTTCTAAATTCTGTTCAATGGTTGTGTCAGACTCGTTCGCATAGGAGAAAAACAAGATGGTCCGGCCTTCGGCTTTGGGCAGACCGGCAGCCACCGTATCGGGAACAATGAACGTGCAGGGTGATTGATACACCATATCATTCGATTCGCCGGCCTGGGCGAAACTCAGTTCAAAATTCTCGCCGTTCAGTGGCAGACTGCCGAGTTTCTTCCAATTTGCCAGCACGCGTTCAGAGTATTTCGGATGACTAGAGCCTAACTGAAGGCCAATCTGTTGATCTGCAAGTTGTGCATTGGGCTTACCGGTTTTGGCCTGGAGCCGATTGTAAGTTGTAAGGTCGAGCGCTTCACAGGTCGGGGAGGCATAAGAGGACAGCCATTGGTCGGCATTCGGCTGGTCTTGCGCACTGAGCAAGTCGCGCGCTTGAAGATTGGTCGGGTAAACGTTGACCGTAAGTTGATCGGTCATTGGATTATCCGGGTTCGATTGTGCTGCTTGCATAAACCCATCCAGAGGATCTTCAGGCGTCAGGTATAGGACGGTGTAAGAATATGGCAAGGTTTGGTTGACCATCGTGTTAAACAGCGAGCGCAGCATGCCGATGAACCCGATGGAGGTGATCGTGATGGCCAGAAGCAGCGAAGTTGCCGTTAATACCAGCGTGTTTGAGTTGACCTTGCGTAGAATCTGCCCGATTGTGAATGAGTTCAACCCCTTGAAGTAAAAATTGGGAAAGCGCCGGGTTAAATTCATCATGAAGCCGATGCCCGCATAAAAGAACCCTAAGCTGCCAAGGGTAACCAGGATTGCAATCAGAAAATAGACCGGACTGAGCGGGTTGAAGGTCTGCGGATCGATGTTAATTACTGCCAGAATGTAGCCTATTGCCAGAGCTGCAATAGAGAAAAAACCGAGAATTCCAGAGACCCAATTATTGCGTGGACGGTAAACTTCATTCTGCCGCTGGCTGAGGAGCAGGCGTGAGAGTGTATAGCGCGACACCGCAATCGAACTGAAGATAGCGACTGCCAGAAAGATCAGCGCGTATAAAATTGCCGTCATCAATAAACCAAAGACAGATATATTGAAGGAGAAGATCGTTACCCCATTCAGCATACCGGAAAAGATCAGGGAGAAAACTCCGGAAAAAGCAATTCCGATTGCAATACCCAGGACAGTCGCGAAAATGCCGAGCGCCAGCGTCTCGACAAATAACATGCGGCTGATGGAATGCTGGTTCATGCCTAATAACAGGTAAATACCGATTTCCCGTTTGCGCCGCCGGATGATAAAGTTATTTGAGAACAAGACCAATGCTGCAACAACAAAAGCGACAAAAATCGAAATGGAGGCGAATAGGAAACGCAGACTGCCCGTCTCCAGACCGGTTTTCTTCACAAATTCCAGCATAAAGGTTTGGTCTGACAACGCGTTGAAGGTGTAAAAGATCATTGCCGAAATGGCTACGGTGAAAAAGTAAATGGCGTAATCTTTTACACTGCGCGAAAAATTCCGCGCGGCTAATTTTATGTAAATCATGCGGTCTCTCTTTCGCCCATCGCCGAGACCACATCGAGAATGTTCTCGAAAAACGCGCGCCGCTCCAGATCGCCACGGCTTAGCTGATGAACGATCTTGCCGTCTTGCAGAAACACGATTTGCGAGCAATAGCTGGCAGCATTGGCATCGTGCGTCACCATCAGAATTGTGGCGTGCAAATTGCGGTTCATCCGGTCCAGCGTTTCCAACAAGGTGCGCGCGGAATGTGTATCCAGTGCGCCGGTTGGTTCATCAGCCAGGACCAGAGCCGGGTGGGTGACCATAGCGCGGGCCGCGGCGGCGCGTTGGTTCTGACCGCCGGAGACCTGATAAGGGTATTTATCCAGCTGTGGGGTCAAATCAAATGTTGCGGCAATTTCTTCCACCCGCGCTTTGATCTCTTTCGGTGAACGCTGCGCAATGGAAAGCGGCAGCCCAATATTTTCCCTTAAGGTCAAGGTATCCAGCAAGTTATAGTCTTGAAAAATGAAACCCAATTGATTGCAGCGGAACCGCGCCAGATCGGCGGCGCGCATGCGTTGAATATCCTGCCCGTTGATCTGAATGGTGCCGCTGGTCGGCCGGTCAATGGTTGCTGCCATGTTCAGCAAGGTGGTCTTTCCAGAACCGGATGGGCCCATAACGCCCATGAATTCTCCGGCTTTAACCGTCAGGTTAATGCCTTTCAACGCCGGAAACAGATTGGACCGCGTCCCGTATGTTTTTACTAAATTGGTAATATCTAATACATTTTCCACGATATTGTCTCCCATAGATTTCTATGACTAATCGTAATGGGCGGATGTCGTAGAAGATTTTGAAATCTGTCGCAAAACTGTAACAAGTTATGGATCATTGCTTGAAAAATAAAAAAGCCAGGGCAATTGCCCTGGCTCAGTTGAAAAAGCGTGCTGTTATTGACGGATAAAAGTATTTTCAACCAACGCCGGTTCAAAAAAGCCATCACTTTGACCGGTAGTCGCATATTGATAGACTGCCGCGGCATAAATACCGCCCAGAGTGGAATTCATCAGACCGATTAAAATCAGGGCAAGCACCATCAGGAGGATAATGGCCGCCGGAAGAATCCAGTCATTCAGGGTTATCGCCGCTAAAACGGCCAGACCAGTTCCAAAGAAGAGTACAAAGAAGGTTGCCAGACCAAAGACCAACCCCATGCCCAGATTGCCGGCGATTTGTTCGCCCCAGGTGCGTTTGAGCAGGCTGGCGCTGCGTTTAACCGCTTCGATCGGGCCAATTTCCTCGACTGCCAGCACCGGCACAACCAGGAAGGTCGCCAGGTTCCAGCTCATGCCCAAAAGGGAAACCACAAAACGTCCCAATCCGCGGCTGCGCTCAGAAGCGGCTTTCAGGATCAAACCGACGGTGGCCGCAATTAATGCGTAACCGATGATCGAGGCAAAACGGTCCCAGGCAATCCGAAACCCATCGCTGACGGTCGGGTCGCCGCCTTGCAGGCGGATCATAGCTGCGCCGACCAAGGCTGTGTTGGCGAAAAAGATGATGCTGTACTGCAAAATATAGAATAAGAAAATGACCGCATAAGATAAAATTTGGTAGCGGTCGCTGAAGAACACATCCAAGGCGCTGCCAAAAATAAATGGAATGAAGAACAGAACCGTCAGAATAGTGGTTCCGATGGCGGAGATGATGGGGAAAATGAGCAGCTCTTTATCTTTATTCAGAACGGATGCACTGGCTTTGACCAGTTCCCAACTGTTTGTAAGTCGATTGGCCATGATTACCTCCATTCTCATATACGGAAAAAAGACAGCCAGCGGTGCAAGATTATGCGGCTGGCTGTTTGCGATTGAATTTAATTAAAACTCACTGGGTTTATCTGGGGTTTGCCCAGATTTGCCTTTTCCTAATTCCTGAGAACGTTCGTATGCAGCCCAGATTGCGCGGCTGATCGCGGTGCGGAAACCGGCTTTTTCCAGGTAATACAGGGCGGCTGCTGATGTTCCGCCGGGAGAAGTGACTTCGTTGCGTAATTCCGCCGGGTGGTCCTTCTTTTCGGCATAATATTCTACAGAACCGCGCAGTGTCTGTAAGACCAGCTGTTCCGCAATGCGGCGCGGAAAACCAAGGTGCACGCCCGCATCGATCAATGCTTCCATGAATAGGAAGACATAAGCCGGGCCGGAACCAGAAAGGGCTGTGGCCATATCCAGGTAGCTTTCTTCTTCCAGCATGATCTCCTGGCCCAAAGCGCGCAATATCTCCTGAGCCAGCAGTTTCTGCTCATCGGTCACGTCCGTGGAATACGTCCAAACGCTGATACCCTGTCCGATTTGAGCCGGTGTATTCGGCATAGCGCGTACGATCACATCGTGCATCAAGCCTTTACGGATCGTATCAATGGATGCGCCGGCAATGATAGAAATAACCAGTGCATCCGGATGCAATTTGCCGCGCAGACCGTTCAATACCCCGGTTAATTTTTGCGGTTTAACGGATAGAATGATGATTTCCGCCTGATCAACCGCCTGACTGTTTTCGGTGGTAAACCCAATTCCGTACAGATCAACCAGCTCTTTCCCGCGGCTGGCTTCTGGGCCGGCGGCGATAATTGCGCTGGCCGGTATGATTTGATTGCGGGTGAGGCCAGAAATAATCGCTTCTGCCATAACGCCTGGGCCAATAATGGCAATTTTATTGATGTTTTCCATGCGACACTCTTTCATTTGGTAATTTATTTGTAAATCTTGTCCATCGCGCAAAGACGGCGGTGGAGAGAATACGTCCGGCGCTTTTCTCATCCAGGACGATTTCACCTGATTCAAGCGACCCATCGTATTTTTGTAAAATTTCCTGCATGGCAAAATGCATGGTGATTGAGGAAGCCTTAACTGCATAAGCGGTCAGCACCATAAACACCGGATCGGGGCTAAGAATCTGCTGGCAGCCTTTTAATAATTCGGGCAGGAATTTATAAAATTCCCAGACTTCACCCTTGGGGCCGCGCCCGAATTTGGGCGGATCCAGAATGATGCCGTCGTAGCCTGCACCCCGGCGACTTTCGCGCTGCACGAATTTAACCGCATCGTCGATGATCCAGCGAATGGGGCGGTCGCTCAATCCAGATAAAGCCTGATTATCGCGCGCCCAATTGACGACTTTTCTGGAGGCATCCACATGGGTTACAGCAGCACCAGCTTGGGCGGCTGCCAGGCTAGCCATGCCGGTATACCCGAACAGATTCAATACTTTCAGCGGCCGGTGCGCGGCTTTGATTTGCGCGCCAATCCAATCCCAATGATTGGCCTGTTCCGGAAAAACGCCCAGGTGCCGCGAGGCGGTGGTCTGTACGGTGAAATGGAGCCCTTTATAGGTCAGCGCCCAATAATCTGGCAGCGGACGCTGGGCAACCCAATGCCCGCCGTTTTCTTCGGCGCTGGGAATAAAATTTGCGGCAGCCTTTTTCCATTCTTTTTCGGGCAAGGCTGGCGACCAAACAGCTTCAGTTTCAGGACGGGCTAACAGGTAGTCACCGTAGCGCTCTAATTTCCGCCCGTTGCCGCAGTCGAGCAGTTCGTAATCCTGCCAGTCGTCGGAATGCAGTAAGCTGATTTCTGGCTGGATCGATCTTTTCTCCGTCATGAAATTTCCTCTAATTTACAGGCGTTAAAATACCGCTTGGGCAGTCCCAAAAACGGGGATGTCATTCAACCTTAATTAAGTGCAGATGTGAGATTTAAACGCTTTGCAGTATACCAGTTTTTAATCAGAATTTGGCTCGGATCTATCCATAAAATTGTTGAATTATGGTTGCAATATCGAATGCTCATTTAAGCCTTTGACGTGACATCCCTTTCGGTTGTGAGTATAATGCCTCAGTATTCCCCATGATGTTCTAAATTGAGAAGACGAGCTAAGAATATTCTTCTGTAATTATCCGATAGGCAGCATAGAATAATTATTCAAGCAAATTGCATAGAAGGGTCACAAGAACATGAATTTTGACCAGGTTATTAATCGGACTGCGAGTGAAAGTGTAAAATGGCGTCATTTTGATGCAGATGTTTTGCCGATGTGGGTTGCGGATATGGATTTTCAGGCACCGCAGCCGGTCATTGACGCGCTCCAGGTGCGGGTCAGCGAAGGTGTTTTTGGTTATCCGGGCGAACTGGATGGATTAAAAGATGCGATCCTGGCCCGATTGGAAAAGCAATACCAATGGAAAGTGGATGCGGAAGCGATCGTCTATCTGCCGGGAGTGGTTAATGGGTTTAATCTGGTCACTCAGGCGCTGGCGCAGCCGGGGTCGGCGCAATTAATCCAGACGCCGGTTTATCCGCCGTTTTATCCTTCCAGCCAGTTAGCTGGTTTGAACAGCGTGCAAAGCGAATTGGTCTTAGGCGCTCAGGGGCGTTATGAGGTCGATTGGGAAGATTTTGAACGAGCGGCAGAAAAAAATATCAGCCTGTTCTTATTGTGCAACCCGCATAACCCGGTCGGACGGGTTTATGAACAGGACGAACTCAGCCGCATGGCGGAAATTTGCCTGCGCAATGACATCATGATCTGCGCGGACGAAATTCACTGCGACCTGGTTTATTCCGGGCATCATCATCTGCCGATTGCCAGTCTGGATGCTGAAATTGCCAATCGGACCATCACATTAATGGCCCCTTCCAAGACTTACAATATTCCTGGGTTGGGCTTCTCCTTTGCAATTGTGACCAATCCGGAATTGCGTGATCGTCTCAAACAGGGCCAGCGCGGTTTGTTGTCGCATCCTAATGTGTTGGGACTGGTGGCTGCCCGGGCAGCATATCAATCTGGCGCAGAATGGCTGGCTGAATTATTGCTTTATCTGGAACTTCGAGTTTAGACAAAAAGAAGTGCGATCTTCCCCTTGAGGAAAACCGCACCTTG
>DAISHK010000007.1:0-163973 GCA_036822575.1 Bellilinea sp. | reverse complement strand
CTTTCTTACCATATCGGAGGATTTTTCGTCAATCTTCAACTAGCATAAGTCCCTATTAGATGAAAGGATATTACAAAATGCTTACATAATCTTCTCAAGATATTAACCGGCGTGACTCGATCTTATGATACACTAATTGATATTCTGGACACTATTGGTAAGTGATTTTTTGAAATTCCCCAACTTCTAAACAATTGAGGTGCTAAATGGAACTTGCGCTTGAAAAAGCCAAAGTCAACGCGCGGATGAAGCGGCTGCCGGTGACTCGACGTGAGCGATGGGCGTGGTATTTTTATGATTTTGGCAATTCTGCTTATGCTGCGGTGGTTTTATTGGCCGTCTATTCCGCGTATTTTAAAAATGCAGTGGTTGGGGGCTCAGAAGGTACGCGTATGTGGGGAATTTCGGTAGGAATTGCAATGCTGGTTGTTGCTTTTCTTTCCCCGGTTTTAGGCACGCTGGCAGACTTTGCCGGCTCGAAAAAAAAGTTCTTATTCTTCTTTTCCATTCTCTCGATCTTTTTTACCGCAGCCTTATTCTTTGTAATGCCGGGCGATCTTTTCACCGGCATGCTGTTCTTTATCCTGGCGGAAATCGGCTACCGGGCTGCGCAGGTGTTTTACAACGCACTTTTGCCTGAAATAGCCACCCCGGAGGAAATGCCGAAAATTTCTGGCTATGGCTGGGCGATTGGTTCTTTCGGCGGAATCGTCTGCCTGCTGATCGTCCTGGCGATGATCACCCTGGTTGGCGGTAATTTCGTCACCCGGCTCAGCTTCCTGGTCACGGCTGTCTTTTACCTGCTTTCTGTGTTGCCAACCTTCCTTTGGCTGCGTGAACGCGCAGAGCCGCAGCGCTTGCCGCAGGGCGTTTCTTATCTGAAAGTCGCCATGGTGCGTTTAGGCAATACGTTTAAAGCCGTGCGTAACTATAAAGAATACATCAAATTCATCGTCGCCTTCTTGATCTACAACGATGGCATCATGATGGCGTTGGATTTCGCGGCGATTATCGGGGCAACTTTGTTCGGAATGGAACAGCAGCAATTAATTATCTTCATGATTATTGTGCAAATCACCAGCGTCATCGGCGCTTATCTGTTTGGCATAGTCGCAGACCGCTCCAATGGAAAAATTGCTCTGGTGATTTCCTTGATCTTAATGATCGTAGCCATTCTTTGGATGCTGGTGGTCGACTCACTGACTGTATTTTATGTGATTGGCGGTCTGGCCGGGTTTGCGCTGACCGGTGTGCAGTCGGTCAGCCGCGCAATGGTTGGCCAATACGCGCCAGAGGGAAAGAGCGCTGAATTTTACGGCTTCTTTGAGGTCGGGGGCAGGGCGTCTTCTTTCGTTGGTCCGACCGTTTATGGCTTTGTGGCTGCTGAAGCTGCCTTGATTTATATGAACATGGGACATGATATTATCGCTGCTGAACAAATGGGAATCCGAGCGGCGATTATCTCAATTGCGATATTCCTGGTAGCCGGTTTAATCGTCCTTTTGTGGGTAAAACGGCCTGAAGAAGCTAAGAAAACCCTGCAATCTGAGGCATAAGCATGCAATCTAAAGCGACGCTGCCAAAAATGCCCCTGAGCGATGCCTTGCAGATCAATTACCCACGCCGGCGGGTAGTTCGGACCGTTCTCAAGCAGTTGATTCGTTCGGTATTTAGTGCGATATCTGATTTTGAGATCAGCGGTCAGGAAAATTTGCCGCCGGAAGGCCCCTTGATGGTGATCGGAAATCATTTCAGTTTTCTGGATCCGGTCGCCGTAATTGGCGCTGTTCCGTACCCGATCGAGTACGTTGGGGGGGCGCAGATGCCGAACGCACCCAAGGCGGTCTCCTGGATATCCAGAGTCTATGGCGTTTTGCCGGTGCATCGCGGTTCGGTCTCGCGCGAGACGCTTTTTGCGTCGCGGAAAGTTCTTGATCAAAAAGGGGTTTTGGGCATTTTCCCGGAAGCCGGCAGTTGGGCAACGGTTTTGCGTCCGGCTCGCCCAGGCGCGGCCTATCTGGCGAGCTGCACGCAAGCAAAAATTCTGCCGGTTGGCTTAGATGGGTTGGTCGATGTTTTTCCCGCACTGCGCAAGGGAAAACGCGCGCGTGTCCGGATTAACTTTGGCAAACCTTTTGGTCCATTATTTGTGTCATCTCGCGGCGAGACGGACCGGACCCGGCTGGCGGATATTGGCCAGATGATGATGAAAAGCATTGCCGAGTTAATCCCGGAAGAACGCCGGGGGTATTATTCCAGCAACGAAGCCATTCGCCTGGCGGCCAGGGGCACAGAAATTTATCCCTGGGATCAAGGCGGGCTGACGGAATAGGTTTATCCCCGTTGAAGCAGCCCGGAGAAGAAATTTACGGCCAGGCTGCCTAATGCAGGAATGCAATAACCACCCTCTTGAACCACGAGGGTGGTTTTATTTAACAAGCTGAGGCGAGCGCCAATTGCGCCAAAAGTTGTTTCCTCAAGCGAGAAACTTGAAAAGGGATCCTCCTGGTACGTATCAAAGCCAAGTGAGATCACGACCGTTTGCGCATCGAATTTCTCGATGGCCGTCAACAGCGGTTCTAAGGCTTGCAAGTACATGGCGGATGTGCAGCCAGGCGGCAGCGGGACATTCAAATTTTGACCGGGCGCGTCGGGTCCGCCGGTTTCATTCGCGTAGCCGCTAAAAAATGGGTAATCATAAGCCGGATCGATATGCAGAGAGGCATACAACACCTGGGAATCGTTCCAAAATATTTCCTGGGTGCCATTGCCGTGGTGATAATCGATATCCAGAACGGCGCAGCGGCCGGCGGTTTTTAGTAAACTGGCCGCGAAAGCGGCGTTATTGAGGTAACAATACGATCCAAAACGGTTTCTGCCGGCGTGATGGCCGGGCGGGCGGCATAACGCGTAGGCGATCTTTTCCGTTGATTGCAGCAGTCCGTCTGCCGCAGCTTTGACGCTGGCGGCTGCTTGCAGCGCGGCCTCAACCGTATGTGCGCCGATTGGGCTGTAGGAGTCAAAAACAAATTTGCCCATCCGGCCAATAGAGTCGCGGATGGGTTTACGGCGGGCGCTATCGGGCAGAATGATTTCGGCGTATTGGTACGCAGTTTCGTCACCCAGCTCAGCTTGGCTTAGTGCCAGGTAATCCAGAAGTTCTTGATCGTGAATTTGCGCGAGCGCATGGATGGAGATAGGAGCGAATTCCCGCACGGGCTGGATCAGACCGGCGCTAACCAACGCGCTTTCAATTTCGCTAATCCGATCCGGTTTTTCACGATAAGGCACCGGCAAGCCGTTTTCATATTCAAATGGCGGCCGGTGGCGCTCATGCAGCGACGGGATATAAGCTCGAATCATTTAAACCGTATTCACTACCGCGAAGCGCGCGAATTCACCCAGATACGGCTGCATTTCTTCCCGTACGCTGGTAACGAAAGAACTGGGCGGCCCCTGACGTAAATCATCAGCAAGCCGTTGAATCGAATTTTGGGGCCCTTCAGCCAGTACCTCAACTTCATCCTGCCAGGTGTTGCGCACCCAACCGGTCAGACCATATTGCTCGGCATGCTGCAATACAAACATGCGGAACCCAACCCCCTGAACCCGGCCTTCAACAAAGGCGTGGTAGCGTGTTAAATTGGTTTCTGCCATTCAGCCCTCCAGTTTCATTTTTTGATTCGCCTGGAAACCACAAGGAGCAGCGTGATCGTTAAGGGTATGAATAAAACACCGAGGATAATGAGATAGGGCAGCAGCGCATTGCGAACATTGACCGTGTATTGGTCACCCAGCAAACTCTGCCGCCAGTCTGCATCCATTTCGGGCAGGGTCTTCTCATAAACAACCCGGAAGCCTTCCTCACAGCCCAGGCCGTCTTTGTACTGGTCCATTAAACGGGTCAGACTGCTGCTGCCATAATTCTGGTACAGGTAGCGGACAAAACTTTCAGATTGGGCGTAGGATTGGTAAGCGCTGGCCAGGTCATTCGGAAAGCTGCCGCATAGACCGGCCATAGGGATGAGCCGGTCTTCTTCACCCGCGTCAGCGACGGTGCTCTGGTACTCAGCGTGCGGGTAGAGTTCAGCCATGCTGGCCAGCCCTTCGGTAAACCAGGAGGGCAAATTGGTATAGGCGCTTCCCATATAAGCGTATTGACTGAGGTGCATCCATTCATGCGGAAGCAGTTGTTCAAGCTGGCTGCGCTGGTCTGCGCCTGGCGCAACGGCGATCAGGATCACACCCAGGTCTGGACTGGCGTGTCCGCTGGCCCAGGGTGTGCCGGTTAATTCAAGCGAATTTTGCAAAGCCTGTGCGTCGGGATAAATATAAATCCGGACGGTATCGATTTTCTGGCTGGCAGCCAGAATTGCATCAACATTTGCCTGAGCTTTTTGCGCTGTATTTAACGCGTCCAGACCAAATTGTCGATCTCCTTCAACCCAGGCAAGCTGGACATTGTCCTGGTCTAATCGCTGCCAGGTGTAATGATTATCCTCGTAATTAAAGCTTTGTGTGGCGCTGGTATACGTTTCCTGAGAGGCAAGCGTGACACTGACCCAATAATCGACATGCGCAAATGGACGAATTGGCAGCTTGTTCAGATTCAGATGAATATTTGCCTGCCCGGCGCTGTCGATTGTGAATGGGATCTGATGCATATTCTGGCCGGAAGCCTGAAAATAAAAGACGCTTTCCTGGATTGGATCACTGGTTTGCAGGTTCACTGCAAAATCCACTGACCGGCCAAAATCAATTACCGGCGCGGATATTTGCAAATCCACACCTGAGGTTGTGGTAACCCCAGGTGTGGAGAATAGATTGATTGCCAGAAAGGAGAGGAAGATTAGAAGTGGGTGCAAAGATGTCCCCCGCGCCGGTGAGTGGATAGTAACCTAGCGTTCAGAATCCGGATCGTCATCCAGGTCGTCTTCCTGCTCCAAATTGACGACGTTATCCAGATGGTCTTCGTCTTCAACGCCAAAATCGAACATGTCCAGATTGTCCATGCCTTCGGTCAGAAACAGGTTGTCGATCGCTTCTTCAATGACACCGGCTTCTTCATCGTCTTCGCATTCTTCGAGCATATTTTCGAGCGTTTCGCGCACATCTTCGCCGCCGATCTGCGAAAGTGACCAGACAACTGCCATGCGCAGTTCGTCATCTTCCACGCCATTCTCCAGCATGGTGAGCAATGGTTCGCGCGCTTTCTTGGCGCTTAATTCACCGGCTGCGCGGACAGCCTCGAACTGGATGCGATCATCGTCATGGTCCAGCATTTCCAAAACGGAAGGGATCCACTTCTCGTTGGAAGACCGGCCCATTGCGAAGACTGCGGAAGCAACCCATTCGCGATCATTGCTGTTATAGGCCTGGCGAATCATCTTTTGAACCTTTTCGTGGCTGGAAAAGCTCAAAGCCTCCAGTGTTCGCCGGCGGACCAACTCGGTATCGCTGCTTTCGTAAACCTCGAACAGCGCTGTCTCAACCGCTTTAGCGGCCTCTGCGTTGATTTCTTCCAATTCGCCCAGGTAAATAAACAGTCCCAAAGAAGTGGTTGCGCTGGCGCGTACGACTTCGGCGGGGTCATTCTTCATCATATCAATGAATTGCGGAATGAGTCTGGTATCGCCGGTTTCCCACAGCAGGCGCGCGGATATTTCGCGGACATGCGCTTCGCTGTCATTCAGGCCAAAACGGGCGATGGTATCCATCGAAAGCAGTGTGTCACTGTCCGCCAGCATTTCCAGATCTTCAAATAACGTGGTTTTTCTTTCAGCAGCCACCTGGTTCCAGACAGACTTGACTTTTGCCAGATCCGCCTCGGGAATATCTGAAAAGCGATGCAGAAAAACCGGCGGGAATGGATGTTCGTTATCCAGGAGAGCTGTAATAACTTCCTCAAAGGGAACAATGCGTTTAATGGTTTTCGCCATATTCTAACTTTCTTTTAGTGAAGGTTAATCGGATTGATAATGTCCTGCGCGGTGACAAAGAACATCAGCACCAGGAGCGCCAGGAAACCTATGGTATTAACGGCATTCTCGTATTGCGGCGGGATGCGTTTTCTGAAGATCAGTTCTGGCAGCGTAAAGAGAATACGGCCGCCATCCAGCGCCGGGATCGGCAGCAAATTGGTCAGCCCCAAAGCAATTGAGATGACAATCATCAATTGCATGGTCATTAAGTTGCTGGTATTGACGGGGGCGCCGCTGGCTGCTGTGGCAGCTGATTCGTCCTCTTCGCGTGCATAGGAGAACATGCTGTACATACCCACCGGGCCGACAACCCGCGCGTCCGCACCGTTGACTTCACCGCGGATCAATTTGGCCGGCATTTCTAAGGTCAATTTGATTTGTTCATAGGTGGCTTGAAAAGCCATCGGCACGGTTTGATACCAGGGAATTGGGATGACCGGGTTCGTCATGGCAATTCCAAGCGCGCCCTGGCCTTCGGGCGGATTTTCCCGCGGTGTGGCTGAAGCCTCAATTTGCTGGTCACCGCGTTGGATTCCCAGGGTGATTTCCTGCCCGAGATGTAGTTTGACCTCATCGATCAATGCCTGGGTGTTGTCAATCGTGCTGCCATTGATGGCGGTGATTAAATCGCCCACTTGCAGCCCGGCGCTCTCGGCCGGTGAACCCGGCTCAACCACGCTGACCAAAACTTTAGATGTATCGGACATTCCCAAGCGGCCAAAAAGGACCATGAAGAGGATCACGCCAGCCGCCAGGTTCATCAGCGGGCCGCCTAACAATACAGCAATCCGCTTCCAGGGGGCGGCGCTGCCGAATCCGCCGGGCACCTCTGGATCGTTTTCACCGGACAGGCGCACGAACGCGCCAAACGGAATCCAGTTCAACGTGATTTCGGTTTCTTTGAACTGGCCAATTTTTACCAGCCGCGGTGGAAAGCCAAAACCGAACTCATCCACACGAATGCCCAGGAGTTTTGCGGTAATGTAATGCCCAAACTCGTGGATGAAGAGCATGACGCCAAAGAAGAGAACAAACTCTACAAGAGTTAATATATCCATGAAAATACTCCGATAATCTGGCGTAAAAGTTAACGCCGCACTCGACCCAGAATTGATGAGCCGTTGAAATCCTTAAAATAGAAGGATTATCCTGAAAGTATTATAACTGGTTTGAAATGCTCTTGTAAAATAAACCTTTTATTAACAGTCGGAAAAGTCAATAAGGTTTTATGGCTCGTGTCGTAAAGCCGCTGCGCCGCCGCAGGCCGAGCGCAGCACGCGTTTCACCCCTGGAATTTCAGCCAGCGCTGCGCAAACTTTCTCAGCATATGCTGATGGACACAGCACGTGCACGTTTGGCCCGGCGTCCAGTGTATAGGCGGCCGGCAGATTTTGAGAACGCCATTCCCGCACCTGCTGCATCACCGCCAATGAGGCCGGCATCCAGTAAAACAAGGCCGGGTGAGACGTCATCATTACCGCATGCATCAAGGTGCTGTCTTCCTCGATAATATCCGCGAAGCGTTCAAAGTCCCGGTTCAAAATGGCTGTACGGCAAATCTCAAGCCGGCGAGGCGCATCAGCTACCCGGCTGCTTTGGAAAATACTGGTATCCGCCAGGATATGCCCGGCACTGGATCCCACCTTTTTCTCCTGCTCGGCGACCACGGCCACGCAATCCACCAGGTCCCAATGCGTGCACGGCGCGATTGAAACCGCGTACGAGGATGAATCAGCTTCGCCCGCCAGCCATTCCACATACCCGGCCGGGATGGAGCGACTGGCAGAACCAGAGCCGCGGCGCGCCAGGGCCGAAAGCTGTGGTTCAGATAAACTCAAACCGGCCGCATGGCTGCCGGCCAGACTGAGCGCCGCAAAAGCGGCGGCTGAAGAAGCAATTCCCGCACCGGTTGGGAAGTTGTTGTCCGAGTCCACCTCAGCATACCGGCTTACGCCGCTGAGACGGCGGACAATATCTAAAAACTGGCTGACGCGCTCTAGAGCCGCTCCAGTTTGAAGCGTACCGTTCAGCGTCAATTGATCGCGCGTCAAGTGCTCCGAAAAAGTGACCGTGGTGGTGGTGACCAATTCGGCCAGGTTCATTGAGATAGAACCATTGATCGGAATACGAAGACTGGCGTCGCGATTGCCCCAGTATTTTATAAAGGCAATATTCGCGCAAGCAGTTGCTGTTGCGGATTGGTTGGACATCATAGCTTGTTTCCTGAAGTAACGAACTCTGCGGATTAGTTTACCATGAAGCGCGCCCCATCACGGTTTTCTGTGCATTAATCGACCAGTCTGTCAATCCGATTTCACCGAAAATGCTTCCCTACAGTATTGAAAAGAAATCTAAGGGTTCTCGCTATTACAATTTTTATGGGAATCCTGGCCGTATTTTCTTTATTGATTTAATGCCGTGAAGTTTTCTGTCCGTGTTGCCTGCTCAATCGCTGAAGTTGATCGGAGTAGCTGGAGCCGATTAAGCGCGAATCGCCCTTTTGCCAGTTATGACTGGCTTCAATTTGGCGAATCTGTTTGCGCGCCGGGTCCGTGGTGGTACGTCCTGGTTTACGACACCGAAATGTTGCTGGCTGCGGCAATTTTTCAATTGGCTCGTTCCGAGCCGCTTCCGCTCTCGAACCGCTTGGAACGTTGGCTGGCTGGCCGGATCTTTGCTGCCCGGCCTTTGTTGATTTGCCGCGCGCCTTTGGCTGATTGGAGCGGTTTGATTCTGCCGGACGGCGACGGCCGCTCGGAAGCCCTGAGATTAATCTGCGACACGACCCGGTCAATTGCTCGGTCTCAGAAGGTCAGTTTTGTTGTTTTTGACTACCTGAATTCAGCCGATTTATCGGACGGATGGCAAAAAGCCGGTTATTTCACCACGGCGGTGCCTGACGCCGGGACGGTTCTGACTCTGGATCAGTCTGATTATGATGCGTTCGTCAGTCAGCTGCCGAAATCCGTCCACAAAGATTATCGGCGGCAGCGCAACCAGGCCGCGGCGCGCAAGATCACCATCCAGGTGGAGCAAACACCGCAGTCACCGCGTGAAATGCTGCGTTTGATCCGCGCGGTCGAGCGCCATCATCAGGTAATGCCGAAACCCTGGGCAGAAGCAATATTAAGACAGCCGGAAGGGGAAAAACATACCTGGCTGGCGGCTTATCAGGAGCATCGTCTGGTGGGCTGCGGTTTGCTGCTTAATGATCAAGGCGTCTATACGGCGACCCTGTTGGGGTTGGATTACCAGGTCCCTTATACATATTTTCAGTTGATGTATGCCGCTATCCGGCGCGCCTTTGATCAAAAAGGCTGTTCGTTCCGCGGCGGCAGCGGCGCTTATGCTTTTAAACTGCGTTTGGGTTTTATCAAGGAGGATAATCACCATCTGGCTTTCACTGGCGGCAGTCCGGTCTTTCGTTGGCTGGGGAAATATTTTTGTTAAATCTATAATTTTGTATCTATCAAGGGGCATCCATGTTCACTGGTATTGCACAATCAATCATCATTCTGGTTTTTGTAGGGATTTTTTATGGTATGGATACCGCTTATATCCATAAGTTTGACGCTGTCCGGCAGGCGGAAGGCAGCGGGCGCAGCGTCAGCTACACTTTATTCGTGGCGTCTCTGGTAGCCGTACTGGTTTTGCAGCCGGTTTTTCTGCCGCAGGTCAGCTTAATTGTCAGCGGCGATTGGGGTATTTTTATTCAGGGGCTGGGCGTAGTGATAATCCTTTCTGCGATGGGACTGCATCTCTGGTCACGCCGCCATCTGCGCCAGTTTTACGCGGAGCGGGTGGAACTGCAGCGTGAGCACCAATTGATCGACAGCGGTCCTTACGCAACTGTCCGCCACCCGGTGTTTACCTCATTTTTTCTTTTTGCCGGCGGGCTGTTGCTGATCAACCCGGCTGTGCCTTCGGCCCTGGTTTTCGTCTATACACTATGGGATTTCTCACGGGCAGCGCGGGCTGAAGAAACCTTGCTGTGCGCTTCTCTGCCCGGCTATACGGAATATATGGACCGTACCGGGGCTTTTTTCCCGCGGCGAATATCCTTGCGCGCAGGTAATCAGCATGAACATTGATTTGCAGACCTTTCTTCAATTGCCGCAGGCGGAATTTTCAGCTCTGGTAGCGGAATCTGGCCCTCTGGTTGCTGTTTTCCCGATCAATGGGACGCGGCGCTGGTATTTGCTCAAATGCCTGGCGGGCGAGTTCGATGCGCAGCGGCAATCCTACCTGCAGGTCATGGAAGAGCGCCACATCGCCATGTATCGTCTGTTTTTTGAACAGGGTGTTCACACATTGTTGACGCCTATCTTTGGCCCCGATTTGCTGGATCGAGGGGATGACTATCTGCGGTTATCCATTGAAGGGATTGCGCGGCTGGTTTCCGAACCGCATTTCTTGAACTTTTACGATCAGTTTCAGGTACGGGTACGTTTTTATGGCGATTACCGGCGCTTTTTAGAAGCTACACCATATGCATGGCTGATTGAGCGGATTGACGAAATCAGCCAGCGGACTGCCGGCCATACCCGCAACCGGCTTTTCTTCGGTATGTTTGCCAATGATCCCAGCGAACAACTGGCAGCTTTTGGCGCGCAATATTTCCAGCAGCATCAGCAGCTCCCGAATCGGGATACATTGGTGCGTCTGTATTATGGAGAATATGTTGATCCGGTCAGTTTTTTCATCGGTTTTGACCGGCTCAGTGCTTTCGACATGCCTTTATTGGCTACCGGATCAGAAGACCTGTATTTTACCGTCAGTCCCTCATTGGAACTTACGGCGCGGCAGCTGCGTGAAATCCTCTATGATCATCTATATCTGCGAAAAACACCTGAGCCGGATTACGAAACTCTGCCCACAGAAGCCTTGACCTGGATGGCTAATTTTTATTCAGAAAATAAGGAGCGGACCTTAGGGGTTGGCCGCCTGGTTGGAGGAATCTGGTATCCGCAGCCCGGATTGACCTGGCCTGCGCCTGCAAAAGAATCGGGAGGCCAGGCTTGAATGTTTTTATAGAGCTGTTGAAATTAGCAGATCAGGGATATATGCCGGCTACCGCCTATGATACGGCCTGGATTGCCCGGTTGGGCGATTTGGATTATGAAATCAGCAATCGTGCATTGGACTGGATTTCCGGCCATCAATTGGCAGACGGCAGTTGGGGAACGAATGACCTCAATAATTATTATGATCGGATAATTTGCACATTGTCAGCGATGATCGCGCTGACCTATCGCGGCCGGCGCGTATCAGATCGACGGCAAATTGAGCGCGGAATCAACGCGCTGGAGGCAATTGCGGATCAGGCTCAAAATATTTTGGAGCAAAACCCAAACGGAGCCACGGTCGGCTTTGAACTGATTGTTCCCACCTTGATTTTAGAAGCCGGGCGGCTGAATTTGATTTCGCGCAATGGAAACCCGATTCTGGCCCAATTAGAGGTAAAGCGGACCAAGAAGCTGGCCGCCATGGGCGGAGCGCGAATATCCCGGTCTGTGACGGCTGCTTTTTCGGCCGAGATGGCCGGTGAAGATCATCTGGATATTTTGGATTTGGCCAACCTTCGTGAGGAAAATGGTTCGGTGGCGCACAGCCCGTCGGCGACGGCTTATTTGGCGCGTGTGACCAATTCGACGGATGGGTTATTAACCTATTTGCGAAAAACTTTAACTGAAGATGGCGGAGCGCCTAACGTTGCGCCATTTGATGTGTTTGAACGCGGGTGGGTCTTATGGAATCTGGCATTAACGTCTCCGCAGGAAGAAGAAATATTGCTGGCTTGCCAGCCTCACCTGGATTTTCTCGAGCGATCCTGGACGCGCGGCGCTGGAATTGGCTGGGCCGCCGGATATACGCCTAAAGACGGTGATGACACCGGCTTGATTGCTGAAGTATTGGCGCGTTTTGGACGAAATGTTGATCTGGATGCGCTCTATGCTTATGAGGAAGAAGAATGGTTTCGCTGTTTTGCTTTTGAGGCCAACCCATCGATCAGCGCGAACATTCATTTGTTAAGCGCTTTACGGCATACAGGGCATCCAGTGGAGCACCAGGCGGTGCAAAAAATTCTGAATTTTCTCCGGGTGAATCGTACGTCTGCCGGGTTCTGGGAAGACAAATGGCATGTTTCGCCGTATTATGCTTCTGCGCATGCGGTCATCGCCTGTGCGGGGTATGCATCTTCGCTTGTCCAAAAGACGGTTGATTGGATGGTAGCTTCTCAGCGGGAGGACGGCGGCTGGGGGTTGAATCAGGCCACAGCAGAAGAAACTGCTTACGCCCTGCAAGCGCTGATTTTCTGGCAGAATCAATCTTGCGGCAGTCACGCTGAGACTATCAGCCGCGGATATCACTGGCTGGCACAACACCTTGAACCGCCATTCCCCGCGTTGTGGATTGGCAAATGCCTGTACGCGCCTGAACTGGTGATTCGGTCGGCAATTCACAGTGCTTTGGCTTTGAATTGAAAGGGTTGCTGCGATGACTTTTTTGGATCGAATCCTGGATGTACCGGTCACTGACCCGGATAATGCCCGCCGCAGAAAATTGCTGAATATCCTGCTTTTGGGCGTTGTCTGCGTTGCGTTATCGGTGCTGATCATTGTTGCCTTGATCGGGTTTCAGTCTGAGGACATGCGCATCCTGATGATCGGCAGTCTTGCTACGCTCCTCGGAGCGGGCTGTATTTATCTGGTCAACCGCATGCGGAATTCTGGGCCAATTGCCAGCCATTTGTTTTTGATTCTGTTGACCGTTGTCATGGCTTTCAGCGATTCGCCTGAACAGGTAGCAACCGGACGGGCTTTGTTTGCGTTTACCATTCCCATCATCATTGCCAGTATGTTGGTGGAAGCTCGGGCGAGTTTTCTTTATGCGCTCTTAAGCGATTTAATCATTACGATCCTTGCGTTTCGGATTGGCATTGAGCCGAATTTCCCGGCCATCTTGGGATTTATGCTGATCGCTCTGGTATCCTGGTTGTCGGCGCGCAGCCTGGAACAAGTATTAAAAGAATTGCGTTTAATTAACCAGGAATTGGATCAGCGCGTTGCCCGCCAGACCATTGATCTAACCAATGCATTAACCCGTGAACGCGAAGAGCTGGGGCGTATTCACGCGATTTTGGAAGGCATCGCTGACGGTGTGCTGGTGTTTGATGAGCAGGATCGAGTGATCATTGCCAATGCTGCGCTGGGACGGTATTTTGGCATGCCGCCAGAAGCTCTGGTTGGTCAAAAGTATTCCGATCTGATTCAATCACTGTCTTTATTAGCTGAAAATGAACAAGAATTGATCCATCTATTAGCCAACCCAGATGAATATCAATCCAATATACGCATCCCCTTAAGGGATTATACGTTCTCGGTAAATGCTTCGAACGTAATCGCAGCGAACGGCGATTTCATCGGCAAGGTAGCCGTGGTGCGTGATTTTACGCGCGAGGCGGAAGTAGAAAATTTAAAGAGCATGTTCCTGGCGACTGTTTCGCACGAACTGCGCACGCCCTTAAATGCCATTTTAGGGTATAGTGAAATGCTGAAAGAACAGGCTTTTGGCGCACTGACGGAAAAACAGACCGATATTTCTGCTCGAATTATGAACAGCACCCGCAGGTTACTGCGGATTGTCAATGACCTGTTGGATCAGGCGCAAATAGAAGCAGGCCGGATGCGACTCAATCAACGCAACTTCTCGGTTGCTGATATGCTGGATGGTGTCATGGCGGTTGTCGATCCCCTGGCCACGCAGAAAAAATTGACGGTAGCCTGCCAGGTTGAACCGCAATTTCCGCGAGAGTTATTCGGAGACCCCGACCGGCTGCAGCAAATTCTGGTGAACCTGGTGATGAATGCAATTAAGTTTACAGATGCAGGCGGTGTTGCGATTGGTTTGTTTTCCCCACGGGAGAATTATTGGGGGTTTAGAGTGAAGGATACCGGTAAAGGGATTGCCCCCGAACAACAGAAACAAATTTTCGAACCCTTCCGGCAGGTGGAAGATGTTGCTACCCGCTCGCATGGCGGGATTGGTTTGGGCTTATCCATTGTCCAAAACCTGGTCAGTCTGATGAACGGCGAAATCGAAGTGTTCAGCTTGCCAGAGCAGGGGACAACCTTTACAGTCATTTTCCCGATTCAACAATAATACAAATGGAGAATAAAAATGGAAACGATGCCCCAGGCATTAATTGTTGAGGACGACGAGGACCTGTCAATTATCTTCACTGAAGCGCTTAATATGGCCGGTTTTGTCACGAAAACCATTCGTGATGGGCAGGAAGCGGTAGATCTGCTTGAAACCTATGTGCCCACGGTTGTGGTATTGGATTTGCATCTGCCGCACGTCAACGGCCTGGATATTCTGGCAAAAATCCGCGGTGATGAGCGCTTGAAAGACGCCAAAGTGATCATCTCAACCGCTGACCCGCGCATGAGTGACATGGCCGAGGACGCTGATTTTGTCTTGATTAAGCCGATCAGTTTTGCTCAACTGCGCGATTTAAGCAAACGGCTGCGCTGATGGATAACTGCAACGGCGCGGCAGGGTGCAGTTGTGACATTGCCGCGCCGTTTAATGAACTTCGTGTAGCCAATTAAACCAGCCAGGCTACCAGATGCTGGGGGCCATGAACGCCTAAGGTAAGGATCAGTTCGATATCGGATGTACGGCTTGGCCCGGATATCAAGGTCAGGTAACGCTGGCTCTTGAATTCCTGCAGGGCGGACGTCAGGTTGGGGCGGAAATCAATATCTTCGATTATGGCCAGGTGAACTCGGGGCAGCAAAGAAACCGCGCGTGGTTTTTGGGCTGAAGAGATTAAGCCTATGGTTCCGGTGGCCGGAATAGCAAAATCAACGCTGGTAATGCCCAGATCACAATTTGCCAGCAGGTATTTATCCGCATCCGGGGAAACTACTTGAACGCCCAGCGCCGCCAGCTTGTGGCTCAATCCATAGCGCAGGGTACGTTCGTCGTTCCAGATGGCCGCTTTTTTTACAGCAAACTTCTTCACCAGTTCGCTAAGCTCGTCATCCAATTTACCTGTCTGCAGGGAAACCGTTTCGCCGGAGAGTTTGCTAATTTCTTCTGAGAACTGAGTCCGCGCAGCTTGCAGGTTAGAAAATTCGGCTTCGAGCGGCAGCCAGGGGCGCGGCATTTTTTCACTATACTCAGGGCGGGATAAAGCTGATTTAAGATCAGATAGCACTTTTTCGCGTGTCATTTTTCTTGCCCTTTTTGATGCTGTTTCCACCAGCGGCGGAAATTGCTGTTGAAAGCCGGGAATGGCCTGACCTGCGTCCAGCGGTTGAACGGCGGAGGCAGCTTTTCCATCCAGCCCTGGCGCACCAATGGACGTGAAGCGCCTGGCAGCAACACCGTGCCAAACCGGTACAGCCAGCCCCATCCAAAAGCCGCCTGACCGAATTTCATGGCTGCGCGCAGTGGGGGATCAATTGCCCGTCCGCTGAAGTCATCTCCTTCGGCGACGCGATGGCGCAGGTGCAACAAAATTTTGGTGAATGGCACTTTAACCGGGCAGACATCCACACAGGCGCCGCACAGAGAAGAAGCGAAAGGCAATTCTCTGGCTGCGCGAGTGCCGAGAATCTGCGGAGTGAAAATTGCGCCGATCGGTCCGGGAATGAACCAGCCATAGGCAAAACCGCCAACGTTCTTATATACCGGGCAGGCATTCAGGCAGCAGCCGCAGCGGATGCATTTCAGGGTTTCCAGCGCCTGCGGATCGGCCAGGATGCGGCTGCGCCCATTATCCAGCAGCACCAGATGAAATTCTTTGGCGCCATACTCACCCTCGGCGGTGCGCGGACCGGTAATAAAGCTGTTGTAAGCGGTGATTTTCTGGCCAGTGGCTGAACGCGCCAGCATGCGCAGCAGCAGTCCGGCGCTTTCCCAATCTGGAATAACCTTATCAATGCCGACCACGGCCACATGCAAATCGGGCAGGGTGGTACTCAAGCGGGCGTTGCCTTCGTTAGAGACAATCACGATTGTCCCGGTTTCGGCGATGAGGAAATTTGCGCCGGAGATACCCATATCGGCCTGCAGAAATTCTTTGCGCAAGTGTTCGCGCGCGATGGCAGTTAAAGCCTCGGCCTGCGCTGGGGCATCGACGCCGAGTTTCTCCTTGAAAAGATCGGTAATTTCCTCTTTCTTCATATGGATGGCAGGGATGATGATATGCGATGGCCCGCTGCCCGCCAGCTGAATGATAAATTCTCCCAGGTCGGTTTCAGCCACCTGCAGCCCGGCCGCCTGCAGCGCCTGATTCAAACCGATTTCTTCGGTAGCCATCGATTTAACTTTAACAATTTTTTGGACGGCATGCTCTCTTGCGATTTCCAGCACGATCTGGCGGGCTTCTTCATCGGTGGAAGCCCAATGCACCTGTCCGCCGGCTGAGGTGACATTCTGTTCGACCTGTTCCAGATACGCATCGAGATGAAGAAGGGTGTGCAGGCGCAAGTCTGAGGCGGCCTGCCGCATGGCTTCCCAGTCTTCAAAATCTGCCACACGGATGCTGCGGTTATTCAGCACACGATTTGCCGCAGCACTGACATTGGCGGTAATTGATTGAGGAATGTGATTGGTGTATGCTTCGAACGCAATCTTCACCGATTTTTCGCTCATCGAATTTCCTCCTGGGCGGCCAATACATCGATCAGGTGAAGCGCTTTGATGGGAGAGTTCGCTTTGCGCAGGGCGCCGGCGATATTCATCAGGCAGCCGGCTTCTGCGACCACCACGGCATCCACCTGGCTGTCGATAATATGATCGGCTTTATGGCCGACCATTGCCTGGCTGACGCCGGGGTAGAGCACGCTCAGAGACCCGCCAAATCCGCAGCAGGTTTCTTCCTCTTCCATTTCAATAAATTCCAAGCCGCGGACTGCTTTCAATAATTGTTTGGGCTCATCCCGCATTTTCATTTCTCGCAGCAGGTGACAGGAGGCGTGGTAGGTGACTTTATGCGGAAAAGAAGCGCCCACGTCGGTGATATTCAGCTGATGGGTCAGATATTCAGTGAACTCAAAAGTGCGCTGAGAAAGGTCAACTGCCAGTGCATGCTCTGGACTGCCTGGCGGAAATAATTCCGGGTAATGATGGCGGACCATCGCCACACAGGAAGCCGAAGGGGACACAATCGGCAGATCGGATTCGCCGAAGGCAGCCAGCCAGCCGCGCGCCACGCCGCGGGCCTCTGTGTTAAAACCGTTGTTAAAGAATGGCTGTCCGCAGCAGCTTTGTGATTCTGGAAAAGATACCGCGACCCCCAGACGCTCGAAAATTCGCACCATGTTCTGCAAGGTGCCGGAGAAAAATTGTTCTCCGAAACAGGTGATGAACAACTGAATTTTTTTCATCCAACCTCATTTTCTTGGCTGTTTGTAAACAGGTACCGGTTTATATGGTTCAGCGCTGTACCCGTCCGCTGCCGTCTCCGCGCATGAGCTTTTCCACTTCGCTCACGCTGACGCGATTAAAATCACCTGGAATGGTGTGTTTCAGGCAGGATGCCGCGGTTGCGAAATTCAACGCGTCTTCATCGTTCATCCCGCTGGATAGCCCGTAGATCAGGCCGCCAGCGAATGAATCTCCACCGCCGACGCGGTCAACAATGTCTGAAAGCTCGTATTTCTTGCTGATGATGAAGCGGTCGCCGGTATTCATTACAGCTGACCAATGGTTACGGTCAGCGCTGTGACTTTCACGCAAGGTGATGGCTTGTTTTTTTAGATTGGGGAAGGTTTCGAGGACTTTATCAGAAAGGCGGCGGTAGTGATCGTGGGTAAGCTGCCCGGAATGGATAAGCTGTTCATCCTGCGAAATCTGGATGCCAAGTGATTTCTGGCAATCCTCTTCGTTGGCAATCCCGATATCCACAAATTTGACAATATCGTGCATTACATCCTGAGCGGATTTTCCATACTTCCACAGCTTATTACGATAATTATAGTCGCACGAAACGGTAAGCCCAGCTTCATGCGCACTGCGAACCGCTTTCAGGCTTAAATCGGCCGCACCCTGACTGATAGCTGGTGTGATACCGCTGATATGAAACCAGGATGCTCCCGTGAAAATGGTGCGCCACTCGATGCTGTCAGCCTCCGCGCAGGCCAGTGCAGACCCTGACCGGTCGTAAACCACCACGGAAGGCCGTTGGTTAGAGCCTGTTTCCAGGAAATAAATCCCCAGACGGTCACCTGCACGCGTAATATGCGTCGTATCCACCCCAAAGCTGCGCAGGCTGGCAATACAGGCTTCGCCGATTTGATTTTTAGGCAGGACTGTAACAAAAGCAACCGGTAAATTAAAATTGGCCAGAGAGACGGCAACATTAGCTTCCCCGCCGCCAAAAGTAGCTTCCAGGAGCGGAGATTGGAAAAAACGTTCCTGCCCAGGTGATTTCAGGCGCAGCATGATTTCTCCAAAAGTGATAATTTTTGCACTGGTCATTTATTCTTCCTCCACATTAGGTGAACACGATTACCGGAGGGGTCTGGCGTTTGCAGATAGATAGCCTTGACTTGTTCGCTGATAATCGGTTTTTCGAGACTGATCCCCTTCGCAGTTAAATCAGCCACTGCGCGTTCAAAATTATCCACTTCAATGGCGATATGGCAGGCTGTGGGCTTGTCCGTTCTTGAAATCTCAATTCTGCCGGTACCTGTTCCGCCGATAAATATGCTTGAATTTCCTGGATGAACTTCAAGATTAAAGACTTCGCCATACCATCGAGCGGTTTGTTCTGCGTTCTCGCCCGGTCCAATACCGATATGTTCGATGCCGCTGAAAACTGGTATTGAACGAGCACTGTTTACCCAGCTGCGGTAGTCATCCAAATCTTGTTGCAGGCGA
Source organism: Bellilinea sp. (assembly GCA_036822575.1). Taxonomy (GTDB): domain Bacteria; phylum Chloroflexota; class Anaerolineae; order Anaerolineales; family Anaerolineaceae; genus Bellilinea. The sequence goes on along the minus strand of DAISHK010000007.1, from coordinate 145,095 downwards.
AGCTCAGACAATGGTGCATTGCCAGCCACCAGAATTGGAACCTCGATCAAGGCGCCGCCAGATGACAGCCAATCTTGCATTTCAATTTGAGTGGGCGGAACAGCGCAGGTCTTAACCAGGTTTGAATCAGGATTTCTGGCAAGAATTTCGGCCTTGTCTTTGCCGCCGGTTACACTGGGAATCCAGCGCAGCAATTCGCTGCCCCATTCTTCGGCCAGGGTGATATCTTCCTGATGATAGACGCCCGGTAAATAAACACGATGGCAGCGGTTGCAGAGCATCGCCAGTTCGGCATTGAAAATATCCGCAGAAAGAAAGTTTGCGCCCAGGCGCAGCCATTTTTCACCGATAAGGGCGTCGTTGGCTGGCCCGGCGCCCCAAAAGGTTCCTTTATGGATTAATTGTTTTGAGGTGAGCAGGTTTGAGCAAAGAGCAAAGGCTGTCTCGTCTGCGCGGCCAAATTGGAGAACGCGGCAGCCGCTGTTTTGTATCACTGTGATCACGTCCGCTAAAGCCTGCTGATCGCGATAGAAGATTACGGGCAGGAAACCATTGCGGATGAGTGCATCGACAGTCTGCGATCGGGTTGTATTCATTTTCGTCAGTCCTTCTTAATATATTTTGTGCTGCGCCCCGGCTGACTGCGAATTGGGGCTAAAGGGAACGAAATCCCCGCCACTGACCAAAATAATGCGATCACGATAAGGCTCAAACCAAGGATTTGCACCGGCAGGTAAGGATCCGGTTTTAAGAATAAGCGGTACAGAATGGCAGAAACGACCGGCGTTGAAACGGTGTACAGCGACATGGCTGTTATGGGCAGCCCCTTAATCCCTTCCACCATCAATTCATAGCGTAGCCAATACCCGACCAAACCCAATCCGCAGATTAACAAGCCTATTTTCAGTGGAAGCTGGGCAGGAATTTCGGGCACGAAAAAAACAGCCATCAGCCCGAGCAGGAAAAATCGAAAGGCAATGACAAATTCTGTTGGCACCTCAAGCGAGGTTAATTTTTTAGTGAAATAGAGCACCGTGGCATAAAGCAGGGCAGCGAGAATTGAGAGCAGCAACCCATCCAAATGGACAGTGATTTGCGGCAGGTCATTCAGGTAATAGACAAAAAAGCCGAAGATTGCCAGGGCGGTGGCGAGCAATTCTTTTTGACTGGTATGCTTTCCGGAAGTTCGCCAGGAAATGGTGGAAACAAAAATGGGAAAGAACACCACCTGGGTAACGCGAAATGTAAGCGGATTGATCAGATCAATGGCGGTATTGCTGCAAATTAATGCCAAACCAGAAAGAAAACTCATCAAGAATAATTGCAAGTATATTTTGCGGCTGAATTTGAGCTTTACAGCCGGGTTGGTATTCCTGACTTTTATTAGCCCGACGCTCAGAGCTGCCAGAGCGCCAATCGAAGAAACAAGGGTGGCGCTGGCAATGGGTGAAAACCACTCCATGGCCAGCTTGACGCCGATATCGACGAATGAGGTCACCAGAACGAAAGAAAATAGCAATCCGTGATAAAAAATTGTCTTCATAAAGCAGCCATTGAAAGACGTAAATGCTTGAATAGGAATAAGCAGCGTTTTCCGAAGAAAATTTCAGGCTTACCTGGTTCATCAAGTAAGCCTGAAATTTCCCGGATCATCTTTGGATGCGGCCGGAACCATCCCCGGCGATTAACCGTTCGACCTCTGTGGCTGAAACGTGGTTGAAATCACCAGGAATAGAGTGTTTAAGACAAGAAGCTGCGCTGGCAAACTCGATGACTTTTTGTGATTCGAATCCAGAGAGAAGACCGTAGATCAGTCCGCCGCAGAAAGAGTCTCCGCCGCCAACACGATCCACGACGTACATGTCGTATTTCTTTGAAAGGTAGAAATCACTCCCATCGAACAATAAAGCTGACCAGTTATTGAATGTAGCGCTGATGCTTTCGCGCAGCGTAAAGGCAATTGCCTTGAAGCCATAGGTTTCATGGAGCATGCGCGCCAGAGCCTGGTAGCGTTCGGGATCAAGTTTTCCCAGGGTGACATCAATCTGATTGGTATCGATCCCCAATGATTTTTGGGCATCTTCTTCGTTGCAGATCAATACGTCCACATTTTGCATCAGTTGTTTCATTACCGCCTGGGCCTGTTCTGGCGACCAGAGCTTCTTGCGGTAATTCAGATCGCAGCTCACCGTAACGTGGTTCTCGCGCGCTGTGGCGCAGGCTTGTTTAAGCACTTGCGGCAATTGCGGTGCGAGCGCCGGTGAAGTTCCAGAAAAATGGAACCAATCTTTGTTCTGGAAAATGGCAGGCCAATCCAGTTCTTCAGGCAGCAGTTCGCTGAACGAACTGCCCGCGCGGTCATAAATCAGGTCAGAGGCGCGCTGTGATGCGCCGGTTTCGGTGTAAAAAACACCCAGGCGTTTCCCGCCGCGCAGAATATTTGATGTGTCGATTCCGTATTGGCGAATAAAGTTGATGCAGGCCTGCCCAAGGGTATTATCAGGGACCTTTGAAACGATGGAGCAATCGACCCCGTAATTTGCCAATGAAACCGCAACATTCGCCTCAGCGCCAGTATAGAATATATCAAATTGCCTGGCTTGAACCATACGCTGAAAGCCGACCGTATTCAAGTGAAGCAATAATTCACCGAATCCCACGTACTTTTTCGTCATTGTCTTCACCTATCAGATGCGAGCTTGTTCGACAATTTCGACAAAGCGCCGGGCATTTTCAGTAATTTGCTTGAAATTACCGGATGCGATCAGTTTTTTGTCTGCCAATGCGCCGCCGACGCCGATGGCATAAGCGCCAGCTTTGATGAAAGCGGCGGCGGTTTCAAAGTTTACACCGCCGGTGGGCATGATCTTGATTTGCGGAAACGGACCTTTGAGATCCTTGAATAATGCTGGGCCGCCCAGATCAGCAGGAAATATTTTGACGATGTCCGCGCCGTTTTTCCAGGCGTTTAACACCTCCGTAGGCGTATAAGCGCCTGGCATGACCGGAACACTATAGCTATTGCACAGGCGTACCAGACCCTCGTCGTAACAGGGACTGACAATGTATTGTGCGCCTGCCAGAATGGCAATCCGCGCGGTTTCGCTGTCAATCACTGTGCCGGCCCCGATGAAGCACGCATCTTTGAGGCGTTGGGTGCTCTCCCTGATGATCTCCATCGCATTGGGGATGGTCATGGTGAATTCAATAAAATTCACCCCCCCGGCGATCAAAGCTTCCGCTGTTTGAATAAGCGTATCACTCTGTTCGGCCCGAATAACCGCCACCACGCCGGTTTTATATAGTTCATTCAAGAGGATATTCTTATCGTTCATATCCTTTTCCTTCTCTTGAGCAGCTTCAATTGGGTTAAACTTAGAAGCGCCCAAATTCGTTGTAAACATCCTTGACGCTTCTGCCAGATTTGAAGGCAGCGCGTGATTCATTTTCACGGGCGCGGATTGCTTCTGCGCGTTCGATGACCTGCACGGTTAACTCTTTTGGTACGATGACCACACCGTCGTTATCGCCAAAGACAAAATCGCCGGGATTGACGACCAGATTGCCGTCAATGCCATCCACGATAATGGGCACCTGGTAATCGATCGCCATCAGCCGCCCGAAGGCTTCCACCGGGTTGCGGAAGCGGCAAAAAGTCGGAAAGCCCATATCAATCAAAAAATTTGAATCGCGGGTTGACCCATCAACCACGGCGCCTACGCAGCCATGCGCTGCGGCCGCTGTGGCGCTGATCTCACCAAACTGTCCGCTGCGTTTTTCGTGATTGGTCGTACGCACCTGGATGCAGCCGGGCGTCATACTTTCGAGCATGCCGACGCGCATATTGTGAATGTACTCATCTTGCGATGGCGTCGCTACGGCAAACACGGTAAAGGCCGGCCCGGCCAATTTCATGGTATGCAACAGCGGGTAAATACCACTGTCCATTGCGCGTCCATGAATGCCAAATTCCATTGCAAGCACATCATAAACGGCTGCGGTATAAACCTGTAAATAGCGCTGGCGGATGCTTTCGACGTCGTAATCCAGCTCCAGTTTTCGAATCGGGTAATTCCAATCCATTGATCCCTCCTTATTTATCCCTTTCGTTTGGTTTTGTTTTTGGCTAAAGATGCATACCGCCGTCAACCAGAAGGTTGACGCCATTGACGTAGCTGCCAGCATCTGAACAGATGAAGAGTGCAGCAGCAGCGCAATCCTGCGGTTCCCCGAATTTGCGGGCAGGAATAGCGGCGAGCACCTGATCGCGATAGGTTGTGTTTTCCAGTACCCCTTGGGTGCGGTCGGTGATAATAGTGCCTGGGGCAAGGTTGTTAAAGGTTATGCCGCTGCCGCTGGACTGGCGGGCCAGATTCATCATCAGGCCGGTCTGGGCATTCTTCGAAGCGGCGTAAATCAGCATTTGCGGATGGGGTTTAAACTCTTGCACGCTGCCGATGGTCAGAACCCGGCCCCAACCGCGCGTTTGCATATCGGCGACTGCCAGACGCGTTAATTCGTAGGTAGCTTTAAAGTTGACCGCCATTTGCAATTCAAGCTCTTCAGGCGTGTATTCAGCCCAATCCTTGCGAATTTGAACAGAAGCATTCAGCACAATGATGTCCACTTTGCCAAACGCGGCGATTGTCTGGCTATAGAGATTGCGAACTTCTTCCGCCTTGCCCATATCTGCCTGGTTGAGCAGGGCACGCTGCCCCAAATTGCTGATTTGAGCGGCAACCTCATTGGCTTCTTCAGCGCGGTCGCGGTAGTTAACAACGACATCCGCACCTTGTTCGGCAAACGCCAGGGCGATTGCTCTGCCGATTCCACGTGAAGAGCCGGTCACGATGGCAGTTTTTCCGTCCAAACGAAACCGTTCAATTATTGACATAATGCCTCATTCCCCAAAAATAGACGACTACCTGCAGAAAACTCGGGAATGCTTAACAACATTCCTTTTTCGGATTCGGTAACAACCAGCCCTAGTTTTCCGGTCGGGTCGAAAGCGCAATTGGTTGGATTCATGCCGGGCAGATCAATGGCATTGATCTGTTCTCCGTTTGGCGCAACGATCTTGATCTGTCCGCTGCCATAAACGGCCGTAAAAACATTGCCGCTTTGATCAAGTGCCATTCCATCCGGCCCTGGAGCGCCGCCAACCTTGACCCAGCGTTCGGCGTTGTTCCAGGATTTTGCCTTAATATCCCATTCCCCTTTCCATACGCTCTGGCGGTAGGATTCTGTGGCAAAAAGAGTGCGCCCGTCACTGGAAAAGGCAACGCCATTGGGAAAATACATTCCGTCGGCAATTTTGATCAGCGATTTTTGAGGCGTCAGGCAATAGATCCGGCCGGTTGGAACTTGCCTGGAATTACCAGGACAGGAAAAAATTAAATTTCCATATGCGTCAAAGGCCAGATCGTTCGGCTCTTCAAGGGGCTGTCCTTGATAATTGTCGGCCATAGTTATCCAGGTCTGTTTCAAAACGTCAAAGCAGCGCACTTCATTCAAGCCCGAATCACAAACCCAAATGGATCCGGCGTGATCAAAACACAACCCATTGGGTTTGATTCCCGCTGGGATGCATTCAACTTTGCCCGCAACCAGATGAATTAGATTTCCGGCCTTCATTTCTACGCACCATAATTCACCGTTTGCGTCAAAAGCCGGTCCTTCTGGGAAATTCAGACCTTCAGCGAGTATTTCCATTCTCTTTGTCCCTGATCATGAAGCGTCAAATCAAAAAGTTTGGCTAAAGTGAGTGCATATCATCCGCGTAAGGGTGCAAAACACAAAGGAATACCAAACCCTGTTAAAGAACAGCGGGGATTTTTACAGTGTGTTCTGTTGACGGTGCAGTCTAGGGTCTGCCTGGTTTTGCACCCTTGGGATAGCTACGCGGACTTCTTACGGCAGATTCAGGAGGTCTACCACCCAGGAACAATCTGGAACCAATCGGGGCGACGGTCGTCAGCCAGGAAGGCTTTGTAATAGTCGCCTTTTTCTTCGGCGTAACGGGAGTACTTTTCGACCTTTTCCGGGTCTAATTCAACGCCTAACCCGGGGCCGGCAGGGACTTCCATGCAGCCGTCTTTGTACGGCAGGGGGCCGCCAACAATAATGTCATCGGTCAGGTGATGGTAATGCGCGTCAATGTCATGGCTCAGATAGGGGGTGGTTGCGGCGGTGTGCAGCATGGCGGCCATGGTGATGCCGAATTCTGTGCCGCTGTGCATAGACAGACCGACGCCCATTGCTTCGCATACGGCAGCCAGACGTTTAACCCCGCGCGGGCCTTCCCAATAATACAAATCGCTGAGGACGATATCTATGGCATGGCGAGTGATACCAGGTCCGAGATCGTCGAAGCTTTTTACGCACATATTGGTAGCTAAGGGCATATTGACCGATTTGCGCAGATTTGACATGGCTTCGATTCCCCATACAGGGTCTTCGAAATATTCCAGGTCGCAATCCAGGAAGCGATTGGCCAGGCGCATTCCGGTTCCCAGCGATAAGGAGCCGTTCGGATCGTAACGAATGTTCAAGTCGCGGCCAAATTTCTTGCGCAAATTGAAGCAGATGTCCGCTTCCTGCTGCGGGTGTATATAACCGCCGCCTTTGAGCTTGATTGATTTGAAACCGTATGTATCGATCAGCCGCTCGCCTTCGGCAGTTACGGTATCCACCGTCAATTCGTCTCCGCCGTTTTCGTTGCCGTAGCGGAAGAACAGGTAACCGCACATGGGCACTTTGTCGCGGATTTTTCCGCCTAACAAATCACTCACCGGGCGGCCGATGGACTTGCCTTGAATATCCAGGCAGGCAATTTCAATAGCTGAATACAGGCGGGAATTGGAAATATAGTAAACCTGACGCAGCGTGCGCTGGCGGATGCGCTCCAAATCAAACGGACTTTCACCAATCAGGCGTGGTTTCAAGCGTTCGAGCGCGGCGCGCTGATCTCCGCCGCCGACTTCTCCCAATCCAACGATGCCTTCATCGGTGATTAATTCAACAATGGTACGGCTGAAACGACCCGGATGTACCCCCGTGGTTCCCAGCATCGGTTTTTCAATGGGGATGCAGATCCAGGTGGTTTTCATATCTACAATTTTCATTCTGACAGCACTCCTTTTTTGTTGGTTCGCTTATTTGGTTATGAACTTTTGTGCAAAGTGGCAGCTGCAAAAATGTCCGGGTGCAATTTCTTTGAACTCGGGCTTTTCATCAAAACATTGCTGTTCGGCAAAGGGGCAGCGGGTGTTGAAATTGCACCCTTTGGGCGGGTTTGCCACACTGGGGATTTCATCGCCGCGGGTCGTTAATAATTTGCGATTCCGTTCAACCTTCGGGTCGGGCACTGGAATTGCCGAGAGCAGATAACGCGTATACGGATGGACAGGATTGGCGAATAGTTCGTCCTTTTCGGCCAATTCCATCATTTTTCCCAGGTACATGACGGCAATCCGGTCGCTGATATAATGCACCATGCTCAAATCGTGGGCGATGAATAAATAGGCAATCCCCAGCTGGCGTTGAAGCCTTTTAAGCAAATTTACAATTTGCGCCTGGATCGAAACATCCAGCGAAGCGATTGGTTCGTCACAAATAATCAAATCGGGGTTCAGTGCTAAGGCGCGGGCAATACCGATGCGCTGCTGCTGACCGCCGGAGAACTCATGCGGATAACGGTTCAAGAAGGCCGGTGATAAGCCGACCAGTTTCATTAATTCTTTGGTTTTCTGGCGCCGCTCATTGCGGTTGCCTTTTCGATGGACGGTTAATGGGGCGGAAACGATTGTTTCTACATTCAGCCGCGGATTTAGAGAAGCATACGGATTCTGAAAAATAATCTGAACGCGAGGGCGCAAAGCGCGCATTTCCCTGGCGCTGATTGTGGTGATCTCGCGGTCCTTAAAAAATACTTTGCCGCTGGTCGGTTCGATCAGCCGGATGATTGAACGGCCGATGGTTGTTTTTCCGCTGCCGCTTTCTCCTACCAGACCCAATGTTTCGCCGGCGTAAATTTCAAAGCTTACCCCGTCAACTGCTTTCACGTCCCCAACATGCCGTCGAATAACGCCTTTATTTATTGGGAAATAGGTTTTCAGGTTTTCTACCTTTAATAAAGGCTGGTTAGCCTTGACAGGCGTTTCCGCTGCATCGGCTTCTTCTGGTGCGGCTGCAGGATGAGCATTGCGCTGCTTTTCAATTTCTGGCCACAAGAAACAGGAAACCTGGTGTTCGGTATCCCCGGTGTATTCGAGGTCAGGTTTGTGTTGGCGGCAAATATCCTGGACGAAGGTGCAGCGATCCGCAAACGGGCAGCCTGCCGGCAGAGCAAACAGATTGGGCGGTGTACCCGGAATTGAAGCCAGTTCTTTTGTGTGTTTACCGACGTGGGGGAGCGAGCCCAAAAGCCCGTATGTATATGGATGGAGCGGCCTGGAGTAAATTTCGTTGACGCCGCCGCGTTCAATAATCGAGCCGGCGTACATTACGTTCACCGTCCGAGCCAGACCAGCAACTACACCCAGGTCGTGGGTGATCCACATAATGGCCATTCCGATTTCTTTTTGAATTTCGGTGACCAGGTTCATGATTTGCGCCTGAATGGTCACATCCAGGGCTGTGGTTGGTTCGTCGGCAATCAATAATTTAGGATTGCAAGACAAGGCCATTGCGATCATAACGCGCTGGCGCATGCCACCGGAAAATTGGTGGGGGTAATCATCCAAACGGGAGGCTGCGTCGGGGATGCGAACCAGTTCCATTAATTCGACGCAGCGTTTATGCGCGCTCTTTTCATCCATGCCGAGGTGGAGCTTAAGACCTTCGGAAAGTTGATCGCCGATCTTGAGCACGGGGTTTAGCGAGGACATTGGATCTTGAAAGACCATTGCCATTTCTGAACCGCGGATTTTTCGTATTTCAGCCGGCGAAAGATTGAGCATATCGTGACCGTTGAACCATATTTTGTCGGCGGTCACTTTGCCGGCAGCCGGATTAATTAACCCCATAATCGAACGGGCATGTGCGCTCTTCCCGCAACCACTTTCACCAACGACCCCCAGACATTCGCCTTCGTTTAATGTGTAGCTAATTCCATTGACTGCCTGAACGAACCCTTCGTCTGAAAAATATTGGGTTTTCAGGTTCTCGATGATCAGGAGGGGATTGGCTTTGGTTGAATTGGATGTGTCCCTAACGGGCATAGTTCATGCCTCCGGTTCGTGATAAGACTGATGTATAATCAAAAGTTGCATTGGTTTGTATAAAACTGATGCCCACGGGAGAGTGACCTTCCATCAAGGGGAGGCCACTCTCCTCACCCATTGAGCAGGTTACTTGCTCAATACTTTTGTTTCACCCAAACGCCAACTGCCGCTCAGGTCGAAGGAAACTTCTTCAACCGCACTGCTGGTCAGCGTCATCTGCGGACGCAGGAATAAGAAGGCAAAATAGGCGTGATCGAGCAGGAGCTGCTGAACTTCGGTGTAGTATTCGTAGCGCGTTTCCTGATTCAATTCCTTTTTTGCATTGGCGACCAGATCGAAAATCTCAGGATCATCAAAGCTGGACCAGTTCTGGCTGCCATCGGCGCTGCCGAAGGAAGGCTCGAAGACCTGGTTAGGATCCGGACGCGGAACGGTGATGCGCAGCATAGCTAGTTCAAAATTCTGCGAGGTCACTTTGTCGATCCATGCCTGACGTTCAAGAACTTCGACATTCATGGTGATGCCGACTTCAGCTACCTGGGCCTGCATCAATTCGGCAATCTGCACATCCGGGTCACGCTGAATGACGCTCATGGTCACTTCGATGCCATCCGGAAAACCGGCTTCGGCTAACAGAGACTTCGCCTTTTCAGGATCGTACGCATACGGGTTTTGAACGTCGGCGTTATAGATCCACTCACCCGGAGGAACCAGGGTGGGCGTTACTTCGCCATAACCCAGGCTGATGACTTCCATCAGAGTCTGGCGGTCGATGGCGGCACTGAATGCCTGGCGCAGCTTTTCATTGCTGAACGGTTCCGCGGTGGTGTTGAACGCCATCCACTGGTGGATGCCGGCGCCGGAGGGGATGATTTGGAGATTGGGATCGCTTTTGACGGTTTCGAAATCCTGCGGGATATTGTCTTCCATCAAATCGATATTACCGGATTGGAGTTCGATCAAGGCTACGGCGGGTTCGGAAATAAAGCGGACGGTGACTTTGTCGGAATAGGGGAGTTGAACGCCATCGGCGTCTTTTTTCCAATAGTCTGCAAACCGTTCACCAACAACACGCTCTCCGCCAGTCCAGCTAACGAATTTGTACGGGCCGGTGCCGACAGGGTTGCGGTGGTAATCTTCGCCGTATTTTTCAAAAGCAGCCGGGGAGACCATGCAGCCAGGGTTTGACGCCAGCGTAGAGAGAATTGGGGCGTTCGGTTCACTGAGTTTGATTTCTACGGTATAGTCATCTACGACGATTACGTCGGAAATAACCTGCACTTCGTTCACGTAGTAGGAATCAGCAGTGTTCTTTACCCGTTCGAGGTTCCATTTCACCGCTTCAGCGTTGAAATCGGTGCCATCATGGAATTTGACGCCCTGGCGCAGCTTGAAGACCAGGTCCTGATAGTCGTCGCTGATGGTATAGCTTTCCGCCAGCGAAGGAACATATTCCCCGTCAACCAGCTCGATCAGATTGTCGTAGAACAGGTTGTAGGTATACAGGTCAGAACCAGGAGCGTCGCCGTAAATTGGGTCCATGCTCTTGGGTTCGACAATAACCACAGCGGTAATTTCTTTTTTATATTCAACCGGTTCTGCCGCTGCGGTCGGTTCTTCGGCAACTTCATCCGTCGCTGCCGGTTGTGACACTTCTGTAGGTGCGGTTTGGGCTGTATCTTCGGTTGGGGCCGGTGTAACCGCTGGGGAGCAAGCAGAGACAGCAATCAGTGAAAACATTAAGAGGCTTAACAGTAGTTTCTTGATGTTCATTCATTTCCTCCTTGCAAAGATAGACCTGGCTTAAGACGATGCGTGCAAAAATTCAATTTGATTTGTCTGGGGAACCTCTCCTTTCGTATATCGGGTTGTTTTAGCAGGGGATGATCTTCAACAGTTATTTAGCCAGATTGCACTACCAGCAATGATCACATACGAAGCTGCGAATCAAACGCATCTCGTAATGCATCTCCCACCAGGTTGACACTGAGAACAGTGATGAAAATTGCCAGGCCAGGGAAAAAGGACATCCACCAGGCCACGTTCCAAAACTTCATTCCAACGGCCACCATCCAGCCCCAACTGGGGGTGGGGGGCTGGACACCCAGCCCTAAGAAACTCAACGAGGATTCAGTAATAATGGCTTGTGAAGAACGTAATGAGGCGTAAATAATGATGGCATCTAATGTGTTCGGCAGAATTTCTTTGAAAAGCACCTGAGCGCCATTGCTGCCAATTGACCGGGAAGCGTCGATATACTCACTTTGTTTAATCGCCAGAACCTGCCCGCGCACAATTCGGGCAAAATTCGGCACATTGACAATCGCAATCGCCATCATGGCGTTTTGGATGCCAGGGCCTAATATGGCGATAATGGCGAGCGCTAAGATCAGCATGGGAAACGAAAGCAGAGCGTCCATAATCATCATCAGCACTGCTTCTACTTTCCCGCCGGCGTATCCGGCGATCAAACCTAATAAGGTCCCGCCTACCAGCGCCAAACTGACTGAAATGACCATGACCATCAAGGTGACTCGTGTGCCAAAGATCACCCGGCTGAGGATGTCGCGGCCCAGTTCATCAGTGCCAAACCAGTGCTCTGCGGTCGGTGCGGAGCGGATGTTTTTGACATCCACCTGAGTGGGATCGTATGGCGAAACAGCCGGGGCAAAAATGCCTGCCAGAAAAACCAGAGTAAGCACCACAAAACCGATGACGCCCAATTTGTGGTGAAAAAATCGTTTGACGGCTTTAGAATAATAATTTTGTTGGCGAACGCCAGCGTTATCGGCAGCAGTTTCAGCTATCATCAATGTTTCCTGTCCCTTATTTCGGCAATACCGATCAACTTAATTTGATGCGCGGGTCAAGTACAGCGTAAAGCACGTCGACCAGCATATTGATAACCAGCACACACAGCACGATCAGCAGAATCCCGCCCTGAACGACCGGATAGTCACGGTTGAAAATTCCCTGGACGACCATCCGGCCGACACCGGAAATTGAGAAGACCGACTCGGTCACCACAGCCCCGCCCATTAAAGAGCCGGTTTGCAATCCGATTACAGTGACCACTGGGATAAAAGCATTGCGCAGCGCATGTTTGAACTGTACTTTCGCTTCGGATAAGCCTTTAGCGCGGGCTGTATCGATATAGGTTTGGTTGAGGACGTTCAGCATTGCGCCGCGAGTCTGGCGCATCACAACGGCCGCCATAGCAGCGCCGACGGTCAGCGAGGGTAAGATCATTAATTTCAAGTTCTGAATTGGATCGGTGGTAAAAGGTACATACCCAGAAGGGGGCAGCCACCCGAGTTTTAGTGAGAATAACAGGATCAACAGGATGCCCAGCCAAAAGAATGGAATAGCCACCCCAAACATGGATATGATCGTAGCCAGCACATCCCAGACTGAGTTTCTTTTGGTTGAGGCGATAATCCCGGCCGGCACCCCGATAATGACTGAGATGATCATTGAGAACAAAGTCAATTCGAGTGTGGCGGGAAAGCGCTCCTGGATCATTTCGATAACCGGCTGGTGCGTACGAAACGATCGTCCGAGATCTCCCTGCATTGCATGTCCCAGCCAGCGAAAATATTGAATGATGACCGGATCATCCAAACCATAATCAATAATGGCCTGAGCGCGCTGTTCTTCCGTCGCATCCTCACCAAGAATCGTGTAGGTAATGTCACCGGGCAGCAGCAAAGTGATCGAGAAAATAACGACGGTAACCAAAAAAATTACTGGGACCATTTGCAGGATTCGACGCAGGATATATTGAATCATAAATAGACCACCGTATTCGTAAAAATGGGTGTTTTTGAGCGTATTTGACTGAATCTGAGCGATTGCGTTACCGATAAAATCTTGAAGATTTGTTTTCAGGAACGGAAATATTCGAGTAAACCGGACACTCCAAAATGAACTTCCATCGCTTCTTTAGCACCGATCGGGTCCTGTTCTGCAATTGCGGTGTAGATATTAATATGCCGCTGGAGCAGACCTTCGGTATCGCGTTTTTCTAAAGGTACAAACAAGCGTTTGATGCTTTCCCGGATGATTTCGCGATATGAATGGAGTGTGTAGGTTAACATCAGATTGCCGACCGCTTCGGCTATTGAAATATGAAAAGCCATATCGTTTTCGATAAAAATTTCCTGAGGCCCATTGGTAGAGTTGATAAAAGTGTCTAAAGCGACTTTGATGTTGGCCAATTGTGCTTCGGTGCGTCTTTGGGCGGCAAAAGACACCGCCTGAATTTCTAAGATGCTCCGAAATTCAAGAATATCCTCAAGGCCTGATTGCGAACAAAAAATTACAAACTTAAAGACTTTAGCCATGGGCTCAGCGGATGGGTAACTGACCATCGCTTTTTTCCCATGCCGGACTTCAACGACCCCAAGTGCTTCCAGTGAGCGCAGTGCTTCGCGCACGCTGGACTTCCCTACGCCAAAAAGTTCCGCCAGTTCTGCTTCTGAAGGTAATTCACTTCCGGGCAGCAGTTTTTGGCTGATGATCAACTCCATCAGTTGATCTGCAACAGATTGCATTGCGCCTTGCTGGTTGATCTTCTGAATATTGAAAGGGGAGATCGTCGTTTCCAAGGGCTGGACTCTTTCTTGAGGGAAGTGAGCTCATAAGATATAACATATCAGATATGTTATGAGGCTGATCCATAGTACAAAATTCAAATAAATTTGTCAACCCCTTAAATTGTCAGAACTGGAAATTACATTTTAATAATTCTTTGCTGAGGCTTGCTTTCCTTAAAAACGGTGATAGTGATCCATCGACTCTCAATGTCCATATTCTGCCTGAGCTTTTACCTGGCAGTAAGCAGGTGAAAATGAACCCATTAATTTGCTTCGGATCTTTTCCAGGTATTGACGCGATGTATACCAAAACTGAATTTCAATATAGATAATAAAAGTTGACCAGATCAGTGTTCTTTGACGATTTGGAAGATAATTGCACAGGAGTGAAATGATGAGAAAGTTCCTGATTTTAACGCTTATCGCAGCGATTGCATTATTCGCGGCCGGCTGCGCTGGCACAGCTGCCACCCAGGCAGATCCTGCAGTAGTGGCTGTAAATTCAACTGAAAACAGCAGCAGCACAATCGAACCTACCAGTACGGAAACGGCTCTGACCGTGCAGGCCGAAAATAGCCAAACACATGAAGAGGTCACTGACTTTTCCTGGTCTGCAGAAGAAGTTGTGCCGATTTCTTTGGATGGAAATTCGGCTGCGGCCAATGCTGAAAACGTAACAATTGATGGGCAGGTGGTCACGATTTCTACTCCGGGTACTTACCAGCTTACCGGTACCCTTGACGATGGCCAAATTATCGTTGACAGCAGCAGTGATGGTATTGTCCGTTTGATCTTAAATGGCGTGACGATTTCGAATTCAACTTCAGCGGCGATTAATATTATCGACGCGGACAAAGCGGTGATCGTACTGGCGGACGGTACGGTGAACACGTTATCGGACGCGAGCGCGTACGTTTATGCAACTGCTGATGAAGATGAGCCGAATGCGGCTTTGTTCAGCAAAGCAGATTTGAGCATCGGCGGCAGCGGAGCCTTGACCGTGAACGGCAACGCGTACGATGGAATCACCAGTAAAGATGGGCTGATCATTGCTTCTGGAATGATCAATGTAAATGCCGTCGATGATGGTATTCGCGGAAAAGATTACCTGGTAATCGAAGGCGGCACCATTACGGTCGTCAGCGGCGGGGATGCCCTGAAATCTGATAACGCTGAAGATACTGCTAAAGGGTATATCACTATCAATGCCGGCGATTTGAACATTCAAAGCAGCGGCGATGCGGTATCTGCTGAGACAGACTTATCTGTCAGCGGCGGAACGATTAATATCTTCACTGCCGGCGGCAGTCAGGCTCAGATCAGCGAAGATGTTTCTGCGAAAGGTTTGAAAGCCGGAGTCAGCCTGACGATTGACAGCGGTACGATTAGCATCGACAGCGCAGACGATTCCGTACACACCAATGGTGAAATGTCCATCAACGGCGGTTCTATGACGCTGTCATCTGGGGATGACGGCGTACATGCTGATACAACGCTGGTCATCAATGGCGGCACGATCAACATCAGCCAATCCTATGAAGGACTGGAGAGTGCGGCCATTACGATCAATGACGGCCAGATCCACCTTGTTTCGAGTGATGATGGGATTAACGGCGCCGGCGGGAATGATGGTTCCGGTACCGCCCAGAATTTTGGACCGGGAGGCGGGCGCAACGGCGGTGGTCCGCGCCAGGATAATTTTGCTGCGGGCGGAAATTACTCCTTAACCATTAATGGCGGATACATTTTTGTGGATGCTTTAGGCGATGGTGTGGATGTCAACGGATCCATTACCATGACGAATGGTACTTTGATTGTCAATGGCCCGACGCAGCAAATGAATGGGGCGCTGGATTATGACAGTTCGTTCAATATCACCGGCGGCACCCTGGTGGCTGTGGGAAGTTCCGGCATGGCGCAGGCGCCCAGCCAGACCTCGTCACAAAATGCGATTTTAGTCAATTTTTCGAAAACGGTTTCGGCCGGCACATTGATTTCCTTGACGGCTTCGGATGGAACGGTTGTATTTGCCTTCGCTCCTGAACGCGAAATTCAGTCTTTGGTGTACTCGTCGGCAGCCCTGAAAACGGGTGAGACCTACACGCTGGCGCTTGGCGGTGCTGCCAGCAGCGGAACCACTACAGACGGTCTTACGGTAGATGCGGCTGTTTCTGGATCCAGCGCGTACGCGCAGCTGACGATTTCATCCGTGATCACTTCATCCGGGGCACAATCAGGAGGCGGCAGGTGGTAATGCAGTAAACCCAAATATTAATGACTGTTGGATGATAGCAAATTGTTCTGTCAGGGTCTTCTGGCAGAACAATTTTTTTTGGAAATTATTGTTTAACCGAATCAATCTGATTGATTGGCATGCGAGCAACTCAATATGCGTTTGGATTCAGAAATACACCCAGGCGTCATATGAAACAAAAAACAGTGCTTGAAAGGTTAACCTTATCAAAGCGCTGTTTTTTATCTTCGTCACTTTTTGAAAAGATACAGCAGGTTGTTTTCTGGCGTTAAATTATCTTCTGGGGGTCCGTAATTTTCATTGGCAGTGATGACGTAATCAGAAATATCTTCCGGTGCTTCATATTGGTTGCCTAAATAAAATCGGGGAGCGTACGTTCCATATGGAACGATATCTTGAATGAAAATATTGTTCCATTCGCCTTCAATGGCGGCATCGATGCGCATATAATCGTACGTATATTCGTTAGTATTTCCGGCAAGCGAATAATGCCAATAAGACAATTGCGTTATCCCACCCAGATACAAGACCAGGGCCATGATTGCCAGGTAGCTGGCGGCGTCTTTTGAGGGCTTGAGCAGCAGTACGACGGCCGTATAGAACGTCAATGGAATCCCGATGTAATACATGGTGGTGTAATCATGAAAGGCTGTCAGGCTGCGCATGGGGATCATCCAGAAATACGCGGAAAACATCAGCAGCAGGAAAATCAGCTTTTTTTCCAGCGGGAATTTCCGTATGGCCAGCCACATGATTGCATACATACCCAGGAGCAGAATAAAGTTTCCTAAATCTCCCAGGTTCACGCGGTCCACCGGGAAGGTCCATTGGATCAACCGGTCTACCTGGGTGCGCAGGAAATAACTCCAGTTGGTGACTACTTCATATTCTTCATTGAATGCTTCGTTCAAGGAGAGGCGTCGTTGAGCACTGTTGATGATAGACGTTTCGGACAAAGGAATATTCCGAGTATGCGCCTCAATGACAATATTGTAGGAGAGCAAGGCCGCCGCCCATAAAATGGCGATGATACAGAGCTGGAAAGCGGGGTGACGAATCAGATGTTTGACTTTCTGTCCGAATGCCGGCCCTTTCACCTTAAAGATGAGGAATGCTTCAAAGATGAACCAAAGCCCCAGTGTGGCAAATGAGGCGTATCCCCGGCCGGCGCCCACGGCAATTAAGGTTGCGATGTAAACGGGAAACTTCTTCCCATCAATGCGGTACAGGGCGATTGCGTAAATTAATAGCAGAAAACCAAACAACGCCGGCTGATCAAAATGGACCATATCCTTGTAGAACAGCAGAAATGGGTTCGAAAACGCAAACAAGGTTGCCGTAATTGCCAGCGGTTTATTTTTAATCAGCTTATCGATCAATAAAAAGGCAACAAGCAGGGTGGCGATAAAAATTAAATTCATCACCTGCTTGGCCAGGTAAATTTTGCTGGAGAGCTTTGTTTCTAATTGCAGGATCTGATTAAAAATTGCGCTGAAGAAAACAGGATAGCGGTCGAAGTAATCATATACCGGGTTATTGTTCTCATCTTTTTCAAGAATTGCGTAGCCGACGAAATGATTTTCGGGGGTGGCGCTGGCGATGATTGCTAAGCCTTGCGAGGATACCCAACCGTGATGCTTGGGTTGATATTCATCGTAACCCGGCTCCCACCCGACAATTTTATTTTGTAAAGTGATCGTCATTACCGCAACAATGATGAGGATGGCAAAACTTAACAGGGTCGGAAAATGCGCAACGAAATTGGTTTTTAAACGCTCGTAAACCGGCCTTAGTTTTCCGGCAGGAATTTGTTCGAGCGAATTGGCTGAATTTGAATCCATTAGCTCTCTCAGTCTTTATTAGAATAGGCACCCGCTACTATACTTTGAAAATTAGAATAATTGGTTAACATTTGGTTTGCAAAACAATCGCAATCCATAATTACTTTACGCGCCAGGGGAATTTTAGTTTCAAGAATCCCTCGTCTCAAATTCTCTACGGCATGCGGCAAATTTGTAGGCTTTTATGACCAAAAAATATTTTCAGGCTTAATGTATGCTTGTATGTTCAGAAAATAATTTCAAAAGGGATTGGTAAATTTAATTATAGTATATGTGAATCAGCCTTTCGATCAAAAAGGCAGTTTAGCACATTCTTTGCGGTTTTAATCAGTCAAAATGGGTATCCGTTCTGCGATAAGTTCATGGTTGCTATGATAGCTTAGCGATATTGTGGACGACACTGTACTCGATATCGCTATGGTAATACGCTGCACGTCAAATTGATCCGCAATATCGGTGATTAGGTTTCACCAGGAAATATATCAGCAGTGCGAATAATCTGGAAGTAATTAAACCAGGTTTTGATTAATATTAGAAAAATCAATATATATTTATATTGACAATAGTGTGTTGTATACAGTATAATTTCTTCAGGAGTTAGGATAATGACCAATCGTGATGAAACCTTAAACGGATTAATTCAGGAGATGCGCCGGGGCGTCATTGTGTTGGGTGTCTTAAGCCAGCTAAAACAACCTCAATATGGGTACTCTTTAGTCACCTTGATGCAGAGCAAAGGATTGGAAATCGACCCGGGAACTTTGTATCCCTTGCTGCGCCGGTTGGAAAAGCAAGGACTGCTGGCCAGTGAATGGGATACCAATGATAGCCGCCCGCGGAAGTATTACCTGTTGAGCCCAGAGGGGCAGCAGGTATATGCTCAACTATGCCAGGATTGGCAATTGCTTTCTGAAAGTGTGAACCATCTAATTGGAGCCGAATAATGAAAAACGAATTGATTGCCCGTTATGTTTATGCAGTCACGCGAGAACTGCCAGAGAACCAACGTTTGGATATCGATAAGGAATTACGCAGTCTTATCGAAGATATGCTGGATGAACGCTGCTCTGGGTCTGACCCAGCTATAACCGATATTGAGGCTGTTTTGTTGGAACTGGGAAATCCACGCGAGTTAGCCGATAAGTACCGCGGATATCCGCATTATCTGATTGGACCAGAACTTTTCCCCACTTACCTCACAGTCTTGAAAGTTGTCGCGATGGCGATCGGAATTGCCTTTGTCGTCTTGCTGTTTTTAGGGCTGATCCAACAACCGATGAATGCTGCCGAATCAATAATAAGTACAGTCACTTCATTTTTTGGCGCGGTTTTTCAAGGCCTGGCCTGGGTTACCTTTGTCTTTGCTTTGGTTGAATTCAACGCCAATAAGGCCCACCGCAATGAGTTGAAAGAGGTTAATGCCTGGAGTCTGAAGGATCTGCCGGAAGTTCCTGACAGAAAATCTCGCATTCCACGCGGGGAGACCATTACGGGAATCATCTTCACGGTTCTGTTTGCTTCTGTGTTTCTGTTTTCACCTGGATTATGGGGAGTCTGGGTCAAATCATCCGCAGCAGAAGGAATGACCATCATCCCATTCTTTAATTTGGATTTGATCCAGGGCTATATGCCCTATATCATCGGATTATTCATGCTCGGTTTGATTATTGAACTGCTTAAGTTGATCTCAGGGAAATGGACCCGGCAACTCCTGGCGGCCGATATCCTGAATAGCTTGCTGCAGTTGGGCGGGTGGCTGTATATTTTCCGGGATACGCGTATCTGGAATATTGAATTTTATTCGGAATTGCAGCGGGTTTTAAGCCTGAACGATGCTTTGAACAGCCTGTCAGGTTATTGGACGAGCGCTACGGTCAACGTCATCTATGCGGTGATTATCCTGATTTTCGCTGTACAAATTATCGTCAGTGCGGTGCGCTGGCTGCGTTTATCTAGCGGAGGATAACGAATCATATCGGCAGGTGAAGGAAAATCATCAGGTGAATTGCGTCTGTGTCTTGCTGCTCACAGGATGGATCTTGTAGGATGAGAGTGAAAGTTATTCCTGGAAAGGAGTCAAGATGAAAGCGCAAGGAAAAGTAATTGTGGTGACCGGCGGCGGCAATGGAATGGGCCGCGAGCTAACGCTGAAATTGCTGCAAAAAGGTGCGCATGTAGCGGCGGTCGATATCAATGAAAGCGCCTTGGAAGGGACGTCCAGACTGGCTGGCGAGCAGAAAGACCGGCTATCGTTGCATATCGTAAATATTACCAACCAGGAAGCCACTGCAATTCTGCCTGAAGCCGTGATAGCCCAGCATGGCGCAGTAGATGGCTTGATCAATAACGCCGGCATCATTCAGCCCTTTGTCCGTTTTAACGATTTGAAGGATAGTGATATTGAGCGGATCATCAATGTGAATCTGTGGGGGGTGATCCGTATGACAAGAGCATTTCTTCCCTTCCTGTTAAAGCGTCCTGAAGCCCACATCGTCAATACGTCCAGTATGGGCGGCTTCTTACCCGTACCGGGGCAGACGATGTATGGCGCCAGCAAAGCAGCGGTTAAATTGCTTACGGAGGGCCTGCATTCGGAATTATTGGCGACCCAGGTTCATGTGACGGTAGTGTTCCCCGGCGCAATTGCGACCAATATTACGGTGAATTCAGGCGTTACTTTGCAGGTTCCTTCTGCTGCGGAATCAAAAATTAAAATGACCTCTGCTTCGGATGCTGCTGCGATGATTATTGATGGGATGGAGAAGAATAAATATCGGGTGCTGGTTGGTTCTGATGCGAAAATGATGGATTTTCTTTACCGGCTTATGCCGGGAAGGGCGGCCAGGATGATTTATACTCAAATGAAAGCTATTTTGCCCTGAGGGATTAAAAAGGTTCTCGAAAGAGGACCTTTTTTATTGAGTGGCTTTTTGGGATATCCGCTGTTCAATTGGCTTATTCCCTGCACCTTGGTAGGTCATTTCAACCCAGAGCGCGCCGGCCAATTCATACCCGATCACATGGTCAGATTGTTTCATTTGGAGGCGCAAAGGGCCTTTGAATGGCGCGCAGCTCAGTAGGTGAAAGCTTTCGCCGGGGACTAAACCGAGGCTGGCGATGTAAAGCAATTTTTCATGGTCATGGGTACGTACCCGGCTGATGACGCCTTTTGACCCCGAAGGGAGTTCGACCAACGGCAAATCTGTTAAGACCGGCATGACCCCGTTCTTGTCCGGAATTGGTTCGCCATGCGGACAGCGTTTCGGATAATTGCATAATTGGTCAATGCGATCTTCAAGCTCGTCATTGAGGCCTAGCTCAAAGGTGTCTGCCAGTTCATGCGCGGCAGCCCAATCGTATTTCATTATCGTTACCAGAAATACTTCTGTCAGACGGTGGCGGCGCAAAGCGGGCATAGCGATGGTTTCGCCGGAAGGCGTCAGGCGTACGCCGCGATACGGTTCGTGCTGCAAATAGCCTTCCTCATTCAAGCGGCGAATCATCTGCGACGTGGCCTGCGCGGAAGCGTTAATTTTTTCGCTGACCAGTGAAGCGGGAACACGTGGAAAATCTTGTTGTAACCGGTAAATTTCAGCGGCATATCGCCGCATTGCGGGGCTGGCATTCATCCGATAAGTCTCGCTGTATGATTTATTCAAGCGCGGGGATTCTTCTTCTCAGCTTGATTTATATCAATTAATTAATAAGAATCTAGATTATTCTCTTTGTGAATATTATACTACATTGAATTTTATCTGGATTGAAATTGTCTCAATTAACTCATTATTGCTATGTAAGGACCAGAATTTTTGGCGGAGCGCAAAGGTAGGTAAAAAAAGAAAAAAACGCCGCCTGGAAACATCAGGGCGGCGTTTTTTCATAATCGATATCCTCACCCTAACCAGACATCGATCTTATGGTCGCAAGCTGGTAAAGAACCAGGAACAATATTGCCTTCGGCTGGTTGGCCATCGATCAGCATTTTCACGACGCCACGATTAACGTGGTGCGGATTGTGCACGTGAATGGATAAATTCATCCCGCGGAAGCGGCGGTCAGCGTGGAAGCCATCCCAGTCAGCCGGAATACAGGGATCAATCTCCAGACCATCCGGCCCTGGCCGCAAACCGAGCAAGTATTGGGTCGCGCTGTAATACGACCAGGCGGCTGCCCCGGTCAGCCAGGAAGTGCGTGTATTGCCCGGGCGAGGGGAGTAGGTTGAATAGGTGGTTTGAGCCTGAACATAGGGTTCGCACTGGCGGATTTCTGCCTTATCGTTGTAGGCAGCTGGCAGTGAGGCGCGGAGATACTCGTATGCTCGATCGCCGTGGCCGAGCAGGCATTCAGCCATAATGCCCCAACCCTGAGTGTGGTTAAAAATACCGGCGTTCTCTTTGATGCCCGGATTAAATACCACGGCCCGCATTACCTCTACCGGTGCTTTGTGGAAGGGCGGTGCACACAGCATCAACCCATATGGCGTGGCAAGTTTTTCATGGACTGTTTCCAGGCAAGTTTCTGCCTGTTCCGGTGTGGCTGCCCCGCTGATTACTGCCCAGACCTGGGTATTAAAGTAAACTTGTCCCTCTTCAAAGTTTTTCGTGCCGTAAACAACGCCGTCTTCCGCAATTGCCCAGATGAACCATTTGCCATCCCAGGCTACAGCCTGAATAGCCAGATCAAGCTGGTCGCGCTGCTGAATGGCCCAGGCGCGATCTTCGTTCAATCCGAGCCTGGCGGCGATTTCTGTCAGGAGGGTTAGCCCAAGGCGAACCTGGAAGGCGACAAAAAGGCTTTCTCCGTAATAACCCAGCCGCAGGCAATCATTCCAGTCTGCGGAAAGCCCGCAGGGCAAGCCGTGTTTCCCTGTGCGCTCCAGGTTGAACTCCAGCGCCCGGCGCAAATGGGAAAATACCGTTGCCTGACCCTGGTCTGCATACGGAAGCACCTTTTTATAAAAATCAAAATCACCGGTTTCATTGACGTACGCCGGTACGGCGTTGAAAAACCAGAGACAATCATCAGAACGATACTCATCGTCACGCGGCGGCTTTTCGTGGCCGGGCTGGTGCTCAAAAGGTTTAATCACCGGAATCGCGCCGCCGTTAGCCAGCTGTCCGCTGAGCATCAGCTCAAGCCGTTTCCGCGCTTCCTCCGGGATCGCCGTCAAAACGCCTAGAATATCCTGAACCGAATCGCGGAATCCCAGACCATCGCGCTCACCGTTGTAAACCAGGCTGGCTGCGCGCGACCAGGCAAAGGTGATCAGGCTGTTGTATAGCCCCCAGACATTAATCGTGTGGTTTAAATCCTCATCCGGTGTCTGCACGGTCAGGCTGCCCAGGCGGGTATGCCAGGTGTTTTTCAACAATTCCAGCTCTTCGTCTGCGCGTTTCAAAGAACCGTATTTGGCGAAGATGCGTTTCCCGGTGGTGCGTGCATCACCAAGCCCCAGCAGGACGAGAACCTCGCTGCTTTCGCCTGGTTCCAGGTGCAGTTTACCATGCAGGCAGCCGCAGGCATTGTCGCCGTAAGACTGGCTATTGCTGCATTGACCTTTTTCTACCGCCAGCGGGTTGTGATACCCGCGATAGGGACCTAGAAATGCTTCGCGGCTGGTTTCATAGCCTTCAATTGGGACGCCAGCCATACCCATCCAGGTGTGATGGGCGATATCATCGATTAAATCATCGTTCTCGGTTTGCAGATTATCTTGAATAGCGATACGAAGCAATTGATCGTTGGTCATATTGCCGCGGACGATGAACAGGGAATATTGCAGGTTGACGTTGTCTTGAACGGTGTCCCATTGATTGGTGAATTCACAAAAAGTAAACAGGGAAATGTCGCGTTTCGTTTTGCCGGTGTTGGTTAATTTCAGCCGCCAATATTCAAAAGTTTGGCCTAACGGAACGAAATACGTTGCTTCGGAAGCAATCTCGTTATATTGGCTTGAAATGACCGTGTAGGCTGTCCCGTGCCGGCAAGTGCTCTGAAAACTTTCCAATGGTTTCCCGACCGGCTGCCAGGAGGCTGACCAATAATCTCCGCTGGCGTCATCGCGCAGGTAGAAATACCGGCCCGGCTGGTCCAGGGGAACACTGTTAAAACGCAGACGCAGAAATCTGCCGCGGGCGCCGGATTGATAAAAGCCATATCCCCCGGCGTTGTTGGTGATGATTGCGCCGTATTCTGTGGATCCGAGGTAGTTGCTCCAGGATTGCGGCGTGTCTGGACGGGTAATGACGTATTCTTTGGCCTTATCGTCAAAGTAACCGTATTGCATCAGCTCACCTCGGCTTTAACCTGGATTTCCTTGACGCCTGGTTCCGGCAGCGGAATGGTGCAACCTTCCAATTGGCGACCGCCGACCGACAGGCTGATTGAATTACCTGGTCCGGTGCGAGTAACTTCAATAAAATACCAGACACCGCGGAAATAACGCTGAACTTCGAAGTGTTTCCATTCGGTTGGGAACACCGGCTCAACGACCAGTCCTGCATAAGAAGGGCGGATTCCCAGAATCCATTGGCTGATGGCAACATAATTCCAGGCGGCTGTACCGGTCAGCCAGGAGTTCTTGGCTTCGCCGTGGGTGGGGGCGTCTTTCCCGGCGATCATCTGCGCATAGACATAAGGTTCACAGCGATGAATCTCGCTGAGGTCCTCACGTGCGGAGGGGTTGATGCGCAAATAATAATCATACGCCTGGTCGCCGCGGCCAATTTTGGTCTCTGCGATCATCACCCAGGGATTGGTATGGCAGAAGACGCCTGCGTTTTCCTTGTATCCTGGCGGATACGAACTGATTTCGCCCAGATGCAGGTAGTAATTCGTAAAGGCGGGGTTAAGCAGGACAATGCCGTGAGGAGTCGCCAGGCGAGCATTCACCGCATCCAACGCTTTTTGGGCCCGCCCATCCTGAGCGCCTAGCGAGGCCATCACGCACATCCCTTGTGGTTCAATGAAGATTTGCCCTTCTTGATTTTCTTTGGAGCCCAACACATGCCCAAAATCATCATAGGCGCGCCGGAACCATTCACCATCCCAGCCAGCATCCCAAACCGCCTGTTCAAGTTGACTGGCAGCAGCATGGTAATGCTCCGCTGGCCGGTGCGGTAAGTCAACGGAAGTTTGCGTGGCTTTCATCGCTGCGGTTAATTCGGCCATTTCATTAGCGGCCAGAACAAATAAACCGGCGATGAACACACTTTCGGCAGTTTTTCCATCTTTGCTGGTCGTGGTCTGGAAAGACTGCCCGGGTGTATCGGAAAAGCAATTGAGGTTAAGACAGTCGTTCCAATCCGCGCGGCCGATTAAGGGCAGTCCATGCGGCCCGCGGCGATCAAGCGTGTATTGAATGGAACGCTCCAGGTGCTCGTAGAGCGGTTTTTCTGTGCCGGGCGCGTTATCGTAGGGCACCGGTTGGGTTAATATGTCCCAATCCCCAGTTTCTTTGATATAAGCTGCGACGCTTAATACTAACCAGAGCGGATCGTCATTAAAATTGGAGCCAATATCGTTGTTGCCGCGTTTGGTAAGCGGCTGATACTGATGGTACGCGCCGCCAGAGGGCAGCTGAGTGCTGGCCAGGTCAAGAATTCGTTCGCGGGCGCGCTCTGGCACAAGGTGAATGAACCCGAGAAGATCTTGATTGGAGTCGCGGAAACCCATGCCGCGCCCAATTCCGCTCTCAAAATACGAAGCGGAGCGCGACATATTGAAGGTAATCATCGTCTGGTAAGCATTCCAGATATTGACCATCCGGTTGGTGTGTACATCCGGTGTCGTCACCTGAAATTTTCCCAGTACATCTGACCAATACGCGCCTAACGCATCGAAAGCCTTTGTAACTTCGCTTTCCTGCAGGTAGCGCTCGATGGTGGGCAGCACATATTTTTTATTAATGGTCTGCGTCTCTGCGGGAAAGAACTTTTCTGCAGCGGGGTTTTCATGATAGCCGAGGAGAAAAATGATTTTGCGTTCCTCGCCAGGGGCAAGCGGCAGATCTACTTTGTGAGCGCCAATTGGCTGCCAGCCGTGGGCGGTGGTTTGGCGGGTCTGGCCGCTGCGAACGGCGGTCGGCGCTTCCCATCCATTATATGGGCCTAAAAAGGCGTCACGGTCGGTATCGTAACCTGAGGCGGGTAGTGAACAGGCAAAGTAAGCAAAGTGATCACGGCGTTCGCGATATTCGCTTTTATGATAGATAACCGTCCGGCCCTGGCTGTCAGGACTGATTTCAACTTCACCGATCGAATAATTCCGTTGGAAATTTGTGCTGTCATCCTGCGCGTCCCACAGACAGAACTCAACGGTGCTGAAGAGGGACAGGTCAGCGGTTTCATTGCGCAGGTTGCTGATGCGGCATTCCCAGATTTCTAGATTGCCACCCATCGGGACGAAGTAACGCGTTTCGCTCTGGATTCCTTGATAAACCGTCCGTATGGTCGTGTAGCCCATTCCATGCCGGCATTCATATAAATCCAGCGCATTGCGAGTGGGCATCCAGCTTGTGGACCAGAAGCCTGGCGCTGCGGATTTTTCTGCATCGATAGCGTTGTCACGCAGGTAGAGATAACGTCCGCCGATATCCAGGGGGGCGTTATTGTAACGATAGCGGGTTAATCTGCGCAAACGCGCATCCCGGTAGAAGCTATACCCCCCGGCTGTGTTTGAAATTATCCCAAAGAACTGCTCATTCCCAAGATAATTTATCCAGGGCAGCGGTGTATCTGGCCGCGTGATCACATATTCGCGGTTCTCATCATCGAAATAGCCGTAGCGCATACAGGCTCCTGTTTCGTAATAATCAAGAAATATTGATAGGTCAGGCTTGGACTTCCGTAACTTTCCAGCAGGCAACCAAATGGTCGGGCTCAATTTCGACAAGCGGAGGGCGCTGCATACATTTGTTGAAAGCTAACGGGCAACGATCGTAGTACACACAACCGGTAATTTCACCGGTGGCAGCTCCCCTGGATTCGACGTTCACCTTGTCTTCCCATTTATGATCCAGGCGTGGAACCGAAGAAATCAACATTTGCGTGTAAGGGTGCAAGGGTTTGTTGAAAATCTTCTCGGTTACGCCCATTTCTGCCACGCAGCCTCTGTACAAGATAACAGCGTGTTCGCTGATATAGTTTGCCAGAGAAAGGTCATGCGTGATGAAGAGAATGGATAACCCACGCTTTTTTAACTCCGCCAGCAAGTTGAGGACATCAATGCGGGTCGAAGCGTCCAGCATACTGATGATTTCATCGGCCACCAGAAACTTGATATCCAGCAGCAGGGCGCGCGCAATCAAAAACCGTTGCAGCTGTCCGCCACTCATCTGGTGCGGAAATTTGTTGAGCACAATTTCCGGGTTTAACCCAACCGCGCGCAGCGCTTCATCAACCTTGCCGGCCCATTCTTCAGCTTTGACATTGGGGTAAAACTCGTCATGAATGGTCTGAAAAACACGGTCAGCTTTGAAAATTGGGTTGTAGGAACTGAATGGGTCCTGGAATACACCTTGAACATGCCGGTAATATTCTTTCAGATCAGCGCCTTTGATATCTGATACATCCTGGTCGTCTAAAAAAATGGAACCTTTGGAAATGCTGATCAGATGCAGAATCATCTTGCCGATGGTGCTTTTTCCGCTGCCGCTCTCGCCGATGAGCGATAAAACTTCTCCGTCCTTGATGGTGAAGGATACATCACTGACCGCGTGCAATTCTTTGCCGCCGAAGGTGCCGACTTTGTAGATTTTTGAAACGTGATCCAGTTTAAGCATGGTCGCCAATCTCCTTCCAGCAAGCCACGTGGTGGTTTTTCTCAACTTCGATGAACGGCGGCACCTCGATGCATTTTTCGAAGGCAAAGGGGCAGCGATCACGGAAGCGGCAGCCAACCGGCGGCTCTAAGAGTTGGGGTGGTTTTCCGGGAATACCGGCGAGTTTCTTCTCTGAGTATTTGACGCCAATTTCAGGCAGCGAAGAGATTAATAACTGGGTGTACGGATGCCGCGGTGAGTGGATGATGCTTTCCGTGGGCGCTTTTTCGGCCAGTTGTCCGGCGTACATAATAAGAATGCTGTCAGCGATTTGATACAGGATCGAAATATCGTGGGTGATAAAGATGACGGATTTGCAGTAGTTCTGATTGCGAAATTCAACCAGCATTTCAGCGACTGCTTTCTGGCTGGCCACATCTAAAGCGGATGTAATTTCATCGGCAATCAAGAGCGAGGGGTTCAGCAGTGTCGAAATGACCATCACCATGCGCTGTTTCATGCCGCCTGACAGCTCAATCGGATACATATCCAGTACTTCTTGCGGCAGCTTGACCATATCCAGCCGTCGTTTTAATTCGGGCAGCATGTGTTTATAACTGACGCCCTTGGCATGCAATAGATCGGCTACCATTTTGCCGATTTTGCGGATCGGATTCATGGCGTTCATCGCATATTGGGGAATGATGGATACTTCCTTGAAGCGGAAATCATCCATTTTCTTCATGTCCCAAATTGGCAGTTCCTGGCCGTTTACAACCACTTTGCCGTGGACATATTTCATCGGCGGATTAAGCAGGATCAAGCTGTGCCCGAGTGTGGTCTTGCCACAGCCGGATTCGCCGGCCAGGCCCATGATTTCCCCTTCCTCAATCTTGAAGGATGCGTTTTCAAGCGCGTGTACGTCGCCTTTCAGGGTTTGGTAATAAATGGTTAATTCATCTACGGTTAACATGGCTTACATCTCCCTGAGCTTGGGGTTGAATACCTCATCCAGGCCAACGTTCATGCTGTATAACGCGCCAACAATGGCCGTCACTGCCAGACCGGGAGGAATGAACCACCACCACATACCAAATTGCAGCGCGCCCCACATCACCGAGTATTGCATGATGATTCCCAAGGAGATTGCGTTGGTTGGGCCAAGGCCGATGAAGTCCAGGGTGGCGGCGTTGAGAATCGCGCCGCCGAACAGGAGGATGAAAGTCATCACCAGGTAGGACATCATATTGGGCGCAATTTCTTTGAAGATAATCTTGAGCGGGTTCATTCCGCTGGTGCGGGCCAGATCAACGAAATCACGGGTACGCAGCGAAAAGGTTTGCGCACGGATGGCGCGAGCAACCCAAGGCCAGGATGTCAGGCCGATGAATACGCTTTCCATGAATATGCTGCGAACCTCAAGGTATGCAGCGATAATCAGCAGCACAGCCAGGGTAGGAATGACCAGGACGATATTAGTGAGGGCGTTTAGAATTTCATCGACCATGCCGCCTTTATAACCGGCAATGAAACCGATCAAGACGCCCACGATCATCCCGATACCGCCGCCGAGTAAACCGACCAGGAAAGTACCGCGCAAGCCGTTTACAATCTGTGAGTAAATATCCTGCCCGAAGAAAGTTGTCCCCAGCCAGAACTCTGCTGAAGGCTTTTCGGGTCCCATTGGATTGCTGTACGCGAAGGGATCATACTTGGCGAACATAGGTCCAAAAATTGCCAGCAGGAGGAAGAATAAGATGATCGCCAGACCGACTTGCAATTTGCGGTTCCTCATGGCAAAAAAGAGAAATTCATTGGTCTTTTTCTTTTTCTCTGTCATGCCGTTTCTCCTGTCATTCCGCGGCGGGTACGCGGATCGACCAGCACATACACAATGTCAATGATAAAGTTCGCCGCCAGGACGCCAATAATGATGAAGAGGAAGCAGCCCTGAATGAGGAAATAATCCTGATTCTGGATGGCCGCCAGCAGCAGGTAGCCAATGCCTGGATAAGAGAAAACAACTTCGGTTACGAGGGCGCCGGCCACAATCACGCCGAGCTGAAGCGCTAATCCGGTTACCTGAGGCAAAATGGCGTTGTTGAAGGCGTAATTCCGAATTAAGCTTTTCGGCGCGCCGAGCGCTTCGAGATAATGCGAATAATCTGCTTCCAATTCGTAGATGATCATATTGCGCATACCAATAGCCCAGCCGCCAAATTGCACCATGAATAATGAGAAGAATGGTAGGAACCAATGAAGGAGAACATCTCCGATGAATTTCCACGAAAGCGTAGGCTGCAGCGAAAAGCTGTAAGCGCCTGCAATTGGGAAAACACCAATCACGATTCCGAAGAACCATGCCAATAAAATACCCAGCCACATGTAAGGGGTAGCGGTTAATATGTAGCTGATTGGGGAGATGGTATTGTCAAGCCATTTGGAACGGGCAGCGAATGCGCCGAATTTATTGCCGGTGACCCAGCTCAGGAGTATCGCCGGAAGTAAAAGGGCAATATCCCAGGGGACTGCGTTCATCAATACTTCGGTTACGGGCTTGGGGAACAAATAAACACTGGTTCCGAGGTCGCCCATAAATAAATTTTTCCAAAAGTTAAGGTATTGCTGCCAGATGGGTAAGTCTAAACCAAAGACGTGCGTGTAATAATCTTTCATTACCGATGCCGCTGTCGAATTGACAGAGGCTCGGGCCAGCATGTTTGCAATCGGGTCGCCAGGCATAAAGCGCGGAATCAACCAATCGATCGTCACCGCCAGGAAAAAGGTCAACAAATAAATGAGAATCTTTCTCCCGAAATACTTTTTCATGGGAAATCCTCCGGGACGAAGTGGGGGTATAGTACCGCCCCTCCGCTTTCACGAGAGGGGCGGTACAAAGTGATTAGATGATTATTGTGTGACCGCTGTGAGGCCGATTACAGTGTTGAGGCCGCCCAGCTGCCAGTAACCAGACCACGTGGTGGGTAAGGTCGGTGCAGCAGAGGTTTCATCCGGCCAATTCGTCCATTGGCTTTCGTTGTACTGTGCCCACAAGCCGTTGTACCACAGGGGGATTACAGGCATGTCGGTGAGCATGATGTCCTGAATTTGACCGCAGACAACTTTCATCTGTTCTTCGTCGCTGGTCGGGACTTTGGCCAGTTCATCTACCAGGTCGAAGATCTCCTGGTTGTCATAGCGGCCGAAGTTACCGGACTGCATTTGTTCGCGGATGGGGTGGTTGAAGATCAGGTTGTAGACGGTCCATGGCGTATTGCTCATGGAAGCCCAGTTGTTCAGCGTCATATCGAAGGTGCCGCTCTGCAGGGCGGTGTTCCAGGCGCCATAGTCGGGGGTCGCGGCTTTGATGTTGATGCCGGCCGCCTGAGCGGAAGTGGCGATCACATCGATAGCAGCCATCCAGTCGGTCCAGCCGTTCGGGCAGGTGACTTCCAAAGCGATGGCGGAGCCATCCGGTGCTTCTACGAAGCCGTCGCCGTCAACATCTTTGTAACCGGCATCGGCCAGTAATTGTTTGGCTTTGGCGTTGTCAAAGGTGAAGCCCAGCTGGCTGGTGACGTTTTTGTCAACGAAGCGATCAAGGGTTGGCAGCAAGGCCGTCGGATCCGCGGCTTTGACCAGGGAGGCATAAGCGACGTTCACAATTGAGGGGGTATCGATGGCGAAAGCTAACGCACGGCGGAACGCGGCGTCATCCATCGGTTTTTTGGTGGTATTGAGGAACAGGATGGCAGTGTTGGCGGAGAGCATGTAAGGCGCATCTTTGTAGAAGGTCTTGACATAGCCTTGTTTGGCCAATTCAGCCACACCCGGCAGGAAGTTGTTGCTCAGATCGAGTTCGCCCTTAAGCACCATACCCAGAGCAACGTTGTTGCTGGAAGTGCGAATATCCACAATGTACTTGGGAGCCGGCTGTCCGAAGACGTCATTGCCCCACCAGGCATCGTTGCGCACCCAGATGTTGCGGTCGTCGGCATGGGTCAGATACATGTAGGCGCCGGAACCAACGGGGTTCTCATTCGCGCCGGTCGTGATCTGTTCTTCGCTGAAAGCGGACCAGATGTGCTCAGGAACAACGGGAATATTGTAGAGATTGTTGTCGAATTCCTGATAGAGCACGTTTTCGTTGAATTTGAATTCAACATGGGTATCGTCGATGGCATTAACCTCGGTCAGGTAATTCCACATCGGAGAGTACCAGATCGCGGCATAGGTTTTACCCAGTTCAAAAGTGAATTTGACATCAGCAGCGGTTAAAGGCTGCCCATCGCTCCAGGTCAGGCCAGAGCGCAGGGTTACTTCGAAAGTCTGCCCATCGGTCCATTCACCGCTCTCGGCTAACCAGGGGGTTAATTTACCGGTTTGCGGGTCGTAGCTGTAGAGGAACTCATACAGGAAACCGATCGTGCCGGTGGTGTTGGCTAATGAACCCGGCTGGAATGGATTCCAGGTCGAGGCGGGACCCCAGGCTGAGCCGCTGACGTACAGCGTTTCAGCGCGCGGGAATTCGGCCGGAATTTCGGCGGAAGTTTCCGGGGCGGCAGTCGGTTCTTCAGCTACAGTTGCTTCTCCGCCAGAGGGAGCTTCAGCAGTAGGGGCAGCAGTATCCTCTGCGGGGACAGCAGTAGGGGCAGTGGTAGCAGTTGGCGTTGCGGTGCATGCGCCAAGTAACATTGAGAATACCACCAGGAGTGAGAACACTAAGGTCAAGCGCTTCATCTTTTACTCCATTTACAAGAGGTTATGGTATATTCGTTACTGGAACCTGAACCGGGCAAAGGCTAACAGGTTCCGGGCAGTGGCGTCTGGCTCATTATTTGATGGGCTGGGCGCCTTTTCGACAGTCGAAAAATTATTGGAAGGCTATTCTTACGGGGAAAATCACCTCCTTACATTATGGTTTTTTGGGGTCAAGCGAAGAGAAAATGCTACTTTGTCATCTCTTTAGGGATGCTCCGCAGGTATCGCGGACGACTAATTCAGTATCCATAAAGATGTGACGGGGCTGATCAATTCCGTTGTTAATCAGATCAATCAGCAGCTCTACAGCCTGGATGCCAAACTTGATCACCGGCTGCCGTACTGTGGTTAATTGAATATCGGAAAGCGCCGCTAAGGGTAAATCGTCGAAACCCACAAACGCTATATCGCCTGGTACCTGTAAACCTGCCTCGCGGACGGCGTGAATGGCCCCAATAGCCATGATATCTGAGGCAGCGAAAACCGCATCCGGTTTAACCGGAAGGAGTTTTTTCATTGCGTAATAACCACCAGCTTCAGAGAAATCCCCCTCAATGATCAAATTTTCGTCAATATTGAATCCGCGGCTGGTCAGCGCTTCGATATAACCCGATTTTCGGTCTACACCGGCGGCGCTGCGCAGTGGCCCCGTGATGGTAGCAATGCGTTTATACCCCAGGCGGATCAAATGCATGACGGCATTTGCGGCTGATTTGACATTATTAACTTCAATAAAACTTACATTATCCGAGCGGAAGGGCCGGCCGACGATCACTTGCGGAATGCCGGCATCGACCAGCTTGCCAATGATTCTTTGGTCGCCCTGATGGCCGGATTGCACCAAAACGCCGTCTAACAGACCCCGACGGGCGATGCGGGCAAAAATCTTATCTTCATCCTCTTTGGAGGAAACCAAAAACAACGCCAGGGTGTAATTATTCTGGTTACAGGCTTGCGCGATGCCTTTGATCAGGTGAGGATAATAAGGGTCAGTAAAGAAGGAAGAAACACTTTGCGGTAGGACTAAACCCAGCGTCCAGGATCTTTGGGAGACCAGCGTTCGGGCTGCTGCATTGGGATGGTAGCCAGTTTCGTGAATAACATTAAGAACCCGTTTGCGTACATCCTCGCGAACATTGGGTGAATCATTAACTACTCTGGATACTGTTGAACGGGAAACTCCCGCTTGCCTTGCGATGTCTTCCAATGTAAGACTGGGCATTAGTACCTTCGGAAAGCTGATTTTGGTAGCGCTCCCAAAAATTACGTTTTTTTTAACCACAAAAAGGCGTTTATTTGCCAAAAAATTTCTTGGAGAGAGCGTATTTGTGGTATTATATGGGAGCGCTCTCAAAAATTATTATAGGGACTTTGAAATGAAATGTCAATGGGTTTAAGGATAAATGAATTTTTTGAGTGCAATTGGTTAAGATCAGGTTAATATCCAGTTCCAATCTCATTTTCTGGAGGTACAGAATGTCCGCAAACGCCCTTCCGAATATTCCCTGGGAAGACCGGCCTGCCGGCTGCAGCGACGTGGTCTGGCGTTACAGCGCCAATCCCATTATTCCTCGGGATCTGATTCCTTCCGCGAACAGTATCTTTAACAGCGCTGTGGTGCCCTTCCGGGGAAAATTCGCCGGGGTCTTTCGTTGTGACGATAAAAGACGCGTGATGGATATTCATCGTGGTTTCAGCGATAATGGCTACGATTGGAAATTGGATAACGATCCGATTGTTTGGGAATATGCGGATGAGGAATTGGCGCGTTTCGAACATCGTTACGACCCGCGCGTCTGCTGGCTGGAAGACCGCTATTACGTTACCTGGTGCAACGGCTATCACGGCCCGACGATTGGGATTGGTTATACCTACGACTTTGAAAAGTTCACTTTTCTGGAAAACGCTTACCTGCCGTTTAACCGCAACGGCGTGCTTTTCCCGCGCAAGATCAACGGGAAATATATGATGTTCAGCCGGCCGAGCGATAACGGGCATACGCCTTTTGGCGATATTTATTTAAGCGCCAGTCCAGACCTGGTGCACTGGGGGGAGCATCGCTACGTGATGGGCGTAAAAGGCGGCTGGCAATCAACGAAAATCGGCGCAGGTCCCGTTCCGATTGAGACTCCTGAAGGCTGGCTGCTTTTCTATCATGGCGTATTGACTTCGTGCAACGGATTCGTTTACAGCTTCGGTGCAGCTTTGCTGGATCTGGATCAGCCCTGGAAAGTGATCGCCCGCGGAGGTCCTTACCTGCTATCGCCGCAAAAAATGTATGAATGCGTCGGGGATGTTCCCAATGTGGCGTTCCCATGTGCGTCTCTCTACGACGAACCCACTGGGCGTATCGCTATTTATTACGGCGGCGCGGATACCGTCACTGCTCTAGCGTTTGCTTACCGGGATGAAGTGATCGACTTCATCAAATCGACTTCCGAAATATAAGATCCAATACCCGGTCATATTTCGCCCCTGAACCGCCTGGCGTTCAGGAGCATTTTTTGATTCTCGTCAACCTGTCCAGGCTGGGTATTTTCTCGATATTAAACCGGGGGTTAAGGTTTAATTATTAACGAGGTGGATGACTAGACAATTGAATTTTGGGGGAGTACAATACCTTTTTTTCAACGAGGAGCTGAGCATAGTGACCGAATTAACGGATACGAACGATGTTTATCGATTTGTGGTTGAATCGAAAAAAAGCGGCGATGCGCGCTCACTTGGTTATTTAGGCGATGCGCACGCCCTCGGTCTGCATCAGGTGATGCAGATTGAATGCTTTGATCTTTACTTTATCCGCGGCAGCCTGGGGGAAGCAGCCCTGAAACAATTGGCCCAACAGGTACTGCACGATCCGGTTACCCAAAAAATTGAAATCCAGCGCTTGCAAACCAATGGCCGTCCCTGGGAATGGGGGCGCATGAGCGATTCATTGACACAAGGCGAACTGGTGGATGTTGTTCTTCGCCCTGGTGTGACCGACCCGGTTGGGGAACAGATTATGCGCATAGCCAGTATGATGGGCATAGAGGGAATCGACGCGACCGTGACCGGACTGCGCTTTATTGTGCGCGGCCAAAATATCACCACCGGCGTATTGACTCAGCTGGCGCAGCGTTTATTTTCTAATAATGTCATCCAGCGCTATACGTTGGGCGAAATTTTACCGACATTTCCAGAAGCCGCCGGTATAAATACCCTGGTGGATACCCTCTGTCTGCGCGGGTTGAGTGACGAGGGGCTGATGCAGGTCTCTCAGGAGCGGCGCGCTGCGCTCAACCTGGAAGAGATGAAAGCCATCCAGGCTTACTGCGAAATGGAAAAGCGCGATTTAACCGATATCGAATTTGAAATGCTCGCTCAAACCTGGAGCGAGCATTGTGTTCATAAGACCTTCAAGTCGCAGGTGCGGATCATGCGCATGGACGGCGCCGATAGCCGCTATCCCGGCGAGTATGCGCATTTATTTAATCAAACCATTCGGGCGGCCACGGAACGCATCCGCGCGCCCTGGGTGCGCTCTGCTTTCCGCGATAACGCCGGCATTGTTGCCTTCACTGAGGATACTGAGCTTTCTTTTAAAGTGGAAACGCACAACCACCCTTCCGCGATTGAGCCATTTGGCGGAGCAAATACCGGCCTGGGCGGCGTGATTCGCGATATATTGGGGGTTTCTGCCCGGCCAATTGCATCGACTGATATTCTCTGCTTCGGCCCGCAGGACACCCAATTGGATGATTTGCAGGCCGGTGTTTTACATCCGCACCGTATTGCTTCTAGGGTTGTGGCGGGTATTGAGGATTATGGCAATAAAATGGGCATTCCCACCGTCAACGGGGCGGTCTGGTATGACGCGGGTTTCACGGCTAATCCGCTGGTATTTTGCGGCAGCGTTGGCCTGGCCCCGCGCGACTCGCATCCGAACGCGGTGCAGGCGGGTGATCGCATCATCATCTTAGGCGGGAGGACCGGCCGCGATGGCCTGCGCGGAGCCACGTTTTCCTCGATGACCATGGATGCGCAGACTGGCGAAGTGTCTGGGGCGTCCGTTCAGATCGGCGCGCCGGTTGTGGAAAAAGGTCTGGTAGATGTATTGATGCTGGCGCGTGACCGGAAACTGTATCACGCTATCACCGACTGCGGCGCGGGCGGGTTATCGTCGGCAGTCGGTGAAATGGCTTCGGATTGCGGCGGTGATGTGCAATTGGAGCGTGTCCGTTTGAAGTATCCAGGTCTGGCTCCCTGGGAAATCTGGCTCTCCGAAGCACAGGAGCGCATGGTCGTGGCTGTGGCGCTCGATGATTTGCCGGCGCTGCGTGAAATTTGCGATCTGTATGAAGTCGAATTGACTGATATTGGCGAATTCAATTTCTCTGGCCGCCTGCGCGTTTTTCACGGGGAAAATCTGGTTCTGGACCTGGATAATGATTTCCTTCATCATGGAATTCCGCAGCGCAAATATACAGCGGAAATTCGCCCCCCGCGCTACCCGGCTGGATGGATGAACCCGCAGGCTGCGCTGGCAGAACCGCCCAACGACCTTCTCAAGCGTTTGCTGGCGCACGCCAATATTGCTAGCAAAGAAGCCATTATCCGAAAATACGATTGTGAAGTGCAGAGCAGCACGGTGATAAAACCGCTGAGCGGTGTGGAACAGGATGGCCCGTCAGACGGTGCGGTGATCAAACCGATATCCGTTGCGGGAGAAACGGCTTTCGTGCTTTCCAACGGTCTTAACCCTGAGTATGGCAAATTTGATCCATATGAAATGACCTGGCTGGCAATCGACGAAGCTTTGCGCAATGCCGTTGCCTGCGGAGCAGACCCGGCGCAGATTGCCATCCTGGATAATTTCTGTTGGGGCGACCCGACCCGGCCGCAGACGATGGGTGATCTGGTGCAGGCGGCTCAAGCCTGTTTTGACGCGGCCGTTCATTACGGAACGCCGTTTATTTCGGGCAAGGATTCTTTCAACAACGAGTATTTAGGACAAGACGGCCAACGTTATTCAATCCCGCCGACTCTGCTGATTTCCGCAATCGGGCGGATGAATAACTGGCAGACCCGCCTGACGATGGATTTGAAGACGCCCGGAAACCGGGTTTATCTGGTCGGCGATTTCCAGCCAACCCTGGGCGGGAGCCATTTCAACCTGGTGACCAGTCAAGTAATCGAAGAAGGCGTCCCCAAATGCAGCTGGCTGAACCCGCAAGTATTTGCGGCTTTACATCAAGCCAATCAGGCAGGGTTGGTTCAGGCTTGCCATGACCTAAGCGAAGGCGGTTTGAGTGTGGCAGCCGCCGAGATGGCGCTGGCCGGCCGCTGCGGGCTGAGCTTGCAGGCCAATGCGGTTTTGAATACCCCGCGCTTCTTGTTCGGTGAAAGCAGCGGCTGTTTTCTGGTCGAGGTAGCTCAGCCGGACGAGGAACGATTTAACCAAATATTCGCTGACCTGCCCTGTCAATGGCTGGGAACAGTTACCGCCGGAGATGACTTCGAGGTGGCGGTCAATTCGGTTCGGGTTATTAATCTGCCGCTGGCGGAAATAATGGCTGCCTGGAAAGGTGCGCAGGAGTAAATCATGATGAAACCTAAAGCTTTGATCTTATTCGCTCCCGGCACCAACCGCAATCCGGATGTGGAATATGTGCTGCAATTGGCTGGCGCTGAAACAGAAACCCGTCCATTGAAATGGCTGCGCGAGTCAGCGCAAGATTGGGCGCAATATCAGATGCTGGTTTTGCCGGGCGGGTTTGCCTATGCGGACGCGCTTGGCGCGGGAAAATTGATGGCCATTGAACTGAGCCATTATTTTCATGATCAAGTCACGGCTTTTGTTGAGGCGCGCAAGCCGGTGATTGGTATTTGCAATGGCTTTCAGACACTGGTCAAAGCCGGGATACTGCCGCAAGGCCGCAATGGAGCGGAACCTTGGGCGACGCTGACCTTCAACCAGAGCAACCACTTTGAGTGTCGCTGGGTGACCATCGAACCAGTTTCAAAGCGCTGCATTTGGACGCAAGATCTGGACGCGGTGATTGATTGCCCGGTAGCGCATGGCGAAGGGAATTTCCAGTTAAGCCAGCCGGAGCATTACACAGAATTGGTG
The DNA here is from genome assembly GCA_036822575.1 of Bellilinea sp. Lineage (GTDB taxonomy): Bacteria > Chloroflexota > Anaerolineae > Anaerolineales > Anaerolineaceae > Bellilinea. Next base: position 106,548 of record DAISHK010000007.1, on the reverse strand, counting down.
GAGAATGATCAGGTCGCCCTGGTCTATGCGCGCCCCAACGGTGCGCCAGCGCAGGGCGCCTATCCTTTCAACCCCAATGGCTCCTATGCGGATATTGCCGGGGTATGCAACGTCTATGGCAATGTGCTTGGTTTAATGCCGCATCCGGAGGACCATGTCTTGGTATTTCAAGGGCGTGATCAAGCGCGCCGGCCGGGAAATTTGGGCTTGCCATTGTTTGTTAATGGCGTTCGATACGCGCAAGGACGATAAGAGGTATTGACGATGTTGTCTGAATCACAAATTGCTGCTGTATTGCCGCTGGCGTATGCGACGAGTGCGCTGCCCTTAGACCTGATTGGACGCGGGAAAGTCCGTGATGCCTACCAGCTTTCTGAAGAGCGGCGTTTATTGATCACCACAGACCGCCTTTCAGCTTTTGACCGCAATCTTGCGGTGGTTCCCTATAAAGGGCAGGTCCTCAACCAGCTTTCCGCCTGGTGGTTTGAACAGACCGCGGATATCATCCCCAACCATATCCTTTCCATCCCGGATCCAAATGCCGCTGAAGTTTTAGAGGTAAAGCCGTTTCCGGTTGAGGTGATTGTGCGCGGATATATTACCGGGGTCACCACAACCGCGTTATGGTATCGCTACTCCTTGGGCGAGCGTTCGATTTACGGCTACGAATTCCCGGATGGTTTGGAGAAGAATCAGCGCCTGCCAGAACCGATTGTGACGCCGACAACCAAGGACGGCCCGACCGGCCACGATGAGCGCCTGACCTGTGCGGAAGTGGTCGCGCAAGGATATTTGGATCAAGCCAGTTGGGATTTGGTTCACGAGGCGGCTTTGTCGATATTTAAGCGCGGCCAGGAGATTGCCGCCAAGGCCGGCATGATCCTGGTTGACACCAAATATGAATTCGGGCGCGCTGCAGACGGGCGGATTTTACTGATTGACGAAGTACATACCCCCGATTCGTCCCGCTTCTGGAAAGCCGATACCTACTCAGAACGCTTTTATCTGGGGGTAGAGCCTGAGAATTTCGATAAAGAATTTATTCGCCGTTATTTTGTGGATCATGGTTATCGCGGTGAAGGTGAGATTCCGGCGGTTGATCCGCAATTATGGGTGCAGGCCAGCCAGCGCTATATTCAAATTTACGAACTGCTGACCGGCCAGGAATTTGTTGCCGGGGATTATCCGCTGCCGGCGCGCTTAGAAGGGAACCTGCGTCAGAAGGGACTGCTCAAATGAAACCTTTGCTGGTTATTTTAATGGGGTCGAAGGGCGACCTGGTCCACGCCGATAAAATGCTGCCGGTGGCACAGGATTTAGGTTTGGATGTGGAACGCCGCATCGGCAGCGCGCATAAGACCGCGGTGCATGTATTGGCGCTGCTGCAAGCCTATGAAGCGGACCCGCGGCCGAAAGTCTATATCACCATCGCCGGCCGCAGCAATGCGCTTTCCGGATTCACCGATGGCAGTGTCAGCGCGCCGGTAATTGCCTGTCCGCCAACCTCGGAATCTTTCGGCGGCGCGGATATCTACTCATCGCTGCGTATGCCTTCGGGCATCGCCCCGGCGGTGGTGCTTGAACCGGCCAACGCTGTGCTGCTGGCGGCAAAGATCCTCGCTATCAGCGATCCGGATTTGAAAGCGGCGGTCGTCCGTTACCAGCAGCGCAAGGCTGAGACCGTCATTGCTGATGACCAGGCGCTTGCTGCCCGTTAAGTGAAAGCAGACGAGTTTATGAGTATTTCTTTCGAATCTGGCCGCGGCGATCACCCCCATGAGGAATGCGGCATTTTAGGAATCTATGCGCCCAACGAGGAAGTTGCTCGCATGGCATTCTTCGGTTTATACGCGCTGCAGCATCGTGGACAGGAAGCGGCCGGCATCGCGGTATCGGATGGGCGGACCATGCGCCTGCATAAGGATGTAGGACTGGTTTCGCAGGTATTCACGCCCGAAAAACTGCAAAAAATGCCCGGCGATTTTGCCATCGGGCATGTGCGCTATTCCACCACCGGGGCATCCACGGCACGTAATGCGCAGCCCTTTGTGATCGACACCCGTTACGGTCCGCTGGCTGTGGCGCATAACGGCAACCTGGTTAACGCGGCCGAACTGCGCGAGCGATTGATGTCGCAGGGTGTGGGGCTTTCATCAACTTCTGATACTGAAGTGATGACGATGATGCTGGCCAGCGCCAACGGCGACACCTGGTTTGAGCGCCTGAAAGACGCCATGCGGCATTGGGTTGGCGCGTATTCCTTGGTGGTGATGACCAGCGAGCATGTTTTCGCCATCCGTGACCCGTGGGGATTCCGCCCGCTCAGCGTTGGGCAGCTGCCCGGCGGCGGGCACGCTGCCGCCAGTGAGTCAGGTGCGCTGCATACGATCGGCTGCGAACTGATCCGTGAGGTGAAACCGGGTGAAGTAATTTCATTGAGTGATTCGGCCCTTAACGTCGGGCAGGCTCTGCATACGGCTGAAAAGACGGCTTTATGCACTTTCGAGCATGTTTATTTTTCCCGGCCAGATAGTTTTTGGGATGGGCGCAGCGTTTATCAGGTGCGCCGCCGGCTGGGTGAAAAGCTGGCGGAAGAAACCGCCGTGGACGCGGATGTCGTCATTCCGGTTCCAGATACATCCATTCCAGCCGCGATTGGGTATTCTCAGGCGTCTGGGATTCCGTACCAGGATGGCTTTGTCAAGAACCGTTACATCGGCCGGACGTTCATTGAACCGACTGACTCTCTGCGCAAGCAGGGGGTTGCGCTAAAGTTTAATGTCATTGTTGAGAATGTATTGGATAAGCGCGTGATTATGGTGGATGATTCACTGGTGCGCGGCAATACTACCGGCCCGCTGATCCGCCTGCTGAAAATCGCCGGTGCGAAAGAAGTGCATGTGCGCATCACCTGCCCGCCGATTACCCATCCCTGCTATATGGGCGTGGATATGGGCACTGAGGATGAGTTAATCTCTCACCACTATTCGCCGGAAGCAATCGGCCAGGTGGCCGGCGCTGATTCGCTCAAATTCCTCTCACTGGATGGCATGATGACGGCGATCGGGAGCAGGACGGGCTATTGCAACGCCTGCTTCACCGGAAAATACCCTTTGCCTATCCCGAACGGAATGAGCAAAGCTGGCCTTGAGCAGAATTTAGGGTAAAAGGATACCTATGCGCGTATTGATTGTTGGTTCAGGCGGCCGGGAACATGCCCTGGCCTGGAAAATTGCTCAGTCTCCGCGGCTGACGGATTTATTCGCCGCCCCTGGCAGCGCTGCCATTGCGCAATTTGCCCATTGCGTGCCGTTGGCGGCAGACGACGCGGCCGGAATCGCTGCATTTGCAGTGAAGGAAAATATCGATCTGGTGGTGGTTGGGCCAGAAGCTGCGCTGGCAGCCGGAGTGGCTGATGCCCTGCATGCGCAGGGCATCGCTGTATTTGGTCCTGATCAATCCGCGGCGCGACTGGAAAGCTCAAAAGCTTTTGCTAAAGCCTTTATGGAAAAGTACGCGATACCAACAGCCCGCTACGCCAGCTTTACTGATTTTGATCAGGCGGCGGATTTTATTCAGACAAATCAATATCCATTCGTGCTGAAGGCTTCCGGCCTGGCTGCCGGTAAAGGGGTGATCTTGCCCGCAACCACCGCCGAAGCGCTGTCCGCTTTGCGCGGGATAATGGTAGAAAATCAATTTGGCGAGGCAGGCAGCGAGGTTGTCATCGAGGAGCGGCTGCAAGGCGAGGAAGTCTCACTACTTGCTTTTTGTGATGGAACCTGTGTGGCTTTGATGCCGCCGGCTCAGGACCATAAACGGCTTGGGGATGGGGATCAGGGTCCGAATACGGGCGGGATGGGCGCCTATGCGCCGGCTCCGGTGCTGACCATGGCGGATATCGATCGCATGCGCAAAATCGTTTTCGAGCCGTTCTTACGTGGTTTGCAGGCCGAAAGGCTGGCATTCAACGGCGTGATTTACGCCGGTTTGATTTTGACCGCGGATGGCCCGAAAGTGCTGGAATTCAATGTGCGTTTTGGCGATCCTGAAACACAGGTGATTTTGCCGCTGTTGAAAAGCGATTTGCTTTCGGTGCTGTGGGACTGCGCGCACCAGCGCTTGGCGCAGCAAACTCTGGAATGGGCAACTGGCAGCGCGGTCTGTGTAGTCCAGGCCGCGCCAGGCTATCCGCAAAGCGTGCAGACCGGCGGCCGGATCACAGGTATTCCGGAAACATTTGACCAGGGCGCGGTCTTCCATGCAGGCACACGCCTGGCGGACGGAGAGTGGTACACTGCCGGCGGGCGTGTTTTAGGGGTAACTGCCTGGGATGACAGCCTGGAGAAAGCTGTTCAGCGGGTTTATACCCTGGCGGATCAAATTCAATTTACCGGCCAGCAAATGCGCCGGGATATCGCTCAGCGCGCTCTGCAGCGTACTGCTGGCAAATCCGCTTATGCCGAGGCGGGCGTGGATATTGATGCCGGTAATCGGGCTGTGCAGTTGATGAAAGCATCGGTACGTTCAACTTTCAATGAACGTGTTCTGGCGGATGTCGGCGCTTTCGGCGGGTTGTTCGACGCCGCCGGATTGGGTACACAACCGGTGCTGGTCGCCTCGACCGATGGGGTCGGCACCAAAGTGGAACTGGCAGCGCGCCTGGGTCGTTACGCCGGTATTGGCATGGATATCGTCAATCACTGCGTGGATGATATTCTGGTGCAGGCGGCGCGGCCGTTGTTCTTTTTAGATTATTTCGCCACTGCTCACCTGGATCCGGCGGTTACGGCCGAGATCGTCTCTGGTATGGCGCAGGCCTGCCGGGCCTGCGGCTGCGTTATTCTGGGCGGCGAAACCGCGGAAATGCCGGGCGTTTATACGCCACGAGTCTTTGATGTGGCCGGAACCATCGTCGGCACGGTCGAGCGGGATCAATTATTGCCGCGCAAAGCGCAGATGCGCCCTGGCGACGTGCTGATTGGGGTCGCTTCAAGCGGGCCGCACACCAATGGTTATTCCTTGATCCGTAAACTGATCGAGGGCGAGGATTTATTGGCGTTTCGGCCAGAACTGAATTCCAATCTGGCGGATGCGCTGCTGGCCCCGCACCGCGCCTATTACCCGCTGCTGCAAGCCGCGTTGCCGCGGGTGCACGGCATGGCGCATATCACTGGCGGCGGTTTCCTGGAAAATATTCCGCGCGTTTTACCGGATGATTTGCAGGCCCAAATTACTTGGGGGACCTGGCCGGTTCCGCCTTTGTTCACCTGGCTGCAGCAGCGCGGTAATTTGAGCCGAGACGAGATGGCGCGTGTTTTCAACCTGGGTATCGGCATGGTTCTGGCAGCCGCAGCCGAAGATTGCGAACAGATCCGCGGTTTAATCCCTGAGCAGACCTGGGTCATCGGCAGTTTGCGCGCTGGAGATCATGGAAAGGTGATGCTGCAATGAACCCTCAGCGCCTGGTGGTCTTGATCTCTGGAAACGGATCGAACTTGCAGGAGATTCTGGATGCCTGCGCGACGCGGCAGCTTAACGCGCAAATTGTCGCTGTTGTCTCGAACAAGGCGGATGCGTATGGTCTTGAGCGGGCGCGGCGGGCCGGTGTAGCAACCGAGGTCAAGCTAAAATATAAAGATCAAGACCGCCGCGATTATGATCGTGAGTTAGCCGATCTTGCGGCGCGTTACCAGCCAGATTATATTATTCTGGCGGGTTGGATGCGGCTGCTGTCGCTGACATTTCTGTCGCGTTTCTCTGGGCGGGTTATTAATCTGCATCCAGCGCTGCCTGGTACTTTTGCCGGTACGCACGCTATTGAACGGGCGTTTGAGGCGTTTCAGGCCGGACAAATTTCCTCCGGCGGCGTGATGGTGCATTACGTACTGGATGAAGGCGTGGATAATGGCCCGGTGATTGCCCAGCGCGCGGTGCCAATTTTGCCGGAGGATACGCTGGAAGTTTTCGAAGCTCGGATGCATGCCTGTGAGCATGTTTTGCTGGTTACAGCGCTTCAATCTCTGTTTCAACCAAAGGAGAAGGAGAATGCCTAAAGCACTTTTGTCGGTGTACAACAAAACTGGATTAGTGGACCTGGCTAGCGGCCTGGTGGATTTGGGTTGGGAATTGCTGGCTTCTGGCGGAACCGCCAAATTATTGCAGCAAAACGGGCTGCCGGTAACTGAGGTTTCGGCTTATACAGGCTCCCCAGAAATATTGGGCGGGCGGGTAAAAACACTCCATCCGGCCATTCATGGCGGAATACTGGCGCGTGATACGCAGGCCGATAAGGATCAGATGGCGGAACTGCACTGGAGCATGCTTGATCTGGTAGTGGTTAACCTATACCCTTTCGAAGATACCATTGCAAAACCGGGTGTCAGCCTGGCGGAAGCCATTGAGCAGATCGATATCGGCGGGGTAGCGCTGATTCGTGCGGCTGCCAAAAATCATGCGCGGGTGACCTTGCTGTGCGACCCGGCCGATTACACAAAAGTACTCACCGCCCTGCAAGCCGGGGAGGTGGACGCTGAATTGCGGGCCGCGCTGGCTGTCAAAGGTTTTCAGACCACGGCGCACTATGACAAGGCGATCAGCGCTTACCTGTCTGGCTCGCAAGCTGAAACGCTGACGCTCTATCCCGGCCAGCCGCTGCGCTACGGCGAAAATCCGCACCAGCAGGCCGCTTTGCTCACCTATCAGCCCGGTGACGGCCCATTGGGCGGCAAAGTGCTGCATGGTAAAGCGCTTTCGTACAACAACCTGCTCGATCTGGATGCTGCCTGGCGGGCTGCGGCCAGTTTTGAGCAAAATACGGTGGTGATCGTCAAGCACCTTTCGCCTTGCGGAATCGCCAGCGCAGAGGACCAATTAGCTGCCTACCAGGCAGCGCTGGCGTCCGACCCCGTCTCTGCCTTTGGCGGTGTCATCGCCGTGAACCGTCCGTTGACCGCGGCGGCGGCAGAGGAAATGCACAAGCTGTTCGTGGAATGTATTGCCGCGCCAGGTTTCAGCCCGGAAGCCTTGGAAATCTTGGAAAAGAAGAAAAATATTCGTCTGCTGGAGATGCCGGATACCGTTATTGAGCCGCCTTATGAATATCGTTCGATCGTGCGCGGTTTGCTCAAGCAAAGTGTGGATTTCGGCGATCTGGCCGACGCGGATTGGAAAGTGGCTACCGACCGGCAGCCCAGCAGCGCGGAAATGGAAAGTTTAAGATTTGCCTGGAAAGCCTGCCAGCATGTTAAATCCAATTCGATTGTTTTCGCAAAAGGTCAGGCAACTGTGGGAATTGGCGGCGGGCAGCCTAACCGGGTGGATTGTGTTCGCATAGCCGGCCAACGCGCTGGAGAACAATCCGTAGGCGCGGTGATGGCGTCTGACGCGTATTTCCCCTTCCCCGATTCGGTCGAGGAGGCGGCCCGGCTTGGCATTTGCGCTATAATTCAGCCCGGCGGTTCGGTGCGTGACCAGGAATCCATTGACGCCTGCAATCGGGCTGGTATGGCTATGGTCTTTACCGGATTCCGCCATTTCCGTCATTAATCCCCTGTGGATCGGGAATATCCGTTCAGCCTCCAGCAGGATGGCTTTTCCGGTCGTGTCACCGGTAATTTCGGCGACATGCAGTGACCCTGACACAGCCAAACGATAGAGGACAGTGAATGAACCAAACCTTATTTGAAAATTCTGACGCACTGACTTTTGATGATGTTTTAATTGAACCGGGTTACAGCGAGGTGCTGCCATCTGAAGTGGATATCCACGCCCGGCTGACCCGCGAAATTCAGCTGAATATTCCCTTGCTTTCCGCGGCCATGGATACGGTCACGGAGGCCCGTCTGGCGATTGCCCTGGCGCGCGAGGGCGGAATTGGAATTGTGCATCGCAATCTGTCGATCGAGGATCAGGCGCGTGAGGTCGAAACCGTCAAACGGTCTGAAGCCGGGATGATCAGCGACCCGGTCTGCCTGCCCCCGACCGCTACCCTGGCCGAAGCCGACGCCATTATGGCGCGCTATCATATCAGCGGCTTGCCGGTGGTGGATCCGCAAACCAATAAGCTGGTGGGTATTCTCACCAACCGAGATACACGGTTTACGGAACCGGCGGATAATGGCCGTCCGGTCAGCGATTTTATGACGCACGAGCATCTGATTACTGCCGAGTTGGGAACCACCCTGGAGCAGGCGAAATCGATTTTGCAGAAACATCGCATCGAAAAACTGCCGCTGGTGGATTCCGAAGGACACTTGAAGGGCCTGATCACGGTTAAGGATATCCAAAAGAAGCTGCAATATCCCAATGCGGCCAAAGACTCTCAGGGACGTCTGCTGGTCGGCGCGGCGGTTGGGGTAGGCGCTGACCTGGAAGAGCGCGTGCGCTTGCTTGCTGAAAAAGATGTGGATGTGCTGGTGATCGATACGGCTCACGGCCATACCGCCGGGGTTATCCGCGCTTTGCGGCGCATCAAAGCCGTCCTGCCGCAGATGCCGGTGATCGCCGGGAATGTGGTTACCGAAGCCGGCACACAGGCATTAATTGAGGCCGGCGCGGATGCGATCAAAGTCGGGGTCGGGGCCGGTTCGATTTGCACCACGCGGGTCATCTCCGGGGCGGGCATGCCGCAATTGACCGCCATTTATCGCTGCGCCAAGGTGGCGCGGCCGCTCAGCATCCCGGTAATTGCGGACGGCGGTGTGAAATACAGCGGCGATATCGTCAAAGCCATTGTCGCCGGAGCGGATACGGTCATGCTGGGCAGTCTGCTGGCTGGCCTGGAAGAATCGCCAGGCGAGGAAATTCTCTACGAAGGCCGCCAGTTCAAATCGTACCGCGGCATGGGCTCAAAAGGCGCAATGCAAGGCTACGGAAAAGATCGTTACGGTACCAACCAGGGCGCGCCCGGAAAATTGGTGCCCGAAGGCGTGGAGGGTATGGTCGCCTACAAAGGCCGGCTGGCCGATTATGTGTATCAGTTGGTCGGAGGATTGCGCTCAGGGATGGGCTATGCCGGGGCCGCGAATCTGACGGATCTGCGAGAACACACCCGTCTGTTCCGGATCACGAACGCCGGTTTGATTGAAAGTCATCCGCACGATATCACCATCACACGCGAAAACCCGAATTACCAGCGCAGCGAATAAAATATTTCACAGATTGTCTGAAAGCCCTCACCATTGCGGTTGAGGGCTTTTTGTTAAGATTCCCAATTAATTTAATCTTGGTTTAAAGCAGCGCTGAAATTGCAAATCAGGTATTAATCCGCTCTTGATCCATGCTTAACATGTGTCCGCTAGACTGATGATATGAAAAAACCTGTCCTTCAGAAAAGGGTTTCAGCATGAGTTTTGCAGATTTACATGTACATAGTATTTACAGTTACGATGGCACATCCACCATTCCGGCGATCCTGAAGCATGCGGCTGCCCGCACGAACTTAAAGGTGCTTGCCATTACCGATCACGATACCATTCGCGGCTTGCGCGAGGCGCAGGATTTAGCCCCGCGCTACGGCCTGGAGGTCATTCCCGGCTGTGAGATCTCAACGCGTGATGGACACTTATTGGCGTTGTTTATTGAAAATCCGATCAAACCGGATCTTCCGCTTTTAGATACCGTCCTGGCGCTGGCAGACCAGGGCGGTATTTGCGTGGCGGCGCATCCTTATGCGCGTGGTATGAACAGCCTGACGGCTGAATCAATCCGTAAAGTGGTAGCGCATCCGCGCGCGGCGCAATGTCTGGTAGGGGTTGAGGTCTTCAACGCCTGTCTGATATATCCGGATTCGAATATCCGCGCACTGGCTGCGGCTCAGCAGCTTGGGCTGGCCAAAACCGGCAGCAGCGACGCTCATGTGTTATCGGCGATTGGACGCGGGGCAACCGGCTTCTTAGGCGACACTGCCGCGGATTTGCGCAAAGCGCTGATCGAACGCCAGACATATGTCCACCGCGGTCCGCGCCAATCGCGCGCAGAAATTATCGCCGGATACTTGCCGCGAATTTTTCTGCGCAAGCTGGGATGGGCGGCCTGGAATGCCAATCCGCAGGAGCCGCTGACCTATATTCGTTATGCTAGAACACTGACCGGGTCCGTTTAATGCCAAGTTATTTGTTTATTTGCGGATCGCTGAACCAAACCACGATGATGCATCAGATTGCCCGTCAAATGGGAGATGCGGATTGCTGGTTTGCTCCGTTTTATGCCGACGGGTTTATCGATTGGGCCAGCCGTCAGCGTCTGCTTGATTTTTCAATCTTAGGCGGCCGCCATCACGCCGCGACGGTCCAGTATTTGGAGCAGCATCATCTGAAGATCGACCCCTACGGCGCACGCGCTGCATATGATGTGATTTTTACCTGTACTGATTTGATCGTTCCAAAGAATTTATTCGGACAAAAAATCATCCTGGTGCAGGAAGGGATGACAGAAACGGAAGGCCTGGGTTACTTCCTGGCGCGTTACCTGGGCTTTCCGCGTTTTGTTGCCAATACGGCCGCAACCGGTCTCTCCAACGCGTATGACGTTTTTTGCGTGGCTTCCTGGGGGTATCGCGATCTTTTTATTCGCAAGGGCGTGCGGCCGGAAAAAATTGTGGTTACCGGCATTCCGAATTACGATAACCTGCTAATTCACCGGAAAAATTCGTTTCCGCATGCCGGTTACGTACTGGCCGCCACGTCATCGATCCGCGAAACGGGAAAACCCGATGATCGCATGGCTTATTTGCGTAAGGTCGAGCGCATTGCCGCCGGGCGAGAAGTGATTTTTAAGCTGCATCCAAATGAAAATCATGCGCGCGCTATCCAGGAGATCCGCCAGGTCTTTCCCGTCGCAGAAATCCATGTGGATGGCGACACCAACGCCATGATTGCGAACTGCGCCGTTTTTGTAGCGCAAACATCGACCGTGATTTTTACGGCAATGGCGCTTGGCAAGGAAGTTTATTCTGATCTGGATGAAAACCAACTGCAACCGCTGCTGCCAGTGCAAAATGGCGGGCGATCTGCCGGGCGCATTGCTGAAATTGGCCGTTGGATGGCACAAACTCCGTTCGAGGAACTGCGCAATCCGCAGCGGAGAAAATTCCATAATCGCCGCTGGCGCTATGCGGATACGCGCCCGGCCTGAACATTAATAAATATTGAAGAGTAAGCCAAAAAGGGCAGAGAATGCAAACACTGCATTCTCTGCCCTTATAAAGCTTAAAGAATTCATTTGGGTCAGAGTAATCCGCTGACCAATTGGATCGCCAGCGAGGAAATCATCACTGCCGCCCAGGTGCCGGCGCCAAGCAGCAGCGCTTTGGGGCCGGCTTTAATAAATGCCTGTATGCTGGTGTTCAATCCAATGGCGGCCATGGCCATGGTGATGAAGAATTTCCCTAATTGCGCGAGGGTGTGCGCCGCGCTGGCTGGGACAACCCCGGTGGTAGCCAGGACAGCGGCTGCCAGAAAACCAAGGACAAACCAGGGGAATATTTTTACGAAGGAGAAGGTGCTTTCGGAGCGATTTTGCCGGGCGTGATAGAAAGCCAAAAATAGTGTAACCGGCAGAATCATTAAACTGCGGGTCAGTTTGACGACAGTGGCATATTTACCGGCTGCGTCGCTGAATGAAAAGCTAGCCGCAACCACAGAAGAGGTGTCATTAATCGCTGTACCCGCCCACATGCCGAACCCGGTATCCGTCAGGTGGAGCAGGTGCCCTACAGCCGGAAAGAGGAAAACAGCGATGATATTGAACAGGAAGATGGTGGAAATGGAATAAGAAATATCCTGTTCGTCGGCTTCAATCGCGGAGGAGGCGGCCGCGATCGCGGATCCGCCGCAAATGGCCGTTCCCACACCGATCAATGTCGAGAGGGTTTGGTTAACCTCCAGCGCACGGCCGAGCGCAAAAGCGGTAAGAAACGCCGCGCTGATCGTGATGAAAATTACCCAAATCGATTGTTTGCCGGTTTGCAGAATGCTGGCCATATTCATTTCAAAGCCAAGCAGCACTACGGCCAGCTGCAGGATGTATTTCGAGGTGAATTTGATGCCTTTAAATGCTGTCGCCGGTATCTTTAGGACGGTCGCCGCCAGGATGCCCAGCGTTATGCCAATCACCGGCCCGCCAATGACCGGAAAAAGTTTGCCGAGAAAATAAGCGATTAATGCCAGCAAAAGGGAAAGGGTAATTCCAGGGATATGATCTTTCGTACGGCTCATGCGGAGCTTCCTTTGCGTCTCTTCAAAGTAATGGCTGGGATCGGGTGCGATCCGAATGCAACTTGGCTCGATCATACGCCTGGTGATATCATTTGTAAAATACATAGTTTTTATAATCGTAATAGGTAAAACTTATGGATATTCGTCAATTGAGAATTTTCGTGACTGTTTGTGAAACTTCCAGCATGACCAAAGCCGCCCAGAGATTATTCATGGCGCAGCCTTCTATCAGCCAGGCCATCGGAGAGTTGGAACAGGAATACAATGTACGGCTGTTTGAGCGGCTTAACCATCGCCTTTATATAACCGCCGCCGGTGAACGGTTATTGACCTATGCGTACCATATTCTCAACCTGACTGCCCAGGCTCAGCAGGAACTGGAACAATCCGCGCAAGCCGGAAAAATTCGCCTGGCCGCCAGCCTGACAATCGGCGGTTATGTGCTGCCAGAGTTGATCCGGCGTTTCAAAGAACACATACCCGAAGCTGAAATATTCACACAGGTGGATAACACCGCGGTCATCGAGCGCCTGTTGTTGGAAGATCGCCTGGACCTTGGTTTGGTTGAGGGGCCGGTGTATTCGGCGCACATTACAGAGAAGTACTTGTGGACAGACGAATTGATCATAATCGCCAGTCCGCAGAATGTATTTTGCCGGCGAAAAGGGATTAAGGTTGGTGATCTGGCCGGTCAGGCGTTTATCATGCGCGAACAAGGCAGCGGAACGCGGGATGTTTTTGAACAGGCTATGCGCGCGGCCGAGATTGAGATCAATATCAGTGGTATTTATAACAATATTGAGGCGATCAAGCGTGCTGTCGCGAATGACCTGGGACTGGCGGTGATTCCGCGTATTGCGGTATCCACAGAACTAGCCGAGGGCAGTCTGGCTGAGGTTCCGATCAACGGGCTGACTCTCCAGCGGAAATTCAACCTGGTTTACCATAAGCAGAAGTATTTCACGCCGCTCATGCAGCAGTTTGTCGATATCTGCAAGGCGCAGCAGGCGGCTGTTTTCGCTGGTGGAAATGAAAAAGGCCGCCTCGCGGGCGGCCTTGAAATTGAACAGGATCCGGTTTAATTGCGCAGTGAATGAATTGGGGCGGGGATTTTTCCGGCAAACTGCACAAAACGAGCAGATTTACCGACGTTGCGGACCGGGGTAATGGCGCTCTCACCAAACAAACCGCCAAAGGAAACAAATTCTCCGGCTTCTTTTCCTGGCACAGGAATGAGGCGGACGGCGGTGGTTTTTCCGTTAATCATGCCGATGGCCATTTCGTCCGCAATGATGGCTGAAATGGTAGCCGCGTCCACCGAACCGGGAATGGCGATCATATCCAGGCCAACGGAGCAGACGCTGGTCATCGCTTCCAATTTCTCAAGGACGAGGCTGTCGTCGCGGACGGCGTTGGCCAGTTCCTGATCCTCGCAGACTGGAATAAAAGCGCCGCTCAAGCCGCCGACGGTCTGGCTGGCAAACGTGCCGCCTTTTTTAACCGCGTCATTGAGCATGGCTACGATGGCTGTAGAACCTGGCGCGCCGATCGCGTCAACCCCGAGTATTTTGATGATTTCACCGACACTATCACCGACATTGGGGGTTGGCGCTAAGGAAAGATCCACCACGCCAAAAGGCACATTCAGCGCTTTGGCGACCTGGCGGCCAATCAACTCGCCGCTGCGGGTTACGCGGAATGCGGTACGTTTAATTTCTTCGGCTAAGTCATGCAATCCCAGGTTTTCCGGCCCGATCTGGGCAATTTTGCGTTCAAGCGCTCGCGCGATCACGCCGGGCCCGCTGACGCCAACATTGATCACCACTTCGGGCTGGCTGAGGCCGTGAATCGCTCCGGCCATGAACGGGTTGTCACCAGGCTGGTTAGTAAACACCACAAATTTGGCTGCCCCAAACCCGCCTTGATCGCGGCTGCGTTCGGCCAAGTCTTTGATGGTCTGCCCCAACGTGACCACCGCATCCATATTGATGCCGCCACGCGTGGTGCCGACATTGACTGAAGCGCAAACTTTTTGTGTCTGCGTCAACGCTTCTGGAATTGCTTTGATCAGAGCATCGTCTCCGCGCGAACTGCCATTGGCTACATCGGCTGAGAAGCCGCCCAGAATGTCAATGCCGACGGCGCTGGCCGCTTCGTCCAGAGCCTTTGCAATCAGAACAAACTCCTTTGCGCTGAATCCCGCGCCAACGTGCGCAATCGGCGTCACCGCGACGCGTTTGTTGACGACCGGGATGGCGTATTCAGCGCTGATGGCGTCACAGGTGGTGACCAGGCTTCCGGCGGTCTGAATAATCTTATCTTTGATGGCTTCGCAGGTGCGTTCTGCGTTGACCCGGTGACAATCGAGCAAATTAATGCCCATCGTTACAGCGCGCACATCCAGATTTTCTTTCTGGATCATATCCACGGTGTTGAGGATTTCTTCTGAATGGATCATCCGGCCTGCTTTCTAGTGAATGGGCAAGTTAATTTCGTTGACTGCCCGGAAAATATCATAATGCTGGAGCACCACGTGCAAACCGCTCTCGGCTGAAAAAGCCTGTAGATCCTGGCGGACCGTTTGAATGGAGTTGCAGTGATTCAAATCGATTATGAGGATCATCACATAGTTTCCATCGGAGGCGGTGGTGGAGAGATCGAGGATATTAATATCGTGTTTTGCGCAAAAATCAGCCACAAGCGCAACGAAACCGATTCGATCTGGTCCCGATGCGGTTAAAACATAAGCATTGTCAGGCATCTGTGTCGGTGTGGCCGGCGCCTGGCCCTGAACCTGTTTAACGGCGAAATCGATAGCTGTTTCAGAGTGCGCGTCCACTTCGGCTAATTTTCGTTCAATATCTCGTTGACTGGCGTTCTCTGGAAATGAAGCTAATAAAATCATGGTGAAATAACCGCAAAGTACACTTTGGCGAATATCGGCGATATTGCCCTGCAGACCGCAAATTGCATTGGATATTTCAAATACGATACCGACTCGATCACGCGACATGATCGATATGACGAACTGTTTAGACGATAGATTCATTGCAGCCTTCAAATGGGAAAAAGAATAAAAGGCAGTATACGCGGAAATCTCAGGATGTCAATCTTTGTTGTATAAACAAATGGAAAGAGGCCTGTTTTGTGGAGCGACTGCATGTAGTAAAAAAAAGAGCGGCCGGCTGGCCGCTCTTGATGGGTTACGAAAAGCCCTTAATCAGCTGACGCTTCGCTCTTGCCGCCGTCAATAGACTGCAGGGCGAGATACCGGTCGCCAAAGGTTTCGATCTTTCCAACTTCTTTGTCGAACTGGTCGAAGTGTTTTTCTTCATCGCCCACCAGATTTTCAAAGATTTTCTTGGTGGCTGAGTCCGCATTTTCAGCGCAGATTTTGGCTTTGGCGTTGTAATCTTTTGCGCTGGCATCTTCCATATCACGAGCCAGTTTAAGAATTTCTTTAACGTCGGTCACTTTCTGAACCTCGCCGGCAGCTTTCATTTCAACTTCGCCTTTGAGGAAGAGGATGCGTTCGGCCAGAATTTCAACGTGCCCCATCTCCATGATGGCGGTCCGCTTGAAAAGGCTGGCTAAAGCGTCGTACCCTTGATCGTCAAGATGAAAGTGAAAATACATGTATTGATGGACGGCTGCCAATTCGTCGGCCACAGCGTGGTTGAGTAAAGCAATACTTTTTTCGTGCATAGAACAGTCCCTCCTGTTAATATTAGTTATTCTCTGAAATTATTATACTGGAATCATTCTGCGGAAGGTCAATTCCAGGATGAGTTGCTGGATTTCAATTACATTTATCAACCAAATTAAATCATTAAACATATGCCATCATTCATACTAACTGGATGCGCTGGAATACTTGCTTGCGCCTAGTTTTAACAAGGCGGCTGCAACCAGATTAGCAACGGCAGTCAGCAGAGCAAATGCGGCCAACGATAACCAGGAAACCTGGCCGGTAAGATATTGCGCTGGCAGGGTGGTAATCATTCCAACAGGTACGATCCAGGTAATTACCCAGCGCAGCCAGCCAGGATATAAATCCAGTGGATAGCGGGCCATCTGGAAAACCCCGTTAAAAATCCAGCTGAATAAAATCCCTGGACTCCAAAAGACCAGTGCGGTTAAAATCAGCAAGATTGCGTATAGCATAAAAAATGAGATGGATAACGCCAGCGCGAAGAATACAAGCTGGCCTAGTGAGAGCGTAATGCTCAGGCTTTGCACGGTAAAAAACAGAATAGCAACACCGGTCAGTAAATTGAAAAGCTCAAATAAACGCCACTGGCGCACGCTGACCAGAAATTGCAGGCTGACCGGACGCAGCAACGTGAAGTCCAGCCGGCCGCTCCAGACATCACCATCCATGCCGGCCAGCGAATCCAGGCTGGGGCCAATGAATAATCCCCGCAGCGCGTTCAGAGTCTGATAAACCCCGAACACGGCAAAGACCTGCGCCTTCGACCAGCCATTAATCGCCTGGGTTTGGTTGAATACAATTTCAATCGCCGCCAGACCGGTTCCCAGCGTTAATATCGCGCTGAAAAAATTGATGAAGAAATTTTCCCGATAGGCGCTGTCTTCCAAAAAACCGGTACGGATAAAGGCGAAAATCATCCGAATATGGCGCATATCATCCTCCTACGGCCGAGTAGCGGCGTAAACCAGATTTCCAGATCATCCGGTATGCGATAACAGTTAAAACTACCCAGAAACCCTGTAAGACCAATCCCTGGGCTAATTCATTGGCAGATAAGCTGCCAGTCAGAATTTCGACCGGGAAGGCGAGCATGTAGCGAAACGGCGCGGCTTTTGCAATTTGACCAAGCCAACCCGGCAGTAAGGCTAATGGGGCGATCTGCCCACCGATGAGGAAAATCAATGTGTCTTGCAGCGCCAATAAAGCATCTGCCCGGCTGCTCCAAAAGGCGAATAATGCCAGACCGTAACCCCAGAAAAAACGCAAAGCCCAGGCGAGCAGCAGGGCAGGGATGAAGGCCAATGCTTCGACCGCCGTTACCTGAAATTCAGGCTTAAGCAGAACTGCCAGCCCAATGACCACCGGGAGATCAAAGACCAGGTAAACCACCTTTCCGGCAATTTCAGACGCGAGAGCGTCATACAGCGGTGAGATTGGCCTTAGCAAAATCCGGTTGAAATCACCAGAGCGGATCAGGTCGCCTACAGTCCAGTTAGTTTGCGCGTAGGTAATTTGATTCACCAGGATCATCACCAGGTAGTAGGCTACGAAAGCGCCGCGTGAATAACCATTCAATGTGCCTTGTCCCACTGCGCTGGTCCAGACAAAAAGGTAAATCAAAGGCGGAATCATCCAGCCGAAAGCCAGAATGAAAAAGAAACTGCGGTATTGCAGCCAGGAAAGCCATAAACCCTTAATTAACGCCCACCCGCCGCGGAAATTCATAGCTGACCCTCACTGTATATTTTGTCAATGACCGCCTCAATCGGGGGTTCTTCGATCGTTAAATCAGTGACCGGAAACACCTGCAAAAGAACTGGAATCACCTCCGCGGTGTGTTCAATTGCCACGCGAAAATCCATTTCATGGTCTGCCTGGCTGATCAATTCGGTGCTTTTGGGCAGCTCATCCGCGGAAATTTCGACATTGGCAGAAGTTTTGATTTTGATGATTTTGTACGGTGCAATTTGTCTGGCTAACGCGCTGAGCTGACCGTTATAAAGCATCTGTCCATGATGGATCAGAATCACCCGTGAACATAACGCCTGGACATCATCCATATAGTGGCTGGTGATGATCATCGTCACCGCGTGGCGCTGGTTGTATTCCCTCAGGAAGGCCCTCAGCCGGATCTGGGTGGAAATATCCAGCCCTAAGGTGGGTTCGTCCAGGAAAAGGATCTTCGGCCGGTGCAGCAGGGCTGCGGTTAATTCGCACTTCATCCGTTCGCCAAGTGACAGGCTGCGGACTGGTTTTTGCAGCAGGGTTTCCATCTGGAGCAGCTGGATCAATTCATCGAGCGTATTCTGGTAATCACGCTGATCGACGGCGTAAATTTCCCGCAGTACCTGAAAAGAATCCAGCGGCGGAATATCCCAAATCATCTGACTTTTATTGCCGATGACCATGCTCATTTGACGTAAATATGCATGGTCGCGCAACGCGGGCGTAAAACCATGCACAGATACAAATCCGCTGGTTGGGTGCAGCAGCCCTGATAGAATTTTCAGACAGGTGGTTTTTCCGGCGCCATTTGGCCCGATCAAGCCTACCATTTCACCAGCCTCGATCTCAAAACTCAATCCGCTCAGGGCGGGGACATCGGAATACTGCGGATGGAATAGCTGCCTGGCGGCAGCTCGAATTCCGGCGGGCCGTGTCGCGATACGATAATTCTTTGATAAAACTTGAACCCGGATAGCTTCCATATTTGATTTTCCTTGATTTGAGTTGACGATATAACTGTACAACCCTGGTGGGTAAGGATAGCCTTGGGCTGTTATTACAAGTAACGCCAAAGAACGCGAAGCTTATTGTTGCGCAGGCAAGAAAGCAGACCAAAAAAGTTTAGTTAAAGCTTTGTGAACAAAGGGAGCCTGGACGTTCAATCCGTTCGATTAACGAAGAACCGCCGGATAATTTATCCGGCGGCTCGTAATGTTTTCTGTAAACCGTCTATTCGCCAAAATTTGAGTCGAATAACGCCTGGATCGCCTGAAACGCAGCTTGCTCGTCCTCCCCTTCAAATTCAATTTCCAACTCGTGACCTTTTTCAGCGCCGAGCGTCAATACTTTTAACATGCTTTTACCATTGATCAGGGCGGTTCCGCGCGTTGCGTTGCGTACTTTCACGCTGCTGGCAAATTGGTTGGCTGTTTTAACAAAATCCGCTGCCGGGCGGGCGTGCAATCCGACCGGGTTGTTGACGACTACTGAATAGTTCACCATGATTGAAAAGGCCCTCGTTCCAATTTTCTCCTGCCCAGCAGGTATTACCATTTTATTCGAAATTTCAGATATCGCAAGTTCAATTAACCAATAAAAAATTCCAAAAACCGCTTCAGGGATAGGTATTGTCCTTTGAGAAAAGCGTTCGTTTTCGAGATCATCGGTTCCATCTGTTTTCCTTGACGGGCGGCTGGCTTGCATCTATAGTTAGGCGCGGAAAATACCATGCAATCGATTGACACGATCTTAAAAGACACCTTCGGGTACCATTCCTTTCGCCCGCTGCAGCGCGAGATTATTGAAGCGGTGATCGGTCAGAATGACACGCTGGCTGTATTGCCGACTGGCGCTGGCAAATCATTGTGCTATCAGATTCCGGCCCTGGTATTGCCTGGGTTGACGATCGTCATTTCTCCCTTGATCTCATTGATGAAGGATCAGGTGGATCAGGCGCGCGCCAGTGGCGTGGCGGCCATCGCGCTGAACAGTTCGCTGTCTGCTGGCGAGTACCGGGCGCAAATCCAGGCTTTATTAGCCGGTGAGGTAAAACTGCTCTATCTTTCTCCTGAGGCTGTTTTAAGTGACCGTTTTCAGACTTTGTTTGACCGAGTCAAGGTTGATCTACTGACCATTGATGAGGCGCACTGCATTTCAGAATGGGGACATGATTTTCGCCCGGAATACCGCCAACTGGCTGCGCTGCGCAAAAAATTTCCGCAGGCAACCTGCCTAGCGCTGACAGCGACAGCGACACAGCGGGTACGTCAGGATATCCGTAGCACATTGAATTTCCAGACTGGACGCGAATTCGTTGCCAGTTTCAACCGCGCTAATTTGTTCTTGCAGGTTGAGCCCAAGGAGGATGCCGAGCAACAGGTGCTGCGATTTATTCGCCGCCACCGGGACCAGTCTGGCATTATCTATTGTTTCTCGCGCCAGCAGGTGGATACGCTTTGCGAGCGCTTGCAGCGTGAAGGCATATCCGCGCGCCCATACCATGCCGGCCTGGACGAATCCGCACGGCGGCTAAATCAGGATGCCTTTGTGCGCGATGACATAATGGTGATTGTTGCCACGATTGCCTTTGGCATGGGGATTAATAAGCCCAACGTGCGTTTTGTCATCCATTACGATTTGCCGAAATCCATTGAGAATTATTATCAGGAAATTGGCCGCGCCGGGCGGGATGGCTTGCCGGCGCATTGTTTGCTGCTCTACAGCTATGGTGATGCCGCCAAGCAGCGCTTTTTTATCAATCAAAAACGTGGCCAGGAAAAGACCGTTGCGGGCCAGCACCTTGAACAAATGGTGCGCTATGCTGAAAATAATCAGATGTGCCGGCGGCGTTTGCTGCTCACCTATTTCGGTGAACAGGTCGATGGGAATTCTGCCTGTGCTGGCTGCGATATTTGCGCGCCGCTGCCGGCAGCATTGGAGAATATCACCATCCCGGCGCAAAAATATTTATCCTGCGCGCTGCGTTGCGAGGAAAATTTTTCCGCGGAACATCTGGTGGCAGTGCTCTGCGGCGTAAAGAATGCTGAGGTAAGCGCCCACCAGCATGAGCGCCTTTCAACCTATGCAATTGGCTTCGAATATACTGAACAGGAATGGCTGGCATTGGCCGCTGATTTAGAGCGGATCGGCTACACCCAGACGGGAACTGACCGGTCTGTGCATGTAACCACACTGGCACGGGCGGCCTTGAAAAACCGGACGGCAATTTTCCGGCCTGAGCCCGGCAAGGCTATTAATTCAGAAAAAATCAAAATTCAAAAGCCGCCGGCAGAAAAATCACCTGCGCAGCCAGCGGAAATGGAATATAACCAGGCGCTTTACTTCGCTCTGCGGCAGAAACGCAAAGAATTGGCTGATGCCGCTCAGGTTCCGCCCTATGTGATCTTTTCTGACCGGTCATTAATGGAAATGGCGGCACACTTTCCGCGTTCGGAGAAGACATTTTTGCGGATTCACGGCGTTGGAAAAGTTAAAGCCGAAAAATATGGCCCAATCTTTACCACCTTGATCCGTCAGTTCTGCCGGTCTCATCCGGGTGTGCTCCCGAAAAAAATACAGGAGCGCTGAGACGCTCCTGTATGGCATTTTTGTCCTCAATTATCTTCATCCGCGGCATCGAGCACGGGCTGGCCCAAGGTACGGAATTCCCAGCTTTGCAATTCGCTGATGATGCGATAGGCGGTCAAATCCAGGTGCAAGGGGGTAATGGAAACGTACCCTTCCGACAGCGCGCCGAAATCCGTGCCGCGTTCGGGAATGCCGGTTGGTGAGTCGCCGATGACCCAATAGTAGGGCCTTCCGCGCGGGTCGGTGCGTGAATCGACTTTGTCGTGATACACCCGCAAACCCATTCGGGTGATGCGGGTGCCTTTAATTTCTTCCAGCGGCAGGGCCGGCACGTTGACGTTCAATAAATTTTCCGCCGGAAGCCCGTAGCGGGTGAAAGCTTCGACGATTTGTGCCGCGACCGAACCGGCGGCTGAAAAATCAAAACCCCCGCTGTGATTATCGGGCGTATCTAACGAGAAGGCGATGGCTGGGATACCCCAGATAGCCGCTTCCATGGCGGCGGTTACCGTCCCTGAATAGGTGACATCGTGGCCTAAATTCGCGTACGGATTGATACCGCTGACGACCAGGTCGACCTTCTCCTTCAAGAAACCGCAAACAGCCAATGCGACGCAATCGGAGGGCGCGCCGTCACTGGCATAGCCCTGGCTGCCATCCGGCAGGCGCATTTGTTTTACCCGCAGCGGCCGGTCCAGGGTTTTTACGTGTCCAGAAGCCGACCAGTTACGGTCCGGGGCCAAAATGGTCACGTCACCGAAGGGACGCATTGCGTTAGCCAGAATGTGCAATCCTGCGGATGCGATTCCGTCGTCGTTTGTCACCAATATATGCATGAAAATCTCCTGAGAAAAAAAGAGCGCGCCGGAACTTGGTCCATCTGCTACGCCCTTGTTGGATGCAGCTTAATTGCTGCTCAATAAATTTGATAGGTCATTGCTTATATCCTAGGCGATTTCGCTTAAATACCAGATAATGAGTCGTTAAGAATCTGTAAAATATTCAATCAGTGCCATCTGTTGGGGGGACGCAACTCCATTACGGCATTGGGGTTATTTTGGTTATGACTTGCGGCACAGGAGGTGTCCCCATCCTGATGCCCCTGGTTGAAAGACCCCGGTTCAATGACCGTTTAACATTGGAAATCAAAAAATCCTGTCCTGGTCTAATTTACTTGTATTTTCGTTTCACGGGTCAATAACAAGTGTGTGAAACGCTTTGCCTTATGTGGGCTGTGCGGTTATTTTCGCTTTTCCGCACACGATAAAAAGAAGGAGAAACATGATGAATGAATCTGGCGCAGTTGCCATTGTTGGCCTGGGGGCAATTCTACCGGATGCACCGTCTGTGCAAACTTTCTGGCAGAATATTCAATCCAAACGCTATTCAATCAAAGAAGTACCTCCTGAGCGTTGGCGCTCAGAATTGTATTACGACCCAGACCCGGCAGCGCCGGATAAGACCTACAGCAAAATCGGCGCGTGGATCGATAATTTTGAATTCGAACCCTTGCGCTGGGGCATTCCCATTCCCCCGAATGTGCTCAATGTGATGGACTACAGTCAAAAATGGGGGATTGCGGCAGCGCGCCAGGCGCTGGTCGATTACGGTTTTCCGCAGCGCTCTCTGGAACCGGATCGAGTTGCGGTAATTTTAGGCAGCGCGCTTTCAGGAGAAAATCATTACCTGACCAGCCTGCGCATTCATATTCCGGATTTTCTTGATTCCCTCCAGCATGTCACCGCTTTCCAATCCTTGCCGGCAGAGACACAGCAGGCTTTGCTTTCGGGGTTAAGCCAGCAGGTAAGCCACAAAATTGCCGCTATTACCGAAGATACCATGCCGGGTGAATTGGGGAACGTCATCGCCGGCCGGATTGCCAACGTCTTCAACTTCACCGGACCGAATTTTGTCACCGACGCCGCCTGCGCCTCTTCGCATGCGGCCATGCAGGCAGCAGTCAACGGATTGCTCAGCCACCAATTTGACGTCGTTCTGACGGGCGGCGTGGACCACAATATGGGCATTGAGGGTTTTGTTAAATTCTCAAAAATCGGCGCGCTCAGCCCGGATGGCTCCCGTCCCTTTGCGGATGGTGCGAACGGTTTCGTGATGGGGGAAGGCGCAGCGATTTTCTTGTTAAAACGTCTGGAAGACGCTGAACAGAATGATGATCCCATTTATGCTGTAATTCGCGGAATCGGCGCCAGCAGTGATGGGCGCGGCAAAGGGATCACCGCCCCCAATCCGCTCGGGCAGCTGCGCGCGATTGAGCGCGCCTGGAAAAGCGCCGGCGTTGACCCGGCCAGCGCCGGACTGATTGAAGCCCACGGAACTTCTACCCGGGTCGGTGATGTGGTCGAGGTAGAAAGCCTTAATCGCCTGTTTGGACCTATGAATCTGCCGCGCCATTCAATCGCGCTGGGGTCGGTAAAATCAAATATTGGTCATTTGAAATCTGCCGCCGGCGCTGCCGGTTTATTAAAAACGGTGCTGGCGCTGCATCATAAGGTGCTGCCGGCTTCGATTAATTTTGAACGGCCCAACCCGAATATTCCCTTTGAAACGCTGCCGTTCTACGTAAATACAGAAATGCGGCCTTGGGAACGCCGGGAGGGGCAGACCCGGCGGGCCGGATTAAGCGCGTTTGGCTTTGGGGGCACGAATTTTCATATGGTGGTCGAAGAGTGGGTGCCAGGCTTATTAACCAAAGCGGAAACCGTATTCCCGGCCGTGCAGCCGAAAACAGCGGTCCTTTCAACATCCGCTGTTGAATCGGTAAATTTTGATGGACAAAAGTTGCCATACCGCGGAATTTATTTTGTTTCTGCCGCCAATGGCGCTTTGCTTGCTGAAAAATTGCGGCGTGATCTGGACAATCTGGCTGGAACCGGGTTTGAACCGGGAAAATACCCCGCTGCGGCGGAAATTTTACAGCCTGAACGATTGGTAATTGATTTCGGCACTCCCGACGAATTGAAAAGCCGGATGCTTAAAGCGCTGCAGGCCTTTGAGAGCAAAAGTCCGGCAGCCTGGCAGGCGATGATGGCTCAAGGGGTGTACCGCGGCAGCGGCAAGGCCGGCAAAACAGCCTTTCTGTTCCCCGGCCAGGGTTCGCAATATCTCAATATGCTGAAGGACTTATGCGAGCATGAACCAATTGCAGCCAGTACTTTTGCTGAAGCTGACCAGATAATGCAGCCGCTCTTGGGGCGGACGCTGAGCAGCTATATTTTCATCGACGCTGAAGGGGACGCGCAAAAATCAGCGGAAGAAGCGCTGCGCGATACCGCCATCACCCAACCCGCCATGCTGACCGCCAATGTGGCCTTACTGCGGCTGCTAAAGGCGTTTGGCTATGAGCCAGATCTGGTGATCGGGCATAGTTTGGGCGAATATGCCGCCCTGGTTGCGGCCGGAGTTTTGGAATTTCACGAAGCGCTGGAAATTGTCAGCGCGCGTGGCCGCGAAATGAAAAAAGTTTCTGTGGCGGATAACGGCGGAATGGTGGCGGTTTCTGCGCCGCTGGCAGATGTGCAAAAGATCGTCGCCGAAATTTCCGAGTATGTGGTTATCGCCAATATTAACAGCCCGCTGCAATGTGTGGTTGGCGGCAGTACAGCCGGAATTCATGCCGCGCTTCAGGCTTTTGAACAAGCAGGCTTTCAGGCGACACAGATTCCTGTTTCGCACGCTTTTCACACCAAAATCGTTGAACCGGCCGCCGAGCCGCTCAAACAGGTGATTGCGCGCATGTCGCTGCGCTCGCCGCGCATCCCGGTTGTGGCCAACGTCACCGGGCAGCTCTATCCGCAAGACCGGGATCAAATTTTGGACCTCCTGGGCAGACAGGTTGCCTCACCGGTGCAATTTATCCGCGGCGTTGAAACCTTGTATGCCGAGGGTGTGCGAACCTTTGTTGAAGTTGGACCCAAACGGGTGTTGAATTCTCTGGCGAGCGATATCCTCAAGCCCAAAACGGACGTGACGATTCTGGCTACCAACCACCCGCGCAAAGGTTCGTTAACCAGTTTTAACGAGGCGCTGTGCGGTTTACTGGCGGCTGGGGTTATCCCAGGCGGAAACAGCGGACAGGCGTCAGCGCTGCCGGCTGTTGAAATGACCGGCCGAGATACGCTTGCTGTCCCGGCTGTTGCTGAAGCCAGCCTTTCTGGAAAGGGAATCAGCGGATCGGTGGTCATCAGCGGGGCCGGGCTAGGTTTGCCGGGTAAAAATCTACCAGTTTTCGCGGACGATAATATTGACCGGATTTTGAATGGTGAAATTCGCATTGAAGCACTGCCGCCGGATTTGCGCCAGGAAATGCTGGCGCGCCATATTACGCGCGTGGAAAAAAGCGCCGGCGGGGCGCAGATGCTGAATGTGGATCATATGGATTTGACCGTCAAATTGGGCGGTCAGCGCGGCGCGTTTGACCTGTCCAATGACTTCGGAGTGCCGGAAGAACGGGTGACGGCCTGTGATATCACCACGCAGCTCGCAATCGCCGCCGGGATAGAAGCCTTGCGCGATGCCGGGATTCCATTGGTGATGCGCTATCGCCAGACGAGCAAAGGCACCTATCTGCCGGACCGATGGAAACTGCCTGAATCACTGGCGGACGAAACAGGAGTAATTTTTGGCAGCGCTTTTCCGGGTGTGGATCAGATGGCGAACGAAGCAGAACGCTATGCCCGGTTTTATCGGCTTACCAGCCTGCGGACCGAGTTGGAACAAATTCTCGGCATTACACCGGCCGACCAAATCCAATTGCGTCAGAACTTGCAGGAACGTATCCAGACCGTAAAAGATCAATTGGATCAGGACCCTTACCAATTCGATCGCCGCTTCATTTTCCGCGTTTTGAGTATGGGCCATGCCCAGTTTGCTGAATATATCGGCGCGCGGGGGCCGAATACAGCCATCAACGCCGCCTGCGCCACCACCACGCAGGCGCTGGCGCTTGCGGAAGATTGGATCCGTTCCGGACGCGCGCGGCGCGTGGTGGTAATTGCCGGCGATGACGTCACCAGCGGCACCGCGGCGCCCTGGATTACTTCCGGACTGCTGGCCTCGGGCGCAGCTACCCTGGAAGGTGATCTGCGCCAGGCGGTGCTGCCATTTGACCGCCGCCGCAATGGCATGATCATGGGCATGGGAGCGGCTGCTCTGGTGGTTGAGGCGCAGGACGCAGTCAATGAACGCGGAATGGTTGGGCTAAGCGAAATATTGGCGACCCAAATCGGCAACTCCGCCTTTCATGGCACGCGCCTGGACGTGAAGCACGTCAGTGAAATGATGGAAGCGGTGATCCAGCAGGCAGAATCACGGTTTGATCTCGACCGCCAGGAAATGGCTGAGCGGATGATGTTCATGTCGCATGAGACCTATACCCCGGCGCGCGGAGGTTCTGCAGCGGCTGAAATTTTTGCCTTGCGTAATGTGTTTACAGAAGCGGCTAACCAGATTGTGATCGCTAATACCAAGGGTTTCACCGGTCACGCGATGGGCGTCGGCATTGAAGATGTTGTCGCAGTCAAAGCCCTTGAGCATGGCGTCGTCCCGCCTATCGCGAACCTGGATGAACAATTTGAGCCCGACCCGGATTTGGGTGACTTGAATCTGTCTCGCGGCGGCGCACAGCCGGTTGAATACGCTTTGCGCCTGGGAGCCGGGTTTGGATCGCAGATTGCCCTGGCGGTACTCCGGCATATACCGGCTGAGCATGGCCGCATTGATCGTGAGAAGTACCAGCGCTGGCTGGCAGAGGCAGCCGGCTATGACCAGGCCGAGCTGGAGATTGAGAAGCGAACCCTGCGCGTCAAGGATCAGGGCGCGCCGCTGAAAAGCCCGCACCCGTCTGCCTGGCATTTTGGTATGCTGCCAGCGCAATGGGCTGATTTTGCCCGGAATCAACGCAGCGCCGATTCTGTTTCTCCCGCTGAAATTGCACCGGATTCCGTGCAACCAGGCCTAAAGCCCGCCGATATTCAAATTGATGCCGTCCGGCGCGATGAAGCCGAAGTACGGGCGTTTGTTCTGGCGCAAGTCAGCGAGAAAACCGGTTATCCGGTCGAAATGCTGGATCCTGAGCTGGATCTGGAAGCCGATCTGGGGATTGACACGGTCAAGCAGGCGGAATTATTTGCGACCATCCGTGAACATTATCAAATTGAGCGCCCGGAAGACCTGCGCTTGAGCGATTACAACACGCTGGGAAAGGTGATCGCGTTTATGTCGGCCCAATCCAGCGTGCAAACTGAAGCGTCCGGCGAGTCACTTTCCACGGTTTCCCCTGTGGAAAATACGCCCGCTTTGGAAACTTCAGCGCGTGAGCGCAAAGAGACGCAAGCGGCCGCGCTCGATGAGGTGCAAGTGTTTGTCTTGCAGCAGGTGAGTGAAAAAACCGGTTATCCGGTCGAAATGCTGGATCCCGACCTGGATCTGGAAGCCGACCTGGGCATAGATACCGTCAAACAGGCAGAATTATTTGCAGCGCTGCGCGAGCATTTCGGCATCGCCCGCCGTGAGGATCTGCGCCTGAGCGACTACAATACCCTGGCTAAAGTGATTGCGTTTATGCGCAATCCGGCTGCCATTTCGCAAACCCAGGTTGAAAAAGAAATTCTGGACGCGGAAGAACCGGCGAATGAATCAAAGAAGACCGTCCGCATCCGCCGCTGCGTCCCGGTGACGGCGCTGCGGCCGCGCCTGGACCTGTGTATGCCAACCGGAATCGAACTGGATGAACAATCGCGCGTGGTTATTATCAGCCGCAAATCCAAGTTTTATGATGCGCTGGCGCGTCAATTGAAGGCCAGACAGGTTCAGGTCGAGCGCGTGGACCCGCAGCCGAAAGAGGATTTCTCTCTGGCGATGAAGCAAATCCAGGAAAATGGCCCGGTGCAGGGCGTGTATTTTCTTGCTTCAGATGAAACCGGCGCTGCGGATCAGCTGGCTGTTCAGCAGGTAACGCTGCTTTACCATGCCATGCGCGCTTTGCAGCAGCCTGAATTTGTGGTCGCGGCGGTCAATATGGGCGGCTTATTGGGCTATAGCGAGCACGATATTCCAAATCCGCAGGATGCGGCCATCAGCGGCTTTATCAAGGCTTTGGTCATGGAGTGGCCCGACCTGGTGGTCGGCAAGGTTGTGGATTTCCCCGCTGATACGGCCAACAGGCTTAAGGCTGAACGTTTAATCGCTGAAACACTGATCGATAACGGCGCGGTAGAAATTGGCTATGAAGGTGAACGGCGCTTTGCGGTGACGCTGATCGAAGAACCAGCGCAATCCGCAGACACTGATCTGGGCGAGCGGCCGGTTTTCATTGTCACCGGCGGCACGGGCGGAATTGCCGTCCCGATCGTGCGTGATCTGGCTGAACACACCCACGGTGTTTTCTACCTGCTGGGTCGGACAATTCTGGAAGAACAGGACCGCAAATTGGCGCAGCGTGTCCTGACTGACCGTGATCAGGTCAAGCACGAACTGATTGAACAGGCCCGTCAGAGTGAACGCCATCTTACCCCAGCTGAGATTGACCGGCAATTGTTCGTCCTGGAACGGGCAGGGTCCGCATATGCCGCCATCCAGGCGGTAGAGGCAGCCGGAGGTCAGGCGTTCTACCTGCCTTGTGATGTTACCCTGGCAGACTCGGTATTGGCAATGTATTCTCAGGTGGTGGCCCAGGAAGGCCGGGTGGATGTGGTCATCCATGCTGCCGGGATTGAGCGCAGCCGTAAACTGGAAAAGAAAACGCTGGATGAAGTTCATGATACGCTGGCGATCAAGTTGAGTGGATTTACCCATTTACGCAATGCCTTCGACCAGACTGCCCAATGGCCCAAAGTAATGATGTCTTTTGGGTCGGTCGCCGGTCGTTTTGGAAATTCGGGGCATACTGATTACGCAGCCGCCAATAATGCGCTGGTGAGTTTCAGCGCCCGATTGCAGCAGGATCATCCGCAGACGCGGGCGCTTGTCCTGGATTGGACCGCCTGGGCGGAGGTTGGCATGGCCAGCCGCGGTACTATCCCGCGCATGATGGAGCTGGCCGGCATTGACCTGCTCGATCCGCAGGATGCAGCGCCTTTGGTTTATCGTGAACTGGCGGCCAAATCACAGGGTGAAGTGCTGTTGGCGGGCTCATTTGGCATCCTTGAAAAACAGCGTCGTGTGGATGGCGGCCTGGACGCGTCAAAGGCTACCGCGCTGCTGCTGAAACATAGGCCAGATAATCCGCTGTTCTCACGAATAAGCGGCCTGGACCTGTATGCCGGCATCCTGATTGAAACCGAACTCGACCCGCTGCAAGAGCCATTTTTGCAAGATCACGCGTTAAATCAAATTCCGCTGATGCCAGGCGTAATGGGTATTGAGGGCTTTTCATCCGCAGCCGCCTGGGTAGCCAATTCGATCAGCGCCGGAGCACAGTCTTATCGGGTGACCGGGCTGAGTGATGTTCGTTTCCTGGCGCCGCTTAAGTTTTATCGCGGCGAGCCGCGGAAGCTGACCTGGAAGGTTCAAATGATGCGTACAACCAGCGGGTATACGGCCAATCTGGTGCTTGAATCGCTCTTGACGCTTAAATCGCGGCCGCCGGAATCCGTTGTGCATTTTGAAGGTAAAGTCTTCTTGCAGCCGGATGCGCCGTCCATTCAACCGGTGACTGCGACTGGCCCGCATTGGAATGGTCATTTAACCATCCCGGCAGATGAAATTTACCGCTTATATTTCCACGGACCGGCTTTTCAGGTGCTGGCAGGTGTACAGCGTTCAGAACAGGGGCTGCTGGCAAAGGTCAGCCTGCCGCAGAAAAACCTGCTGCACGCTAACTCTGCAGATCACTTTCTGACGGCTCCACGCCTGATCGAAGCCTGTTTGCAGGCGGCCGGCATCTGGGAAATTGGCTTGAAGGATGTGATGGCGCTGCCAAAGTCGATTGGCAGTGTTTGCCTGTACCGCGAGCCCGAACCGGACACGCAATTATTCGCGCAAATCCGCTCCAACGCACACAGGGAGGGCTGTTTCGACGCCCGCATTGTGGATGCCGCCGGAGCGGTTTATCTCGATTTGCGTGAATACTGTACCGCACCGCTGCCATACTCGCTGGATGCTGAAACTCTAGCGCCGCTGAAAAGGCTTTGGGCTGCCTGATATGACAGCCGCAACGATTTTCTGGCATTGGCAAACTGCGGAAAGCGCCGACGAAACCCGCCCGATAGAGCTGAAAGGACTGAGCGCAGCGGAACAGGAGCACTTTCAAACCATTCGCCTGCCGCGCCGGGCGCAGGAATGGCGCTCTGCGCGGTTGGTGGTCAAACACCTGCTCAGTGTGGTGTTTGGCTGGCCGGACGCGCTCTATGCCCAAATTGAGATATATAACCGCAGCAGCGGCGCGCCGGCAGTGCGTTTCAGTGAAAGCGAATGGCCGGCTTTCATCAGCCTCAGCCACCGCGGCGGCGCGGTAGGGGCCGCCCTCAGCCGTACTGTTCCGCTGGGTTTTGACCTGGAATGCGTTGAACCTCATTCCAGCGCATTTTGCCATGAATATTTCACGCCTGCGGAGAATGCTTTCCTTGCGGCCGTATCTGATGTTGAACAGGCACAATTGTCTTCTGCCTTGTGGTCGGGGAAAGAGGCCCTGCTCAAAGCGATTGGAACCGGATTGAAGCTGGATACACGCCGGATAGAGCTGCGTCCCTGCGGGAGCCTCTCCGCGGATTGGAGCTTCTGGCCGGCGACCCTCTATACCCCTGAATACCCTTCAGCCTGGCAAATTGCGGTCCGACTTTGTGATCAAACCATCATATCTCTGGCTTTCCCGGCTACTGCTCCGGTCAGCCTGGTCGAAATCGAGCAGGCGCCCTGTCATGCTTCTGCATGACCTGCTTGAAACCAAGGGCTTGTTAATCAAAACAGGCGGCGCAGCGCGCCGCCTGTTTGTGTAATGATTGAGATTTACTCGGGCTGTGTTTGTTTTAATAACGGGGATATCTGGCAGCCCAGGGCTTCCAGCAATGCGATCCGGTTGAGGTAAGCCGCGCCGCGCAGCAGCTGCCGGGCGACCTCAGCCACAGAACGGTTGGCTGGATCTGCCAGGAGAGTACCGCGGGTCCATAAGTTGAATGCGCCCATTGCCGGACCGCACCAGATCTGATAGTCCATTTCACGGCCTGGTTCGCCGGAATTGGACCAGCGCGAGGACATGCCCAGATACCAGCGAAAGACCAGCGCCATTTTTTGATGCGGATCTTTCTCCGCCCGTTCAAGCTGGCGTGGATCACGCTTTTGGAAAAATGCCTGGGTATCGGCCCAAATCTCCTCGATGGCACGTTTGAAGACCGTGGTCTCCAGTTTAGCGCGCTCTTCCGCGGGGATTTCCTCCAGCGAAGAAAAACGGTTGTAAAGTTCAGACAGCTTCAAGGCGCGCATGCCAAACATGGTGCCGCGTTTCAGCACCTGTACCTTGACACCCATTTCAAACATATCGGCGGCCGGCGCCATGATGACGTCAGTCATTTCGGCCTGCGCCAGCAGATTGCGTGTGTGGGCGGACGCGCCTGCTTCAATGCAAGCCTGATTGATGGAACCGGTCACCACGTAATCGGCGCCCATCTGGAAAGCCGCATGAACGGCCAGTGGCGTGGCGATTCCGCCAGCCGCGCCGACCCGAACGATATCGGCGTAATTGCGCTGCGCCTGAATTTCATCGCGCAACGCAATAATAGCCGGCAAGGCGTTGACCAGCGGCCGGTTGTCCGTATGGCCGCCGGAATCAGCCTCGACGGTGATATCGTCCGCGACCGGGAGTTCGGCGGCCAGTTCCGCCTGCTCCAGGCTGATCTGACCGTTCTCTACCAACCGTTTCAGCATATCCGTCGATGGCGGTTCAAGGAAGCGTTTGGCGATTTCCTTTCGGGAGACTTTCGCGATAATATGGTGACCGATGATCACCTCGCCATGCGCAGCACGGCTTAATCCGCTGGCGCGATAATAAACCAACGCTTCAGTCAGGCCAAGATAAGCGGAAGCCTCTACGACCGGGACGTTATACCGAACATACAATGCGGCCGCTTCGCGTTCAGCGGCAGGATCATTGGGGCTGTTAATCAGATTGAATGCGTAAGGTCCATCCGGCAGCGCCGCTTGAATGGTCTGTATGGCGGCTTCAATCGCCGCTGCCGGGAGGCCGGCGGCGCCAAACGAACCTAAATAACCTGCCTGACCCATAGCGATCACCAAGGCGGTTGAGGCGATGCCGTTTGCCATTGCGCCGCTCATATAAGCGCAGCGCACCTTGTAGGTTTGCCGAAATTGGGCTGAACCTAATTGTTCGGGACTGGAAGGCGGAAGGCAGGCAATGGCCGTGTAAGTCTTCAAGCTTTCGTCGTCCGAACTGCTGACAGGGACTAACGAGGCGGCATTCTCCTGTTTGATCAGCCATAAAGGCGTTTTCAAGGCCATTAATTGCTGGCGCAGGTATTCAATTTCATTTCCGGTAACTGCTGAACCACGGATGATTTGCTCTGGAAGGATGGCGGCGGGCAAGCTGATCGCGGCATGGGATAAAGTCATTCGGGAATCCTCCAGTAATGTGTAATTGAAATTAATCCTACCAAATTGGCGGCTTTTTAGGTAAACCCGTTATTAAATTGAAAGTTGCGCTCAGAACCTGTCAGGCAGGAACATGCCCGCGATTCAACTTCACGGCGATGCCGCCGTTATTCAGCGAGAGACCTTTATCGAAATTCAGATGCGTCAGGGTTGCCAGATGATCGTCGGTGCACAAGAAAGCCACTCCCCAGCCGCTGAACTGCTCGTTAAGCAGTTTGCCAAAACTGGCGTACAGGTTGCGCAGATCAGCGTTCGAAGAAACTCGCACGCCGTAAGGCGGATTGGTCACAATCCAGCCTGGGAAACGCGGGGCCGTTAAAGCTGAGACCGGTTTATGCTCAAACTGGATCCACCGGCTGACGCCAGCCCGTTCGGCGTTCTGGCGTGCCATTTCGACCACACCCGCGTCGCGGTCAGACCCATACAACAGCGCCGCCGGCGGACGGGTATCCTGTTCCGCGTATTGGATGATGGTTTGCATCATCTTGGGTTTAAAATCTGACCAATCCATGAACGGAAAATGCCGGTTGCGTCCAGGGGCAATATGCGCGGCGATCATGGCAGCTTCAATCGGGATGACCCCGGACCCGCAAAATGGATCCATCAAGGGTTGGCCGGGTTGCCAGCCGCTTGCCAGCAGGATGCCGGCGGCCAGGGTCTCGCGCAAAGGCGCTTTGCCCAGCGCCAGCCGATATCCGCGCCGGTCGAGACCTGCTCCGGATGTATCCAGGCTGATGGTGCACTCATCCTTGACGAAGCGAACCAGGATGGAAAACACATTTTCTTCGGTTATCTCCCCTTTTACCAGATCGGGCTCAAAACCTGTGCAATCCCCGATCCCTTCCAGTGTGCGCTGGGCGACTGCGCCGCTGTGATACAGGCGTGAGGCGTGGCAGGTGACCTTGATTTGGACTTTTTGCCCGGGTTTCAATACGGTTTTCCAGGGCAGATTAGAGACTTTGCGGCGCAGTTCGACAAATTTTGTGGCATGGAATTGCCCGAAACGCATCAGAATCCGGTTTGCGCTGCGCAGAAAATAATTTGCCAGATACATAGCGCGTTCGTCTCCGTCAAAATCCACGCCACCGGATCCTGCGGTAATTTGCGATGCTGCGTCCGGTGAAATCAACTTCAGTGCAGATAATTCAGCAGCGGTGACCGGCTCCAACCCAGGAGCGCAGACGGCAAAAAATTGGTGGTTATCCATGCTTTTGAAAGCCTTTCTTCCTGGCGTGCGGTTCGGTACTATCGACGACAATCGCCTTCTGTTTTTCTTTGCGGGTTGAATCACGCTCAACGAAAATGGTTTCACCGGTAAATGGATCTACACCGGTGTAATACATCAAGCTCGAATAGGTGGAGGGCGTCGGCGTAAAAATTTGCACCTGTTCTGGATGGATTTTCAGCCGGGCGCTGGTGAAGCGCTTGAGCCGCTGCATATCGGTTTCGTTGCAGCCCGGGTAGGCAGCAATCAGATAATAGGTCAAGAATTGAGGTTTACCGGCCGCGGCGGTCATCTCCTCGAAGGCTTGTTTAAAGGCCAGCAGACTCTCCGTGCCGGGTTTGCCCATGCGGCTTAAAACTGATTCTTCGCTATGTTCAGGCGCAACTTTCATTTGACCAGAAACGTGGTGGTCAACAACTTCTTTTAAGTACGACATTCCCTTAACTTTATCCGCCAGAATTAAATCGTAGCGAATGCCAGAAGCAACGAATGCGCGCTTAACCCCGGGAATTGCCCGGATTTTTTTTAGCAAGCTGATTTGAGCGCTGTGATCTATTTTAAGCTGGGGGCATACCTGCGGGAAAACGCAGCGTTTCTTGGCGCAGGCGCCGGATTTTAATTTTTTAGCGCATTCATAGCCATACATATTGGCTGTGGGACCGCCAACATCCTGAATGATGCCTTTGAATTTCGCGTGTCTGGTAAATGATTCAGCTTCTGCCAGAATGGAGGCTTCACTGCGCCAGCGCACCGTCCGGCCTTCATGCACAGCGATTGCGCAGAAATTGCATTCGCCGTAACAGCCGCGATGGGTGCTGATCGCGAAACGGATTGTCTCCAGGGCTTTTACTTGTCCCTGCTGCTCGTAAAAGGGGTGCTGAGATCGTTCATAGGGCAGGGCGGCCAGCCGGTCCAGTTCGGCCTGAGATGGAATCTCTGCCGGCGGATTGTGAATCAGCCAGCGATCCGCGTAGCGCTGTACCAATCCATGCGCGGTGATCGGATCGGTATTGTTGTAAAAGGTCTGGAACATCGCGCTGAAAATCGCTTTGTCGCTTTGAACTGATTCAAACGCAGGCAGTTCCAGATAACCCTCGCGCGGAGTGCGGTCAATATAGCACAATCCGCGCAGGGCATGCCAATCCTGGTTGTCGCGCAAGCAGGCTGCTAAGGCGGTCACGGTTTCTTCGGCCATTCCGTAGAGCAAAATATCCGCCTTGGCGTCGAATAGGATGGAGCGGCGGATCTGATCACTCCAATAATCGTAATGGGCAACACGCCGTAAGCTGGCTTCGATCCCGCCCAGAACAATCGGCCGGGTGTTTTTATATGCCCGCCGGATCAGGTTGGTATAAACCAGCGAAGCGCGGTCGGGCCGGCGATTATTGATCCCGCCCGGGGTGTAATCATCGCTGCGGCGCGGTTTGCGTGTAGCCGTGTAATTGGCGACCATCGAATCGACGCTGCCGGCGGTAACACCCCAGAACAGGCTCGGCTCACCCAGGCGGGTAATTTCGTCGGGCTGGTGAATATCTGGCTGGGCAATAATGCCAACGCGATAACCGGCCGCTTCCAGAACTCGTCCGATGACCGCCGCGCCGATAAAGGGGCTGTCAATATACGAATCACCCGCGACCAGGACGACATCCAGAGCGTCCCAGCCTCGGGCAGTAATTTCTTCAGCAGTTGTTGGCAGAAACACAGGGGCTAATCACCCAAACTGACACCGACCAGACGCGCGCCATGAATCCAGGCATGATCTTTCGGAACATATTTGATATTACCCGCTACATCCTCTAACGGAGCCGGGACAATGATGCCAGATTGACTGGCGACCATCACGCCAAATTTATTGGCGTTAATCATCGCTGCGCAAGCTGTCCCTAACTGCGTGGCCAGTACCCGGTCGCTGGCGGAGGGGGTGCCGCCGCGCTGCAAATACCCCAGAATGGTCACGCGTGTTTCCAACTGTGTAGCCTGTTCAAGCTGATTGGCCAGGTGATTGGTATCGCCGGCGGAACGCTTTTCAATGGTATTGAGGAATTGGGCAACTTCCTGAACATCTTCGCCGGTGCGGATGCGTTCATTCGCTTTGCGGGCGCTGTCGAAAAAGCGCACATTTTCCTGCGAAATGGCCCCTTCGGATACGGCAATCAGCGAGAAGCGTTTGCCTGCTTTGGCGCGTTCCAGGACAGCCGCAGCGACTTTGTTGACCTGATAGGGGATCTCGGGGATGAGAACGACATCAGCGCCGCCGGCAATTCCGGCTGCCAGTGTCAACCAGCCGGTATCACGCCCCATCATTTCAACGATGATGATGCGGTGATGGCTGATGGCCGTGCTATGCAGACGGTCGATGGCTTCGGCGGCAACGCCAATGGCTGTGTCAAATCCGACCGAGGAGTCTGCAAAGGGAATATCGTTGTCGATGGTAACCGGCAGGGTGATGACCTTCAGTCCTTGCTGCTGAAGATAGTGTGCGCTGGATTGCGCCTGGCTTCCGCCGAACACCACCAGACCATCTAATTTGTGCTTTTTATAGACATTCAGAATATCCTGTGTGCGGTCAACAATCTGGCCGTTAACCAGCATTTTTTCTGGTTGGTCACGATTTGTGCCCAGAATTGTGCCGCCATCGGTCAGGATCCCGGAAAAGGCATCGCCTTCCAGTTTGATATGCATATCATCAGCCATGCCGCTGAAACCATCCTGGAAGCCGATAATTTCGATGTTGAAATCTGAATGGGAGGCTTTACCTAAGCCGCGGATCGCGGCATTGATGCCTGGGCTGTCGCCGCCAGAGGTTAACAGGCCAATCCGTTTGGTCATGATTTCCCTTCCCTTCTTACTGGTACAACATGCGGTATTTCGCTAAATCTACCGAGGCGATGTACGGTAAATTTCGGCCTTTCTCATCCAGATCCAGGCCATAACCGACCACAAAATGATCTGGAATTTCAAAACCGCAGTAATCGATATCAATATCGACCTTATGCCGGGCTTTTTTGTCCAGCAGCGCACAGGTTTTTAAACTGCGTGGGTGCCGTTCTGACAATAATTTTTTTACGGTATTAATTGTATACCCCGAGTCGATAATATCATCGATCAGAATTACATCCCAATCGTAAATCGTAGATTTATGATCGGAATCGATGCGTACGAATCCGGTCGAATCGGTGCCGCTGTAAGAAGAAACCAGCATGAAATCCATGGTGAGCGGCCGTTCGATTTTTCGCATCAGATCGGTCATGAACATGACGCTGCCGCGCAGCAATCCCAGCAGCAGCAATTTTTCTGAATTTTCGTAATCTTTGGTAATCTGTGCCCCTAATTCAGAGACACGTTCTTTGATTTCCTCCTGGCTGATCAGGACTTCATCAATAAAAGCATAGGGATAGGTAAGCCGCGGATTCAAAGCTAATCCTTTATTCTTGTTAGTATGCCGTTTACAGTAACTGTAAACAAAGCAAACGAATCATACCACGATCAACCGGCTCGGGCAGATAAAAATAATCGAAAAAAAGGGCAATCTTTTATGCGTCAGTTAAATAAAATTACGGACGGCTGCACTGATTAAATTAGCTGGTTTACCAGGTCTGAGCAGCTTATGGGAGTGTATTCCGGTATAATGAAAGCATCACGCTGGCGGTTGGAGCAGGAATTGCCTGAGGAGGCGCTATGAAAGACGTAGTCACCATATCTCGACAATTGGGTAGTATGGGGTTTGAGGTGGCTCAAATTATTTCCAGCCAAAAAGGGTATCAATTGATCTGGCGCGAGCTGTTGAACGAAGCCGCCATACGATCCGGCGTACCCGAAGCGGCTCTGGAAATGATTGATGAATTGGGCCTTTTAGGAATCACGTCATCGCCACCGCAGCGAAAAGCTTACCTGCAGGCCATTCAGCAGGTGATGGAAGAAATCGCCGATGGGGGCCGGGTGGTATTTGTCGGCCGGGCCGGGCAGATCATGCTTAAGGAAAATCCGCGGGTTTTTCATGTGCGCATTGTTGCGCCGTTAGAGATTCGCGCTGAGCGTATTGCTAATCGCAGCATGGTGCCGTATGAATCAGCCCTGGCCCAGGTTCAGGCGTCGGACCAATCCCGCAAGCGCTTTATTTCGAAAGCTTATCATGCGAATTGGGAAGACCCCTTGTTGTATCATTTGACGATCAATACAGCGGAATTGACGCCCGAGCAAACCGCAGCGTTGATCTGTCCGGTACTGGCTTGATTCTTATCAGCGAGAGCGAGTTTAATGGATCAAAATCATTCCAAAGAACCGGTTTTTGTTCATCCAGCCGAGAAGATTTTTGCCCAGATATTGAATTTTTATAATATCGAATGGCTCTATGAACCGCGAACGTTTGATCTTGAAAAAGATCCGGAGGGCAATGTTACACTGGCGTTCACGCCGGATTTTTATTTGCCCAGCCAGGATATGTACATTGAACTGACCACCTTACGCCCGCAATTAACCCGCATTAAAAACAAAAAAATTCGCTTGATGCATCAACTCTATCCCGAAATCAATATCAAATTGATTAAACGGCGGGAAATGCGTGATTTAATGGTGAAGTTTGGGTTGTATAATGAGGCGGAATTTCTGCAGGGAACTGAAGCCCAAAAACTAGACGAGGAAGAATGAAGACACTGGCCGATTATGGTGAATTAGCTGCGGATATCCGCGAAATTTTAATTTCAGAAGAACAAATTCAAACGCGAGTCAAAGAGTTAAGCGCCCAAATTTCCACGGATTATGCTGGTAAAAATCCGATCCTAATCGGCGTGCTGAAAGGCGTGCTGTTCTTCATGGCGGACTTGCTGCGGGATGTGACTCTTTCTGCGGAAGTGGATTTTTTGGCCGTGTCCAGCTACTCGGCTGAAGCGCGCAATAAAGGCGTCGTCCGGCTGATTAAAGACCTCGAAATTCCAATTTATGGCCGGCATGTTTTGTTTGTTGAGGATGTCATTGACACCGGGCTGACGCTTAATTACCTGCTGCGCAATCTGCGCGAACGTCAGCCAGCCAGCCTGGAAGTATGTGTTCTTTTTAATAAACCGGCGCACCGGTTCATCAGCATTCCGCTCAAATATAAAGGGTTTGATTTGCCCGATCGTTTTGTGGTTGGGTATGGGCTTGACCATCAGGAACGTTACCGGAACTTGCCTTTTATTGGCTTATTAAAAGCCGAGGCGATTAATCGTAATTCACACGAAGCATAGTGTGTTACTTACATTCTGACAGAAAATATAAATAGAAATACTCAATAAAAAACCACCCTCGCTGATTAGCGAGGGTGGAAAAATAACCAGGGGTTCTGAGTAACCTTAGCACTCATATCTCATTGTTACGGATTTTCCAAGAGGTCTGATTTTTACTTTTCATTTTCCGTTGAAAAGGGAATTTCTTCCATCAGTTCTTGAAGCTTCTCGTCCAGGTTGACTGTTACACAGCCTTTGGGGAATACCGTTTTAAAGGTCATGGCCTTTTACAAGTGGTTTCACCAATTATTCCTGTTTTCAATGAGCCGGGCATTCCATTTCTCGGAACTCCCTGGTAACTATATTATATGGATGTCCACCACGAGAGTCAAGTATCTAACGTGGTTGTTTAGACAATTTTAAGGATTCTAATATAAAGTGGATAGATATACGAAAAATTAGATCAATCTTAATCACTCACCTGGGTGATTGTTGCTGTTCGAATGACTTGTTTGTGCTAAACTTTTGTTGAAATCTTCCTCAGAAAGGTGATTTTATGAGTCTAACAATTGGTCAATCCGCACCTTTATTTGACCTGCCTGCCGTCTCCGGCGACCGCGTCGCTCTGGCAGATTCAAAAGGGCGTAATGTACTTCTGGCGTTCTTCCCCATGGCCTGGACGCCTGTCTGCAGTCATCAGATTCCGGCATTGAATGCCGATCTTCAGAAATTTGCAGCGCTTGATTGTGACGTATTCGCACTCAGTATCGACCACGTACCGGCTTTAAAGGCCTGGCTGGCCACAATGGGAAATATCTGTTTCCCGGTTCTGAGTGATTTTTGGCCGCATGGGAAGGTAGCTGAGGCTTACGGTGTATTAAGACCAGAAGGTTATACCGAACGGGCTTTATTCATCATTGACCGGCAGGGGATTATTCGTTATATCGATATCCACGATATTGATGATCAGCCATCGAATGAAACGCTGCTGAAAGAATTGATGTCCATTGATCCTGAAGCAGCGCAAAAGGCGCAGTTGACTGAAGAGCCGGAACCGGAAATGCCGCACAGCGGTGTGATCATGTACTACACCCAATGGTGCCCAGATAGCAAACGGGCGCGCATCTGGCTGGATGCACAGCATATTGCGTATCAAATGGTGGATATCAACAAGAACCCATCCATCAAGCCGAAAATTCGAGAATGGGCCGGCGGAAACCTGACGACGCCGACGTTCGACATCGACGGAACGATTGTGGTTGATTTTGATGAGGTCCGGCTGCGGGAAGTGCTAAAAGATCGTATGCTCCGCTAACTGCCAGAGCAATCCAATCCCACCTGCCGCTACAATCAGCCAGGTGGGATTTATTTTTGTACGCCAAAGCAATAAAGCTGTACCCGCGGCTATCCCGACGGCGACCCAATCGGTGAAGGCGGCCCGGGCGATCTGGACGGTAACGGCGCTCATCAAGCTGAGTGAACTGGTGTTGACCCCATCCAGGATTGCGCCAAACCAGCTTGATTTGCGCGCCAATTTAATAATCGGCGCACTGATTGCGACGAAGAAAAAGGCCGGAATAAAAATTCCGGCAGTGGCGATTAATGCCCCTGGAAGCCCGGCTAATTGATATCCAATGAAGGTGGCGCTGGTGGAAACCGGTCCCGGCGTGATTTGCCCGACAGCAATCGCGTCAATTAACATCTGGCTGCTGATCCAGCCCAGGTTTTCTACAAAATTGCTTTGAATGAACGCAAACAGGACGTAACCGGAGCCATAAAGCACCGATCCAATTTTTAAAAAGGTCAGGAATAAGGTTAACAAACTGAAGGGCGCCGCATTCAGCGGAATTATCCAGGAGCTGGCCATTGGAAATAGCAGAATAGCAGGGGCGCTGGCTGGATGAAAATCAACTTTTTCGAAAACAGCCACCAGCAAACCGCAGCCGAAGAGAATTACGAGATCATTAACGCCTGCCAGGGCCGCTGCAAAGCCGATAATAAAAACCGCAAGATGGTGGCCTTTTTTCAGGCTTATTTTTCCTAACGAAACCAATGCCTGCAAAATAATAATTACAATCACAGGTTTGATGCCATAAAGGATCCAGGTCAGCTCAGGGGTAGTTCCATATTGCTGGTATACCCACGCAATGAGTAAAACGGCCAGCATTGATGGCAAAATAAAGCCCATCCCGCTGGCAATCAAGCCGGGCCAGCCCGCGCGTAAAAAACCGAGGTGAATGCTGACTTCGGTGGAATTAGGACCCGGAATCAGGTTGGTCGCGCCAATGAGGTCAAGAAATTTTTCTTTGCTGAGCCATTTTCTGCGCTGGACAAATTCTGATTGCATCACGGCAATATGTGCGACCGGGCCGCCAAAAGCGGTTGCGCCCAGACGTAAAAAGATCAAAAAGATTTCAGCGATTTCGCGCCAATTCGGCGCAGTGCGGCTTTGGTCATGGGCTGCCGGCAAGTTTTGCGGAGGTTGATCAGCCATGCTGCTTGCGTTCCGCGAGGTGGGCGCTGACAATTTTCTGTTGATGGAAGTGCTGGTTTAAAACTTCTTCAACCGTATCAAGCGAAATATTCCAGTAGGTGACATTTTCAGGAAATATGCGGATGACCGCACCATTGCGGCAAACGTCCAGGCATCCGCAGGGAATGCAGCGAATTTCCCTTTCAGCGTCCCAACAATCGAAATCGTTGGCCTTAATCCAGGCCTCGATGGCTGCGGCAACAGCCTGGGCCTGGTTGGTTTCTGTGCAATTTCCGTTGGTACAGATGAAAATTTTGGATTTATTCAAGATACTGGCCACCGGTTCTTTGGATGTTATCGGCTTGAATTGCAGTCAAAAACGGATTAATCGCATTCACTCAGCAATTCTAACTTCTGTCGCGTTTAGATTCCAGTTTTGCTCGTCTATGTGAATTTTATCCTAAGATTTTTGCCTGAAAATTCCTTAAAAACACCACCCTTCACAATTGGCAGAATTGAGTATACTTGCACTGTTGTATGGACTAATCCGAAATTG
Source organism: Bellilinea sp. (assembly GCA_036822575.1). Taxonomy (GTDB): domain Bacteria; phylum Chloroflexota; class Anaerolineae; order Anaerolineales; family Anaerolineaceae; genus Bellilinea. The sequence continues at coordinate 64,228 of DAISHK010000007.1, read as the reverse complement.
CCATCAGGTATTTTCGTTAAAAAACTGGCTAAGATTATCCATTACTTATTCTTGAATAAGGTTTTGGAGCACACAACCGAATGAATGCAAAGCCGAAAGTTGCAGTTCTTGCTAACTTGAAGGAGAACGCGCCCCATTGGGAGGATATGCCTCCCGACCAATGGGACGATCTGGACTCCCGTCATACTGTGGATTCTTTAGTCGAAGCCATCCGCACCGGGGGCTATGAAGCGGAATTCTTCGAAGGCGATTTGACCCTTATCGATACGTTAGGAAAGTTTCATCCAGATATTTGTTTCAATATTTGCGAAAGCCATTTTGGCGATGCGCGTGAAGCTCAGGTGCCGGCTTTGCTCGAAATGCTGCGGCTGCCTTATACCGGCTCAAAAGTAATGACGCTGGCTTTAGCTCTGGATAAGCCGATGACCAAGCGTGTGCTCTCATATCATGAACTGCCCACGCCCGAATTCCAGGTGTTCGAGCGTGAGGATGAGCCTTTAGATAAACGCATGCGGTTTCCGCTGTTCGTCAAGCCGAGCCATGAAGGCACCGGGATGGGCGTCAGCCATAAGTCAATCGTCCACAATGAGAAAGAATTGCGCGAACAGGTTGCCTATATTATTAAGGAATATCATCAGACCGCGCTGGTTGAGACCTATATCGAAGGGCGAGAAGTGACGGTTGGTTTGGTCGGCAATTTGATGTCTCCGGCTGCACGGCGTTTGCCGGATGATTTGGAGGCTTCCCGTATTCGCGAAGGTTTAACCTTCTTCCCGCCCTTGGAAGTTGATTTGCATCCTTTTGAAAATTCAGACGTCGTTTATTCTAACCGGCTGAAGGTCCAATTGGCCTATGATTTGACCTACCTCTGCCCAGCGCCGCTGAGCGATGAACAGGTGATGCAATTAAATTGGCTGACGGCCGCGGTATTTCGTGTCACCGGATGCCGGGATGTGGCGCGTGTGGATTTTCGCCTGGATGCGCACGATCATTGGAAGCCGTATATTCTGGAAGTAAATCCACTGCCGGGACTTTCGCCTGGAATTTCCGACATTGTGCTGGAGGCGGCTGCAGCAGGCGTGGACCATAACGAATTGGTGCTGAAGATTTTACGCGCGGCGATGAAACGCTACGGAATCTTAAATTAAATCCTGAAACTGCAAAATTCATTAAATAAAAAAGGGCTGGCGATCGCCAGCCCTTTTCATCATCTACTCTTCTTCGTCGTCTTCTTCGATGTATTCGACGAAATCGTCTTCGTACTCTTCATCAAAATCTTCGTCGAAATCTTCGCCATGAACATGGCCGTGTTCCAATTCTTCAGCGGTGGCAGCGCGCAGCTCAACCACGGTAATGTCAAATTGGAGCGTTTCGCCTGCTAAGGGGTGGTTGAAATCCAGGCGAACTTTTTCTGGGGTGATTTCTACGACAGTCGCCGGCAAAATTTCCCCGTCTTCGTCGCGAACTTCCAGCTCCAGGCCCATTTCCAACGGAATATCGGAGGGAAACTCGTCTCTCGGAATATCCATGAATGCATCAGCGTCAACTTCGCCATAGCCATCGGCAGGTTTCACCGTGACGGATTTGGAATCGCCGACTTTCATGCCATACAATTCTTTTTCAAGGCCGGGTATGATATTGCGGTAGCCCTGTAAAAAGACCAATGGTTCCGATTCGTCGGATGAATCAACGACTTCGCCGTTGATGGTTAAGGTATATTGCAAAGAGACAACGACGTCATCTGCAATCATGGTTGGGTTATTTTTTTCGTCCACTTAAACTCCCAGTCTGGCAAATCAATTCTTGTGTCAAACAAACAATGGATTATATCATTAAGTTATTTATCGTCGGTGAATGTGAATAAATTCCTTATTGCAAATTTATTGGCCAAATACCTGGCAATCCAGCGGCTGTTCGACACGGGTCAGGCGCGCCCAGCCAGAAAGGATGTCATCTAAAATGATGTTTGAATGGAAATGGTCTGGGATAAGATCCGTCCAGGTAACTGAATTGAATTGAAGCTGGGGATTGGTCATCACTGTATTGCAGAATTGCCCGTAAAGCGCGCTTTCAACCGTCAGCACAATATCTGGAGAATCGCTTCCTTCCGGCAAAGCCGCTCCCGCTATCGCGGACGTGAACAGCGAAATTCCAGCTGAGTCAACCAGGATGTAATTATCCCAGGTGATTTTGTTATCTTCGGACAGGAACTGCATGAAAACCGGGTTTGGGTCTCCGTTTTTATTGATTGCAAAACGACTGCTGATGTTTTGGTTGCCATCCACGTTGATTGGATAGAGGGGTTGAAAAATTATTTGCGGTTCTGGGTAATAAAAGATAAGACCCCAAATCGAAATCAGATTGGGGTTTTCCGCTTTAAGGTCATCCACGTGGATGATCGCGATGTTCCTTTGGTATAAACCGCCTGGCGGTTTTGTGGCGGCTTCAGCATTTGCCTGTCCATTCAAGGGAAGCAAGTTTGAGGTATACAACCCCATTGCCAGGCATCCAAAGAAAACCACGATGGTCAGGAAAATGATAAATTTGCGCATAAGTCAGGGTGCATTGGGACTTTTTGAGGTTGAACTTGCCTTCTGTAACCCAGGTGGAAGAGCCCCCTCTGATGGTTTTGTCTCTTGAATATAGGTTTTCAGAACACTGTAAAAGGGATGGGCCTGTAATCCTGGCTGGATTAAACAGGAGGTGGGCGATGACGTGCTCGAAATTGCTGGCGCGTTCAAATTCTGAAGGTAAGCTACCCCTATGTAAAGCTGTGAACGAACTTGCAACAACGCTTGCTGAAGCCATTCGGCCTGTCTCAGCGAATCGTTGTAAAAACTATCATCTTTGTTAATTGTACCATCAGGTATATTAATTCGTGTAATCCAAATCATACTATTGGTATGCTGGTATTCCGCCATGATCTGCCGGATCGCTTCATAATGACGGAACGAGGCCGGCTTGTCCGGAGCGTTTAGTGGATCACCGCTCAAACCAGTCAGCTGCAAGCTGAGAATATTCATCCAATCGCGAGCGCCATTGGTATAGAGCGCGCGCAGAAAGTCGATATCGGTCATGGCGGTTTCGGAATTCACCTGCGGAGCGCTATCCAAACCGCCGGCAATTAATCCGGTTTTGATGTTTGCGGATTCGAATTGCTTTTTAATCGAGGTAAATAAACTGGCATATGCTGCACCGCTCGGCGAAGTTCCCCAGCCCGCGCTGGTGTTGGCGCCTGGAAAAACTTCAATTGCCTGTAGGGTTTCACCATACCGGGCGCAAAGCCATTGGAGTACCTGGTTGGTTAAATCTGCGGAGGGACCTGATGTTGTCATCGCCCAGGCTGGCGCGTGCCTGAAGCTGAGCATCACCGCGATGCCGTTATTTTTTGCGATTCTAAATACCTCGTCCAATCCCTGGGTGTCCGGGGTGGTTGCCGCGGTTGGCATCCAGAGGCTCCAGTCCAGATCCACAGCCAACCAATCCAGTTGCAAATCAACAGCAGCGCTGAGCGCCTGATTGAACTGGCTGCCCTGCAGATTGATCCAGGCGCCGTAACCAAACTCCGCTGAACCGGGCATGCCGGGGGCAGCGGAGACGGTGTGGCCTTGCGGCAACATTAAGCCGGCCAGGGCGCCAAGGATGATCAGAAGGCTAAGGTATCTTTTCACGAGGTTACCAGCCGTTACTTAGTGGATTGTTTGGAAAAAAAGCGGAACTGCGACACCCAGAAGAAAGCCAAAAAGTCCGCCGGTTACGATCACACTGGCGTACCAGCGAAAATTCGGGCTGCGGCGAATTTCGACAGATTTGCGTACGATGCTGCGCACCAGTGTCGATTGAGTCAAGAAATCAATGGCGACATCCCAGAAGGCGAGTTCAAGTTTTTGGTGAAGGGGTACGTTCATGAGTTTCCTCCGTGGATCGGGTTATTTTGAAGCGGTGAGTTTGGTGATTTTTCCAGCTGCGTTTACAACTGCACGAATGGATCGTTTGAAGGTGTGGCCGTCGGCGGTGGAAGCATTCGCTTCGTAAATCAACAGGTAGGTTCCGGCAGTCTGTTCTTTAACTTTTGGGGCGACATTGCGCACTTCCGGGTATTTCTGATAAACCTGTTTGTTAATTGCTGCAATCGATTTAGCATCCATGATTTGTTTAGCGGTTGCGGCGGCGCAGGAAAGCCGGAATATCCAGGTCAGTCTGATAGGATGAGGTCTCGTACAGGGCGGGTTCCATGACGCGCGCCGGAGCAGGGCGGCCGACTGGATTCTGTAAAGCGGCAGCTTCGGTGCGGGCCGGCTGAGCCGCTGGAACAGCGGAAATTGACTGGCGCTGCATGCGAACGGGGACATCGATCGGCGTTGCGCCAACCCCGGTGATAATCATGATGACCTGGACGCGATCACCCATACGGTCATCATTAATAATGCCGGGGATAATTTCTGCCTGGTTGTGGGTCTTTTCCTGCAGCTCGTTCATCGCTTCAATGACTTCTGCGAAGGAAAGGTCTTTGCCGGCGGTAAAGTTGACGATGATGCCAGAGGCATGCTCCAGGTTGAAGGAGTCGATCAGCGGGTGATTTAATGCAGCTTCAATCGCTTTCTTGGCTTTGCGGTCACCCTGCCCAATGCCAATGGTCATCAGCGATCCGCCGCCAGACTGCATGACATTGCGGATATGGGCAAAATCGACGTTGATCAAACCTGGTTCGGTGATTAATTCTGAGATGCCTTGAATACCCTGACGGAGTACGTCGTCGGCCATGCGGAAGGCCATTTCCAACGGCAAATCACGCGGTGCGACGCTTAGCAGACGATCATTGGGGATAGTGATCAATGTATCGGTGTGCGGGCGTAATTTCGCCAGCCCGTCGCGGGCGTTGTTTTGCCGCCGGCCGACCTCGAAGCTGAACGGCGTGGTCACCACGGCCACTGTGACAGCCCCAATTGAGCGCGCAATCCGCGCTGCAACTGAAATTGCCCCGGTGCCGGTGCCGCCGCCCATACCGGCGGTCAGGAATACCATATCCGCGCCAGCTAAAGCCGCCGCAATCTCTTTGGCGCTTTCTTCAGCCGCCACTTCGCCCACAGACGGATTTCCGCCGGCGCCCAAGCCGCGCGTGGAATGCGGTCCGAGCTGGATTTTCGTTTGAGCCAGCGAGCTTTTCAATGCCTGCGCATCCGTGTTGCAGGCGATGAACTCGACTCCGCCCAGGCCTAATTCGACCATCCGGTTGATTGCATTTGAACCGCCCCCGCCCAGGCCAACAATTTTCAAAACGGGCTTATGAATTCCGGCGGGCATATTATGGGTTGCGAATTTTTGATTGGTATTCATATCTCACTCTCCGTTACCGTTACAGATGCAATTAACGTGCCACTTTTGAAATCCAGTCAACCTGACAGCCATTTCGTTGCAATCTCACCAGCGCTTCGCGCGCAAAGATTTTCTGGTCGCCCAAGATCGTCACCCGTTCGGCCATCTGGGCTTCGTCCAGAGAGGAACCAACGGTTGGGCTATGTTTTTGAATAAACGGCAGCGCTACCCTGAGTTGATTTTCATACCCAACACTCGGATCTTTAGGGATCAGCAGGTAGTGGTGGATTGGATGGGCTGCTTTACGGAAAAAGCCTTCATTGAGGATGCCGGCCTGTTCAGTGACTTCTTCTGTCTTCACGGGCGGCAAGTATTCTTTTGCGAGCTGCTGAGCAGCCTTGAAGGCGGGTTTGGCGCCATTGAACCAGGCCAGGTGTGAAAATTCAGCAGATGGACTGGACGACAGGGAGAAGAAATTGCAGCAAAGCACGTTTTCGGGAAGCGTTTCGGGTGTGATTTTTCCCTGGACATCTTGATATAAACTTGGATCGTCGCTGGTGCCCTCTGTCAGATGAAAAAGGGTTACAAGCGTTTCGGTGTAATCATCATCAGCAAGCTGTTCAGCATTTACAACCGATGGTTTGGAAGGCAGCCCAGCCTGGAGCAGAATAATCGGCAGGGTCTTTTGGATGACCGCATTGGTGATGGCGGTGTACCAGTCAAAAATCCGGAAGCCGCGCTGGTCTTGCGATTGCGCCGGTGTGAAGTACGGTTTGCTTTCAGGCCAACTTTCCGGTCCGCCGACGCCCCAATTCAATGAATGCCCAAAGGTGTAGGCATAAGCGCTCAGAACCAAATTGTCGATTAATTCGAATTCTTTGCGGCGTTCAAGTGAATACAAGGCTGCCCGCAGGAATGCCGTATCCCAGTAATTTCCGCCGGGCTCAAAAGCCGGGAAAATGGCTTTGCCGCCGCAACTGCGAATCAGGTTGGCGACCGGGACAAAACGGTCCAGAAATCGTTCGATCAGATCTTCCTGCGCCCAGCCAGAAGCGGGCCATGCGCCGCGTTGATTCGGACGGTCGTAGCAATAGAAATATTCCACGCCCCAATCACAGTAAGCGTGAATTAAAGGTTCGATTTGCTCCGCAGCGACGGGGAATGCCAGGCTCAGGCTTAAATCGACGATAGGTGTAATTCCGGCTTTGAGAACCCCGGTCAAAAAATACTCCGGAATGGCTCGATCTGCATCCGCTTTTAATACAAGCCAGCCAGTGTTTAATCCTTTCAGGATGGGCAGCCAGGTTTGCAAATCCTGGTTGGTGTAATGATAGGTATCCTGGAAATAATGAAAGCCTACTCGGCTTGAATTCTTATTGTTGGGATCAATCATATTATTCATCTTCACATACTCTCAAAGTGGTCTAAAAGCGGATGCCTTACATAAGTGCAAGGAATATGCCAGATCAATTCTCTGCCGCTGCTGAATTTCTTAGGATTTCTTCTCATCTCTTTAACCGGGTTAAAGGCATTTCTTGTTTGTGCATCTGCAAATATTGCTGTGTGCATAAATTATTCAGGCCGTTTATTGATCTGAATAATGATTTTTATCGGCTGTTAATAAATTCAAGTCTGCTATAATTTTGACGATCATGATATTAGTAACCGGAGGAACCGGTTTTGTCGGTCAGGCTTTAATTCGCCATCTGATTGCTTCAGGTAAACAGGTGCGTACATTGCTGCGCCCATCCAGCCAATCTCCGCAATTGCCCAAGGGCATATCGGTAGAGGCGGCAGTTTGCAGCATCCGCGATGAACGCGGGTTACGCGCGGCGATGAAGGATGTTGATGAGGTTTATCACCTGGCTGGCACGGAGCGGCATAGCAGCCGGGCGGATTTGCAGGATGTGGATATTCACGGTTCTGAGGTCGTTTTTCGGGTTGCCCGGCAAACCGGGGTACGCAAACTGGTTTTTCTCAGTCATCTTGGAGCAGATCGTGCATCTGCTTTTCCAGTATTTAAAGCGAAGGCCATCACCGAAAACAACCTGATCCGATCGGATGTTCCGTTTACAATTTTGCGCTCTGGTCCAATCTTCGGCCCTGGCGATCAATTTACCGTGGTCCTGGCCCAGCTCTTACGGCAATCACCAGGTGTTTTCCTTGTGCCAGGCGATGGCTTGAATCTGATTCAACCCATTTGGATTGAAGATTTGATCAATTGTTTAATGATGGCAATGGATAATGACAACCTGACCAACCAGACGATTTCAATCGGTGGTCTGGAAGCGCTGCCATTTTTACAGGTAATCAAAATTATGACCGAAGCGATGCACATCAAGCGAGCTGTATTTCCCATTTCTCCCACCGTCATGCGTACGCTTACGCTGATGTTAGATGAGTTTACTCGTTTTCCGGTATCTGTTTTTTGGCTTGATTACCTGGCTGTTGATCGCACGACAGCGTTAGATACAGTTCCCAAAGTTTTTGGTATTTTACCGGCGCGGTTTCATACGCAACTTGATTATCTGCGCCCGGTTTCGAGCCGTAAAAGGTAAGCGGAAAGGTAATTTTATTTATGGTAAGCAAAGCGGTTTGCATTCACGGTCATTTCTATCAACCACCGCGGGAAGATCCCATCACCGGAGAAATTGCGCGTGAAGAGGGCGCCGCGCCATATCTTAATTGGAATGAGAAAATCTTGCAGCAGTGTTACCGGCCTAATGCCGAGCTGGGTAATTTTGAGCGTATCAGCTTCAATATTGGTCCGACCCTGATCAACTGGCTGCTTTCGTATGATTCAGCGACCCTTTCAAAAATCATCAACCAGGAACGGCGCGCCTATATTAAAAATGGTGTGGGCAATGGAATGGCTATGGCCTACAACCATACGATTTTGCCGCTGGCCCGGCCCCATGATAAGCGCACTCAGATTAAATGGGGTGTTGAGGATTTTCGATATCGATTTGGACATGCCCCGCAAGGAATGTGGCTGCCTGAAGCGGCGGTGGATATGGAGACCCTCGAAATACTCGCGGACGAAGGTATCCAATTCACAATCCTGGCTCCCTGGCAGGCGGCTGAATATGATGTTGACTGTTCAAAACCGTACAATGTGGCTTTAAAAAATGACCGAAAAATAGCGGTTTTCTTCTATCAAGAAGAATTGAGCATGCGTGTTTCTTTTGACCCGGGAGCAACTTCAAACGGTGACAGCTTTATCAAAAATTATATCCGGCCGCAATTCAACCTGAATGGTCGCCGCGATCAAGATGAACTGTATATTATTGCCTCTGATGGTGAGCTTTACGGACATCATCAGACTTTTCGAGATAAATTCCTGAGTTATATCACCCAGGCTGACAATGGCGAAATCAGTTTTACTTACCCGGCATTATGGCTGAAACAGCACCCGCCCCAAGAGTATGTCAAGATTCGGGATAATACCTCATGGAGCTGCCATCATGGTGTGGCGCGCTGGAAAGAGGCTTGCCCATGCGGGCCGAATGGTGACTGGAAAAGCCGCTTGTTCACGGCCATGCATACACTGGCCGATGCGATTGACCATGAATATATCCGTTTAGCTTCCCCTTATATTCAGGATCCATGGCAATTGCTTTATCGCTATATTGACGTGCTGCATGGCGAGCGTTCGGTGCGCGAGTGGCTGGCAGCTCAGTGTGATTCTCGTCCTGACGCAGAGGCTCTGACAGTGTTGGAGCGGGTTTTACGCGCTCAACTCAACAAGCAGAAGATGTTTACCTCGTGCGGGTGGTTTTTTGACGATTTCGACCGGATTGAACCGCGGATCATTGTCACGGCGACTGCGCATGCCATCTGGTGGCTGAAACTGGCTGGCGGAGAAGATTTGATCCCGCAGGCCACACAACTGCTGGCGCAGGTTCGTTCCTGGCGCACCAGTCTGCATGGCGACAGCCTGTTCCTGCAGCAGATTAACCGTCTGCGGTATGAACAACTGCCATTGCCGTTCACCCAATTGGAAGCAAACCTGTCTGAAGGGCTTACTTCTTGATAAATTTGCGCTGCCACTCGTAAAGTTTATTCAACGCCTCAATAGGGGAGAGCGCGTTGATATCGACTTGCTTCAACTCTTCCAGAATCGGGTTGGTTTCGGGAAAGAGAGCCAGTTGTTCGGCGACGTGCGGCGTAATCTTTACCGCTTTCCCGGAACTGGCTTCCAATTGTTTCAGAATTTCACTCGCACGCGTAATGGCGGGGCGCGGCAGGCCGGCCAATTGGGCAACGTGGATGCCGTAGGAACGGTCCGCACCGCCGGCGACAATTTTATGCAAGAAGATCACCTGACTGCCGGCTTCTGAAACGGCTACATTGTAATTGCGCACACCTGGCAGAAATTCACTGAGCTGGGTTAACTCATGATAGTGTGTGGCAAAAAGGGTGCGCGCGCGCAGTTTCGGATGGTTATGAATATATTCAATGACTGCCCAGGCGATGGAAAGACCATCGTAGGTGCTGGTGCCGCGCCCGATTTCATCCAAAATAAGCAAGCTGCGGGCGGTTGCGTTATTAAGAATATTGGCAGTTTCGATCATTTCCACCATGAAGGTGGATTGCCCGGCGTGGATTTCGTCTTGCGCGCCAATCCGGGTAAAGATCCGGTCCACTAAACCGATGGATGCCGCGCTGGCCGGAACGTAACTGCCAATCTGCGCCATCAGTACAATCAAGGCCACCTGGCGCAGGAAGGTGCTTTTACCGCTCATGTTCGGCCCGGTAATGACGCGCACAATTTCACCATCTTCAAAGATGGCGTCATTCGGAACAAACCGTTCGCCATGCAGGCTGTGTTCGACGACCGGGTGCCGTCCGTCACGGATTTCGAGCCGGTTGTCGTCGCCCAATTCGGGGCGGGTATAGCCGCCTAACGCAGCAGCTTCAGCCAGACTGGCCAGGGTATCTAAGGCGGCCAGACTGTGGGCGCTTTCCAGCAACATTTTGCTGGAGGCTGCGATTTGCCGGCAGATATCTTTGAACAGACGATTTTCAATATCGCGGATGCTGTCTTCCGCATTGAGTACCAGGGTTTCGTATTCCTTCATTTCTGGCGTAATGAAGCGTTCGGCATTCACCAAAGTTTGCTTGCGGATATATTCGGCTGGGGCCTGGTCGGCGGCTCCGCGCGAAATTTCGATGAAATACCCAAAAACCTTGTTGTAGCCAACTTTGAGCGTTTTTATGCCGGTGCGTTTGCGCTCGACCTCTTCGAGGTTGGAAATCCATTCGCGGGCATGATGCGAAGAATCGATGATGTTATCTAATTCTGCGGAATAGCCAGGGCGGATGATACCGGTATTGGCCAGCGTCGCCGGCGGATCGTCGCTTATGGCGGCTTCTAATAAACTGAGTTCATTGGCGCAGGTGTGAATTTGCTTAGCCAGGTTTTGGAGACACTGCGGCGCTGGTTCCAGTAGCCGGATGATATTGGGGAGGTCTGCCAGCGTGGTACGCAGCGAAACCAGGTCGCGCGGACCGGCATGCGCGGAAAGAATCCGGTTGGTCAGGCGTTCCAGGTCGGCCAGCGGTTTCAGCGCGGCGCGCATTTCGGCGCGCAGCATACCTGCTTCAAGCAATGCGGAGACGCCTTCCTGGCGCTGTTGAATATGTTCCAGGTCAAGCAGCGGCTTGCTGACCCACTGGCGAATCAGGCGTTTGCCCATGGGCGTGACCGTATAATCAAGCACGCTCAATAATGAACCTTGAACTTCGCCGCTGCGCAGCGTTTCGGTCAATTCCAGGTTGCGGCGGGTGGCGCCATCCAGCACCATAAATTCATCGAGCGAGTAGGTGGACAGACCGGTCAACAGGGCTAAAGCAGAGGGTTGGGTTTCCTGCAAATACTGCAAAATAGCCCCAGCAGCGCGAATAGCCAGCGGCTTGGCGCGCAAGCCGAAACCATCCAGAGCGCTGACTTTGAAATGCGCTAACAGGGTTTCTTGCGCCCGGCTGAATTCAAAGCGCCAGGCTGGCCAGGTGGTCCGGTGACTGGGCAGATGATTCGAGAGATCCAGATCATCTGGAACAACGACTTCCGCCGGGTGCAGGCGCAAGATTTCCGAGCGCAGCGTATTCTCAATATCTTCGCTCTCAAACTCGCTTGTATAGAATTCTCCGGTGGTGATATCTACATAAGTGACGCCAGCCCGGTTTTCCTGACGGACCACGGCTGCCAGATAATTGTTCTGGTCGCCTTTGAGCAAGGCCGGCTCGACAATTGTGCCTGGGGTAACTACGCGTACGACTTCGCGCGGGAAAAGCCCTTTGGCGGGCTGATCGCCAACCTGTTCACAAATCGCGACGTGGTACCCTTTCTCAATTAGCCGTGCCAGATAATTCTCGACGGCGTGATACGGAATCCCGGCCATCGGAACGCGCACACCTTTGGCGACATTCCGCGAGGTAAGAACGATATCAAGTTCGCGTGAGGCGGTTTCCGCATCTTCATCAAAGGTTTCGTAGAAATCACCAAGTCGAAAAAATAAAATAGCGTCGGGATGTTGGCGCTTGATGTCAAGATATTGTTGGCGGATAGGGGTAACGTCGTCGCTCATGCAGTCATTCTACGATCCCGGCGCTTTTTGAGCAAGGATATTCCTTAAAATGATCTCCTCTTTTTGGAAAGCGCTGATACAATACGAGAAACTGCCAGCGAGTGCGGTTTAATCCCTTCAGCGAAAAAATCAGGAACGCGGCGCATCCAGCTGAGTGGATGGTTATTTAACGCGCAACGAGGAAAATTCATGGACGCAGATTCTGCATCTGGATTGTTTGCGGGGATCGATGTTGGCATCGGCACCTGGGCCTGGGGAGATCGTTTGTTTTGGGGGTATGGCGGTGATTACCACGATACTGATCTGCGCGAGGCGTTTGATTATTGCATCGCCGCAGGAAATGCCTTCTTTGATACAGCCGAAGTGTATGGTCAGGGTAAATCAGAATCGCTGCTAGGCCGGTATTTACAGGAAAGCGGAGCTTCCGCGAAAATCGCAACGAAATTTGCACCGCTGCCCTGGCGGTTAAACGGGCGGGCGCTAAAACGGGCCCTGCGCGGCAGCCTTAAGCGCTTGAAGATGAACAAAGTTGACCTTTACCAGATTCATTGGCCCTTTGGCAGCCTGGTCAGCGTAGAGACCTGGATGGAAGCCATGGCCGACCTGGTGGAAAGTGATCTGATCGGGGCGGTTGGGGTCTCGAATTACAGCCGTGAGCAAACCCAGCGCGCCTATGATGTTTTAACCCGGCATGGTGTTCATTTGGCGTCCAATCAAGTAGAGTATCATCTGCTGGACCGGACGATCGAAAAAAACGGGCTGCTGGATTTATGCAATAATTTGGAAATCAAAGTAATTGCGTATAGCCCAATTGCAAAGGGTGTCTTAAGCGGAAAATACACGCCACAAAACCCTTTGCCTGGGTTCCGTGAGAACCGCTATCCGCGAAATTATCTCGAAAAGATCCAGCCTCTGATCCGGCTGCTGCGGAAAATTGGCATGGACCATGGCGGAAAAACGCCGGCCCAGGTTGCCATCAATTGGGTGGTTTGCAAAGGCGCGTTTCCCATTCCGGGTGTTAAAAATTTATCTCAGGCGCAGCAAAACCTGGAAGCTGGCGGCTGGCGTTTAACTGAAAATGAGATCGCTCAATTAGACCAGGCCAGTGACGCGGTTGCCGCGGATAATCGAAAAGTTTAGAATCAAAGGAATTTAACCGCGATCTGGTGCAGCTGATCCCACCCGAAAAACGCCGCAATCTCAATTTCAACATGAAGCAGGTATAATCGATATATGGCCGATAAAAAACTTGAATTTATCCCTTTTAATGCATTAAATGAATTTCTGCTGACTGACTACCGCCTGAAATTACTGCAAGAGGTATTTGCCAGTCAAGGCGAACTCAACAGTGAAATTCAATCGGAACTGAACCGCTACGTCAAGAAGATGGTCAAGGTGCAGGGTTTTCGGAACAGTATCCAGGCGCCGGCGGCAATCAAAGCGCGTTCAGCGGTTTCTGTATTCGAACGTTCTGCCGGGTTTGTAGCGGTGATCATGTCTGCCTGGTGCGAATTGCATTCGGAGCTGGCTCAGCGCGTGGCAGAGTTCTTGACGAACCGCGGCTGGCAGGTGCTGCCCCTTGAAACCGACCGCGCCAAATTGCCCGGTTTTCTGACCCGCTGGCCGGAGAACGACACTTTTGAGGAATTGGACGAAGCTTTTACGGTCGCCTATCCGGACGACCAAACCCATGAATACGACCTGAATCTCATGATTGCCTGGGTCTGGGGCCGTCTGCCGGTTGAGTTAGTTCCTGAACTGGATGAGGAAGAGGATCAAACGGAAGCCGAAGATTAACGAAAACCTGCAAGGGAAATCGTTAAGCCTGATAGAAACAATCAAACGCAGAGAGCAATTCTCTGCGTTTTTTGTCGTCTGGTCAGTCTGGCTGTGAATCCGCTTCGGTGTCGCCTTCAAATTCGATCGGCATCGTTTCGGTTTCCAGCGTTAAATCAGCCAGCGGTTCCACCTGGATATCGGCGAACAGCGTGCTTTGTTCTGCGGAAACAATCCGGCGTTTTACCAATTCGAGCAGAGCCAGAAAGGTGACGACGACTTCAACTCGCGACGTTCCAGGGGGAAGCATCGAACGGAAGGTGGTCAGGTGAACCTGGCGCAGACGCTCAAGAATGGCCTGGATTTTCTCGCGGATGGTTACCCGCGGGATACTTACGACCCGGTCAAGCGATGAGGCGTTTGGTTTTCCAAAGAAAACATTATAAGCGGCCGTGACAAATTCGGGCATACCCAGGCCGGTCAGGTCCAAGTGGACCGTAATAGGAATTTTAGGCGCGTCTGCCAGGCGTAAATAAGAGCGCAGGTTGCTTTCTTCGCGCTGGTTGAGGTAGCCGGCTAATTCTTTGAAGCGTTTGTATTGAATCAATTGCCGGGCCAGCGCTTCCCCCGGATCTTCCTCTTCGTTGAGGCTGGGGTCAATGGTAGGCCGTGGCAGCAACGCTGCAGATTTAATTTGCACCAACCGGGCAGCAATCACCAGGAAGGCGGATACTTCGGCCGCGTCCTGTTCCTGGAGCTGACGCAGGTAGGCCAGGTATGGATCGGTCACCTGGGCCAGCGCCAGACGGGTAATATCCAATTCAGCGCGTTCGATCAACTCTAAAAGCAGGTCCAAAGGACCCTGATACAGGTCGGTTTGAACCTGATAACGATCGGTTTGATGACCGGCAACCTGGAAACTCACGGGGGGGATTATATCACGGGGTTATTTGAAAATTGCGGACAGGAAATACCGGAGTGCGGTGATGTCCGGTATAATCGATCTATGACCGAACCAAAATTATCTCACATTGATGACCAGGGCCGCGCCCATATGGTGGATGTCAGCCCAAAAGCGGATACGATTCGTACCGCGATTGCGCGCGGAGAAGTGGTAATGCAGGCTGCTACCCTGGCCTTGATTCGTGCCGGCGAAATGAAAAAAGGGGATGTCCTGACGGTAGCACAAATTGCCGGCATTCAAGGCGCAAAACGCACCGCTGAGCTGATCCCATTGTGTCATCCGATCCCTATTCATCAGGTTCAGGTGGATTTGGCGATGGATGACGATTTGCCGGGGGTGCGGATTGAAGCGCGCCTGAAGACCACAGGAAAAACCGGAATAGAGATGGAAGCGCTGACGGCGGTTTCGGTGGCGGCTCTGACGATATATGACATGATCAAGGCCGTGGAAAAAACAGCCCGGCTGCAAAATATCCGCCTGGTTGAGAAGCATGGCGGTCGGAGCGGAGATGTGATCAATGAGTGAGATGGCAGAAGTCAGGATTTTATTTTTTGCTCAACTTAAAGACCTTGCCGGTAAAAACCGGATTACGCTGCAAATCCCGGCCGGAACAACGGTGGCTGGCTTGCGGCAAATATTGGAAACTCAGTTTCCGCTGTTGCAAACGCGTATAAAAACAACCCTGGTTTCCATCAATCAAGAGTTCGCGCTGGATGGCGACCTGATCCCGGAAGGGGCGGAAATCGCTTTATTCCCGCCGGTGAGCGGCGGCAGCGGAGATTTACCGACGATCTTCAGTATTACCGAAGATGCGCTCGATCTGGATGACCTGGTCGATCGGATTACCCTGGTCAGCAGCGGGGCGGCCTGTATTTTCTCGGGCATGGTGCGCGGTGAAACCGTCCGCGGTGAGGCGCATACCACCACAGCGCTGGAGTATGAAGCTTATAAACCAATGGCAGAAGCAAAGATGGCTCAGGTGGCTGATGAAATCCGCGCCCGCTGGCCGGCTATCCAGGGAATTGCGATTGTGCAGCGCATTGGCCTGCTGCAGCCGCGCACGCCGACGGTTTTGATTGCCTGCACCGCTGCGCACCGGGATACCGGCGTTTTTGAGGCGGCTCGCTATGGAATTGATCGCCTGAAAGAAATTGTACCGGTCTGGAAGAAAGAAATTGGTCCGGACGGCCAGGAATGGATTGAAGGCGCGTATATACCAGGCAAAGAGGATTAAGAATGCCTGAAATCCATTGCCAGGATTGCGGCTTTCCGTATCCGGATGACGGCCTGTCTTACCGTTGTCCGCGCTGCGGCGGCTTGTGGGATTATTCAGGTGATTTCACCTTTGTTCCGCCTGCTGCGGTCGAGAAACGGACGGGATTGTGGCGCTTCCACAAATCGATTGATCTGCCTGAAAGCGCTGCGCAAATCAGCCTGGGCGAAGGCGCGACGCCGCTGATCTGGAGTGACCATGCCGGCATTCCGGTTGGGCTGAAACTCGAATCACTGAACCCAACCGGCTCCTATAAAGATCGCGGCAGCGCAGTCCTCGTCAGCCAGATGGTCCGGCGTGGAATTTGTCAGGCCGTGGAAGATTCGTCCGGCAACGCGGGCGCCTCTTTTGCCGCTTATGCCGCACGCGCCCGCCTTAATGCCCGTGTGTATGTGCCTGAATCAGCTTCCGGGCCAAAACGCAACCAGATCGAGGCTTACGGCGCGGAGCTGCGCCCCATCCCCGGGCCGCGTTCTGCGGCCGCAGAGGCGGTACTGGCGGATGTTCAACGGGGGATTGCCTATGCCAGCCATGCTTACCTGCCTTTTGGCCTGGCCGGCATCGCGACCATCGCCTATGAATTGTGGGAGAGCAATCAGGCTGCATCACCCGGCACCGTCATTGCCCCGGCCGGCCATGGCGGCCTGTTATTGGGGTTGCTGCGCGGTTTTAAGGCGATTCAAAAGGCTGGATACAGTGGACACATTCCTTATCTGGTCGGCGTTCAGAGCGCGGCCTGTGATCCATTGACGCGCGCCTATCAGCATGGGCTGGCTGCGATGGAAACGGCCGCAGAAGAACCGACCCTGGCAGAGGGCGTCCGCGTCCGATATCCGGTGCGAGCGGCCGCGCTGGTTAAGGAATTAGATCGGCAACAGTCCGCCTTCATCTCTGTCAACGAGGGCGACATCCTGGAAGCCTACACTGCATTGAATCATCAGGGCATCTACGTAGAACCGACCTCCGCCATCGCCTGGGCGGCATTAAAGAATTTGCAATTTGACAAATTGCCGCGGCCGATCGTTGTTGTTTTAAGCGGTTTCGGGTTAAAATACATGAAAATTTAATCTGGTTTTCGAACTGGGGGAACGCGAGCTACCTGATTCATGGCAGACCAGCTTCATGCGGATGAGGTGGCTAGCGCTCCTTGAGTTCATGGAGGATCTCATGGAAACACATGGACCCGTTCAGGCAATCGAGACCCCTGAACAACTGGCGCAGCGGCTCAAACTCGATTTTGTGGACCGGCTGCTTTTAAGTCGCGCCCTGACGCATCGCTCTTACCTCAACGAACACCCTGAGGCATTGGAAGATAATGAACGGCTTGAGTTTTTGGGTGATGCCGTCCTGGATTTTGTGGTGGGCGCCTGGCTGTACCATCAATTCCCGGAAATGCCGGAAGGCGATCTGACCCGGATGCGCTCCGCTTTGGTGCACACTGAACAGCTAGCTGTCTTCGCCCGAAAAATTCGGCTGGGAGACGCCATGCGCCTGGGCCGGGGTGAAATCCAGGCAGGCGGGCGTGAACGCGACGCGCTGCTGTGTGATACTTTCGAAGCTGTGATCGGCGCTATTTATCTTAACGGTGATATCAAAGCGGTGGATGCGTTTATGGATCAGTTCCTTTTTGAATCCGCAGAGGATATCATTCTCAATCACAAGAATGAGGACCCGAAAAGTCTGCTGCAGGAATGGTCGCAGTCGCAGGGGTTTTTAGCGCCGCAATACGTCACGCGCGATTCATATGGCCCAGATCATTCCAAAGTTTTTGAAGTGGATGTACTGATTGCCAATGAATATTACGCCAGCGGCAGCGGCCCTAGCAAGCAGGCAGCCGCCAAAGATGCCGCCCGTAAGGCGCTCGAAAAAATTGGTTTGGCGTTATAAATAACGCGATATTTTATCGACGAACAGGAAACTGAATGGTTGCTCGTCTTAAATCATTAGAGCTGCATGGGTATAAAACCTTTGCCAGCCGGACTCTTTTTGAATTTTCCGGTGATATTACCGCCATTGTCGGACCCAATGGATCAGGCAAATCGAATGTTGCCGATTCAATCCGCTGGGTGTTGGGTGAGCAATCCTACAGCCTGCTGCGCGGAAGAAAAACAGATGATATGATTTTCGCCGGCTCAGAACTGCGTCCGCGCGGTTCGATGGCCTCGGCGGTGATCACATTTGATAATTCGGATAGCTGGCTGCCGATTGATTTCAGTGAGGTATCGATCGGGCGGCGGGCATACCGGGATGCGCAAAATGAGTACATCCTCAATAGCCAGAAAGTACGCCTGAAAGAGATTTCCGAACTGCTGGCGCAATCTGGTTTGGCCGAGCGGACCTACACCATCATTGGACAGGGCCTGGTCGATGCGGCGCTCTCCCTGAAGCCTGAGGAACGGCGAAAGTTCTTCGAGGAAGCCGCCGGAATCGGCCTGTACCGTTCACGGCGTGAGGAAGCCCTCAATCGTCTGGAAACAACTCGGCGAAACCTGGAACGCGTGCAGGATATCCTCAGCGAGCTGGAACCGCGCTTGAAAAGCCTGGAGAAACAGGCTGCGCGGGCGATTGAGTATGAACGGATCAAAGCCGACTTGCGTGTGCTCCTGCGGGATTGGTATGGTTATCACTGGCATCGCACCCAGCGGGATGTCACGCATGCGCGTGAAGTGGTCGCGGCCCAGGAAGAAAAATTGGATCTGGCGCGTTTAAAGCTGGAAGAGGTCGAAAAGCGCATTCAATTACTGCGCGAAGAACTTCAGTCCGTTCGCAGTGAGTTGAATGAGTGGCATCGCCAGTCCGCAGAGCTGCATAACCAGCGCGAAAAGATCAGCCGTGACCTGGCGGTGCTGGACGAACGTCAGCGCGCGCTGCTTGACCAGCAGGTGACGCTCAAGGCGGATTTAGCCCGCCTCGAGGATGAGGAAGCCTCCCGAAAGGAACGCCTGGATGCCATGCAGCAGGAGAAAGAGCAGCGTGAACAGGCGGTTGATGAAGCGGAAGCTCAGTTGACGGATGCACGCAAGGCATTGCAGGAACGCCAGGCAAAACGCGAGAAAATGATCTCCTTCCTGCGTACCTTGCGGCAGCAATTGAACCGCAGCGAGACCCGTATGGTGGAACTGCGTGCGCACCAGAAGGAATTGAGCGGCCGAAAAGTAAATTTGCAGAATGATATCGCTCGCATTGAGCAGACGCGCGAGGCGGCTGAAAAGGCTGTGCAGGAAAGTGAAGCACGCCAGGCAATTGCTGCCGATTTCCAGAAGAAATTAGAGGGCCAGCGTCAGTCCCTGGAAACCGAGACCCAATCTGCGCAGAAAGAAATTTCTGCATTGGAGGATACTCGCCGCAAGCTGCAAGAGCAGATTAACGCGTCGAATGCTGAGCGGTCACGCACAAAGGCTCAACTGGATGTACTTGAACAGGCAGAACAAAGCCTTTCGGGTTTGAACCAGGGTTCTAAGGCTATTTTGCAGGCGGCTCGCCAGGGGAAAATCCACGGAAAATTTACTGCGTTAAGCAATTTGCTTGAAATCGACTCGCAGTATGAAACAGCTCTGGCTGCCGTACTCGGTGAATACCTGGATGGCATAGCCCTGGATCCTCAGGCGGATGCGGAAGATGTTTTAAAACTGCTCGAAGATGGAAAAAACGGGAAGGCTGTTCTTTTCCCGCTTGACGATTTGCGCGCCGATCAGAATGAAGTCAAGAGTGATGATCCGGATTGTTTGGGCGCGGCGGCGAATCTGGTGCGCTCCGATGAATCGCAAAAAGGGCTGATCCGGCTGCTTTTGGGTAAAGTACTGGTTGCGACTGACCGGGCGGCAGCGCGGCGGATTGCGAAAACCCAACCGTTCGACACGCGTGTTGTCAGTTTAAAAGGCGAAGTTTTCTACGGTTCTGGCATGATAACGGCCGGAAAAGAGGGCCGCGAAGCAGTGATTTCCCGTCCGCGCCAGATCCGCGAATTGAAAGAAAAACTGCAAAGCCTGAACGAGCAAATTAATAAGCTGGATGAGGATGCGCGTAAAAACAACGAGCAATTAAACAAAATTCAGGAAGCGCGTAAAAACAGTGAACGGGCACTGCGAGAATTAACTCAGAATATCGAGGCTGCCGCGCGCAAGGTGCGCGAAGCGACCTTGCAGGTTGGTCAGGCGCGGCAGAAGCTGACCTGGCAGCAAGATCAGGTTAAAACCATCGAGACGCAGATTGAAGCCACGCAGAAAGAATTAAGTGGCCTTGGCAGTGAAATTCGTAAACTGGAAGGCGAGCAAGAATCGCTGGATTTGCAAATCGATGAAAACCAGAAAGAGGTTGATCTTCTGCCGATTGAACAATTTCAATCTCAGGTCAACCATTGGAATACGCAGCTGGCCCTGGCGGAACGCAGCCTGAATGATGCCGGCCAGCGTATCAGCGAATACCGCCAGTCTTACGACGCGAATATCAATCAGCAAAAAATAATCCGCCAGCGCCTGGAGCAATCTGAAAAAAGCCTGTTGGAACTGGAGGCTCAAAAAACAGCAGACCGTGACCAGGAAAACAGCTTAAACGCGTCTATGGCACGTTTGCAGGAAAAAATTGAGCCCGGTGAGCAGCGCCTGACGAATTTGGAAGCGCGTTACGAACAAATGCAAGGGGATCAAACTGCCGCTCAGCAAGTGGTGGCGGTGGCTGACCGCCATTTTACTCAGGCTCAGCTTGAGCTTTCGCGTGTAAAAGATTCACTCGATTCACTGCAAAGGCGCATTGAGGAGGATTTTGGCCTGGTGGCCTTTGAATACCGCGGCGACATTTCTGGGCATACACCGCTGCCTTTAGAGGGTATGGTTGAAAATCTGCCGACGATTGTTGAGATACCGCCGGATTTAGAAGAAAACTTGAACCGCCAGCGCGGACATCTGCGGCGCATCGGGGCGATCAACCCGGAAGCGCAGCATGAATACCTGTCGGTGAAAGATCGCTTTGAATTTCTGACCGCTCAGGTCGGAGATTTACGTAAAGCGGATGAGGACTTGCGCCTGGTCATCGGTGAATTGGATGAGTTGATGAAACGGGAATTTCGCCGGACGTTTGACGCGGTGGCTATCCAGTTCAAAGAGATGTTCACCCGTTTATTCGGCGGCGGCACAGCCCGCCTGGTACTGGTGGACGAGGAAAATCCCACCGAGGGCGGCATCGATATCGAGGCACGCCTGCCTGGCCGGCGCGAACAGGGCCTTTCGCTGTTATCGGGCGGAGAACGCAGCCTGACGGCGGTTGCTCTGGTCTTTTCGCTGCTCAAAGTCAGCCCGACGCCGTTTTGCGTGTTGGACGAGGTCGATGCGGCCCTGGATGAGGCTAACGTAGGGCGCTTCTGCGATCTCCTCAAGGAATTAAGCGCGACTACGCAATTTATTGTCATCACCCATAACCGTAACACGGTGCAGATAGCGGATGTGGTTTACGGCATTACGATGGGCAAGGATACGGCCAGTCAGATGATTTCCCTGCGTCTGGATGAAGTATCCGAAGAGATGGTGAAGTAACTGGTATTACCCTTTACCGTTTCAAACTAATAAATTCTGTATTGGTTGAGAATCAAAAAAGGTCCGGATATTTGATCCGGACCTTTTTGTTATCAAAATGAATCGCTTAGTTCGCAGTGCTGGTGTTGACCACGCCATCCGGCAGAACCGGAGTAGTGGGAACATAATTTTGCCAGGTATCGTATGTTTCGATCTTCATGCTGGCTTTTACGTCATCAAGCCATTTGGTGAAGTTTTCACTCTTGACCGAATCGAGCCGGTCGGCGGTGATCGGGCGATCTTCACGGCCTAACAACTGGATGATGTGATAACCGTAATCGGATTTAACCGGCTTGCTGATTTCGCCGATATCGGTCATCGCGAAGACAGCGTCTTCAAATTCGGTAACCATCTGACCGCGGGTGAACCAGCCTAAATCGCCGCCGGAATCCTTCGATCCGGTATCGGTCGAATATTGGGCGGCCATATCGGTGAAGCTGGCGCCTTCCTTGAGGGCCGAATAGACCACGTTGGCTTCATCTTCGGTCGCCACTAAAATATGGCGAGCCCAGATGTAGGTATCGGTGGTGGGCAGGTCGGTGTTAACCGCGTCGCTTAATTTCTGGTAAATCAGGCTGGAGCGGAACAGCGCGCGGAAATCAGCCTCGGTCAGACCGGCGTCTGTTTCCAGGCCGCTTACATAGCTGCTGTATTGACCTTTATAGCCATCTTCCGTGTAGGCAGTGGCCGTCGGGTAAGGCGTGGCGGTCGCGGCGTTCGGGTCAACCGTCGCAGTCGGGGCGAGGGTCGGCGCAGATGTAGCGGTCGGCAGGCCGGTGGCGGTGGCTTCCGGTGTGGGCGTATTGGTCGGGGTGGCAGTGTACGGCACCAGGGTCAATTGCTGGCTGGAGTAAGTCGCCGTGGCGTAGGGGGCTGCTTCAGTTGGGGTTACCGTCGGGGTCGGGGTACCATCTTTGTAATAACCGAAGGCCTCTTGAATCGCCTGTTCGACTTCGGCGTCCGAAACGGTGATACCCATTTCAGCAGCCTTTTTCGACATGACAATATCGTTGATCAGTTCCTGAATTGCCTGATTGCCCATCGTTTCGGCGCTGCTCAGCTGGCTGTTGTAGGAACTGATTTGCGAATCAAACATTCCGGCTCCGGTCGTGGGATCTGTGCCGAACATTTGATTGTATTGAGCCAGCTGAATCATATTTTGAATCAACTGGTAGCGGTCATAACGGACACGGGTCTGGAAGGATTCCATCGACACTTTTGTACCGTCAACCGATGCGACTGGACGGTTAGGCTGCAAAACGTAGATATTCAACAGGCCATAGCCGAGTACGAGCACGACCAATACGGCGACGGCGATGCTGGAATAAATGACGATTTTTCGTTGCCTTTTTTCCTTTTCAACACGGTTCTGCTGTTTTGTTGAAACGTAAGATCGGGGAGATTTCGCCATTCAACTTTCCTCTTCTCTCTTTTTAAAAAAGGGCTGGGGTTTGATGGAAACCCAAGCCCTTGTTTGACTAAATTGATGGCCGGCTCTAGCGGTAATCGCTCCAGCTTTCCCCGACGAAGGGGAGCAGGGCGATATGGCGTGCGCGTTTGATTTCGATCGCGAGCGCGCGCTGGTGGCGGGCACAGGTACCCGTCTGGCGGCGTGGACGAATTTTTCCGTCCTCGGTTACGTAGCGGCGTAACAAATCAGTATTTTTGTAGTCGATGACCACATTTTTGTCAGCGCAGAACTGGCAGATCTTCGGGCGGGCGATGAATTTACGCGGGCCGTAGCTCTGGGGCTGTTCATTCTCGCTGTGATTATTTTCGCTCATTCTAATCACTCCTAGAATGGATATTCATCTTCGATCTCATCTTCTTCAATGGGATCGGTGTTTTGATTCGGGGTCTCGCGACGATCCCCCAGGATCATCATCTCATTGGCAACAACTTCTACAGAAGAATGTTTGATGCCTTCCGTATCTTCCCAGCGGCGAGTTTGCAGGCGGCCTTCTACATACACTTGCTGACCTTTGGTCAGATATTGTTTGCAGATTTCGGCCAGGTTACCCCAGGTGACAACATTGAACCATTCGGTTTCCGTGTGACGTTCGCCATCGGATGTGTTCCAGGTGCGGCTGGTGGCGATGCTGAAGGTCGTTACCGGCCTTCCAGAAGGTGTGTACCGCATTTCTGGATCCCGGCCAAGATGGCCGATGATCATCACCTTGTTGAGTCCCCTGCTCATATTTTGCTCCTCGCTGCCTGATGGTTATACTTCAAGATATGGTTCGATGCTCAGTTGCGGACGATCAAGCTGTACCGCATCACGGGCTCAAGGAAGCGAATATTCCGTTCGAGTTCGCTGGAATATGTCGGCGGCATTTGCATATCAATAAAGACATACTGGCCATCGCGGCGTTTGTTGATGGCATAGGCCATGCGACGTTTGCCCCAATTTTCTACTTTGTTAATGGCGCCGTTAGCTTCCGTAATCCAGGCCGTCACTTTCTCGATGACAGCAGTAACTGCATTTTCGTCTAATTCAGGCTGGATAATGAAGATTAATTCGTAATTACGCATTGTGATAGATCCTCCTTTCCTCGGGATTGTCCTTCGAAATCGGCGTAATCGATCCAAAGAACGGAAAGCAGCAACGATAGTTGCAAGCGGAACTTAGTTTACTACAAAAAATAATGGCGCGCTAGGGCGCAGTTTTGATTATGGACCCTGTCAATGGTGATTGGAGCAGGATGGTTTGTTAGCGGAATTTTAGCCAATTTTCTGCGATAATTGGTTAAGATTTGGTAAACGCTTTGGCTTTGAATTCGAATTCGCGAACCAAAATTCAGGTCTATTGCGTATATTGAGCAGATATTAAACAAACCAAGGAGACGAAATGCAAATCGAAGTTTTGTATCGCCCTTCTTATTCACTGGCGAAGGTCCGCTTGCAGCCAAATGAAGGTCTGGTGGCCGAGGCCGGCGCAATGGTTGGCATGACCAGCACCCTGCAAATTGAAACCAAAATGCGCGGTGGATTATTGAAGTCTCTGACCCGGTCCGTGTTGGGCGGTGAGTCGTTCTTTGTGAATACTTTCCGCGCAAATGAACGCGGCGGAGAAATTCTCCTGGCGCCGACCTTGCCGGGCGATATCTATTTCGCCGAACTGACCAACCAGAATTACCTGGTTCAATCCGGCTCTTTCCTGGCTTCCGGTGAAGGCATCACGACGGATACAAAGTGGTCGGGCGCGAAGACTTTCTTTGGCGGGGAAGGCCTGATTATGCTGCGCTGCAGCGGCAGCGGCGGCATGCTGCTCTCATCCTATGGCGCGATTCACGAAATGACGCTGGCCGCGGGTGAAACATATACCGTTGATACCGGTCACCTGGTGGCATTTGAAGAGAATATCGGTTTCCGCGTACGGACTGTCGGCGGGATCAAGTCCACCGTGTTTGGCGGCGAGGGTCTGGTAGTCGATTTGACCGGCCCTGGAAAAATCCTGCTGCAGACGCGCAGCGAAGGCGCCTTCCTGGATTGGCTGAAGCCCAAGCTGCCCAATAAATCGAGCGATTAGCCAGGTCAATACCTGTCTTTGATGCAGGCATCCCTGAATTTGTGTTAAATTTCGATCCGGCCGGAAACATTTTCTGGCCGGATGTTTTTTCGGTCGCGCAGCAACTGCCGGGCGGCGTCCATCTTGCCAAAAAGGTTTATTGTGATGACCCCAGCCAGCCCCTGCTGTTCAAAGGTGTACAGGACGCCTTTTTCATAGGGGCTTTGCCAATCCGCGACAAATGACAGGCGCGCATCGATTTTACCGACCATTTCAAAACCAAAATCGAATAAATCTGAATAGGCTGATGGCAGAAAATCGTAACTGGTTTCTGCCCCGGCCATGTTCCGGCCAGCCAGTTCGCCGCTGCGATTGGCGTGTTCTTCATGTTCGGCGCGAATAACCTGGCCGAGCAGTGGATTGTAAAAATCAATGCAGTCTCCGGCCGCATAGATATTGGCTATGCTGGTTTGCAATTGGCCGTTGACGCGGATGCCTTTTTCAACCTGCATTCCGGCGGCTTCTGCCAGGGCTGTATTTGGACGCACACCCAGCCCGGCAATCACACCATCCGCTGCAATCTCTTCGCCCCGGTCCGTTTTGACGTTGAAGCCAATGCCGGCGCTGCTGATTCCCGTCACTTTCCGGCCGGCAAGAATATTAACGCCGTTGCGGCTATACAGCTTGTTTAAATTTTCCGCCAGGTCAGCAGGAAACAAACGGCCGCAGACGGCTTCTTCCGGAAAGATCAAGGTGACCTTTTTTCCATTCAGCGCTAAAGCGGCTGCGATTTCTGAGCCGATATATCCGCCGCCGATGACGATAAAACTTTCTTTTTGTTCGGTCTGTTCGCGCAGGGCAAAATAATCCTGCAGCTCGCGGTAATAGATCACGCCGGGCGCAGCTGGTGACAGGCGAATCGGCGTCGCGCCGGTTGCCAGCAGCAGTTTGCCATAGCTGAAGCGCCGGCCAGTCTGGTCGCTGATTTGATTTTCAGCGGGGTGGATCGCCTTTACCGCCGTTTCAAGGAACAGCTCCGCGCCAAGGGATTCTGTATGGCGCCAGATGCGCTCAAGTTTGGTCTTTTTCCATAATCCTTTGGAGAGCGGCGGCCGGTTATACGGCGCGTACGGTTCTGCGCTGAAAAGAGCGATGCTGCCGGTGGAATCCAGGCTGCGGATGCCGCGGGCAGCTGCGTCGGCGCTCATCCCGCCGCCGATGAGGATGTAATCAAAGTGATTCATGATGTTCCCCTTTCTTTACGGATAAAGGAGGATTTGCTGGGGAGCAGCACGCAAATAAAATTTTCGAAAACTCGCCGTTTCTTCGAGTTGGTTGTTGATTTGGCTGCGCAGCTGTTCGGCGCGATCTGGATTGGGTACTCCGCCAGCAGCGGCGACGCAGCCGGATTGTGAGGTTTCGATCAGACGAATATTGCCTCGGCTCACCAGCCATTCGATACCTGATTGTACCGTGCGCGGGCTATGTCCGCAAATCGCGGCGAGCTGGTTGAAATTAAGAACGCCGGAATACTTAACCAATGCATAGCGAATCAGCGCGGAAAGGTGTTTCGTGAAGTCATCGAATTGATCCTGCGGTGTTCCAAGGCTGGCCAGCAGGACCTGTTCAGGATGGACAAGCGTCAGAGCTTCTTGTAAAACTGCCCGGTCGGGCGGCGCGCTGAGAATCAGCAAGGCCGGTGCGGGGCTTAGTTGGGTGCGATTAACCACCGTCAGTTCGTCTGGCCAAGCTGCGGGACCTTCTCCCCAGCACAGCGCGCCTTGCTCAACCGCCGCATGGATTGCGGTATTTGCGAGGGGGTCCTGGCGCAGATCGATGATATCGAAAGAGTCTGAGCGGCGCACTTCCGCGATTTGGTCGGCGATCAGGCGATAGCCTTTCCATTCCAGCTGCAACTGGGTTTGTCCGCGGAAATCATTTGCGCGCAGGGTGTAGGCTAAATCAAAGCGTTGCTGAGGCACCAGGTCCGGGTCGCCATGCCACCACAACACATTGCGACTCTGGCCGTTCTCATCCTCAACCAGAACTTTGAGGTGTTCTTCTTTTTTGCCGATTTGCTGAATACCAACGGCGCGCAAATTGCGCGTAGCCAATGTTGGCGCGGGATTTCCAGGACCAAATGGCGCAAGTTGTTCAATTTGCTCGGCTAATTCGAAGCTCAAATCTTCAAATTTGAGATAGGCTTCAATCGGAAGCGCGCGCTGGAAAGGCTGTTCTGTTTGCTGGCGAGTGATATCAGCCCAAATTTTCCGGCGGACCGGATTGAATTTATCCGCCTCGAAAGAAAGCCCGGCCGCCATTGGATGACCACCAAAGCCCAGCAGATATTCACGCGCGGCGGCGATGGCTGAGGTGATATTAACGCCATCAACCGAGCGGGCAGAGCCATGCATCGGGTGGTCGGGTGGCGCGGCCAGCAGGATCACTGGACGGTTGAACAGTTCAACCAGCCGGCTGGCGACAATGCCGATTACTCCGCCCGGCCATTGCGGATGGGCGAGAATTAGAGCGGGTTTCTCGGCCAGGGCCGGTTCCGCTTCCAATTGGGCCAGCGCGCTTTTGAAAACCTCATCGGTGAGGAATTTTCGTTCAGCGTTGTATCCTTCCAACTGTGCGGCAAAAACGGCGGCGTTTTGTTCATCTTGCGTTGTGAGGAATTCTACGATCGGGTTGGCGTCTGCCAGCCGTCCGAGGGCGTTCATGCGCGGCCCGACCATAAAGCCGATTTGTTCTTCTGAAAATCGGGTCGCGTTGACCTCTGCCTGGCGGTAAAGCTGGCGCAGACCGGCACGCTGCGGGGCGCGCAGCAGGCGCAACCCGCGCTGGACGTGGTAACGGGCGTCCTGCACCAGTGTGGCCACGTCGGCAACGGTTCCTAAAGCCACCAAATCCAGGTTTTCATCCGCTAATTCTGGCCGACCGGCCAGCCGAGTTAATTCCTGCGAAAATACGTAGGCTGCTCCGACACCTGGAATGGTGCGCAGCGGATGGTTTTCAGGCAGGCGCTGCGGATTGATGACTGCGTAGGCATCTGGCAATTGCAGCCCCAAAGTATGGTGGTCGGTGATTACCAGGTCGATATTGTTTTCCCGGCAATAATCGGCGGCTTCGAAGGCCGTGATGCCCGTATCACAGGTCAGAACAACCTGCGCACCGCGTTCGATCAGTACTTTGAGATTCGGCAGGTTAATGCCGTGCGATTCGCTGGCTCGCACAGGAATATGATAGATTACATTACCGCCTAACTGGCGCAGAACACTGACCAAAAGGGTTGTGGAGGTCTGCCCGTCCACATCAAAATCACCCCATACGCCAATGCATTCCTGGCGCTGGATGGCTTGCCAGATCCGTAGTGCACCCTTTTCTAAGTCAGGCAAATCCAGTGGAGAGTCTGGCTGGTATTGGTCTGGATCCAGAAACGACCTGGCCTGTTCAACCGTGCGGATTCCGCGCCGGACCAGGCAGGCAGCCAAGAAATCTGAACCGCAGAAGGCGCGCAGCTCGTCGGGCAGGGCGACTTGCTCTGGTTCGAGCCATTGAATGACACTGGCAGGAATTTTCATAGATTAGAAAGCGATTGGTTCGATCTGGTCAAAGTCCAGGCCGAAGGTATCATCTTGAATTTCCGGCTCATTCTCTTCCGCGGCGCTCGACCCAGCCGCGACTCCGCGTTCACACAGGGAACGGTAATTACAGAAGGCACATTTGTGTTCGTCCGTGGTCAGCGGAAAGCCGCTTTCCAGGCAATTCTCAACCTGATTCCGCAGCGCTGCCAGCGTTTTTTGATCGCTGTTAAATTGATCGTCAGAATAGCGAAAAATTTCCGGGTGGGCTGAGTCAGCGGTGAACCAGTAAATCATACTGACCTGCTCGGGCTTAACCGCGATCCCGTTTTGATAACCTGACCCGGCGCGCACTACCATCCACGGGTACAGGCGGGTTTGCAGGCGGGCGCGCATGGCAGCGCGCGAAGGCTTTTTTAACCCGGTCTTCCAATCGACTATGACCAGCCGCTCGCCTGGCTGCACAGCCAGCAAATCCAGTTTGGCAAGGAAATTAGCCCCGTCCAGGCTGGCTTGAAGCATAATTTCTGGATAAACCTGGGCCGGTAAATTCTGCGGCGGCCGGGTTAAATAACTTTGCCACCATTCGATGAGCTGGTCATCCTGAGCCTGGCTGCCGATTAACTCAGCCGGAAGGCCTAATTGGTGCTGCTGAATCATACGATGGAACCGTTCGCCGCGTAGCATATGGCGTTCGTGTTCGAGCACCGGCGCAGAACGGATAGCCGGCCAGGCCTGATGCAAGACGTATTTCAGTTCGAACCGGCGCGGGCAATCGACAAAGTCTTGCAAATTATTCTGGCTAAAAGAAAATTCAGGCGGCAGGTTGGCCATGCTGCTCCTTCCAGTATGAATCCAGATAAACAAACGGAATCGCCGGCTGGTTTTCCCTTCCTCCGCTGGAGGCGCGCCCGTTATTCCAGGTCATAATCAATGAACGGCGGGCGCGGGTAATGCCGACAAAGAGCAGGCGCAGACGTTCAGCACAGTATTCGACTCGCGCTGCGATCGTTGCGCTGCCTTCCGGCAGGTAAATTCCGCTCAGATCACCCGCGGCCAGGGCCTTCAATTTCTCAATCACTTCAGCTTCCAAATTTAAATTATCGCGCACGAAGTATTTTTCTGAAATATATTGGTCGTAAGGCTGGAGCGAGGGGAAATCGTAATTATTAGCCGATAGCAGGTAAACGCGATCCCATTCCAGCCCTTTGGCTTTGTGAATGGTGGCGATCACTACCTGACCTTTGTGCTGTTCCGGGTCAAAACCGGTTTCTTCCTCGCTGTAACCGCTCAGCCGGTGTTCATTGGCGGCCACCGCGCGCATTTCTTCAGCGAACTGCGGCATTGACCAATCTGGGTGCAGGCGGGCCGTGCGTTCGAGAACGACCGCCAATTTATGCGCCAGAGCCAATTCGGCGGGAGTAGTGAACAGGTCCTGGGCAATCGTCAGCACCAACTGGTCAATGGGTAGCAAGGTGGCCGATTGCCAGCGGCGCACAATCGAACGCAGTCCTTCCAACTCCTGAATGAAACCTTCCTCGCTGCCAGCGGCGCGCAACACATCCAGCCAGGGATCACCGCTGCGCGGCCAAAGGAAAGCCTCTATGGTTTTGCATTGGCGCAGCAGCCCGGCCACTTTTTTGACGAAAGCATCGCCTTCCTGGCCGGATTTTAGTTCGCGGCGAATATCCTGGTAAACCAACGCCATTTTGCCGCTGTGAGCCGGGTCGCTGAGCGACGCCAGCACGCGCGACATGATTTCAGCTGTCTGGCGGGTCGATTGACTGGATTGCAGCAGCTCGACAGGCTCCATGCCGGCGGCTTTGACTTCCTCGGCTACTTTTGCGCCGCGTTCGTTGCGCGGCACAAGGATTGCTACGGTCTGATCCAAATGCTCTGGCAGCCAGCGTTTGAGTGACGCGATAATGGCTTTCACCTCGTCGTCCGGGGTGAATTTCCGATTGTAAATAAATACTTCGTTGGGCGAGTCCGGCGGATTAGGCTGCGGGTCTCCGGGCAGGGTGGGGCGGATATAGGGCAGCGAAAGCGAATTGCGCAGTTCTAGCGCGGGATGATCTTCCATTGTCCAACGAATCAACTCATTGGCCAGTTCGATGATACTGGGCATTGAGCGTCCAGAATCAGGTAAGTCTCGCGCCAGTACACCCGGTTCGCGCAGGAAATTACGCAGGAATTCCGGGCTGGCAGTGGTAAAAGTTTCGTAGATGGCCTGGTTCGGGTCACCAACGCGCACCCAATTTCCTTGAGGTCCAACGAGCAGCCGGATGATTTCTTCCTGGAGGCGCGAACTATCCTGCGCCTCATCTTCCAAAACATAGGGCCAACGAGAGCGCAAACGCTGCAAATAGGCGTCATCGGATTTGAGCGCCAGGAGCGCCAGGCGGATAAGGTCATCAAAATCTACCGCGCTGCGGAAGGCCAGGCTTTTTTGATAGGACTGATAAACAGTCAGGCCCAATTCCAGGAGCGGGACAGGCGCTTGCAGCAGTGCTAATTTATCGATAATTTGCTGCGGGGTCAGCTGCAGGTCCTTTGCCTGGCGGATATAGGCCCGGCACAGGCTGACCAATGAATCTTCCCAGCGCTTTCCGAGGGTAGGGTTGGCGTTTAAGCTTTGATTGGCAGCCGTCCAATCCGCCAAAAATTCCGGGTGACTGCGCAGCCAGGCATTCACGGCTGCTTGCAGGATTTCATTCGATTCGCGGTCGTCGATAATGGCAAAGCTGTCCGACAGGCCGGCCAGGTCAGGCCGTTCGCGGACGATATCATGCGCCAACCCATGCAGCGTACGTACCCGGTAGCCCAGGTCACGCAGCAGGCCGTACTCTTCCATAAAATTACCCACCCGGCTGGAGAAGTTATCGACGGCTGAATTTACCAGAGTCACGATCAGGATTTCTTGATCGTCGCGCAGCAGATCGGCCGCCAATAAATCTGCTGCCAGACGCGAAAGGGTATGGGTCTTGCCGCTGCCAGGGACGGCTGATACCCCCATCCACCCGCCGCGATAAGCCAAAACTTCTGCCTGCTTAGCGCGTGGTGTATACATGGTCTGTCTCTCCACTGTTACGCTTTTTAAGGATCATTTGCAGACTGCGCAGGAGCGGACCGCGTTCTTCGGATCCACGCTCGTTGATACTGTTGGTGCAGATAAAAATATGTCCCGAACAACGATTGACTAATCCGTAAGTTAAGCGCTGCAAAGCGCGCTGATTGGCGGCGAATTCCTCGACGTCCGTCCACTGCGCCTGGGGATCCCATTCACGGCTTAGCACATACGGGTGGGTCAGCGGCTGATATAAACGCTGCCACCAGCCCTCGCTGCCTGCGTCCAGCCAGAATTGGACGTGCACAGGCTGATTGGCCATTAAAAACGTATAAGCTGGCGCTAAAAGCACCGCATCGACATTCTGCTGATAGGGCAGCAAGTATTGGGCAGCGATAACCCCATCTCTTACGGTTCGCAGATATGCTGCGCCGGTTTCAGCCGCACCGGAAAGAGAAGCGTCGGTAACACGCCGGAACTTTTGCACCGATTCGATCAACTGGGCGGTTATTCCGGCCGCCTCGAAATCTTCATGAAAGCCAAAACCAGGCTGTGAGATCAACTCGCCGAAAAGCCGGCTGAGAAATACATCCAATTCGTCAGTCTCTGGCTGATCTTGATAGACGGTCAGCCAGTTACGCAGCTCGGTATACCGCTGGCCGAAGCTGAACGTCATGCGTTCCTGCTGTCCCGGTTCCACTTCGTCAAAATTGAAGAGCGGCGCATCTGGTTTATTGGGTCGGTATAGAATGCGCGAAAATAAATCCGCGCGGACCAGATCGATCCCGCCAATGACCTGCAGCAGCATGGTGCGGAAATCTGCCTGGGTGGGCAGACCGCTCCATTGCGGATGCGCCAGGCGCGCCAGGGTGATCAGGCAGCGCGCGGAAGGTTCAGAGAACAGGCTGCGTGATGGGCGAAGCGAACGCGCGGCGATGCCCGCCTGATTCAGGCGGTGCGCCAGCGCATAGCGTAATGAGTCAGAGAGGTAAGGGGTCAATACGGCGATTTCCGCGGCTGGAACGCCCTGTGCTTCGACCAGGTTTTGAATCTGCCCGGCCACCTGCTCGACCATATCGGTAAAAAAGCGCGCGGAAAGATGCGTATAGGCATTATCCAACAACTCTGGGTCGAGCTGCTCAATGCTGCCGCTGAGGCTCTGGTGGAGAACATCCTCAAAATGCGCCAGATTTTGATTGAGCACAAACGATTCATCCCAGCTTACCGTGGATTCGCACTGCGCCTTAAGCCCATAGGCATAATCGGGATCGGCGCCTAGAAAAACGCGGTTCCCGCCGCCCTGATCATAAATCAACAAGGCCGATTGCATCTCCGGCAGCATTTCGGCAATCAGATCATGAGCGACCGGAATATCCTCTTCAATGTTGTCGTAAATTAGATGGTGGTATGTGCTGTGCAGATAAGCTCGCACGGCTGGCTGCGGCCAAAGCTGTTGGGCAAAAATCTCAAATTGCAGCGAAAAATCGAGCATATTGTTTTCCAGACAGTATTGCCGGAAAGCATTGGCAACGGTCTGAACCTGATCGTAAACAATAAGCTGCGAGGATTGCCCGACCCAGGCGTTCTTAAGCTTTTCGCTTAAGTAGCGGTGATCAAAACCAACCACGGCGGCTTTATTGAGGTTATCTAAAATCTGAGCCAGAATCCGGTTGTGGTCAACGGTCAGCGATTCAAAAAAGCCTTCTTCAAAGAAAGGTTCCGCGACCTGGGCCATAAAATATTGGGCGGTTTCCAGTGTTAAAAACACAGGGGTGCTTTCAGGGTGCAAAAAACCGGCGGAGTGAGCAGCAAGCGGCCAGAACCACTGCACAACCCGCTGCGCCAAACCGCCAATCGTGACGACGGTCACCTGCCCGCCGGCCGGAAGGTCGGGTGACTGTAAAGCACTCATATACGGCTGCGCCAGCGTCCGCTGGGGGGTAACGACCAGGATCTCCTGGCCGGGAATACCAGACAACAAAAGCTGCTGCAGGCGAGCTGCGGCCGCGCTGGTCTTGCCGCAGCCGGGCGGGCCTTCGAGAAAGATCTTTTCAGAAGTTGGGCGTGAGATAATATCCAGTTGTGCTGCGGTGAATCCCTCTGTCAACAGCCCCTGCCTTTTTTTGTATTAATACGCTAAGCCGGCCATAGCGTGCATCACTGCGCGCGTCAGCAGCGAATCATCAGTTGCCCGGTGCGCGTTGGGCAGGGCAATATTGAAATGCCGGCCGGCATCTTCCAAACGGAAGCGTTTTAAGCCGCGCTGGTAGGAATCCCATACCCCCTGATATTCCGAATAATACTGCATGACATCAAAAGCGTTGAATTTTTCGCGCCACGGCAGGCGGTATTGCTCCATTGATTGTTTCATCATGCGCAAATCGAATTCAGAATTGTAAATACCAATCGGACGATTGTAAATCAGTGGACGCAGACCAGCCCATACCGCCGGCCAGGAAGGCGCAGATGTGACCATATCTTGGGTGATATGGTGCACGGCTGTGGCGCTGGGCGGAATTGGCCGGGCAGGTTTTACGTAGGATTGGTAAAGAATTGAGCCGTCCCAATCGACGATGCCGATTTCGATGATTTCGGATGCTTTGTCTAGTCCGGTTGTCTCAGTATCCAGGTAGATTGGTTTCTGCTCAATCCATTGGCGGACCTGTTCGGTTACTTTTGCACGGTGCGAGTTAGAGGCGAGTGTCATGATTAAGGCAGGTTCCAGTATTTAAATTCTTGCGTGTAGGTTGTGAAATTGGGCGTATTGCGGGCTGAAATCAGCATGCCATACGAGCCAGCGTCTTTAAAAGTCGCATCAACGGCGTCACCCACCTGCTGCCCGTTGATAAACAAGGTGAATTGATCGCCGTTGGCCATCACGCCCAGTCGATTGGTCTGGTTAGATCCGCTGTTAACCGCGCTGACCGGGTTGGCGCTGGTTTTTAACTCGACATATTGCGAGCCGTCCCAATAGCCGAAGGCCCATTTACCCTCACAAGTCACCTGAAACCAATAGCCTTTAACGAAATCAGGACTGCGAACAATCAGGCCGTACAGGTCTGATCCACTGCATTCACCGGTCTGAACGGTGGCTTCAATATATGCGTTTTGCAGTTTGGTACCGCCGGTACGCCAGCCGCGGTAGCCGGTAGCGTAATGGCTGGTCATCACCAACGCGCCATTTTCCACGCGGATTGCGGTGTAATCATCGTCATAGCCGGTTGAGTCGAGCCCGAAACTCTTGCCGCTGTCGAGCGTGTCACTGCCGGCCGGCGTACCTAAATAAGCGGCTGGGTCTTGCGCGGATACCGTTGCGGTGTTGGCCGGTGTGGGAGAATTTTCGGGCGTGGCGGTAGGTTCAAGTGCGGCCGTCGGCGGAACACTGGTCGCCTGCGGCGGCAGGGTAGGCGCAAATGTTTGCGTGGGCTGTTCGGTCAGCAATACCGCGACTTGAGTAGCCACGATATCTGCTGTGGGGGTTGGCGCGGCTGCTTTGGGCAGATTGCAGGCTGATAAGAGCAGCAATAGGAAAGTGGTTGTGAAAAGTAAAAATGCGTGTCGCATGGGTTATCCTCTATGGAACAAAATCGTTGATCTTAGAATGCTAATAAGACCGGCGGCTGGCTGGGTTTGTTCCCTTGCTTCGATTATAATCTCAATCTACCGGGCAGATCAAATCGCCGGGCTGGAGAGGATCGGAGCTATTATTGCAAGTTATCGCCTTAAATAAACCGTTTGATGTGTTGACCTCCTTCACTGACCCGGAGGGGAGAGCGACTCTGGCTGATTATGTGCCAGTTCCGGATGTATACGCGGCGGGCAGGCTGGATATGGATAGTGAAGGCTTGCTGCTGCTGACCGATGATGGCCGCCTGGCCCATCAATTGACCGACCCGCAGCACAAAATTACAAAAACGTACCTGGTTCAGGTTGAGGGAGACGTGTCTGCGCAGGCTTTGGCAACCTTGCAGCGCGGTGTGGAAGTAAAAGGGCGGATGACCCGCCGCTGCCGGGCGGTTCTAGTCCCGGAGCCGAATTTGCCGGAGCGCAGCAAGCCGATCACACCGCATGGGCCGACAGCCTGGATTCGTCTGGAACTGAACGAGGGAATGAAGCGTCAGATTCGTCATATGACCGCAGTAGTTGGTTTGCCCACCTTGCGTCTGGTGCGGATCGCCATTGGCCCAGTGACTTTGGCCGGGCTGGCTCCCGGCGAATGGCGCCGGCTTACCGCGGAAGAAATCAGCCGCCTGCGTCAGGCAGCCGCCGGTACCCACCCCGGACAGTATAATAAAACTAAGACGAACAGCCCGCGCTCTCGCGGAAAATAAATTCGTTTGCGCCGCCGGAATCAGTGCATGAAAACGCAGATTATTCGACTGGAAAACTTTGATGACCTGGGGTCTATCCGTGATCGCCTGCGCGCGGTGACCAGTCCGCATGTGCTGCTGGTTTTTCCGCGGCGGCGGCCGCCGAAGTTGACCCAGATTGAACTCACCTTGCTCCAGCGGGCCGCCGCTCAGCAGGGTTCAGTCATAGGGCTGGTGACTATTTCGGACCGGATTAAAGAGCTGGCAGTTCAGGCTAAAATACCCGTTTTCGCTTCTATTCCAGCGGCAACCCGCTCGCATTGGCCGGCTGTCTTGCAGCAAGCGGTGCATGCCGAACCTTCGTTGACTAAAGTCCTGGATGCAAAGAACGCGCAAACTCAGCCAATGACTAAAGATCTGCCGAGTTGGATTCGAATGGCCATCTTCATCACGGGCGTATTGGCTGTTACGGGTCTGGCGTTTTTTTTACTTCCAGCCGCGGATATTGTCCTTAAGCCAGAGCGAAAAACCCAAACGCTGACGATGAAACTGCTGGCCAACCCGCAAGTTACGCAGGTACTAAGTTCTGGCGAAATTCCACTGGAATTCACGCACGTCAGCCTGTCCGGCAGCCTGGATGGCGCTACGAAAGGAAAAAGCGAAATTGCCGCTGCAACCGCGCGCGGAACGCTGAACCTGACCAACCTGACCGATGAACCGGTCGAGATTCCTACCGGAACGATATTTCGCTCAAGTAGCGGGACCCAATATCAGTCAACAGCCGCAGCAACGCTGCCAGCCGGACCAGGCGAGCGGGGCACGGTCCGGGTCGCGGCTGTGGCTGCGGGCACAGCCGGCAACGCGCCTGCGGATACGATCAAAACGATTGAAGGTGAATTGGGTTTGCGCATGATCGCAAATAACGATCTGCCGATCAGCGGCGGGAGCGACCAAAAAACTTTTGTCGTCACTCAAAGTGATGTTGACCAGTTAAAAACCAGCTTGCTCCAGGATTTATTTCAAGATGCCTTAACTCAGGCTAAGTCCCAGGCAGGCCAAGAGGTGGTTGTGCTGACAGATTCCCTGCGCCTGGTTGAAGACCCCCTAGCTGAGGTTACGCCGCCGCTTGGGGCCGCCGCCGAGCAAGTGACTGTCTCTTTGCAGGCGGAATACCAGATTGCTCAAGTCAAAAAAACTGATCTGATTGCAGCCGCCCGCAGCGGTCTGGAAGCCAATCTGGCGCCTGGATTGGCGCCGGTTGATGCAGATATTGAGGTTCATGTGGAGCATGCTCAACTGGACGAGGACTTATGGGCATTAACAGTAACCGCTCAGCAAGCTCTGATTCCTTTGATTGACAGGGCGAATTTGCAAACCTCAGTCAGCGGATTGGATCTAAATCAAGCGCAGGCGGTATTGAGTCAACAATATGCATTAACTGAACCGGCGCAATTTAATATGTGGCCTGCCTGGTGGCCGCGCATGCCATTTTTCGCAGCAAGGATTAACGTTAAAATACAATGATCGAGATTAAAGGCCGCATTCTAAGTGTTGATCCCGGCGATAAACGGATTGGTTTGGCTGTCAGTGACCCAACCCAGACCATTGCATCGGCGCTGCAGGTAATTCTGCATACGTCACGGGCAGTGGATGCTGCTCAGATTGCCCAAATTGCACAGGATCAATCAGCCTGTTTGATTGTCATCGGGCAGGCGCTTGATGCGGACGGGCAAGTGGGACCGGCGGCGCGCAAGGCGCTGCGGATGGCTGAAGCAATTCGCCTGCAAACCGTTATTCCTATCGTTTTGTGGGATGAATCAAGCAGCACTGAAACTGCCCGGCGGATTCGGCTTGAGATGGGGGTGCGCCGGCGGCAGCGCAGCGGGCATTTAGATGACCTGGCGGCGGTTATAATTTTACAGTCCTATCTGGATGCTCATCATGCGGCGGACGCCCCTGAAAACGAATAAAAGAGGAAACCGGCATGACAGGAAAACATAAAAGACCCTTATCCGCAGGCTGCGCACTGATCCTGACCTTTTTTTGTTTAGCTGCGGCTGGATTATTCTATCTGGCCATTGACATCCCGCGGCGCGCTCAGGCTGATTTCGGCGCACCGAATTCTCAGTTGAGCCAGGTGCAGCAGTTTTTGTACGCATTCCGCATCGTGACTGAGAAGAACGATTTGCTGACCTCGTTGGTTTTCTCGACGGAAGAACGGGATTTCGAAATCGCCCAAGGCGAATCGGCAAATTCGGTTGCATATCGACTGGAGCGCGAAGGCTTTATCCGAAACTATGAAGCCTTCCGGAATTTCATGGTTTACTCCGGTTTGGACACCTCGATTCAAGCAGGCAGCTATCGCCTCAGTCCGGGGTGGACGGCCCTGCAGATTGCCTATCAATTGCAGGATGCAACCCCTGAAACAGTAGATTTTTTGGTTTTCGCCGGCTGGCGCGCCGAAGAGGTCGCCAATTCTCTGCAAACCTCTGGTTTGGATATCTCGGTTGCGGATTTTATGGAGGCAGTTCATCATCCGCCAGCAGAGTGGCTGCCAGAATCGCTGAAGGGTCTGGATTCACTGGAGGGCTATTTATTTCCCGGCAGTTATGAATTTCAGCGCAGCGCAACGCTGCGCGATGTAATGACCGCCATGCTTAACCGGTTTGACCAATCGGTCACGGCTGAGATG
Organism: Bellilinea sp.; assembly: GCA_036822575.1. GTDB lineage: Bacteria > Chloroflexota > Anaerolineae > Anaerolineales > Anaerolineaceae > Bellilinea. The sequence continues at coordinate 25,581 of DAISHK010000007.1, read as the reverse complement.
CGCGCTGCTTATGGCGCGAATGGTCTGAGTCTGACTGAGGCGGTAACGATGGCTTCAATTGTTCAACGCGAAGGCGTGGACCCGAATGAACACAGCCTGATCGCTTCAGTATTTTTTAATCGCCTTGCGGCTGGTATGCGTTTAGAGTCTGACCCGACAACGCAATATGCGTTAGGGTATAATGAAAATCAACAAACATGGTGGACCAATCCACTGACGTATGATGATTTAGCGGTGAATTCTGCCTACAATACCTATCAGGTAAATGGCCTGCCGCCTGGTCCAATCAGTAACCCTGGTTTAAATGCCCTTCAGGCGGTAGCAAAACCAGCACAAACTCCCTATTATTACTTCCGAGCAAAATGTGATGGCAGCGGCGATCATGAATTTGCCACGACCTATGATGAACATTTGCAGAATGCCTGCCCTTGAGTTGGAAGCGGTAAGGATCGCTCTGGCCGGATCAGGATCTTTGCGTGTAACGGAAATCAGAAAAAATCAAAAAAAACTGTAACGGATTTTTAGGAGGAGCCATGCAATTAATAGGTATTGATATCGGCGGCAGTGGGATTAAAGGCGCTCTTGTGGATCATGTTACGGGGGAACTGGTCAGCGAACGCAAGCGCATTCCGACGCCTACCGGGGCTATGCCAGAGGATGTCGCAGAGACGGTCCACCAATTAATTGAGCAATTTGGCTATCGTGGTCCAATCGGGGTTGGCTTTCCGGCAGCGATATTGCATGGCATCGTGAAAACCGCTTCAAATATCGATCAATCCTGGATTGGCACGGATATCGACCGCCTGTTGACCGAGCAAACCGGGCAGGCGACATTCTCCTTAAATGACGCTGATTCAGCCGGATTGGCGGAAATGCGCTACGGCGCGGGCAAAGATTATACGCGCGGCGTGGTTATTGTCCTTACGCTTGGCACTGGTATCGGCTCTGCCATATTCACCGACGGTCATCTGGTGCCAAACACTGAATTCGGCCATTTGCTGATTCGCGAGAAACCGGCCGAACACCGCGCCTCTGACGCGGCCCGGCAGCGCAAGGATTTGAGTTGGACGAAGTATGCGCTGCGTCTCGAAGAGTACCTGCGTGAAATGGAGAAATTATTTTGGCCGGATCTGTTTATCATCGGGGGCGGCTTAAGTAAGTCTTCGGAAAAATTTTTCCCGCTGATCAATATCAAAACGCCAATGATCCCCGCTCAATTCTTGAATCAAGCCGGAATCATTGGTGCTGCAATTTATGCGGCCGAAAAAGGCGATTTAGCCGCCTCCACCGCCGCTGCCGATTAAACCGCCTTCGGTAAATTTCCTTAAATCAGCAAAGACAGCGTGAATTTCCTCGGCTGTAACGGGAATGCCGCTGTCTTTGTGTTTTAACGAGCCATCCGCCACTTTTTCCAAAGCCAAATCCTGGATGGTCATTTCGCGGGAAAGGGCTTCTTTGACCAGCGCAGCCCCGGCCAGGTAACCGATCATCGGATTCAGGGCGGTGACAACGATGGTGTTTCTTGATAACCAGGCACTGGCTTTGGCGGGGTTAGCCTGGATGCCTGCCACACACTTGTCGGTGAACGCGTTGATGGCCCCGATCATCACGTGCATCATTTCAAATAGATCATGCGCGATAATCGGCATCATGACGTTCAATTCGAGCTGACCGGCCTGAGAAGCCAGGCTGACCGCCGTATCCAGGCCAACCACATGAAACATAGCCATATCCAGCATTTCAGCCAGTACCGGGTTGACCTTGCCAGGCATGATGGACGAGCCCGGTTGGACGGCCGGTAAGCGGATTTCATCCAATCCGGTCGCCGGCCCGGAAGAAAGCAAACGGAAATCGTTGGCTACTCGAATCAGCGTCAAGGCCAGGGTGCGCAGCGCTGATGAGAAGAAGGTCATATCGGCCATCGACTGCATCGATTCAAACAGGTTGTCCGAGGTGTACAGGCGCAGGGAAGTCACTTTTGTCAGCGTCTCAACCATCCGCAGGTGATATTCCGGGTGTGCATTCAAACCGGTGCCGGTAGCTGTTCCGCCGATTCCCAGCCGGCGCAGCCCTTCAGCGGCCTGCTCAATTCGATCAACATCGCGCTCTACCGCGCGCGCATACGCACCAAATTCCTGGCCCAGACGGACGGGAACCGCATCCTGCAGATGGGTGCGTCCGGATTTGACAATCGGGTCGAATTCTACCGATTTATCTTTCAGCGCTTGAGCCAGACGGGACGCGGCATAGGTCAGTTCATCCAGCCGCCAAAGGCAGCCCAGGCGGATGGCTGTGGGAATGACATCGTTGGTGGATTGAGCCATGTTCACATGATCATTCGGGCTGACCAGATAAGCGCCTGCCTGCCCGCCAAGCAGTTGAGTGGCGCGATTGGCGATGACTTCGTTGGCGTTCATGTTATGGCTGGTCCCTGCGCCTGCCTGAAATGGATCAACGACAAATTGATCGTTGAAATTGCCCAGCATGATTTCTTCCCCGGCCTGGACAATGACTTTGGCCAGGCTTTCGTCTAATAAACCGAGGCCGGCATTAACCTCCGCTGCGCATCTTTTGATGGCCGCCACAGACCAGATAAAGGCCCGATAGGGATGCATACCGGTTATCGGGAAGTTTTGCACCGCACGTTGCGTTTGAGCGCCGTACAGTGCATTCTCTGGGACTTGTATTTCTCCAAGTGAATCACGTTCAGTGCGGAAGGGAATATTCGCTGTCATCTGGCGTATCTCCGGATCGTACTTTGAACTTCAACAAGGGGGTAAGTTAGTTGTAAAGAGATTTACGGGTAAAACGGCCGGCGATTAATCGCGCGCCTGGAAATCTTCCTATGGAAGTGAAACTGGCAGAACCGAATAAAAAAGAGGAAGTCCTTGTCAGACTTCCTCTTTGTGCACTTCTTCATTAAGCTGCGCTGTAGCCAGGCCCTTTGGCGAAGTAGTCGCGGTTGAGATCAATCGCCTCAGTCAGGTCAACCGATTCACCGGCCGCCAGCGTTCGCGTTCCTTCCAGGTGAACGGCTTCGCCATCATGATTGACGCCTTCATAGACTTCGCCGTAGCCGGCGGTTCCAGCGGGCATGGAGAGTTTTTCACCGCCCTTGGCAGTATAGGAAGCGGGTACTTCATCTTCCGGGAAAATGGCGGAGTACGGGCATTCTGGAACACATGCGCCGCAGTCAATGCAGGTGTCGGGATCAATGTAATACCATGGATACTGTGCTTCAGGTTTTCCGGGAACGATGCATTCAACCGGGCAAACCGTCATACAGCCGCCATCGCGAAGACATAAACTGGTGATGACATGGGACATGAGAGCCTCCTAAATTTGATCAAATTCGTGGAATAGTATTTTTTGATCGCTTCTTAATAATCATACTACAAATGAGAATTCTCAAAGGTGATTTTCCTGCGGGAATATGGTGAAATTCTGCCTCATTTGTTTAATCAAAAAACGGCCACTATAATCGATCGCTGTTATAATTTTGCTCGCTTAAGCGTGGCAAACCGCGATGAAATTGCGTATAAAAATTTTAGAAAGGCTGGTAGGGTTTGTCAAGCGCTTTATTTTGTAATCATCCCTAATTAAAAAAAACAAAAGATCTTATTTTCAATGAATCTGATTAATACTCAACGCACGCGTGCTTATTTGATTCTTGCATTTGGCATATTGGCAGTTTCTACCGCCTCAATATTTATTCGTCTGGCCCAATCGGAGGCATCTTCACTGGTCATTGCTGCGTCGCGGATGAGCCTGGCGGCTGTATTGCTGGCGCCGGTTGTTTTGCTGACAGCGCGAGATGAACTTAACCGCCTCAACCGTTTGGATTGGCAGCAATTAGCGCTTTCTGGAATTTTTCTGGGATTGCATTTTGCCAGTTGGATCAGCTCATTGGAATTTACCAGTGTGGCAAGCTCGGTAGTCATTGTTACCACTACGCCTTTGTGGGTAGCGCTGCTTTCGCCCCTGGTGCTGCATGAGCGGTTGGATCCGCGAATTTGGCCGGGGTTGTTGCTGGCGATGGCCGGAGGTATTCTGGTTGGCGTTCAACAATCCTGCACCGTTTCAAGTTCAGGGATCACTTGTGAAGGCTTTGCGCAGATGCTGCACGGCCGGGCACTGATTGGCAACGCGCTGGCACTTTTCGGAGCCTGGATGTCGGGCAGTTATTTGCTGGTGGGGCGGAAAGTGCGCCCGCGTTTATCGCTGATTTCTTATTCCTTCGTTGTTTATGGAACAGCGGCCCTGTTATTAATCGGCTTGTGTGTTTTTACAAAGCAATCTGTTTTAGGGTTCGCACCGGTCACCTATGCTTACCTGGCCTTGCTGGCCATTATCCCGCAATTGATGGGGCATTCAGCCTTCAATTGGGCGTTGCGCTATGTTCCCGCAACTTTTGTGTCCCTGGCGCTGCTGGGAGAGCCAATTGGCACCACGGTCTTAGCTGTCGCTTTTCTGCATGAGAACCCGGCAATCGGTGAACTGCTGGGCGGAGCAATGATCTTGATCGGAATTTTTCTTGCTTCACGTCAGACAGGGTCACCTGAGCCAGCCACGGCTGAAATATAGAAAAACCGCCTCGTATGCAGTCATACGAGGCGGTCTGTTTTAACCTAGCGGATAATCTTCTGGGGTTTCAGCCGCAGGAGCTTCAATCTCACAGCGGGCATAAAGGAAGTTGGTTTCTTTTAGCCGTTCAATAAACCGTTTGCTAAGCGCATCTGGGTGCATGCGCCAGTTCCAGTTTCCGGCAGCTCGACCGGGTAAATTCATGCGCGCTTCATTGCCCAGCCCGAGCACATCTTGCATCGGCGCCAAACTGAAGATTGCTACCGAAGACCAGACTGCCCGAATCATATCCCAGGAGATATCATCGCCCGAGCGCGCCAGGTAGCGGCGGGCAAAATCCCGTTCCTTCTCAGGGGCTGACTGATACCACCCGAGGGCAGTATCGTTATCATGCGTACCGGTATACGCCACACAGTTTTCTGGGTACATATGCGGTAAAAATGGGTCCAGCGGGGTTGAGCCAAATGAAAACTGGAAAACTTTCATTCCGGGTAAGTTAAACTGGTCACGCAATTCAACCACATCCGGCGTAATGACGCCCAAATCTTCAGCGATAATGGGCAGCTCGCCCAAGGCCGCGTTGATGGCATGGATTAAGTCTTGGCCGGGACCTTTCTTCCACCTGCCAATTTCAGCGGTGGGCATGCCAAACGGAATTTCCCAATAGCCGGCAAATCCGCGGAAATGATCGAGGCGAACAATATCGACCAGGCTTAAGGTAGCCTTCATCCGCTCGATCCACCAGGCGTAACCGGTTTTGCGGTGTTCTTCCCATTTATATAACGGGTTGCCCCATAGCTGGCCCGTCGGAGAGAAATAATCCGGGGGAACGCCGGCGACCAGCGTAGGCTTGCTGTCAGCGGCAATAAAGAATAACTCCGGGTGAGACCAGGCATCTGCGCTGTCGTATGCCACGAAGATGGGAATGTCGCCGATGATTTGGATGTCTTTTGAAGCAGCGTAGGCTTTAAGCGCCATCCATTGGCGGAAGAATAAAAATTGCCGGAAAAGATGTTTTTGAATCTTTTCGTCTTCATTCTGAACAAATTCCTGCAAGGCAGCTGGTTGGCGCAATCGCAGGCCCTCGGTCCAGTTATCCCAGGAAACGCCGCCGTGCGCCTCTTTGATGGCCATAAATAAAGCAAAATCTTCCACCCAATAGGCTTGTTCTTGACGGAATTGTTCGTATTCAGCCTGCAGGTGATTTTGGGCGGCAGCTTCATAATGCTCAAAGGCACGGTCCAAAAGTTTAGCTTTCCATTGGATGGCTGCGCCAAAATCGATCGTATTCACGGGGAATTCTGGCCGGTCGGCCAGATCTTTGCGAGTTAATAGCTGATCCTCTAACAATAAAGCCGGGCTGATTAAATTCGGATTTCCGGCGAAGGCAGAAAAACATTGATAAGGGGAGTCGCCATAACCCGTTGGCCCCAAAGGGAGGATTTGCCACAAGTGGCAGCCTGTATCAGCCAGAAAATCGATCCACCGGTAGGCTTCGGGACCCAAATCCCCGATACCGTCAGGGCCGGGCAGGCTGGTTGGGTGCAGCAAAATTCCTGAAGAGCGTTTAAATTTCATTTGGTAGTCTCCGGGTTTGAATATATTCCCCAGGTTTAATTACCTGGCTGGAATAATCTGACATAACTACATCGGTGCCGATGGTTCCGCCTGGCATAATATGAATGCCAGCGGGGACTTCGGTGTTCCGGCCGACCATGGCAATCGGCAATTCGTTTTCCACAATTCCGCCAATGATCACGCCGCTGCCTATTTTAATGCGTTTATCGAGAACTGAACGGATAACCTGATCGTTTTCTCCGAGTGAGGTGTCGGTTAAAATGATCGATTCGTCAATGATCGTTCCTGGACCAACGGTGACACCTGGTGATAGCACAGAGCGGGTGATCCGCGCCCCGGGGTGGATTGTGCAGCCGTGGCTGATTAAAGAATCCTCAACAACGGCCCCTTTCGCGATTTTTGCCGGCGGGCGTTCTTCGGTGCGCGTATGGATGATCCAGGAAGGGCGGAAGAGATCGAAAGCAGGCGGGGTGCAGAGCAGATCCATGTGGGCGTTCCAGTATGACTGAATGGTACCGACGTCCATCCAATAACCGTCATAAGGATAGGCGTAAATCTTCCGGTTGGTCTTAACCATTTGCGGCAGGATGTTCTTGCCGAAATCGTGGTCGGATTCCAGCTCTAGATGATCCTCCCATAAAACTTCGTTGAGTGTATCCAGGTTGAATAGATAAATCCCCATATTCGCCAGGGTGGAAGGTGGATTTTCTGGCTTTTCCAGAAAGCCAGTGATGCGGTTGTCGCTGTCCACGTCCACGATGCCGAAGCGGGAGGCCTCATTCAAAGGCACATGGATGGTGGCGACGGTGACATCTGCGCCCTTTTCCTGATGATAGCGGATAAGCGGCTCGTAATCCATGGAATACACGTGGTCACCCGAGAGGATGAGCACTGCATCCGGTTTGCCGCGCTTGATAAATGGAAAATTTTGCTGAACCGCATCGGCAGTGCCAACAAACCAGCTTGAGCCGCGCGCCCGGTAAGGATTTAATATGCGCACGCCTCCAGTAAAATCACGGTTCAAATCCCACGGGCCGCCGGCGCCGATATGTTCAATTAATGAATGCGGGCGGTATTGCGTTACCAGCATGACGTCGAAAATCTTTGAGTTGACGCAATTTGAGAGTGGAAAATCAATGATGCGATACTTCCCGGCGAAGGGTACGGCTGGTTTCGTTCTTTTGGCAGTCAGTACACCAAGGCGGGTACCTTCACCGCCGGCTAAAATGAGGGCGCGGATATTCATGGGATCTGCTCCGTTAGGGTTTGATAAATGCGCGCGTAAGCTGCAGCCGATTGATTCCAGCCAAATTTTTGACGCATGCCATTGACCTGTAATGTCCGCCAGCGGCTTTTTTGCAGGAAGACGGCTAAAGAGCGTTTAATTGTTTGAGCAAATGATTGCGGCGTAGTTTCTGTGAACAAAAAGCCTGTGGCTGATTCAGCCTGGTCTGCATCCGTGATGGTGTCTTTCAACCCCCCAGTCGCGCGCGCTAACGGCAGACAGCCATAGCGCATTGCGATCATTTGGGTCAATCCGCAGGGTTCGTAACGCGAAGGCATTAACAGGACATCCCCGGCTGCATACATGCGGCGCGCGAGGTTGCCGTCAAAGCGGATGATCGCGCGCACTCGGTCTGGAAATTCAGCTTCCAGACTGCGGCAGGCGCTTTCCAGCAGCGGATCACCGGTACCAAGAATCACCAACTGCCAATCCAGGTCCGCGCATTCGCGTAATCCAGCGATGGCGATATCGATTCCTTTTTGCTGATCCATACGCGAAATAATGATAAATAATGGCGTTTGCGGATCTGGTTTCAATTCAAGATCTTGAAGCAGGCTCATTTTATTTTGCCAGCGAGCGTCAATCGTCTCACTATCGAAATTGACCGGTACAGCCTTGTCGTTGGCCGGATCCCAGGATTCCTCGTCTAGCCCATTTAGAATGCCGCAGAGCGCTTCCTGGCGGGTGCTGAGAAAGTCCTGCAATCCACAGCCGAATTCAGGGGTGAGTATTTCTTGCGCATAGCCAGGAGATACAGCGACAATTCGGTCTGCTGCAAGCAAACCAAGCGGCAGCGGGAAGAGGGTTGCCCACTGCGGCAGACGTTTATCGCGCGAGCGAGGAATCCCGTAACGAATCAAGGCTTCTTCAGCATCCTTGCCCATAAAGGGCAAATTATGAACAGTAAGGACGCTGCGCGTGTGCTTATACGGTTTGGTGTCCTTCAGCATCCGTTTGAGGACGTACAGACTCGTGGCTGTATGCCAGTCGTTGGCGTGCACAATATCTGGAATCCAGTTCAGTTTCTCAATCAGTTTGATGGCTGCCAGAGAGAAAAATGTGTATTTCTCGCCGTCAAGCAGCGGGTCGGTACTGTACACCGGCTCGTCGGGCAGGATGGGCGGACCCTCGATTAAATAAACCGGCAGATGGTCGATTTTTGTCTCGAAGGCCTTCGCAGCTAACGGTTCTCCGGGATGATCCACCATAAAAGAGGCGACAAAGCGTGGATCTTTGATCTTGCGGTTTATTTCATCATGAAAGGGCAATACCAGACGGATATCTACCGGAGGCCCTTCCCAATCAGGTGAAGCCAATCCACGCAGTGCTACCGGCAATGCGCCGGATACATCGCCCAACCCGCCGACTTTAACCAAGGGAGCGGCTTCGGCGGCCAGGAACAGGACTTTTAACGTTTTTTGGTGATTTTGGTGAACCATACCTATCCTTCACGCAGGGGTGTGATGATTATTGCGGTTGGATCAGATCGATATAATCCTGTGAAACAGTTTCTTGCGGCGATGCGCCTAACTGTCCCATTAATTCAACCACCAGCTTAGATTTCAATTCGGCGTCACTGCGGCTCCAGGTGCGGCTTTTAATTTCGAGGAAATTACCAAGACCAGGTTTGGAGAGTGTGTCGATGTTGATATAAAACTCGGTATCCTGATAAGAAACCAGGAACCGCAGGCGTTCTTTTTCAACCTCGATTTCATTGGTTGGCTTGAAATATTCGCGGTAAAAGCGCAGGCTTTGGGTAGCAGTTGCCAGGAAGCGGCTGCGTGAGAGCAGTACTTTCTGCGGGAAGGAATGTTCGCGTTTTGGGCCTAACAATGTCAGGCGAGCGCGCACCTGAGTAACCACGCCTTTGTCGTTGACAAAATGGTCCTCGCGATACCGCAAGCGGGCCTCATCACTGCCTTCGAAATGGAAATAGGCGTCATATTCTTTGTAATGGCGTTTTTTCAGGATTTCGATCCCGGATTCATCCAGCGCTTTTAAAACCGATTGAACATCGGTAACCGGTACCTTGGCCTGCACCTCAAAACTTTCCTCTTCCTCGGTTTCTTCGCCAAGCGCCAGCAGCTTCGATAGCAGGGATTTTTCTCGCTGCATCAGGAATACATCAATGCGACGGGCGTAATCCACCGCTTCCTCAAGCAGTTCAGCCTCGTTGACCGTGGTCAGCGCGTGGCTGCGCAGCAGCCATTGTCCATTTACCATGACGTCGGTTACATCCGAGGCTTTGCTGGCATAGACTATTTGCGCGTAAATATTGCTGGCGTCACGGCGGAAGCGCGGCATATTATGTACCGCGCTGATATCCACCAAAATTAAATCAGCGCGTTTGCCAACTTCAAGCGAGCCGGTAAGATCACCGATATGCATCGCTTTCGCGCCCAGGCGGGTAGCCATTGCCAGTGTTAAATAAGCGGGCAGAACGGTCGGGTCGCCCGTAGAGCCCTTCGCCAGAAAAGACGCCAAACGGATTTCCTCGAACATATCCAAATCGTTATTCGAGGCTGGGCCGTCGGTGCCGATCCCAACATTTAAACCAAGCTCAAGCATGCGTGATATAGGCGCTATGCCTGAAGCCAGCTTCAAATTTGAGGATGGGTTGTGCGCGACGCCCGTGCCGTAATGCTTAAAAGTGTGCATTTCGCCTTCATCAATGTGGACACAATGAGCGGCTAAAACTTTGGCATCCAGCAGATTGAGTTTCTTGATATAGGGGACGACCGGCATGCCCTGTTCGTTGCGCATATTTTCAACTTCCTGAGCGGTCTCAGCAATATGAATATGCAGCGGCACGTCAAATTCAACCGCTAATTTTGCTGTAGCGCGCAGAATGTCGTCTGTACAGGTATAGGGCGCATGCGGCGCTACCGATGGAACAATCAACGAATGCCCTTTCCAGCGGCTGATATAATCGCGGGCCAATTCCAGTGACTCTTCATAGGAATGGGCGTCTGGAGCGGGAAACTTCATTACGGTTTGCGAACAAACGGCGCGCATGCCTGATTCAGCTGTTGCGCGGGCTACATCTTCTTCGAAATAGTACATATCCGCAAAACTGGTAATGCCGCTGCGGATCATTTCTGCGCAGGCCAGACGGGTTCCTAATTGGACAAAACCGGGTGAAACAAATTCTCGTTCCACCGGCATCATATACCCTAAAAGCCAGACGTCCAGGCGCAGGTCATCGGCCAGACCCCGCAATAAGGTCATGGGAACATGCGTGTGGGCGTTTACCAGACCAGGCATCAATACTTTTCCGCCGCAATCAACGATTTCTGCGCTGTCATAAGCTGCGAGAAGCTCCGCCTGGCTGCCGACCGCAATAATTCGGTCGTCCTGAATGGCTACGGCTCCTGGTTCGTAAAGATGATATTCCTCGTCCATGGTCAGCACGATGGCATTAATGAGCAGAGAAGTCACAGTTTCCATTCGGTTACTCCTTCAGTCTGGCTGTGTTTGATCATGCGATATTGCGGCGAATAAAATCTAAAGCGTTGGCGACTGCCCAGGCAGCGCCTAATTGAGGTGGCCCCCCATAGGAACGTTTTGCTTCAATCTCGCCTTTGGGAGAGAATAATACCAGATTAAGCACTTGTTGGATGTTGCCTGGTTGAAACCAAATTCCTGCGACAAAAACATGCGGGTGTTCCTGGAAGCGTTGGCTGGCGTCCTGCTTGATTATTTCAAAATTGTCAGTTTGCGGGCAAATTTTATATTGCTCCGTAGGCAGCCCGAGGATATTGATCGGATAGCGAAAATCATCCGCAAGACCCGCAATCACAAGATGCAGTTGCGTATTATTTGCGGACAGTTTCTGCTGCAAGACCTGCTCAAGCGTGTCCTGGTCAGCGCCGAAAATTGCCTGTCCAACCCGGCTGCGCACGATGCCGGCGACCTGATCAAGCATTTTATCCGCTTCACTGAGTGAATGAGCGCGCGCTGTGATGCGAATATCCACAATTCCGGGATGCGCCAGCAATCCGACCGTCGGATTCTCCATGGTTTCAAGGTCACCGATCCACTCGTCGATTTGCGATTCCCCAGCGCCGGCTGCGTGCAGTACGTAGGCTTTGAGAATCTCTTGAATGTGGAACCGTTCTCTAAGCATAGGCCGAACGGCGTCTTGAAAGAGCGTTTCCATTTCGCGCGGAACCCCAGGCAGGCTGATGACGACGTTTTTGCCGGTGTCGATAAAGAACGCTGGAGCCGTACCCACCGGGTTTTCTATGGCCACAGCATTGGCAGGCAAATAGGCCTGGCGTTTGTTGTTTTCTGTAGGTGTACGCCCATACCGCTCGTATCGATTTAGAATCTGGTCCCATAATTCCGGGCAAAAAACTAGTTCCTGATCGAAAGCGTAAGCGGCGGCTTGACGGGTAGGGTCGTCTACCGTTGGTCCTAATCCGCCAGTGGTGATGACAATTTCTGCGCGCTGACAGGCTTCGCGGATGGTGTTGCCGATACGTTGATAGTTGTCGCCAATTATGGTGGCCCGGTACAGATTAATGCCGTCATCGCGCAGCCTGCGCGCCAGATAGGCTGTGTTTGTGTCCTGGATTTCTCCTAACAACAATTCCGTACCAATTGCAATGATTTCTGCTGTTGGCATTGATCCCTCAAGAAATTGCCTCAGATGAATTTGATCGTTGCAGATCAGTCTTTAAAAAGATTCAGCAAGCACCCGTTATGGAAAAACAGACTGGTGTTGGCAAGTTTATCCAAAGTGTAGCATAAATCCAAAGGCGCGCCAAAGGACTTTTTAAACCATTTTTATATGATTTTTTTGTTAAGGTGACGGCGGCGGGCTGATAAAAAACCGCGGTAAAATTGAGGTATTGGTTGCAACCAAGGGAGCGATATGACGCAGCATAACCGCACATTAGGACGCTGGGGCGAGGATCGGGCGGCTACTCATGTTGAAGAGCACGGATACCAGATTGTTGCCCGCAATTACCGGACTCCTTTCGGTGAATTGGACCTGATCATTGAAAAGGCGGATGTTCTGGTTTTTCTTGAGGTTAAAACACGCAGCAGTCTAATATTCGGGCAGCCGGAAGCGGCGGTAACGCTTAAAAAGCAGGCGCATCTTGTAGATGCGGCACAGTATTTTCTTCAAGAAAAGCAATGGGAAGATCGCCCTTGGCGGATTGATGTCATTTCAATTCTGCGCAGCCCATCAACAAGAGAAACGGAAATTACCTGGTTTGAAAATGCACTGGTCTGACGCAGAGCGTCCTCTGCTGGTTGTTGTTGGTCCGACTGCGGCGGGGAAAACAGATAAAGCCATCTGGCTGGCAAAGCACTTAGGCGGGGAAATCGTATCAGCCGATTCGCGATATTTTTACCGTTACATGGATATTGGCACCGCGAAACCCACGCTAGCCGAAAGGCAGGGTGTCCCGCATTATTTAATTGATGTGACCACACCAGACCAACCCTGGAGTCTCTCGATTTTCAAAGCGGCTGCAGCCGACTGCATCGCGGATATCCATCAGCGCGGCAAATTACCCATTCTGGTGGGGGGAACCGGGCAGTACATCCATGCTGTCGTTCAGGACTGGCAAATTCCCGAACAGGAGCCAGATGAGCGCCTGCGTATGGTCTTGGAAAAATGGGGGCACGAAATCGGTGCTCTGGCTTTGTATGAGAAATTAGCCCGATTGGACCCAGAAGCCGCGCAGGTAATTGAATATAAGAATATGCGCAGGACGATCAGAGCGCTAGAAGTTGTGCTCTCCACCGGGCGAAAATTTTCGGAACAGCGCCGGCAAAATGAAATCAGCCCATATTCAGTGCTGACCATTGGCCTTCTGCGCCCGCGTCCAGAACTCTATGCGCGGATCGATCTGCGCATTGATTGGATGCTGGCAAACGGATTGGTGGCTGAGGTCCAGGGGTTACTTGCGCACGGCTATAGCAGGAAATTGCCGGCAATGAGTGCTATTGGCTATCGGGAAATCAGCGCTGCGCTTGAGGGGGAAATCAGCATGGAAGAGGCGGTGATGTTGATTCGCCGCCAGACACGCGTGTTTGTTCGCCGGCAGTCGAATTGGTTTAAAGCCAGCGATCCGAACATTCATTGGTTTCATTTTCAAGCAGGCGATGATGAACGTATGCTGGCATTAACACAAGACGGCAGTCAATATAATAAGAACACCACGTTTGTTGATTAACCCATCTGCTTAGTAAAAGAAAAGGCTCTCGAATTTTCGAGAGCCTTTTTGTAGGTTTCTATTGAGCCTGACTGAGCAGTCCGGGAACACCGCTTTTCCTGGGGAAGGGCGAAGGGAAGATGGCTTCAAACTCTTCACGCGAAATGGTCTCAACCTCAAGCAGCCGCTGAGCAACCGCATCCAGTTTATCGCGGTATTCAGTTAAGATACGGCGGGCTTCATCATAGGCCTCGCTGACCAGACGACGAACCTCGCGGTCGATCATTTCAGCAACAGCTTCGGAATAATCCCGCTGTTCAGAAATTTCACGGCCTAAGAAGATCAATTCTTCTTTCTGACCATATACCATAGGGCCCATTTCATTGCTCATGCCCAGACGAGTAACCATATTGCGCGCAATTTGCGTGACGCGTTCAATATCGTTGCCGGCGCCGGAGGTAATATCGTCAAAAACGATTTCTTCCGCAGCACGGCCGCCTAATAAGGCAACCATTTCGGAGATCAATTTCTTGCGCGGGGTTACAGAATGATCATCGACGGGCAAAGCCATGGTGTAACCGCCAGCCATTCCGCGGGGAACGATGGTGACCTTCTGTACCGGATCGTGATCGGGCAAGGCGTTCATCACCACGGCGTGGCCGGCTTCGTGGTAGGCAATAATCCGTTTTTCATCAACGCTGATCAAACGGCTCTTGCGTTCAGGTCCGGCGATGACGCGTTCGATGGCTTCTTCAAATTCTGATTGTGAAATCGTCTTGCGGTTGCGGCGAGCAGCCAGAATGGCGGCTTCGTTGACCAGATTTTCCAGGTCAGCGCCAACAAAACCTGGGGTCGCCCGTGCAAGTGTACTTAAATCTACGTTTGGTTCTAAGGGTTTGCCCTTGATATGGACTTTGAGAATGGCCTCGCGTCCGCGGACATCCGGGCGGTCGAGAATGACGCGCCGGTCGAAACGGCCTGGGCGAAGCAAAGCCGGGTCAAGAATATCTGGGCGGTTGGTGGCGGCCATGATGATGATGTTCGTGTCAGTATCAAAGCCGTCCATTTCAACCAGCATCTGGTTGAGGGTCTGCTCGCGTTCGTCATGGCTTCCGCCTAAGCCGGCGCCGCGCTGGCGTCCTACCGCATCGATTTCATCAACAAAGATGATGCAGGGTGAATGACGTTTGGCCTGGTCAAACAAATCACGTACGCGGCTGGCGCCGACACCGACGAACATTTCCACAAATTCCGAGCCGGAAATCGAGAAGAAGGGTACCCCGGCCTCACCGGAAACGGCTTTGGCCAGCAGGGTCTTGCCTGTTCCAGGCGTACCCACCAGCAAAACGCCTTTTGGAATTCGCGCGCCTAACTGAATGAATTTTTGCGGTTCGCGCAAGAATTCAACCACCTCCTGCAACTCCTCTTTGGCTTCTTCAACGCCGGCTACATCCGCAAAGGTCACCGTGGGATGATCTCCAGTGAACATGCGCGCACGCGATTTTCCAAACGACATGGCTGCATTGTTGCTGCCTTGCGCCTGCCGGAAAATAAAGAAGAAAGCGCCAAGAATAAGCAAGAAGGGCAGAATATATCCCAGCATGGCCAGAATACTGACCCAAGGGCTGGGTGGTTTGATGACGATCTTGATCTTATCCGGTGACAACTGATCTTGCGTTACACCCAGGTCAAGCAATTGCTGAACCAGGGTTGCTGAAGATTCTTTCGTCGCAACCGCTTGCGTCAGATCTTTGTAGGTAATGTTGATTTGGTCTTCATCCCCTTCGATCTTTGTAATCAATTGGTTTTGAATATCCGCTGCCAATTGATTGATCGTAACTTCGGAGGGATTGTTTCGCTGATTGACGCTATACACTAACATTAATAAGATAGCGATTCCCAGCAGAATGTATACGATGTAAGACTGATTCCGAGAACTCACGGAAACCTCCGGTTGCAATAACCCTTTAAGGGTTTTTATGCAATTTTTCTTAGAAATTATACCAATTATTTATTCGACTGCCAGTTTATGCAAGGGCTTGTGGGACGATTATATAAATTTCTTATAAAACCAGTCCGAAATACCAGGCCCTTATGGGTTGATTTCCGCCAATGTGGCGCAGGCCTGGCTGATATGGCTGCGGTCATGGGTAGTGATAAACCCAACCAATTCATGCAGGGTGGTTGGGCCAAAAATGGCGTGGCGCGCAGCATCTTGCCAGGAGCCTTTATCCATGTCCATGAGTAATTTCAATAATTCTGTTCGGGCTAGAATGAATTCCTGCAGGGCAGCCTGACCGTTTTCCGAGCGGTAGTTCCGTTCTTCCACCCAGGGGTCGGTAAAGACTCCAGGAATGAAGGGGTTTTGTTCCGTCAAGATCATTTTGATCCGGTTTAAATTAACTTCACGATCGACGTCCCTGAGATGACAGAGAATTTCCGTGAAGCTCCATTCGGCTGGCTGCGGACGTTGATTCCACTTTTCAAGGGGATATGACCGGCCCAGACAATCCATAACAGCCGGTGTTGATTGTAATGTGGCCATCAACGCTGCGCTGCCGGAAAAATCAGGAACAGGCAAGGTGTTTTCTTTCAGCGTGGTCAGCCAATCCAAACACTCGTCGAGACTGCCAGACTTACTTTCAGCGGATCGGGTTAAATTTGTATCCTGATCCGGATCAATCCAAAATGTGGTCAGCCCAAGGGCCTCTGTGGGGGTAATATCATCGGAGAGGCTGTTTCCGACCATGATGACTGGCTCTTCAGGCCAGCAAAGGGCGCCGAGAATTTCTGCATAATAGGCCGGGTGTGGTTTGCAAAAATGGAAAATTTCATATGTGGTGACCAAATTCCATTCGGGGTTACCAACATTTAACCCTGCCCAGGCTAACCGCTTTTGGATAGCGGCGGCTGGAAAAATCGGGTTGGTGGCTATGACGACTTTCCAATTTCTTTCTCGAGCGAGTTGGATGATTTTTTTTGCAGCCGGCCGCAGGCTGGTTAGTGGTTTTAATTCGTCAAATTTATTGGCATAGAAGTCGTCCAAAATAGGCCGAAAGGCTGATTTCTCAATGCCAATCCCAGGATAAAAAATTTCGTCGAAAGCCTCCTCAAGCGTTTTTTGAGGCGTGCTTTTGGCCAGCATGGCGGTCACCGCTGTCTGCAGCGAATGCATCAGACGGGATGAATCAATATGTGGGCTAAGGGCTTGATTTAGAGCATGGAAATATGCTTTAACAAAGCCATTGATCTCATTGCCAAGTAATGTGTCGTCCAGATCCAGTAATATTGTCAGGCTCATTGTTTGTTTTCTAAAAATTCAGGCGGCAGCGGATGACACTGACCGCAACCGATTTTTGGCTCTTTAACTGCCTGCTGCGCCTGGCTGCAATACGCGCTGACAGTTACCTTGCGGCCCATCCCCAAAATACCTTTGTTGACTTTTGCGGTCAGCGTCATATGCGGGCAGGCATTGGCGATTAATATGCCTGGAACCGGGCAATTCTGACAAAGATCCGGCTTCCATTGATTGGCGCCATATTCGTTGCCAATTAATCGGCATTCTTCATGGTGACGACCACGATAGTAATCACCAAAAAAGTATTTACATTCCTTTCCGGCCGGAGTACGCATTGGCAACCTCACTGTCTTAAAAATCCGTCCCCAAAAAGGGGACGAATCAAAAAATTCTGTTCGATTGGACCGAGATGCTGATTATTGAACGCGCGTAACGTATTCACCCGTGCGGGTATCTACGCGGATGACATCGCCTTCATTAACAAAATTGGGGACTTGCACATGCACGCCCGTTTCAACAGTTACATTTTTTGTAACGCCAGTGGCGGTATCACCGCGTACAGCAATATCGGCCTGGGTGATTTTTAAATCAACCGTGGTGGGCAGCTCAATATCAAGCGCTTCCGTACCGTAGAAGGTCAATTTGACGGGCATTTCTTCTTTCAAATAACCAGCAGAGTCGCCTAAGATTTCTGAGCGGATCGGGTACTGTTCGAAAGTCTCAGAATCCATGAAATAATAAAGTTCACCGTCATTGTAAAGATAGCTCGCGGTGTGATATTCAAGACGTGCGTCTGGAACGCGATCGCCGGAAGTGAAGGTCTTCTCCAGTGTGGTACCGGTGCGAAGATTGCGGGCTTTAATGCGGATGGTCGCATTGCCGCGGCCAGGTTTATGGTGGCTGTATTCCAGAACTTTATACAGGGCGTTATCCAGTTCGAAGGTCACACCTTTGCGGAGATCATTTACATCAATCATACGTATTTTACCTTATCAAGAATTTCGGTTAACAACAGGTAGATTATAGCGCACACATTAAGGTGTGGCAAGCGCTAACCAACGAGCTTCGTTTTATCGTTTTATTGGATATTTGAAATTTATGCTGTATCAATTAACAAGCGCCCGCTGTCAGCGGGCGCTTGTTTGACTATGCAATGTTTGAAGTTATCCGACTTTTGGCTCGATTAAGCCATAACTGCCATCACGGCGCGTATACAAGACATTAATTGCGTTGGTGTTGGCGTTGTAAAACACAAAGAAGTTTTCGTGCCCCAGCAGTTTCATTTGTTCAACAGCCTCTAATTCATCCATCGGAGTCATGGTGAACGATTTCCGCCGGGCAATAACCGGAATTTCTTCTACTTCATCAATGGTCACCGGTTCTGGTGCAACTTCTGACGCCGGCGTGCCGTCGCCACGGCCGCGCTGTCGTTTGCCCTTGTACCGAGAGATTTGACGCTGCATTTTTTCGACAGCCTCGTCAATTGCAGCAAAAATGTCGTCAGCGCGTTCTTCTGTGCGGAGAATGAACCCCTTACCGCGTAAGGTGATCTGTGCGACCTGCCGGTCTGAGGAATTGCGAGCAGACTTAATAAAAGCCAGATCGACACGTGTGTCCTCAACTCCGGTAATCATGCGACCAAGTTTCGATACTTTTTTCTCAACGTACTCTTGCAAGCGGTCATTCACATCCATGTTGCGGGTAAAGATATCGATTTTAAGGTCCATTTTTTCCTCCTTGTAAAATGATACCCGGTTCGATTCCCATCTTACCAGGTATTAAAGATAGTATATCTTAACTTTGAGTGTAATGCACAGCTCGTGCCAAAGTTAAGCCATACACTTTTTCGGCCCCATTTTGATATAGGGCAGCTGCACAGGCGTTTAAAGTCGCGCCTGTAGTGGCAATATCATCAATGATCAGAACGGATCTGCCGGCACAAGACCGGTTTCCAGGACAAAATGCATCTGATACATTTGTCAGCCGTTCTTCAGCCGTCAGCGAGGCTTGCGATCTGGTTTCTCGGCTGCGTTCTGATAAATCGCTGAAATATGGCCGGTCACATTTCCAGGCCAGCAGGCGGGCTAAATAAGCAGATTGGTTGTACCCGCGGTCGTGCGAGCGCTGCTGGCCTAAAGGAACGGCAGTAATCCAGTCAAACTGCCATTGGGTTTCCTTGATCGTCAGATACAACCATTCCGCAAATTGTTCCGCTAAACCCAGATTGCGTTTGAATTTATAACTGTGGATAGCAGCTTTGATTGCTTCCTCGTAGGGGGCAAAGGCGCGCAGACCGTCTAGTTGGAGAGGATTTTTCACGCAATCCGGGCAGGGACGAACTGCGTATCCTGGCAGGTCGCAGCGGGGGCATGCGGTGGGGTGGTTGATTGGCTTGATATTCGCGCGGCATTGCGGGCAAAGTCGAAAGCCGGGACTGCCGCAGATAGCGCATACGGGCGGAAAAACCCAATCGGCCGCTAACCAGGCAACATGATGCGCTTGTGCGGTCAGATTGTGAGAGCGCATACGCAGTGCCTTCATGTGCAGACGCGAAGTCCGTTCTGGCAAGTGCGATTGCCGGATTGTACTTATAATGGAAATGTTGCCGTTTAATTAAACATCCCGCCGAGCGCTGAGTGGAACAGGCGCAGGGCCGCCGGTGTAAGCAGCACGATCATCAACGAGGGGAAGATCAGCAGCGTCATCGGGATAAGCATTTTCAGCGGGGCCTTATGAGCTTCTTCTTCTGCCATCTGCCGGCGCTTCACGCGCATTTGATCGCTTTGAATGCGTAGCACTTTGGCCATACTGACGCCTAATTGCTCGGATTGGATCACCGCTGCGACAAAACTGGTTAATTCGGGCAAGCCAATTCGTTCGGACATGTCCCGCAGGGCCTCGCGCCGTACCTTGCCCAATTGAATTTCCTGGATTACTCGGGCAAAAGCCATCGAGAGTTCGGATTCCCATTTCTCGCTGACTTTTGACATGGCTGCGTCAAAACCCAAACCGGCTTCAACGCAGATGGTAAGCAGGTCCAGCGCATCCGGCATGGCTTTGCGGATTTCTTTTTGCCGGCGTGAAATTTTGCTGGAAAGCCATAGTTGCGGGAAATAGAAACCGAGAAAACAGAAAATAAGCGCGACTAGAATTTTTCGGCCGAGAGGCCAGGTCAGACTGCCCAACGAGAAGACCAGCAGCACCAGTCCGCCGAAGATCAACGCGCCGATAAATTGGAGCGCGAGCAGCATGGTCGGATCCATACGCGCAGGACTGCCGGCTAATTCAAGTTTCTTCGATATGCTTTGCAGTGCGTTTTGAGGCGTAAAGCGAATAGCTATTTCACCCAGCTTCCGCGCCATGGGGTAGATGACGCGGTCGGTGAAAGGCTGTGACATTTCCAGTTTTGTCAGATCAACCTGCTCGCCAGTCTGACTGAATTCTTCCAGCCGGGCTTGGAGGGCGCGTTCGTTGGCAATATCCGGGTTGCGCAGACCGATCACAGTCAAAGCGACAGCGCCAATGATGATAACGGCCCCAACAATAATGACGATCGTCATAATAATCCTCCTGGTGCCTTATACTTCAATGTCGCCAAGTTTCGTCATGGTGAAATACCCAGCCGCAATTAATAATGCGGCTAAGCCCAAGGCAATATAACCGCAGGGTACATTCTCAGGCTGAAAGTAAACCATCATATATTCGCGGTTTAGCAAATATAGAATGCCGATTACAAAAAGCGGCAGTACAGAGAGGAATTTACCGGAGTACATAACCTGAGTGGTTAATACGCGAATCTCGCCTTTAATCCGGACGCGTTCGCGAATGGTGAAGGATATCGTATCAAGAATCTCTGCCAGGTTACCGCCGACTTCGCGTTGAACGTTGATGGCCGTAATAACCAGATCAAGGTCCTCGCTCGGAATACGCTTAAGCAGGTTGTCAAGCGCCCGTTCCATTGGGACGCCCAACTGCATTTCCTGAACCACGCGCCGAAACTCATCACTGATTGGTGAAGGCAATTCTTTGGATACCGCTTCCATGGCCTGCATGGTGGAATAACCGGCTCTCAGACCATTGACCATCAGGTTCAGCATATCCGCGAGCTGGTCATTGAATTTGATCAAGCGTTGTGCTTGCTGGCGCTTCACATACATGCGCGGCAAGAAAAAGCCGACAATTCCGCCAAGGATGGCGACAATTATGCTTTTGGTGAGGAAATAACCTAATCCGCCGACAAACACGACCGCAATAATGATTACAGCGATGTATTCACCCGGTTTAAATTTAAGATCTGCGCGGGCAAGATCCTGCTGAATACGGCCGCCAAATGTGGAATGTTCTACCCGCCGGTTAAGCCAGTCGGTTAGCGGTGTTGATTTCTCTTTTTCGGTCGGAACGTCTTGCTGTGTCTCAACATAACGACCCAGGCGTTCTTCAACCATGCTGCGTTCGCTTGAGACCGATACGGCGATTCCAACGACAAGCAAGATAAGAGCAAAAACACCACCTATTCCTAAAATCAAAATTGGATCGATTTGCATAAAATCCCTTGCTTTCTAACACCGTTTGCGGTCTTACCGCCGGCGTTCTCCGAGCCCCCAAATCGAAGGCGGCAGGTGTATACCCGATGCCTCAATCTTTTCATAGAAGCGTGGACGTAATCCGGTTGGGCGCAAACGCCCAACCACTTTTCCGTTTTCATAACCGGCCTGTTCAAAGGCAAAAACATCCGTCATTGTGATCACATCGCCTTCCATTCCGGCGACTTCGGTAATATTGATGACTTTACGCGTACCGTCGCGCATACGTTCCTGATGTACGACCAGATCAACAGCGGACGAAATCTGTTCGCGGACGGCGCGCATCGGCAATTCCATACCGGCCATCAGAACCATCGTTTCCAAACGGGCCAGGGTGTCGCGCGGACTGTTGGAGTGCAGGGTGGTCATTGAGCCGTCATGACCGGTGTTCATAGCCTGGAGCATATCCAGGGCGGCTTCATCACGAATTTCGCCGACGACAATCCGGTCAGGGCGCATACGCAGGGCATTGATCACCAAAGCACGGATGGTGATTTCTCCGCGGCCTTCAATATTCGCCGGCCGGGATTCAAGAGTAACCACGTGTTCCTGACGCAATTGAAGCTCGGCTGCGTTTTCAATGGTCAAAATTCGTTCGTCTGCCGGAATAAAACTGGATAAGACGTTCAGCAACGTGGTTTTTCCAGAGCCTGTACCGCCGGAAATGACGATATTCAATCTGGATTTTACACAGGCTTCCAATAGCTGGACGGCCTCCGGTGTGATGGAACCAAACTGAATCAGTTGGTCGATCGTGATTGGGTTGCGTGAAAATTTACGGATAGTCAGAACCGGGCCGACAAGCGATACCGGCGGGATTACAGCATTAACACGCGAACCATCCGGTAAACGCGCGTCCACGTAAGGTGAGGATTCGTCAATACGGCGGCCCAGCGGGGCCACAATCCGCTCAATAATACGATTTACATGTTCGTTATTTTCAAAAGTTAATGGCGCGCGCTGAAGTTTACCGCGGCGCTCAACATAAATATTCTTGGCGCCATTAACCATGATTTCGGTGATGCTTTCATCGTCAAGCAGAGGCTGCAATGGGCCAAAGCCCAAGATTTCTGCCACAATCTGCTCGAACATTCGCGCCCGTTCTGGCCGCGATAAAACAATATTCTCTTCGTTTAAAATCTGTTCGAATAAATCCTGGATGGTCTTGCGGACTTCCGCGACGCGCGTTACATCCATATTGACATCCAGCGTGGACAGCAGTTTATTCTGAACCCGTACTTTTAAATCCTGATAAGTATCTTGCGTGGTCGGCATTGTAGGCGCGACCACACGGCGATTCTGAGAGGGGGGCTGCGCTGGCCGCTGACTGCCGCTGGAATTAGCGTTATTTGAAGGAGAATTATTATCCCCTTGTATGCGCTTTAAGATCGACATATCTCAACCTTCCTTCGAGATCCATTGAGAGATCTACTTCTTGCCCATTAAATCCCGTTCGGCGGCTGGTTCTTCTTTCGCAGCAGATTTGGCAATGATGTCAGCCAGACTGAGGACGCTTTTACTCACAGGATAAGTCCGGTTTTCAAGCACAAACGGAACCCCACGGTTAACTGAATTCGGAATGATTTTTTCATCAAAAGGAATTGCTGCAAGAATTTCTTGGTGCAAAGATTCGCCTACTTTTTCCGGCGTGATTTTTAACCGTTTATCGTAGCGGTTCATCACAAAAACGATGCGCTGGCGAATACCCGTGGCAGTAGCAAGCGAAAGGAATAAATTGCAGCTTTTAATTGAAGGAATATCCTGTGTCGTGATCAGGACGATCCGGTCAGCGCAATCAATTGCGCTTTGGGCAACTTCGGTGAGGTAGGAGGTTGTATCAACAATAACGAAGTTGAATAATTGTTTCAGATATTCGAGCAGCTTGCCGAATTGTTCTCCGGTGATTGAATCGGCCATTTCCGGACGAGGCGGACAGGCTAAAATCCTTAAATTTGAGGCAGTGTGCTTTACCGCCACTTCCTCAATGATCTCGGGTTCGAGTTCATCGGCCCTGCGCGTTAAATCGAGCAGATTGTTTTTGCCCTGCTCGTTTAACATGACAGCCACATCGCCGAATTGAAGGCTGCCGTCCACTAAAACGACTTTATTGTCTTCCTGCTGAAAGGCGACTGCCAGATTGGTGGCCAGGGTGGTTGTACCGGTGCCGCCTTTGGGACTGTAAACAACCACCACTTTTCCGAGCTGGCGGGCAGCTCCTCCGCCAATCAGTTGACCTGTATCACCGCCAGCCGTGGGAAAGGTAGCAGCCGCTTTGCTTTTCTCTTCAACTGCCATCGCTCCGGCGCGTTTAACTGCGGCAACTAACTCGTCAATCATTGGCGGTTTGGCTAAAAAGTCTCTTGCGCCGGCCAACATGGCACGGCGCATATAACTCGGGTCGCTCTGAACCGATAGAATGACCACTTGTATATAGGAGACTTTTTTCCTGATCTGTTCAGTAGCCGTAATGCCGTCAATATCCGGCATGTTGATATCCATGATAACGACATCGGGTTTTGCCTGCTGCGCCATTTCAATCGCTTGTTTGCCGTTTTCCGCAACACCAATCACTTCGATGCTGGGCTCAAATTGCAGCATACGACGAATGCTTTCGCGCGTTTCTGAAATGTCATCTACGATTAAAACCCGAATCTTATCAGGTGAAGTCATAACCTCTCCGCGGTGTTCCTGGAATGTTTGGTGCGATGCTATTGATGACCGTGGTTATTGCTGCGGAACCGGAGTTGCAGTCGGAAGCGGGAATTCCAGTGAATCGGTGCGCGGTTCGAGAGCATAAGGCAGCTTGGCGGGCAGGGGGATATTCTTCTGATCCATCAAATACTGCTGGGTCACCGCATCGGTCACAATCGGATTGGTATCGGTAGGGTTACGCAAAGCAAGACTGATCGTTACGCTGTTGGTGCGGCTGTACAGGAGCATATAGTTCATTGATACCGCATCTTGAGGACTCACCACCAACGTGACCATTTCAGTATCCGTACTGGTGCTGACTGTTTGCGTGTCTGGATTGTTTTGATCAACCGTCGCCGTGGTTTTTTCGGTCAGCCGTAAAACAACGGCGTCCTGAACAAAGGTCTGGCAGACGCTGCGCGGCCGCTGGCTTTCAGCCGGGGAAACATACAGTGGGGTATTTAATGAAGAATCTACTTCAGTGCGGCCTTGAACGGCATTCGGCGGAATTACGTCGGATGTCAGCGCATTGCGCTGGTCACGCGCTTGCAGCAATCCGGTATCGGTTACCTGTTCAACTGAATTGGGCAGTTCGGACTGGTAATTGGGATCCACATCCACCATCATCATGCAAGAGATAACCATTACATGATCGCCAGGCGCCAGAGAATTGGCCACCGAAGTCAGGTCATTGACCGGAATGGGAATGGCCACATAGTCTTCTGGTACATCAAAGGAGGTGACAGAACCGCCGCCGGGTTCAATCAAAACCGACTTCGTCAGCGGTACGCCGGGGTCCAAATCATATTTGGCCTTATATCCGGTGATATTGTTCAAATCAGTAATGAATGTACCCTGGATCAATTTGTCAGCAGGGTAATCGACCATCATCACAGAGTCGGCAGTAATTTCAGAACCGCGAGCGATGGCTTGGGTGGTTACCAAAATACCAACCATGCTCTGGGTTTGCTGATCCTCTTCAGCTGTTTTATTCGTTCCGCCCCCCTGGAACATGGTCAGGTAAACATACCCGCCACCGAGAACGAGGATGAGAATTAATGCCACCAGGATGATGATTTGCCCACCTTTTTTACCACGAGCGGCCATGGTCGTACCTCCTGACAAAGGTTATTTTGAAAATTTGAGATTGGGAATGGTTGAATTTATTATACGTCAAATTCATTGATAAGCTCACAGGCACACAAAAACAATGGTGCAAGGTTTCTTATAAATTCATTAATTTTGATTATATAACACCCAATTATTGGTGCAAGCCAATCGAAATTAGAATTATTATTTTGATAACTTAATGTAAGGCTGGTTAGTTGAATGAATGGCCGGAAATAAGGCAAAACAAAAGACCTTGTTTTACCAAGGTCTTTGTTTTTGTTA
>DAISHK010000006.1:0-201746 GCA_036822575.1 Bellilinea sp. | reverse complement strand
GTGCTGTTTCAGCCTGACCCGAAAGTCAGGTTACTGACGTTTGTCTAAACTCGAACTGGAACAAAATCGCGATTATTTAGTTAAGTATGTAACGCAAAATTTACCGGGTGTCCGTACCACTACACCTGAAGGAACCTACCTGGCCTGGCTGGATTGCCGCGGCCTGGACCTGCAAGAAGAACCTTATGATTTCTTCTTGCGCGAAGCTCGGGTAGGACTCAATGAGGGCCGTCCTTTTGGACAATCTGGCAGCGGTTTTGTACGCTTGAATTTCGGTTGTCCGCGCAGTGTGCTGCAAGAAGGTTTGCAAAGAATGGAGACGGCGCTTAAACGATTGAAAGGATAAAACCGTATGACTCAACCGCAACTGGCTGCGCCTGAAACAGGAAGAAAAAGAAGGCGTTTCGGCATAGTCGGGGGGCTGGGGATAGTTATGCTGATTGCCCTGGGCAGCCTTGGGCTGCTCTGGGCAATTGGCGCATTGCTGATTGTATCGGATCCGCTGAAGGAAGCGGATGCAATTGTACTGCTCAGCGGCGGAGATGATCAGCGCTGGGCGGAAGCTGCAAAACTATACCAGCAGAAAATTGCGCCGGTGATTATTTTGACGGAAACCGATCAAACCATTGGCGATACATCTACACCGTATAATTTACTGGTGGAAAATAATATTTCCGCGCTAGGTGTTCCAAAAGGAGATATTTTTTTCACGCAGACGGTTTCTGAAACCACCGTGGATGAATCACACAGTGTCCTGGCTTACCTGCAAGACAAAGGTTATCAGTCCTGTGTCATTGTCACGGATCCGTTCCATACATTTCGAACACGGCTGATCTTTCGCGATACTTTTCGAGGCAGCGGCATCCATGTGGCGGTGCACTCGGTCCAGGGACACTGGTATCGTTCTGCTACCTGGTTCCTGTCTGCGCGCGGCTGGCAGGCCACAATCAGTGAATTGGCCAGCTTGTTTGGTTATGGGGTCGGATTGCGCTGGTGATTAAAAAACAACAGAGCCGCAGGTGCGACTCTGTGCGATTTTTTTTCTAACAAGAAACTAGTCGACGGTAACGACCTGAGCGGCCTGTAAGCCTTTGGAACCTTTTTCGATGGAAAACTCTACTTTCTGGCCTTCTTTCAGCTGTTTGTAACCATTCATATCGATTGCGGAGAAATGAACGAAGACATCTTCTCCATTGTCGCGGCCGATAAAGCCGTATCCCTTAGCAGGGTTGAACCATTTGACGGTCCCAGTGAAACGTTCTGACATGCTTTACTCCATCAAAGTTAGAAAAAATTAGGCTAGGCTCCGCGAGCCATTTGCCGATGTATGACAAGCTTATCACGTCTCAAACTTAGTGTCAAGATTGGCATGCACACGTAAAAAGGACATAAAAGGTACAAATTATGACGCAAAAATGGCGCGATCCGTCGTATTTAAGCGAGAATCAATATCGGAATCAAGACAACTTGCAGGCAAGAATTTTCCTGCACCAGACCTTCACTCAGGCTGAAGAGGATTGGTTCTCTTGGGTGTGGCGTATGATGAATATCCAGTCAGGTGAACATATTCTGGAAGTCGGCTGCGGCACTGGCGCACTCTGGCAGTCCATTGCGAACAAGCTGCCAGCTGCCGTCCGCGTTACGCTGGCCGATCTATCCGTCGGTATGGCGCGCGGCGCCAGAGAAAATATTCAAGCCATGCCCCAATTATCTGCGCTGAGCGCAAACGCGCAGAATCTGCCCTTTGTTTCGGCCCGATATCAGCGGGTGATCGCCAACCATATGCTCTACCACGTCCCGAACCTGGATGCCGCGCTGGCGGAAATGCGGCGTGTTTTGACACCTGGCGGCTGGTTGATAGCCGCGACGAATGGCGCCGATCATATGCTGGACCTGTATGAGCTGATGTCACGCCATGCGGCCGCTGAAACGCGCATCACCCCGGTCCACCTGGATTTTGACCTGGAAAACGGCGTTCCGGCGCTCGCCCGCCATTTTGATCAGGTTGAGTGTGTCGAATATCAAAGCAGTTTATGGGTTACGGACGCGGATGCACTGACAGCGTACTGTGCTTCGATGCTGGGCTTTCAAATTTCTGAAAGTGTTGATTTGCAGGACCTGCATGCCGAAGCCGTTTCGCTGATTAAGCAGGACGGCGGCATTCGAATCAGGAAAGCCGTGGGTTTATTGAAGGCCCGTTAAGCGCATGTTGTGCAATATAATTTGTCTATGAAGCGTTCGCGTCCATGGATGATTCCAATTGCAGTGGTGCTGCCTCTGTTTGCATCCGTCCTTTTAATGATCGAGCCGGATGCTCGGGCAGTGATCGATGCCCGGCAAAAAGCCTGGCTGGCCAGTCATGAGTCCGCGCCGCGGTTGGCTGTAGAGGCCATTTCTTTCTTGCAATCCTTCTATCCGAGAGAAAATGCTTACGCTGAACTGCTGGCCGAACAATACCTGGCAATCGGGGATTATGAACAGGCCCTGACCAATTTTAAGATAGCTCAGGAGAACGCGGCTCTATCCAGGTCAGGTCAATTTGATCTGGCCAGAGTTGAAATGGCGCTAAATTTACCGGCTGAAGTCCAGGAAACCTTGGGAACACTGGCAGTCACCGCCGAATCAGCCGATGAGTTTCAGGTAATATACAATATGCAGCGCCAAACAGAAAATTATTCGGCGGCGCTGCAAACGGCTGTCATGTGGTTAACAGCGTTCCCGAATGACCGGAAGGCCAGGTGGGCGGCTGCTGAATTGCAGGTCGTTTACGATCAGGCTGCTGCTATTTTGAATCTGGCGGATTTGAGCGGCGGCAACAGCCTTGAAGCGATGAAAGCAGCTGAATTGTACCAGGCGCTGCAGGATGGGCTGGCGCAGGTCAACGAGACGTACACCATGACGCTTGTGGGTCAGAAGCTGGGGGCAATGGGGGAATGGGATCTGGCGGAGCTGGCCTATCAACGCGCCATCCGTCTTGATCCTCAATATGCAGAGGCTTATGCACTGCTGGGACTGGCGCAAACATACCGGGGAAAAGATGGTTTACAAAATTTGGCTATAGCCAATTCCCTTAACCCTTCGTCGGATATCGTTTTAACAGCCTGGGTGGAATACTGGCGCGCCCAGGAGCTATGGGATCAGGCGTTATTTTATCTTCAGCTTCTGGCGGCTGAACATCCGCAGGATGGCGCCTGGAAGGCTGAGATCGGCGCAATTCAAGCACAACAGGGCGACCTGGTCAGCGCTTTGAGTTCATACCTTGATTCAGTGGCGCTTGAACCGGAAAACGCTTCTTTATGGCGCAAATTTGCGCTATTCTGTGCGGAAAACGGCCTGGATTGGGAAGCCTATACCTTGCCAGCGGCTTCGACCGCTTTGTCACTTGACCCGCAAGGCGTCGAAACGTTGGATATGGCCGGCTGGATCAACCTTATTCATGGCGACCTGGAAAATGCGGAACGGTTCTTGCAACAAACACTGCAAGTTGACGAGAATTATCCTCCGGCAATGGTCCATCTTGCGCAAGTGTATTTACGAACCCAGCGTTCAGCAGAGGCCAAAAAATTACTCGAACAAGCATTATCCCAATCGACGGATGCAAAATTAAATTTGCAGGCGCAGCGTCTATTGGATGAAGATTTTGCCAAAGGAAAATAATCGTCACAGCACCTGGACTTGACTGGTGCAAAAGCCTAATGCTGAGAGAGGCGAGGATGATTAAATTCATCGGCAATATATTTGGATTATGCCTGATAGGGCTGCTGATCGGTGGCTGTCAAGCTGTACCGTCATTCAGCCCCAGGGCTACTGCAACGCAGACCTCCGGTGAATTGCTGTTCTTTGATGATTTTTCCACTTCAAATCAAGGCTGGAAATTGTGGAATTCAGAACAGGCAGTTATTGCTTATGCGGACGGCGGATTGCAATTTACCATCAACCAACCGAATTACGATTATTGGTCGTCGCCTGGCAAGGCCTATGTTGATTCGGTTTTGGCTGTCGAGGCGACACTGAAACAAGGCCCGACGGATAATGACTATGGGTTGATTTGCCGTATGCAGGATGAGTATAATTTCTATGCATTTCTCATCAGCAGCGATGGCTATGGCGGCATCGTCAAGGTCAAGGATGGCCTCTACCAGGTATTAAACAGCACAAATGGCCTCGAATATGGTACGATGATCCTGCAAGACCAGGCCACCAACCTGGTGCGTGCGGATTGTGTCGGTGATCAACTGACACTGTACGTTAACCACGAGCAGTTTTTGCAGGTGGAAGATGCGGATTTTTCAGAAGGGGCGGCCGGTTTAATTGCCGGTTCGTATAGTGATCCTGGTGTGCAGATACTTTTCGATAATTTTTATGTTTTGACGCCTTAATGGTATGAATGTTTATGTCGATTCAATAGGCTGCCGCCTTAACCAAAGTGAAATTGAAAAAATTGCCAGCCAGTTCCGTGTGGCGGGCCATACTATTGTGCAATCGGCCGCTGAAGCTGATCTGGTAGTTGTGAATACCTGTGCGGTGACTTCCGCTGCCGCTTCGGATTCACGGCAAAAACTGCGTCACGCAGTCCGCGCCGGGGCTGAAACGGTTATTGCTACCGGATGTTGGGCTACCCTGGAACCAGAAGCGGCCGCAAAACTGACGGGCGTGAGTATGGTTGTTCCGAATCAAGCCAAGGGACAATTGGTCAGTGACTTGCTGTCTATTCCGCAGGAAGTATTTGACTATGAGCCGTTAGCGCGCGAACCGCTGCCCGGAACCCATTTGCGGACACGCGCTTTCATTAAGGTACAAGATGGCTGTGATAACCACTGTACTTTTTGCATCACACGGGTTGCGCGCGGAGCTGGCGCAAGCCAATCACTTGAAGATGTGCTGATGGATATTCAACACGCTGTGATGGGCGGAGCGCGCGAGGTGGTGCTCTCCGGTGTACATTTGGGGTCCTGGGGACAGGATTGGGGCGGGCGCACCCGGCTGCGCGATTTGATCGCCGCCATTCTGAATGATACGGATGTCGAACGGCTGCGCCTTTCCTCTCTGGAACCCTGGGATCTGGACGAGAATTTTTTCCGGCTATGGGAAAACCCGCGCATGTGCCGGCACCTGCATCTGCCGCTTCAGTCCGGAAGCGCCGCAACCCTCAAGCGCATGGTGCGCAACACAACTCCGCCGGAATACCGCCAGATCATTTCAATGGCGCGCCACGCGGCAGAGGATATGGCGATTACGACCGACATTATTGTTGGTTTTCCCGGTGAAGATGACGAGGAATTTGCCGAGAGCCGCGCCTTTATTGAGGAAATGCAATTTTCAGGCGGGCATGTCTTTACTTACTCAGTGCGCCCAGGTACGCCGGCGGAAAAGCTCAAACCACGCATTCCGACGGCAATTGCCCGCGTGCGCAATCATCAGGTACAGGCTATTCTTAAGGACTCGGGTGATCGTTATCGCCAATCCCAGCTCGGGAAGACGGTTTCTGTACTATGGGAATCTGCCAGCGCCCGCGATGCTTCAGGATGGCGCATTCATGGATTAACCGACACCTATATTAAAGTACAGACCTATGCCGATCAGCCGTTATGGAATGAGTTATCGCAGGTCCGGCTGACCGGCAGTATGGAAGATGGCCTCACCGGTGAAATTGCCGTCTAAGTCTATTCAAACCGTAAGCGCCAAACGCCAATAATAAAGAACAATGCTGCAAAAGCCAGCAAAATACCGGCTTCCGGCAAAATGCCGCTAACGCCCTGGCCGCGGACGATCACGTCGGTGAAGCCTTTCATTGCCCAGGTGGTCGGCAATACTTGTACGGCCTGTTGATAAGCGGTGGGGGTAATCTCTAGCGGCCACCAAGCGCCGCCAAGCGCGGATAAAATCATTGAGAAGAGGATCGAAAAACCGTTTGCCTGCGCCGTTGTACGCGAAAAGGCGGCCAGCATGACGCCCATTGCCGTCCCCGCCAGGCTGAACGCAACCAGTATTAATGCCAAAGCAGCGACCGATTGTCCCCAATTGACATGCAAGACGGACGCGCCGAATACAATCATGATGACCATTTGGATGATTCCCAGGGTAAAGCGCCCGAGAATTTTCCCAGTTAAGATGGCGGCTTTCCGATTAGGCGTGATCAGCAGCCGGCGCAGCGTGCCGCGAATGCGTTCGTCGACAAATACAACCGACCCGCCCAGCAGCGTAGTCATGACCCAGGTTACCAATTGGCCGGGAGAAGACTGCTCGAAGCCAGAAGGAATTACACTGTTCTTCGAACCGCTGACTTCAGTTTGAATAGTGATCGGTGGATTGCCGATCAGGTTTTTGGCGAGCGCATAGCTATCGTCATAATATTGTTGTTGGTCGGCTGGACTGGCGAAGGGCTGTTTTTGAATGGCCTGATCCGTGGAGGCCTGGGCGATTTTTAAAGCCCCTTCCAACTGGCGACTGACCGACTTGATATTCTCCTGGATACTGATCGCGGTATCCGCATTGTTGGGAAGAATCAAGGAGAGCTTCGCCGGTTGACCATTCTGTAAATCAGCGCCAAATCCGGCCGGTATGGTTAGCAAGCCATCCAGATTGTTTTGCGTGAATGTTTCAAAACCGGCTTCTGCGTTTGCTGTTTTCTCCAGCCGGAACGTCGTGGATTTTTCCAGGAGAGCGGTTAAATCTTTGGATTGCGCGCTTTGGTCTTCATCAACAAAGCTGAGCACCAGGCGTGAATCACCGGTCTCTTCTGTGGGACCGTAAATATTTCCTAATGTCAGGCCGATGATCGCAGTAAATACCAAAGGAAGAATAAGAAAGAAAATCAAGGTGGATTTGTCTTGCAATTCGATGCGGATGTCATTCCAGGCAATACTTAATATTGAGCGCATGCTGTACCCCTTCTATTGCAACTGACGGCGGAACATCAGGATGGAGATCGCAAAGGTGATTGCTGCCATCCCCAACAGCGCCCAAATTGCCGGTAGAATATCAGCCAATCCGCTGCCGTTTACCAGGGCGTAATACGTTTCGATTCCCCAGGCATTGGGGGTGATCAAACTGATTTTTTGTAAAATTTCCGGCATGGCCATGCGCGGAACGAAATTCCCGGCCAGCGCTGCAAAAATTAAGACTATGGCCGTCCCGGCTGAGGCAGCCTGCCCAGAGGAGCGCGAGAATGCGGCGGGGATTAAACCCCAGCCCGTGGCAGCCAGAACCAAAGCCAGCGTGGCCAGCATTACCGCCAGGGGATCGCCCCAGTTCATTTGAAACAGCAGGCTGCTGCTGATAATCAAGACCCCCATCTGGAATAATCCGGTGGCGACCCCGGCGATTAATTTTCCGCCCAGTAATTCCGCGGACGATAAAGGCGCTGTTAATATTCTCGTCAGCGTACCGCTTTCTCGCTCGCGCAAAATTGACCGGCCTGAGGAGGTTAAGGTGAAGGTCAGATATAAGATTGCCATACTGGCAGCGCTGTATTTCAGCCAACTGAAATCTTCCTGCAGTTTGCCTTCAGGCGTATAGGTGCTGACTTGAAGGTCAATCAGTGAATCAGTCAGGCTTTCTTCGCCGACTGCCCGGCCAATGCTTTCTCCGCTGGTGATCGCCTGGCTGACGTCCATGCGGCCTGAAGTGATCAACTTTTCAATCGCAACCTGTCCGGCCGCACTGCCGGTGATAAACTGTCCAACAACGGTATCAACAATTGCGCGGACAATACTGATGCTGATCGAACGGCTGGGGTTGTTGTACAAAGTCACCTGACTGGTCTGTGTTTGAAGAATGCCGCTGCCAAATCCGGAATTCTGCGGGATTAAACTTGCGGAAAAATTCTCCGGAATGATAACCACAGAGGCCAGTTCATCGTGATCCACCGCCAACCGGGCGGCTTCTTCTGAAGGGAAATCTTTTACTTCAACCAGTTCACTGACTTGATCCGACTGAAAGGCTTCAAGGATGTAAGGACCAAACTGGCCAGTATCGCGATTAATCACGGCAATCGGAATCAATCCAATAGAAGAACCCCCGCTGCCTGAACCTCCGAAGGCGGCGGAGATAACCAGAGTCAGCGCCAGCGGCGCGATTAACATCAAAATCATGCCGATCGGATCGCGGAAAGTAATCCGCAGGTCTTTAAATGCGATTTGGAATGTTTTTTTCACGGCAAATTCCTAATCTCGCAAGCCGCGGCCGGTCAGCCGCAGGAAGACGCCTTCCAAATTGGGCTCCTGAATTTCGACCGAGCGAATGGTCAGGTTCATCCGGCTGAGTAATTGGACAACCGGCCCCAGTGCTTCGTTTGGCTGTTCGACCAGCGCTACCAATTGATTCTCCTGCAGTGAAGCGCTGAGTACTTCTGGCAAGGCCGCGACCGATTGGCTGATTTCACCATCCACTTCGTTTTCGACAAAGCTGATTTGCAGTGTGCGGTGTTCTCCAATTTGCTGCGTGAGTTCTTCTTGCGTACCGCATGCGATCATTTTCCCATGATCAATGATGCCTACGCGATGTGAGAGTTCCGCCGCTTCTTCCATATAATGGGTTGTGTACAGCACACTTAACCCATTTGCATTCAAGTCTTTGACTGTGTCGAGAATATTGCGCCGGCTTTGCGGGTCGATGCCAACGGTAGGCTCATCCATGAATATGATTTTCGGGTTATGCAGCAGCCCGACGCCAATATTCAAGCGGCGTTTCATTCCGCCGGAATACGTTTCGACTTTATCCGCGGCGCGGTCGGTCAATCCAATTTGTTCCAGAATCTGTTCTGTACGCTGGTGAAGCGTTTTACCGCCCATGCCATACAAACTGCCCCAAAATAGCAAGTTTTCTCGGGCGGTAAGCGTATCGTACAGAGCAATTTCCTGCGGTACTACCCCAATCATGCGACGAACTTCAAATGGCTGTCTGGTAATCGAATATCCGGCAATGACCGCGTCGCCCTGAGTGGGTTTCAGCAAAGTGGAAAGCATTGAAATTGTGGTAGTCTTCCCGGCACCATTCGGCCCGAGCAGAGAAAAGATCTCACCGTTAAGAATTTCGAAGGAAATTCCAGCCACCGCGGGGTGGCTATTGTAGGATTTCACCAGATCGTTGGCTATTAGTATCGCGGACATTGGCAGTTCCATTTCCTGTCAGGTACAAGTTAAAAAAATGCTGACCAGTTCTGATTAATTTACTATATGATGTACGCAAAATAATTAAGATCGTTTTATCGAAACCCCCTTTAATATTGATTTCAATCCATGATTTTATGGCCAGGATGAACCTCGAAGACCTGTTGACACTGCGCATGTTGAAATTAAAAATGCGCTGACTGGTGAAAGCTGAGCGCATTTTTAATTGATTAGGAATGGCCGAAAATTCTGATTGAAATCTTCTTGCTTGGCGACAAATTTAATCGAAGTTTAGCTGCGAAAGGATACCCTTGAGAATATCGGCGGATTTTCGCAGACCTTCGATTTCATCCGCACTCAGATCCAGGTGAATTACCCGTTCCACACCACCCAGGTCAACGATACTGGGGATGCTCAAGCATACATCGGATATACCGTAATAATCTTTGATGTATGATGAGACGGAAAGTACCGTGCTCTGATCGCGAATGATTGCTTCGCAGATGCGCACCAGGCCCGACGCGATCGCGTAATAGGTGGCGCCTTTCCGCTCAATGATGTGATAAGCCGCATCGCGTGTCTGTTCAAAAATTCTATCAAGATGCTGCTCATCACAACCCAGGCCATTGACGGCGCAGTACTGCGGCAAGCGCATTCCGGCGATATTCGCCAGAGACCAGGCCGGCACTTCACTGTCGCCATGTTCGCCGATAATGAATGCATGCACGGAGCGCGGATCAACGTCAAATTCCTGGCTGAGCAGATAGCGGAAGCGGGCGCTGTCCAGAACGGTTCCAGAACCGATGACCTGATTGCGCGGCAATCCGGAAAGTTCCTGCGCCACATAGGTCAGGATATCAACCGGATTGGTCGCGATGATGATGATCCCTTCCGGGTCGTTCTTGACGATATTCGGGATGATCTGTTTGAAGATGCCCGTATTGCGCTGAACCAGGTCCAGGCGGGTTTCACCCGGACGTTGAGCCGCCCCGGCAGTAACGACGGTCAGCAACGCCCCTTTGCAATCCTCGTAATCGCCGGCCCAGATGCGAACCGGCCGGCCGAGCGGCATGGCGTGGTTCAAATCCATGGCCTCACCTTCGGCTTTGGCGTGATTGGCGTCAATCAGTACAATTTCCGAAGCCAATCCGCTCAGAAGCAGCGCATAGGCAAATGTCGCGCCGACATTTCCGCAGCCGACAATAGCAACTCGGGTAGGTCTTTTCTGTAAGTTTTTCATTATGAGCCTCTTATGGTACGAAACCAGATTTTTTTAGCGTTTTCGATTTTGCGTGTACCGGTCATAAACACGTTTCCAGGTGGCCGAGGGCTTTTCTGGACGTGATTTTTTATGCGCGTCACTGCTGATGAAAAAAGAGAAATCCTCGATGATTTTCGAAATTGGTTCATCGGGTTCCTTCTGGACAATTGGTTTGCCCAGGTTAATTGCCTGGATAAGTATATCAGGAGAATAGGGTAAGGTGACTGAAATTGTCCGATTAAGCGCCTGCTCAATCCGGTCGCGGGTTAATCCATGCCTTGGAAAAGTGTTATTCAACACGATCTTGATTTTTTCACCGGTATACCCCAGCCGGTTATAGGTATCCAGGGCGGCGGCCGCAGCGCGGACCGAAGGCAGTTCAGGCGCGATGACCAGCAAAAGCAAATCGGATGCGTCCAATGCTTGCAGCGAGACCTCGCTGAAATCATGCGGCAGGTCCACCACAATATACTCATAATTCGGCCGCAGCAACTTGATGGATGCGTTCAGCGCTTCAATCGAGAGGGTCTCAGCATCGGTCGGGGTGGTTGGCGCGGCGATGAACTCCAGACCGCTATTGTGCTGTTCAATAATGGAATGGAGCAAGTCTGTATCTACATCGTTAGCGACGTAGCCGGCTAAATCGGCCCAGGTTCTTTTCAGCGGCATATTCAGCATCAAAGCGACTTGCCCGGCCATCAGGACCAGGTCGATTAGAAGCGTCGGCGCGGCCCAGAGATTATTCAATCCAAGGGCTAGGTTGACTGCCAGGGTCGATGTACCGATGCCGCCGCGCAGCGAGTGGACTGAGATGATTTTTGCCTGGCGGGTCTCATCAATTGGCCCGGATGGCAATGCGTGGCGCAAGGCTTCGGTTCGCTTGAGCAGTACGGTAATCCGCGCTACCAATTCTTCAGGTTCAAATGGCTTGGTGATGTGATCATCAGCGCCGGCCTCGAATGACCCCAGTTTATCTTTGAGGTTTGATTGGCTGGTGAGCACCATGATTGGCGTATGCGCAAATTGCGGATCGCGGCGCAGGCGGCGCGTAATTTCGTATCCAGACACATCCGGAAGGTTTAAATCTGTAATAATCACGTCTGGTTTGATGCTCTGCGCAGTTTGCAGCCCTTCCGTACCGGTAATTTCAGTATAGACCATATGCCCATACGGCCGCAGCGCGTGATCCACCAGGCGATGGATGATTATTTCATCGTCAATCAAGAGGATATTGGCCATTAAAGTTTCCTTTTGCTCATTTTGATTTTTCCTTTAATTCCCCCAAGAATTTTTCTAGAATGGGCATCTGCTGTTCAATTTCACTGATCAAATCGTTAGCATGGCTTAAATCACCGGCTTGCGCGTCGGTATCCAGCAAGTGCGCGTTGGTGGTGATGATGGTGGTATCAAAATTTGCCGAAACGCCTTTCAGGTTGTGGGCGATGCGTTTGACGGCCTGGGCGTCGCCAGCAGACACCGCTGAATTTAGATCGGCAATTTTTCGCTGGCATTGCACAATGAATTCAGAAAATAGATCGATGAAGAAAGCCAGGTCGTTCCCGAAGCGCGGCAAAACTTCGGACAGGTATTCTTCTGTGCCTGGTATGGTCGTATCAACCGTTTGAGAGATTTTCTCCACAAATTCATCTGTCTGCGTATCCGCATTGCCGGAGGGTTTTCCGGCTTCCTTATCTGCCCTGGCTGCGTGAATTGGTTTGGTGTTTCCGGTTCGACGGGAAAGCGGCGGAAGCTTTTTCTCAACTGGGGGCGGAACCGGAATTTGAGGATTCTGGGCCAGGGCGTCTTCGGATAAGATGCGTGTCCAGGATGGATTGGAGGGCTTTTCGGCCATTCCGATGATTCGTTCACTCAATGGCCCGGTAATCGTTCCGCGCTGGTTGTTGAGTTGTGTCCAGCGTTCGATGGTTTCGAATAGTTCTTTGGTTTTTATCGGTTTGGGGATGTAAGCATCCATACCGCTGGCCAGGCAGCGTTCGATATCTCCGCTGAGGACGTGAGCGGTCATCGCGATGATCGGGGTATGGCTGTCCACCGGTTCGGTTGCGCGGAATTGCATGGTCGTTTCGTAGCCATCGAGTTCTGGCATCTGGATATCCATCAAAATCAAATCAAAATGATTTTCATGACAGATTTGCAGCGCCTCACGTCCATTTTCGGCCGCGGTTACACTGTGCCCAAATTTTTCCAATAAATTGATGACGACTTTGCGATTGATCGGATTGTCTTCAACGACCAGAATGCTGCGGGTGATTTGGCTGGTAAATTGATTAGCGGGCTCTTCCAAAGGAAGCGTTTCTGGGCTGGCGGGTTTGATCTCCACCAGCGACAGATTGCCCAGAAGAATATTATATAGGGCCTGCAGCCGCACCGGTTTAAGCAGCAAATCGTAAGGCAGGTGGGTGCTGTCATCAATGCCGACCGGGTGCATACCGGGATTTACAAGAAAAATGATTTTAAATTCGGGAAGCCGCGGCCCGCGGGCAATTTTTAAAAACAGGTTCGTGTTTTTATCTTGGGTAAAGCGGCTGTCCATAAAAGCGAAGTGATACGGTTTTTCGGCCTGAAAAGCCTGTTCGAGAAGCACGCCGCCTTCGTTAAGGCTGGCGGCTTCATCGACCTGGCAGCCCAGGTATTCAAGATGTGTGCGCAAATTCAGGCGGTTGCTCTCATTCGTGTCAGCGACCAGGACATGTTTCCCCTTCATTTTTTCCATTAATTCCACGGGCTGAGGCGATTCCGCGTCCTGTTTCTCAAAAACAGCGTTGAAAGAGAAAGTACTGCCTTCCCCGGGCTGACTGATCAAGGTTATTTTGCCGCCCATTAATTCTACCAATTGCGTAGAAATGGCTAGCCCCAGACCCGTTCCGCCGTATTTTCTTGTGGTGGACA
The DNA here is from genome assembly GCA_036822575.1 of Bellilinea sp. Taxonomy (GTDB): domain Bacteria; phylum Chloroflexota; class Anaerolineae; order Anaerolineales; family Anaerolineaceae; genus Bellilinea. Next base: position 188,465 of record DAISHK010000006.1, on the reverse strand, counting down.
TGTCGGCTTGGGTGAACCGGTTGAAAATCGCTTCCTGGCGTTCAGGCTGGATGCCGATGCCGGTATCCTGAACGTAGAAGGCAAGTGTAACCTGTGTTTTGCTTTCTGCCACCTTGCGAACCCGCAAACAGACTTCACCCTTTTCGGTGAATTTGACTGCGTTTCCAACCAGGTTGGCCAGTACCTGGCGCAGACGGTTGGGATCGCCGCGCAGCAAATCGGGCACATCCGGTTGAATCATGCAAATCAATTCGAGTTTTTTGCTGACCGCCCGCTGAGATAAATTGACGGCGACATTTTCAACCACTTTGTGCAGGCTGAAGGAGGTGATTTCAAGCTCCATTTTGCCGGCTTCGATTTTGGAAACGTCCAACACATCATTCAGCAGGTTGAGCAATGATTCGGCGCTTTCAAAGGCTGTCCGCAGGTAATCTCTTTGTTCCGTATTCAGGGGAGTATCCAGAGAAAGGCTGAGCATTCCCAAAACGCCGTTTAACGGCGTGCGAATCTCGTGGCTCATATTGGCTAGAAATTCACCTTTGGCCAAATCGGCGGCTTCGGCGCGCTTTCGCGCCCGCACCAATTCGGTGATATTGTGATACAGCCATAAGATGCCCTGTTCTTCGCCATTGACGTTAACCGGAACGCCGAAAATTTCCAGATCAATCAGGTCACCCTGGCGGTTAAAACGTTGGCCGACCTGGTGTATAAGTTCACCGCGCAGGACGCGGCGGTTAACTTCAGCGGCCCCGTCGTGCAGAGTTCCGCTGGCGATCAAGTCGTCCAGTTTGCGGCCGGTAATCTCGTACTGCGCATAGCCAAATAACTTCTCGAAGGTCGGATTGCAGGTTACTACCAATCCATTTAAATCCATGGTGGCGATTGCTACCGGGCTGTTTTGAAAAACGGCTTCAAAGAATTGTTTTTGACGCTGAATTTCTGCCTCAGCGCGGCGGCGCTGGGCAACATCGGTAAAGATGTAAGCGACGCCCATGCGTTCTTCTTCGATCTGGAAGGGGAAGCCAGTGACTTCAAAAAGGCCATGCAAAGACGGCATAGGGAAGAGTGAATTTTCGGTTGAAAAGGTCTTTTTCACCGGTTCGACAATGCCCGGGAAGAATTCTTCAATATTCCGGCCGATGACATCCGTATAGGTGCTGTCCAGCGTCTCAATCGTTATCCGGTTGCAGCGGATGATGATGGCGTTCTCATCGGTAACAATGATCAGGTCGCGGATGGCATCGAAAGTAGCTTCCCATTCTTTCTTCGCACGGCTGATGATGGCTTCAGCCTGGTGGCGCTCGAAGATCTCTTGCTGGGATAGCTCTTTCAGAGAGTACAGTTCATCGGTGCGTTGATTAATTTGTTTTTCGAGATGGTCCGTTCTTACGACCAGGTGTACATCTGCAAAAGCAATGATCAGAAAAAGTCCGGCTAATATGACGGAAAAAAGATCGACAAACCACAATACCGGCATATGCAGATGGATTTGAAGGATCGTGGGTATGGTGACTGCTGATCCGGATTGGACAACCAATACAAAACCGGCCGCAGCCGGCAAGAGGATAGCAATAATGAGACCTACAAATGGAATTGCGGTCCGAAATGCGCTGGATGAACTTTGTTCGGCTGAGTTGTTCGGCATACTCTAATTATAGACATAATCCATCATTTATACAGTAGGCCTGTCCAATCAGTGGAAAGATTTTCGTTTATTGTGCCGGTAGAATTTAACCTCTTATTAATGATAAATCTGTCAAATTAGACCGGTTAAGCCTGTAGAATAAAGTACAATGGAATTGACGGCAAAAATTAACGCGAGTATAATCGCATATCTTGCCGGCTGAATACTTGGCCGGCAAGAATGGATGAATTTATGACAATGAACGGCAGGATTTGATCCTGATATTGCAGCGCATTGGTAATTGCCTGGTTCCAGGCAATTGTTTGATTAAGTGATTAGCGTCTAAAATTTTTGTAAACAGGCGTATTAAAAAGATGAATATTGATAATGACCATGGGACCACGGTCCTGCGGCGCGACTCGGATTACACACCCAAACGATCGTTTCGTACGTGGCTGATTGGACGGCCGCTTTCAACGGCGGATGCACCGCATCAGACTATCGGAAAGTTTATCGGTCTGGCAGTTTTTGCCTCAGATGCGCTTTCATCAACAGCCTACGCAACGCAAGAAATGCTGGTCATTCTGGCGGTATTAGGAACACAGGCTTTCTCGTATGTTTTTCCGCTCTCGATCGGGATTGTAGCTCTTCTTGCAATTGTAACTTTATCTTATGAACAGACTATCCACGCCTATCCGAATGGGGGTGGTGCGTATATTGTCTCACGTGATAATTTGGGCGAACTGCCGGCGAAAATTGCTGCTGCGGCTTTGCTGACCGATTACGTGCTGACTGTGGCTGTTTCGATTTCTTCCGGTGTGGCTCAGATCATTTCGGCTGCGCCGGGCTTATATCCGTATCGAGTGATTTTGGGCGTCGCGCTGGTTGCTTTCATTATGATCGTCAATCTGCGCGGCGTGAAAGAATCGGGAGCCGCTTTTGCATTCCCGACTTATTTCTTCCTGCTGGCCATGTATATTACCGTTGCTGTTGGTCTGGTCCGTTTCTTCAGCGGGTCGCTGGGCGTTGTCCAAAATCCGCCGGAAATGGAAATCTTGAATCTGGGCCAAACAGCATTCGCTTTTCTGATTTTGCGCGCATTTTCTTCTGGTACCGCAGCATTGACCGGTGTGGAAGCAATTTCGAACGGTATTCCAGCGTTCAAGGAGCCGCGCTCAAAAAATGCCGGCCGCACACTGGTGATTATGGCCAGTATTCTGGGCAGTTTAATGCTGGGAATTTCTTTCCTCTCGGCGCATATTCAGGCGGTTCCTTCTGAGGCTGAAACCGTCATCTCGCAGATGTCACGCACCGTTTTTGACGGCCGGGGCATCTTATATCTGGCAACAATTATCGGCACCACAGTCATCTTGATTATGGCGGCCAACACCAGTTTTGCGGATTTCCCGCGGCTGAGCGCCTTAACCGCGGCGGATGGCTACTTGCCCCGCCAATTAACTTATCGCGGCAGCCGCCTGGTTTATTCACGCGGTATTGTCTTGCTGGCAATCATGGCATCGCTGCTGATCATTGTGTTCCAGGCCAGTGTAACTCGCTTGATCCCATTGTATGCCGTCGGCGTATTCCTGTCGTTCACCCTTTCACAGTTTGGTATGGCTTTGCGCTGGCATAAAATCGGCCAGCTAGCCCCAGGTGAAGAAATTGTCGAACGCGGATCGACTTTGCGCATGGACAAGAATTGGCGGCCCAAGATGATTATCAACGGGTTGGGCTCTTTTTCGACCTTGATCGTCATGCTGGTGTTCGCCATCACCAAGTTCCACGATGGCGCCTATATTGTTATTGGCTTGATTCCGCTGCTGGTGATTGCTTTCAGCGTCGTCCATCAGCATTATTCCCGCCTGGCGCACCAATTAAGTCTGGAAAATTATAACGGGCCGGCGCGGATTGCCCGTCACCGCGTGATCATGCCGATCGGCGGTGTTCATAAAGGCACCCTGGCAGCTTTGCAATATGCCAAACTGCTTTCGGATGATATCACCGTGGTGCATGTGTCGATTGATCCAGATGAAGCAGAACGCGTGCGCAATAAATGGGAGGATTGGGGCGATGGGTATCGCCTGGTGATTCTGGATTCACCTTACCGTCTGTTCATTGAGCCATTGATCGAATATATCAACGAGATCGAAACAATACGACAGCCAAATGAGGTGATTACAATTGTCGTTCCGGAATTCGTTCCTTCCCACTGGTGGGCAACCATTTTGCACACGCAAACGGCTGTCACCCTGCGCATGGCGCTGTTATTTCATCGGGGTATTGTGATTACGAGCGTTCCCTACCTGGTTAAGTAAGGTTTGCTCTGCTTGAGGGATAAAACTATGGAAATTATCGTCGTTGGATGTGGCCGTCTTGGTGCGGCTCTGGCGTACCGGCTGGATCGTTCTGGTCACAAGGTCGCAATCATCGATTCAAAGGAAGCCGCTTTCAGCAACCTTCCGCCCGATTTTAGCGGCCGGTATCTGGAAGGGGATGCGCTGATGCAGGATGTTTTGGAGCGGGCCGGCATCGAGCATGCCCACGGATTGGCAGCTGTGACCAATTCGGACGCTTTGAATGTGGTTATCGCGCATGTAGCGCGCGAAGTGTACGCGGTGAAGAATATTGTCGCGCGCAATTATGATCCGCGCTGCATCGCCTTATTTGAGGAAATGAATATCCAGGTCATCAGCTCTACCGCCTGGGGCGCTCAGCGGGTAGAGGAAATGCTGTTTGACTCCAGCGTCCGGACCGTCTTTTCGGCTGGCAATGGGGAAGTTGAAATTTACGAATTCCTCATCCCAGCCGAATGGGAAGGCAAACGGATGGGAGAATTGGAAGCCGCCGGTTTGTGCCTGCCTGTTTCTATAACGCGGGCCGGCAAAGCTATTCTTCCGGAAGAGGGCATTCCTTTGCGTGAAGGGGACGTGATCCATTTCAGCGCGACTTTTGAAGGCGCTAACCGGGTTCGTTCATTATTGAAAGGCGCACAGGAGGCCTGAGATGTTTGTGATCATTGCTGGTGGTGGACGAACTGGCGCTCAATTGGCGCGGATTTTGATCGCTCAAGGTCATCAAGTGCACCTTATTGAGAGCCGGCCAGAAATCCTTGCGCGATTGCATAAGGAACTGCCAACGGAATCTCTGATCGAGGGCCGGCCGATTGATCCGCTGATCCTGGATCAGGCCGGTACGGCGGACGCCGATATCATGGCGGCCTGTACTGCGGACGATGAAATCAACCTGGCGCTGTGTTATTTAGCGCGCAGCCGGTATAAAGTCCCGCGAACCATCGCGCGAATTAATAACCCGCGCGCTTCCTGGCTGTTCGATGATAAATTCTGTGTGGATGTGGCCGTCAGCCAGGCGAATATCATGGCCTCGATCATTCAAGAGGAAATGTCCCTGGGTGATATGATGACCCTGCTTAAATTGCGCCGCGGCAACTACTCGCTGGTTGAGGAAAAAATTCCGCAAGGTGCGCCGGCGATCGGACAGGCAATCAAGAATATGGCTTTGCCAGACGATTGTGTGATTGCTGCAATTATCCGTAAAGGTGAAGTTGTGGTTCCGCGCGGCGAATCGGTTTTTGAAGCCGGAGATGAAGTGCTGGCGATTACCGATTCGGAAGGCGCTGTCAAATTGGGCAAATTGTTTATGGGCGAGCGCCCAGGCCGCGACCGAAAGAGCACTGCGTCCGTTTAGCTATTATGGCTAAACGAGGCTGGCCTGAATTGTGGAGATTTGTTCACATCCATGAAAAAGGTTTGACCCTCAGCGCCCCATCGGTTATAATTCAAATTTGCGAGTGTTATTAACCCCTGTGCCCTGCGGAAATAGCTAAGCATTCCTAAGAGGTGCACGCGTTTGGCGATTTGCGCAGAACACAGAGGCAGAAATCTATTGCTGAAAGGAAAAAGATATGTCTACAAAACGGACATACCAACCCAAGATTCGCCGCCGTGTACGTGTTCATGGTTTTCGCTCTCGTATGGCCACTGCTGATGGCCGCGATGTCTTGAAACGCCGCCGTCTGCGCGGCCGCCGCCAGTTGACTGTTTCCATGAATGAGCACGTCAAGAAAATCCGCTGGTAAACGTTGTTCCTTCTTTCTTTTCCCTGCTGTTTTGCGCTTACCCGGTGCAGGCAGGGCATAGACAGGTAAATGGGTGAAACGCGAACTGCGGCTGACCAGGTCAACCGATTTCAAGCGGGTGCGGCTTCATGGCAAGTCCTATGCGCACCCGCTTGTTGTATTGAAAATCCTTCCGAATGATTCTGACCGCCTGCATATCGGCTTTGCGGTCGGAAAAAATGTTGGCAATGCGGTTACCCGCAACCGCATCAAGCGGCGGCTTCGTGCAGTCTTGCATCAATATGCGCCAATGCTTCTGCGGGGAAAAGATCTGGTTTTTATCGCACGCACACCTATGGCAAGTGCAGCTTACCAGGATATTGAGCGGGCCATTTTAAATTTGGTCGAACGCGCTCAATTATTGAATGCTCAAGAACAGCTAGAAGATGATCGAGTACGAATACCCGAATGAACCAAATTTACGGGACCTGCCCGTAAATTTCAAGACCTTCCCCCGCTGGATTTTGCTGGGGCTGATTCGGTTATATCAAAAAGCTGTTTCGCCGGCACTGCCGGCCAATACCTGCCGTTTTTATCCCACATGCTCTCATTATGGCTATCAGGCTATATACAAATACGGCGCGATCAAAGGATCGATCATGGCGATAGCCCGAATATTTCGGTGCAACCCGTTCAATCCGGGCGGCTACGATCCGGTGCCTTGAAGTCCAGGTTTCATCCGTATGGCATGTGACTTTGATAACAGAAGCTTACATCCCGATTAAGCGAATGAAAAAATCAAAATTAATCCTTGGAATCCTGCTGCCCCTGGCAGCGCTGCTGCTCTCCGCTTGCAGCTCCGTTGTCTCTGGTACCAGCTGGCCTGGGGTAACCGTCAATGAGGACACGATCTATGTGGCTTATATGAATCATGTCTATGCCGTCAAGGCTTCAGACGGCAGCATGATCTGGCGTTATCCTGAAAAAGCGACCCAGACGACGTATTTTGCCGCCCCAGCATTAGCGGGCGACCAAATTATTGTGGGCGACTACAGTAATGTACTCCATAGCCTGGACGCCGCTACCGGCGCTGAAAACTGGACCTTCACCGGCGCGACCAATGACTGGACTGCCGGTGTGCTGGTAGTCAATGATACGATCCTGGCGCCGAATTCTGACCATCATTTGTATGCGTTGGATTTGAACGGTCAACTGAAATGGAGTTTTGAAACCAAACGCGCTAACTGGTCAAAACCCGTCAGCGATGGCGATGTGGTTTACCTGGCCTCGATGGACCATATGCTTTATGCGATTGATTTAGCCACCGGCAAAGAAAAATGGTCGGCTGAATTGACCGGCGCGGTTCCGTATTCCCCGACGCTGGGTGATGATGGGCGTTTGTACGTGGCGACCCTGGCGCGCACAGTTGAAGCTGTGGATGCTGCTACCGGCGATGTGGTCTGGACAAAATCGTTCGATAGCCAGCTTTGGACCCAGCCGCTGGTTTACGATGGCAATCTCTATTTTGGTGAACTGAATGGCAATGTGATTATTGCCTCAACCACCGATGGCACACCGATCAAAACCATTACTATTGGCGAGCCGATCACCGGCCTGGCAACAGTTGTCGGCGACAATATTGTTTTTTCGACAGAAGATGGTTCTCTGGTCGCGATGACGGCTGCAGGTGAGCGCACCTGGTCGAATACCTATGAAGGGCCGCTTTATACTGGTCCGGTGGTGCTGAATGATCAACTGGCCCTCGGAATCAGCAATAAAGAAACATTCCTGCGTTTGCTGAATGCTTCGGGCCAGGGTGTTTGGACATTCACGGCTCCCAAATAAAGGCAGACAGCGATGTGGGATTCTCTAATCATTCAACCGTTTATTAATGTCCTTTTGTTTATATACAACCTGGTTGGGCAAAATTTTGGCATTGCCATTATTTTGTTCACTGCCTTGATCCGCTTATTGACGCATCCGTTGATGGCGCGTCAGATTAAGAGTTCTCAGGCGCTGCAGGAACTGCAGAAGAATGAGAAATGGATCAAGACACAGGAAAAATATAAGGACGACAAAGAAAAATTGGCGCAGGAACAGATGGCGCTCTACAAAGAGCTGGGCATCAATCCATTTGCCTCTTGTTTGCCAACGATTATCCAGCTCCCGATTATTTTCGGCTTGTATCAGGCTTTGTTATTTGCGCTGGCTTCCACCCCGATTGATTTGCTCAATCTGGTGCGCCATATCTATCCTGGCCTGGTGAATGTCGAAGCATTGATTCCGTTGAACTCTCGCTTCCTGTGGATGGATTTAGGGCAGCCGGAACGATTAAATATCCCCGGTATCCCCTTTGGAATTCCGATCCTGGTGGTCGTAGTGGTCATAACCACATATGTTCAGAGTAAACTGGTATCACCGGCTTCGACCGACCCGAATGATCAGGCAGCTTCAATGACGAAGATGATGAACCTGTACATGCCGATCTTCATGGGCTATCTGGCCTGGACTCTGGCATCTGGCCTGGCAATCTACTTCGTCACTTCCAACTTGATTGCAATTGCGCAGTATGCTGCCTTAGGCAAAGTCAACTGGTCTAACGTCGTCCCGTTCTTGAATAAAGATAATTCCAAGAACAGCAAAGGCAAGACCGGCAAGAAACCCAGCAAAGCCGTCGTTAAATCGAAGAAATAATTTCAACCGGCACTGTGTTACCGGAATTGGAAAGATGAAGGAAGACACTGATTGGGGATAAAATGAGACAAGAAAAAACCACCCTCGAAATCATTGCTCCAACTGTGGAGGAAGCCGTAGCCAATGGGTTAAACCAACTAGGCGTTAGCGAAGATGCTGTTGAGGTTGAAATTCTTGACCCTGGTAGCCGCGGATTCCTTGGATTGGGCACACGTCAGGCGCGTGTGCGGCTGGCGCTGAAGACCAGCGGTATTGAATCGGCGCCAGAACCTGTAAAAGCTGTGGCGGAACCGGAAAAACCGGTCAAACCGGTTGAGAAACCGGCAGCAGCTACCGTGGCCGCGCCTGTATCCGACAAGTCGGATGACGAGGCGATTGACGATACTGCGTTGAAAACGGCTGAACAGGTCACTGGCGAGCTGCTGCAAAAAATGAGCATTAAAGCCCGCGTTAAAGCCACCATTGTGCCGCCAGCGGATGAAAGCGATCAGGATCTGATCATGGTCGAAATTCAAGGCGAAGATCTCTCGATTTTGATTGGCCGCCGTTCAGAGACTTTGAACGCCCTTCAATATATCGCCAGCCTGATCATTGCCAAGGAAGTTGGACATTGGGTGCCGATCATGATTGATGTTCAGGGCTATCGCGCCCGGCGTGAACGTCAGCTGCGTGTTCTGGCGCGCCGGTCAGCCGAGCAGGTGATGCACACCGGCCGCAAGATGACCCTTGAGCCAATGCCGGCCAATGAACGCCGGGTGATCCATTTGGAACTGCGCGATCATTCTGACGTGGCGACGGAGAGCGTTGGCGAAGAGCCAAATCGGAAAGTCACAATTTTCCTTAAGAAAAACCAAAGCCGCTAGATCAAATGACGCCGCCCATAAAGGGCGGCGTTTTTGTCAATTGACTGACAACTGCTGTAATTGTGCCCTGATCATGGGTATAATCAGGTGTAATTCAGGTTGATACGGTTGACTTGCAGCAAAGCATGATGCCTGACGGGGAGCAAATTGTTCGCTGCCCAACCTGGATCTTAGCCCATTACGCCCGGAGGCAGATTTCATGAAAGCGGTTGATATCATTATCAAAAAACGCGATCATCAGCTTTTGACTCGCGATGAAATCGAATATTTTGTTAAGGGGTATACTGCTGGAGAAATCCCCGATTACCAGGCCGCGGCCTGGGCAATGGCGGTTCAGTTGAATGGAATGACGGAACAGGAAACCACTGATTTGACGCTGGCCATGGCGCATTCCGGTGAAATTCTTGATTTAAGCCATGCCGTTTCCATTGCCGTGGATAAGCACTCAACCGGCGGCGTAGGCGATAAGACAACCTTGGTGGTTGAACCAACGGTGGCGGCTTGCGGGTTGGCGGTCGGGAAAATGTCCGGGCGCGGCCTTGGCTTTTCTGGCGGCACGCTGGATAAAATGGAAGCTATTCCGGGATACCGGACCAACTTGAGCACAGAAGAATTTATAAGCCAACTGGCGCAATATCAATTGGTTCTTACCGGGCAATCTGCTGATTTAGCGCCTGCGGACGGCAAATTGTACGCGCTGCGGGATGTCACCGGGACTGTGCCGTCGATTCCGCTGATTGCCTCCTCGATCATGAGCAAGAAAATTGCCGGCGGCGCGCAGGCGATTGTCCTGGACGTCAAAGTTGGCAAGGGCGCATTCATGGAAACTGAAATGGAAGCGCGTAAACTCGCCGAATTAATGGTGGCAATCGCGCGGCTGAGCGGGAGAGAGGCAGTTGGCTTGCTTTCGGATATGAACCAGCCGCTGGGCAACGCAGTCGGAAACGCACTGGAATTAAAAGAGGCGCTGGCAACCTTGCAAGGTCAGGGCCCGCAAGATTTTTACGAACACTGCATGCAGGTGGCCAGCCATATGCTGGTGCTGGGTAAAACAGCGCCTAATCTGGCTGAGGGCCGCAGAATGGCTGAAGCAGCTCTGACAGACGGCGCTGCATTAGCGAAGTTTCGAACGCTGGTGGATATTCAAGGCGGGGATGTTCGCTATGTAGATGAGCCCGCCTTGCTGCCGCTGGCGCAAATCATAGCGGATATTCCGGCGCCGCAATCGGGGTATTTAAGCGAAATTAACGCCCGTGAGATTGGGGAAGCATCAGGGGATTTGGGCGCTGGCCGGGCTAAAAAAGGTGAGGCAATTGATCCGGCAGTCGGGTTGATTATTTATCACAAAGTCGGTGATTATGTAGAAAAGGGACAGCCTTTGTTTGCTGTCCATGCCAATACCCCGGCCCGCTTTGATCAGGCAAAAGTGCGGGTATTGAGTGCGCATCACTTCACCACGACGCCGGTAAAAGCCTTGCCCCTGTTTTATGGCGTCGTCGCTTGATTTGTTTGTAAGCCGTGGCGGCTGGAATTTCAGCCCTAAATAATAAAATATGAACCGGCGGATGCTTTGTTCAAGCATTCCGCCGGTTCTTTTCGCAATTCAGTTAATAAACCCTTATCCGATTTTGCTGTTTAGCAAATCGATGACAGCTTGCAGCACGGCTGTTGGAATTTGTGATGCACGCATACCGCCGCCCTGGCCGTTGGGCTGGCCGCCTTGAGCAGGGGGCGTTGCGTCACTGCTGCCCGGACCGCCATTCGCTGGCCCATTTCCGTTTCCGCCAGGGCCGCCGCCCTGGCCGGGTGTGCCGGCAGCCTGACCGTCGCCTTGCGGCTGCCCTTGGGGTGTGCTGATTTCAATATTCAGGCTGGTTAACAACGTGTCAACCGTCTCAGTGGAGATTTGCAGATCATCAATTGCCTGCAATTGATCAGTGGTCAAAACGGCTGCAATTTGTTCGGTCAAGGTATTGATTTCATCACTGTTATCCTCTGGCTGCTGCGGATTTTGCGGGGTCGCATTTGCAGCCTGAGTCGGCATATTTTGCGGATCAGACATTTGCGGCTGGCTGATAGTCTGCAGCGATTCCCATAATGGGAGCAAGGCAGATGCCTGGTCAGCGGTAATGGCCTGGTCAGTTTCTTCCAGCTTCAATATGCCAAGCGCATATTGATACGCCTGTGACAGTTCAGGTTCCTGGCGTTGACCATCCTGGTTTCCAGGAAGGTTATCAATGGAATTGGCGTCTGCGGTGGGCTCAGCTTGCGTTGGAATTTGCGTGGATATTTCTGTTGGGATTGTCGTTGGGACAACGGTTGGTGTAGCCGTACTGCTGCACGCAGATAGCAGCAGAATGAGAATAAGCAAGCTAACAAGTGTTCCTTTTTTCATAGTGTCTGTAAATATCCTTTTTACTTTTAGTCAGATTACTTCCCAGTTAGGCCTCAGTGGGTTCGGTCGTCAGGGTGGGCGCGGTGGTACTGCTGGGCTCTGGTGTAGCTGTTGGTGCAGCAGTCGGCGCGTCCGTGGCAGTCGGAATTTCCGTAGCGGTGTTAGCGGCAGTCGTCGGGGTATTAGTTGCTGAACTGGATGTCGCTGTGGGGGTATTGGTTATAGCGCTTGTGGCCGTAGCAGTTGCAGCATCTTCGTCAACAACGATTTGTACATAGATCGACTGACCAAAATTTACCCCGGAAGCATTTTGCATCTGCCAATAACCGGTATATGTGCCTGTGCTGGTAGGCGCGACCATTTCGACCGAAATTTGGATGGACTCGTTCGGCGCAATATCGTCACTGAGCGCAGTTACATCGCCACTCATCTGGCTGCCTTGCAGAAAAGCCAGCTGGTAGCTGGTGCTCCAGGTGCATGTGCCGGTGTTCATAATTTGCCATGTTTTGGTGAAACTGGCTCCAGGTTCTATGATCGTGCCATCGCTGATGGATACATCACTCACATAAGCGGAATTGTCACAGGCCGTCGCAGCATTGCTGGAAACCACTGCTGTATTGGATGGAATCAGCGTTTCCGTCGCGATTAAGGTTATGGTTGGCGTGGCGGTATTGGCAGCTGTTTCGGTGGCTGTCGGCGGAACGGGCGTGGCGGAACTGGCGGCAGCCACGGTCTGCGCTACCGAAGTGTAAACATCCGCCGCAGTGGTTGCCTGCGGAGATTCTGAGGCTGTGCAGGCTGTCAGACTTGTGGCTGTTACGGCTGCCATCAATAGGGCCATGGAGATGATACGCTGCGTGGATTTCAATAGAGTCCTTTCTAGCCTGGGCGGTAACTTCGTGATCATGTGTCAGGCGCTGCGATAGATTCGAAGCTGAAGTTGCGGTTATGGTAACAATCATTGATTAATTAATTATTCAGACGCGGTTTAAATTTCATAACGCGCCGGGTTGATGACCCTTGTCTGGTGGTTGGACAGAATTGTCAAATTAGTTTTTTTGTGGCATAATGTAGCCATTCAAAAGCTGTGATGGAAAAGAGTAAGCGGTTGAAACCCTGACAGCGAGCCTGGAAATGGTGTGAGCCAGGTAAGGGCCGACAGTTGAAAATCCTTCCGGAGCTGCAAACTGAACACGGAAATCGTCAGTAGGTGCGCCGGCCTCGTCCGCCGTTATTCTGGACGCAGGTATCCCGTAAACCGATGTACCTGAATAAGCGCCTGTCAATTGACAGGAAGCAGGGTGGTACCGCGAGAACCCCTCTCGTCCCTGTACGGGATGAGGGGTTTTATGTTTAATACGGTTATAGTCTGGTTTAAGGAGTGAGAATGTTTCGACCCGTTTCGCCTAAGCTCAATACCGTGCTGATGGAGGAAGGCGTCCTGCGGTTTTGGAAATCGCATGATATTTTCGAAAAATCGCTGACGACGCGTGAAGGCGGCCCTGAATACGTGTTTTTTGAAGGTCCGCCGACGGCTAACGGCAAACCGGGGGTTCACCACGTTCTGGCGCGGGCATTCAAGGATATCTTTCCACGGTATAAAACCATGCAGGGATATCACGTTGGCCGCCGCGGTGGGTGGGATACCCACGGCCTTCCGGTTGAGATTGAAGTTGAGAAAAAACTCGGCTTCAATAACAAACAGCAAATTGAAGATTACGGCATCGATAAATTTAACGCATTATGCCGTGAATCCGCTTTTACCTATATACAGGAATGGGAAAAGCTGACTGATCGGATTGGCTATTGGGTTGACCTTGAATCGGCGTATATCACTTACAAAAACGAATACATCGAATCAATTTGGACGATCTTGAAAAACTTCTGGGAAAAGGATTTGCTTTACCAGGGGTTTAAAGTTGTCCCTTACTGCCCGCGCTGCGGCACACCGCTTTCTGATCATGAAGTGGCCTTGGGCTACAAAGAGGCTACCGATCCTTCCATTTTTATCCGCATGCCGTTGGTGGACGAACCCGGCACTTCGCTGTTGGTCTGGACGACGACTCCCTGGACATTACCGGCTAATGTGGCAGTGGCGGCTCATCCAGATGTGGATTACGTGACCGTAGAACGGGAAACCGAAGATGGCGGCAAGGAAAAGTTGATTCTGGCTGAAGCGCTGCTTGACAAAGTCTTTGGTGATCAGCCTGTGAAGGTGCTGGGTAAAGCCAAAGGCAAGTCCCTGAAAGGCAAGCGCTATAAACCGCTGTTCACGTACATTCCGCCGGAGAAGCCAGCTCATTATGTGGTGATGGGTGAGTATGTGACCACCGAGGATGGTACCGGGTTGGTGCACATTGCGCCGGCTTTCGGTGCGGAAGACATGAATGTGGCCAGTGAAAACAATTTGCCGATGATCATGACGGTCAAGGCGGACGGAACCTTTATGGATGAAATCGGTCCGTGGGCAGGCATGTTTGTGAAAGAAGCTGATCCGTTCATCATGACCGATTTGAAAAATCGCGGCTTGCTGTACGATTCAGGGAAAATCACCCACACGTATCCATTCTGCTGGCGCTGCGGCACGCCGCTGTTGTATTATGCGCGCGCGACCTGGTATATCCGCACCAGCGCGTATAAAGATCGTTTGGTCGCCCTCAATGAAAAGATCAACTGGTATCCGGGGCACATCAAGAATGGCCGCTTTGGCAACTGGCTGGCCAATAATATTGACTGGGCGCTTGGCCGGGAACGGTATTGGGGTACCCCATTGCCCGTCTGGCAATGTGAGGAGTGCAAGCATCAGGAATGCATCGGCTCGGTAGCTGAACTTTCACAGAAGACCGGCCGCGACCTGACCGGCATGGATCAGCATCGCCCCTATGTGGATCAAATCACCTATGCCTGCCCGGATTGCGGCGGCAAGATGAAACGTGTTCCTGAGTTGATCGATGTCTGGTTTGATTCGGGTTCGATGCCGTATGCTCAATGGCATTATCCCTTCGAAAACGTTGATGAGTTCAAGACTCATTACCCGGCGGACTACATCTGCGAAGCAGTTGACCAGACGCGTGGCTGGTTCTACTCATTGCATGCCATCAGCACGCTGCTTAACGATGAGGTGGCGTTCAAGAATGTGATTTGCCTGGGCCTGATCCTGGACGGCGATGGACAGAAAATGTCCAAGTCACGCGGCAATGTAGTCAACCCGTGGGAAGTCATCAACCAGAACGGGGCTGACGCCATGCGCTGGTACCTTTACACCGCCAGCCCTCCGGGACAGGAACGCCGTTTTTCAGCTGACCTGGTGGCGGATGTGGTGCGCAGCTTTACGCTGACTTTATGGAATACCTATTCCTTCTTTGTCACTTATGCCAACCTGGATGGCTGGACGCCCGATTCGGCGGTAACGCCTGAATACAGTGATCTGGATCAATGGCTGCGGTCAAGACTGCATACCCTGGTGCGCGATGTAACCCAGGCAATGGAAACTTATGACGTACTGGGCGCAACGCGCCCGGTCGAGACCTTTGTCGATCAGCTTTCCAACTGGTATTTGCGCCGCTCCCGCCGCCGTTTCTGGAAGAGTGAGTCGGATGCGGATAAGCAGGCGGCCTATGCTACTTTGTATGAAGCGCTGGTGACACTGAGCAAATTGCTTGCGCCCAGCATGCCGTTTATGGCGGAGGATCTTTATCAGAACCTGGTGCGCGGTATGAATCCGGATGCGGTTGAATCAGTGCACCTGGATTCCTGGCCGAAATTTGATGCAACCGTCATCAATGAGAATCTGAACCGCGAGATGGACCTGGTGATGCGCCTGGCTTCGGTGGGGCACGCAGCCCGTAACAAGGCCAATCGCAAAGTGCGCCAGCCATTGGCTGAAGCGGCCTTCGCGGTGCGCAATGCGGAAGAGCGGCAGGTAGTGGCGGCCTACGCGGATATTCTGGCCGATGAACTGAACGTTAAAACGGTGCGCACTCTAGACCACGCAACGGAAGCAGTATCCTATTCGCTCAATCCGCTGCCCAAGCAGCTCGGCCAGAAATACGGCAGCCGCTTCCCGGCGCTGCGCAAAGCACTGCTGGCGCTGGATGCTGAAGAAGCCGCGCGGACTTTGCTGAGCGGCGATACACTGCAGGTCGTTGTGGATGGCGAAACGTATGAAATATTGCCGGATGAGGTTGAAGTGCGCGCGTTGGCGCGTGAGGGCTTCGCGGTAGCCAATGAAGGCGCGCTGATGGCTGCGCTGGTTACCGAGCTGACGCCTGAACTGGTCCATGAAGGACTGGCGCGTGAATTCGTCCGCCGTGTCCAGGATTTGCGCAAACAGGCGGATTTTGAGATCAGCGACCGGATCACGCTTTACTTTACTGGGTCAGCCCAAATTACCGCCGCTGTATTCGCTAACCAGGAGTATATCCAGGGTGAAACCCTGACCGTCAAGGTGGTTAATGCTGATCCCGAGGCAGACATGCCGGTTGTGGAAGATCAGTTTGATGGCGAGAATGTAAAAATCGGTATCGCCAAAGCCTGAGCGGATTAATGGATTAAGGCAGTCATAGCGGACAGCCGGCCGGCTGTCCGCTATGAGCTTAAGTGAGCCTCACAGGCAGTCCCTGCGAGCCTGGGATGGCGGAATGCGGTAGAATGGTGGCGTGACTGACTACGCCTTGGTTTCCGATCAATTTCCCTGGAGTAAACGCCTGCCTAAGGCGGCCGGTTCTTACGCTCTGATTTTTGAGCTGATAAAAGCGGCAGATCCGATTGTAATTGGAAAGCTGGGCAGTTATCGCATTGATGCTCCTCTGGTTTTGCTGTATTGCGGCAGCGCTTTCGGCGCCGGCGGAATTGCGGCCCGCGTGACGCACCACCTGAGCCTGCCAAACCGCCCGCACTGGCATCTGGATTACCTGCGGCCTGCGCTGAAGCCATTGGGATGTGTGTGCGCCGTCGGTGAACGCCTGGAATGTGCCTGGACGCAAAGCGCTGGTGCAAGCGGCGGATCCCTGTACCCGATTCCGGGATTCGGTGCGGCAGATTGCCGGGCCGGTTGTCTCAGTCACCTGATTGGCTTTCGCGATCTGGCGATACTTGCGGAGGTATGCGCTGAACTGCCTGCTCGAAAGCGGCTGGACTTTTCTGAAGGCTGGTTAAGCTGAAAGAAATTGGCTGGCGCAATAGTGTGAAAACATATTGAAGTATCCAATTTGCCTAAATTTGCCTGTTGACATTCAATCGGGGAGCCTGTATAATTCATTCCGCTGTGCTTCCGGCCCATAGCCGGAAGGATTTCCCCAACTTCCCCATAGGCCGGCGTGACCCATTGTGCGCGGGCGGTATGGCGAAGTGAAGATTGGAGACGAGGATGAAGTATGCGATTGTAGAAAGTGGCGGCAAGCAATACAAGGCCGTCGAGGGTCTGTCCATTGAAGTGGATTTGCTTCAGGTTCAGGCCGGTGATGAAATTACTTTAGATGCCGTCATGCTGTACGTGGATGGCGACACGATCAAAGTCGGTACCCCGGTTGTCAAAGGCGCCAGCGTCAAGGTCAAAGTTGAAGGCCATGTCAAAGGCCCCAAGGTGATTGTCTTCAAATATCGCCCCAAGAAACGCATCCGTGTTAAAACTGGTCATCGCCAGCAGTACACCCGGCTTAAGATCGAATCTATTACAGTGGAGTAAGAACAATGGCACATAAAAAAGGTGGCGGTTCAAGCCGCAACGGACGTGATAGTAATTCGCAGCGCCTTGGCGTAAAACGCTACGCCGGCCAGGCTGTTCTCTCTGGTAACATCCTCGTTCGCCAGCGCGGCACGCGGATTAAACCCGGTGTAAATGTTGGTATTGGTAAAGACGATACGTTGTTTGCCACGGCAAATGGTGTGGTTGCTTTTGAAACCCTGCCGGATGGCCGCAAACGGGTAAACGTTGTGCCGGTAGAAGCTTAATCAGTATTTTGCGCCTTTGCACCCGTCCGCCGCACAGGCAGGACGTAGGCAAGGTATTTTTGCGAAAGAAGGTACATACAAGATGAAGCAGGGTATTCACCCCACTTATTACCCCGAAGCGACTGTGACATGCGCATGCGGCAACACCTGGAAAACCGGTTCGACTCGTAAAGAGATCCGCACCGAAGTTTGCTCAAAGTGCCATCCTTTCTTTACCGGTCAGCAGCAGCGTATTCTGGATATGGAAGGCCAGGTAGATCGCTTCTACAAGCGTTTGCAGGCTCGCCAGGATTTCGCGGACGCCAAGAAAACCCGCGAATCTGCCCGCACTTCCCCGGACCGCCCGATTTCCGAGCTCGGCATCGGTTCCCGCCCGGTAGATGCACTGGCCAAAGCTGGCATCACTACTGCCGGTCAGTTAATTGAAAAATTGGCTGAAGGCGAAGCTGTCGTTCTCGACATTGAAGGTTTCGGCCGCAAATCATTGATTGACCTCAAGAAACGCCTGCGCCAATTGGGCTATGATCTGCCCTCGGCTGCGGACGAAATTGTCGTCTAATTAATACAGGAAAACTTAAAAACAGGCAGGCTCAACAGCTTGCCTGTTTTTATTTTGCCTGGCTTGCGCCGCAGGCTGGCAGACAGTTCGGCACCCCCGGTAAAGGGAAGATAGGGTAAAATCGGGGCATCACGCAAGATGAGAGGAAGATATGAGGCATCATAACGGATCAGTTGAGGTGATTACTGGCTCAATGTTCAGCGGCAAAACGGATGAAATGATCCGAAGGCTGCGCAGGGCAACCATTGCCAAGCAGACAGTGCAGGTATTCAAACCCATTATTGACAACCGCTACCAGGTTGAAAAAATCACCTCACATGCCGGTAATGATTTTGTCGCTCAACCACTAGAGAAGATTGCGCAGATTCTGGACGCTATTCAGCCTCAGACAACGGTCGTCGCTATTGATGAAGCGCAATTTTTTGAACCGGAAATCGTTGAAATTGTGCAGATGCTGGCCTACAAAGGAATTCGCGTGATCGCGGCCGGCCTGGATACGGATTTCCGCGGCGAGCCGTTCGGCTGCATGCCGGCGCTAATGGCGATTGCTGAACGCGTCGATAAACTGCAAGCGATTTGTATGGTTTGCGGAGAGGTGGCCTGCCGGACACAACGGCTGGTGAACGGCGCTCCCGCTCATTTTGATGACCCGGTGATTATTGTTGGTGCGGCCGAAATGTATGAGGCGCGCTGCCGGCAGCATCATGAAGTTCCGCGAGGTTAAAGCATGCGTGATTATCACGAGTTTTTATCTGAAGTACTAATTCCGGCAGACGTTTTACAGTCTCGCATCAGGGAGTTGGGCGCGCAAATCAGTAAAGATTTTAATAATTCTAATGACCTGATTCTCGTCTGCATTTTGCGAGGCGGGGTAATGTTTCTGACTGACTTGATGCGGCAAATTACGGTGCCGCATGGCGTCGAATTTATGGCGGTTTCATCGTATGGCGCCGGTCAGCGTGAAACCACCGGTCAGGTGCGCATTAGCCTGGATTTAAATGTAAATATCCATGACAAGGATGTCGTCATCGTTGAGGATATTATCGATAGTGGCCGGACATTAGCTTCAGTCATAGATTTGCTTTCGGCGCGCCATCCGCATAGTCTGACCGTTTGTACTTTGCTCGATAAAGCTGAACGGCGCGAGGTGTATGTCCCCGTCCGGTATGTTGGCTTTTCAATTCCGAACAAATTTGTTTTTGGGTATGGACTGGACCTGGATGATCTTTACCGTAATTTACCCTTTATTGGGGTAGTGGACGAAACCAAGTACAAACCCGAATAATTTCATGGAAAGTCAACCTGCTTATATCATCCCCCGTACGGACGTATTGCATACGATCCGTGACTTGAAAACCGCCAATCAAAAGGTGTACTTGGTGGGCGGTGCGGTGCGGGATATGCTGCTTGGCCGCGTCAGTCATGACCTGGATTTTGTCGCGTCAGGCAATATCAGGCAGCTTGCTCGAACGGCGGCGGATCGACTTGGCGGGGCCTTTTATATGCTGGATGACCAACGTCAGGTGGCGCGTGTGATCTGGCGGGACGCTGAGAATAGCGAACTTTTTCTGGATTTTTCTGCCTTGCGCGGAACGAAAATTGAAGAGGATCTGCGCCTGCGCGATTTTTCGCTGAACGCGATTGCGCTTGACCTTGAACAAACAGAACGGCTGATCGACCCATGCGGCGGGGCGCGGGACCTGACCCAGCATAGCCTGCGGATGTGTTCCGAGCAGTCCTTTGAGGATGATCCCCTGCGCGTGCTGCGGGCGGTGCGCTTTGCGGACCGGTACAGTCTGCGGATGGAACCTGCCACCCGCCAGGCATTAAAAGCTGCCATTCCCTTCCTGAATCAACCCTCAGCGGAACGCTGCCGGGATGAGATTTTCAAAATATTCGAAAGCGCCAATCCGATCCGCCCCTTGAAGGTTTTGGATCAGCTGGGTATTTTGGACCGGCTATTTCCTGAATTAACCCCGCTGCGTGGCCTGGAGCAATCCAAGCCGCATTTATATGATGTGTTCGAGCATACCCTGCGCGTGGTTGACGGGCTGGCTCAGTTATATGACGCTCTGGTAGAGCCGTACCTTGAAGAAAAGGGCAGCAGCTTGTTGATGGGTATGGCTGTCAATCAATTGGGGCGTTTTCGGATTTCGTTCGCGGAGCATTTTGCCACCCCGTTGTGTCCGGGGCGTTCACGCCGCAGCCTGTTATTCTTTGGCGCATTATTCCATGATGCAGCGAAACCCGAGAAAGCGATGATTGACGCGCAAGGGAATAACCATTTTTATGGACATGATGGGGCGGGTGCGGTTATGATTGAGAAAATCGGCCAGCGCTTCGCGCTTTCAACACCTGAAATCAGTTACCTCACAACCCTGGTCAAGCAGCATATGCGCGTTCACCATCTGGCTAAAGCCGCCAGTGAGGTCAGCCGGCGCAGCATCTATCACTATTTCCGCGACAGCGGTGACGCCGGGGTGGATATTTGTTTATTGTCACTGGCAGATGTGATCGGCCGTGAAGGTGTTACAATTAATCAGGCTAACTGGGAGCGAGAATTAACCATCTGCCGCAGACTGCTGACAGCCTGGTTCGAGGAAAAGAGTTCCGTAGTGGACCCGCCCAGGCTGATCAACGGAAATGACCTGATGGGCCGGTTCGCTCTTCAGCCAGGCCCGCTGGTTGGTGAGTTGTTAGAAACGATCCGCGAAGCACAAGCCGCCGGGCAGATTGAGACCCAATCGCAGGCGCTGCATCTGGCAGAAGAAATCATCCGCCGATCCTCTGAGTAGAATTGGTATGCCATTCTTCTCGTAAAAAAACCGGAGCATTCCGCAATTTCCGAAATTTAAGAAAGGATACCGCGTCATGGAACTTGAACCTGTTGAACTTGCGTATGAAGAATCCGGTCAGGGGATTCCGGTGGTTCTGCTGCACGGCTTCCCCCTAAATCGGAAAATATGGGAACCGGTGCGTCCGTATATCGCCGAAAAAGCACGGGTGATTTTGCCGGATTTGCGCGGTTATGGGAAATCGCCGGATGGAAAAGCGGCGCACAGTATGCGCCTGTACGCAGAGGATCTTCGCCAATTATTGGATCGGATGGCGCTGGAAAAAGTAATCCTGCTAGGCCATTCTATGGGCGGGTATGCCGCCCTGGCATTTGCCCATGCTTATCCGCATCGTCTGGCCGGTTTGGGGCTGATTGCATCACAGGCTGAGGACGATAACCCAGAAAAACGTCAGGCGCGTCTGGTTCAGGCGCGCAAGGTGTTAAAAAAAGGCATTGGCGTGGTCGCTGCCGGAATGGCTGAAAAACTAACCCATGACAGCGCGCTGTACCCGCAAATCAATGAAATCATGATGGCGACCCGGCCTGAAACCGCGAGCGCATCGCTGAAAGCGATGGCGGAACGCCCGGATGCTTCGGCCTGGCTGCCGGGAATAAAAATCCCCACTCTGGTCCTGGCGGGGAGTGAGGATCAAATTATTCCGCTTAACAAAGCTGAAACCATTGTTCAATTGCTGTCAAAAGGCTGGCTGGTTCAGGTGGCTGGCGCTGGACATATGCCGATGATGGAAGCGCCAAAGAAAACCGCCGAAGCTATTTTGCAATTGATCTGTTCTGCTGGCGGATGTTAAGTTTAGGGGAAAATCTCTAAAAGCATCGGTTCGTAGAAACAACGGCATCCTTGCGGATCCGAGCAGCCTTCAATGGGCAGCGCAGGAGCGCTATTCTTGGCATACGTTCCGGCGGCTTCTTTGCATACCGGGCAGGCGTTGGCTGCCACAACCAGACGAACATCTTTTACACGCGGATTGTCCTGCAATTGCTTGAGGGCAACTGCAGAGGTTGAATAAATCGTTAAGTCCGCTCCGCAGCTAGGGCAGGTTGTGACCAAATCGGTCGATTGAGTGTTGCAACGAGAACAAGTTTGCACGAGAATACTCCAAAAAAATGATCATTTTTGAGGGAAAGCTGTTCGTAATGGAATGATTAAAATTCATCCATACCTGACGGTTTGATTCTACTACAAGTCAGGCGGATGTTTTTAAATTAATACGAGTTGTTGTGAAGAGCACGAAGGTTTTCAGGCCAGGGGCGCAGCCTGCGTCAGTTGTTGAAATGAATGTGATCGTTTGAGTAAATTCTGCAGATGGGCAATTAACATTCCGCTTGAGACTGGTTTTATTAAATAATCATCTGCGCCTGCATCCAGAGCAGCCGCAACCATACCGGGATGATCTAAAGCAGATAATACTAAAATCGGCACTTCACTGAATTTTCGAATCGAATCACAAACTTGCCAACCATCCATTTCTGGCATCATTAAATCAAGAACAACAATATCTGGCTTTAATTGCCTGGTGATCGTGATCCCCTCTTTCCCAGAGTGTGCGGAAATTACCTGGGCGGATGTTGTCTGTAATAATATTTTTAGTAACTCGGTCATAGCAGGGTCATCGTCAATGACCAGGATATTCATGAAAAACCTCCTCTAATTTAACTAGGATCATTATCTCGCACATATGGCAAGCCTGGCCTTGCAGTTACATTACAGCCTGTGAAATTAATTCTGGTTCAAGTGGACGGAGCGGTGAACGCTTTTCTCGTGTTTTTATCCTGATTGATGCGGTAAAAAACGGTAAAATCGGTTACAATAAGAATGCGGTAAATTGTATTATGTAGGAAAATCTTACGTCCTTCATACGCCATAAATGCTGATTCACAGGGATCGATTGGCAAAACAATTTCCGGGCGGCTGATTACTACCTCATGGTGAATACCCAAAACTGTATGGTTAAACATCAGAAAGACGGCCAACAGATAGTGATTTGACATTACTATTGGGTTGGCTTTTTTTTAAACCGCTCAAGGAAAGCATGCATCGACCTTTATGGTAAAATCGGACGTTTGATGCCTAAATCAATAAACCCATAATCAGGGATAGCGCTATCATTTTTCAGGAGGTTCTAACGTATGAAAAAGTGGGTGTATTTATTCCACGAAATTGATCAAGCAGAAAAGTACGTAGGTGGTGATTGGGAAAGCGTACGCGGTTTGCTCGGCGGTAAAGGTGCGAACCTGGCCGATATGGCCCGCCTGGGTGTGCCCGTGCCTCCCGGATTTACCGTAACAACCGAAGCCTGCAACGCTTACCTGGCTGAAGGCGGAAAATTCCCCGAAGGTATGTGGGATGAGATGCTGAAAGCGATGAAAGACGTTGAGAAAGCCTCCGGTAAGGAGTTCGGCGGAAAAGTTAATCCTTTGCTGGTTTCCTGCCGCTCCGGCGCAAAATTCTCCATGCCGGGGATGATGGACACCGTGCTGAACATTGGTCTGAATGATGAAACCGCTGCGGCGATGATCACCCTGACCAAAAATGAACGCTTCGTGTTCGATGCTTATCGCCGCCTGATCCAGATGTTTGGCTCAGTTGTGCTCGGCATTCGCGACGAAGCTTTCGAAGACGTACTGGATGAATATAAACGCTCCAAAGGCGCTAAATCCGATACTGACCTGAACGCTGAAGACCTGAAGAAATTGATGACCATGTTCAAATCCGTGGTCCTCAAAGAAACCGGCAAAGCTTTCCCGGATGATCCGTACGATCAGATGCGCCTGGCAACCGAAGCGGTTTTCAAATCCTGGAATGGCAAACGCGCTATTGATTACCGCCGCGCCACCAATATCGCTGACGATCTGGGAACGGCCGTCAATATCGTGACCATGGTCTTCGGCAATACCGGCAATGAATCTGGCACCGGTGTGGCTTTCACCCGCAACCCATCGACTGGCGAGCGCAAACTCTTCGGTGAATACCTGCTGAATGCGCAGGGCGAAGATGTGGTTGCCGGTATCCGCAACACGCAGAAAATCGAAAATATGGCTAAAGAGCTTCCTGAAGCTTATAACCAGTTCATCGATATTGTTGCAAAACTGGAAAAACACTATCACGATATGCAGGATGTTGAGTTCACCATTGAAGCCGGCAAGCTGTACATGCTGCAGACCCGCAATGGTAAACGCACCGCGCGCGCGGCTGTCAAGATCGCTGTTGATATGGTCGGCGAAGGCCTGATCGACAAGAAAGAAGCCGTCAAGCGTGTATCTCCTGAAAATGTGGATACGCTGCTGCACCCGCAATTCGACGCTGAAACCATCAAGGGCGCCAAGAAGAACGGCCGCATGATTGCCACCGGTGTGAACGCTTCTCCGGGCGCTGCGGTTGGTCAGGTGTACTTCGATGCTGATAAAGCCGAGAAGATGCACAAAGAAGAAAAACAGGACGTCATCATGGTGCGGCCTTTCACCAAACCGGATGATGTGCATGGTATGCTGGCTGCTAAGGGTATCCTCACCAGTGAAGGCGGCGCGACCTCGCATGCCGCAGTGGTTGCGCGCCAGTTCGGTGTCCCCTGTGTCGTGGGCGCTTCTGCCATTCATATCGACCTTGACAAACGCTTGATGGAAGTCGGCGATGTGGTCGTGCGCGAAGGCGAATGGATTTCCCTGGATGGTGGTACGGGTGAAGTTTTCACCGATAAATTGAGCATGACTGCCCCGTCTTTGGAAGAACAGACCGACCTGTTAACCCTGCTCAATTGGGCTGACGAAATCTGCGCTACCCCCGGTATTCGCAAGAGCGTCAATAATTCGCCCGAAACCGGTTTGCAGGTTTGGGCCAATGCGGATTACCCGAAAGATGCTCAGCGCGCCCGCGCTTACGGCGCCAAGGGTATTGGCCTGTGCCGCACCGAACATATGTTCTTCGAGCAGGTCCGCCTGCCGATTGTCCAGCGCATGATCCTGGCCAAGACCAGTGAAGACCGCAAAGCTGCCCTGGATGAATTGCTGCCGTTCCAGCGGGCTGACTTTGAAGGTTTGTTCACCGCTATGGATGGTCTGCCGGTCATCATCCGCTTGATCGACCCGCCGCTGCATGAGTTCTTGCCGGCTGCTGAAGATCTGGAAGAACAGATCATTACCAAACGCATTGAAGGCATGGCCGGATATGTTTTGGGCAAGGGTGAATCGAAAGAAGTTGTAGCCCTCGAAGAAATGCTCCAGGCTGTTGAGAAAATGCACGAAAGCAACCCAATGATGGGTCTGCGCGGCGTCCGCCTGAGCATTGTTATGCCCGAAATCGTTGAGATGCAGGTACGCGCGATCTTCGAAGCCGCCGCCAACTGCGCCCTGAAGGGTGTTGTGGTGAAACCGGAAGTGATGATCCCGTTGACCGGCCATATCAACGAGCTCAAAGTCATCCAGCCGCGCCTGGTGGAAATCGCCAAAGCGGTTATGACCGAGAAGAACGTTGAATTCACCTACAAGTTCGGCACCATGATTGAAATCCCGCGCGCGGCTGTCACCGCCAGCGAAATCGCCGGCGTCGCTGAATTCTTCTCCTTCGGTACCAACGACTTGACCCAGATGACCTTTGGCTACAGCCGTGACGACGCCGAACGCAGCTTCTTGACCAAGTATGTTGAAAGCGGCATTCTGCCCAAGAATCCGTTCCAGACTATTGATCGTGATGGCGTCGGACGTTTGATGCAGCTGGCCGTTTCGGACGGCCGCGCCACGCGCCCGGCTCTGGAAGTGGGTATCTGTGGTGAGCACGGCGGCGATCCCGCTTCTGTGGAATTCTGCCATATGGTTGGCAATAACTACGTCAGCTGCTCTCCGTTCCGTGTCCCGGTTGCCCGTCTGGCTGCCGCGCACGCCGCCCTGAAGCACGCTGCCTAATCGTTTATTCTGAACTATTGAAAACCGGGTTGGATTTTCCAGCCCGGTTTTTGTTTTGCGCAAGACCGAAAGGAAAATAGAGGCGCGTGCTTTTAAATAAGGATGGGTGTTAATACGCCGGGTTCGTTCTGCAGCGCACATGAGCGCCCTTTGCGCTTTTGAAAGGTTCCTGAGAATTCGCGTTGGTATAATCTTTTTTACCTGTATTTTTGTGCAGCCATTCTCGCCGCTGGATTGGAAGGATTCACTTTGCCTGAATTTCATTCATCCCTGGATACTCCGAACTCGCAATCTCAGTCGAATGACCGTCAGCCAATTAACCTGCTCAGCCCTTTGGCACGAGCGGCGTTGGTGTTTCTTTCAATCGGCAGTGTCAGCGCGCTGCAATATCTGATCGGGATTGTCCCCGGCGTTTTTCCAGGTATTAATCTAATCACTGTCATTCTTCTGGCTGTTCTCAGCGGCGCACTCCTCAGCCTGGTCTGGATAACGATAATTCCCTGGTTCGACGTGCTGAACTTGAAATCATACGGAAAATTCGCCTGGCTGGGTTTCATCTTTCAGGCGCTTTTGTTTGCCAGCATGATCATGTTTGCCGGACAGTATTTGGATTATTTCACCAGAACTTTGCTGCCAGATTTTATCAGCGTGATGCAGTTTTCCGGCGGAAACCTGACTTTTTATTCCTCTGGACAGTTGGCTGGTGACGCTTCACAATTGATTGTGATTAGCGCTGTTTGCGTGGTCATTGCTTTCTTTATAACCATCTTAGGCCGAAAATGGCTGCAGCGCAGCCTCATTGCGGCAGCTATTTTAAACTTTCTGGCATTAGCTATTCCGATCGCGGAAAGCATCTTATTCGCGCCGGAGAGCTATCATGTGCGGTTTAATGAGATGATCGGTTCCGGTTCTTATAGTGACCATATTAATCAGGCATTGACTGCGGGAATGGTCTTTCAGTCGCCTTCAGCCGCCGTTGCGCTGGTAATTGGCCTTGCCGGAAGTGTTTTTCTGTTTTTTGGCTATCAAATATTCTCGGTTTTCAACCAGGATTTTCAGCCGGTTCATTCAAAAGATACGCATCGCTGGCGGCTGCTCGGATTGGCTTTCGGATTCAACGCTGTGCTTATGCTTGCTGAAATCTTTTTAATTGTCCGGATGATTCCCGGGCAGTTTTTGGCAGCGGAAAGCTACATCCAGGTATTCACTATTCCGGTTAATAGCTTTGTGCTGCCCTGGCTTCCCTATTATTTGGCAATTATTCAGAGTAATCCATTCTGGGTCGTTCTGTCCACGCTGACGTGGATATTCGGCTTCTTGGTTATCTTAATCCCGCTGCTGCTGATGACGGGCAAACTGGTGCTCCATTGGGCGTCTGCGGGCTTAGCACCGGAATGGATGGCTAAAACCAACCCTGACAGTCAAAGTCCGGTGATCGCGCAGATGCTGGTCACCTTTGCGTTTTTAGCCGTTCTGGTTTGGAGCGCGCTGGATCCATTGCATATGTCCTGGTTTGTCTTTCCGTTCTCGATTGTTGTGACCATGACCGGCATTATATTGTTTGAGCTCGTGAGGATATTGGCAGACAAACAATATCGTGAACTTTTGGAAAAACGGGCAGGGGGAAAAGGACGTTTCATTCTAAATCTGGCTGTCAGTTTGCTCACGCTGGTTTTCCTGATCGGTTATATTGTTTTTGAGCAAAAGCAACTGATGTTCCTTTCGGGGCCGGTCGGCAATACCTGGCTCTTCCTGGCGATTATTACTGCGGCTGCGCTGGTCTGGTTTGTGGTTTACCGCCTGTTTGGTGACCGGATGTTTGCCGTCCCGGCTCAGAAGAATTTAATCAGCAAAGATTAATTCAATATCAAAAAACTCTAATAGAATATTTATAATATACCCTATAAAAATTATCTAAATAGTGGTATTATTTGGCTATGAAAAACGGGATGTGATTGATGCAACAAGCCAGCCTGAACTACCCGTAAAGAGCACTTGGGGCGGAATATTGAGTATCGATCGACAAACCGGCAAGGGCACACCTGGGTCTGCTCTTGTGTTTTGCTGCGGAATAGTTGCACCTGAAAAATGTACACACCGAAAAAATCGGTATAATGGTTGTGAACCAAAGTTATCGATTTGGGTGGAATTTCAAGCCGGTCAGGCCGGTTTATGATTGTCAAGGAGGACCTCCTCAATGGAGAAGCGAGATTATCTTGATCTGTTACACCAGATGGTCGTCATCCGCCGAATGGAAGAACGCGCCGCGGAGTTGTATCAGCAGGGGAAAATTGGCGGTTTCTTGCACCTATACATTGGGCAAGAAGCGGTCAGCACGGGACTGATTTCCATGCGCAAGCCGCAGGATCGGGTGATCACTGCTTATCGTGATCATGGTGTGGCGGTAAATTGCGGTATTTCTGCAAAAAGCGTGATCGCTGAGTTGCTGGGCAAAGCCACAGGTTCAACCGGGGGCAAGGGCGGCTCAATGCATATTGCGGACGTGACCAAGAATTATTGGGGCGGACATGCGATTGTTGGGGCGCACCTGCCGATTGCGGCTGGTTTAGCTTTAGGCGATCATTACGCCAAACGAGACGGAGTAACCATTTGCATGTTCGGCGATGGCGCCACCAATATTGGTTACTTTCACGAAGCCTTGAATTTATCTAAAGTCTGGAATCTTCCGGTGCTGTGGGTTTGTGAAAACAACCAATATGGCATGGGAACCGCAGTGGACCGCGCTTCGGCTGTTTCAGAAATGCGCCAAAAAGCCAGCGGTTATGGCATGAAGAATGAAAGTGTGGATGGCATGGACTTGTTGAAAGTCCGCGAGGCTGCCGGACGGGTTATTGAAGAGATCCGCGCTGGAAGCGGTCCGCAATTTTTGGAAATTAACACCTACCGCTTCCGCGGGCATTCGATGGGCGACCCGGAACGCTATCGTTCACACGATGAGGTGCGCCGCTTTGAAGAGAGTGATCCGATTGGGATCTACCACCGCTACCTGATTGAGCAGAAAATTGCTTCTGAAGCTGATTTGGACGAAGTTATCAAATCGGCTGAAGCTGAGGTTGAAGAGGCTGTGCAATTTGCTGAAGCCAGCCCGGAACCGGCGCTCGATGAGCTGTTCAAAAATATCTACGTAGAAGAATAAGACGGGAGGGTGGTACGATGGCTAGAATAACAATGCGTGAAGCAATTTCCCAGGCATTATGGGAAGAAATGGAACGAGACCCCTCCGTATTCATCATGGGTGAAGAAGTAGGGGTTTGGGGCGGGACGTACGCGGTCACAAAAGGGTTTTACGATCACTTTGGCCCGGAGCGCGTACGCGATACTCCGATTTCAGAAGCCGCGATTATTGGCGCCGGTGTCGGCGCGGCGATGACCGGACTGCGGCCGGTAGCTGAATTGATGACGATCAATTTCGCCTTTTCTGCGATGGATCATATCGTCAACCAGGCAGCCAAGATGCACGCCATGTTCAACGGACAAATGATGGTCCCCATGGTGATCCGCACCGTTTCTGGCGGCGGCCGTCAATTAGGCGCTACCCATTCACAAACTCCGGACGCGATTTTTGCGCATTTCCCAGGGTTGAAGGTGGTTGCCCCGGGTACACCGGCGGACGCGAAAGGCCTGCTCAAGGCAGCTATTCGCAGTCAGGACCCGATTTTATTCATCGAGCACGCCACTTTATACCAGACGCGCGGTGAAGTTCCAGAAGGCGATTATATCGTTCCGATCGGAAAATCGACGGTTCAGCGGCCGGGCAAAGACGTGACGATTGTCACCTACAGTAAAATGCTGGAGATTTCGCTCAAAGCGGCTGACCAGCTGGCCAAAGAAGGCATTGAAGCTGAGATTGTTGATTTGCGGTCTCTGCGGCCGTTAGACATGGACCCAGTGCTTGAATCCTTCAAAAAGACCAATCGGGCCGTCATTGTTGAAGAGGGCTGGAAATCATTCGGGGTTGGTTCTGAGGTTTCTGCCCGCATTTATGAAGAAGCTTTCGATTATGTCGATGCGCCGATCAAGCGCGTTGCACAGGCGGAAGTACCGCTGCCGTATAACCGTACGCTGGAGCAGGCTGCTCTGCCAAAAGTCGAAGATGTGGTTACGGCGGTCAAGGAGGTGCTCTAATGGCTGAAACAATCTCTATGCCGAAACTCGGCTTTGATATGGCTGAAGGTACCCTGGTTCATTGGGTAATTACTGAAGGACAGGAAATTACCAAAGGTGCAGTCCTGGCTGAAATTGAGACAGATAAAGCAACCGTTGAGGTTGAATCAAGCGCTGAGGGTATCCTTTATAAACATCTGGTCAAAGAGGGTGATATCGTCCCTGTAGGCACCCCCATTGCCATCGTAGCGGCCCCAGGGGAAGAAGTTAAAGATCTGCCCCAGGCGGAAAGTACGGGCGCTCCTGCGGCTGAACCGGCGGCCAGCCAGCCAGCCGCCGGTGAAAGCGCTCCAGCCGCTCCGTCCGCTGTTTTGGACGGCGGCCGGGTAAAAGCGTCACCAGTCGCCCGGCATATGGCTCAAGAACAAAATGTGAGCCTGACAAATTTGAGCGGGACCGGCCCAGGCGGGCGGATCATCAAGCGGGATGTGGAAGCGGCTCTTTCCTCTGCTCCGGTAGCTGCCAAGCCTGTCAGCGCTGCGCCGGCCGCCCCCGCCGCGGCTAGCAAAACGCCGGCTGTCAATTGGGTGCCTGGAGCGCCTGTGCCGGCTGATGAACATATCCCGATGGATAAATTGCGCACGATCATCGGCAAACGGATGGTCGACTCTAAAACTCAGGTACCGCATTTCTATGTGACGCATGAATTCAATGCCGCGCCGGTGATGAAAATGCGCAAAGACGTTAATGCTCAGTTGCCGGATGATCAAAAACTCTCGGTCAATGACTTTATCGTCAAGGCGGTTGCCCTGGCACTGCGGCAGTTCCCTGGAATAAATGCCTCGCTGGCCGGGACCGAAATTGTGCGGCACGGGCATGTCAATGTAGGCGTTGCCGTAGCGATGGACAGCGGCCTGATGACGATTGTCAGCAAGGATGCTGATCAAAAACCGCTGCGCGTGATTTCTCAGGAAGTGAAAGAAATGGTCGCGCGGGCGCGCGCCGGTAAAGTGCGCACCGAAGATATCGAAGGCTCGACTTTCTCGATCAGCAACCTGGGTATGTACGATGTGGAAGACTTCATTGCCATTATCAACCCGCCTGAAGCGGCGATTCTGGCGGTTGGCTCTGTCAAGCAGGTCCCGGTTGTTGAGAATGGTGAGATCAAGGTGGGCACGCGCTTGAAAGCCACCATTTCGGCTGATCACCGCGTTACGGATGGCGCTGAAGCGGCGCGCTTCATGCAGGCGGTAGGCGAATTCCTCGAAAATCCGCTGCGTTTGCTGCTGTAACTGCAAGACTGTTATAAATCCAACGGAGCTGGCGATTGTTTTCGCCGGCTCCGTTTTTTAATCCTCGCATGCGCAACTGCTTAGTTGCGTTCGTAAACCCGGCGATAGAGATCCATAAATTCGACAATATTGCGAATATAGTTGCGGGTTTCATCATAGCGGATAATCTCTAAATAGAGGTCGGGATCATCGCCGGATATGTTCCCCCAGATCTGGGCGTTGCCAGGGCCGGCGTTGTAAGCGGCCAGCGCCTTGTAATAATCACCGCCAAAATAATCTCGCTGGGTTGCCAGGTATTTGATGCCCAGACGCAAGCTCACCGCTGCGTTATAGAGATCATCATCGGTGTAATCTTGCGGCCAGGCGTAGCGGCTGGCTAAATCAGCGCCGGTAGCGGGCATAATCTGCATTAATCCGCGTGCGCCGGCGCTGGAGCCGGCAAAGGGTTCAAAGAAGCTCTCCTGGCGCATCACACTGAGAATAAACAGCGGGTTGAAGCCGGTTTCATTGGCTTCCGCTACTACGATGGGCTGGAAATATGCTCCAAACCGCACTAAATTGAAATAGAGCGGCGCGGACAGTGTGTCGTTATCATCCATATTGGCCAGAGTGAGAATCTGGCGCGCGGAGAAAATAGCCGGCCGGTATGCGCCAATTGATAGCATTTCATTCATAAAACGGTAATTTACCAGCGCGTCTGAGGCGATATCCTCACGCACGGCTTCAAATTCATTACGCCCATCCTGGAAATGATCGATGGCCCACAACGCCATTCCACGCTGAAAATGCGCGTTATCCGACAGTCCCGCGAGACCGGTGAAATCGGTATTGTCTGGCAAGGCAAAAGTGCCTTTCAGCCAATTTTCGGCGCGGATTTTCTCTGTGACTGTATCGACACCCAGATCATAGACAGCCGGAGAATGCAACAGGGGTAAATTATTCACCATTTCATTGGCGCGGATGCCGTAATAACCGGTTGAATCCAGCACAGACGCCTGACTCCAGGATGTGGTGGCCGAAGTTGAGTCGCCGAGAGCCTGCTGGGCCTTTCCTACCCAAAACAGGGCGGCAGCCTGCTCCTCGGGCGACGTGCCGAGGGCAAACTTGCGCTGAAAAACATTCTTTGCCTGTTCGTAATTACCGAGGCGGTAATAAGTAATTCCAGACATGAACAGGCCATTCGCGCTGGCCTCGGCACTGGGATATTGATCGATCAGGCTTTCCCAAAGCTGGGCGGCAGGGGTAAGGCGGTCGCCCCGTTCCAGAATGCGGGCAGCGTCATACAACCGGTCAGCGGCGTCGTCTGCGCCTGGGTTGAGCGCCCCGTAGTTCTTAAGGGTTTCCGCTGCGCTGTCAAAATCCTCAAGATATGCCCACTGCGTATAGGCAATCTCCTGGAAGGCTTCACTGTAATACGTGTCCGCTGGATGGTCCCGAATTAACGCCTGCCATTCAGAAATTGCGCCGTTGGCGTCATCGACAGCAATCAATGCCATCCCACGGAAATAATGGGCTGTGCCGTCATGATCTGGCGTGGAGGTCAGATAGCGGGATAAAGCCTCTGCGGCATAGCCGTATTGGCCGGCATAATAATCGACCAGTCCGCGCTGCAGTTCATCAACTGGCTGATTGGAATTAACCAATTCGACCAGACCGGAATAAGCGTCATAGCTTTTCCAGAAATTATTAACCGAATCCTGGAAACGCGCAAAAGCCTGTTCGTTGAATCCCAACTGGATATACACCCGGCCGGCCAGTAAATTGGCTGTTGCTTTGGTGTAATCGTTATTGGTCTGGTCATAAGCCTGCAAGAAGAATTCGACGGCTTTAGAAGAATCTCCCGCGGCGTTATATGCCTGTCCGATTTCGAGCAGATAGCTGCCCGGGTCGTCTTGGGTAGCCTGCAAGGCGTTCTGATAGGAAAGGATGGCTTCAGGATACATGGCGGCGTTGAAATATGCCTGTCCCTGATATTCGTAGATCAAGTCATCAAGGACGCCGGGCTGATATTCGATATATTTTCCATAAGCCTCGGCGGCCAGGGCGTATTGCTGGGTAGCGTCATAGGAAGCAGCCAGAAAATAATACCCATTGGCGAGTGATTTGTTTTCCGGCATTTCGTGAATTAAGGATTGCAGCGTGTTGATGGCCGTTGTGTAGTCGCCTTTTTCGTAATTTGCTTTAGCAATTCCCAACAAAGCGGCTGCTTGAATTTCGGCGTCGCTGCTGGCCAGAGCTGCGCTGCGATAGGTCTGAATAGCATCATCCGAGTTCCCCTGGAGCAGAGCCAAATCTCCCTGTGCAATGCGCGCTTCCGGCTCTGGCGTAGCTGTAGGCGTGGGTGTCAGCGTACTGGTCGGTGAAAAATTCTCGGCTGATGGGGTAACAGTACCAGTTTTATCCTCTGTGTTGCCACTCAAACCGCAGGCGGAAAGCAGTACAGCACATAAACACAGCAGTAGAATGTGGGTTGTTTTTGACATGATACTTTGCATTATACCCGTTGAAAAAGGGCATCGTCAGGTGTTAAATCACCAACCTCTAATCCATCAATATTGATATTAATAATCAATTAATTTTTGCGCGATTAGCTGTACATCAGCGTAAGTATTGAAATATGCTTATGGTATAATTCTTTCGCTTTTGTGCCCGCAAGGCTGGGTTTGAGTAAAAGTACAGGGCGTTTTCCCTGGAATTCTTTCTCAGGATGGCAGCATGTCCATAGTCATTACCGGATCGATCGCGTATGATTATTTGATGACCTTTCCGGGTTATTTCAAAGATCAAATTGTACCTGAACATCTCGACACAATCAGTTTATCCTTTCTGGTGGACCAAATGGTACGCCAGCGCGGAGGCGTTGCGCCGAACATTGCTTATACCATGGCTTTGCTGGGGGATCATCCCGTGGTATTCGGCACGGCCGGCGAAGATATTGATGAATATTCCGCCTGGCTGGCGCAGCACGGCGTGGTAACCGATTACATAAAAAAGGTTCCCGGCGTATTCACAGCCTCCTTCTTTGCGAACACGGACCTCTCTAATAACCAGATCAGCAGTTTTTATACCGGCGCGATGGCTTTCGCACGTGATTACTCGCTTGCGGATTACAAAAGCAGCCGGCCCGATCTGGTGGTTATTTCACCGAATGACCCGGCGGCCATGGACCGGTATGTGGCTGAATGCAAAGCGGCCGGCCTGCCATATTTGTATGATCCTTCTCAGCAGGTTGCCCGTGTAAAAGGGGATGAATTGCGTCGCGGCGTTGAAGGCGCTTACAGCCTGTTTGTCAATGAGTACGAGTGGGAATTGCTGCAGAAGCACACCGGTTTGAGCGCGGATGAGATGAAATCCATCGTCAAACTTTTGGTGATCACGCTGGGTTCAAAAGGCGCTTATATATTAAATAACGGTGTAGAAACGCTGGTTCCGGTTGCGCCGGTAAAGGCGGTGGTTGATCCGACCGGTGTGGGCGATGCCTTCCGCGGCGGCTTTCTGCGTGGCTGGCAATTGGGTTTGGACAGCGCGACCTGCGGTAAAATGGGATCACTGGCGGCAGCGTATTGCCTTGAGCAGCGCGGAACCCAGGCGCACACCTACACGATAGCTGAGTTTGTTGAACGCTACCGAAATACATTTGAGGATCAGGATGCTTTAAGCGTCTTGTTGGGTAATTAATGATCTTGTGTTGGAGGATGAATGGAAAAATATGATGTCAAGGATATGAGCCAGGCTGAAGGCGGCCGGCGCCGTATTGATTGGGCCGAGCGCGAAATGCCTGTGCTGCGCCTTATCCGCGAACGGTTCGAAAAAGAAAAACCGCTCAAGGGTATTCGTGTATCCGCTTGCTTGCATGTCACCACTGAAACAGCCAATTTAATGAAAACTCTTCAGGCAGGCGGTGCGGATGTCGTTTTAACTGCCTCAAACCCGCTTTCAACTCAGGACGATGTGGCGGCTTCTCTGGTCGCTCACGATGAAATTCCGGTTTTTGCCATCAAAGGCGAAAGCAATGAGGTGTATTACAAGCATCTGAAGGCGGCCCTCGACCATAAACCGCAATTAACCATGGACGATGGCGCTGATTTGGTCAGCACCATTCACAAGGAACGCCGTGAACTGCTGAACGATATCATCGGCGGCACCGAAGAAACCACCACGGGCGTCATTCGTCTGCGCGCGATGGCCGCTGACAAAGCGCTGAATTTCCCGATCATCGCTGTCAACGACGCGATGACCAAGCATTTCTTTGACAATCGCTACGGCACCGGCCAATCCACCTTAGACGGTATTATCCGCGCGACCAATGTTTTGTTGGCCGGAAAGACCTTCGTCGTCGCCGGCTACGGCTGGTGCGGACGCGGCCTGGCGCAGCGCGCCCGCGGTTTGGGTTCGGATGTGGTTGTCACCGAAGTTGACCCGCTGAAGGCTTTGGAAGCCGTTATGGATGGCTTCCGGGTGATGCCGATGCAGGATGCCGCCAAGATCGGGGATGTCTTCTGCACCCTGACCGGCGACCTGAATGTGATCGACAAGCATCACTTCGAAGCCATGAAAGACGGCGCAATTATCTCCAACTCAGGCCATTTCAATGTTGAGATCAATATCCCCGCGTTGGAATCCCTTTCGACTTCCAAGAAACTGGTGCGCCCGTTTGTGGAACAGTACGAGATGAAAGATGGCCGCCGCATTTATCTGCTGGGCGAAGGCCGCCTGATTAACCTGGCCGCCGCAGAAGGCCATCCTGCCAGTGTGATGGATATGTCCTTCGCCAATCAGGCGCTCAGCGCTGAATATATGGTGCGCAACGCGGCCAGCCTGTCCAAAGCGGTATACACCGTCCCTGAAGACATTGACCGTGAAATTGCCCGCCTTAAACTCGAAGCTATGGGTGTCGTGGTGGACGTGCTCACGCCCGAACAGGAAAGCTACCTCAACTCCTGGGAAGAAGGCACCTAAGCCGTACCTGGATCGAAAATTTAAACGCCCTGGAATTTCCAGGGCGTTTGTCTTTAATCATAACTTTAGCGTTGGCAGCTTCGAAATGGCTGACTAATTAGGGTTGTAAAAAACAGCCATATTCCCTAAAGCGGCAAAAGATTGCTGAAAAATATCCCAACTGCGCCAGTAGCGGGTTTCATTATCCAAAATGGTGACTCCGTTGGAATCGTAACCAATTAAGATGGCTGCATGTTCGTTGGGGGCGACCAGGACCGACCGCCCGGCCTGGCTGATATAGGTCATGGATGGTCCCGGAACCGTACCGTAAATAATCCAAATCACTACCGGACGTCCACTGGCGATCTCATTTTTTAATTCATCCATCGATACGCCAAATTTTTCCATAGCGTTGACGCCATAGGAACGCAGGCGGGCGGATATCGGTCCGGCATGAACGCCGTATGAATTGGGTGGAATCATGCCGCCCGGATCATTGACATTGCCGACAAAGCCGAGGTCCGGATCGTCAGAAACCGGAAGGCCGAAAAGAAATTCGTTCTCATCGATTTCGTAACCGAAATAACGCGCCCAATCGACCGCCGCACGGCTTTCGCAGTCGAGCACGTAGATCTGGTGATACCCGATAATTGCATCAATCAGGGCTGAGTCGGGGGGCCAGGGCGTGGCGGTTGGCAAAGGCGTTTCTGTCTGGGTTGGGGTCAGCGTTTGCGTTGGCGTGCTTGTGAGCGTTGGGGTTAAGGTAGCCGTCGGGGTGGGGGAGAACCGCGGTGTGGGCGTCGAACTGGGCCCGGGCTGAAACGGCGTGGCTGTAACTGTGAAAGCGCCGGTTACCGGCAATCCGATTGCATCGGTTGGTGTTTGGGGTGATTGGATCACGCCCAATAGCTCTTCCGCGGCGAAGACGGTTTGCGGTGCGAAAAAATGGGCGCTCATTAACCCATATACGCTGAGCAGGCCAGCGCCGATCAGTAATGTGGCAAAAATTAATATCGCCCAATGAATTTTTCGAATTGGGTTCACAGTTTTCCCCGATGCGTCCATGTGATTAAGTATAGCAAAAAGGTCTGAATTACGGTTCGCCGACTTGAATTTCCATGTAGACCGGGTCGCCGAAAGCCTCTCCGCTGGGTGAAAATGCCTGCCAGGCAGTGCGGTAATTACCTGCCTCAACCGGCGCGGTAAAAACCACACGCAGTGAAACATTTGCGCCTGCTCGAGCGGGAATCAGTGCACGTTGTGTGCCAGCGCCTAATTCCTCGCCGGCTACCAGGCGAAAGCTGTAGGTTTCGTCCCAATTGCAGGAGCCGCTATTTTGAACTTCCCAGCGCTTATCGACGATGGCTCCGGGCTGGATCACTGACCCATCGGGGATGGTCAGGTCATTGATAAAGGTCAGCCCGTCCGCGCATTGGGCCGGCGTGGCCGTAGCTTGAAGAATTGCGGTGGGCGCTGTAATCTCAACTTCCTGTTGTTCTGTCGCCCCAGAAACAAATGGCGGCAGGGTGGGCTGGGTGGAAGTTTTTTGAAAGGGCGGGGAAAAAGAACAGCCTGGCAGCAATACTGCCAGGCTGATGGAAATCAATACGAAAACCGGTGAGAAAGGACGGAACAATTTGGCTGCCAGGAATTTTACGCGTCCAAACACCGTGCGGTTAACTCCGGTTACATTTCTTCGCTGTAATCATCGCCTTCGCCTTCAGCGCCGCCGAAGGAAAGCGGTAAATCACCGCCTAAGGCACGCTGACGCACGGTTGTTTCAATTTCCTGAGTGATTTCCGCATTCTGGCGCAGGAATTCTTTGGCGTTCTCTCGGCCCTGCCCCAGGCGAATATCCCCATAGGAGAAGAAAGCGCCGCGCTTGGTGACGATTTCCAATTCGGTGCCCAGGTCGAGAATATCGCCTACCTTGGAAATTCCTTCGTTGTACATGATATCGAATTCGGCGGTGCGGAATGGCGGAGCAACTTTGTTTTTGACAACGCGGACACGCACGCGGTTGCCGATCATATCATTGCCGACCTTGATTGTCTGGATGCGGCGGATATCCATGCGCACGGAAGCATAAAACTTGAGCGCTAAACCGCCAGGGGTTGTTTCTGGGTTGCCGAACATAACGCCGATTTTCTGGCGCAGCTGGTTGGTGAACACTACGGAGGTTTTGGTCTGATTGATTGAGCTGGAAAGTTTGCGCAGCGCCTGCGACATCAGGCGCGCCTGCATACCCATGGTGGCATCCCCCATATCGCCTTCGATTTCGTTGCGCGGAACCAATGCCGCCACCGAGTCGACGATGACCAGATCAACTGCACCTGACCGTACCAGGGTTTCGGTGATCTCCAGAGCCTGCTCGCCCGTATCCGGCTGTGAAACCAGCAAATTATCGATATCCACCCCCAGATGCGAGGCATAAAGCGGGTCCAGGGCGTGTTCCATATCTACGTAAGCAGCGGTCCCGCCTTTGCGCTGGGTTTCAGCCACCAGGTGCAAACAGAGGGTGGTTTTACCGGAGGATTCCGGCCCGTAGATTTCAGTAACGCGACCACGCGGGATACCGCCGACACCTAAGGCAATATCCAGTGAGAGGGATCCGGTTGGAATTACCTCCACGGTCAAGTGTTTGGCGTCGCCCATCAACATGATGGAGCCTTCGCCATAGCGTTTAATAATATCGCCAAGTGCTTTGTCAAGCATCGCCCGGCGCCCATCTTCAATATTAGAAGCGCCAGTTGGTAGCGGCTGCGAAGCCGAGGTGGATTTTTTCGCCATGCGGGTTACTCCTAAACAAGATACTCTAATGATTATATCTGGAATTGCATCGAATGCCAGCAGGTTTCAGGTTTCTATATTATAGTACATTTGTTCAATTGGTCAAGTATGCCTTTGTGCAAGGACACCAAATAAGGCCTGTGGCGGACCTGATGGAAGGACAACAGACATTTCGTGAAATTTGTTCAGACAAATTTGAAATTCAACCTTAAAAAATCGCGATTTTCTCTTGACGAATTCAAACCTTGTTGTTAGGATTAAGCGCAGTTAACCAATAACTGCGTTTTATAATTTAATATCCGGAGAAATAGCGGCTGAACCCTGTTGGTAATTCAATAGGGTTACGAGGTGGAGGTTCCTCTCTGCGAGGAGAGCGTTAACCCTGGGAGTAATCCAGGGGAAAATCGATTAGATCAGCGGATGCCTCCGAAGTCTGACCACAGACTTCTTTCTCCCTTCCGGAAAAAAATGTAAGGCTGAAAACCCGGTGGAGACACCGGCGACAGAGCCCACATGGTGGTCAATAAGGATATTCCTTATTGTTTCGTATTTCATGGAAGGGCTGTTTTTCCCGTGTAAATAATGGGGCATGCCCTGGCATGCCCTATTTCATTTAAGAATGCCAAAGATACGGAGGTGTCAGAATGGATGCAAAAGAATTGCTCGCCAAAGTCAAAGAAGATGGTGTGAAATTTATTTCCTATCAATTCGTTGACGTATTTGGCACGGTGAAGTCGGTGGATGCGCCGATCAGTCAATTGGAAGGCGCCCTGGAAAACGGCGTGTGGTTTGATGGTTCTTCAGTGGAAGGCTTTGCCCGCATTCAAGAATCAGATATGCTGCTGCGTATTGACCCGGATACCTATGCGGTCCTGCCCTGGTCACCGGCGGATTTACGCCGTGCGCGCGTCTTCTGCGATATTTATCATCCCGATGGAACACCGTTTGAATGTGATCCGCGTGGTGTGCTGAAGCGCAAAATGGCTGAATTGAAGAAACGCGGCTGGATGTTCAACGTCGGTCCTGAACCAGAGTTTTTCCTCTTCCGCCGCAATGGCAGCGCCACTCACCCGGTTCCCCACGACATTGGCGGTTATTTCGATTTTTCACCCAATGACGAGGCTGTGCGTGTTCGCTCAGAACTGATGGAAGCGCTGATTTCAATGGGTCTGGATATTGAAGTCGGTCATCATGAAGTTGCCCTCGGCCAGCATGAAATTGACTTCCGTTTTGCGGATGCTGTCAAGACAGCCGATAATGTCACCACATTAAAATACACGGTGAAAGCCATTGCTGCTCAGCATGATCTGGTAGCTTCATTCATGCCGAAACCGATCTTCGGCATCAACGGCTCAGGTATGCACTGCCACCAATCCCTCTTTGATTTGGATGGGAACAACCTGTTCTTTGACGCCAGCAACGAGTTTAAACTTTCTCCTCTGGCTTACTCCTTCATCGCCGGGCAATTGAAGCATGCCCGTGCGCTGGCGGGCGTGGTTGCCCCGACGGTCAATTCCTACAAACGTCTGGTTCCGGGTTATGAAGCTCCCGTATACATTGGCTGGGCGCAAATTAACCGTTCCGCGCTGATCCGCATCCCGCGCTACACGGAAGGCATGCACAAAGCCACCCGCGCTGAGCTGCGCTTCCCGGATCCCTCCGCTAACCCGTACCTGGCTTTCAACGCCATGCTGACGGCGGCTTTGGATGGTATCGATAATAAATTGACCCCGCCGACTCCGCTGAACAACCTGAATGTCTATGAGCTTACCCCGGCTGAGCGTGCAGAACGCGGTGTGGGCGAGCTGCCTGGCTCACTCTATGAAGCACTGATGGCGCTCGACGCGGATGAAGTTATCAAAGGCGCCTTCGATCCCGCCCTGTATGAGGCTTATATGCGCGGCAAGATGGCCGAATGGGATGAATATCGCATTCACGTGACCGATTGGGAAGTTGAACGCTTCCTCGAATCTGCCTGATCCTTCTGTTGATATCACGCCCCGATTGTCCTGTGACTTTCGGGGCGGATCAAAATTACAGGTATTTTTATAGGTAATTTAATTTGCTTTACCGGTGCCAAGGAGGAGATCGCCTGACCGTACCTTAAGCAAGACCTTTATCGGTAGATTATTGGTAACAGAAGCGGCTGCTGAGGAATAATTCCCCGGCAGCCGCTTCGTATGTAAACGGTAAAAGGTGCGTCAGCGGTTATCAGTTCGCTGATACGGATGCTTGAATCAGGAAGCAGGAGAAAGCAGTTTAGTCAGGCAGCCGAGGAAGATTTGCTCATCTTGATCGGGCTGGCCTGCCGTTTGCGCCACAATCGGTTTTTCAACGACTGTGCCATCGGTGAGGGTAACTTCTCGGATAGTGGCATCTACCCAACGGGCCGGCAAAAATCCGATGCCGAGGGCATCCTGACTGATTGCGGTGCGCATTTGCTCCGCGTGCGGCGCCAGGCTGGCTTCACCGTCAATCTTGAGAATACCGGCCATCTCCTTTTCAAACAACTGGCGCGTGCTGTCTTCGCTGGATGTGGTCCAGAAGTGGATGGTCTCCGCAGGCAAGCCTTCCTCAAGCTGATCCCAGGTTGTAACCTCACCCTGGTAAATGGCCGCTAATTGCTCCGTGCTGATGTTGGTTAACTGGTTGCCAGGGTGAACGACGACGGCCAACCGGTCCTGCCCGATTTCGAACGCCTGTGAATCAGCGGCAATCTGGTCATTCCACGAAAAAGTGATGTCCGCCAGAGTGAAGTCCAGGTTCTGGTCAGCAGCGGAAGACACCAACAAAGTCAAATTCTGTTCATCGGCGCAGGCGTTTAAATCCAGTCTGAGCCAATTTACTTCAGGTGATAATTGAATGGTTAGGGTGCGCGGGGCAACCGGTGAAGTCTGAACGGCAGGTACTGCCGGGCTGCAGGCGCTGATCAAACAAGCCGCAGCCCCTAAAATAGCGAGTACCTTATGCATGGGTTAGAAGAATCGAAACCACCGCAATCACTGTACAGTAAATCGCAAATCCATACAGGGAGCGATGGTTGAGGAAATTTAACAGCCAGCGGATGGAAAGATAGCCCACAACCGCGGCGGTTAAAAATCCGACCAGGACAACCGGCAGAAATCCGGTTAAATTGGGAACATCCAGCAAATCTTTTACCCCAACCAGGCCGGCCCCCAGCATGACTGGAATCGACATCAGAAACGAGAAACGGCCGGCGGCCGGGCGTTCCAGGTTGCGGGTCATACCGAAAGCGATGGTCGAACCGGAGCGCGAAACACCGGGAAAAATCGATAAAAGCTGGCCGATGCCAATCCAAAGCGCATCCAGCCAATTGATAGTCCCCAATGGGCGCGTGCGTTTGCCCAGAATTTCACCGATGACCAGCAGGGCGGCAGTCGCGAATAAAAACCACCCGGTAGCGGATGCGCTTTGAAAAACAGCCTCGACTTTGTCCTTAAGAAGCAGACCGCCGATACCGGCAGGAATGCTGGCAAGTGCAATCAGCCACCCCAGACGGGCATCGGGGTCAGCAAATGGTTTGCGTTGAATCAGACCGCTGATGACTGCCTTGACGATATTGACCAGGTCTTTCCAGAAGTAGATGATGACAGCCACCAAAGTGCCCAGTTGAACGAGAATATCGAAGGGAAAGATCTGTTCGGCCGGGAAGTTCCATCCCAGCAGGGCGGGGACGATTACCAGGTGGGCGGATGAGGAGATAGGTAAAAACTCGGTTAAGCCCTGGACGATGCCCAGGATAATGGCGTGAAAGTAATTCATTGCGCCTCGATTATTGAAGTTTGTTGTAATTCGCCAGAAATTCGTCGGCAAACTGATCGTATGCGCCGGCTTGAATGGCAGTGCGCGCGTCGCGGACCAGGTTAAGCAATGTGGCGATGTTATGAATGGATATTAAGGTAGAGGCCAGCATTTCTTTGGCAATGATCAAATGCCGGATATAGGCGCGCGTAAAATGCTGGCAGGCGTAGCAATTGCAGGTCTCATCGATTGGACGTTTATCGTGCGCGTTGGTCGCGTTCATCAGGTTGATGCGCCCGGTGCGCGTCATGGCGGAGCCGTGGCGTGCCAGGCGGGTGGGCAGCACACAATCGAAGATGTCAATGCCGCGGCGGATGCCGTTAACCAGATCTTCCGGTGAGCCGACGCCCATCAGGTAGCGCGGTTTATTTTCCGGCAAAACTGCATCAACGACTTCGATCATATGGTTCATATCCTCTTTGCTTTCGCCGACCGAAAGGCCGCCGATCGCATGGCCGGGGAAATCTAAAGAGGAGATGAATTGGGCGGATTGTTCACGCAGATCAGCAAAAATCCCGCCCTGGACGATCCCGAATAATGCCTGATCGGATCGTTTTTGGGCTTTCTTGCAGCGTTCGGCCCAGGCATGGGTGCGCGCCAAAGCACGTTCGTTATACGCGCGGTCAAGCGGCGGCGCGCATTCATCAAAGGCCATGATGATATCCGCGCCGAGCTGTTCTTCGATCGCAATTGCCTTTTCTGGGGTAAAGCGATGCGTGGAACCATCGATATGGCTTTTGAAAGTAACGCCGTCCTCGTCAATTTTGCGCATATCCGAAAGCGAAAAGACCTGGAAGCCGCCCGAATCGGTCAGCATCGGATTAGGCCATTGCATAAATTCATGCACGCCGCCCATTTCTTCTACAAGGTCGGCGCCAGGGCGCAAATACAGGTGGTAAGTGTTGGATAAAACCAGGCTCGCGCCTAATTCGTGCAATTGCGCCGGCGTCAGCGATTTGACGGTCGCTTGCGTGCCCACCGGCGCAAAGATTGGGGTCGGGATATCTCCGTGGGGAGTGTGAAATATGCCTGCACGTGCGCGCCCATCCTGGGCAATTCGGTCAAATGTAAACATTGGTTGATCCATCGCAGTCTGTTATTAATTTCTATACGGCTTTCAGGCAGAAAAAGATTAATCGAAAACCGCGAATTCTGCCGGAGATTTTTAATCCAGGTTGTACTTGGGGCTGACCAGCCGGTGGCGCTGAATGAAACAAGCGAACCCCTATTGCCAGCCTGATGGCGATTATAGCCGAAAAATTCGCATTGGTCGATCATCCGCCTTTTGGGTGCTCTTGCCCGATCCCTTTCTTAGTTATATACTTGCTTGCATGACTGAGCATGGAATGACGAACTGGCTGGAAATCGATCTGGGGGCGATCGTTAACAATTATCACGAATTGGAACAGATGTCCGAACGCCCGGTAATGGCGGTGGTTAAAGCCAATGCCTATGGGCACGGGCTGGAAACCGTGGCGCAAGCGCTTTCCGAAGCTGGGGCGGCCTGGCTGGCTGTCGCGCGTTTTGAGGAAGCCTCGAAACTGCGCAAAGCCTGGATTGAGACGGATACACTGGTATTGGGCTACACTGACCCGCAATGGGCGATTCCCGCGGCGGTTGATCACATACGCTTGACGGTCTTTGACCGTGAAACAGCCAGTACGTACTCACAGCTGGTATCTCAACGCGGAATGACGTTAAAAGTACACGTCAAAGTTGAGACGGGTATGAATCGCATCGGTGTTCCGGCGGATGAAGCGGGGGCATTTATTGCCTGGCTGCATGAGCTGCCTGGGATC
Organism: Bellilinea sp.; assembly: GCA_036822575.1. Taxonomy (GTDB): domain Bacteria; phylum Chloroflexota; class Anaerolineae; order Anaerolineales; family Anaerolineaceae; genus Bellilinea. The sequence continues at coordinate 143,784 of DAISHK010000006.1, read as the reverse complement.
GAGGTGGAAGGTTTATTTACGCATTTTGCCTGCGCGGATGACCCGCAGCCTGGAGAGAATGATCCGACCCGCCGGCAAATCGCCCTTTTCGAAGGAGCGCTTTCCGAAGTTGAAAAAGCTGGTTTGCGTCCTGCCTGGGTTCATGCCAGCAATTCCGCCGGCATTCTGAATTATACGCAGGCGCGCTATGACCTGGTTCGCGCTGGAATTGCCTTGTACGGATTGCATCCATCCCCGCAAACGCAATTGCCCGATGCTTTCCGCCCGGCATTAGCCTGGAAGTGCCGCTTGAGCGCCGTGAAACATGTACCAGCCGGGGCTGGCATCAGCTACAACCATCGCTATATCACGCAGGCTGAGGAATCCATCGGTACAATCCCGGTTGGTTATGCAGACGGTTTCCGGCGCAGATTGGGAAACCACGTATTGGTCCGCGGAAAAATTGCGCCGGTGGTTGGAACAATTTGCATGGACCAATGTATGCTGCAATTGGATCAAATTCCCCAGGCTCAAGCTGGCGATGAGGTCGTTCTCATTGGAGAGCAAAATGGTATTCGCCGCAGCGCTGAAGATCTGGCGGCTGAATGGGGCACAATCAATTACGAGGTGACCTGCGCCGCCGCGGCACGGCTGCCTCGTTTCTACATTAACTCATCATCAATATAATGGATAACGAATGACCGCGACCGTTTCTAAGCGCTGGATAATCGCTGACCCGATCCCATCCGAAATTGCTTCTTCCCTGCAGGATTTTTCAGCACCATTACGCCAATTGCTTTACAACCGCGGCATACGCGAGCCGAACAGCGCGCAATTGTTTCTGGATTGTGCCTGGGAAGCTGCTGATCCATATCTCCTGACGGATATGCGCGTAGCCATTGAGCGCATTCTGGCGGCTATTGATTTGCGCCAGCCAATCGCGGTTTATGGGGATTTTGACGTAGATGGCGTTTCAGCCACCGTGTTGCTGGTTGAAGTATTGCGGGCTTATGGCGCAGCCGTTGAGCCGTATATTCCCAATCGCTTTGATGAAGGTTATGGGCTAAATAATGAAGCGTTGAGCGCATTAGCGGCAAAAGGCATCCGGTTGGTGATAACGGTGGATTGCGGCATCCGTTCGGTGGATGAAGCGCGCCATGCCAGGGATCTTGGCATGGATATGATCATCAGCGACCACCACCATCCGGGTGAACAACTGCCGCAGGCTATGGCGGTTCTCTGCCCCAAGCGAGCGGACGATGCCTATCCGGAAAAAAATCTTGCCGGGGTCGGCCTGGCCTATAAAATTGCGCAGGCGCTTAACCTGGCGCGCAACCTGAATGGCTATGATTTGGAAGAATGGCTGGACCTGGTTGCCCTGGGAACCGTGGCTGATATTGTGCCGCTGACCGGGGAAAATCGCAGCCTGGTTCGGCGCGGTATTTTGCGCATGCGCCACGGTCAACGGCCGGGGCTGCTTTCGCTGGCGCACACCGCCGGATTAACCATCAGCGGACTGAATGCAACGGATATCAGTTTTGGCTTGGCTCCGCGGTTGAATGCCGCCGGCCGGCTTGAATCAGCCTTGGCAGCTTTTGAACTGCTCAGCGCACAGGATGTTCAATCGGCGGGTTTACTGGCGCAAAAATTGGACGACCAGAACCGCGAACGCCAACGTTTGACGCAGGAAATGCAAGCGCAAGCGGAAACTCAATTTGACGGCGAGCATCTTGATCCGATTTTGATGGCCATTGAAGAAGGTTTCAATCCCGGTGTCGTGGGCCTTGTGGCCGCTAAACTTTCTGAGACTTATTACCGGCCGGCGATCATCGGCACATATTTAGATGGCAGTGTGCGCGCCTCCTGCCGCAGCATTCCGGAATTCCATATCACGCATGCTTTGGATGAATGCGCGGATTTGCTTGTCCGCCACGGCGGACATGCCGCCGCGGCTGGGTTTACCGTTGAGACAGAGCAATTGCCGGCCTTGAAGGCGCGGTTATTGCAAATTTCCGCGCGTGAACTGAATGCGCTTGATTTACATCCGGTCTTGCAAGCGGACATGGAAATTGCCCTGCGTGATCTGCGACCGGACTTGCTGCTGGAGATGGATCGATTGCAGCCCACGGGAGCTGAGAATCCAGAAGCCGCTTTTGTCTCGCGCGGCTTGCGCACCGTGCGCTGGCGCACGGTTGGGGCTGACCGGAAACACTTAAAGATTACCCTGACGGATGGGAAAGTTGTGTTTGATGGAATCGCTTTTCGCCAGGGGCATTGGGCTGAAGCTATGCCAGACCGGATTGATGCGTTATACAACTTTGAGCGCAATTTTTATAACGGGCGTGAATCCTTGCAGCTCAATATCCGTGATATTCACCCTGCAAACGGCAGTCTTTAATGCCGGCGCACAAGAACGGCCTGCTTTCTAAACATCGCCAGGCTGTTTTATTAGCGGTGTTGGTGACCGTTTTATGGTCATCTTCCTGGCTGCTGATTAAAGTCGGCTTGCAGGATATTCCGGCGCTGACGTTTGCCGGGCTGCGCTATAGCCTGGCTTTTCTCATCTTATTGCCATTCAACTTCACGCCTGAAATGAAAAATGCTTACCGGCGGTTGACGAGGAAAGACGTGCTCTTCCTGGCGGTACTGGGCGTTTTGCAATACAGCTTTACCCAAGGGGCGCAGTTCATCGGATTGAGCTATCTGCCGATGACCACCACCAGTTTGCTGCTTAATCTGTCCTCGCTGGTGGTGGCAGTGACAGGCATTTTCGTCTTAAGTGAGCGCCTCAGCATGCTGCAATGGGGTGGGGTGCTGCTAAATTTACTCGGGGTAATTGTATTTTTTTATCCGCCTGTGCTTCCTGGTCAGGAATGGATTGGCATTATTGTGGTGCTGATTGGTATGCTGGCAAATTCCGCCAGTGCTCTGCTTGGACGAAAAATTAATCGTCAGGCTCATCTCCCGGCTACCCTGGTTACCACAGTCAGTATGGGAATCGGCGGGCCGCTGCTGTTGATCGGCGGATGGCTGACCCAGCCGGCACCGCAACTGAACTCAATTAGCTGGCTGATTATTTTCTGGCTGGCTTTGGTAAATACCGCGCTGGCTTTTTCGATCTGGAATTATACGCTGCGTGTGTTGCGAGCCATGGAATCAACATTGATTAACAGCACGATGATGATTCAAATCGCGCTGTTGGGTTGGATCGTGTTTAACGAGGATCTTTCCGGGCTGAAAATCGTTGGCATGGTTCTGGCGCTGGCCGGATTGATTTTAACGCAACTGCGGCGGCAGCCAGAACCTGTTAATCAACAAAGCGATATTTAATTAATGCCCACAGGGCTTCGAAGGCATCCCACATTTTAATTTTCTTGCCTTCAGTATAATCTCGCGGATAAAACGCGATCGGAATTTCATAAATCCGGATTTTTCGTTTGAGAATTTTTGCGGTGAATTCCGGTTCGAAATCAAAACGGCGTGCGTGCAGGGGAATATCGCGCACCATATCCACTTTGAAAACTTTGTAACCGGTTTCCATGTCGCTAAGAATATTATTGTAAAGAATATTGGTGATGCCCGTTAAGATTTTATTAGCCACCATATTCCAAAACAAGATCGGCCGGCGGGCAGCGCCTAAAAACCGAGAACCATAGACGACATCAGCCATCCCTTTTTGAATTGGTTTTAACAAGTTCGGATATTCTTCCGGGTTATATTCCAGGTCAGCATCCTGGATAATGGCTACATCACCGCTGGCATTCTGAATACCAGTGCGAACCGCAGCGCCTTTGCCCGAATTCTTTTCACGAAATATTGCGCGAATTCTTCCCGCCTGGTCCAGCTCCGTTAAAATCTCGCGGGTACCATCGGTCGAACCATCATCAACGACAAGAATTTCATCCACCAAGGCGGTTTTTTCCACCCGATCGACGATTTCTCGAATGGTGGAAATTTCGTTATAAGCAGGAATGATCACCGTAATTTTCATTCTCGGAATTATAAAGGAAGGCCGGGCTTCTTTCAAGCTCTGCCGTGCTATAATTTGAAAACAGGCGGCTGACAATGAAACAGCTGTTTCCCTTATCGGCAATCGAATAATGGGATTCAAATCGATCCGGATTCGCCTGGAGTACAGGCATTTCACCTGATTAAATGCAATCATTCGATTTGTAAAATTGTCATTCAGGATGGCTATGAATTCTTCTAACCGTATTGATCCGAACGCAAGCGCCAGCACATCCTTTACGCCACCCCCAATTACCTCTGTCGAAGACACTGGCCTTTCTCCCTTATGGCTGCAAGACCTGGTGCTAAAGATTCTTTATTTCCAGGGTTATATGAGCGGCTTTAAGATGGCCGAGGAAATTGCGCTGCCCTTTACCGGTGTGCTGGATCAGATCATGGAAGCGCTTAAACGAGAGAAAACCATTGAAGTGCGCTCGTCTCAAATTGGCCTGGGCGAGGGCGCTTATGTGTATGCCATTACCGGCGCAGGGATTGCCCGCGCCCGTGAAGCACTTGAACGCAGCCAATATGCCGGCCCCGCACCGGTACCGTTGAATGTGTATAACGAGGCGATTCGACGGCAGTCACGCGCTCGTCTGCAAATTACCAATCGGGTTATGCGGCAGGTGCTTTCGCATGTTGTTTTATCGGAAACGCTTTTTCAGCGTTTAGGCCCGGCAGTCAATTCTGGAACCTCCATTTTTATGTACGGCCCGCCTGGCAATGGAAAGACCACCGTCGCGCGCGCCGTCGGCAATTTGATACAGGCACAAAAAATCTTCATCCCCTTCGCACTTTATGTGGATGGTCAGGTGATTAAACTGTACGATTCGGTTAACCATGAACTGGCTAAAGAGGAAGACGCCACCGCCTTAGGGACCGGATCACTGCGCACAGGGACACGCCGAGACCCGCGCTGGGTGCAGATTCGCCGGCCGTTCATTGTCACCGGCGGCGAATTGACCATGGCCGGCCTGGATCTGGTCTTCGATGACACGCTCAAATATTATGAAGCTCCGTTCCAGGTGAAAGCGAACGGCGGCATCTTGCTGATCGATGACTTTGGCCGCCAGCAGGTACGCCCGCGTGATTTGCTCAACCGCTGGATTGTGCCGCTAGAAAACCGAATCGACTATATGAGCCTGCACACCGGAAGAAAGTTTGAAATTCCGTTTGACGTGCTGGTGATCTTCTCTACCAACCTGCCGCCGAAAGATCTGGTTGATGAGGCGTTTCTGCGCCGTCTGCGCCACAAGATCGAGATCACGGATCCTTCATATGAAGAATACCGGGAGATTTTTAAACGGGTATCTGCGCAGAAGGGCGTCACCTATTCCGATCAAGGGCTGGCTTACCTGCTGCAAGAGTATTATATTAAGCGCAATCGCAAGCTGCGCGCTTCGCATCCGCGTGATTTGTGTGACCAGATTCTAGATATTGCCCGCTATAACAATATCAATCCTGAAATGTCCCGCGAATTGATCGATGGCGCAGCCGAATCCTATTTCGTCGAGTTATAACGCATGCCAGAAGCACAGAAGCAACCGATTATCCTGGCTCATCGCGGAGCCAAGGCTTATGCCCCCGAAAATACCATTGCCGCCTTTCAGTCTGCCTACGATTCACACGCAGACGGAATTGAGCTGGACGCCAAGCTTTCTAAAGATGGTGAAGTTATGGTCATCCATGATCCAACGGTTGACCGAACCACCAATGGCTCCGGCCGTGTTAATCAATTGACCCTGACCGAGCTGAAACGCCTGGACGCCGGCGGGTGGTTTAATGCGAAATTCAGCGGAGAACCAATCCCGACTCTGGATGAAGTTTTTTCAGCGGTGGGCGGTAAGTTCCTGATTAATGTGGAATTGACCAATTACACCTCCAGTCACGATAATCTCGTTGAGAAAGTGGCTGCACTGGTAAAAAAGCACGGAATAGAAGAATACGTGATTTTTTCTTCCTTCGATCCGCTGAATTTGAGGAAAATTGCGCAGCTGATTCCAGGCTGCCCTTGCGGAGCGCTGGCAATGCCCAGTCTGGCGGGAATTTTTATGCGCGGCTTCGTCGGGCGCTGGGCGGCCGGAATGGTACATCCTTACTTGCTGGATGTGAATCCGCGCTTTGTGGCTGCTCAGCATCGTATGAACCGTAAAGTAAATGTTTGGACGGTGAATAAAGCCGAAGATATCCAACGGATGTTGGCTGCGGGTGTGGATGGCATCATTACCGATGACCCGATCTTAGCGCTGAATTTGCGTGAGGCGGCATGATCCCGATTGAGTGGATCGAGCAGGCTCGCGCTCGAATGACTCGCATTGAAAAGACGCCGGTAACCTGGGATTCTCAGCACCGGATCTATTTCAAATGGGAAAACCAGCAGCAGACCGGCTCATTTAAACGCCGCGGGGCACTGAATAAACTGCTTACGTTGCAGGATTGGGAATTGCAGCGCGGGCTGGTGACAGCTTCTGCTGGGAACCACGGCCAGGGTGTGGCGCTGGCAGCCCGTGAATGCGGGACCAAGGCGATTGTATTCTCGCCATTGGATACACCGCCGGTAAAATTGGCTGCCATGCGTGCTTATGGGGCCGAAGTGCGTCTTGTGGAAGGCGGTTATGTGGCCGCTGAAGCGGCGGCCATGCAGTATGCCCAAGAGCATGAGCTTACCTGGATTTCACCATACAACGACGCCCAAGTGGTGGCAGGTCAGGGCAGCCTGGCGCTAGAGTTGTTTGACCAAATTGATTTTAAAACAGTCGAAGCCGTCTTTCTCCCGGTCGGCGGCGGCGGATTATTGGCCGGGTCTGCTTCTGCCATCCGCCAGCGTTATCCGCAGGTAAAAGTTTTTGGGGTGCAGTCAAGCGCTTCACCCTTCATGCAGGTCCTTTTTCATGGCGGAAATCAAGGCGAGGTTGTTGAGGAACCCAGTCTGGCTGAAGGTCTGGCTGGCGCAATCGAACCATATGCCATCACGATCCCGATGATCCGGGCTTTGGCAGATGATATTCTGCTGGTTAACGAGGCTGACATTCGAGCCGCAATTTCCTGGACCTGGAATAATTTTTCACAGAAAATTGAAGGCTCCGCAGCGGTCAGTGTGGCGGCTGCGTTGCAATCCGAACACACCGGCCCCGTTGTGGCTGTCATCACCGGCGGCAATATTGAGGATACTGTGTTTCAGCCGATCCTGGCGCAGGCATCTGCAGAGGACCGGCAATGAAATTGACACTTCGCCGCTTTATTTCCTGCCTGCTCATCCTGGCGATATTGGCGCCATACCGGCCGGTTTCGGCCCAGGATGATACTCCCGAAATGAAAGCGCGCGCTCTGGCAGCTTCTTTGAGTACGGAAGAGAAGATTGGCCAGTTGTTTTTAGTTACCTTTGATGGTACAGAAACTACCAGTTCGTCTCAAATCTATGATCTGGTGGTTAACCGGCATGTTGGCGGCGTGGTGCTGCGCCTGGACAATAATAATTTCATTGGTCCGGAGAGCACGGCTCAGCAGACCCGTTCTTTGGTCAATTCCCTGCAAGAACAGTTATGGGAGTCGACCCAGCTTAGCAGCGCCACCGCGGGAAAGTATATTCCCTTGTATATTGGTCTGGCGCAAGATGGCGATTCATATCCCAATGACCAGATAATTAACGGGCTGACTCCGCTGCCCAGCGCCATGTCTATCGGGGCAACCTGGAATACGGCTACCGCTGAGGCGGTTGGGCAAATTATGGGGCAGGAATTGAGCGCCCTGGGGATTAATTTCTACATGGGGCCATCCCTGGATTTGCTGGACGTCAGCAGCGTCAGCGGCGATGATTTAGGTGTGCAAACATTTGGCAGCGACCCGTATTGGGTTGGGAAAATGGCCAGCGCTTATATTCGCGGGCTGCATCTTGGCAGCCAAAGCAAGCTGGTGGTCATTACCAAACATTTTCCCGGTCGCGGCGGGTCGGATCGCCTGCCCGAAGAGGAAGTGGCGACTGTTCGCAAGTCATTAGAGGCGCTAAAGCAATATGACCTGACGCCGTTTTTTACTTCCATGTCAGCCAGTGATGACAGTCTGGAGAAAATGGACGGGGTGCTGGTTTCTCATATTCGCTATCAGGGCTTGCAAGAGAATATCCGTGAAATTACCCCGCCCGTCAGCCTGGACGCTGAAGCGTTGAAAACCGTGCTGAGTTTAGAACCGGCGGCGGATTGGTACGCTCAGGGCGGGTTGATTGTCAGCGACAGCCTGGGCAGCAATGCTGTGCGGAAGTTTTACGACCCAACCGGCGCGACCTTTGATGCGCGCCTGGTGGCGCGCAATGCTTTCCTGGCGGGAAATGACCTGCTCTATCTGGATAATTTCCATGATCCCGTCGATAACGACGCTTACGCCACGATCGTAAAGACGCTGGATGCCTTTGTTCAGAAATACAATGAGGATCCGGCTTTCGCAGAACGGGTTGACCAATCGGTTATTCGTATTCTTACATCCAAATACAAGACCTATACCTCGTTCCGGATCGACTCGGTTCAACCCAGTGACGCTTCGTTGAATGTCGTCGGGTCATCGCAGTCAGCAGTTTTTGAAGTCGCTCGTCAATCGGTCACCTTGATCAATCCGAGCGTTTCAGAATTGAATCTTTCACTGCCGCGCCCGCCAGAATCACGCGAGCAAATTACCATCTTTACAGATTCAATCGCTGCCCGGCAATGCAGTGTTTGCCAGACGCAGGATGTTCTATCCACAGACGCGCTGAAAAACGCCATTGTTCGCCTGTATGGACCGGCTGCGGGCGGATCAGTGGTTGAAGGCTATATTCATTCGTATACCTTTTTGGATCTAACCACCTATCTGAATGATCCAGAAGGTATGGCGGCAATCGCTGCCAATATCAATGATTCGAGCTGGGTTGTTTTCGGTTTGACGGACGTAACGGCCAACCGGCCAGAATCACAGGCATTAAAACGTTTGCTGGCCGAACGCTCTGATTTGCTGCGTGACAAAAAGGTCATTGTTTTTGCTTTTGGGGCGCCATATTACCTGGACGCCACGGATATTTCAAAAATTACCGCTTATTACGGCTTGTACAGCAAAATATCCCCTTATGTGGATATGGCGGCGCGGATTTTATTTCAAGAAATTACCCCCAGCGGAGCTTCACCGGTTTCCATTCCAGGAATTGGCTATGACATTATTGAGGTCACCGCGCCTGACGAGAATCAAATCATCCCGCTCAGCCTGGATTTACCGCTGACGACGGATCCAGATGATACGACCAGTACGCCGGAACCGACCAATGTGCCTCTTTTCAATGTCGGCGATACGATCCCATTGAAAACCGGCGTGATTTACGACCACAATGGAAATCCTGTCCCGGATGGCACCGTGGTTCAGTTCATCATTTCGAACGTTTCCGACGGCGGAACTTCCCAGCAAATCAACACAGTGACGACCGATGGCATTGCGCGCACCAGTTATCGTATCACAGTCCCAACCAGCCTTGAAATCCGTGTACAAAGCGAGCCGGCGATCGTTTCGCAGGTCATTACGCTGAATACAAGTGATGGCCAGGCTTTTATTTCTACATATATTCCCACGCTAGGCCCAACGCAAACCCCCAGTCCCTCACCGACGATCACCGCCTCGCCAACACTGACGCCCACCATGAGCCTGGCTGAGAATCGGACTACGCATTTTGGCGATTGGTTCCTGTCGAATTTACTATTGATTGCCGGAGGAGCGGTTGTTTTCTGGCTTACCCGCCGTAGGTATACCCAGCGCTGGGCGATGCGCTGGAGCTTAATGGCGGTAGCCGGCGGGCTGATTGCCTATTTGATGCTGACCTTGCAATGGATTATTCCCATTAACCGTTTTTTGGCCGGCGGAACGACGGGAATCATAATTGCTACCCTGACGGGCTTTTTCTGCGGCTGGCTGGTTGGCTGGGTTTGGCATGTGCGTTTTCCAGCACAGCCGAAAAAAAGGGTCAGTGCAGCAAAGTCAACAACAACGTCAGAACACTAAGCCCGATTACGACACTGGCTAACGAACGCTCAATCGGGTAATTGAATAAATAGAGCGGTGATGTGGTATCAGTTGTCAGCCGCGGCCCGGTGGGGCGGTCGTTGATCAGGCTTTGCCGAAAACTTTCGATGCTGTCTGGCCGGTCATCTGGGTGCAGCCCCATTGCCCACAAAATCGCGCGTTCGGTGCGCAGGTTAATATCTGGGTTGATTTCGCGCGGCGGAATCAACGCTTCGGGGTTTAAAAACCGTTCCCGGGCATCTGCCGGAGGCTCATTGGTTAATAGATGATATAAAGTTGATCCAAAGGCGTAAATATCGCTGCGGATATCGGTATGACCGCTGTCGCCGCCATATTGTTCGAGAGGCGTATATAACGCAGTCCCTTGGCCTTGCAGTACGGTAATGGTGACCTCACCAGGAGCTAATATTTTTACCAACCCGAAATCAACCAATTTGAGAAGCCCGGAAGGGGTTACTTTTAAGTTGCTGGGTTTAATATCGCGGTGCAGAACGGGCGGATCTTGTTGATGCAAATAGGTCAGCGCTGAAGCAAGCTGGTTAGCCCAGTTGAGCACCTGTGACTCAGGCAAGAATTCCCCTTTTGTCTTGGCGTCCAGCATCAGGGTGCGCAAATCACGACCGGGAACATAGTCCATGACCAGATAATCACGATCATTGATCGAGAAGAAATCAGAAACTTTCGGCAAATTGGGATGGTCAAGACGCGCCAATACCGTTGCTTCGCGAAAAAACTGGTCGCGAGCTTCTTGAATCATCTCAGGCGGGAGGGTTCGGTCGTGTTCGACTTCTTTTAGCGCGCATTGACGGCCTTCTAAGCGCAGGTCATCGGCCAGATAAATACAGCCCATCCCCCCTTGTCCGATGATCCTCACGATCTTATAGCGACTGCGCAGCACCTCTCCCGATTTAATGGGTAAGGGCATGACTTCATCCTATACGCGCAGGAATCTCTGCTTTTGTGGATTTCGGCGTAATCAACAAAATAGATAATCCCGCGCTCACACAAAATTTCAAATCTTTGATATATTATACCCTACTGATCGACTACAACCGGAGGGCCGATAGCATTGGCCAGTCAGGGAGATAGAAATTGCCGATCAACACCGGTACGCCGAAAGGTCCTCATCTTTGGCTTTGCTCTGGTAATTACCGGCGCCAATGATGGAAGTCGTTAATTAATCCGGGTTAGAATCAATATCGCGAAACGAATTTTTTAGGAAGAAGAGTCATTCAATGTCAGCAGAGCAGGGGAATAATCAAACACCCTATATCGATTCCCCCATTCTTATCGGCCAGTCGGGGCCGTTGAACGGTGAACGCTGGGAAATCAACCGGGATTTAATCCTTGGCCGAGATGAGGCTTGTGAAGTACTCATCCCTGACCGGCAAGTTTCACGCTATCATGCTCGGATCGGGATGAAAGATGAAAATGTTTATCTAGAGGATCTGGGCAGCAAGAACGGTACGTACATCAACGGCGAAGCCGTTCAAGGGGAACGTTTGTTGCAGGACGGTGATGTCATCCAGATCGCCATGATTCAGAATTTCGTATACCTTAGTTCTGATGCAACCATGCCATTGGGTCCAGGGCTTGGACCTTCTCTCGAAATGGTAACTGTTGCCAGCGAGGACACACCGCACTTATTAATTGATAAACGGTCCCGAAGAGTATTTATCAACGAACAGGAAATCCTGCCGCCGCTCTCGGTTCCGCAATTCCGGTTGCTGGAAGCGTTATTTGATAACCATGGACGCGTGGTTTCCCGCCAGGAACTGGTAGTTGCCGTCTGGGGCGATAAAGAAGCTGTTGGTGTTTCGGAACAGGCGTTAGATGCCCTGGTACGGCGGTTACGTGACCGTCTGGCTGAGATTGATCCCAAGCATAATTTCTTAGTGACTGTGCGCGGGTATGGTATTCGCCTGGAAGATTAGAAAGCAGTTGGAATGCATTTTCGCTTCATGGTTGTCAGAAAACTGATTTCGATTGGTTTTTTAATTGGTGCAAGTGTGATTGTTACAGGCTGTCAACCGGCGGCCCAAACGAGCACTGTCCAGCAAACTGCTACGCCAACCCTTCCCGCGACCCTAGATCCGCAATCTGTGGACATCAATTTATTATCAGCTACGGATATGCCTGCCCGCCCGACGCTGACGCCCGGACCGACGCCTACCTGGGCCCCGACAGCAACAAATTTACCAGCAGGTACTGCCTGGACTTGCGATGCGGCGGATTGGCAAAATTTGCCCGTTGTTCCGGAGCATATTTCTCAGGAAATGCTGGCATTGTATGCGCAGGGTCTGAATATGGGGAATGATGCGCATGCCATATCGGTGATTGGTGATTGCCAGAATGTTCCTTCTGTGTTTCTGGGCGCGTTGGATGATCCGCAGCAATATCGGCTGGGCGATCAGTATGCCTATTTGCAGGCAGTCATTGATTGGTATTCTGGCTCATTTTCTCGAAAAGGCGCAGCTGTCAGCGGGGGGTTTAATGTGGCTACTGTGCTTTCTCAATTTCGAGCTGACCCGCAATTATGCCAACAGGGGGAATCGCCGCTGGAATGTGAACTGCGTCTGCAAAAACCCAGTATCGTCATTGTCAGCATGGAAACCTGGTGGTCAAAACGGCCGCCTGAGGTCTATGAAGGCTATATGCGCCAGATTCTGGATACTATTATTGCCCATGGGGCCGTACCGATTTTAGCGACGAAGGCGGATAACCTGGAAGGCGATAACGCCATCAATCTGGTGATTGCTGAACTGGCCTGTGAATACAAAATCCCGCTGTGGAATTTTTGGTCAGCAGCCGATCCGCTGCCCTCGCATGGTCTCTGGACAGACGGATTTCATCTTACGGTAGGACAGGATTTTTTTGATGACCCCAATGAAATGCTATCAGGTCGCACCACTCGTAATTTAACTGCATTACAGGCGTTGAATAGCGTTTGGCGTGCGGTTTCTCAACAATCTCAACCTTAAGGATGGAACAATGAGTACAATGACGGATGCTCTTGGTGAAAAAATTGCTGCGGAAATTTTAAAACAGCCCGGGAAAAAAATTAGCGCTGGTGAACCGCTGATCAGCAGTGGTTTAATCGATTCGTTCAGTCTGGTGGACCTGGCTATGATTGTCGAAGACCTGTATGGTGTACGGATCGACGATACAGAGTTAAACGCTGAAACTTTTGATACGTTAGAGCAATTAGCAGCCTTGATCAGTACGCGCCAGTAAATTGCATGGAAGTTTAGGAATAGCCGGTAATTCTACCGGCTATTTTTATATCTTTTTACTGCGTATAGATATGGGGGTTGAAATCGGACAGGAAGAAATTACAGCAAAATAATAGAATTTATATTCTAGGTGGTACAATTGAAAAGACGTTGTAAATTCATTTTAAAAATCCCACTCAACAAAAATTGTAAAATAGGATGACCAAATGAGTCCGCGGCGAATTGTACACCTGGATTTGGACGCGTTTTTTTGTTCAGTTGAAGAGCTTAAGAATCCAGATCTGCGCGGAAAGCCCTTTATGGTCGGCGGAAGGCCCGAAGCGCGTGGCGTTGTTTCTTCCTGCTCATATGCAGCCAGAGCGTTTGGAGTCTCATCTGCGATGCCCACCAGCCGGGCGCTGCGATTGTGCCCGCAATTAATTATTGTGCGTGGAAATTACCGTGATTACTCGGACTATTCACATCAAGTGATGGCGATAATGGGACAGTACTCTGGTTTGCTGGAACAAATCTCTGTCGATGAAGCCTACATCGATATCAGCGATTTGCCAGATGACCCGGTCGTTTTTGGAAAAGAACTGCAAACTGAGATTTTTATGAAGACGGCTTTGCCCTGTTCTCTTGGAATTGGTTCAAATAAAATGATCGCAAAAATAGCTACCGATGTCGGCAAGGCTGCCCACCACGGGACAGGTTCTCCCATGGCCATTCGCTTTGTGCCGCAAGGGACGGAAGCGGAATTTTTAGCTCCGCTGCCGGTCCGGGCAATGCCGGGCATCGGACCTAAAACCGCCGAAAGGCTGGCTCATTTGGGCATCCGTACACTTGGTGAGCTGGCCCGCGAACCGGAGGATAATTTGAATCGTGTATTCGGCCATTATGGTTTGGAACTTGCACATCGTTCAAGAGGGTTGGATGACAGTCTGGTCAGCGGAGACCATGAGACAAAGTCCATCAGTCAAGAGGTGACCTTTGCTCGGGATATTGATCGGGAGAAAGACTTGTTAGATCAGCTTCGCAGCATGAGTGAACAGGTTGGCGCGCGGATGCGCAAGGATCATCTGATCGCTACGACTGTAAAGCTCAAAATTCGGTGGCCAGATTTCACCACGCAAAGCCGGCAAATTTCTTTAAGTCAGCCTTTTGCTGAAGACAGTATCATCTATCAATCCGCCGTCCAATTGTTTAAGCAAATCTGGGCAAACGGGCGTCCTGTCCGGCTGATCGGCATCGGCGTTTCCGGGCTGCAGGAAGGCTATCGCCAACTCAGTTTATGGGAAACGCCCACCGACAAGGAACGACGCCTGCTGGCGGCAGTGGATGAATTGAAAGTTCGTTACGGAAAAGCGATTGTCCAACGCGGCAGGGCTATAAAACCCAAGCAATCGGCCGATAATGAGGATTAACAACCGTGTGCAATTAATTTAATCTATGCCGCGTAAGCCTTTCGGATGTGATATGCTGAGGCAAAAGAACCATTTCTGCGGACTTATACTTCTCTAAGTCAGCGGGAGCAGTTGAGATGAAAAGAAATCTGTTTTTAAAATTCCCAGTGATTCGATTTTCTGAACTATGGCAACAAAACGCATCGTTTTGGAATCGAATTTTGAAAGAGCGAATAAATACGGAAGCCACGGAAATATTCTATTTCGGATTTTTCCCGGTTTTCATGCTAACCATATTTTCAATTGCACTGCATCAATTGATCCGGCCGTTATTAATTCAATTCCAATATCCCGGATTATTGACCTATTGTTTAGTTTTACTGGCAGGCGGCTCATTCGCTCTCGACCGTTCAACTTTGAATAGGTTAGCAGAGCCAGTGCGCGCCTGGTGGGGGGTAACCGCGGGTCTGCTGTTTGGTCTCTCGACGGAAATTGCAATCAATACATCTATGCCGGCAGACCTTGAATTAGCGCCGTTAATCCTTATGGTTATTTTTGCGTTGATTATCACCACTTTATGGAAACGGGTTTTACCGTTAGGTGTAAGGTTTTTTGCCGTCACATTTTTTACAAATTGGGCAATTCACTATTTATTAGCCGCCCAACGATTTCTCATTGACCAATATGCGCTTATTCACCTGACGTATCAATGGAGCGGATTTATCAGCATGGCTGCCTTGATCTTTTTCGTTATATGGATGGTAAAAGCTGAAACAAAGGTTGAAAGAATTTGGGCGGCTGCCGGCTGCTGGCTGACCATGATTGCCGCAATGATTGTATTTTTTAATATATATGTTTGATCAGATCGTAGTTTCTATAAATTAAAAACGAAATAATCCTGCGATCATTTCGTTTTTAATCAGGTAATATGCCTGAATAGTTTCAGCGCGATTATCTGGCGGGCAGCGGATGCTGTTTGGCCAGCATCCGTTCATAGACCTGTATGATTTGGGCGGTAATTTTTTCCCAGGAATAGGATTGCGCCACCACTGCGCCCTGGCAGCCTAATTTCTCGCGCAATTCTGCATCGCATATCAAGCGCGCCAGGCGCTGGCCGAGCAGATCTGGTTCGCCATCCGGGACAACGAATCCGGTAATGCCATCTTGAACCAGAAAAGCCAACCCGCCTACCTGCGAGGCGACTACCGGGGTACCGCAGGCCATGGCTTCCAGCGCTACCATGCCAAAGGATTCATAGTGGGAAGGAACCACAACGACATCCGCAGCCGAATAGTAATAGGGCAGTGATTCCTGGCTGCGCTTTCCGAGAAAAAGGACCACATCCTTGATATTGAGATCGTGGGCCATGATCTGCAAGCGGGTCATTTCGCTGGTCATATCCTGCTGTGAGGCGTCCGGGTCGCCGCCGATAATGACCAGCGAAAACGGAGCGCAGGCACTCTCCCATTCATTTTGCATCGACGATATGGCGCGCAGCAGCGTGTCTACGCCTTTCAGCGGCTCGATTCGGCCTACGTAAAGGAGCATGCGTTTATTAGCGGGCACATCAATGACAGCCCGTGCCTCATCCTGGGGAATTGGGTAGAAACGAGCTGTATCCACGCCGGGGGGAATGACCGTTAATTTACGTGAATTGGCTTTGTAGAGAAATTCAAGCTGCGATTGTTCGGCGAGCGTGGCGGCAATCACCTGGTCGGCTGCCTGCAGGACGCGCTTTTCTCCATCTAAACGGTATTCACCCTCCATTTCTTCTGGCGAGCGCGCGATCCGGTTTTTCATCATCACCAGGGTATGAAACATATGTACCATGGGGATTTGCCAGTCAGCTTTTAATTTTTCCGCCGCAATTCCAGACATCCAGTAATGGCTATGAACCAGATCGTAATGAATACCTTTCTGTGCCGCAAATTGTTGAATGCCTTCGGTAAAGGTCGGAATGAACTCAACCAGGTCTTTTTTCGGCAGCGGGTGTTCTGGCCCCGCGGGAATATGGACAACGCGGTTGCCGTACCCCAGGTTGTGTAAAACATGCGGAACATGTTCGTCCTGAGAGCGGGTGAAGACGTCCACATGGACGCCGGCCTGACCAAGATGGCGGGTTAATTCATGGACATACACATTCATTCCGCCGGTATCTTTACCCCCTAAAGTTGCTAACGGGCAAGTGTGATAAGAAAGCATTGCGATATTCATAAAGGTAACTTCCTTGCAGTTTTTAGGGAGGTACTGGTATAATCTTTGCCGTTAAGCCGCCACCGTAGCTCAGCTGGCAGAGCAGGCGTTTCGTAAACGTCAGGTCATGGGTTCGAATCCCATCGGTGGCTCTATTTATTTAATACAGCATTGAATAGAAATTCTATTCGAATAAACGCTGCCGTAATTTTACCAAGATTGGCGCAAATTCTACAGTGTCATCGGCGCTTCATTTGATTTTGGTATTTGGAAAATTATGCTATTAATCCAGAAAGATAAATCTTGCATTCCCGGGCTTCCTTGATATAATATCATATCCATTGCCCGGCAGATCGTGTTTGATCTCCGAAAATTGCCCTGGCAAGGCATGCGTCTGTCCGTTACGCACCTTAAAATTGCTGTAACGAAATCTCTCAGCAAGTAAGCCGCTGAGGGGAAAACCTGGTGCCGCGCGAGTGTTTTTCGTTTGCTGGTGCCATTTTTTTTGCCTTGACCTAGCAGAAACCCGGTCTGATTTATGGATCGGGGGAAGGCGGTCGTTATGGCGTGTATTTATGGGCAGTACCCTTCTCCACTGCCCAGGACAGGCTCATGGTGAAATATCCATGGCAATTTCAACCGAATACCGGGCTTCTCCGGCGAGGTCTTAGTATATTTTTCTCTGGAGAAAAATGGAAGTTACTACTTTTTCCTATTGCACCCCTAAACTTGAATTGCGCCCGTGCGCTGAAAAAGGCGGTTTTGGCCTTTTCGCTATTGAACCGATCCAGGCTGGCGAATTGCTGGCTATGTGGGGCGGTCAGGTTGTCACCGAAGAGGATTTGGGCTTGCTGCCGGTTGAGCGCCAGACACACGGGATTCAAATTCAAGAGCAGCTATACCTCATTCCTGTGACGCACGGCGAACCTGGAGACTATTTCAACCACTCATGTGATCCAAATTGCGGTCTGGATTCGCCGATTTCTTTGGTTGCCATGCGCGATATTGCCGCCGGCGAGGAAGCCTGTTTTGATTATGCCATGAGCGATTCTTCGGATTACGATGAATTCGATTGCCATTGCGGTGCTTCGAATTGCCGGGGTGTGGTTACCGGACGGGACTGGCAGCGCCCTGAATTGCAGAAGCGCTACAACGGCTTTTTCTCGCCGTATCTGCAACGGCGAATTGAGAAATTGCTTCAGACGCCCGTTGAAAAAAAGAACGGTCACGCGGCAAATTGATATGCTAATGAAAAGGAGCGGTTACGCTCCTTTTTTTATCAATATATCCAACGAGGTTGTTTAACGAGTACAATGTTGGGTATGACCATCATTTCTCTGTTAACAGATTTTGGAACCAAAGACGGTTTTATTGGCGTGATGAAAGGGGTTATTTGGGGCATTGCCCCAGAGGCTTTCATCAGCGATTTGACGCATGAAATTGCGCCCCAGAACGTAGCCCACGGCGCTTATATTCTCGGGCAAAGTTATGCTTACTTTCCGGCCGGGAGTGTACATACCGCGGTCGTTGATCCTGGGGTTGGCACGCAGCGGTTGGGGTTGGCGGCCCGGATTGGTTCGCAGTTTTTCGTTGCGCCGGACAATGGTTTGATCACCATTCCCTGGAAAAATGCCAATCAGGCCGGTGAATCAATTGAAATTGTGGCGCTTAACCGCCCTGAATTCTGGCTGAAAAATGTGAGCCATTCCTTCCACGGAAGAGATATTTTTGCGCCAGTCGCGGCTTACCTGGCACGGGGTGTTCCATTGAAGGATTTGGGAGACCCATTGCCTGAACCGGTGCTGCTGGATTTGCCAGAACCGGTGATCAATGAAACAGATGCACAAGCCCAGGTGATTCTGGTCGATTCATTTGGCAACCTGATCACCAATTTCACCCGCGCGATGGCTGCTGATCGAAAAATTGCAGAAATCAGCATTGCCGGTGAAAAACTAAAGGGGCTGGTGAGTACCTTTGGCGCAGCCCAGCCAGAGGCTTTGATCGCCATGTTTGACAGTTCAGACCGGTTAAGCGTCTGCGTCGTGAATGGGAGTGCCGCCGGACGATTATCCGCAGCAGTTGGAACGGCAGTAACGATCCATTGGGCATAATTGTGACCGTTTTGCCTTAAAATAAACACAGGCCAGACGCATGCGTCTGGCCTGTGTCGTATCTGAAATTAAGTCTATTCGGCAAATTGCGTGATGATCCGCGCGATATGCTGTGCGGCTTTGAGGTAGAGGTCCAGGCGGATATTTTCGTTCGGGGCATGGACCTGCCCGCCCGGATAACCCAGGCCAGCAGTTACGACCGGCAGGTTTAAATCTTTGACAAAGCCATAATTTGGGCCCGATCCACCGGTCATCGGTTCGACGACCATCGGTGCGCCATATACTTCTTCCGCAGAATCGACCACCAGTTTTACAAAAGGATGATCCGGATCGGTGCGGGCCGGGCGTTCGCCGCCTAAAAATTCAATTTTGACATCCTCGAAACCCTGGGCATCCAGGTGTTCTCGCAAAAGGGTTAAGATTGTCGCCGGATCCTGATCGGGTACCAGACGGAAATCAACTTTTGCGCTGGCTCTGGCAGGCAGAACGGTTTTACTGCCGGCGCCTTGATAGCCGGATGTCAGACCGCAGATGGTGCAGGTTGGCTGGAAAACTTCGGCCACACGCAGATCGACTCCATTTTGCAACCCATGCAGGAAATGCGAAACGCCATAGCGTTTTTTATATTCGTCGCTGGTTTCCGGCAATCTGGATATCAATTCAATATCGCGTTCAGAGGGTGGCTTAACCGCGTCATAAAATCCGGGAATCAAGATATTATCTTCGCTGTCTTTGAGGCTATTCAAGGCCCACACCAGGCGCCAGGCGGCGTTGGGGAAGATGGATCCGCCCAAACCTGAATGGACATCCTGATTGGCGGTTTCTACGGAGAGCTCCACATAGCAGATGCCGCGCAGCCCTAAAGACTGGACCGGAATATCCTGATGGTTAACACCGCCGAATTCCCAGACACAGGCATCCGCCTGGAGAATATCTGCGTGGCTGGTGACAAAATCATGCAGGTGCAGGCTGCTGGTTTCCTCTTCGCCTTCTACAATGAATTTAATCGAGCAAGGCAATTCGTCGTTTTGCGCTAATAAAGCATCAATCGCAAACAGGCGGCTGGTGAGATGGCTTTTATCATCGGATACGCCGCGGGCAAATAACTTGCCGTCACGGAGCGTGGGTTCAAACGGCGGCGTTTCCCATAACTCTAACGGTTCTTCGGGCTGAACATCATAGTGATTGTAAAACAGGATCGTCTTGCTGCTCTTGCCCTTGCGTTCCGCGGTGACTACCGGGGCTCCGTCCGTTTGCCAGATGGTGGCTTTGAAGCTGCGTTTTTCAAGCATGGCAGCCGCCATTTGGGCTGCTTCTTGCAGACCAATTTTTTTCGCGGAAATACTTGGCTGTGCGCAAAACGCGCTTAATTCTGAAATACTATCATCAAAGTGATTATTTAAATATTGATCGACTGCAGCGATATCTACCATGTGGCAAAGCCCCTCTCTGGCTAAAATAACCCTGGAAACAATTCAATCAGGTAAGATCCACCAAATGAGAATATCATCATTTTTAAGATTTTTCCTGCCATACACCAAAACAAGAACGTAAAAAACGACATTTTCAGCATTCCTGCCGATATGCCGGCGATATCAAATAATGGGTTGGGAATAAAGGACAGAAAAAAGATCGTCAGCGGACCGTATTTTTTCATCCAGCCTTCGACCTGAGCGCCGTAGCGGGTACGCTCAATGACCCCCTGCCCGCTGTACCCGGCTAAAAACCCAGAGGTTTCGCCTAATGCTGCGCCTGCGCCGGCAGCGATGGCGACCCAAAATGGGTTGAAGACTGCCCCCATCGCTGAGGTAATCAATACACCCGGCACCGGCAAAATTAACGTGGCGTTGGTAATAAATGAAAGGATAAAAATTCCTGGATATCCCAATGGGGCAAAGTCACGTAATTTATCATGAAACACGTAGAGAGCTATGGTTAAGCCAACGGAAAAGACCAATGCCAGAACGCGAGTAATTTTCGTACGTGTTTCTTTGGTCATATCAGGCATCAACCTGGCTTTGCAAGAGGTGTTCGATACGCGCGATCACCAGATCTAATGCGACCGTGTTATAACCGCCCTCCGGAATGATGATATCCGCGTAGCGTTTCGATGGTTCAACAAATTCGAGATGCATCGGCCGGGCAGTGGTCAGGTATTGATTAATCACTCGGTCAATAGACCGTCCGCGTTCACTTAAATCGCGCTGCAGGCGACGGATGAAGCGCAGATCGGCATCTGTGTCAACGAAAATCTTCACATCAAACAGTTCTCGCAATTCAGGTTCGGCAAAAATTAATATACCCTCTACCAGAATAACCCCTTGCGGAACCACCTGGATAACCTGGCTGGTGCGTGTGTCGGTGGAGAAATCATATACCGGCAGGTTGATGGCCTGCCAGTTCTTCAATTGAATAATATGGTCCCGTAATAAACTGGATTCAAGCGAATCAGGATGATCGAAATTGATCTCAGCCCGCTGGTTGGGCGGTAATGAAGAGATATCGCGATAATAGGCATCATGAGGCAGATAGGCGATGCGGTGAGCGCCGACCTGTCTTAATATTTGATTGGCAACCGTGGTCTTTCCAGACCCGGAACCCCCAGCAATAGCAATCACCAGCGGAGTAGGACGAGACATATAAAAATTATATCCTCAAACGTGAACCGATTCTTTACAATTTTCAGGATACCTGAATAAATTCTAAATCACCATCGTCTAAATCTAAAATGGCAAAACTGTGTTCTTCGCGGAAAGTACCCCCCAGTGAACCAGGGTTGATCACACGGGTTGAGCCGATTAATTCATCTTTGCGGCGGTGTGTGTGCCCGACGAACACATAGCGAAATTTACCGGACGTCGCTAAATCATCCAAGATATCTGGCATATGGCCGTGGGTGGCGGCAATCGGAATCCCGGATATTTCACCGGTAAAGCGATAGCCGCAGGATGAATTTGAGTGGGTTGCCAGAATGGCATTTTCAATACCGCGGGCATCGAAATCACCATTACCAAAGGTGAAATTTACTTCGAGACCATCCAATTCATTGGCCATTGACAGGCTGGTCAAATCACCGCAGTGGAAGACGACAGAAATTTTCGCGGCTTGAATCGAATTAACCGCTTTGCGTAAATTTTGAGTCTCATTATGGGTATCTGAAAGTATTGCGATCTTCATTAGACCACATCCAATGAGTCAAATTGCAGGCCGCATTCCAGTATTGCCAGCCTTAAATTCTCTTTACGTTCGATCGAAAGATCTTTGACGACAATACGCAGGTAAAAACTACCGTCGGCCAGGGTATTATTGACCGACCGCAGGATATTGCCGCCGGCTTGATATACTAAATTGGCCAGGCGCGCCAATGCGCCGGGCTGGTTTGATTCGCGTGTGCCTACCAACGAGATGGTTGTCCATTTCAATTGATCGGCGATTAAGTCGGTATTGGTCAGGGCCGTGGAGATATCTTGTGAACGGATGGCGCCCGAACCCAGGGAAACATAAAGATCTTCCAGGCTGGCTGCGCCTAGCTGCTCCAGCAATTGATCATATTGATCATGATTCAATGCCAAAACGTCTTCCAGCGCAATCAGTCCATGTTCAGCCAGAATTGGACGGATGATCTGCCGTCCTTCTTCAGCGGCTTTTTTCAATGCTTCGGTATTGATGACCGAACGAATTGTGCGTGTAGTTGATGCGTTGGCGTATTTCAGCCATTCCTCGCTGGGAACCAGGCGCTTGCCTTCGGTAATCACTTCCACAATGTCGCCGGGATGAACGGTTTCATAAAGCGCTCGGGCTGTGCCGTTTACTTTCACGGCGCTGATTTTATCCAGCAAGAATTCTTGCTGGATGGATGCAACCGCATCCAATACGGTTGAGCCTTCGGGCAAGAATCGGGCGCCGCCGCTGGGAGTCAAAATTTCGATTGGATTATATTGGGAGATATCCTGGTGCTGTTGCAGCGCATAAACTACCCCCCAATGGTTTTCCTCTTCCATTACGCGGGTAGCGATGGCAATTTCAACTGCGCCATGATCGGGCAGCCAGGCGGTTACCTGCAGTGCGCGATATCCGTTCTGCGGAACGGATATGTAATCATCAAAACGATTCTGGTCCAGATAAGGGGCCAGGTAGCGATTAATCAAGGGCAGCAGCCGGTAGCAATCCGTTTCGTCATCCCCGTCGAGCACAAGACGAATACTGACCAAATCGTTAATATCCCGAAACGAATTCATGCTGGTTTTCCGCGCCTGCGCCATCCGGCGCAGTTTCTGCCAGCTTTGCCAGTATCCATTCACAATGATTTCAACGGACCCGGAAAAGTTATTCTTTTCCATGATTAAACCGAGTTCGGTCATCAAATGATTGAGAAAATTTGTATCCAGGCGCGGGTCCGCGTCGATTTTATTTTTAACAAACGCAAAGGTTTCAGGATCGGCAAATGGAAAAGCCATATCTTCAATCCAGCGCCGCCAGCGATAACAATTGAGGATGCCCGCCAGTTTTCCATAAGCACGGATGGCTTCCACTGCTTTGGCGCGCTGCTTATGCACCGGCATGTGCGCCAGCGTGAGCAAGTTGTGGCTTTTATCGGCCAGTTTGACTAAGAAAACACCGGGGTCACGAAACTGGGCTATTTTTTGCAAAGTTTCCAGCTCGCGTGAACGGCCATCGCGCGGATTGCTGATTTTGGTCACACCGTCCACAATATGCGCCACCTCAGCGCCCAGCGGCCCGGGAAATTTGTTCATGATCATGTCCAGGCTTTCGCCTTGATCTTCAACGGCGTCATGCAGCAAAGCAGCGATGGTCCAGGCTTCGTTGTGAACCAAATTATCCAAAAAACCGGCTACCCAGGCACAATGGGTTTCAAAATAGGGTTCTCCGCTCAATCGCAACTGCCCGGCGTGCAGACTTTTTCCCCACTGATAAGCCTCTTCAATGGCTGGCGTGCGCGCTTTAAATGGTCCTGGGTTGAATTCTTCGTCCATTCTCGGGCGGAGTTCAACCACACGGTTGATTTTTACGGACATAAGCGTATATTCCCTAATGCTGGTATCTTATCCATTGAATGATTGGGTGATAAAAATGATCTCGGCAATCATTGGAGCGAGATCAAAGTAGCAGGGGGATAAAAATAACCTGAACGATGCTTACATCAATTGAGGTTAATAGCGGATATTATACTATCTAATTTAGCAGAAAATTAATGCCAGTAGTCCGCGCATTGCCTCAAAATAAAAGTAACTTTAGGAAAAACGTTGCCTCA
The DNA here is from genome assembly GCA_036822575.1 of Bellilinea sp. Lineage (GTDB taxonomy): Bacteria > Chloroflexota > Anaerolineae > Anaerolineales > Anaerolineaceae > Bellilinea. The sequence continues at coordinate 119,570 of DAISHK010000006.1, read as the reverse complement.
TAATAGATGTTACCCTAGGCAGAGAAAGCAGGACTGCCGAGGGAGCCATGATGAGCCAAGGAAGCAAACGAGAATTATTAGCGACCATCCAGCCGCGCTACTTGAAAGCTGGAAGAAAAGACAAACAGAAGATATTGGATGAATTTGTGGCAGTTACTGGATATCACCGGAAATATGCTATTCGGGTATTGAACACAAAGAAGCATAAAGGGCCATCAAAAAAGCCAGGACCGCGCAGGATTTATCAAGGCGAAGTAGTTACAGCGCTGGAATACATCTGGGAGATTTGCGGCCAGATTTGTTCGAGACGATTGAAGCCTTTCCTGCCAGAGATTGTAAAAGTTCTGGAACGCAATCAGGAAATCCATCTCAGCCCAGAAACAAAGAAGCTTTTACTCCAGATGAGCCGGTCAAGTATCGATCGCTGTTTGAGTTCAACTGATCGGACCCATCCGCACGGGCTGAGTACCACCAAGCCTGGTACTTTACTCAAAAAGTCAATTCCCATACGAACTTATACGCCTTGGAGTGAAGAAAAGCCCGGATTCATGGAAATCGATCTGGTAGCACACTGTGGGAACACGACTGAAGGCCAATTTGTGAACACCTTGACCAGCGTGGATATTTCTACCGGCTGGACAGAATGTCAGGCTGTTTTTCCTCGTAATCGGCATACAGTCCTTGAAGCCATCAAAGCCATGCAAGCCCAGCTTCCCTTTGCTCTCCTTGGCATTGATTCCGATAATGGCTGTGAGTTTATTAACGAGATGCTGTTCGAATATTGCCAATACCAAAAAATCACTTTTACCCGTTCTCGACCCTATCACAAGAACGATCAGGCTCATGTCGAACAGAAAAACTGGTCTGTGGTACGTCACCTTGTTGGTTATGGCCGCTTCGAGACCACCGCCGAATATAATCTTCTGCAGAGTATCTATTCGGACCTCAGTCTTTACTTCAATTTCTTCCAGCCTGTGCTCAAACTAACTTCCAAGGAGATCATGGATGGACGTACGATTAAACACTACGACACTGCTGCTACTCCTTACCAACGTGTTTTGGCAGCCAAGCAAATTCCTTTTGAAATCAAGACCAGATTGATGAATATCTATGTCCAACTCAATCCGGTTACTCTTCGGAATTCTATCGATCAGAAAGTCCACCAATTATGCACTTTATCTCGGTAACATCTTCCCGTGAGGCAACGTTATCCTTCGGTTACATTTTCCCATGAGGCATTACGGTCCGGCAGACATGATTCTCAATCTCTTTTAGGAAGCAGAAATAAAATTAAATGGTTCCAATGGAAAAAAGTTGTGAAAGTATAGTGGAGAGATTTAAAAAAATTTAACGAATGAAAGAAATTTGTTGATGATCTTCTATCTCTTTCAAATAATAATTTGCTTCATTTTCATAATAAGCAATTAAGCTCCAGGGCGGCTTTACTTCAAGTGCACTATGAAAATCCTGGCTAGCATTTTCATAATCTGTTTGTTTATAATACAACTCTCCACGAAATAAATAGGCAACGGCATTAATATCACAAAGGTCGATTGCTTTTGTGTAACTATCAATCGCCTTTTCTGTGTCATCTAAGGTTTCATAAAGCGTTCCTAATGTAAGATAGACACTAGTATGCTGAACTCCGGGCATATTTTCTCTGATTGCAGCTTCTAAACGATTAATGCCAAGGGAAGGAAGGAGTGTACCGTTTGCAGCATCGACCAAATCTTTAATCTCCTGAGAGTCTATCAACATACAAGACGAAGTCGGTTCAATAGTTGATTCCAATTCCGAAAATTGAGAAGTGGCGGGCGAATTTTGAGTAGCGTCAGGCACAGGTTGTATTATTAATTGTTTTATAGGGCTGACGCAGCCAGACAAGAGTAAGACAATGCCCAAGATGATTATTGGTTTGAATTTCATCATTAACCCTTGTTCGCAAATTAATGTCTATCCGGAAATTGCCGGTATACAAAGCGATCTGACGGGCTATTCGTTTACCTGGTCAGTAAAAATACGACGATTAAATTGAATATAGCAGTCCATTGATGAGTGTACGAAAAAATATTTAACCAAGAAACATTTTTGTTTCTCAATTTTATTATATGGAAAACGGAATCCCGTTTCAAGTTAGGAAACGCCTGATTACTCCGGAACGAATCCATAATTGAATACCCTGGCTGAAAATGCTATAAACTCTTACGCTTCATTGGATTGGAAGGTGATACGGCCACGTTGCGTTGCCAATCCAGAAAAGTTCGAATAGAAATCATAGCAGGTCAGGAGGACGAATGAAAATTTTACTGTCGTCAATTGGATCGCGTGGTGATGTGCAGCCGATTCTGGCGCTTGCCTGTCAATTGCAGCATTTAGGTCATCAAACACGGTTGTGTGTGCCGCCTAATTTCAAGAACTGGATTGAATCTTTTGGCGTCGAATGTGTTCCTATTGGTCCCGATTTGCAAAAATTAACTGGCGGAAGTGTTTCTGGTATACCGAAGCTCCCGTCCGCCGAGCAGCTTCACCAAATGGCTGTTCAGACAGTAAAAAATCAATTCGAAGTAATTGGTCAGGCAGTTCAAGGCTGTCACATGATTGTCGCAGCAGGTGCACTGCAGATTGCTGCGCGGTCTTTGGCTGAGGCCAATCACATTCCCTATATTTTCGCGGCGTATTGTCCCGCTGTTATTCCTTCTTCGCACTACCCGCCGCCGAAAACCGGTGGTTTTTATCAGGAAAACTATTCGCCTGAAGAAAACCTCAGGTTGTGGCAAGATAACGCGAAGGATTTTGATCAGCAATTTTTAGCAACACTAAATGAAGCCCGCCATTCGTACGGGTTGGAAGCGGTTGCGAGCGTACGCGATTATATGATGACGCGACATCCCTGGTTGGCGGCAGATAAAACCCTTGCCCCGGTTATTACCGATTATGTCGAAAAGGTTGAACAGACAGGCGCCTGGCTGATGCCCCCTGGACCGGCGCTGCCTGCGGAATTGGATCGATTTTTATCTGCGGGTGATGCACCCGTTTATTTAGGATTTGGCAGCATGCGCGCTTCAGACCAGACAGGTAAAATTCTGATTGAGGCTGTTCAAAAATTGGGGCGGAGAGCCTTGTTGTCTCAGGGTTGGGCTAATATGATTCCGCCAGATCAGGCCTCGGATGTTTTCTCGGTTGGGGATGTCAGCCACGCTTTATTGTTTCCGCATGTGGCGGCTGTGGTCCACCACGGGGGAGCCGGGACAACCACAACGGCTGCCCTGGCCGGTGTTCCGCAGGTGATTATCCCGCATAACTACGATCAATTATATTGGGGGCAACGGATTGATGCGCTGGGCGCTGGCTGTTACGGCCCATTCAGCCACGAGCTAACCTCTGACGCGTTGGCAAATCACCTGGAGCAAATCCTGTCGCCGCAAGTGTCATCTGACGCAATGGCATTATCCAGAAAGATTGATCCGCATGGCGCGGATCATGCGGCAGAACAAATAACGAGTCAATTGATGGAGATGAAGTAGCGACAGTCCGGCAAAATCAGGATAAGAACATGGCGGGCTGAAATATTTCAGCCCGCCATGCCCGTAAATCGCAAGTTATTTCTTGGCGTAATAATCGATCGGATTACGCTCTTCATAACGGTCTGTGGCAGGCGGCGGGGTATACGAAAGCGCAGAAATCTCGGCGCGCAATTCTGGCGTCAGGTTGATTTTCGCAGCTGCCAAAGAGCCTTCCAATTGTTGAACGGATCGAGCGCCCAGAATTGGCGCGGTCACTGCGGGGTGCCCGGCAGCCCAGGCAACTGCCAGTGCGGCTGGTTCGTATCCGTTTTCTTTGGCAAAACTGACGAAAGCCTCAGCGGTTTCGTAGGTGCCCGCTTCGCTATAACGGGCTGTATACATTTTATTATCTACCAGGCGGCCGGCGCCAGGAGCGGTTTTTGTGGAATATTTCCCCGTCAGCAATCCGCCGCCCAAAGGGCTATAAGGGATTACAGCCAGGTTTTCAGCCTCGGCCAGCGGAAATAACTCAACTTCTGCCTGGCGTTTAACCAGGTTGTACATGGGCTGCAAGACTTCAAAGCGCGCCCAGCCGCGATGATCGGAAATGCCCAGCCCTTTCATTACTTGCCAGGCCGCAAAGTTTGAAGCTGCTGGGTACAGAATCTTACCGGCTAGAACCAGATCATTGAATGCGCGCAGGGTTTCTTCCAGGGGAACTGTTTCATCAAAATGATGAATGAAATAAACATCCAGCCGGTCGGTTTGCAGGCGGCGCAGACTGTCTTCTACAGCCAGCATGATGTTGCGGCGTGAAGCTCCGCGCTCATTCATTCCAGGGCCGGTTGGGTAGAAAAATTTGCTGGTGATAACTAACTCGTCCCGTTCAGACGCGATTAACTTGCCCAGAATGGTCTCAGAGCGGCCATCTGCATAGATGTTGGCGCAATCAAAGAAATTGATTCCGGCTTCGCGGCAGCGCCGGTACATGGCTGCTGACGCTGCTTCATCCGCATCACCGCCGAATGACATGGTTCCAAAGCATAGGCCGGAAACTTTAACGCCCGTATTTCCTAATAATTTATAGTTCATTGGTTTCCCTCACTTCAAGCTTTTCGAATAGATTGTACCCGATGTGATTAATTATTTGCGGAAAGCTGAGCGGCAATTTTCGAATGGGGCAGGGACCGGTATGGACGTTAAAATACAATAAAATTACCGAGCGCCAGGCATAATTTTTGTAAGGCTATGTTAGAATTTATCAGCTTCGAAAATTTGCAATACTGATAGGTTGTTTTCGATATCGGCAACCGAATTTAGGTTGCTGGCAATTTTTATTGATATTTCGACAACGGTTTAATGAAGTTGTGTCAAAAATCTATTGACGGAACGTCCTCGTCAAGCCTAAACTATTTTTAAGATTCCGTAACAGGCAAAAAAGGAGGGATGACTCACCGCCGCGAAGAATAGCGATCGAGCTAGTTTCGTTCTCAAATTTGCAGTTCAATTTTTTTCATAATAGACTCTAATGGATTATTCTATTCCACTCACCCGAACAAAGATACTTGTTCCCCGTCACCGCGCCGATATTTTATCGCGCCAGCGTCTATTAACGCAGCTTGATGAGTTAATGGATAACCGCTTAATTATTATTGCCGCTCCGGCCGGTTACGGGAAGACCTCACTATTGATTGATTACGTTAATAAATGCCAGATGCCTGTTTGCTGGCTGACAGTTGACGATTTAGATCGTGATCCGCAAAGGTTTATTGCGCATTTTATTGCGGCGGTACAGATGCAGTATCCGGATTTCGGCAAAACCAGCCTGCCGGCGCTGCAATCGATGTCGCAGGATAAAATTAATCTGGACGCGCTGGTATCGTTAATCGTCAATGATGCCTACGATACAATTTCTGAACATTTTGCAGTGGTCATCGATGACTATCACCTGATTGAAGATAGCCGCGATATCAATTATTTACTGGATCGTTTTTTGCTGATGGTGGACGAAAATGCGCACATCATCATTTCTTCACGCCGGCTGCTCCCGCTGCCTGATATGCCCTTGCTGGTCGCCCGTTCGATGGTCGGCGGCTTGGGCTTTGAAGATCTGGCTTTCCGCAATGAAGAGATTCAAAACCTTTATCTGCAAAATTTTAAACTGACGATTTCCGAAAGGGATGCGAATGCACTGGCGAACCTGACGGAAGGGTGGATTACCGGATTAATCCTTTCCACTCAGGTAGTCAATGGACGGGTGACAACGCGGTTTCAAGCTTATCCGGTGACCGGAGTAGGGCTCTACGATTATTTAGCCCAGCAGGTTCTGGATTTGCAAACCGATCAGTTGAAGCAGTTCCTTTACCGGGCATCCTTGCTAGAAGAGTTTGACGCAAATTTGTGCGCAGAAGTGATTGGTCAGGCGCTCGGCATCCAGGAGGATTGGATGCGCTTGATGGAAGAGCTGCAGCGCAACAATTTATTTGTGCTGCCGGTTGTTGAAGAGCAAATCTGGCTGCGATTCCACCATCTGTTTCGTGATTTCTTGCAAAATCGCATGCTGCGGGAGTTCCCCGACGAAGCGCGGAAAATTCAATTACGGCTGGCTGAGTATTACCAAAACCTTGGCGAGTGGGAGCGTGCTTACCAGGTTTACGAACGCATGGGCAATAATGAATTCATCGCGCGGATGATCGAATCTGCCGGGCCGATTCTGGTAGCTCATGGGCGTTTGCTGACTCTCCAGCACTGGCTGGAACAATTACCAGAAAATTTGTTAGATAAATCCCCTGCGTTGGTATCTATTCAGGGTGTGGCAAAAGTCATGCTGGGCGATACCCGTGATGGCCTGGAACTTCTGGACCATGCACTGGCATTACTAAAATCGGATGAAGATTTGGCGCTTAAAACGCATACCCTGGTAAGGCGCAGCAGTGCTTTTCGCATGGTAGGCGAGTACCGATTGGCTTTGGAAGACGCCAACCGGGCGATCCAATTAACCGATAACCATGCGGATCTATCCATGATCCGGGCAAGCGCATTCCACTCTAAGGGTTCGGTCTTGCATTACCTTGGTAATTTGGTGGATTCATTGACCTGGCTGGGGCGCGCAAAAGACGAATTTCGCAAAATTAATGATGAGGATTCATCCGTAAAAGTCTCCATGGAAATTGCCATGGTTTCGCGTTACCTGGGTAATTTTAAGACTGCTGAGGAGATTTACCGCGAATCTCTGGCTTATTATCAATCCACCGGAAATATCGTCTGGCAGGCGAATCTGTTGAACAATCTGGGGGTGCTGCATACTCTGGCTGGTGAATACGAAGTTGCGTTGATTGAATTGGAACGGTCGATTCAGTATGCGAAAATGGGCGGGTACGTCCGGTTAGAAGCCTATGCCTTGACCAGCCTGGGCGATTTATTTAAAGATTTACGTGCCTTTAAAGAAGCCGGAGAAGCGTATCAGAAAGCCCGCGATGCGGTCCGTCAAATGAGCGACCAGTTTTTGAAGTTCTATTTAATGCTGGTCGAATCGGAAATGGAAATTCTGCGCGGCCATGTGCGCCGCGCAGAAGAACCGCTGCTGCTTGCCCAAAAAATGGTTGCTGAGGCCGGTTCCGATTACGAGAAGAATTTAATTTCGCTGGCTGAAAGCCGGCTTGCCTACCTTAAAAAAGAATACGACCATGCGCTGGATTTGCTGCTGCCGGCTCAGGCGTATTTTGAGAAGGAAGGACATCATGTTGAATCGATCCGCTGCTTGTTCCTGCTGGAAAGTACTTACCTGCAATTAGGCCGTTTTTCTGAGGCAAGTGATCTGCTGGGGCGGATTAACCCGGTTATCGAAAGTCAGGAATTGCAAAACGTAATGGCGGCTTCCGGAGAACCCTTGCTCTCAATTTTTTCTGAAAACGCTTTGCCAGAAAAAATTACGGAAAAGATTCAACCGCTGCAGAGGTTGCTGGAACAATACAGCAAGCGCCTGCCCGGTCTGCGCAAACAATTACGGCGCCAGTCGCGGATTGTGCCGCTTTCTCCGCCGGAACTTTCTATAAAGACTTTCGGAAAAATTCAAATTTCATTAGGCGATCACGTGATCAGCGGTACAGAGTGGAAAGCACAGAGTGCCCGTGATATGCTCTTGTTGCTGCTGTTGCACCCAGAAGGCATGACCAAGGAACAGGTTGGAGCGCAATTCTGGCCTGAATCGACGCCGGCTGAATTGAAGTTGCGGTTCAAGAACTTGATTTACCGCCTGCGGCATGCCGCGGGCAAGGATGTTGTTCTTTTTGACGATGAAACCTATTACTTCAATCATGCTTTAGATTATGAAGCTGATTTTGAGGTATTTCGCCGGGAACTGGCGCTGGCCGAAGCCCAATCAGACATACATGAAAAAATTGAGCACCTCACCAGCGCCGTACGCCTTTACCGCGGCGATTTCCTGCCAGAAATAGAGGATGAATGGGCGGCCACAGAACGCGCCTGGTTCAGCCAGCAATATCGGGATGCTCTCTCGCGACTGATTAAACTTCTAATGGAAAATGGGCAATTCGAACCGGCGTTAGGTTTCGTTCAAATAGCCTTGCAGGCTGATCCAACGGATGAAACCGTGCATCGCCAGGCCATGCGCATTCATGCTTCTTTGGGCAATCTGGCGGCGGTGGTAAAACAATACGAGCAGTGCTGTGCTGAATTAATCACCGAATTTGGAGATCAGGCAGAACCTTCGGCGCAAACCCAAAGTCTGTTTGAAATCTTGACCCGGCAGAAACGCCGGTAAAATAATCGAAAATGAAATTCACAAAGACACCCGAAAAATTGGAAAGACAATTTTCGGGTGTCTTTTTAGCATATCCATCGGATATTGTGAACAAGTATGGCCGCAAAAAAAATCCATTTGATTAATTCTGGATTTTTTAAGATTCAGACGGTAAAAACGGTTTTGTTGAAGCCACCTTTGAAGCCTACCCCTCACTAAACTAAAGATATCAATTTCAAACCTGTGCGTACGAAGGAGATATCAAAATGAAAAAACTGCTCAATACCCGTGTCGTTCTGTTCGTCCTGACCGTTGTTCTCTTTGTCATTGGCGCAGGTGCTCCTGAAGCTGGCGGCGGAATCATCAATTGCATTCGCTTCCCCCTGTTCTAATCAGGTGTTAATGAGCTCTGAATGATTCTCGTTCTCGCAGTCATCGCCGGCCTGGCAGCAGGCCTCATTCGAGCAAAAATTGGAAAGCGGGCTTATCAACCAGAACATTTGAAAGCCGTTTGGTTGGTTCTGGTAGCAGTAATTCCGCAATGGCTGGCATTCTCTTTTTCGCCTACTCGCAGCGCCTTCCCGGATTGGGTAGCAAGCAGCGCACTTGTTCTTTCACAAGCGATCCTACTCCTTTTTGCAGTCCTGAATTGGAAAACTGCTGGATTCTGGCTTCTAGGGCTTGGCCTGGTAATGAACCTGCTCGTTATTGTGGCAAATGGCGGGTTTATGCCAATTTCTCCTGAAACTGTCAGTTGGCTGACGCCTGGCATCCCTTCCAGTCTCTGGTCAGTTGGTGAACGATTTGCCGGCGGCAAGGATATTGTTTTGCCTGTAGAAAGTACGCTCTTTTACTTTTTGTCCGATCACTTCCGCTCCCCGGACTTTGATTTGTTCCGGGTAGCCTTTAGCCTGGGCGATATTTTCATCGCAATTGGCGCATTTTGGCTACTTTGGGCGATTGGCGGGGAAAAGCGCGGACTCAGGGCGCAGGAGAATTCAAATGGCTCCAATGGTGTTTGATTCAAACAAAACGAAAAATCTTGATAATTCGCTTGAATATAGCCGAATTTTAACCGCTGCAATTGTCAGTTCACAATTTCGGCAGTTGCTGTTGAGTAATCCGGCCAAAGCAATTGCTGCCGGTTTTGGTGGTGAGGCTTTTAATCTGGATAGTGAGGATTGCAAGCGGCTGTCGTCAATTCGCGCGACAAATCTGGCTGATTTTGCATCTCAATTGAAAGGTTACCCAACCGGTCCGATCGGTTATTCTTCAATTGCAGCTGATTAGTCCGCAGTAACACCTTTATTTGTAGTCTCATTGGTTGTGTCACGCTCGGGTTGGTACCAGTTTCTTCCCTGGACCAAAGCGCTGGTGAGGCATCGAAAAACGAGGAATCGTTAACATGATCACAGGGAATATCCGTTATACAGGTGATTTGAGTAAACCATATCGCGTACCCTCTCAGACACTGACTGAAGGTGTATTCGATTCTGGAGACCCCGCCGTAAATTGGTTGTCTGGCGAGGGCTCTTCCAGTTTACTGTATCAAATCACACTTAAAACGGTAGAGCTTCTGGACGTGAACTATTGCCAAATCATCGTTTTGGGCGCCGGTGGGGTATTCCATCCGATTGCTTTCCACCGGACGACAAGCGCCGCCACCAACCGATCCTCAATCCCCAGAGACGTGTCAAAAGCGCAAAATTTGCTGCAGCGCGTTTTACTGAATGACCAGACTTTGGTCGTTCGCTACGGTGACCAGCGCATAAATCTGGAAGAACGGCATGCTTTGCGGGCTCAGCCTCAGGATAATTTAGTCATTTTTTCGATGCGGTTAGATACAGAACCAATCGGTGTGTTTATTTTGGGCTTTGAAAAATTTATTGAAGTTGAGAAAAAGATTCAGTTAGGACAATTATTTTCTCGTCAGGCAGCCAATGCCCTTCACCGAGAAGGATTGCCTTATGCGGATGAAGAGAATGTGGTTGAGATTGTCATGGCGCTGTCACAGGCGTTGGAAACCAGGGATCCTTCCACTGGCGCGCATTGCCGCCGGATCACACGCCTGGCCGAATTATTAGCGATTAAATTAGGCTGCTCATTTAACGAAGTGCAGACTATTCGGCGGGCAGCGCTCTTGCATGATATTGGCAAAATTGGCATTCCTGATGCTATCTTGCATAAACCCGGCCCATTGAATGATCGGGAATGGGTCATCATGCGCCAGCACCCTGAAATCGGCGCGCGCATTCTTAAAATGGTGCGTGGGTTGAATGAAGTATCGCGGTTAGTGATTGCTCATCATGAACGTTATAACGGCATGGGCTATCCATATGGACTGAGCGGAGAAAAAATTCCGCTGGGCAGCCGGATACTCTCTGTAGTGGACGCTTATGGAGCAATGGTCATGGATCGTGTCTACCGGCCGGCGATGTCGTACCTGGAAGCAGTTGCTGAATTAAAGCGCTGCGCCGGCAAGGATTTCGATCCGCGGGTGGTAGAAGTATTTTTGCAGATCTTAGATTCGACATTGGATGGGTTGGACGACGTAGGGTAATCCTCCCGTATTTAGCCGAAGCATCCCCAGTCAGGTTCCCCCATTAACCAGACTGGGGTGCTTGGTTTAAAGGGCAGTGATGATGTTTTTCAGCATGAATCCAACAAATACTAATATCACTGCCCCGGAAAAACGATTAATCCAGCGCATGGATTGGGGCGTCAGGCGTGTTCGCAGCAGACTGACGCCAAAAGTCAACAAGAGCCACCAACCGGCTGAACCGCAAAACACCCCGAAAACAAAGGCGATAATCCAAATCAGGTCCCCGGAAGTGATGCCCGCGCCTGCCATGATCCCGGTAAAGGAAATAATCGTTATCGGGTTGGTCAGCGTAAGACCGAAGGTCGTAATATAAGCCTTCCAGGGTGAAATCGGCTGGGCTTCAACCTCATTGGCTGCCGGGACGGTCAAAAACGCGCGGATGCCCAGATAGGTCAGGAAGATGATTCCGCCAATTTGCAGCCAGAGCTGATCGGAAATGAGGAATGCGCTGATGACGGTTAGTCCCAGTCCATAGATCAAACCATAGAGCAGGTCGGCGCTGGCAGCGCCCAGGCCCGAAAGCAAACCGGTTAAACGGCCATAGGCCAGGGTACGCTGAATACATAACATGCCGATTGGTCCGACCGGTGCGGCAATTGAGAATCCGATGATGAATCCTTTGAGCCAGGGTGTGAATATTTCCATGATGCAGAGTCCTTTGAGGGTTAAACGATTATAGCGGCGAAGCTGAATTTGCACTTTGCCGCTGTTGATGAAAATCCGGTGGGGATTAAGGTTTTTCTATCAGAACGACAGGCGCGGTGACTTGCAGATTTTGGGGTTGCTGCAGCAGCCATTGAACCCAATCGGCAATATCTTGAGCCTGAATGCCTTGTCCGTTGGATTGCACCAGGCTGGTGATCAGGGTTTGCACGCGAATACCGGCGGTGGCGTTTTCGAGCCGGGCTTCCTCAAAAAGCGCTAAAACGCCATGCAATGCCACCCCATAGGATCCATCGCGTTCGTAGCTCTGCAGGGCAGATTCAGAGGTCAACAAGAGAATATCGCCATGCTGCTGCTGGCGAAAATGGGGCAGAGCGGCATGCAGCAGCAGAAAAGGCGCACGTAAATTTTCCGTCAAAATCAAATCCCAGGTTTTCACGGAATGCTCGTGGATCAGCCCGCCGCCCCAGGTGGCGGCATTAATCACCAGGCAATCCAGACGCCCGTAATGGTTCAGGGTTAACTGCACAACCTCAGCGGCGAAATCCTGATTGCCTAAGTCGCCGCCGAAAGGCAGCGCTTCCCCGCCTAGCTGACTGATCTCCCGAGCCAGTGCATCAGCTGTTTCCGGCAGCGGGGCGCATATAGCCACTTTCATCCCTGCGGCGCTTAACCGTAACGCTGCCGCGCGGGTTGTTTCTGTGCCGGCGGCGGTTAACAGTGCAACCTGGCCTTTCATCGATCGCATGGTTCACCTTCAGGCTGATGTTCATAAACGAATCGGCCGGCAACCATCGTTTTTAATACCTGAATCGTACTGATTTGATCCGCGGCGACATCCGCTGGGCTCGCTGAGAGGAAAACCAGATCAGCCAGTTTCCCAGGTTCAAGGGTGCCCTTTTGCCCTTCTTCAAACGCAGCATAGCTGCCGCCGGTGGTCGCCATGCGCAGCGCATCCAAAACGGTCACGCGTTCGCTGGGGTTCGAATGAGTTACGGCGCTCTGGAGCCACAGCAAGGGCGCAACCGGGGTGACCGGGCTGTCCGATCCTAAGGCAATCGGCAGTCCAGCCGCGTGCAGCGATGCTAATGGATCCACCAATGCGGCGCGTGCTTCACCGACGATCTGCGGGTATTCTTCAGTGTGCGGCCAATAATGGTTGAATGCCGGCTGCATGCTCAGGCATACGCCCAGGTTAAGCGCCCGCTCTTTTTGGCCTGGCGCGGGCAATTCAAAATGTTCAATCCGGTGACGGTGATCACTGCGCGGAAAAGCGGTTAGCGCGCGCTCGTAGGCGTTGAGCAGTTGTTCAATCGCTGCACTGCCCACGCAATGCAGGGCAACCTGCAAACCGGCCCGGTGGGCAGCCAGCACATAATCGTCCAGTTCCTGGTCGCTGTAATAGAGGATTCCCGCCGTTGTGGGATCATCCAGATAAGGATCGAGCAAAGCGGCGGTATGCGGAGAAAAGTCTCCATCCACCATAACGGATCCACAGCCGCCGATCTGGCGCAGACCTAATGCCTGCACAGCAGAAACGTCTTTGCTTTGCGTATAGGCAACAATATGAACAGGTAAATGATCCGCTTCGGCTAAAATGACTTTCACCACATCCAGGTCGTCCAGCGCATGCAGAGTGGTGACGCCGTTTCGAGCCGCCGCCTGGGTTGCCTGAGTCAGCGCATGGGGCAGATTGGCCTGGCGGGAAAACAGGTCCCATAATTGTGTAAAGGCAGTTGAATTTTCGTGTCCGCGCAGAATGCCGGCGGGCAAGGGCGGGTTGGTTAAATTTCCGGCGGCTGAATTGACCAGTGAAATATGCCCGGTGCGTTCCATTAAATAGATAGGATGACCCCGGCCAGCCTGATCCAATTCTTCGAGAGACGGCCAGCGATTTTGCGAGTTGAGTTCCGGCTGGAAGTTGATCGCGACCATCAGCGCCTGTTCTGGCAGGTCCAGGCTGGCTGCATGGATTTTTCTGAGCAGGGCTGGGATTGAATCACAGCCGTCCAGGTCAACCGCAAGCAAGCCCAAAGCGGTAATGCCAAGGTGAATATGGGCGTCAATGAACCCGGGCAGTATGGTCGCGCCGTGCGCATCCAGGAATTGATCAATTTGCCCGGCATATTGCTGTTGGATGGCTTCAGCCTGGCCGACAGCCAGAATCTGTTCAGCGCCAATCAATACAGCGTCCGCTGTCGGGTTGTTGGGTGCAAGAGTCAGAATATTGGCCGAATGAATCAAAAGTGTGGTCATTAATCCGCCTGATGAGAATTCAATGTATTGTTTGTGTGCGGATCCAGAATTTCGGTCAGCCCATCGCCGAGCAGATTGAAACCCAGAATTGCCAGGAATATGCCCAACCCCGGAAAAATACTGATCCACCAACCCTGATTGAGAAATCCGCGTCCGGCGGAGAGCATGGACCCCCATTCCGGCGCGGGCGGCTGTGCGCCTAATCCGAGGAAGTTGAAAGCGGCTCCTTCCAGTATAGCGCCGCCTACCCCTAATGTCACCAGCATAATTAATGGGTTGAGGATATTGGGCAGGATATGGCGGAAAAGCAGGCGCGTATCCCGGCAGCCAATTGAACGGGCGGCTTCAATATATTCCATCTGTTCCACTTTCATCACCGAGCTGCGCGCCATGCGCATGAAGGAGGGAATTGAGCCGATTCCGACTGCGACCATTACATTGGTTAATCCGGGACCTAAAATCGAGATAACGGCCATGGCCAATAAAATGCCTGGAAAGGCCATCAGCACTTCCGTGAACCAGGACAGAATACTATCTACCCACTTGCCATAGAAACCCGCAGTAATGCCCGCCAGGGTGCCGATAGTACTGCTGATGCTCATGGCGATGACGCCGACTAGCATGGAAACCCGCCCGCCGAAAAGGAAACGCGCCCAGATATCGCGGCCGATATTATCGGTGCCCATCCAATGGGCCCAGGATGGCGGCTGAAAAGTGATGGTCGGATCGACATATAACGGGTCATAACGGCTGAACCAGGGTGCAAGCAGCGCTGGGACAACCAGCAGAATTAAAATAACCGCGCCGATGATGAACTTACGGGAGCGCGCTGCTCGCCTCAGAAATGTACCGGTGCTCTCTTCGTTAAGCTTCAGATGGGGAATAATAATATCGCTCATTGCAAACGGATGCGCGGGTCAATAAAGGCGTAGAGGATATCCGTGATCGTGTTGATCAAAACATACATAGTGGCGATCGTTAGTACTACACCCTGCACCAGCGGGAAATCCCGGTTTTGAATGGCCGTCACCGCCAGGCGGCCAATGCCTTGACGGGCAAAAATGGCCTCGACGACTACCGAGCCGGCTAACAAATAAACCAATTGAATGCTGGCAAAGGTAATAATTGGTATCAACGCATTGGGAAAGGCGTGCCGAAAAAGGACGCGCCGTTCATTAGCGCCCTTTGCGCGCGCCGTCCACAGATAGTTCTTTTTCAGTTCGTCCAGAAAACTGGAGCGCACCAGACGCGCCAGAAAAGCCGCTTCGCCCAGCCCAAGCGTCAGCGCCGGTAAAATTAATCCGCGCCAATCGCTGCTGGAGGCTGTGCTGGAAAGCCAGTTGAGTTTGGTTGAAAAAACAAAAATCAGCAGCAGTCCGAGAAAAAAAGACGGGATGGAAACACCGCTGATGGTTAAAAACGTCAGAAGCGAATCAATCCAATCATTTTGATGCAATGCTGAGAAAACTCCGGCCGGGATACCCAGCAGGATGGCAATAGACATGGCTGCCAGGGTGAGCTGCAGGGTGCTGGGCAGTTGTTCTGCAATCGCCGCGGCGACCGGGCGGTTGCTGCGGATAGACCTGCCCAGGTCGCCCTGAACGGCGTTACTGACAAAATCGAAATATTGCACCGGAAGGGGCTTATTCAGCCCCAACCGGACGCGTAATTCTTCGATCTTTTCAGCCGAAACGGCTTGCCGGCCCAGGATGGCGTGCACCGGGTCGCCAGGAACGAAATGAAGCATCATGAAGGTGAGGATAGAGACACCTACCAACACCATGAAAGAGGTCAGCAGCCGCCGGCCGAGAAAATTCCACATTCTTATGAACCCAGGTACACTTCGTAAAGATAGGGGAACCCCTCGGGATCAAACTTCCAGCCCTCAACGGTGGATTGCAGCAAGTTGACCCGGTCGTACGTGTGCAGCGGGATGATCAGCGCGTTCTCCATGATGATGCGTTGAACGGTGACGTATAATTCTTTACGCTGATCCGGATCCAGTGTTTGCTGGGCCTGGTTCAGAGCGTTATCCAATTCTTCACTCTTGAAGCGCGTATACGCCGCGCCATTCTCGATATTGGCGGAATTATAGGTGATGTTCAAAACGGAAGGATCACGGCTGATCCAACCCATGTTGAGGATATTGTGGCGGTTCTCTGCGCCGAAAGCGGAGACGCCGGCGTCGTCCAACTTGGTGATATTGACTTCAAAACCGGCTTTGTTAAGGTAGGCGGCCAGCAGTTCCATGTAGGCTTCTTCATAGGCTGGCAGCGCTGGATACTCGATGTGCAGTTTTTCGCCATTCTTTTCGCGGATGCCATCTCCGTCGCTGTCCACCCAACCGGCTTCATCCAGCAGGGATGCAGCTTTTTCGGCGTCGTAGCGATACATGTTGGCAGCCTGCTCGTCATATGACCAGGTGGTTGGCGAGAGTACGCTGTGCGCGGGCGTCTGCATATCAAAGAAGGCTGTTTTGACCAGCTCTTCCTGATTGACTGCGTAAATCATTGCCTGGCGAACGCGGATATCATCTGTTGGCGCTTTGTCGGTATTCATCATCATATGGGATGGCATACCGGGCGCGGTGAAGCGTTCCAGTTTGTAATCGGGGTTTTCTGCTAAGGCGGCGGCTTCCTGGTAGGCCGGGTCTTCAACGACCTGGGCTTCTCCAGATTCGAAGGCCGTTAATCGGGTGGCCGCTTCTGGCAGGAAGCGGAAAGTGATTTCATCCAGAAGCGCTGGCCCATTGTGCGAGGCGAAATCTGGCCCCCAGTTGTAATCAGGGTTGCGTTCTACGGTTAGATGATCCTGAGCCGCCCATTCTTTAAAGATGAAAGGGCCGGTGCCGACCGGATGCTGGCCGAAATCCGCCCCATACTGTTCAACAGCCGTCGGCGAAGGTACTGTCATCCATATGCGGGTCAGATCCTGAAAGAAATTGGCTTTGGGGGTGCCGAATTTGATCACTGCTGTATTCGGGTCAACGACTTCCGTTTCAATATAATCAGTCATCAAAGTGGGGGCGACCGCAGCCGGGTTATCGGCCACTGAGTCGCGGTCCATGGCGAATTTTACGGCGTCGGCATTGAAATCGGTGCCGTCATGGAATTTTACGCCTTCACGCAGATGCAGGGTAAATTCAGTTCCGGCGTCGTTTTGTTCCCAGGAGGTTGCCAAGCCGGGCTGCAAGTTTTCTTCGCTGTCCACCCAGATGAGCGGATCGAAGATTGCGTTCATGATGTATTGTTCAGCGATATACAGGCCGGCCGCTGGGTCTAATGAAACCGGCTCAGTGGAAAGGCCAATAACAATACTGCCGCCAGCGGCAGATTCAGCGGGTGCGGATGTGACCTGACTATCCGTATCAGCAGCCGGAGCGGCAGTCGGAGTGGAGGTACTGCAGGCCCCTAAAACCAGGCTCAACATTACCAATAAAATGATTGCGTGGCGCAATTTGAGGGGGACGTTCATTCGGTATCTACTCCTTTTCAATTTAACAAAAACGACCAACAGGCAACGAAAAAGCGAACCGCAGTTCACAAATGTAGCTACATCCGGAATTACTGTTCGCCGTCGCGCCGGTTGGCCGTCTTTAATCAAGAACGCTGGTTAACCAGGATGGGCGGCAAATAAGTAATTCCGCCCGGTACACGAGCATAAGGCCTTATTCCATTTCTGGGAGGGTTGATTAAACATGTGCGCTATTATAGTTATTATTGGGTAGAAAGACCAGGGGAATTTAAAAATTGATCGATATTAAAGTGTACATCGGTTTGCAATTGTTCTTGACTGAATCTTGTGCTATGCTTTTATTGAAACATTTTCTGAAATAATCGATAAAACGACGAGAATATACTGATCTGAAAATTTTTTCGGATTTATTATTATTTATTTTAAAGCCCTGAATTTTTTACAAATTTCAACTTATTTCATCCTTAATTTGAAACAACGGGCTTTCCTGTCTTCCAGTGCCAGCGGATTAACTAAATTGCAATGTAAAAAAGTCTGATTATCGCTGGATATGTGGATAATGGGCTTTTTTTCTCATTATAATTTAATTAGCATACCCACTTGAAATGAATTTTCCATAGCCACGAGGAATATTATGGCGCAAATCAAGATTCGAATTGCATTATTGATCAGCCTGGTAGCCAGTTTGATCCTGCAGATGCCGGTTCAGGCCAGTACAGTGGTTACCAATGGCCCATTCGGCGGTGAAATTTTGCAGCTCAGCAGCGATGCCCAATATGGTAACCGGGTTTTCGCGGTTGCCAAAAACGTAGGGCTATTTTACAGCGGCACTGGTGCAGATAGCTGGCAGCTGCTCTTCAGCGGCACCGGCTCTGAAGGGAATTTCGCTTCCAGTCCGCTGGTCCGCAGCGATTTTTATGCGGTGCGAGAAGGCTATGGAATCTACCGGTCAACTGACAGCGGTGGAACCTGGACGCTGCTGCCTCTGCCAGATGAATATAACAACGTTACCATGATGCGCGTTTTTACGGATCCGCTGCGTGAAAATGTGGTTTACGCTGCTTTCTGGCAAAACCAACCGCAAGAAAAGGGCGGGTTATTTATGTCTGAAAACAAGGGCGATTCGTGGAGTTTGCTGTTTGACTGCCAGGCAAACAGCACAGAAAAAATCAACGCTTTTACAATTTCATCCAACAAATATGAGGTGAGCTATCTTGGCACGGAAGACGGCAAGCTGTTCATGAGTGTGGATCAAGGCACAAACTGGACTTTGCAGGATTTCCCGGTTAACCATATCAGCGACTTGGTCTATTATAAGAATGCTGGTTTGCTGTATGCGATTGGCGCGGGCGAGGGTCAGGCCCAGCCAACTGTGATCTGTGAGGAGCTTGATACAAAAGAGTCCCCAGATCGCGTGGATTGCTATGGCGGCGGATCAGACCCACATTATTTAATGATCGACAATTCGCCCACACCCGATGACAATCTGAACACAATTTATGATCTGAAAATTGATGGAAATACGCTCCTGGCCGCCACGGGGAGCGGGCCGGCCATCTCGACGGACGGCGGAGCAAATTGGGATGCTTACGTGGGCGATGGAACGCCAATTCAAACCCTGGCGGTTGCTTTCGATACCTCCAATGCGTCGTATTTGTATGCCGGTAACCAGCAGGGTGTATACAAGACAACCGCCGCGGCCAATTTCTCGGGAGTCTGGTTGGAAAAAAACGAGGAACTGACCGGTGTGGTGCCTTTCCATATTGAAAATCCTGAGAATTACTCCAATTTTGTTTTAATCGGCTCAAATTCTGGCATGTTCTTAAGTGTCAATAATGGCGATAGCTGGGAACGCCAGCCTGCCCACTGTGACAGCGGCGGAAATAATTGCTACGTTCTGACCACGCCCTTTGTGATCGATCCGAATAATGTCAACGTGGTTGTGCAGGCTGGGTGGCAGAGTAAAATGAATCTAAGCGATGATCTTGGGGCGACCTGGACTGAATCGGATGTGCTCCCGCCGCCGGAGGACTTGCCCGCGCTTGACCCAGGAAAAAGCTACCTGATCGATATCAAAGCGCTCAGCGCTGTGCAGGGCGAGAATATTCAAAGCACACGTTTTATTGCCGCGGCCGGCTTTCATAACCCGGACGATTTGAATTATTCTCATTACCAGGGCGGCGGCATATATACCAGTGATGACGGCGGCGTGCATTGGACGCTGAGGTATGAGAGCGCCAATCAGGCTGTTTTAAGCCTGGCCGGCGATCCGCTCGACCCGCTGCGCGTGTACGCCGGCGCGTGCACGCTGAATACAGGACAATGTGAGCATGGCCGGGTATTAAACAGCAACTATCACGGAAATAGCTGGGCAACGCTGCTGCCGTCCTCAACAATGCTGGCGGAAAGCGACCCTATTACGACGCTGGCTGTCAATCCGCAGGATGAGAGCCTGGTCGCAGCTTTTGGCAATGCGCTGGTCCAATATTCCTTGGGTGACACAAATTGGGTGAATCTGGGGACGTCACCGGTTCAGGTGGGGTATAACCAGATTCTGTTTGACCCCAATCCTATATTAAACGGGCAGGTACTGTACATTGCCACCAGTGAGGGCTTGCTGGTCAGTACGACGGGGGGCAGCCTGCCGGTACGCCATTCGGATCCATTGTTGGGTTATGCCAACAGCAGCGCATTGGCGGCCAGCGTTGATTCTGGCCAGACCAATCTGTACCTCGGCGTGGCCGGAGGAGAATTTGCCAGTTCGATCAATGCGCTGGATGCGGCTAACTCAACCTCAATTCAGGCAATATCAACGCAGTTGATTCCAGCCGGCGTGTACCGCACTCAAGGTCTTACCTCAACAGGCAGTTATGTGTTCCTTCCGTTTGTGAAACGCTAGAAAGAAATTGTGTGATATCCATCCGGTAATAAATACTTCCGGCCTGACCATTAATGGTCAGGTCGGATTGCTTTGCAGCAAGACCAGGTCAGCCGATAAGCCGCGTTCTGTGCTGGCAGGGGTATCTCAATTGAGACGGCTCTGCCGGTGACGATCATCTCTCTAGGCCGGCAATTACTTGCCGGCTCGTGCAGCCTACCCGGGACTCAAACGGAGCGAGCAGCTCCTTGTCCCTGCTTGGCCTTGCTCCCAACGGGGGTTGCCTGGCCGCCGCATTACTGCGGTCGCCGGTGGTCTCTTACACCGCCTTTTCACCCTTACTCTGCAAGGCAGAGCGGTTTGTCTCTGTGGCCCGATCCCGAAAGTTACCTCTCTCCGGACGTTATCCGGCGTTGTGCTCTGCGGAGCGCGGACTTTCCTCAGCGGCAGTTTGCCGCTGCGATCGTCTGGCTGACCTGGCTACTAGAATATACCGCTAAGGCCGGGCTGCGTCAACGGAAACGGGACAGAATGGTGCAGGTTTTGATTGAGACGGCAGTTAACTGAAACGCCCCCATCCTTTTCCGGTATAATTAATGGGGTAACCATACTGATTATGGGACGGGATAACTATAGCCCGCGCCTATCAAAGATCCAATTTTTGGGAGGATGGAATGCGTAAACCGATTGTGGCTGGAAACTGGAAAATGAATAAAACCGCTGAGCAGGCGCGTAGCCTGGTAGCGGAGATGCTGCCTGGTTTGGATAAGGTTGAGGCTGTTGAACGGGTAATTTGCCCGCCGTTTACCAGTTTGGCTCCGATTGCGGCCATGCTGGCCGGGTCTGGCGTTGGGTTAGGCGCGCAAAATTTGCACTGGGAAGAAAAAGGCGCTTACACCGGTGAAGTAGCCCCCAGCATGGTTAAAGAGTTCTGCGCTTATGTTATCTTGGGCCACTCTGAGCGGCGCGCCTATTTCGGCGAAACGGACGAAACCGTAAACAAAAAAGTACATGCCGCTTTTGCCGTGGGGTTAACCCCGATTGTGTGCGTAGGCGAGACGCTGGCGGAAAATGAAGCCGGCGAGACGCAGGCGGTGGTTTCCCGCCAAATTAAAGAGGGCCTGAAAGGGCTTTCCAAAGAACAGGCCAGCACCCTGGTGGTTGCCTACGAACCGATTTGGGCCATTGGCACCGGAAAAGCCGCCAGTTCCGCAGATGCGAACAAAGTGCATAAAGAATATATCCGCCCGGTATTGGCTGAAATGTATGGTCAGGAAGTTGCGGACGCCATCCGTATTCAATACGGCGGATCGGTCAACGCGGCGAATGCGGCCGAGTTCTTTGGCATGTCAGATATTGACGGGGCTTTGGTGGGCGGCGCTTCTCTCAAAGCGCCTGATTTTATCAAAATCGTTGAAGCCGCGGTGAAGTGAGTCTGGATCCCTTTCGCGGGATATTGTTTTTCGTCACGAGCCTGCTTTTCTTTCTGGTGATTCAGCGTTGGCTGCACCGTGAAATGCAGGCTCTTTTTTTGCTGCTAGTCCGTCGGGCCGATCTGGCATTTGGCCTGTTTGCGCTGGTGTTTTTCCCGGGGGTGCTGCTGCATGAATTCAGCCATTTTGTAATGGCAAAAATTCTGCGCGTGCCAACCGGACGTTTTTCACTGATCCCGCAATTGCAGAATGACGGCATTTTACGGCTTGGTTTTGTGGAAACCGCGCACGTGGATATAGTTCGCGAGGCGCTGATCGGCGTCGCGCCGCTGGTGAGCGGGATTGCCGCGATCAGTTGGATCGGAATGACGCGCTTGCAGTTGATGCCTCTGGTCGATCAGGTCTTCTCCGGACAATTTGGGGCTGCACAAGCCGGTATGACCGGGCTTTCGCGGGCAACGGATTTTTGGGTCTGGTTTTATCTGTGTTTTGCCATCAGTTCGACCATGTTCCCCTCGGCCTCTGACCGTCATGGCTGGGCACCGCTGGGTGTTGGCGTGCTCATTCTGGGTGGGGTGGCCTGGTTCGTTGGCGCAGGGCCTTGGATGGCTGAAAATTTGTGGCCGTCGCTTAATCAGGGTTTCTATTTTTTAAGTTTGATTCAGGCGATCAGTCTGCTGGTACATTTTATTCTATTGATCCCGATTGCGTTGCTGCGTCTGCTCCTTGGCAAAATCACCGGGCTGCAAGTCGTCTGAAATGTGCCGGTTTTTGAAATTAATGATGGTCAATTGGCTTAATCGCCTTGCTGACAAATCATATAGATAATGGGAAGGATAGCAGGTGAATGTTCGCTAAAGTGATGGTAAGCTAGGTACTATCTTATTAAAAAGGCTGACGATGCTTAACGATCATTACGGACGGAAAATTACTTATCTTCGAATTTCGGTAACCGATCGGTGCAATCTGCGTTGTGTTTATTGTCTGCCGCCTGAGGGGGTGGTTTGGCAGCCGCATCAGGCGATGATGCGGTATGAGGAAATTGCAGAATTCGTGCGTATGGCGGCCGGCGAAGGCATCCGCGAAGTACGCTTAACCGGCGGCGAACCTCTGGTCCGTCCAGACTTGCCGCGCCTGGTAGGCATGCTCTCTGCTATTCCTGGCATCGAAGATATCAGCCTGACGACCAATGGCCTGCTGCTGGAAAAATTTGCTGTGGAATTGGCGCAGGCCGGTTTGAAACGCGTCAATATTTCTTTAGATACGCTTAAGCCCGATTTGTACAGCCTGCTGACCCGCGGGGGCAGTTTTGAAAAAGCATGGCGCGGTATTCTGGAAGCTGACCGGGTTGGTTTGAACCCGATCAAGATCAATGCTGTTCTGCTAAAGGGCATTAATGATGGTGAGTTGGTGGATCTGGCGCGTTTGACTCTGGCTCACCCCTGGCATGTCCGTTTCATCGAATTGATGCCGATTAAGAACCAGGAATCCTGGGGACCGCAGTTGCCGGATCCGCAATCAGCTTTTCTGTCCATTGATGATGCACTCAAGGTTTTTGAGGGTATGAACCTGGAGCCGGTAACGGACACCATCGGCTTAGGCCCGGCGAAAGAATACCGGCTGCCTGACAGCTCAGGAAAAATTGGTTTCATATCACCGCTCAGTGAGGAGCATTTCTGCCAGCGCTGCAATCGGATGCGCCTGACGGCTGATGGCAATTTACGGCCATGCTTGATGAGTGACCTGGAAATCCCGATTTTAGAGGCTATCCGGCGCGGTGAATCGACCACTGAACTGCTGCGTCAGGCGGTTGCCGCCAAGCCGGTATCCCATGAATTGGATCAGCAAATCACACCCAGCGGGCGCTGCATGATGCAAATCGGCGGCTAACATATATAAAGTTAAAAAAGCAGCGGGCAGTGCAATTACACTGCCCGCTGATGCTATTTCAGCCTGTGCCGAACTGGCGGTCGCCGGCGTCGCCTAGACCAGGCACGATATATCCGATTTCATTCAGGTGATCATCGACGGCTGCCAGGTGGATCGGAATATCCGGATGGGCAGCCTGTAGCGCGGCGATCCCTTCGGGAGCGCCGATCAGCCCGACAAATTTTATCCGTTTTGCGCCCCATTTTTTCAAAATATCGATCGTGGCAATGGCAGAACCGCCAGTGGCCAGCATTGGATCTAAAACCAGACAGACGGAAACGCGCGGCATCGTGGGCAGTTTGTTGTAATACTGCACCGGTTTAAGCGTTTTTTCGTCGCGGTAGATCCCAATATGCCAGACTTCAGCGGATGGCAGAAACTCCCAGATGCCTTCTACCATGCCTAACCCGGCGCGAAGAATCGGAATTAAACCGACGGTTTCTTCTAATTCTTGCCCGCGCGCAATCCCCATCGGCGTCTCAACATCCACAGGACAAACAACAAGGTCAGCGGTGGCTTCGTAAGCCAGCAAGCCGGCGATTTCTTTGACCAGTTCGCGGAATTTGCGAGAATCGGTGTGGACGGAGCGGAGCTTGCCGAGTTTATGGGCGATCAACGGGTGTTGAGAAACGTACACTTGGGTCATTACACCTGCTCCTTCGGATAGATTTGTCCAATTATATCTCAAACCGAGGGCTGGTTTGAGGGTATAATTTCTCGCATGAGTGAAACGCCTGACCGTTTATTGAGCCCTGATTCAAAGCCCGACGATCGTCAGGATCAGGCTTTGCGCCCGCGCCAGTTGAATGAAGTCCTGGGGCAGGACGCCATCAAAGAAAACCTGTCAATTTTAATTGGCGCGGCCCGCAAGCGCAAAGAGCCGCTGGATCATGTTCTGTTTTATGGGCCGCCTGGCCTGGGAAAGACCACCCTTTCGCACGTTTTGGCCAATGAAATGGGGGTTAACATCAAAGTCACGGCCGGCCCGG
Source organism: Bellilinea sp. (assembly GCA_036822575.1). Lineage (GTDB taxonomy): Bacteria > Chloroflexota > Anaerolineae > Anaerolineales > Anaerolineaceae > Bellilinea. Next base: position 95,081 of record DAISHK010000006.1, on the reverse strand, counting down.
CAGTGGAACGCGCTGGTGACCTGGCCGCTATCCTGACCAATCTGCAGGGCGGGGATATTCTCTTTATCGATGAAATTCACCGCTTGGGACGGGCGGTTGAGGAAGTGCTTTACCCGGCGATGGAAGATTTTTCGCTGGATATTGTCATTGGCAAAGGTCCTTCAGCCCGTTCTATCCGCTTAAAACTCCCGCGCTTTACCTTGATCGGCGCCACGACGCGCCTGGCGCTGGTTAGTTCTCCGCTGCGCGGCCGGTTTGGGGCGATTTACCGTCTGGAATACTATGACCTCAAATCGATATGCGCCATTGTCTCCCGCGCGGCCAATAAGTTGGATGTTCCCTGGGATGAGGCCGGCATTGAGGAGGTTGCGCGCCGCGCGCGGGGTACTCCGCGGGTAGCCTTGCGCCTGCTGCGCCGGGTGCGTGATTATGCTCAGGTGCGCGCCGATGGGAAAATCATCCGCTCTGTTTCGGCGGACGCGTTGGATTTGCTCAACGTCGATCCGCTTGGCTTGGATGACGTCGATCGCCGCATTCTGGCGACAATTATTGATAAATACAACGGCGGTCCGGTCGGGCTGAACACCATTGCAGCGTCGATTGGCGAAGAGGCGGACACCATCATGGATGTGGTTGAACCGTATTTGCTGCAATTGGGGTTTATCGATCGCACCCCGCAAGGCCGCGTGGCCACGCGGCGAGCCTACGAACACCTTGGCTTCACCTATCCGCAGCGTGATAATGGCCAGCCGGGTCTGTTCAATTCCGCCACCCAAGAGGATGTTGCCGCAGAGTGAGCGCGGCTTAAAATATTTGTGCGATGAAAACTGACGATTTCTTTTACAATTTACCGCCCGAGCGGATTGCGCAAACGCCGGTCGAGCCGCGCCACAATTCACGCTTATTGGTGTTAGATCGCCATAGCGGTGATTTGCAGCACCGTCATTTTTATGATTTAACGGATTTTCTGAACCCCGGCGACGTGTTGGTGATTAACCAGACGCGCGTGATCCCGGCGCGTCTGTATGCACATAAAGAGACCGGCGGCAAAGTGGAAGTGCTGCTGCTGCGGCGGGAAGATGCGCTAACCTGGGAAGCCTTGATCGGCGGCAAGAAAGTACGCATTGGCTCGCGCCTGGAATTAGATAATGCGCCGGGCATTACTGTGGTGGAGCAATTGGAAGGTTCTCGCCGGAGAGTGCGCTTTGATGCCCCGATTGAACAATCGCTGGATGCCATCGGGCAGATGCCGCTGCCGCCGTATATCCATGAACGGCTAGAGAACCCGGAACGCTACCAGACTGTCTTTGCGCAGATGCCCGGTTCCGCTGCCGCGCCGACAGCAGGACTGCACTTCACCCGTGAATTGATGGAACGGGTAACGGCTAAGGGCGCGCGCTTTGAGCGGGTGACCCTGCACGTCGGCCTTGACACATTTGCGCCGGTCACCGAGGATGATCCGCAGGAGCATAAAATCCATACTGAATGGTGCGAATTGACCGGAGAAACCGCCCAGGCGATTAATGCGGCCCACCAGGCTGGCGGACGGATTATCGCCGTTGGAACGACCAGCGTGCGCACCCTTGAATCAGCGGCGCGCAATGCCGCACCCGGACAGGCGGTTGCAGCTTACAGCGGCGCGACGGATTTGTTCATATTGCCGGGCTTTCAATTCAAAGCGGTGGATGCGATGATTACCAATTTTCATCTGCCGCGCTCAACCCTGCTGATGCTGGTTTCAGCGTTTGCTGGCCGCGAGCACATTTTAGCCGCATACGAAGAGGCTATCCGCCAGGAATATCGTTTCTTTTCATTTGGCGATGCGATGCTGATTGCCTGATCGGATTAATTTTCGATTTGCCGGCAGAATAATTTATCAGTACAATGAATGGATACCGAAAAAGGAGAAAAAGCATGGCGAAGGATATGAAGCAGTGGTCAAAACCACCCGAAATGCAGATTGACGCGAAGAAAAAATACACGGCCACGATGAAAACCAGCAAAGGCGACATCGTTATCCGCTTGTTCGCGGATAAAACCCCGGTGACCGTCAATAATTTTGTTTTCCTGGCTCGCCAGGGTTATTATGACAACACGATTTTCCACCGCGTGATCAATGATTTCATGGTGCAAGGCGGCGACCCGACCGGTACGGGGATGGGCGGACCAGGTTACACTTTCGCCGATGAATTCCACCCAACTCTTAAACATAACAAACCTGGCCTGCTTTCTATGGCCAATACCGGCCGGCCGGTATCGAATGGGTCACAATTTTTCATTACCCATGTGCCAACCCCCTGGCTGGATAACAAGCACTCCATTTTTGGCGAAGTGATTGAGGGGATGGATGTGGTGATGTCCATTCCGCCGCGCGATCCGAGCGCGATCGGCTCTCCGGCGGTCAGCATCCAAAGCGTCGAAATTCTCGAAGAAGAGTAATTATTTAGTTTCACAGCCAACCGCCTCTCAGCGAGGCGGTTTTTTATTTCCATTCCATATCCGCGTCACGAAGGAGTAATAATGGATGAACTGACTCGCATCGAAGCCGAAGTGATCGATTGCCGGCGCTGCCCGCGGCTGGTGGCATACCGCGAGAAAATCGCTCAGGAAAAGCGCAAGGCCTATCGTGATTGGGACTATTGGGGCAAGCCGGTACCGGGTTTTGGTGATCCGCGAGCGCAAGTTCTGGTGGTCGGGCTGGCGCCGGGCGCGCATGGCTCGAATCGCACCGGACGAATGTTCACTGGCGATGCTTCTGGCGATTTTTTGTATCCGGCGCTGTTTAATGCCGGCTTTGCCAGCCAGCCTAAAGCTGATTCACGGGAAGACGCGCTAGTCTTGCATAATATGTTTATCACCGCGGTTGGTCGCTGCGCACCGCCGGATAATAAGCCCACCCCGCAAGAGCTGGATACCTGTCAGCCATTTCTGGAGGCTGAATTACGAGCGCTGACGGAGCTTAAAGTGGTGGTAGCCTTGGGCAAGATCGCTTTCGAGCGGATGCTGCAATTATGGAAGCGGCAGGGTTACCAATTAGCGCCGGCTCAATTTGGGCATGGTGCTGGCTTCCGCGTGCACGCTGAACTGCCTTACCTGTTGGCTTCCTACCATCCCAGCCGGCAGAATACCCAAACAGGGCGGCTGACGACAGCCATGTTTGCCGATATCTGGAACAGGGCGCTGGAATTGCTTAAAGAGGATTAAGCGCCTAGTTTCTGGCAGATGAAATAGACCCGGCGGGTTTTCTCATTGGGTTCGGTGAAGGCGGATAGACTATCCGTACAGGCCAGTACGGTTAATCCACAACGGGTCAGGAGGCTTTGCAAGGTCAGCAGAGGGTAACCGCGTTCCAGGTGTGATTCCTCATAACGCTGCCAGCGGCCGTCCGTGTCTTGCTCGAACATCGTAATTCGCAGAAGGGCGGTCTGCTGATCATAATCGCAGCTGTTCTGATGAATTTCCATATATTCGGGTGTATCCACCTGAACATAGGTACTGTTTTGCTGCCAGGCAACCAGCAGCCCGTAGATGGTATTCATGTCGAAGATAAAAACCCCGCCGGGTTTAAGCGCGGCGGCTGTGCCTTGAAATACAGCCTGTAAATCATCTGGGCTGGTCATGTAATTGAGGCTATCGAACCAGCAAGTAACCAGGTCAAATTCAGCAGTGAAATCTAATTTGCGAAAGTCACCGGCCTGCCAGCGAATGTTCAGGCCGGCCTCGCTGCTGCGCTGACTGGCGATTGAAAGCATTTCCTCGCTTTGATCCACCCCGGTAGCGTCCCAGCCGAGCGCCGCCATACCCCGCAAAAAGCTGCCTTCCCCGCAGGCCAGGTCAAGGCAAGTGCCGATTGTAAGCAAATTGAACTTTTCGGCGAGAACGGGTAAAAACTCAAGCATACGCTGGGAGTAAGCCATATAAGGGCCTTGCGCGTAGAATTTTGCGAAGTGCTGGTAAATTGAGGACATTGCCGGACGCTTTCTGTTAATAAGATTATTTGATGTGCAAGCTTTAGTACGATCTACTCATTTTACAGCTTAAAACCGTGTCCCTGTGATAAAGCTGAAATTTCCTGTGAGTACAAACTGTCAGAAGGTTTGTACAACCTTTTACCAGCAGTATAAAGAAGCGCACGGATAGATATTCGCTATAATCACAGTACAAGGTTTTGCAGAACACTCCAAAAACAATTTGAGGTCGGATGAAAAAGTGGATTAAAGTTTTACTGGCCGCGATCGCGGTTTTGATTCTGGCTGCGGCAGCCGCTTTACTGGTTTGGGGACTGAATCCTGCCCCAGCGCAGTCAGCCGCTCTGGCAGCGCTGCAATCCGATGCGGCTGTGCTGGTAACCGCAGAGACCTGGGGCGCAGGATTTACGCCTGTTGGAGAGGCGGTACAGTCCGGGTTCATCATTTATCCAGGCGCGCACGTAGATTGGCGCGCATACAGCCTGGCAGCGCATGAGATTTCCGCCTGCGGCTATCGGGTTGATCTGGTCAGAATGCCGCTCAGCATGGCTCTCTTTGCGCCTGGGCGCGCTGAACAGGTGATTGTGGCCAACCCCTCTATCCAGCATTGGATCATCGGCGGCCACTCACTGGGCGGCGTTGAGGCAGCAGCATACGCCTATGACCATCCCAGCCAGATCCAGGGGCTGGTATTTTGGGCCTCTTATCCGGCTGAGGCGAATGATTTCTCCGCAAGCAGCTTGCCGGTGTTATCCATTTCAGGCAGCCTGGATGGGCTGGCGACGCCCGAAAAAATCGGCGCCTCCGCACAAAGATTGCCTTCCAGCACCCTCTGGCTTGAAATCCAGGGCGGAAACCATGCCCAATTCGGCGATTACGGTGCGCAGTCTGGTGACAATCCGGCCGCAATCAGCGCAGAAGATCAGCGCGAACAAATTGTTGCGGTTACCTGCGATTTCATCAGTTCTATAACAGCCGCCGGAAAATAAAACTGTCCGAAAAAGGCAAAAGCCGCCGGGCTGGCGCAAGAAAAAGGATAAATTAAGGAAAATCCATGCAAAGAGAGACTCGTCCGCATCCTTTACGTTTGATCGTCATTTTCTTGGTTTTCATGGTCATCCTTCTGGTCGCTGCGGTTTGGCTGCTGCCGGTTCCGCCAACGGCTGAAACTGTCCCTGTGCATACCCTGGCAGCGGCAGACAGCCAGTTCGTGACGGTAAGCGGCGTTGAAATTCATTATATCGAACGCGGCAGCGGCGAACCGGTTTTCATCCTACTGCATGGATTCGGCGCGAATGTTTTTACCTGGCGAACGGTTATTGATGATTTAAGTACGGCTGGACGGGTAATTGCATTTGACCGCCCGGGGTTTGGACTGACAGAGCGCCCGCTGCCAGGCGCAGGGGAAGCGCTTAACCCGTACAGCCCGCAGGGGCAGGCGGCCCTGACCCTGGGGTTAATGGATGCCCTCGGCATCCAGCAGGCTATCCTGGTGGGTAACTCCGCGGGCGGCAGCCTGGCGACAAAAATTGCCCTCGACAATCCGCAGCGGGTGCGGGCGTTGGTTTTGGTGGATGCGGCTGTTTACAGTGGCGGCGGGGCTCCGCGTTTTATTCGTCCGCTGCTGAACAGCGCTGTGTTTGATAAATGGGGGCCATATTTTGTGCGTTCCATAGCGGGCGAGCAAGGAAAATTGTTCTTGGAATCGGCCTGGGCCGATCCGGCGAAAATCACGCCCGAGATATTAGCTGGTTATCAGCTCTCCTATCAGGTAGATGACTGGGATGTTGGCTTGTGGCAGCTCACCAAGGATTCGCAAGAGTCCGATTTGGCCGGTCAGTTGAATCAACTTGCTCTGCCGGTTTTGGTCATCAGCGGGGCGCAGGATCAAATTGTGCCGGTCAGTGACAGCCGCAGCCTGGCTGAAGCCATTCCGAATGCACAATATGCGGAATTGGAGAATTGTGGTCATTTGCCGCAGGAAGAATGCCCGCAGGCGTTCTTGCAAGCCGTACTGACCTTTGCCGCGCAGCAGTAAATAAAAAAAATACAGCCGCCCATCGGGCGGCTGTATAAATTCCAAAATGAAGCAGTTCTAGCGGCGGATCGCGTCCCAGCCGGCGTACTTGGCGGTTTCGCCGAGTTCGGCTTCGATGCGCAGCAGCTGATTGTATTTCGCCACACGATCAGAGCGGGCGGGAGCGCCGGTCTTGATTTGGCCGGTATTGAGGGCCACGGCCAGGTCGGCGATGGTCGCGTCTTCGGTTTCGCCTGAGCGGTGAGAAGTGACCGCCCGCCAGCCAGCGCGGTGGCAGGTTTCAACGGCTTCGATAGTCTCAGTCAGCGAGCCAATCTGGTTGACTTTGACGAGCAGGGCGTTGCAGGCTTTTTCCTTGATGGCGCGGCGAACGCGAGCCGGATTGGTTACGAGCAGGTCGTCACCGACGATTTGCAGCTTGTCGCCGATCGCGGCAGTGAAATTGGTCCAACCCTGCCAGTCGTCCTCAGCCAGACCGTCTTCAATCGAAACAATCGGGTACTGCTTGACCCAATTGAGCCAGAAGTCAATCATTTCGTCGCTGGAAAGCATCTTGCCTTCTTTGCGCAGATTGTATTTCTTGGTGTCGGTGTCATACAGTTCAGAGGCAGCCGGGTCAAGGGCGATGCCGATTTGTTCTCCGGCTTTGTAACCGGCTTTTTCAATCGCTTCCAGGATAACTTCAACGGCTTCCACATTGGCTTTCAAGGCCGGGGCATAACCGCCCTCGTCGCCAACCAGGGTGGCATAGCCGCGTGATTTCAAGACGCTCTTGAGCTGGTGATAAATTTCAGCGCCCCAGCGCAGACCTTCGGCGAAGGAAGAAGCACCCAGCGGCATGACCATGAATTCCTGCGCATCGGTGGATTGCCAGTTGGTGTGCGCGCCGCCGTTGAGAATATTCATCATCGGGACGGGCAGTACATGAGCATACACGCCGCCAATATAGCGGTAAAGGGGCATGCCCAAGGCATTGGCCGCGGCTTTGGCAACAGCCAGGCTGGTGCCCAGAATGGCGTTTGCGCCCAGATTGGCTTTATTTTCGGTGCCATCCAGCTCGAGGAGGGCCATATCGATGGCTTTCTGTTCAAGCGCATCCCAGCCGGTGATGGCGTCGGCAATCGCGGCGTTGACGTTGTCAACGGCTTTCAGAACGCCTTTGCCGCCGTAGCGCGCTTTGTCGCCATCGCGCAGTTCCAGGGCTTCGTGCGTCCCGGTCGAGGCGCCAGAGGGCACAGCCGCCCGGCCCCAGCTGCCATCCGCCAAAATAACTTCGACTTCCACGGTTGGGTTACCGCGCGAATCGAGGATTTCTTGTCCCATAATCGATTCAATCGTTGTATCCATTACAATCCCTCGTTAGAAAAGATGATTAAGGCCAACCTGCGGCCATTTGAATTAGGTCTGTATCTGCTTAAGTATAATACGAAACTGACCAACTAAAGCGGCTATTTCACATTTTAATGTGAAAAAAAGAACATACTCGCCTTTGATCAGGATTCCATCGGGTTGGTCTTGATGCGGGCGCGATCACAGGCTGCCTGAATAAACGCTTTGAACAGCGGGTGCGGGCGATTGGGGCGAGAAAGAAACTCGGGGTGAAATTGCGTGCCGACCATAAAAGGATGGTCTTTGATTTCGCAGATCTCGACCAGGCGGCCATCTGGGGAAACCCCGCTGAAGACCATGCCGTTTTCTTCAAAGATTTTGCGGTAGGTATTGTTGAACTCAAAGCGGTGACGGTGGCGTTCTTCGACCAGGTCGGCGGCATAGGCTTTTTGCGCTATCGAGCCAGGGACCAGTTTGCAGGGGTATAAACCCAAACGCATGGTGCCGCCCATATCACTGACGTTTTGCTGGTCGGGCATCAGGTCGATAACCGGGTTGGGGGTTGAGCGGTCAAATTCAGTGGAATTGGCGCTCTCATCATCTAAAATAGCGCGTCCAAATTCGGTCACCATCAGCTGCATGCCTAGGCAAAGGCCAAGATAAGGGATATTCTGCGTACGCGCCAGCCGGGCGGCCTGAATCTTGCCCTCAATGCCGCGGGAGCCGAACCCGCCGGGCACCAGAATGGCGTGTGCCTCTTCCAGCTCCTTGATATTTTTGCCCCGTTCCAGTTCTGCTGATGGAATCCAGGCAATTTCTGGCTCAACTCCAAGGTGCAGCGCGGCGTGATTAATCGCTTCGCGAACGCTCATATAGGCGTCATGCAGTTCCACATATTTGCCGACCAAGGCGATTTTTACGGTGGGTTTCTTCTTTTCAACCTGGCGGACCAGCATCTTCCACTCTTTCCAGTCCGGCATCTTGCGCGCCTGCAGGTTGAGTTTGTCCATGATGATATCGGCCACACCGGCTTCTTCCAGCAGAAGCGGAATTTCGTATAGGATTTTTGAGGTGACCATTGGGACAACCGCGCGCTTTTCAACGTCACAGAAGACAGCGATTTTCTCAGTAATACTCTTGTCCACCGGGTAGTCAGAGCGCGGGACGATCATATCCGGGCTGATGCCGATTGAGCGCAACTCAGAAACCGAATGCTGGGTCGGTTTGGTTTTTAACTCACCCGTCGCGCCAATATACGGCAGCCAGGTGACATGAATGTACATGGTGTTTTCGCGCCCCAGATCTGAACGCAGCTGGCGCAGGGCTTCCAGAAAGGGCAGGCTTTCAATATCACCGACTGTACCGCCAACTTCGACCAGGACGATTTCGGCATTGGTGGTTTTGGCTACCAGGCTGATGCGCCGCTTAATCTCATTGGTGATATGCGGAATGACCTGGATGGTGCCGCCTAAATAATCACCGCGCCGTTCTTTGGAAATTACTTCTGCATAAACCTGTCCGGTGGTCATATTGCAGGCGCGATTTAGACGAATATCGATGAAACGTTCGTAATGGCCCAGATCCAGATCGGTTTCGGCGCCGTCATCCAGCACATAAACTTCACCATGCTGATAGGGACTCATTGTGCCAGGATCGACGTTGATATAAGGATCCAATTTTTGAACGGCAACATTAAACCCGCGTTCTTTGAGCAGACGTCCGGTGGCGGCGGCAGTGACGCCTTTGCCGACTGAACTGACAACACCGCCTGTATAGAAAATATATTTTGTTGGCATTACGCCTCCTGATTATGCTTCAAAAATTCGCTGTCGAAATTAAAAGAAGAAGGGAGGGGCGTTGAATAAGCTCCTCCCTTCGGGTTAGCCGTGAGAAAGACATCATTTTGCGGTTGGTGAAAGCGCGTGATCATTTCCTTCCAAACGAAAGCCTGGCTACCTTTTTTCGAAGCCAGGTTTATTGTGATTTCTATTCATTGGTTTAGCGCTGCAATCAACATTCTACTGCTGACGCATTTAGTTTACCATAATAACGACGGATTCAATGGTTAAAGATTTGCAAGTTCTGAAATTTCTTAACCAGTTAAACGGAATAGCCACCGCAAAGGGTGGCTATTTGCTTAAGTTTGGATTCGCTGAAACTGCCGGACGCCGCCTGGAGAGAGACAGCTTTACCGGTTGAACTTGGTCGATTTCTGATCCGCTTACGATCAGATAAAGCTATAGTTGAAAAGTTCGCGCCGATCGAGATGAAGAATCTATATCCGACAGACTTCTAGTAATCCTATTCTGCAGCTCCGACTTTGTTTTCCAGTGTGCGGGCCAGCAGTTCTTCTTGAGCTGATGAAACTGCCTTCGATTTTTTGATTTTATCTTCCTGCTTGCGGGCTTTGGCCTTTTCCATCGCTTCGCGCATGGCAATTTCCATTGCGGTCGGTTCGGCTTCGGCGTTTGAATTGCCCGTCAGATTTTCCAGCTCTTCGATATTCTCGTTGAACGAGAGATCGCGCTGGCGGCGCGGGGCCTTCTTCGGGCGGCGCGCTTTTTCTTTGTCCTTGTCTTTTTCGCGGCGCGGTTCGCTGGTGTGCTCTGCCACTTCATGAACCGGTTCCGGCTGCAAGGCTTTGAGGCTCAATTTAATCTGTTTCTTTTTCTTATTGACGTCGATGACCTGAGCCTCTAATTCATCACCATCCTTGACCACATCGGACGGAGTGCGGACGTAACCATGCGCCAATTCACTGATGTGAATCAGGCCGGGGCGTTCGGCACCGATATCCAGGAAGACACCGAAGGTCTCAATGCGTACAACTGTGCCTTTGACCGTCATGTCTTTTTTGATGTCGCGCCACTCGAGATCGAGCGGTTTGATCATGGTCAATTCGATACGACCGTCTTTTACACGGCGTACCCAAACGTCAATGTCCTGTCCTTCTTGCAGGACGTCCTTGACGCTCTTGATGGGTTGGTTATCAGCAGCTGTGATCTGTGAAACATGGATCATAGCCGGCTTCTCTAAACCAATATCCACCAATGCACCGGCCAGGGTGGTTTTTACCACTTTACCAGTGTAATGCGTCTTGGTCTTGATTTCTGGTGTCGAGCTGTTCTCGACGGCGACGGGATTTTCCATATACTATACTCCCAAAGTTCAAAATTCAGCGAAGGATGATTATACCTTGAGCGTTGGCTCCTGTCAATTAAAAAACGGTTCTGCGGACATCCTTTAACATTTCTGGCGGACTATGTACGAGTCAATTCAATTGCAGGCGCATGCAGCAGCCGGAAGGCAATAAATCCAATCAGCAAAGGCAGCCAAAAGGTGATACCGCGGAAGGCCAGGGTGACCACTGCAGCGGCTTCCACTGGAATGCCCAGATTGCTTAATGCCAGGGTTAAAACGCCTTCCACAATGCCAACTCCGGCTGGCGTCGGTGAGATGATAACGAAGAGATAGCCCACCGCAAAACCGGCAATTAACTGCGCCAGGCTGACCTGTACATCAAAAGCCAGAAACATCAGCCCCAAAATGGTGATCAGCCAGATTTTATTCAGCAAAGTGAACAGGGCGGGTTGAATCCAGCCCTGGCGCGACTTATTTAACGCTGTTAACCCTTCAGAAAGCTCCAGGGCGAATGCGGCTGCTTTACCGGAGCGGATCAAATCACGGTGAATGATTTTCCGGGTAATCCAGTTGATTCTGGCTGCGAACCAGCTCAACAGACGGCTTAATTGAGCTGGTGAGCGGGCTGCCAGTCCTAATAACCCAATCAAAACCGCTGTCAGCAGGACGAACAGGCAGAAGGCAATGATTTCGGTGACATGCAAATCCTGGCGAATGGCCAAGATCACCAGCCCGATTAAGATGATCGAAAGCAGTCCGATGTAATCGAAGATCAGAAAGATGACGCTGCCCACGGTAATCCGTGCTGGTGAAAGACTGTTTTTTTGCGCGTCACTGTAAAAAACCGTCATGCCGCTGATACCGGCGCTGGGCGCAACCAAATTGACGAAATTGACCGCCGCCACCAGCCGGGTAGTATCCAACAGGCTTTTTTCAACGCCAACCATGCGGAATATGGCCTGGAAGGTGGCCCCCATCGTCAGGAACCACAACATTAAAACACCGATCCCGGCTACCAAAACCAGAATTCTGGCGTCTTGAAGAACATGTAAAACTTCTTTTAACTCGGTAAACCGGCTGATTACAAAAACAATCGCCAGAAAGAGTATGACAGCGGTGAAAAATTTCTTCATCAGCGGTTTTCAACTGGCCTGGCTGGCCTAGTGCGATTCTCCTAAGGTGAGTTGTGTGCTTCCTTTTTGGTTTTGGCGAACGTACTCCACGGTCACCTGCTGGCCGGGCGTGAATGTGAAAAGAATATTCAAATACGGATGGCTTTCATCAATGGCGACCCCGCCGATACTGGTGATGATATCGCCGCGCTGCAAACCGGCGTCACTGGCCGGGCTGCCAGCCTGAATCGCGGAGATATATACACCCCATTGCGCGCCAAGGCGATAGCGCTGGGCCAGGGTCGGTGTAATGGTTTGCCAGCTGATACCGACGTACGGGCGCGAAACGTAACCGGTTTTTATCAGCTGCTCGGCGATTGCCTTGAAGCTGCTGGAAGGGATGGCAAACCCAAGCCCTTCGACCGTGGTTCCGCTGGAGCTATTGCGCACAATCAGCGTATTAACGCCGATTACCTCACCGGCCAGGTTTACCAATGGGCCGCCGGAATTGCCGTTATTGATGGCTGCATCGGTTTGCAGCAAGCCTTCCATGCTGTAGCCATTGCCGGTGTCGATGGAACGGCCGGTGGCTGATATTACCCCAGTTGTGACTGTGTTCTTAAAATCTCCGAGCGGGGAGCCGATGGCGATGACGGATTCACCGGGACGCAGCAAATCGGAATCTCCCAGGGTGGCGGTCGCAGGCATTTCGCCGCTGGCTTTCAGCACGGCAATATCCGAATATTGATCGGTGCCGATCAACTGCACTTCGCTTTCTTCGCCGTTCTGGAAAATGACGGATATCTTTTCTGCGCCATCCACCACATGATTGTTGGTAATGATGTACCCATCACTGGTCAGAATAAAGCCGCTGCCGGTGGATTGTCCGCCTGAAACTGTACCGAAAAACCCCATCTGATCGGGTAAGGTAGCCACAACTGTAACTACCGCTGGACTGACCTTTTCGACCCCGTCGGTGATGGCGGTTTCAATATCGGTTGATTCGACGCGCAGACTGGTTGTGGCGGTTTGCGCCGTATCTGTGACCACCTGGGCTGGATTACTGCTGGTCTTGCTGCGGAGCAGGAAGTACATGGCCGCACTGCCGCCGGCGGCCCCGACGCCGGCAGCGAGAAATGCAACAACGAGGACGATAACGACGAATAAACCTTTGTTTTGGTTCATAAGTCACACAGCTTTCTTTCTATTTTGAATTCTTAATCAACTCCAGCAAAACTTCCGTGGCTTTGTCTAACTGCGGATCCTTGCCGGCGTTGTAATCTTCCTCGGTATAGGGAACCACGTAATCGGGAGTCAACCCTTTGCCGGTGATTTGGGTGCCATTCGGGGTGAGCCAATGCGCGATGGTGATTTTTACTGCGCCTTCGCTGTTGTCCAATTCTGTCCAGGATTGGACGGAGCCTTTGCCGTAAGTTGTGGCTCCAATCAGCGGCGCACGCCCGCGGTCCTGGATGGCTCCGGCTGTGATTTCAGAAGCCGAAGCGGAACCTTCATTAACCAAAACAACCAGCGGAATGTCGGTCGCCAGGCCATTGGGGCGGGCGGTGTAGGTGATCTTTTGTCCATTGCCATATTCTTCGTACATCACCGTTCCATCGCCGATAAACTGTGAAACGATATTGATGGCTGTTTCCAAATAGCCGCCTGGATTATTGCGCAAGTCTAAAACCAGTCCATCCGGATCCTGATCGAGAATTTTCTGCAGGGTCGTACGTAAATCTTTGTCTGTATCCATACCGAATTGCAGAATCTGGATGTAGCCGATATTGTTATCCAGCATTTTTCCATGCACCAGCTCAATCTTGATATTCGCGCGTACGATCGTGACGTCGAATGGGGCGCTCTCGCCTTCACGCTGGATTGAGAGGGTGACCGATGAACCTGCGGGGCCGAGTACGCTGCGCAGGACAATGGCCGGATCCACGCCGCTGACATCCTGTCCATCCACCGAGACAATCTGATCGCCGGCCTGCAATCCTGCGGCTTCGGCCGGGCTGCCATCCATTGGGCTGGTAATGGTCAGATATTCGCCGGTGGAATCAACCCAAGCGCCAATCCCATCATAATCGCCTTGTAAAGGTGCGTTAGCCTGCTGGTATTCATCTGGGTCGAGATAGCCAGTATGCTGGTCACCCAGCGAGTCGAGCATGCCGCGGATAGCGCCTTGCATCAGCTTTTCATCATCAACCGGCTGATCCACATATTGTTCGTGCACCAGATCCCAGGCCTGCCAGAAAGGTTGGAAAAGCGTTTCGGTATCCACTGGGGTGGCTGTGCCATCTTGACCGGAGGTTGAGGCGCCGTTTGGGTTCAGCACATCACTTAAATTAAAACCGGTTGAGCGCGGTAAAACATAGCCGGTAAACACACCGCCGCCAAAGCAGATGATCACCAGGAAGAGTACCAGAATGGTGGTCAGTATAATGCGTAAAGGTTTATTTTCCATTTAGATCTCCTTTAATTCAGGCGAACCAATATTACGAACATCTGCCTGAAATTTCACCGGCAGTTTAATCTTCAGGCCTGTCGGTTGAAACCACACCGGGTTCCTCGGCGGTTTTTTTGAATTCTTGTACCTGCGCCGCCAATTGCCGCCATTGGCCGTCTTCTTCCCCAAATGGATCACGAGCCGTGTTCATAACCTTTTTCCACGGGGAGGGCTGCTGGCCTTTTTCCGGAGGTTTACGCAAAGCCGTCAGCAGTGAAAGGTTGGTGGCCAGGATTACCGCCCCCAAAAATACGATAAAAACCCAACCTAAAGGTGTGATTGCGTTCATACCATCAACTCCTGGCGAAGCGAATACGACTCATCGAATAACCCGTCAATTTTGCAAATATCGTGAACGCGGAAATGACTTTCCGAACTGGCTTCCTCACGCCCGACCTGGACGGTGGTAAAGCCAAATTTCTTTGCTGCCTGAATATTCACCGGTGAATCCTCGAACAGGACGCAATCATGCGGATCGGGATTGCCGAGCAGGGTGATTGCTTTTTCAAACGCCTGCTCTTCAGGCTTGCAGTATGGCGATAAGGCGATAATGTCGATAATTTGCGAAAAGCAATCTTGAATATCTAAAATATCCAGGACGCGTTTGGAATGCGCCTGGTCTGAATTGGTCAGGATGACTTTGGGGAAGGGCAATGTATCCAGTAATCGTTTTAATGGTTCGTTGCGGCTGATATATTGACGCAGCGGCACATTGTGGACGTAGGCCAGGTAGTCTTGCTTGCCAATTCCGTATTCAATTTCCAGTCCTCGCAGGGTAGTGCCATATCGTTTGAAATAATCATTGCGAATGGCGGGCACTTGCTCTGCCGGCATTTTCATGACTTCGCGCATGTAAGCTTCAATGCGATTGCCAATTTCTTTAAACATACCGTTAGAAGGCGGGTATAGGGTATCGTCGAGGTCAAAGATGAGCAGTTTTGGTTTCACGTTTTGAGTATAATCGAGAAGGCCAAAGGTTGGAAAGGCCAGTCATTTTTTTTACTGAAAGCATGGCCTTTTCTGGAAAGGACATCCGTTGCCGATTCGAATTCTTGCAGATGAAGTTGCTTCGCAAATTGCCGCCGGTGAAGTTATTGAACGCCCTGCCTCGGTGGTTAAAGAATTATTGGAAAATGCCCTGGATGCGGGAGCATCGAAAATTGATATTCGCATTGAGCAGGCCGGGCGGCGTTTGATTGAAATCAGCGACGACGGCGCCGGTATTGCCTATGATGAAATGCTGCTGGCTTTAGCCCGGCATGCCACCAGCAAGCTGCAAACGGCGGATGATTTGTTCCACATCCGGTCGCTTGGGTTTCGCGGTGAGGCGCTGGCATCGATTGGGTCTGTATCACGTGCGACATTGATCTCGCAGGTGCGAGAAGTCAATCTGGGCGGCAGAATTCGAGTTGAGGGCGGAAAGATTCTGACCAGTGAACATACCGGCGCGCCTGTCGGCACGGTGGTGCGTGTTGAGGATTTGTTTTACAACGTCCCGGCGCGATTGAAATTTCTGAAAACCGACCAGACTGAACGAAATCAGATCAACAATCTGGTGACACGGTATGCCTTAGCTTATTCGCAGGTGCGGTTCCGCCTGGTGCAGGATGGGAAGCTGGCCTTACAGACCAACGGCAACAATGACCGCCGTGAAATTTTGACTCAACTATATGGTATTGAGATTGCCCGGCAGATGCTGGAAGTTACCCTGGAAGATGCTGACAGTAAGATCAGTGGATTTATCAGCCCGGTGGGCCTGACGCGTTCCAACCGGCGTGAAATGACATTCTTTGTCAATGGGCGCTGGGTTTCAGACCCGGCGCTGTCATCAGCATTGCTGCAGGCGTATCACACTTTGCTGATGGTGGGCCGTTATCCGTTGGCTGTGCTTTTCATCGATCTCGCTCCCGAAGAAGTGGATGTGAATGTCCATCCGGCCAAAGCGGAAGTGCGATTCCGCAGCCCGGATGCGGTTTTCAGTCTGGTACAGCGCGCCGTTAAACGGGCTTTGCTGGCCTATTCGCCCACGCCGCAGATTTCTACGACCTATTGGCAGACCACCCCCTCAACGCAAACCCATCTGGTTGATCCGGCCTGGGAAATGGCCGGTGATCTGCAGGGGCAGGATCTGACTCAATTTAATGGGCCCGATTCAACCGCTGAAAATGATCCTCAGGCACAGCCGGCTTTGCCATCGGGAGAGTTGCCGCTGCTGCGCCCAATTGGTCAGGTGGGCGCGGCCTACCTGGTAGCCGAAGGGCCAGATGGGCTCTATCTGATCGACCAGCATGCCGCCCATGAGCGGGTGCTTTTTGAACGGCTGATGCGCCAGCGTGAGAAGACCATTCCCGCCCAGCATTTGCTTGAACCGGTAACCTTGCAGCTTCCGCCGGCTGCGGCTTTGTTATTAAGCGGTCAGCTGGCAATTCTGAACAGTTTGGGTTTTCAGGTCGAAGATTTTGGCCCGAACACCTTCCGCATCCGGGCGATTCCCGCGATTTTAATTGGCGCTGACCCTGAAGCGGCCGTGCGGGTGGTTGTTGAAGATTTCGAGGAAGACGAAACGCCGCTGCAAACGGAAATTGAGGAACGGATCATTGCCCGGGTCTGCAAGCGGGTGGCAGTAAAAGCCGGAAAAACGCTCAGCATGGATGAACAGAAAGCCCTGGTCCGCGATCTGGAAAACTGCCAATCGCCGCGAACCTGTCCGCATGGCCGTCCGACCATGATTCACCTTTCCGTAGATCTGCTTGAACGTCAATTTGGCCGGCGCGGGGCAAGAAATTTATCCTGACCCTTGCAAAACAATTCAGCCCGGCAGCCGTTCCAGAATGGCTGGCAAAGCGTAACTGACATCCAGAGGCAGCAGGATATCGGCTTTCTCGTCCAGGAATGTTTCCGAATAGGTGTTGATGATCATCTTGCCGGCATTATCCAGCGTATATAAAGGCAAGCTGGCAGCCGGGTAAACTTCTAATGAGCTGCCGATGACCAGGATTAAGTCTGCGTCCCGGCAAGCCTCGACCGCATCCCGCCAGGCATCCGCGGGCAGCATTTCTTCAAATAAAACAACATCCGGCTTTATTTTCCCGTCACAGTAGGGGCAAACAGGAATCAGCTCTTTTTCAAGAAAGGGTTCTTTCACTGCTTCAAGCGGAAAATGGCAATGGCAGTGCAGGCAGGTAAACCAGGCGGCGCTGCCATGCACTTCAATGACCTGTTTGGAACCGGCCTTCTGATGCAGCCCGTCAATATTTTGTGTTATGACCGCATTTAATTTCCCCATTTTTTCAAGCAAGGCCAGGCTGTTATGCGCGGGATTAGGCTGCGCCGTCTCAATTTGTTGCGCCAGCGGGCGCAGCCAATTATAAAAAACTTCGGGCTTGCGTCGAAAGGCGGTCAGTGAGGCCACCTCCATCGGGTTGGCGCGTTCCCATAAGCCGGTATTGGGGGAGCGAAAGTCCGGTATTCCCGAGGGCGTCGAAATACCTGCGCCGGTTAACGCAACAATCGATTGGGCTTCTTTGACCAGTCTGGCGGCAAGGTCCAGCCGGCGATCACGCTCCGGGATGTTCATTTTTTCAATCGTTCAGCATAAATTGTCGCCAATCGATTGATCTGCTGTGAAAGAATGCCTTCCTGCTGAATCTGGATCAAAGGAATATTGCGCATGGCGGCATGATAGGATTGTTCTGGAGCGGGCGGAATCACCAGGGTAATGGGCCGCCCGAGCACTTCTTGAATCTGATTGGCCGAAAGCTGTATATCTGCCCGAATGCGATTGACAACCACGACGTTTAATATGCGTGATTTGCCAATGCCTTTTTCACCCAATTCTTCAATCAAATCTTTTGTGCGTTTAAGCGAATAAGGCTGCGGTTCAGCCACTATGGTAATTTCGTCGCAGGCGGCTACCATCCGGTCAAATCCTGGGGTGAATGGATTGCCGATATCCACGAAGATCGTGGCGTTAATATTGGCCAATTGTTCCAATAAGGCCGAGATCTGTTCTGGGTTTTCTTCCAGCAGCGAGAAATCCTCGAATTTTGGGGAGGCCAGCAGTAAGCGAATTCCGTAAGTGGTGCGAATCAATTCATTTTCAATGGCCGGCAGTGTAATTTCGGAGGGCTTTCGCGCCAGCAGTTTTGAGAGTCCATCGGCTGCGGAAAAACCTAATTCGCCCGACCAGGTGCCTTGACCAGAGCGCATTTCCGCAGCAATCACATCGGAATGGGTGTGATTGTAATAAGCCAGTGCTAAATTAAATGCCAGCGTCGAAACCCCCAGGCCGCCTTTGACAGCCATTACACCGATCAAGGTGCCTTTACGCTGCGGCGCTACGGTGCGGTTTTTTGTGCGGGCCAGTAAAGCTTTAATATGGGCAATCAGTTCGGCAGGGTGGACGGGTTTGGTTAAATAGTCATCCGCGCCGGCTTCGTATCCGGCAACTTTATCGTCTACCTGAGATTTGGCAGTAAACATCAAGATCGGGATAACCGCTGTGTCCGGCTGTTCACGCAATACCTGGGCCACCTGATAGCCATCCATGTCCGGCATCATCACGTCCAGGACAATTAAATCAGGATGATCATTGGCGGCCTGATGAATACCTTCAGCGCCATTCCGGGCGGAAATAATTTGATAGCCTTGACGCTGCAGCATCAAACCAACCAGGCGCAGGGTTTCCAGATCGTCGTCAACAATGAGAATTTTTTCTGCCATAGCCGTCCCTTTTTTGTTAAACCTGATTCAGTCTAGCATAGTTCCAGAGTGCGAACAAGTAATATAGTTTGTTTATTTTCGTCTATCTGTAACCATTTTCTAACTAATATTTCTATTCTACTATATGAAAAATATATTGCTTCAACCCAGGTGGCTGCTTATGCTGAATGGGAAATTGGCTGACTGTTTCAGGAATGCTATAATCCGTGTGTGCTGAATCGATTTCAACGTTACCTGCGGGATGAATGCAAAATATTGCCTGGCGCCAGCCTGATTGCGGCGGTTTCCGGCGGCGCAGACAGCCTGTGTTTGCTGGAACTGCTGGTCGCCAGCGGTTTTCAACCGATTGTGGCGCATTTCAATCACCACCTTCGACCTGATGCCCAGGCGGATGCTGATTTTGTGGCTCAACAAGCCAGCAAGCTGGGCTGCCGTTTTGTTTATGGGGAAGACAAGGTGGCCGAACTGGCCCGCAGCGAAAGATTATCCATTGAAGCGGCAGCCCGTCAGGCGCGTTACAAATTTTTGTTTGCTGCGGCCCAGGCTGCCGGCGCCGAAGCGTTGGTTACCGGGCATAATGCGGATGATCAGGTAGAAACGGTCTTGCTGCATTTTTTACGCGGTTCGGGCCTGGATGGCCTGAACGGCATGGCTGCACGGTCACGTTTGCCGCAATTCAGCGCGGATATTGACCTGGTGCGGCCCTTGCTGGGTTTTTGGCGCAATGAGATTGATGCTTTCTGCAAGGAAAAAAACTTGCTGCCGCGGCAGGACCAGACCAATACCGACCAGACCTACCTGCGCAATCGTCTCCGGCACGAGTTGATTCCGCTGCTGGCGACCTACAATCCGCAAATCAAGCAGAACATCCGCAATCTGGCGCGTATCACTGCGGGGGCAGGCCAGATTGTTAATTATCAAATGACGGTTTTTCAGGATGCTATTTTGCTGGAAAAACATGCGGATTATGTTGTCCTGGATCGGACAGCGGCCCGGCAGATCGGATCACCGCCTTTGATGGAGTTTGCCTTGCGGCAATGGTCTCAGCAGCTTTGCCCGCAGGCGGAAGATTTTCGCAGCGAATTGTTTATGCTGGCTGCTACGGCATTGCTTTCGGGAAAAGCGGTTGGCCAATGGGATATGGGGGACAATCTTGTGCTGACCCTTGCCGGAGAGCATGCCTATCTGCATCGGCAGTCAGCGCAATTGCTTGAAGAAAACTGGCCGGCCTGGCTTGAAGCCGTTCCGGGCAGACTGATTTTTCCCGGACGGTTGGATTTGAGCCGCGGATATTTCTTGCAGGCATCACCAGTCAGCAACTGTGATCCGTATCCTCAAAACATTCCTTTAGAAAATGATCGGGTCTGGGTGGACGCGGATTTGCTTCAAAATGAATTTTTGACTGTGCGGCCATTCCAACCTGGAGAGCGGTTTCAGCCGCTTGGCGCGGAAACCAGCCAGAAGCTGAGTGATTTTTTTAATCGCAAGCGGATCACCTCGCTGGCGAAAAAAAACTGGCCGCTGCTTTGGGCTGGCGACCAGGTTATTTGGGTGATTGGGTTGGGGTTGGCAGAGCGTTATAAAATCACAGCGGAAACCAAACGACGGCTTGAAATCCGGTTGCTTCGCGGCTAAGCCGCGCCGCTGGGCTCTTCCTGTTGGGCTAACTGGCGCAGTTTCATGCTGATTTCACGCCATTGAATCTTTGAAATGCCCATTTTCTGCCGGATGGTTTCGCGGTCTTCATCAGACTGCCAGTCTCGCAGTACGCAAGTCCAGCGCGCCATGTCAAAGGAGAGGTGTTTATCCAGGCCGGCTGCTCGGCCGATATCTTCCAGTAAATATTCCAGCCGCCGCGGCGACCAGGGGAAGATGATATCTTTGGGCTGGTATTGCTCCAGGTATTCCAGATAGGCTTCGACCCATTCTTCGGTCAGGTTGATCTTGCGCTCTTTGTAGCGGTTGCGCGGACTGGCATAGCGCACAAACAGCACCGGACCGCCAGGCGCTTCCAGATCTACATGGTTGGTATTGATTGCCAGGCATTCGCCTTTTTTGACTCCGGTCGACAGCAGCAAATTCAGCAAGGTGTAGGGGCGCGCATCTGGCTTCTTCGCAGTCCGGTAGGCATTGGCAGCCTCAAGCGCTTTTTCTTGCTCTTCAATGGTTAATACAACTGGCAAGGGACTGATGACGGAGAGCTGGACAACTTTTTCGGCGGGATCTGCCAGAATACGGCCCGATTGCTGCAGCCAGCGGAAGAAAGCCTTAATCGAGGTGATGCGCCTGGCCAGGCTTTTCGGGCTGCAGGGCACGCCACGGCCGTTTTGCAGCCAGCTAAGGAAGTTATTGATATCCCGGGTGGTAACCGCGCCGATTGCCTTGTCAGGAGCCAGATAGCCGGCGAATAATTGCAAATCTCCCATGAAGGCCCGCACAGTATAAGGTGATTTTCCCTGATCGAGCAGAAAGATCTCCCAGGACTGGATCGTCGGGGTTAAGGGTGTTTGTGAGGTGATATGTAAGTCGGGAGCAGGTTGGTTGGTCATTGCGGCTCCTGGTAATAATTTTCGTATAGCCTAATATTCTTAACAAAGTGTACATCACTTCATAGGGAAAGTCAAACAGATTTTGCATCCCTATGAAAAACCGCCTGGGAAAAAATTCAGCCAGGCGGTTAGGCGTTTCGACGGGCAAAACTTATTTTACGTGCAGCGCTTCGGCAAGGATCGGCGAGATTAAATCTGGATTCGGCAACAGTACCTGTGCGCCGCCAGGGGTAACATAATGCCATACTTCGTTGGTGCCGATGGCGTAGCGGTGAATTTTGCTGGTGTCCGCGATGATGCCCGGCGCATACGTAGCCAGTTTGACGACCTCATCCAGCGGCAGGTCGGTTTCGACATTCTGCGAAAACTGCTGGTACAGCGTGGGGATCTTGGTGATGGCATTCAGGCTCATCAGTTTCTTGAAGACCGCGGTGAGGACTTCCTGCTCCCGGCGCGTGCGGTCGAAATCACTGCTGCTGTAGCGCGAACGAACGTACCACAGCGCGGTTTCCCCATCCATGAATACTTTTCCAGGACCAAAAGAACAATAGCCGTTGACTGCTGTCGGCAATTTGCATGTATCGGTCAAATTTTGAGACGCATCGACCTCAATCCCACCCAGGCTGTCAATGATGCTGGTAAAGCCCTGGAAGTTGGTCATGACGTAATAATCCGGTGTGATCCCGAAATTGGATTGAAAGACCGATTGGGTAAGGCTAAACCCGCCGTATTGCTGCGCAGTATTGATACGCTCCTGCCCTAAGCCCGGAATTTCAACATATAAATCACGCGGGAAGGAGGTCATACTAACAGCGCCGGTATCGGTGTTAAGGACGACAAAGATCATCACGTCGGTACGGTAACCGGAATTTACGCGCCAGTCGGATCCCAAGACCAGCAGAGTGACGGTGTTGGCAGGACGGATTAATGTCCCGGCGGTTGTGTCTGTATCAGGGGTAATCTCGACGGCCTGTGTGGTATTGGCGGTAGGCGTCAATGATGAAGGCTGAAAGGGTGTTGGGGTAGCAGTGGCATTGGGATCGGCGGTGATTAAAGTTTGCCCAGCCTGTACGACCGGGCTGTTTTGGGTATACCCCGGATAATTGCAGGCAATTGCTGTAAATACAAATATGAGAAGAAGCAGAGGAAGTTTCCGCATAATGATCCTGATGATTATGGAGTTGTGACGACCGTTTCCGGGGTGAGTGGTACAGGCGTCTCAGGGGTATCCGTCGGACTGGGGGTATCGGTGAAGATTGCGGTCGGGGTTTCCGGAGTCTCCGTCGGAACAGGCGTTTCAGTCACGGTGGGAGCCGTCGTATCGGTCACTGTATAGGTGGCTGTAATCGTATATGTAACGCTTGGTGTAGCTGATTTGTTCCGCACTGGCGTGTAGGTAAAGGTGCTCATCGGTACATTCGGCACCCAGACTTGCGCTCCCGCGCGGATTGCATCGCCTGTCAGGCAATTGGCGTTTTTTAATTCCCATACCGAAACACGGAACAGGCGGCTTATTTGCAGTAATGTATCGCCTTGGCGGATGGTGTACAAAACCCAGCCGGCGGGCGGGCCGCATGGAATCGGCGTGTTGGTCGCAGTTTGCGTGACGGTTGGCGAAAATTCAACCGTCGCGGTCAACACGGGCGGCAGAAAAATCTGCGTATCCGGGAGCAGGGTTGTAGATACCAGGCAGTTGTGGTTGAGAATGTCCGCTACGGAGATGCCGCGCTGTGCTGCCAGCGATTGGATTTCATCACCACTCTGCAGCACATAGACAATCCAGCCGACCGGATGCGGGCATACCGTTGGCAAGGGGGCATTGGTGGCAGTTGAGAGATGCGCCAGCGTTTCTTGCATGCCAACCGGCGTCAGGTTTGGCAGCGGCAAAGTTGGTCGCTGCGTAACCGTACTGACCGGGAAGGCCATGCTTTCAAAAAAACTGGATGATATGGCGCTGATTACAACCATGCCAGACAGCATTGCAAGAAGCAAGCCAATCAAACCGGTGCGGACAGTTTTCATCGTTGCGGTTGTTTTCCATTAACTCGGCTTGGGCTGATCGGCAGCAAAATACTGAAAGTGGTCGTTTTCTCTGGCTCAGTTTCGACCCAAATTCTGCCGCCATGCGCTTCTACCAGCGTCTTTGCAACCGAGAGGCCGACGCCGGTGTCGCCGACGCCCGTGATCGGCGCGCGCTCATCCCGGTATTGACCGGCAAAAACACGCGGAATGTCTTTCTGAGCGATACCGCCGCCTTCATCCGTCACCTGCAAAAGCATAAAGGTTTCATTTAGATCGGTTTGCTCGATGCGTACCTGGAGTGAGACGTTCCCTTCCGGCGGGGTTGCAGAACTGGCATTCTGTAAAAGATGAATGATCATCTGGTGCAGAGAATCGCGATCCGCGTACATATTGGGCAAATCTTCAGGGATGTCCATCAGCAAGTTGATGTTCTTTTCTTTCATGACATCGCTGATGTCCATAATTGCCTGATCGAGAATATTTTCCAGATCCACCGGCTGCGGCGAAAGATCCATGGCAGCCGGGTTCCCAGCGCTCACTTGCAGCAGCTCGTCCAGCAGAGACCGCATTCGTTCCGTGGCGGCCTTGATTCGTTCAAGAAATTTTTTCTGCAATGCGCCTAAAATTCCAACCGATTCACTCATTAATAAGTCGGTGTACCCTAAAATTGAGGAAATTGGCTGGCGCAACTCCTGAGCAAGGGCGCTGGTCAGATCGGCCTGGTTCTTCCCGCCGCCGTTTTTATTTTCCTTTTGCAGTTCGATAATCCGGATATTGGCATCTGCCAGTGAATTTTGCAATTGAGCAATTTCTTCCAGCGATTTGCGCAGCTCAGCTTCAAGATGATCAAATTCTATGCTTGAATGAATGCTGACGCCCTGGGTGTTGAAATCTTGCAAAGCCTCGCGCAGACTGTTGTTTTCAACTTCTAACCGCGAGATTAATTCATGCGTTTCACGCTGCGTCCCGTGAAGCCCGTTATATTCCGCCGATTGCGCGCCGTCGATTTCCTCGCGATGTCGCGCCAGTTCTTTGTGCAAATTATCTTGCTGCGAGTACGCGTTAGCCAATTCAGCTTTCAGCTCTTCAAGCTCGTTGGCTAATTTTTCGTTTTCCAGATTCAAATTGATGCGTACAGTTGTACTCGACAATAACTCGCCGATGGAAGGGCCGATTGACTGCAAGAAAGCCTGGTCATCTTCATTCCAGCGATGTTTGGAGTATGGTGAAATAACTAAAATGCCGCTGAACGCGAAGGTGCTGATCGCCAGGGGCACAAACATCAACGGCCCGCAATCTTTTAATCCCAGTATCCGCGCCAGGGCGTTCATGTCTGGAGGGGTGTCATCCCCGTCATTGACCAGCTGCAGCGGTTTTTTGCGCTGGAGTGCGGAAGATAACTGAGGCGCCTGATTATGTTCAATCAATGCGCCGGCGATTGGCTCCTCGCGAATTAAATCAAATCCGCTGGAGATCACCATCGGGCTGCGCGGGTCAGATCCAGTGACCAGAAAAGTCATGTCCGCGATCATTGAGCGGCCGATGCCTTCCATGATTGCTGGACCATATTTTTGCGGGTCTTGGATTTTTAATATGCGCAGCCAGGTAGCCACTAAAGTTGGGTTGGCAATATAGAACTTGCGTGCAGGGGTTGAAATCGGTTCCTGTCCGGCGGGGCGTTTGGTGATGACCGGTTGGGGAGCCGCAAAGCTGGCGAGAACGGGCAATAGCGGGTAAACGCAAATTTGTGCCAGCCGAAATATCGCCGGTAAATCCTGCCCGGCGCTGGCCAACCCGATATAACCGGCTGTACCGGCTGCAATCAGCGTGAAAAAGCCAAAACCGATATTCCAATGCCTGGCTTTGTTGACCGCCAGACTGATAATAGCAGCCAGTGAAAGGATCAGGCAAAAAACAGCCCAAAGCATATCCAACGGGCTGCGGCCGAAATGCAGAATGCCGGCAAAATTTTGCCAGTACCATAATCCAGCGACCAGATAAATGATCGGCAACAGCGCTAGCCCCAGGAAAAACCGGTTGGTTGTTTTAGAGGGCAGCGGGAAAGCCCATAGCCAAAATATGATGACCAAGGAGAGCGCATTGACTGCTCGATCAACGACCGGCAAAACCCACTGCGGATCCAGAATATGCTGCCAGCCCAATGCGCTGGTGATGAAAATGATGATCTGGCCGGTGAAAATCGTAAATAAACCGGCGATCAAATTGCGGCGTGATGTCTTTTGCCTTTCAGACGATTGCAGCAAGGCCGTTTGCAAGGCAATCATTACCGAAAGCACCATAACCAGGGAATACACCAGATTCCCTGGCGATTCAACCAGGATCGAGAAGACTTGCTGCATTATTGGATCCATTCAATCAGTATCCCCAGGCCAATTATAGCACCTACATTAAATCGATTGTGCCGTGAAGCAGAATCTTACCAAAGATAACATTTCTTGCGTCAATTTGGGTTAAGGATTTCGCAAGAATTGAATTCTGCTGATCAATTTAAGTTCCAATTCTTATACCAGATTTCTAGGAATACCCGATTTCATTATCCGCAAGTTTTTGTTCTTGCCTGTTCCTTGCCAGTTAACAAGCGTCTGGATCGTTCAAAATGGCCATATTTGGAATGGGAAGCCGATATTTAAAATGACTGCGCAAAAAGGTTGACAAATCTGCGAGAAGCGATAAAATACAGACCTACACTGAACGCCGAAGTGGCGGAACTGGCAGACGCGCTACGTTCAGGGCGTAGTGGGCTTACGCTCGTGAGGGTTCAAATCCCTCCTTCGGCACTCGAAAATCCCGTAGAATTTACGGGATTTTTGCTTTAAACCGGTACACCTGGAATTGACGCGCACCTATTTTATTGAGTGGTACAAGTCTTGTTTTCCAGAAAAAATCAATTGGTTTATCTTGTTAGTCTGGCACGATTATTGTAATATTGAGCATATGAGAAACTTACATTTGAGCTGGAAACAACTGGCGGCGCTGGCCGGAATTATCGTCCTGTTTTTTTTGCTGATGGATCTGAACAACCGTATGACCGATCTTGCTCGCCTGAACAACCAGCAGGCGCGGATGAATACCGAAGTGGGGAATTTGCAGCAAACAGAACAAGCGCTCAGCACCAGTATGGTCTTTTCCACCTCCGATGCGGCGGCAATCGAGTATGCACGGATCCACGGTTTGGTGCAAGATGGGGAAAAGCTGGTTGTTCCTCTCTCCGCGGGCACCCCGGAGCCGCTTCAATATGTTGAGCCGGAGCAAACCGTCCAGCCGATTTCCAATCTGGAGATCTGGTGGGCGTTATTTTTTGGCAGTTGAAATCTAGCTAATCGACAAACAGTTATTTAATTGGCTGCCTGGGCAGCCTGGCGATGGACGAGGACAATGGTCATATCATCGCTGGGAGGGGCGCCGTGGCGGAAATCATTGACCTGTTTGCGCAAATAATCCATGATGGCAGACGCATTGCTCTGCGGGGCAGTTTTGAGCGTATCGAGCAAGCGTTCTTCGCCAAAACTATCCCCCTCTGGCGAAAATGATTCGGTAAGACCGTCAGTATAGAATATGACTGAACCAGATGGCTCAATGGTCGTCTGATGATCGCTGAAACGGGTTGAGGTGTAAATACCCAGCGCCGTGCTGCCTTTTTCAAGCTGGCTGATTTGCGGCGGCTGTACCTGAAGCAAAATGGGCAAATTATGACCGGCATTCGCATAGGTTAGCTGGCCGGTTTCGGTGTTGAGGATAGCGAAAACCGCAGTGACAAATAATCCGTCCTGCGAATCGACCACCAGCAAGCGGTTCACGCGTTCCAAGACGTGGGCAGGGGATTCGGCTTTCTGCGAAAATGCGCGGATCAGCGTACGCGCAACGGTCATGTAGAGGGCTGCCGGCATGCCTTTATCGGATACATCCGCGATCACCAGTCCTACCCGGTCTTTGGCCAGACGGAACACGTCGTAAAAATCACCGCCTACTTCACGGGCGGTTTGCCAGTGAATTTCAATTTCCCAGCCGTCAAATTTGGGCAGGCGTGAGGGCAAAAAGGTCTTTTGAATCTGGCGCGCGAGCTGGATTTCTCTTTCAAGCCGTTCGCGCTGGACCATCTCTTCATTCAGCCGTTCGTTCTGAATGGCCAGTGCTACCTGTTGCGCGACGCCATTTAAAATTTCGAGGCGACGTTCATGTACGCTGGCCGGGACATTGGCTTCTTTTGCCAGCATGACGCCATAAACTTCACCTTTGATCGAAAGCGGCACGCCCATGACCCAATCATAGGCCATACTGTATTCGGATTCGAGTGCATCGCCGGTCAGCAGGCATTTCAGATCGCGCCAGTCGTCAACCGTGATTTCGGAATCTTCGATCTTGCAGGCTGTCAGAGCTTCGTGCTGGCGGACATAATCCAGCATGGGGAATTCACCTGGCTGGAAGGTTTCGCCCTCCAAAATGGTCTCTTCGGTGGCTGAACCGGTAAAGACTTTCGCCGTCCGGAATTGAGCGCTTTTCTCTTCCCATAGGTAGATGGCACAGGCATCAATTCCGATTAAAATCGGCATCAGGTGAACGATTGTATCCAGAATATCGTTGAGGCTGTTTTGGCTGACGACCGCCTGCGCTACCTGCAACAGGACGGCGGTCACATAAGCCTCTTCCTGGCGAGCCTCTATTAATTCCAGGTTTTCCAGCGCAATAGCGGTCTGTTGGGCGATGCCTTGCAGCAGCGCCAGCATTTGCTGGTCATATTCAAGGTTGCTGCGATGATTATCTGAATCATAACCGACCAAAAAAGCACCCAGAAGTCTGCCACGCGCTTGCAGCGGCATAACCACCATTTTCTCAAATGTGCTGTTAGGGGCTGCGTCGGCAAGGTGCAGTTCTTCTTGAGGATTTTCAATAAAGATGGCCTGTTTATCGTTGACCAGGTTCAGCGCCAGTCCATTTTCCAAGCCAAACGTCATCCCGATGGAGCGGTCACTGGTCAGTCCGTATTGGGCCTTTAAACTGAATTGCTCTTGAAAATCATCATACAAGAAAAACGCGCATTTCTTGATGCCTACCAGCAAGGGCGTTAAGCGGACCATAGTTTCAAAGAGTTCTTCAACGCTCTGGTTGCCCTGGGTAGCCTCCGCTATTTGCAGCAGGATGGTTGATATCCAGGCCTGTTCCTGCGCCGATGTGAAGAGCTGATTGTTTTGAATGGCGGTTGCGGCATTGTTGGCAAAGGTCATGGTAATGATCCGCGCCTCTGAGCCGTAACGGCGCGGGGTATGATGCGCCAGGGTTATCGCGCCGAGGGGCTTATCGCCGGCTCGCAGTGGTGCGGCTATCGACGAGTAATCTTCTGGAAAGTCCAGCGCCAATCCTAACGGACCGCGCGGATCGCCGGCTTTGCGAATGGAAGGGGCGTCTTTATCCAGGACCTGTACCAGGAATTGTTTGGACTCTGGACTCTGGCTGATCGCGCCGCGGAGCTGATCCATTGCAACGCCATGCACCCGCGCGGGGTGCAGGCTTTCCACTTGATCGGGCGTCGCCGAATCTAATAACCAGATGGCGGTCGCATCGCAAGGCAGGCTGCGGTCAAGTTCAGTCAAAATCTTTTCAAGCAGGTTGTCTAGTGCGGCGTTTGCCGAAACCAGGCTGGTGATTTCTTGGAAAGATTCAGTTACCTGCCGGCGCCAAACTTCACTGCGGTAAAGACGGGCGTTGCGGATAGCAATGGCTATTGAGGCGCTCAGCGCCTCAAGCAAAGGGATGTCGGACTCTGCAAATTTGTTCACCTGTTCGGATTGCAGGTCAAGCACACCCAGGACTTCACCGGCGAATGAAAGCGGTATCGCCAGTTCTCCCATAGTGTTTTTCGGCGGCAAATCCGAGGGAACATACAGCGGTTCCTGAGCAACATCGTTTGCCAGCAGCGTCTTTCCGTTGCGGGCTACCCACGGAATCATCCCTTTTTCCGAGTCAAGGTCGTAAGTCAGGTGGCGCTGAGAGGCTTCCTGGCTGCGCGCGCCGCTGCCAGCTTCGTATACCAGCCGGCGTTGGCCGTAATGGATGATGAAAATATGGACGTACGCGTAGCCGAAATGGTGTTTGATAGACTGGACAACCTGATCGAGAAGCGGATCAAATTCAAGAATTGAAGTCAGTGTATGGCTGATTTCCAGCAAAGCGGAAATCTGATCGGCGCGTTTTTGCAACCAGACCACTAACTGCTGACTCTCCATCGCCGTGGCAATATTGTCTGCCAGGGCGCGCAGAACGAGCATGTCATACTCGTGAAAGGTATTGGGCTGATCAGATTGCAGGTCAAGCACACCCAGCACCCGCGCGCCAATGCGCAGCGGCAAGGCCACTTCTGCGACTGTTTCCGGAATCGTTTCCTGGTAGTGATACACCGGATCACTGCGCACATCGGCTGAAATAACTTCGACCCCCGTTTGGGCAGCAGTGCCGATAATACCGTCACCTACCTTGATTTTGTACCCTATGGGCAGGCGGGCCTTACGCTGGTTTTGGGCTGCGCTGGCTTGAAAGGTCAGTTCCTGCTGATGATCATCCAGGGTAAAGATTGCGACGTAATAATAGTGAAATGCCTTTTGAATCAGCCGCGTTACCTGACGGACAAAATCCGCGGGGTCGTGCAGGTTGGCGGTTTTTGCACTGACCGAACGCACCAGGGCTAATTGATCGAAGCGCCAGTTTTTAATCACCGTCTGGCGGACAATTTGCATGGCCTGGGCAGTGTGAGCTGCAAGGCCTTCAAGATAATCCTTGTCTTCCAGCGAGAAGGCCTCCGCAGGGCGTGAAACATGTAAGACCCCCAGCAGGATCTGATGTGTAATTAACGGTAAGGCCATTTCAATTGGCGCACCCGTTTTTCGTACCGGAACAATTGCTTCTAAATCCGCCTGGAAGGCTTTGCGGGTTGAAAAACATTGCTGGACAATTGCTGGGGCATGTTCATCTGGCAAACAATATGGCGCTGGTTCGCCTGGCAGCGGATAGTTGGGCTGAGCCAGCCAAATCTGTGCATTAGCATTCAGCAGTTCAGCTAAAGATTTTTGAACGAATCGGCATTGGGCAGTGGCGGATTCCTGTTGAATTAACTTTTCGCCAAAGCGGAGAAACTTCTTCCAATCCGGAACCTTGCCGCCTTGTTTTGCAGTCATTCTGCAATCGGCCCCTTGCGCTTGATCATGGTCAGCACGTTCTGCCCATCCAAATAGTCGAATTGGACGTCATCCATCCATTGATGCATGAAATATAGACCTAAACCATGGTCTTCGCGACGGTGCAGGGGCGCGTTGAGATCGGGCTGTGAAATTTTCTTGGGGCGAAATTTTTTCCCGGAATCTTTGAGTGTGATGATCAGTTCATTGCCGCGGATGTCATAGCTGATTTCAATATTTCCTAAATTTTCCCCCCGGTAAGAATGCTCTATGATGTTTGAGCAAGCCTCATCAACGGATGTTTCCACCGCGTAAGCAGCGCAAGAGTCCAAACCGAATTCTTGCGCTGCCTGATGGACCAATTCGGCAATAGCAGCCAGGCTGTCATATCGACCGGGAAAAATGGCGGTGGGCATTAATAAACCCGCGCGCCTAAAAGTTGCCCACTGCCGCGACAGTGTCATCAAAGATTTTGAAGAAGGGCGTAAACCCAGCTAAGTCGAGGGCGGCTTTGATATTAGATTGTAAATTTGCCAATACAACCTCACCGCGGTTGTATCGTTTGCATGCTTTTTGCGTGGTAATTAAAATCCGCAACCCGGCGCTGGAGATAAAATCCAGATCGGCCAGATCCAGGATGATCCGATAGCGGCCAGCGCCCGTGATTTCATTCATAATTTCACCTAACTTCTGGGCGGTAGCGCTATCGATACGACCGGAAACTTTTACCAAATCGCAACGTTTATACTCGGTATGGTTAATCTCCATGGGGAACCCTCCAAATTTTGATTAGTCCGGACTAGTGTTGCAAAATTATAACATGAGCCGTTTAGTAAAGGCCCAACTAATGGAGGAGACAGGTAATCAAAATTCACGAATCTTGCATTTTCGGGTAAAATGGCTTAACCAAATGGGATTTAAGGCCCATAATACCATTGGATGGGAGTGAACTTTCCCTCCCCAGCATACACACGAATAGGAAATTACACTCATGAGTGGAAAAAACTCGGCAAAACGCGTCTTGGATTCATATAAAAAAAGACAGCAAATGATGCCCATTATTACCTGGGGGTTAGCAATTCTCCTGGTCTTGATTGGCGTATTATTGCTTGTGCTTTGGTTCAGTGGTCCAAGCCGGCCGCAAATAGCATTATTTGCTTCGGCAACGCCCACCGCAACCGAGACATTCACCCCAACAGCCACAACACCGCCGCCAACGGCTACTTTGACCCCAACCATAACCATCACGCCAACGGAAACAGTTACACCGACCCGTTCTGGGCCAATGGAAGTAACTGTCGGAGCCGGGGATACCTGTTGGGATCTGGCTCAGAAGTACGAAGTTGATCTGGAAGTATTGCTTTCGATCAATGGATTTGCACCCGGTCAATGCCCGATCAGCGAAGGCAACACAATTCTGATTCCCGCGCCTGGTCAAAGCCTGCCGACCAGCACCCCGTTGCCTCCGGATACCCCGCGCGGCACCCGGATTGAGTATACGATTGCTTCGGGCGATACGTTGGATATTATTGCATCTAAATTCAACACGACCGTTGAATTAATCATGTCCGATAATAATATCAGCGACAAGAACACGATTAACGTTGGCGACACATTGGTCATCCGCGTTAATATGGTGACAGCCACACCTACTTTGCGCCCAACGCTGACCCACACGCCTGGCGGTCCAACCGAAACGACCGCGGCGACCGCAACGGCCACAGCGACCCCTTGATTTGATTGAATTTCCTGAAAATGCCGGCTGATCAGCCGGCATTTTTTGTATCCGAAAGACGCCCGACCGTGGTTTGAACAGAGCAGCCTTTATTTGAAATTAATGTTTTGATGGTATAACCGTCGATATGCGAGTTTCTTTTGAGTCTCATTGTACAGGCGCCATTGCCCGGCGCGTTTCCGCCTGGCTGCCCTGGCTGGTCTTCCTTTGCTTGGGCATCGTCAGCATCCTGAATGCCTTGCAAACCAATTGGGGCATTGCTATTGGGCCGGCCCAAGGTCTGGTGGATCAGGCGAATACCTTTGCCGCGGTATTCATGGGGATTTTCATTGAGGCAGTGCCATATCTGCTGCTCGGTACGCTGGCATCCGGACTGGTGGAAGAGTTCGTGCGCAAAGAAGATATTGCCCGGCTGGTGCCGGCCGGCAGTCATTTGACTCCATTGATTGGCAGTCTTCTAGGCTTGTTCTTTCCGGTCTGCGAGTGCGGCACTGTGCCGCTGACCCGCCGGCTGATGCAGAAAGGCTTGCCGGTATCGGTATCCGTAGCTTTTTTACTGGCCGCGCCGGTTATTAATCCAATTGTTATCGCCAGCACCCTGGCTGCTTTTGGGCCAGGACCGGTTTTCTGGCTCCGGATTGTGCTTACTTTTTTCATTGCTTCGTTCATCGGAGTATTGTTCAGCTTTGAGACAGACCCAGCTGAATTGGTACGAGCCAATGATCAGCCTGCCGCGTCAGACCAGGGTCCGCTGCCTGCGCCGGTCTTGGCAGAAAGTTTGCTGGTTGAGCAAAAGTCATTTGCACAGCGCATTAAGAATGTGATGGTGGATGCCGGCGATGAATTTGTTGAAATGGGCCGCTATCTGGTTGCAGGCGCCGGATTGGCCAGTTTGATGCAAACGTTCATTTCTCAAGGTGCACTGCTTGAATTGGGCAAAGGACCAATTCTTTCGGTAGTCGTTATGGCCGTTCTGGCGGCGCTGTTATCGATTTGCTCCACGGTGGATGCCTTCATCGCGCTGGCCTTCAGCGGCACTTTTTCAGTCGGCGCGATTTCGGCCTTCTTAATTTTCGGTCCTATGGTGGATATCAAGTCGATCATGATGTATTCCCAGGTATTTAAGCGGCGCACCGTTGTACTGTTGGTAGTGCTGCCGTTCTTGCTAAGCGTCATCTCTGGCGTGCTCATCAATTTGATTGGAGGACTGGGATGAAAACGCGCGCTTTTCGCGCTTACCAGGCGCTCCTGTTTGCCGGAATCGGCTTGCTGCTGTTGCTACGGGTTTGGGATGGCAAAATACTCTGGTATATCAACCAACGTTTTGTTTTGCTGGTATTCGCCGCCGGCATTTGCTTAATGGTGCTGGCTCAAGTGGCCTTCAATGCCGGGCAGCCGAACCAGGCGGCGCACAGTGAACACGAGGATCATCAACATGGCGCGCAGAATCTGAGATCGTTATGGTGGCTGGCGCTGCCGGTGGCCATTGGTTTTTTGCTTCCGGCCAAACCATTAGGAACGACCGCACTGAATACGCGTGGAATGAACACAACTGCACCCCTGACGATGAATTTGCAGGATGCACAACAGGCTTTGCAAATCAACCCGGCGGATCGTTCGATTCTGGACTGGGTGCGCCTGTTCAGCGCTGCGTCAAGCCACTCGGCCTATGATGGGGATACCGTTGATGTCACCGGGTTTGTGTTTCATGATCCACGTCTGGATGGGTCAGTGTTTATGGTAGGGCGCTATTCGATCACCTGCTGTGTAGCGGACGCGTATGCCATTGGAATTGCCGTTCGTCCGCAGCAGACAGTAGCTTTTGCCGACGGAGCCTGGGTGCGCGTCCAAGGTCGGATGAGCCATATGAATTTAGAAGGAACGGCCATATTGCTGATTGAAGCAGAGAATATTCAGGCGGTACCTCAGCCCGAACAACCTTATCTTTTCCCGTGATACTATGCGCAAATTAACTCGTTTTGAAAAGATCAGTCTGGCGGTCATTCTCGGTCTGGCGATAATCTTTGCCGGTTTATGGTTGACTTCACGGTTCTTAGGTGTGCGTCTTCCGTCGGTCACCGACCCGCAGGGCCAGCCGCAAATTGGCGGACGCGGCCCGGTCGTGTTTCGGTTTGCGAACGACATGAATCGATCGTCCGTGGAAGCCTCGATCCAGTTCATTCCTCAGCAAAGCGGCCGCTGGGAGTGGATCAATGACCGGGAGGCGTATTTTTATCCCGGTACAGCTTTCACGGCCGGAACGATCGTCCAGGTGCGTTTTGCTGCGGGGATGAGCGATCAAAGCGGCAGCCAGCTTAACACGGATACTGAATCCGCGTTTGTGATCCGTCCGGCGCAAATTGTATATATCGGCAATCCCAATAGCTTGCCAGAGTTGTGGTCGATCCTGGCGCAAAGCAACGCTCAGCCCAAGCAGCTCACGAATACGGGCGGCAAAGTTTATGATTACGCAATCTCGCCTGATGGGCAAAAGATTCTTTATTCGCGTGTGAACTTCCGCGGCGGGACAGAACTGGTCGTGATAGACCGGGATGGCAGTAACGAAACGGTTTTACTGGATTGCGGCGAGGAGAGTTGTGTTCAGCCGGCCTGGGCAGACAATATCACAGTTGCGTATAGCCATTTTGATAGTCAGGCCTACTCATCCTTAAACATAACCACCGCACAGCTCTACAGCATTAATACCAACACCGGTTCAAACGGCTTGATTTTCACCAATCCAGGGGTATTTGGCATTAATCCAAAATTTTCACCGGATGGAAATACGCTTGGTTATTATGATGCCGGGGCGGGCGGGATCCGCCTGGTGAATTTGCAGGATGGCAGCAGCCAGGTGATTCCGACCCAGGTTAGTGTGATGGGTTCCTGGTCACCGGATGGCGCCAGCCTGATTTATACGGAGCTTTCTCCGGAAGCGTTAGCGCCATATTTAAGCCTCTACAAAGTAAATTTGGTTGATCAATCGATCACGTCTCTAACGCCTGACAGTACCCAGTTATTGGATTTTTCTTTGCCGGAGTATTCTGCGGATGGGCAAAATCTGGTGGTTGGCGTGCGGTCTGTGAATAACCAATCCTATAAACAGTTATGGCTGCTCGACTCAGCGGGCAACTTTCAACAGGCCATCACCGCGGAACCGATGCTGGCGCACGCCAGCTATCATTGGGCGCCGTCCGGCGATTGGCTGGTGTATCAGCAAATTGACTTAAGCCAGAAGAACAACGATCCAGAAGTCGTCCTCTGGAATCGGAGCAGTGATGCGTATATTGCGCTGGTGAAAGCGGCTGCGCTACCCGAGTGGCTCCCCTGATTCAATCTGAAGGAGCGCTTCCTGGATTTCTCCCAGCACGCGTTCATCCTGCTCTTGTTGTAGGCTGAGGGTTAACGCGCGCTTTGCAGCCGGTCCGCCCATTCGTCCGATTGCCCAGGCGGCGGCTCCGCGTGCGACTTCGGATGGGTCGGTTTCAAGCACACGGATTAATTCCGGCAAGGATTTTTCATCCGCATAGTTCCCGGCTGTAATGCACGCATTGCGCACCAGCCCTTTGCGCCGCGCACGCAGCAGCGGTGAGTCTTTATATTTGCGGTTAAATTCCTGCGGAGTAATTTTTAACGTTTCTGGAATATTCAGCCAAACCTGGTTTTCAGGCATCTCAGCCTCGCGGCGCTGATTCCACGGGCAAACCATCTGGCAGATATCACACCCGAAAGCCCAAGCGCCAACCAACGGCCGCAGGTCAGGCGGGATAGCCCCTTTATTTTCAATGGTTAGAAAAGAAACGCAGCGATTAGCATCCAGAGTGCGATCTGGCAAGATACAATCGGTTGGGCAGGCATCCAGACAGCGCGTACAGGTACCGCAGCGGTCAGCCAGAAATGGCGAATCAACAGTCAGCTTTATCGTGAGAAAAATCTCCCCCAACAGAAACATAGAACCTTTCTGCGGGTTAATCAAACACGAGTTTTTGCCAATCCAACCCAGACCGGCACGCTGGGCTAATTCTTTTTCCAGGACTGGACCGCTGTCAGTATAAATTTTGTAGTCAAATTGAATCGAGCTAAACTTTTGGATGAAGGCAACCAGGTTCTCCATCAGCGGCGGCAATTCAAGGTGATAATCGTTTTGCCAGGCATAAGCTGCGATTCGCGCCTGATCGGAGACTGTCGATTTCAATACCGGCGGTTTTGGGTATTGTTTCGCAACGCAAAGTATGGTCTGGCAGCCGGGCAGCACCTGCTCGGGCGCAGCGCGCAGCGCATGTGAACGGGGCGTATCCAGGTATTGCATGCTTGCGTGAAACCCCCCCGCTAACCATTCGGCGAAGCGTGAATAGCCAGCTACCGGTTTTGGATCGGTAATGCCGATTAAATCAAAGCCGAGACGCAGGGCCTCGGCTTTGATGATTTCTGTGTTGAGCATGAATCGAAATTACGGCGTGACTTCCGTTGTGGCGGTTGGTTCCGGCGTATTGGTGACTGGAGCAGGGGTATTCGTCGGTGCAGGTTTATTGCCGGTTACCTTGATGTTGAGGGAAAGCGGGTAAAAATTGGCCCCATCTTTGTTGGTCAAGACCCATTGCGTTGTGTAATCACCGCCATCCTGCGGCGCTTCCATCGAAAGGGTTAAATCAATCGATTCGCCAGGTTTGACCTCTTTGGAGAATTTTTGATCCGAGGCTCCGAAGCGCAGAACAGTTCCGCCCAGGTAGTAGCGCACCTGATAGGAAGTCGTCCAGGTGGTGGTGCCGACGTTCTTGAGCGTCCAAACCAGGGTGAAGTCCTGGCCGGGATACATGCTGGTGCCATCTGCGGGTGATTGGGTTACCCATTCCGCTTTATCGCCATTGGAAAGCGCTACGGTAGCGGACGGCTGAACCACAGCAACGGTGGCTTCGGAGGTGGCTGTGACTTCAGGGGTAACAGTCGCTGTGGCTGTGGGCTCAACCGTGTTGGTCGGTGTGGACGAAGGCATGGCCAGGGCGGTCTCTGTCAGACCGGCGGCGACCGTTTGGGCGGCTTCTGTGTATACCATTTGCGGATCTTTGGTCGGCGTGGCGTCGGATTTTGAACAAGCGGTCAGCGCCAGCGCAACCACTGCAACCAGGCTGAACGCTCTGGTTAAATTTCTTGCTTTGAGCATGACTGATTTCCTCCAGAATATTGGCACGCAAAGAATTGGAACAACAAAAAATCTTTGCGAACGGTGCATTTTCAAACCCCCATTTTCCAGCGTGAGCAAGGAATTGTCAAGGGGGATATGACCCTGTTCGTCAGGTTATTGCGCCGGCGGAGTTTCCAGGTCGCTTGGAGTCCAGTCAGCGTCAGCTTGCGCAGAGGGAAGCGAATCGCGGAACCCGTAGTTTTCGCGGAAAGTGAAATAGGTGATGGTCCCCGGCAAGATCGTGAAGTTGTACGTGTACGTACCGTCGTTGAAGGTGAAATCAAGGCTGTAATCGCCCGCCGGAAGATCGGAAAGAACTAAATTTTCCCGGTAATAATCATCACTATTAACACTGGAAGGCGCGTAAGTGCGCACGCCCCATTTCCGTTTTTGTGCGACGGAGGAAATGGTCACGTCCATACCCGAAATCGTCGTTGCGTCCTGTTTCATCAGGCGGCCAACCAGCACACCCCAGCCTTGCGGCGGTGATAACCATAATTCTGGGTTGCGCGTGACATAGTAACTGTTGTTTTCGATGCGGACTTCATAATGAAGATGCGGACCGGTGGTATTGCCGGTGTCACCGACGATTCCCAATTGATCGCCGGTGCTGACATGTTGTCCTACACTGACATCAATACGATCCATGTGCGCGTAAATAGTATAGAGCTGGCGATGGTTGTAGCCAAAATCATGGCGAATGGCGACCGCCAGACCATAAGGGTCATCAGGACTGTCTTTGCCGCGATATAACCCCCATCCCGCCCAGGTGATGGTCCCATCACCGGTTGCCAGCACCGGCGTGCCGCGTTTGGCGTCAATATCAATCCCAGTATGGACGATATCAGTTCCAGAAAAATAATCTCCATAGCGGTAATTGGCCAACGGCCAGTTAACTTCATCCGCGGCAATCGGCCGGGTGAAGAGGAAATGATCATGTTCACCCAGCGCCCAGGGAACTTCATACAGGGGCGGACGCCAGGCCGAAACCGGCGGAGCCTCTGGGGTAGGAAAATTAAATTGCAGCGGCTCTTCGTTGCTAGTCAGCGGGGCAGATAATGCCCCCTGCAAATCAGCAGCGGCAGACATGGCCTGATTCGCAGGATTTTCCTCAGCATTATCACTCTGGCTAAGCCCATCCCGACAGCCTGTTAGAAGCAAGGCAAGCCCAATCAAAAAGCTGGCAACGATCGCAGACTTTTTCATGGGAGGTTCAACGATGGTTCAGTCGTCCAGGTAGGCCGCCGGGTTGGTTCCAATGAAGGTGTAGCGCTTGGCTGAGGCGTGGCCGAACGGAAAAACCGGATGGTGGGCGTCAATGAAGGGGTAATGGTAAAAGTTGGCAGGGCGGTTGGGACTTCCAAGGCTTCTGCCGGATAGATTTGGGCCATCGCGCTGCTCCAATCCAGTCCGTCGGTGAAAGCAAATTGGGTAAACCGAGCGGCGGGCGCGTAGGTGCGCCAATTTTGCAAAGCTGGCAAAGCTTCCCACCCATAACGGGCTGCTATTTCGGTCACATCAACCCAGTACCCTTCTGGAATATCCACGAAGTCGCCGCCGGCCTCGTATTGGCGTGGATTGCCCGAATAGCGCAAATCAAGTGACCAGGGGCGCGCTTTGAGCGGCACGCCTTGAGAACCATCCTGGTAACGGGTGCGCGCATACACGCGCCAGTAGGTCAGCCCGCCGCGGTCCTCTTTCACTACAGTCAGCCAGCCGGCCTGGATTGGCAGTGGATTGATTGAAAACCCTCTGCCGGTTTGCAACCATTCATCAATCGACCCTGGATTTGGCGCTTCTGTCAGGGGGATGTAAGCGTTTTCAAGGCTGCCCAGAACATCCCAGCCAGTCTGGCGGGCTAATTCGGCCCGGAAAGCATTAAAACTCTCATCGACACTGTCCTGCAGATAGGGATAGGGCACATCCAGGTCTGGAATGCTTACCATCCCAAAGCGTTGATTGCTGGCTACCGTAGAGTTTTGGTATTGGCGTTGATATAAAGCGGTATATTCAGCCGGGCTTTGTTTTAGATAGCCAGCGACGAGATTATCCAGCTCTCCGTTTTTCCAGGCAGCACCATGCACAGCACCGTGTAAGCGCGTGACGGGTACACGCGCCGGGGAGCCATCAATGCTGAAACCGGCGAATGCCGGCAGCAAAACGTCGTTTTGGGTGACCAGTATCTGCGTTCCGCCAGGAGACCAAAGCGGCTCCGCGCCAATCAGCCAGGGTTGCGGCAGCTCATTGGGCTGGGTCAGATCCAGACTGTAAATTTGTGCCGCGCCGTTGTTTTGACCGGCCCAGACCAGGCGGGTGCCATCCGGCGACCAGGCCGGATCCGAGTCTTCACTGCCAGAATTATTGCTGATATTTTGAAAACGGTCTTCTACTTGATCCAACTGGGCAGTCCAAATATCCGCGTCGCCGCTGCGGGTTGAGACGAAGGCAATCTTGCGTCCTTCTGGCGACCAGGCAGGGGCGAAATCCTGCCCTGGATCATCTGTTAATTGCAGCGGAGCTGAATTCAGGTCACTGAGTGATTGAATATATATATCCAGATTACCGGCCGCGTAGGTTTCATAGGCCAGCCACAATCCATCCGGCGACCAGCACGGTGCGCCTTCGTATTCCGGCGTATCGGTAATACGGGTTAAGGTGTTCTCGCGCAAATTCCAGATATAGATATCCCAATAGCCATTTCTGCGTGAGGAAAAAGCCAGTTGCGCTCCGTCCGGGCTGATGGCAGGGTCAATATCATCCCAGGCGTTATTGGTCAGCCGGCTGATGGAAAAACCATCCGGCTGAAAAGCAAATAAATGAGCAAATTGGCCATCGCTCATTGAAAAAATAATGGTTCCGCCTGCTTCATCGGCTGCCGGGATGGCGCTGATATTGCCGGATACCTCAATGGTGGCCCCGGA
Source organism: Bellilinea sp. (assembly GCA_036822575.1). Taxonomy (GTDB): domain Bacteria; phylum Chloroflexota; class Anaerolineae; order Anaerolineales; family Anaerolineaceae; genus Bellilinea. Next base: position 54,666 of record DAISHK010000006.1, on the reverse strand, counting down.
AATTGGCGTGTTTGGTCCGGTGGTTTCATCGGGTGCAGTTGTCGCCATTCCAACAGGCGGCTGTGTGCTATTTAATTCCTGAATTACTTTCGAAAAAGAGGGCAGCCTGAACCATATCAACAGAATTACCCCAATGAAAATCACCAGGAATAGGAGAGGCGCTTTTTTGGGGGGAGTGGAATTATCTTCGGAAGTGGACATGATTTATCTGGCCGTGCAATAATCAGACCTTTTCAGACTTATCTGATGGAAGATCAGCCCTTAATGATTAATTGTAGCATCAGCAAAAAATGACCGTCAACGTTCGCATATGGGTGCACGGCGAAGCTATCAATATTGATAAGGAAAACCAACCATTCCGATACGGTTAAAAATGCCTGCTTTTGGATCAGCGGCTTGTTTTGTTCTGGCAGCGTTGATTTTGCTTACGGGGCAGCCGGCGTTTCGATGGGGTTGTGATCTTCTGATAAAAGCAGCATCGGGTCGAGCAACTCGTACCAGCCGCTTACCCGCCAGGTACAATATTGGTCCATTTCATCCGTGCTGGCGTCGTTGATATAATGCGCCATCTGATCAAATTGATTGCCGGAATATCCCAGACGGATTTCCAGATGCAGGTGCTCGTTGATTGACGCGCCACTGGTGCCCACCGCGCCAATTATTTCTCCGCTATGCACAGACGTTCCGATACTTAAGTCGGTGGCTGAAAACATATGCGCGTATAAAATATACAGGGATCGATGATCTGAGTTGGCGTTGACCGGCGCGATGATTTGCGGACACTGGAGATGCCCATCCAGGGTAACGGCCTGCGGCGGGCTTATGCCGGCGAGCACTGACTGCCAATCTGGCGGCAATTTATCTACGGATGTTTCGATGATGATGGCATTGCCATATGGCCGGCGGTCAGGCAGAACGCCGGCGACCACGCCATCCAATACCGATTGGATGGGCACCCCGGCCATCCGGTCGTATTTTCCGTAGCGGTAGAATCCAAAATCAACGCCGTGGTGGCCGCCGTCGCTTCCGGACGCAGGCATCTCAAAGGGGTTTGAGATGATGCCAGGCAAATCTGCATACGGAATATCCTTCAGTGGTGAACTGAGCGGTGAAAGTGCAGGCGTTGGTGCGGGCGTCGCTGTGGGTTCGGCTGATGGGGTGACGGAAGGCAGCCCGGTTACTGTATTAGCCGGCGAAGGTGATGGCGTTTCGGGCAAAGATGGCGGCTGCGTAATGCATGCACTGAACAGGCCAGCCGTGAAAAAGCAGGCCAGCAAAAGACGAAATAAGTTGGGCGATTCAGAAAAAAATCTCTGGTGGTTATAGCGGGGCTTTATCATATTTCAGACGCGCCGCAAATTTACTTAAGCTGGTCAGTCTCGTCTGGAAGGCTGAAAACAATTCGTGTTTCATCGACCGTACCAAGCTCATCATAGCTGAGCAAGCCTTCTAAAGCATATTCGCCTGGAATGATTTGACTGCGGATATGCATGGTGATCACAAAGTCAAAATCGATGTTTTCGATGATGAGCACATTGGCCGCCTCGACCCCATGCGGGTCGTAAATAGTGAAGCTAAGATTGGGCGGTTTTTGGAAAGGTGTCAGGCGGGCATGGATACGGACACGTTTGCTGTCCGGCCAGGGTTCGACGTGGGCTTCTGTAAAGCGGGTGGCCTCAGGCGCCACAGCATTTTCATCGGATTGGAAAGGATTGAAGCGATTCATAAGCTCTCTTTTTGGGGTAATTGTACTCGATTGTTGCATATAAAAAATGCCCGCTGGTTACAGCGGGCATTGGTTTTGCTCAGGGCCTTCAGGCGATTTTTCGCGCTTCGATATAGAAACGCTTTTCTTCAGCCTCTCCCATCGAGAATGTTTTCCGTGGGAGTGCGCCGTCTAAAATTACCGTCTTGAAAAGGTCGCTTTTTGCCATAGCGGGAAGATAGAAGCCACAGTTGCCTTCTTGGGCTGAGAGACGCTGCAGAGCTTCGTCACCGTGGACATAATCGATGCTTTCGAACAATCCCATTTTCCCGGTGGTATCGATGAACGGCTGCAGCGTACCGACCGCCAGGTTGGCTTCGGGTTGATCAACCTCGATCGTCTCAAAACCTTGCGGGGTGAGCAGGCCGATGCGTTGCTTCCCGGCGGGGGCTTTCAGCACGTTGGATTTCATTTCGTCGAAGGAGGCGCAGCGGCTGAAATGAATATTGCGGTGGAAATGATCTTTCAAAGCGTTCTTGATCGGTTGTTTCAGCCCGAAAAGCACGCGGTGAATGGGTTCAAATTCCAGGCCGGCGTCATGAACATTCTCAATTTCGACCAGGGCATAGCGAGCCGGATGATTCATGCCCACGTTGGGCTTAATTTTGTCCCAAATTGCTTTGGCAGTGGCCAGTGAGTGATTGCCGTCGCCGACTGCAAAAAGCAGAACGCCTTTATCACGATCAACCGCATATTTGGGGTAAAAAACATCCGGGCTGGCTAATTTTTCCAGCGCAGCGATAATCTGTTTTTCCAGATCCAGATTGTTTACCAGGCTGCCGCGAATATGGCCGCTGTTTTGCATCAATTCAAAATCATACAGGCAGGGCAGTTGATCCACTTTCGCCTGAATTGGCTCAATGACCGTGCGGTCGGGGTCGTCAATTAATATGAGAATATGCGGCAGTTCGACGGCGGCGCCTTCGCGAATGCGCATCCGCGGCGGCAGGCGGTCAAGGATGGTCCCCTCTGTCGCACGGACAAGCGATTGTGAACCTTTGTTGAAATCGTAGCGTTCCAGATCGATGGCCATGATTAAACCGCGGCGGGTTTTGCCATTGACGCTGCGTTCGACCAACACCATACCCGTGCTGCACGAAAAAACGCCTTCGTCTAAATAACGACGCATGGTTTGCTGGGTAGCTTTGACTCGATCAGCTTCCTGCGGTTTACCCAGGTATACTTCCGGCAAAATCATATGCAGGGTGGAAGGGGAGTCGCCGACGATCTTTTCAACCGTCTGCCAGTATTCCGGTTCGGAGGTGAATTGATCACAGGCGATGACAGCCCATTTGTGATAATCAATTTCTGAATTGGGCAGCAATACATCCGCCGCATTGACCCCGACAGAAGGATATTGTCTCATCTTTTGGCAGCCTCTTTATGGTTTGGATTTTGTGTGGATGGGGTAAAAAAGGATTTGGATTAATCATTAAGAAAAGAGGTTATGGCAGGCGTGTGCATGGAAATAACCTCTTCAAAATTATTTTACCAAATCCTATTTTGGGTAATCATGAATTATGCCGAATGGATAAAAAATACCGTAATATGTCATGTACACAGGACGGTCGCAATTTATTTTGCTTATTTCGCATTCATTGTACAATAATTATGTCGGATTTGATTCTGTTTTTGCTTAAATTAAAAGAGAACCGGGCTACCGGTTCTCTTTTATGTCATTAGATGCCGGCCATAAACGCCAATCCAACCGTTCCTGGCCCGGTATGCGTACCGATGACTGGGCTGACGCCGGATGAAAAGGCTTCGGCAATATCTCGCGGGTGGAAGCGTTCGCATACTTTCTGCAGGAGCTGTTCGGCTTCACGCGGGGCGTTGGCATGCAGCGCAGAAATGCGCACCGGGCGCTGATCGGCGACTTTTTCAACCATGATGTCAACGACCCGATCTACGGCCTTGTTCATGGTGCGGATTTTCGCAGCGGCTTCAATCCGGCCGTCACGGACTTCCAGAATGGGTTTTAAACCTAAAGCTGTGCCTAAAAATGCCGAAGCGCCCCCAATCCGTCCGCCTTTATGCAAATATTCCAGTGTGCTCACGGCAAATAAAACCCCAGTGTTCCCAACAGATTTTCTTGCCAGATTCAGGCAATCTTTAAAATCAGCGCCATTATGCGCGGCGCGCGCTACCTCAAGTGCCTGAAACCCAAGCGCCATGCCGGCGGAAAGGGAATCGACGGTCTCGATGCGGTCGCTTTTCAGCAGCGCTTTCGCCTGGATGGCTGAATCAAGCGTGCCAGAGAGCTTTGATGAAATGTGAATAGAAATGATGTCGTAACCCTGCTCAAGCAAGTGCTTATACAGCTGTTCGAAAACGGCTGGAGAAGGCTGAGATGTGGTCGGCAGCGTTTTTGCAGTCTGCAGCCGGGAATAGAATTCCAATGGAGAGATATCAATACCGTCGCGGTAAGTATCGTCACCCCAAACGACTTGCAGCGGAATTGAATATAAGGGATAACCGTTAAGATACTCATCCGGAATACATGCGGTGCTATCGGTGACGACGGCAACTTTCGACATAAAACCTCCAATTATGGATAAAGTTATGCTATACAACCCGATATGTGGTTGAAAGTTGCGGAGATTATGGATGGTCTTTGGTTGAAATGATTAGTGATTTTCATATTTATTTATTGAATTATGAATTGAGCATAAATATTTCGCTCAATCAAAAATTCTCTTGACCTCAACCCATATCCCGGCTAAAATTGGTCGGTATTATGCCTGCTAAAGGCAGTTTTAATTGTTAATCACTACCTCGTCCGAATGACGGGATTCAGGAAAAAACGTGTTCGTATCCTTATCACAACGGCTTGACCAAATATTCACACAATTGCGCCGGCGCGGAAAGCTTTCGGAGCAGGATGTTGACAGCGCGATGCGGGAAGTGCGTATGGCTTTGCTGGAAGCCGACGTGCATTACAGTGTGGTTAAGGGTTTTGTCGCGCGGGTACGAGAACGCGCCATCGGATATGAAGTCTCTAAAGCGCTCAATCCAGCCCAGCAAATTATCAAGATCGTTCATGAAGAATTGATCACAACTTTAGGCGAGCCTGCCCGGCTGAACTTAACCGGGCCTAAGCCGCGTGTGATCATGATGGTCGGTCTGCAGGGTTCTGGTAAAACAACCGCGGCAGCCAAGCTGGCTTCTATTTTAAGAAAACAAGGCGAACGCGTTGAGTTGGTTGCAGCGGATCCTTACCGTCCGGCAGCCATCAAACAGTTGCAGACGCTGGGCGAGCGTATCGGCGTTCCGGTTTTTACGGACCCGGCGCTGAAGCCGCCTGAACTGGCAGCACGCGCTTTTGATCAGGCTGAAAAAGGCGGCGTTTCGGTATTGATTATTGATACGGCAGGCCGCTCTCAGCTAGATGACGCGTTGATGGATGAACTGCGCGCAATTCTGAAGCGCGTTACTCCGGTTGAGACTCTTCTGGTGGTGGACGCGATGATCGGTCAGGAAGCCTTGCATGTCGCGGAAGGCTTTCGGGATTCAGTTTCGCTGACCGGCTTGATTTTAACCAAAATGGATGGCGATGCCCGCGGCGGCGCGGCGATTTCAATTCGCAGCGTAACCGGGGTGCCGATTAAGTTCCTCGGCACGGGAGAGGGCATTGACGCCATTGAAACCTATGACCCAGGGCGATTGGCATCGCGTATTTTGGGTATGGGTGATATGATTGGATTAATTGAACGTGCGGAAGCCGCGTTCAGTGAAAAAGAAGCCCAAGAACAGGCCGAACGGATGATGTCCGGTCAATTCTCGCTTGAGGATTTTGCCAATCAACTCAAGCAGATGCGGAAAATGGGGCCTTTTTCAAAGATCTTAGAAATGCTTCCGGGTGAATTAGGGCAGGCGACGCGTAATGTGGACCCTGCTGATGCCGAACGTTCTTTGAAAATGACCGAGGCAATTCTCAGTTCCATGACGCGGGAAGAGCGCCGTAATCCGGATGTTCTCAATGCCAGCCGCCGGCGCCGTATAGCGCGCGGCTCAGGTGTTGAAGTTCAGGATGTTAATCGGGTGATGAAACAATTCCGCGACGCTCAAAGAATGTTCAAAACGATTCAAAAAACAGGCGGGAGAGGTATCTCACGTTTGTTTGGCTAGACGCCTCGTTACGGAAGATGCGCTTCCTTCAGCGCTCTCTCAGTCTTTCAAAACCAGGCTACTCGCCTCCGTATTCTTGCAAGATCAGATTTGTTCGAGGAGATAGGTTTTAACATGGTACGAATTCGTTTGCGCCGCACTGGTTTGCGTCGTCAGGCTAGCTATCGCATCATCGCTGCTGACAAAGAAAGCCCCCGCGATGGCCGTTTTCTGGAGATTTTAGGCTCCTACAATCCGCGCACCGAACCCTTCACCTTTGAAGTGAACGAAGAGCGCATTTATCACTGGCTGAAAAACGGCGCCCAGCCGTCAGAATCCGTTCAACAGTTGTTCAATTCTGTTGGACTGACCAAACGCTGGGAACGTGTCAAAGCCGGTGAATCGGCCGAGCAGGTTCTGCAGGAAGCTGCTGAATTCTATGCCAACCGCAAGGTCAATGCCAAAACCAACCTGGCGTAAGTGAAAACCCGTTAGCGTCAATTTGACGTGTTTTCTCCTGCGCGATGAGAAAAGGAGCGATCATGAAAGAACTGATCGAATACATTGCTTCCTCTTTGGTGGATGACCCCACGCAGGTGCGCATCCGCCAGGAACGAGCTGGCAGCAAAGTGCGCCTGGAGTTGTGGGTTGCCAAAGAAGATATGGGACGCGTTATCGGCAAAAGCGGACGCGTCGCGAACGCAATGCGGGTCCTTTTACGTGTTGCTGCAGCCAGTGAAGGAAAACAAGCGTCCTTAGATGTGATGGAGCCGCGGTGAGGAAATCTCAGTCGGAAGGCTCTTCTCCATCCATGCACAATCAACCAGGCTCGCCCGATTCGGGCGAGCCTGTGTTCCTCGCTATCGGACGTTTGCGCCGTACGCATGGCTTACGCGGCGACTTGATCATGGATGTGCTGACGGATTTCCCCGAACGTCTGGCGCCGGGCAAAGTGGTGTATCTCGGCGATAAGCATCGCGAATATACCATTCGCGGAATCCGGCCGCACACCAATTCAATGTTGATTTCTTTCGAAGGCTTTAATTTGCCTGAAGAGGCGGCTGTTTTACGCAACCAATACGTGTTTGTGCACACCAGTCAATCGCCGGAATTGCCGGAAGGGGAATATTATTATCACCAACTCATCGGGATGATGGGCAAAGATGAAGCCGGCAATGAATTAGGCCTGCTGGACGAAATCATTGAAACCGGCGCGAACGATGTGTATGTTTTTAAGAAAAGTCCAACCGACGAGGTTCTGATTCCCGCGGTAGATGTATTTATTAAAAAGATTGACCTGGAAGCGAAAGAGATAATCGTTTCACCCCCTGAATGGAGCTGATAGGCTGGGGTAAATGGATCCAAAAGCGTATTGGGTGGGGTTTAATTACGTAAAAGGGATCGGCGCGGTACGGCTGCAGGCACTTTTATCCGCTTTTGATGGCGATCTCGAACGTGCCTGGCAGGCCAGTTCAGGTGATTATTTAAATGCGGGTATCAATCAGCGCGTCGTGGATAGCATTCTGCGAGTGCGTACCCAGCTAAACCTGGAAAAAATTTGGGAACATATTCAAAGCAGTCAAATTCAAGTCATCACCTGGACAGATGAAATTTATCCAGCGCTGCTGCAGCAGATTGACCAGCCGCCGCCGGTGATTTATATGTGCGGAGAATACCTGCCTGAAGATGACCTGGCGGTAGCTGTCGTCGGAACGCGGCGAGTCAGCGCCTACGGAAAGCAGGTCACTGAAGAGGTCGCTGCGGCGCTTGCCCGTAATCGGGTGACGGTAGTCAGCGGTCTGGCACGCGGAACGGATGCAGTTGCCCACAAGATGGCTTTGCGCGCCGGAGGGCGGACGCTGGCGGTGCTGGGATCTGGGGTTGATCATATTTATCCGCCCGAACATCGCGCGCTGGCTGAGGAAATCTGCGCTTCTGGTGCACTCTTAAGTGATTATCCGCCCGGAACGCCTCCGGAGAGCAGTAACTTTCCGCCCCGTAACCGCATCATATCCGGGTTGTCTCTGGCAACAGTAGTAATTGAGGCCGGCGAAACGAGCGGCGCGACGATTACAGCCAGCTTTGCCGCTGATCAAGGACGAGAAGTACTGGCGGTTCCGGGCAATATCACATCCCCGAATAGTATCGGTACCAACCGGTTGATTCAAAATGGGGCGCGGCCGCTGCTCAAACCAGAAGATATCCTGGAAGCGCTGAATCTTCAGCAGGTCAATACACGCCGGTTGGCGCGGCAAACGCTGCCTGCCGACGCTACTGAAGCACAAATTTTTGGCGTGATGACGGCTGGGGTACAATCAGTGGACGAGATCAGTTTTCTCACGGGCTTGCCGATTGAGAAAGTTTCGGCTACACTCGCAATGATGGAGCTTAAAGGGTATGTCCGCAATGCGGGCGGAATGAATTTTCACGCGGTCCGCGAAGAAGAACAGAATTACGCGACAGGTGATCATGATTGATAATTTCTATGCAGTCATAATGGCAGGCGGAGGCGGAACCCGCCTATGGCCGTTATCGCGCCATTCAAGACCGAAGCAGATGCTTAAATTAGGGTCAGAAGAGACCTTGTTTCAATTGGCAACAGCCCGTCTTCAAGGGCTGATTCCGCCTGAGCGAATTTTAGTGGTAACCGTGGAGTCAATGGCCGTGGAATTGCAGAAGTTGGTTCCGCAAATTCCAGCGGGTAATTATCTGCTCGAACCTGCCCCGCGCGGTACCGCGTCTGTGGTCGGGTTGGCGGCTGCTTTCCTGAAGAAACGCGACGCACATGCCGTGATGGCGGTCTTAACCGCTGACCACATGATTGAAAATGTGGCCTTGTTCCAAAATCTACTGTCTGATGCGGAGAAAACAGCCCGTGCTGGCTATTTGGTAACACTAGGAATCGACCCTACGCAGCCATCGACTGCCTATGGATATATCCAGCGTGGACAAAAAGTTGAGAGTGCCGCTCAATTACCGGTTTATCAGGTCGAACGTTTCCGCGAGAAACCGGATCTGGCCACTGCTGAGATGATGCTCAAGACCGGCCTGTATTCCTGGAATTCGGGCATGTTCATTTGGACGGTAAACGCGATTTGGGCAGAATTTGAACGGCAAATGCCAGATTTGTTTAAAACTTTGAATAGCATTACTCAGGCGGTCGGCACGCCACAGCAGGCTGAAGTAATTGCTTCCTTGTGGCCTGCGATTAAACCGCAGACCATTGATTATGGTATTATGGAGGGCGCTCAGGGTGTGGTTGTCATACCGGCTGCAAATTTAGGCTGGAGTGACGTGGGCAGCTGGGATTCGCTCTACGATGTTCTGGAAACAGATGAACATGGCAATGTCAAACTTTCTCAGAACGTAATTTTGCTTGATTCAGAAAAAACATTGGTTGTCTCAGAAGCACCGGAACGGCTTATTGCAGCCATCGGGGTAAAAGATTTAATTCTGGTCGATACCGGAGATGTATTCCTGGTGTGCCATTCTTCCAAAGCGCAGCAGGTTCGTGAGGTTGTCGATCATCTGAAGAAAACTGGCGGCCACCAATATTTGTGAGTGAGGTTGATTTGGAAGCTTATTGTGTTAAATGTAAGACCAAACGAGAAATCAAGGATGCACAGGCCAGTTTCAACGCTGCTGGAGCCCCGGTTACCACCGGCCTCTGCCCGGTATGCGGAACGAAAATGTATCGGATTGGCCGCACAGATGCTCATGAAGGATTAACCGCGCCGAAGCGCGAGGTAAAAAAGCCGAAAAAACATGGCAAATTGGTGATTGTCGAATCGCCGGCCAAAGCGCGCACGGTTGGACGGTTTCTTGGCAAGGGGTATACGGTTAAAGCGTCGGTTGGGCACGTGCGCGATTTGCTGCGCTCAGAATTATCGGTGGATGTCAATAATGGCTTTGCGCCCAAATATCGGGTGCCGAATGAAAAGCGAGCTGTTGTTAAAGAGCTAAAGGAACTGGCCAAGAATGCCGAAGAAGTTTATCTGGCAACCGACCCGGATCGTGAAGGCGAGGCCATTGCCTGGCATTTGCTCGAAGCCGCGCAGATCGATCCGCAGGTGACTCACCGGGTTGTTTTTCACGAAATTACGCAGCCGGCGATTGCGGATGCTTTTGCACACCCTCGTTCAATTAATATGGATCTGGTGAATGCCCAACAGGGCCGGCGCGTTTTAGACCGGCTGGTGGGGTACAGCCTAAGCCCGCTGCTGTGGGAGAAGGTCCGCAGCCGGCTTTCGGCAGGCCGTGTCCAATCCGTAGCACTGCGCCTGGTCGTTGAACGCGAACGCGAAATTGAGGATTTTGAACCGGTCGAATACTGGACGGTAGATGCCGAGTTAAAACCCCAGGGTGTGCGGCAAATGTTCCGCGCTCGATTGGTAAAGATTGATGATCAGGATCCGCAGCTTAATAATGAAGCCTCTGTTCATGCAATTTTGCCAGACCTGGAAGAAGCGGAATATACCATTGCACGGATCAAACGCGGCGAGCGGAAACGAAAACCCTCAGCGCCTTTTATTACCAGCACCATGCAGCAAGAAGCCAGCCGGCGGCTGGGCTTCACCGCGCGGCGCACCATGACTGTGGCCCAGCAGCTTTATGAAGGCCTGGATGTTGGCGAAGGCGGCGCGACCGGGTTGATCACCTACATGCGTACCGATTCAACCAATATTTCTGATATTGCTCAGAAAGAAGCCCGCAGTTTTATTCAAAAAACCTACGGGGCTGATTTTCTCCCCGAGACAGCGCCCGTCTATAAAACTCGAGCGGTCGGCGCACAGGAAGCCCATGAGGCCATTCGCCCGACTTCGGTGTTAAGAACCCCCGAACAGGTGAAGGGGAAAGTAACGCCAGAACAATTCAAGCTGTACCAGTTAATCTGGCAGCGCTTTGTCGCTTCGCAGATGGAAGCGGCTGTATTCGATACCCTGTCGGTCGAAATCGACGCGGCTGGAAAACTGCACCCGTATCTGTTCCGGGCCTCTGGCTCAACTCTGCGCTTCTCGGGTTTTCTGGTCGTGTATGAAGATGTACGCGATGAAGACGCGCGCGGCGACGATGAAGATAATGTCCGCATTCCGGCGGGCATTGAGGAAGGGCAGAAGCAAAATTTGCACCGGCTTTTACCGGAGCAGCATTTTACTCAGCCGCCGCCTCGTTTTACGGAAGCTTCGCTGGTGCAGTCTCTTGAAGAAAATGGCATTGGCCGTCCATCGACCTATGCGCCGATTCTATCGACGATTATTGAACGCAATTATGTTGTGCGTGAAAATAAACGCCTGGTTCCTACAGAGACCGGAGAATTGGTCAATAATTTGCTGGTGAAGAATTTCCCGGATATTGTTGATTTGGGCTTTACGGCTCAAATGGAAGGTGATCTGGATAAAGTCGCCGACGGTGACCAGCAATGGGCGGATGTTATCAAGGAATTCTACGCCAGCTTTGAACCGCAGCTGAAGAAAGCCCAGTCGGAAATTCCGGTGACGAAAGCTGAGCTTGAAAAGGTCGGGCGGCCGTGCCCGGTGTGCGGCAGCGACCTGGTCATTCGTTATGGCCGATTTGGAAAATTTATCAGCTGCAGCACCTTCCCGGCCTGCCGCCACACGGAACCCTGGCTGGAAAAGATCGGGGTGAAATGCCCTGAGGACGGCGGAGAAATTGTTGAACGGAAAACGCGCAAAGGCAGAGTATTCTTTGGATGCGCAAATTATCCGACCTGCCAGTTTACTTCCTGGAAGCGGCCCATCGCGGCACCCTGTCCGAACTGCGGCGGCATGCTGGTGATTTCGAACAAGCGTGAAGTTCAGTGCCTTAATTGTGAGCAGACTTTCTTGCAAGAGCAAGTCGGTTTGCAGACCTCGGAAACGGCATAGATATTGCACTGTTAACAACATTGAAACCTGCCTGGTTAGGGTAGTTGCGTCAAATAGAACTTTGTTCTAAAATATCTATTGAGGGAAAAGCCAAGCAGGCACGAGAATACCCTGTAGGAGCAAAATCATGGATAAAATCCGAGAACTTACGCGCAATCCGCTGGCGACAGCCATTGTTGGTTTTGTCGTTGGGCTGATTATTGGACTTCCTATTTTGGGCTGGGGCCTTTGGCCTGTCAAATGGGAAAATGCCGATCCTGCCAGACTCCGCGCGGACTATATGCAGGATTATTTATGCACCACCATTGACTCGTATGCGCGCAAGCAGGATGCCGCAGCAGCTCAAAGCCGCTTTGAATTGCTTGGTACTCAGGGCCAGAAATTGCTGGATGCCCTGACCCCGGAAGCGTGCGGATTGACTGAGACGGACATTAATATGTTCCGCGCCGCTGTCCAAGGCCCGGCGATTGCCGTGCCTGGTCAGGCGACTGCTCAGCCCGAGACTGCCCCGGCGGCTGCGGATGACTCCAGCGGCGGATCAAAAGTTGGCCTGGTAATTGGTCTCTGTCTCGTGACACTGCTGGTAGGCGGCGGATTGGTTTATCTGCTGGTATTCCGCAACCGGATGACCGGCGCGGGCAAGCCCAGCCAGAATATGCCTGCCCAAGACGCGGCGCATACAGCTGTCGCCGGCGGTGATTATGCCGCTCAAGGACAGGAAAGCCCGATCGCTCAATTTATGACCACCTATATGCTCGGGGATGATCTGTATGACGACTCCTTCAGTGTTGACTCTCCTTCGGGTGAGTTCCTGGGAGAATGCGGCGTCGGCATTTCTGAGACCATCGGGGTAGGCGATCCGAAAAAGGTCACCGCCATGGAAGTCTGGCTGTTTGACAAGAATGACATTCAGACCGTCACGAAAGTGTTGATGTCCCCGCATGCCTTCAACGATCCGGCTATTCATCAGCGGTTGGAATCGAAAGGCGAACCGATTGAAGTTGGCAAGGAAAAGCATGTCCTGTTAGAGACAGCGACCTTGCAACTAGAGGCACGTGTGGTTGATCTCAGCCTGGGCGGCGGCGCATTGCCCGAAGACAGCTATTTCGAACGGCTGACTCTGGAACTGGCGATTTGGCCAAAGGCTTAACTGGCCAATAATTCACCCGGGAGCTAGATTCCCGACAGGTCCTCGGATCAAATTAATCAGGCGGCGCTTATGCGCCGCCTGTTAAGTTAATAGTTTTTTTGAAAAAAAAGCCACCCGGTTAAGGGTGGCTTGGGGGTACTACTCGATTTTTAAAACTTTGAGCCGGATAGATCCGCCGGGTGTATCAGCGACTACCACGTCGCCGACCTTGTGCCCGATAATCGCCTTGCCGATTGGGGATTCATGCGAAATCCGCCCATTGAAGGGATCAGCTTCTTTTGGCCCGACAATCTGATAGCGTTCTTCAGGATAGCTTTCTTCCTGAACGGTAATAAAGTCGCCGATGCCGATTTCGTTGGTGTTTTTAGCGACATTGTCGATAATGATTACATTGGAGAGGATGCGTTCAAGTTCTTGAATGCGGCCTTCCAGGAAGCCCTGTTCTTCCTTGGCTGCGCTGTAATCTGCGTTTTCCGAGAGATCGCCTTGTTCAATCGCTGCGCGCAGGCGCTTGGCGATTTCCTCGCGGGCAGGGCCCTTCAAGTTTTCCAGCTCTTGTTGCAGCCGTTTTTGACCTTCCAAAGTCAGGTAAGAAGCCTCAGACATATTTATACTCCTCAATAACGTAGCGCCGCATATCATAACATAAAATCGCAATATCATGGAGAGCATAGTTATCAGCGGTATGAATCCGGTGGATATCCGTGGGTTCAAACCTGCCGCAATAAAAAAACTGCCCCTGACGGTTGAGTCAGGGGCAGTGAAAGAGTGTCTTGATTGGATCGGTTACGGCAAAATACCAGGATCGAACAGCTTATGGTGCTCTTCAATGGCGTACCGGTCGGTCATACCGGCAATATAGTCGCAGATAGTGCGTTCCAACCCTTTTTCTGCGGTTTGCTGCTGTACATGTGTGGGCAGGACGTTCGGTTCTTTCTGATAGCGCTGGAACAGATCGGTGAGGATATGTTCCGCTTTAACGGTCATGCGCACGACCCGGTAATGCCGGTAAAGGTTATTGTACAGAAAATCTTTGAGATGGCGGTTGCGCTGAGCCATGGTTTCGCTATGCGTGACCACATTGTAATTCAGCCGCTGTAGGTCTTCTACAGAGCGGATATTGCTTTCGCGGATACGGATATCTGAGGTCTGCACCAGGTCATCCATTTCGGTGCCGATTAATCGCCGGATCAGGCGATGACGAAGCATATCCGTCAGCGGGCCGGTTTTCCAGCCAATGGACTCTTTCATTACCTGCCAGAGTTCAATTTCAGCCAGCATATCTTCGTTGATCATCCCGGAGCGCAGACCGTCATCCAGATCATGGGCGGTATATGCCAGCTCATCGGCGACATTGGCAATCTGTGCTTCCAGATGGCCGCGCAGTTCGGGATTAAAATCACGCGCGTCAGTGCGGTCGTATTCAGTTTCGTGTTTGACAATGCCTTCCAATACTTCCCAGGTCAGGTTCAACCCTGGAAACTCTGGATAACGGCGCTCCAATTGAGTAACAATCCGCAGAGATTGTTTGTTGTGTTCAAAGCCGCCATAATCCTTCATCAGGCGCGCCAAAATCGATTCGCCTGAATGCCCAAAGGGCGGATGTCCCATATCATGCGCCAGGCAGATTGTCTCTGTCAGGTCTTCGTTGCCGCCTAAAGCGCGCGCCAAAGTCCGGCCGATTTGAGCCACCTCCAGGGTATGCGTCAGGCGGGTGCGGTAGTAATCCCCCTCGTAATTAATAAAAACCTGTGTTTTGTACTCCAGACGGCGAAAGGCGGTTGTATGCAGAATCCGGTCGCGATCGCGTTGGAAAACCGTCCGGTATTCCGGTTCATCTTCGGGATAAAATCGCCCGCGGGTTAACTTGCTGCGCGAGCCATACGGCGCCAGGATTTTATCCTCAAAATCTTCCAGTTGTTGCCGGGAAAGGATCATTGAAAAACCCTCCTACGTTCGACGAATCATGGTTCCGACCTTTTCTCCTTTGAGTGCATGCGCCAGATTATCAATGGGGATTCCAGAAAAAATTGCTGCGCTCATTTGAGGAAATCGCTCGGTGAGTTCCAGCATTAATTTAACTTTTTCTTCCATCCCGCCGGTAATATCAATGCCGGCAGAACCATGCAGCCCGGCTTTGATTTTTTGAAAAACTGCCGGGGTTATCGTATCAATCAATTGCGTGCAGGCCGGAAAATCCGCCCAGACGCCTACTTCCTGTCCGCATAATAAGATGCGCTCCGGCGGAAAAAGTTTCGCCAGAGCGACGAAAACGTCTTCGGTTGAGAAAATCGTCCCGCCGCGCATCGAGTCAAAAATGACATCCCCATGTACGACCGGGATTAAGCCGTTTTTTAACGCGGCTGTGATCGTTTCGCTGAAAACCCGCTCGGCCGCGCCGCCGGCAGACTGAATAAAAGTTGACGGCGGAAACGAGATGACCGGTAAACCGGCTTGATAGCAGGCATTCAAGACAATTTCGTTGAGATCGCGAGCCTGCCGCCAGACTTCGACAAATCCGCGCCATTGCTCCTGGGTTTTTACGCCCTGACGGGTGCCATACTGTCGGGCCGGAACGTGACCATATGAACCAGAACCGTGTCCAAGAATTAATTCAAAAGGATTGCCCTGCCAGGCAGCAGCGATTTCATGAGCAAGCCTTTCAATCGTCAGGCGGTCAGCGCTGCGCGGGATATTCTTATCGGTGATCAGTGATCCGCCAAGTTTAAGGTAGGTTGGCATCCGGGGTTTCTCCTGCCAAAGAAGGTTGAATGAGTGTTTTCAAAACCTGTTTCGCGCCAGCAGATTGTAAGGCCGCGGCAACCGGGAGCAAAGTCTCTTGCGAACACAATGCGATGATATTGCCGCCGCCGCCGCTGCCGGTTAGTTTTGCGCCATACGCGCCGGCCGATATTGCTGTTGCGACCAACTGATCGAGAACCGGAATCGAGACTCCAATTTCCGTCAGAAGTTGGTGGTTGTGAGTCAGCAAGCCGCCCAAACCGGCCGTATTGCCATTCTCAAGCGCCGTTCGGGCTTCCAGGGTAATTTCCCCAATCTGACTGAACAGAGCTTCGTATAAAGCCGTGTGCTGCTGCCAGCGCTGGCGCACACCGCCAACCCATGTCGAAGTTGAGGCGGCCACGCCAGAATCAGCAATAATCAGATGCAGTGGCTGAGCCGGATGAATCAGCTGAATCGGCTGCCCTCTTTGAAACAATATCGGTTCAGCATACGTGACCACGGTGTTGTCAATACCAGAGGGAGTGCCGTGGTGAATTTTTTCAATCTCGTAGGCCAAAGCGTTAATGACTTCTAACGGCAAGGTGTGCCCAAGGTACGCCGCAATTCCACGAATGATGGCGACCGATACAGCTGCGGACGAACCCATGCCAGCGGCGGTAGGAATATCGGAGCGGATGCGCAGCGAGAAAGCCGGCCATTGGTTTGCGCCAATTTCCTTGAGCGTGCTTCGTATAGCCACAAAAAGCGGGTGCTCTTCGGACAAATCAGTCAGCGGACCGTCGTGATTGATGGCCGGGGCGGTCAGGTGAATATACCCGCTTGGGGAATCAAGCAGGGGCTGAATAAAGGTTTTTACTTGAGCGGCATGGACTGGGACCGCGATGGCTGGCCGGTTGTATACGACTGCGTGTTCTCCGACCAGAATTGTTTTTGCAGGCGCGCTGGCCGTAATTACAGGCATGGTTTATACCAGATAGAAGACAATCAGAACGGAGAATCCCCAAAGCAAGATCGTCGCTTGCAGGGGACGGTCTTTGAGTACCAATTCTTCCGGAGCGCCCCCAACCTGATTTACCTTTAACAGGTAGAGATATCGGAATATGCCATAGAGCACGAATGGAATGGTCAGCATCATGCTGTGGTTTTCCGGTAAATTCGGGGCGGAAAAAGTGTAAAAACTATAAGCAATGATGGTCGTGCTGGAAACGATGGTGATTAGCTGATCCAGAAATTCTAGCGTATAGCCATCGAGGACTTTACGGGTATTGTTGATGCCGCTGGCTTGCAGAGATACCTCGGCGCGGCGTTTACCGAACCCGATATATAAAGCCAGAAGCGTAGTAACCACATACAGCCAGGGTGAAAAGCGCTCAACTTGAATCAGAGAAACGCCAGCAGCGACACGCAGGACAAAACCAGCCGCGATTAAGAGCACATCCAGAATGGGTACGTGTTTCAGCCAGGTGGAATAAGCAAAATTGACCAGCAGGTAAACCAAACCGATCCAGCCGAAATTCGGGTTCAGCAAGAATGAAATCGGAACGGTGATGATAAGCAAAACTGCGGCGACGCCGATAGCAACCGGGATGGGCAGCGCTCCAGATGCGATTGGGCGGTTGCGTTTCTCCGGGTGATTGCGGTCGGCTTCGACATCTTTGATATCGTTAATGATATAGACAATGCTGGATATCAGGCAGAAAAGCGCCATTCCAGCGAGGACAGACAGGACTGAGCTGATTTTGAAAAGCTGCCGGTCAAAGACGAGGGCAGCTAATACAAAAACATTCTTTGTCCATTGGCGGGGACGCATAGTTTTAATGATGGCTCGCAGCATGTGCTTATCATATCACAACTGATTATGGCTGATTATAAAAATGAAGGCTGAACGCGATAAAATAGACGCATGACCAAACAGCGAATCGATATTTTGATGGTGGAACGCGGCCTGGCCGAGAGCCGTTCTCTGGCGCAGCGGCTGGTAATGGCCGGCGAGGTGCGGGTGAATGGCCAGGTGGAATTAAAGGCGTCGGCGAAGGTCGATGAAAGCAGTGAAATCGTTGTAGCCCAGGGACCGCAATTCGTCTCACGCGGGGGAGAAAAACTATTAGGCGCTTTGGAGGCCTTTAATTTGTTAGATCTGAGCGGCTTAATTTGCGCCGATATTGGTTCTTCTACGGGCGGCTTTACCGATTGCATGCTCCAACATGGCGCCGCGTATGTTTTCGCTGTGGATGTCGGCTATGGGATTCTGCATTGGAAATTACGTCAGGATGATCGTGTGGAGGTGATGGAACGCACCAATGCCCGCTATATCCAAAAATTTCCCCGCCCGGTTGATCTGGTCACCGTAGATGCTTCCTTTATTTCATTGCGCATTATTCTTCCGGTAGCAAAGCTGTGGTTTGGCCCGCAAGGCGGCCGGGTTTTGGCATTGATCAAGCCGCAGTTTGAGGCTGGCCGTAAGGATGCCGCCAAAGGTGAAGGTGTGATCCGCGATCCGGCTGTGCACGAAAAAGTACTGCGTGAAATCACCCGTTTTGTAATCGATGAGGGTTTTGCTATCCAAGGTCTTGCGCGTTCGCCATTAATTGGCCCGAAAGGCAACGTGGAATTTCTGGCAAACCTGGTTTACCCTGGACAGGGTGAAGATTTTCCGCTGGACGAAACGATTCAGCGCCTGGTTTATCCGCAGCAAGCAGAAGAGAATGCCGTTCTGGAATAACCCGGCTGATTCGATCGATGTGGATGGCAATCCGAACTATTTAAAAATATCGTTTACGTAGAACGGCGCACCGGCGCATTCATCGCGCTGGAAGTATTGGGATACGGTTCCCCAGGCGAGCGATTGGTCCTTTTCCCAGGCTTTTTGGATCGCGTCTGCGGTGCAGCCAGGACCGACGTTGTAATTTGCCAGGGTCAGTTTCCACAGATCCACATAGTCGGCTGCCTGGCCTGCTTTTTTATCAGTGGTATTGCCGATCAGCATATCTACCTGGCTGCAATTGGCTTTAAGCACTTCCCCGAAAATCGGAATCGAGTTCATCGCTTTGATGGTATTGATGCCCATTGGGCATGAATCGCAGGAGGCGTTCACCTGGCGCACCAGTGCGCCGCGCAGCAGGCTGCGCCCTTCGTACCCTAACCCCAGATACCCTTTCGCGCAGGTAGCCGGATGGAGCACCAGCGGGCAGAACTGGTTATAAAAATCGCTGTTGTACATCAGCAAGGCGTCTGCGCCAGTTTCGTTGAGCTGCCCCAGACCGCTTTCGGTAATATCGATATAAATTCCCGGCCAGAACTGGCTTTCCAGTGCAAAGACCTTTTTAAGCAACCGTGAAGGCAGCCCGAAGCGAACGCCAGTTTCAAAAATGCGTGAATCGTAGGAGTTTTGCCAGCTTAAAATTTTGGGTTTCGCCAGTTCAACCCCGCATTGGTTGGCGGTTGTGGCCGATTGCAATCCATTATTGGCGCACGAACTGGCATTTACGGCTTTGTTTTGAATCAACATTGCGGCCAGATAATAATAGTTGTATTCAGTTTTTAAGTCGTCAATACTGGGCGGGAATACCAGGATGGCAGGCAGGTCATTGGGCATACTCGGGATTTGCCAGATTTCCGCGCAGGTTGTAACTTTTTCCGGTGGGGCGTAGGCGAACTCGTCTGGCGGAGAAGTGGGTATTGCGCTGGAAGATGAATCCGCGGATGAGCCGCTGGCAGGCGTAGCCGTGGCCAGTACCTGGACTGGCAAGCTGGTCGGGGTTAACTGGTCTTGCGCAGCCAGGTCTGCCTGCACGGGTGTGAATGTAATGACGGAAACGCGCGGCTGGGGTAACGTTGTGATTTGAGCGGGTTGACCATTATCCGCGGCAGAAAGGGCAGGGTGATCGGAACTGAAAAGAATCCCGACGATAATACTCAGGATTAGAAGCGGTAAGGTCAAAATTCCAATGGTTTTCCTGACGCCCTGCATGACAGAAGAGACCTTTCCTGCTGGTAAATTGCAGGCTTTTTACGCTTCGTCTTCGTTGAAGGTGTAAGCCCACCCGCTGCCATTACAAACCGGGCAGCGATCGTACACATAACCGTCCTTACATAAACCACCCCCGCCGCCGGTGCAAAATGCACATTTTTTGGCAGGCTGAGCAGCCAGAACCGTCCCAACGCCTTTGCAGACTGGACAAACATCGTAAACTTCTCCGTCATGGCAGCGGCCGCTGCCGTTTGCAGAACAAAAGGCGCAATTTTCTGGCGCGTAGTGGATGAATGGCTGAGCTTTGGTCATTGTTTATTTCCCTCTGCTGACTCTTTAACGGCCATTTCTTTAGCCCCCTCAACGAAAGCCTCAACAATGCCGGGAGAAAACTGCGTGCCGGCATCTTTCTCAATGGCTTCAATCGCCTGATCAACAGTACTGGTTTTCCGGTAGGGCAAGTCTGCCGTCATGACCGTATAAGCTTCTGCAATCGAAATGATGGCGCTGGCGTCCGGTATATCGTCCTTGCTTAATTTGTCCGGATAACCGCTGCCATCCCAATGTTCCTGATGATGGTAAATCCAAGGAACAATTCGATTGAATACATTCATCTGTTTGACGATTTGCGCACCGTAATATGGGTGCATCTGAATCATTTTATATTCCTGATTGGTTAATGGTTTGACCTTGGTCAAAATATTTTCAGGAATGGAAATTTTCCCGATATCATGCAGAAGGGCGGCTACTTCCAAAAACTCTAAATCTGAACTGGTCCAGTTTAATTTCCGGCCGGTCTGCAAGGCAAGCCGTGCAACCCGATCGGAATGCCCAACCATGTAGCGGTCACGCTGGTCAATGGCCGCCACCAACACGCGCGCAACATTGATAATCGGACTGATGCCATTGGATCCCGGCAGAATCATTGAAGTCAAATTCTGGGTGAAACCGCTGCGCCGGCGCTCGCCGATCGCGACCTCCAGCTCAACCGAATTTTCATAGAAATTCAAGAAATTCTCGACGCGCTCCAGATAAACTTTCAGATTTACATAATCTCCGCTTGACCATAATGCTGGAATCTGCTCGTACATAATGGAAGAGGCACGGGTGATTTCAGCCTGCGGTATGATCCGTTTGCCATAAGAGGAGAGCAAGTCATGAAAGGCAATCAGCCTGGAAAATCGTTCGCCGACGCGCTGAACCTGTTTCGAAATGGTAGGGTAGTCGCGGATGACATCTTCGAGCGAGTGAATTTCGTCCAAAAGGTGATCCACGCTGGTGGATTTGGCTTCACGCAAATTCAGGATCTCATCCATGTTGGTGGTCCAGATCTTTTGCGCGTCGGAAATTGTCAGAATTTCATTGCCGAACAAAATAGGCTCGTCGTTTTTGCATTCATGCTCAACGTACGCCAAAGCCTTTTTTAACGACTCGTAGGCAATTTCAATCCGGCTTTCATTTTCTTTTTGACGGATTTCATCCTGGCGTTTTTGCTCGCGCACGATCTGCATGCGGTTGTAGAATTCCATCCCTTTCGGGGCTTTATTTAAAAGACCAGAAAGATGATCTTGCGAAGCTTCTACGCTTTGCCAGTCATTCTCGATCTGCCGCAATTTTGGATTGGTAAAGAAGAATAAGAGCTGTTTGTGATTTTGCTGCTCTAATTCTGGAATTTTTTTCTCAACCTGGTTGTATATTTCAAAAATTTCGTCTTCGATTTTGGGAGCTTTATAGGTCAGATTGGTCAGAGATAAGCGGTAAAGGGTGAATTGTTTTTCAATTTCCTTCATCCGGGCTTTAGTCTGCTGGGGATAATGCGCAATTTCACGTCGCATCCGTTTCCATTCGCCTACAGCATGCTTGGTCGCCTGAATTCGTTGAGCAAACCAGGATTTATCCTGTGTGTCTTGCGAAGATGCAACAATATCAGGAGCGCTATCTGAGGAAATATGCGCTTCTTGCTGCCCCCCATTAATCAGGTCTAGAGGGTTGACGTTATCCGTTGATACCGAAATTTGGTCCGGCACGCACTGCTCCATATTCTACATCTTGGTGATATATGGGATTGGATTGGAACGTCAGCTTGACTTCGCGGTTTCGTCCCCCGCAAATCATTATACAGCCGAAGACCGAATCCTGTTGTAATCTAGCTTGCAAGGATTGTGCCCGTTTCACTCTGGTAATGCTGTAACGGATGATTATGTGTTTGTGTGCCTGAGGGAAATAATCAGCGACAGAAATATTGGTGAGTAACCAGTGTTCCACAACTTAATTATAGACACGCCCCTATTATAAATTGAATGCCTTCATTTGATTTTTATAAAATATTAATGTTTTTTTTCAGACGCCTGTTCAACATTCTTTGATTTTTTTCTTGCAGAAACAATAATAGATTTCTATGAATGTTCAGCCCGATCAAGGTCTTTCTATTGCCGTGCGAAAATCGTAATTGTATAATACTTTTTATTGGGGGGATTCCCTAAAAATTTTTTTTGTGCAGTTGAAATTTCATGGAGGATTGTATGGCGGGAGAACGAGAGAACATCACTGTCTTGTTGGTGGAAAATGTTCCTCAGTTGATTAAGCATTTGCAGAAAACGCTTGGCTTGATCGAGACCATCGAACTGGTCAACACCTCCATGTCGGCCCAGGAGGCAATGGAAGCCGTCCGGGATTTGAAGCCCGAAGTCGCTCTGGTTGAATATAACCTGGCTGATATGAACGGCATCGCCTTAACCGAAGCGCTGCGGAAGGATTATCCGGAGACCCAGGTAGTTTTAATATCGCAAGATAATTACACCGATATTGTTCTGCAGGCCGTCCGCGCTGGCGCATGCGATTTTATTACCCATGAAGTCTCTATCAAAGAATTAAGTGATGTGCTCAAGCGCGCGGCCGCGTTAGCCCAGCAAGATCGCTTGAAAGCGCAATCCGGCTCGATAGGTGATGTCTTTAATCAGCAGCAATTCCAGAACAAAGGCGCGAACGGACGGATCATTTCCGTATACAGTCCGAAAGGGGGGGTAGGCACAACCACCATCGCCGCGAATCTTGCTCTGGCCATCATGGATATGGATTCAGAGGCGCGCGTTGTCCTGGTCGATGGCAGCATGCAGTATGGCGATTTGCATTTATTCTTTAACGAGTTAGGGCAATTGTCGATTCTGGACCTTGTTCCGCGCATCTATGACCTGGATATCCAGTTGGTTGAAAGCGTGATGCTGCTTAACCGGGCAACCGGCATGTACATCTTGCCCGCGCCGCCGCGCCCTGAATTTGCTGAAAAGATAACCGGTGATGCGTTTTCACGGATTCTGGAATTTATGCGCCGCCATTACGACTATATTATCGTCAATACGGATTCGTTTGTTTCTGACCCGGTTCTGGCCGCTTTGGACGCTTCAGAGGCGGTTGTATTGGTGACCGCTCAGCAGATTAATGCCATCCGTAACACGCGCCTGTTCCTGGATTTATGGGATGCCTTTGGCATGATGCGTGACCGCCTGGTATTGGTTATTAATCGCTACGATGCGGAAAGCCCGATTTCTGTTGAAAAAGTGGGCGAACGCCTGAAAAATTCTGTGGCCGTTACCTTACCGGATAACCCGGAGGTTACTCAGCGTTCCGATGCGCTTGGCCAGCCGCTACTGCGCGTCAGCAAGAATTCAGCGCTGGCGCAGGCAATCACCTCGCTGGCAGAGAATGTGCGCAAGCGCTGTATTGCTGTCGAACGTTCGGATCAGCCGCGTATGCGCTTATTTAATGTAGCCTGAAATACCGCCATTCAGGTTAATACAAAATATCTTGGAACGGTTTCTTGCCGCTCCGGTGGTTTATAATTCATTCAGACAGGCTGAAGGGTATCTGTAGGTTTTCTAAACCAGAACTTCATCCTGAATTAATCGGTTTAAGGTATACTATCGGCGACTATGAGTACCGATCACATTCGAAATTTTTGTATTATTGCCCATATCGATCACGGCAAGTCAACATTAGCTGATCGCATGCTTCAGCTTACCGGTACGATCAGCGATCGGGATATGACCAACCAGGTCCTTGATTCAATGGACCTTGAACGGGAAAAAGGGGTCACGATCAAGGCTTCGGCGGTGCGGATGTTGTATACCGCCGCTGACCATAATGAGTATGAATTAAATCTAATCGATACGCCCGGCCATGTCGATTTCGGCTACGAAGTCAGCCGCGCCTTGCTGGCCTGCGAAGGCGCTTTGCTGGTGGTGGACGCCACACAGGGGATTGAAGCACAGACGCTGGCAAATTTGTACCTGGCTTTGGATGCGGATTTGACCATCATCCCGGTGATCAATAAGGTGGATTTGCCCTCGGCCCGCCCGGAAGAAATTGCGGAAGATATCCATAATTTGCTGGGTGTCGATCCTGAAAGCATCATCGCGATTTCAGCCAAAGAAGGCTTGAATGTTGATAAAGTGCTCGAAGCGATTGTCCGGCTGGTGCCGCCGCCCAAGGGCGATGACCAATTACCCGTCCAGGCGCTGATTTTTGACTCGCACTATGACTCTTACAAGGGCGTTGTGGCGTATATTCGTCTGATGCAGGGCCGCATTACCGCCGCTGATAGTTTGCGGATGATGTCCACCCATGCGGATGTGCGTCCGGTTGAAATTGGCATCTTCCACCCGGATATGCGGCCGGTAAAAGAATTATTGGCCGGGGATGTCGGTTATATCGCCACCGGACTGAAGACGGTTTCTGAATGCCGCGTAGGCGATACGATCACGCTCACGGCCAGTCCGGCTGCTCATCCTTTGCCGGGTTTTCGGCATCCCAAACCGATGGTTTTCGCCGGAATTTATCCGGTGGAAGGGGAAGATTACGGGGATTTGAAAGAAGCCCTGGAAAAGCTGCAATTAAATGACGCTTCTTTGGAATATACGCCAGAAAAATCACAGGCGCTAAATTTCGGTTTTCGCTGCGGTTTTCTAGGCCTGTTCCATATGGAGATCATTCAGGAGCGCCTGGAACGCGAGTACGACCTGGATATCGTCGTTACTGCGCCATCCGTTGAGTATGAAATCGTCATGAATGAGGGTGAAGTTCTGCGCATTGATTCCCCAGCACAACTTCCTGAAGAGGGGTTGTATACGGAAATCCGTGAGCCGTGGATGGTTTTGCAGATAATCACGCCGACTGAATTTTATGGCACCGTGATGGAACTGGCCCGTCAGCGGCGCGGGATTTTTATGGAGCAGGAATATCCGGCGCCGAACCGTGTGCAGCTGACCTTTGATATTCCGCTTTCAGAATTGATAGTCAATTTCTTTGATGAGCTAAAATCGCGTACACGCGGTTATGCTTCAATGGATTACCATTTTGGTGATTACCGCCCGGGAAATCTGACGAAGCTGGAAGTACTGGTCGGCGGCGATCCGGTGG
This sequence comes from Bellilinea sp., assembly GCA_036822575.1. GTDB lineage: Bacteria > Chloroflexota > Anaerolineae > Anaerolineales > Anaerolineaceae > Bellilinea. Next base: position 29,629 of record DAISHK010000006.1, on the reverse strand, counting down.
ATGCGCTGGCGATTATTGTCCACAAAGATGATGCTTACCATAAAGGCCAGAAAATGGTCACAAAACTGAAGGATCTGATCCCGCGCCAGTTGTTCGACGTGGCTATTCAGGCTTCAGCCAACGGGAGAATCATTTCACGCGCCAATGTTAAAGCGGTGCGCAAGGACGTGCTGGCCAAATGTTATGGTGGCGATATTACCCGCAAGAAGAAACTGCTTGAAAAGCAGAAGCGCGGCAAAAAACGCATGAAAATGGTCGGCAACGTGGAAATCCCGCAGGATGCCTTTATGGCTATTTTGCGTTTGGAGGAAGATTGAGTACATCGAAGCAAAATTTCTGGAGCAGCGCTAAAAAATGGCTGCCTGGCGTTCTCATCTCCGTGCTGGCTCTATTTTTAGTCTTCCAACTGGCTAACTGGCAGGACTTAGGTCCGGCTTTGACCAGTATTCGTCCGATTTTCATTATTTCCGGGGTTGTCCTAACTATCGTTTTCGTGTTTGTGCGGGCAATTGCCTCACGAACTATTCTTGGCGGAAAACCGACGATTATCCAGGCGTTCTGGGCAATCAATCAGGGCTATTTATTGAATAACCTGCTGCCATTACGCGCCGGTGAATTGGGCCGGGCGATCCTGTTAGGGCAGAGTGCGAAAATCAACCCAATGGAAGTCCTTTCCAGTGTGGTGATCGAACGTGTCTTTGATGTGGCTGTGGCCGCTACCATGCTGCTGATCACGCTTCCGTTAGCACTTGGCATGGACTGGGCTCGCAATGTGGCTTTAATCGCCTTGCTGGCGGTCATCATTGCGCTGGGCATGATGTTTTATGTGGCCCGCAATCGCGACAAGGTCACCGGATGGGTACATAAACTTGGCAAACGCTGGGCTTTTGTGGATAAATATGTGGTTCCACAGGTTTCAGCGTTAATCGATGGTTTAGCGACCGTTGCCAAACCCAGCCAATTCTTTCTGAGCTTGTTTTGGATTGTGCTTTCCTGGGCTGTGGCCATGGTGGAATACTATATATTCGTGCTGGCGGTTGCGCCGTCCGCGCCGTTTTGGTGGGGCGTGTTCACCGATGCGGTGCTGGGATTAAGCATTGCGGTGCCCTCCGCGCCGGCTGCGCTTGGTACTTTTGAGGCCGGTATCGTTGGTGCTCTGGCGATACTAGGCGTAGGTGAAACCGCTGCGTTAGCTCTGGCCATTACCATCCATTTTATTCAGTTTTTTTCGACCGGTATCCTGGGCTTATACGCCTTCATTCGTCAGGGACGGTCGTTGGGGAACATATTTAAAGAATTTCGCGTCGACACGAAGAACGAAACGGTGTCTTGAGACGGGAGGATTGATGACAAAAAAATATCTGGTTACCGGGGGAGCAGGGTTTATTGGCTCGAATTTTGTTGCGCGGTTGCTGAATCGCGGCGAAGATGTAAAGGTATTTGATAATTTGTCTCGCGCCGGATCGTCGCGCAATTTGGAATGGCTGAAACAAACCTATGGAGCGGACGCCTTCCAGTTGATCCAGGGCGATGTCCGTGATGCTGACGCCATTCAAAAAGCAGCCGCGGATGCGGACGTGATTGTTCACCTGGCCGCGCAGGTCGCAGTGACGACCTCGGTGGTTGATCCACGCAATGATTTTGAGATCAACGCGCTGGGAACGTTCAATGCCCTGGAAGCCGCCCGCCTCTCCGGACGTGAGCCGGTCTTTCTGTATTCTTCAACCAACAAAGTTTACGGCGGCATGGAGGATGTGCGCGTCGTTGAACAGGATACGCGCTACGCGTATGCAGATTACCCAATGGGAATTTCTGAGGAGCATCCTCTCGATTTCCATTCGCCCTATGGCTGTTCAAAAGGCTCCGGCGACCAATATGTGCGGGATTATGCCCGGATTTACGGCATCCGCTCGGTAGTTTTTCGTCAAAGCTGTATTTACGGCGTGCGCCAATTCGGCGTTGAAGATCAGGGCTGGGTAGCCTGGTTTGTCATTGCGGCCCTGAAAGGCCTGCCCATTTCGGTTTATGGGGATGGCAAACAGGTGCGCGATGTGCTCTTTGTGGATGATTTGACGCGCGCTTATGATTTGGCCATTGATCATAGCGAGGTGAGCGCGGGTGAAGTCTTTAACATCGGCGGCGGCGCGAGCCGGATTCTTTCGGTTTGGAATGAATTTGGCCCAATCCTTGAAAAACTGCTTGGGCACCAATTGAACCCGGCCTGGGGTGACTGGCGTCCGGGAGATCAGCGTGTCTATGTATCGGATATTCGGAAGGCAGAAAAAGTGCTGGGCTGGAAGCCGGAAGTTGGCGTTGAGGAAGGTATTACGCGCTTATTTAACTGGGTAAAAGCCAATCCTGATCTATTTTAAGGCGGGCTCATGCGGATTCTAATTGTTCTGACCTATTACCGGCCGCATACTTCTGGACTGACGATTTATGCGGAACGGTTGGCCAAAGCTCTGGCCCGGCGTGGTCATCAGGTGACGGTGATGACATCACAATTTGATAAATCACTGCCGCGTGATGAATACGTGGACGAGGTGCATATTGTCCGCGTGCCAGTGATGTTCCGGCTAAGCAAAGGCGTAATTATGCCCACCTTCGGCCCGCTGGCGAATAAATTGGTGGCCGAAAACGATTGGGTGCAATTGCACCTGCCGCAGTTTGACGCGGCCGGAGTCGCTTTGCGCGGCCGCATGGCGAAGAAGCCGACCGTAATAACCTATCACTGCGATCTGCTGATGCCGCCAGGTGTGCTGAACTTTGCGGCTAATCAGGGTGTATTGATGATGAATGAACTGGCGGCGAAGTTCACCCACCGGATTGTGACCTATACGCGTGATTACGCTGAAAATTCTGCCTACCTGCGCCGCTATCTGGATAAGCTTAAAGTGATTCCGCCGCCGGTTGAACTGCCTGCTGCCTCCGAAGAGGAAATAGCGGCATTTAAAAAGACGACCAATGCTGAAAATCATCATCCGGTCATCGGTATGGCGGCCCGTTTCGCCACCGAAAAAGGCGTTGAGGTATTGCTCGAAGCCCTTCCGCGGGTTTTAGAGGTTTTTCCTGAAGCACAGGTGCAGTTTGCCGGGCCATTCCAGGGCATTATCGGGGAAGAGCATTATTTGAATCGCTTGATTCCAAAAATCAATGAATATCAAATGAGCGGCAATTGGGTGTTTTTAGGCAATTTGAATCCCAATCAGATGGCGCAGTATTATCCCAACCTGGATGTTTTGGTTTTGCCTTCACTCAATTCTACGGAAGCTTTTGGCCTGGTACAAATTGAGGCCATGCTGAACGGCGTTCCTTGCATCGCCTCGAACCTGCCGGGGGTGCGCCAGCCGGTTAAGCTGCATTCCATGGGAAAGGTGACTCCAATTGGCGATGCGCGCGCTCTGGCAGAAGCTTTAATCGAAGTTTTATCCAATCATTCTGCGTATGTTCAGCCGGCGGAACCCATCCGCCAGCAATACCTGCCCGACACCATCGCGGCCGCTTATGAGCAGCTATTCGCGGAGATCGAGGCTGAAATTAAAGGGTAGTACCCGGTTAGTTGAGGATTTCGGATTGACTGTTACCAATGAAACGACCGAAAAAGATTATTTAGGGCTGCAGCTGCGCGATATGCCCTATTTCCGCGGCCTTCTGCGCGCAGTAGAAGCGCGGGTGTACAAGGATATTCAACTGGAAGGACCGGTATTGGATTTGGGCTGCGGGGACGGTCATTTTGTGACCATCGCCTTTGATCAGCCGATTGATGTCGGTTTGGACCCCTGGACAGGGCCGGTGCGCGAAGCTGGCAAACGCGGCGGATACAAAGTGGTTCTGCAGGGCGCCGGTGATGAAATTCCTTTCCCGGATGCATATTTCGGAAGCGCCATCAGCAATTCCGTTCTAGAGCATATCCTCGACCTGGATCCGGTGATGCGGGAAATGGCGCGCGTCTTGAAGCCAGGCGCTCAATTTATTTTTTGTGTGCCAAATCACCAGTTCTTGCCGAATTTATCGGTAGCCAAATTTCTGGATACGATCCATTTGAAGGGTTTAGCGCGCGCCTATCGTAATTTCTTTAACCGCATCTCGCGCCATCATCATTGCGATGATCCTAAGGTATGGAAGGATAGGCTCAACAAAGCCGGCTTCACCATTGAGCGTTACTGGCATTATTTTTCTCCCAAAGCGCTGGCCACTTTGGAATGGGGACATTATTTCGGCCTGCCCTCGCTGGTTTCACACTTCATCACCCGGCGCTGGATATTGGTGCGTCAGCCCTGGAACCTGGCATTGACGCGGGCGATTTGCCAGCCAATTTATGATGAACCGCTGGAGCAGCCCCAAGGCGCTTATTCGTTTTATATTGTGCGGCGTAATCCATAAGGGTTGCAGCAACTCATAGCGCCTGACTGGCTGAACTCAACTGGTTAGGCGCGTTTTTTTATCAGCAAGCTTGTTCAACCGTCTGGCGCTTGCCAGTCTAAATTGGTCGCAGTAAGATAACCAGAAGTTCGTTCAAATTCTCAAAAAACAGATAGCGAATGATCAGCTTATGGATGAAGAACCGAGTGTACTCGACTACGTTAAAGCGCTGTTGACGCCCTGGAAAGGCAAACCGCCCAAAATCCCTGCGGACACACCCGAAGAAGAAACCCCGTCAGCATTGATTGAATTTTCAGCGGATTCTTCCGAGTTGGAGAATCAGCCTGTTCAGGCTGATGCGGCTGCGGAACAACCGGTCGGGGTAGCGCCGCTTTCGAATCCGCAACTCGGCGATGCGCAGTCATTTGCGGAGGCGGAAGCAGAGGAGATACGCTCTCCTGAAAAGCCAGAGCGCCCTGGTATTTTGACGCCCAATCGCTTCCCCTGGCTGATGATTCTTGGTTTTGTGCTGGCCTTGATTGCGCAGAGCAACCTTGAGCCGCCAGACCGCAAAGTAACCCTGGCAATCGGGCTGTATGGCGCAGCTGCGGTATGCTTAGTCGTTGGGTTATTTCTTAAGGAATGGACGCCGGTCGATGCGGAAAATTCGGATGCCCCTGATTTTTCCAAAGTGTATTATCCGCTGCCATTCTGGATTTCTTTGCCAATTCTTCTCATCGCTTTCTACCTGTTCCGCGGGAACACCTTTACAGGATTAAATCTCAGTCTGTGGATTGGCGGGCTGGTGCTCTTTATCGGTTCGCTGATTGAGTATCGCCGGCCGCTGGGCGAAACTGGCCAACGAATTTTGCGTTTCTTCCTGCGGCAAAGCTGGACGCTGCGGGTTTCGCGTTGGACGATATTGCTCGTGATTGCCTTTGCTGCGGCGATTTTCTTCCGCTTCTACCGGCTGGACGGTGTTCTGGCAGAAATGTTCAGCGACCATGCAGAAAAATTACTGGATGTCAGCGATGTGCTCAGCGGAAAATTCTCGATATTCTTCCCGCGCAATACCGGGCGTGAAGCCATCCAGATGTATCTGACAGCTCTGGTTGCCATTGTCTGCGGTACGAAAATATCCTATATGAGCCTGAAAATCGGCACTGCCCTGGCCGGACTGCTGACTTTGCCCTTTATTTATTTACTGGGCAAACAAATTAGCAATCGCTGGGTCGGTCTGTTTTCATTTGTTTTGGCCGCTTTCGCATATTGGCCGAATGTGATTTCACGGGTCGGCCTGCGCTTTCCGCTGACGCCCTTGTTTGTCGCGCCGGTGATGTTCTTTGTGGTGCGCGGGCTGATGGAACGGCGGCGCAATGATTTTATTTGGGCCGGTTTATTTTTAGGGCTTGGTCTGCATGGGTACAGTCCAACCCGTTTTCTGCCGGTGGTCGTGGTGGCAGCGATTATTCTGTATGTGCTGCATCGCCAGTCGCTGGGTAATCGCAAAGGCGCGGTGACCGGATTGATTCTTGTGGCGGCGGTATCTCTGGTCATCTTCTTGCCGCTGCTGATGTATATGCTGCAAAATTTTAACGAGTTCTGGCAGCGGGCGTTATCCCGTTCAGGCACCATCGAGGCTGCTTACCCGGGACCGGTAATACTGATCTTTCTGAACAACCTCTGGCGCTCGATGATCATGTTCTTTTATGACAACGGCAACATCTGGGTGCATTCGATTCCCGGCCGGCCGGCTTTGGATGTAATTACAGCCGCATTATATTTCTGCGGTTTGATCTTGCTGCTTATCCGCTATATTCGCCGGCGCAATTGGCTGGATTTATTCCTGCTGGTTTCTATCCCATTGCTGATGATGCCTTCCATTCTTTCTTTGGCTTTCCCGGATGAAAACCCCTCCTTGAACCGCAGCGGCGGGGCCCTGGTGCCGGTATTCATCGTGGCTGGTTTGGGCTTAGAAGCTTTGATTGGAGCGATGCGCAAGAGTTTGCCGGGCAAGATGAAGGCTGTTCCAGCACTGGCGGCGGTTGTGTTAATCGGCTTTTCGGGCGCTGCAAATTTTGACCTGGTCTTCACGCAGTTTGACCAACAATTCCGTGCCGGAGCCTGGAACACTTCACAAATTGGCGCGGTTATTCATAATTTTGCCGGTGCAGAGGGCAGTTATGAAACGGCCTATGTCATTCCTTACCCGTATTGGGTGGATACTCGCCTGGTGGGTATTAATGCCGGCGACCCCTTGAAGGATTATGCCCTGTGGCGCGAAGATTTGCCTGCTACTTTATCGGAGACGCGCGCCAAATTGTTTATTCTGAATGTTGAAGACACTGAGTCGGCCCAAGACCTTGAATCGCTTTACCCCGACGGGCATATGTATTTGTATGATTCTGGCATGGACGGCAAGGACTTTTTAACATATTACGTACCGCCGGCTGATTAATCGAATTGCCCAATTGGTTGATAGGATAACTCATGGAAGCAGCAGAACAAAATAACATTCCACAGGCCGTACAGGCGCCAAAACACCGCCAGCGCATTGATTGGCTGTGGGAATTGGTGCTCTTATGGGTGATGATCGCGGCGGCATATTTTCGCTTCAGTGGATTGCTGTGGGGCGATTTCCAATATCTGCATCCGGACGAGCGCTTCTTCGTCTGGGTGACAGCCGATATGTCGCCGGTGAAAAGTCTGGCGGAGTATTTCAACACGGCTGTCTCAACCCTGAATCCGCATAATGTTGGCCATGGCTTTTTCGTCTATGGCACCTTGCCGGTGATTGCGGCGCGCTACATTGTTGATTGGGTTTACCAGACGGCCACCTGGGAGCACGTGCTGATTGTCGGCCGCACACTGGCGGCCAGCATGGATTTAATCACCGTACTGCTGGTATTTTTGATCGGTGAACGCCTGTTCAACCGCAAGGTTGGCGTGTTAGCGGCTGCTTTTTCGTCTGTGGCTGTGATGCAAATTCAGCAGGCGCATTTCTTTACCTCGGATTCCTTTGCCACCACCTTTTCAGTGCTGGCGGTGTATTTCGCGGTGTGCCTGTCTCAAACCCATTTGCGCATAGACCGGCAAGACAGTCGCTGGTGGTGGCTGCGTGAGCGTTTCTTCCATTACAGTCTGGCCTTTGGAGCCGCGGTTGGGGTTGCCATGGCCTGCAAGATCAACACCGCCCCGGTGGCTTTCCTGCTCCCAGCGGCGATTGGGGTGCATTACCTGCATGCAGATCAAGAAACACGCCGTTCCTGGCTGAAAGGCGCGCTGTATTTTCTGGTAGGCGGGGGGGCAGTGGCCTTGCTGGTATTTCGGATATTGCAGCCGTATGCTTTTTCCGGGCCGGGTTTCTTTGGCCTGACGCCGAACCCCCTGTGGATTTCCAATTTGAAAGAACTGGCGGCTCAGTCTTCTGGGGATGTGGATATGCCGCCAGCTTTGCAGTGGGCGCGCCGTTCAATAACCTTTTCATTCCAGAATATGGTGGTCTGGGGAATGGGCATCCCCTTTGCAATTGCCGCCTGGGCCGGCTTCTTATGGCTGGGTTGGCGCATGATCAAGGGCGAGTGGCCCAAGACAGTCCTGTTTTGGGGCTGGACGGCAGCTTATTTCCTCTGGCAATCCTTGCAGGGGAACCCGACCATGCGGTATCAACTGCCCATCTACCCCTTATTGGCGGTAATGGCTGCCTGGGCGATCCTTGAATTAGGCCAAAAAGCCTTCTGGAGTGAAAATCGCCGGGCGTCGATGGTCTGGCGGATCAGCGCCTGGGCAGGTGGAATACTGGCTTTAGGGTTGACAGTTACCTGGGCGTACGCTTTTCTGCATATTTATATCCAGCCGATGACGCGGGTTGTGGCCAGCGACTGGATCTATGAAAATGTTCCCGGCCCCGTCAATTTGTTGTACGCGGATGGTGACGTAACATCCACGCAGCCTTTGCCTTACAATCCGCAGCTGGCCCTGAATGCCTATGAGCCGGTAGAGCGCCTGATTACCGCGCAATATTCTGGAGATTTGACGCAGATTTCCTTGGGCACGGTTCAGGATTTACTTAATATCACTGAAGGTCTGAAAACCGTCCAGGTAGCGGTTCAATCCGTGGCGCATCCCGAGCAGTCCGTTTATGGACAAATTACCGACCTTTTCAGCGCTGGCGATACTTCTGAGAAAGTCGTTACCTTCACACCAGCGTTGACAATTGAGGCGGGCGGCCAATACCGCATGGTAATTGCCTTGCTGGATGAGGGCAGTTCACTTTCTATGAGCGGGCGGATGAAATGGTCAATTGCGGATGCGCAGGGACAGTCGCTTCAAATGCTGGCGCCCAGCGTGGATATGATTCGCGGCGATCAGCCTCAAGAAATTATCTTTACACCAGCCAGTGACGGGCAGGTAAGCGGCCTGAACATCGCTCACCTGGTCGATTCGACCGCCAGTACAGATGAAAAAACACTTGAGATCACGGTTTACGCACTTGATGACCGCAGTCAGCCGCTGACCAAGGCGGTGCTGACCGGTATTTTTAACGCTGCGGATGATCCCCGCGGACAGACGGTTCAGGTCACTTTTGATTCGCCTTTGCAAGTCAGCCAGGAGCAAACCTACATTTTGCACTTCGATCTGATTGCTGGCAGCGGCGGACTCTCAATCTATGGCTCCGCGCCGGCCAATGAGACTTCCTGGGATGACGGTCTGCCCATCCGGCGCGGCAACTATGATGGTTACGGCGGAATTTACGAGGCCAACCTCAATTTTGAGATGTATTACGACGACGATCAGGCGAAACTGGAACGCTTTGAACAAACGCTCGATACGGCTGATTACTTATTCATTTCTTCAAACCGGCAATGGGGTACCACCACGCGCTTGCAGGAACGGTATCCGTTAACCACGAAATACTATCGCGAGCTGATGGGCTGCCCTGCGGAGGAAAGCATACTTGACTGCTATCGCCGGGCGGAAGTCGGCATGTTTGATGGCCAGCTTGGGTTTGAACTGGTCAAGGTTTTCGAAAGTTATCCCACCCTTGGAACACTGAAAATTAATGATCAATACGCAGAAGAAGCGTTTACTGTCTACGATCATCCGAAAGTACTTATCTTCAAGAAAACCGCGGCCTACAACGCGGAAAATGCGGCGAAAATCTTAGAAAGCGTGGATTTATCCACGGCGATGCGGGTTCTGCCCGGACAGGCGGCTACGTATCCTGAGAACCTGATGCTGCCAGACGACCGTCTGGCTGAACAGCAGGCGGGCGGCACATGGTCGGATTATTTTAGTTACGATAACCCCTTGAATGCCTATCCGGCCCTTGGCCTGCTGGTCTGGTATAGCGTGATTACCTTGTTGGGCTGGGCCTGCTATCCGCTGGTGCGGATAGCGTTGCACGGATTGTCAGATAAAGGTTTTCCATTTGTAAAAATCACCGGAATGCTGCTGCTTTCCTGGATGGTTTGGTTTGCCAGTTCAACCGCCTTTACCTTTACGCGTCCGGTAATTTGGGCCGCGGTACTTTTGATCCTGCTGGTGAATGGAATCCTGGCCTGGCGGCAATGGCCGGCTTTGCGCCGTGACCTGCGCCAGCAACGACGTTACTTCCTTACCGTTGAGGCCGTTGGCCTGGCCTTTTTCGCCTTCTTCTTGCTGATCCGCTTTGCTAACCCGGATTTGTGGCACCCGTCCTTTGGCGGCGAAAAGCCTATGGATTTCGCGTACTTTAACGCGGTGCTCAAAAGCACCACTTTCCCGGCCTATAATCCCTGGCTGAGCGGCGGCTATATTAATTATTATTATTATGGTTTCGTTCTGGTAGGCGTACCTACCAAATGGTTGGGAATCGTCCCCAGCATTGCCTATAACCTGATTTTGCCGACACTGGCTTCATTATTGGCTTTAGGTGCTTTCAGTGTGGCCTGGAACCTGGTTGTTGCCCGTCAGCATGCGCTGCCAGAAGATCCGGCCGATGCTGAATTCGAGGAAATGCTTCCATTGAACAGGCAGGCCTTATGGGCGGGCGTTGGCGCGGCCGCTGCAATGATCGTCATTGGCAACCTGGGTACGATTCGGCAGATCTGGCACGGGTTGATGAAGCTGGCCGCTCCGAATGGCTCCTTTGATGGCGCGAATATTTTCAGCAAGATAGGCTGGACCTTCCAGGGCCTGGGCAATTTGATCAACGGCGGACGATTGCCGTATTCAACCGGAGACTGGTATTGGATCCCCAGCCGGGCATTGCCGGGCGGCGGAGCCATTACCGAATTTCCTTTCTTTACCTTCCTGTATGCAGATCCGCACGCGCACCTGTTCGCCATGGCGCTGACTGTTCTGGCTTTGGGGTGGGCGGTTTCGGTGGTTTTACGGCAATGGGATTGGGCGGTCGAGGGCATTCATCCTCTGGCTGGCTTTGGCCTATCCATATTCCTGGGCGCCCTGGCGGTGTTTGTGCTGCGCCCAACCAATACCTGGGATTTTCCGACCTATCTGTTATTGGCGATTGTCGCGATTGTGTATGCCGGGCTGCGCTACGCGCCGGTTCCGCAGGGCTTATTGCCGCAATGGCCGCTTTGGGTCCGGCGTCTGCTGCTGGTAACCGGTGTGCTTATCATTTTCTACATTGTCGGAACTCTGCTGTTTAAGCCTTATACCGATTGGTACGCTTTAGGGTATTCCAAGATTGATTTATGGAATGATGAAAAATCGGATTTTGCCTCTTATTTCACGCATTGGGGACTGTTCCTGGTCATCATCGTCACCTGGATGACGACGCTGACCGTTGAGTGGATGGCCAAAACACCGCTTTCAGCGTTGAATAAACTGCTCAAGGCCAAGATTTGGATTTACATAGCTCTGGCTGTCTATGTTGGCGCGGTGGTTTTCCTGGCTGTCCGCGGCGTATCAATCGGGTGGTTTGTATTTACTCTGATGGTCTGGGATCTGGCGCTTTTGTTGAAACCGGATCAGCCAGATGCTCAACGGATTGTGCTGCTGCTGATCGGCGGAGCGCTTTCCCTGACCCTGGCCGTGGAAGTGATTGTCCTGGTGGGTGATATCGGCCGGATGAACACGGTTTTCAAGTTCTATTTGCAGGCGTGGATTTTGCTCTCGCTCAGCGCGGCCTTGAGCATGGTCTGGCTGCTGCCCAGGCTTATGATGAAGTGGAAAGGTGCCTGGAAAAATGTGTGGGTAGCCGTGGTCAGTGTTCTGGCTTTTTCAGCCTGTTTGTACACCATTATGGCCGGTTCAGCCAAGATGCGCGACCGGATGAGCGTATATACACCGGCTGGATTGGATGGCAGCACTTACATGCAGACATCCGTCTATTATGAGCATGATCATGAGCTGGACTTGAACCAGGATTACAAGGCCATCCGCTGGATGCAGGAAAACGTGAGCGGATCACCAACGATTGTTGAGGCGCAATTAGGGACCTACCGGTGGGGCTCGCGATACTCGATCAACACCGGCTTGCCGACTGTGTTAGGTTGGGATTGGCACGAGATTCAGCAGCGCAGTGTCGTGGGAGACAGCCTGGTAAATAACCGAGCCAGTGCGGTCAATGATTTTTACAATACAACCGACCGGAGTGCGGCGCAAGCTTTTCTGCAAAAATACGGCGTAAAATATATAATCGTAGGAGAACTGGAAGCGGCGATCTATGACGCGACCGGTGTGTCGAAGTTTGCGGCTCTGGAGGGTGACCTCTGGCGGGCGGTTTATCAGGACGGCGATACGACCATCTATGAGGTGATTCAATGAACGAAAACCAAGAAAAAGCAGCCAGGTTCGTTTACCACATCACCAGCCGGACAGCCTGGAATAAGGCGCTGCCGACTGGCGAATTCAGCGAACGCTCACTATTAGCAGAAGGCTTTATTCATTTTTCCCTGGACGCTCAGATGCAGCGCACCGCTGATAAATTCTATACCGGCCAGACGGATCTATTGGTGTTGGTAGTCGATTGCGAAAAACTCCCTGAACGAATGATCTATGAGGAAGCCGAACCGGGTAACTTTTTCCCGCATCTATACCGTGCGCTGCCGGTCGATGCGGTCGTGAAAGTGCTTGAATTCCCCATGGGCGTTGATGGTTCGCATAGCTGGCTGGCTGCGAAAATGGACCATTAAAGATTATGCTGCATTTTATCGCCTGGTATTTCGTTATTGCTTTGATCGGCTGGCTGGTTTTCCCGATCTCCTTCCGCCTGCTGAAATTCCTGCCTGAACGCGGGCTGGCGATTTTGCGCCCGCTCGGGTTGTTATTATGGGGCTATTTATACTGGCTGCTGGCATCGCTGGGGGTATTCGGCAATAATACCGGCAGTGCTGTGTTCACGCTGTTTCTGGTACTAGGCCTTTCTATTTGGGCCGCGTGGGGAAAATGGCCCGATATGCGTGCCTGGCTCAAAGAAAATCGCCGGACGGTCGTTGCCATCGAAGCCGTATTCCTGGTGTCTTTTGCTTTATGGGCTTTTATGCGCGCCGCCAATCCGGAGATTCTCAACACCGAGAAGCCGATGGAACTGGCTTTCATCAATTCTATTCTGCGCTCCGCGACTTTCCCGCCGGCCGATCCCTGGCTCTCTGGCTACGCCATTTCATATTACTATTTTGGGTATGTGATGATCAGCCTGCTGGTACGGCTGACGGGCACGCCTACTCTGATGGCATTTAATTTGGGAATCGCCCTGTGGTTTGCGATGACAGCTGCCGCGGCGTATGGCGTGGTTTATAACCTGTTGTCTGGGTATTACCGGGCGCGGCGCAATAATGAAACTGACGGTCGGCGGAAAGCTCTTTCCTGGGCGGTACTGGCTCCGGTTTTTATTCTGCTGTTGGGGAATATGTCCGGCTTGTTAGAGCTGCTGCACTCCGGCGGCGTGGGCTGGAGCAAACAGCCTGACGGCACATATTCGTCCTCGTTCTGGACGTGGCTGGATATTACTTCGTTAAATCAGGCGCCGCCAGAGCCATTCAACTGGCAGCCGCATCGCGGATCCTGGTCCTGGTGGGCCGGCTCGCGCGTACTCAAGGATTACGACCTGAACGGCAACAGCCAGGAAATCATCGACGAATTTCCGCAATTTTCGTACTTATTGGCGGATATGCACCCGCATGTACTGGCCATGCCTTTTGCCTTACTGGCCGTCATGCTGGCCTTGAATTTATTCTATAAAGGCTCACAAACAAAGATTTCTGGGCTGGATCCGCTGAACTGGCTGAAAGCTCCTGAAAATTGGCTGACCATGTTGGCGTTAGGCGGCATGTCATTTTTGAATACGTGGGATTTCCCGATTTACGTCGGACTGTTTGCTGCGGTATATGCGTTCCTGCGTTTTCGTCAGCTTGGGTGGAGCAGCGCACGGAATAAAGAATTCCTGGGGATGGGAATCCTGCTTGGTCTGGCTGGTTACGCCCTCTATTATCCGTTCTACACCGGCTTTGCCTCGCAGGCAGGCGGCTTATTGCCCAGCGGTGTTTTTTACACCCGTGGCGCTCAATTTTGGGTCATGTTTGCGACCTTCCTGGTTCCGCTGCTGCTCTGGCTGGCGCATGCGCTGCGCAGCACGCCGCTCAAAGTTACTCTGTGGCGTGGATTTAAATTCGCGGCTGCGGTGATCTTTGGCTTGTGGCTGCTGATGATCGTGGCGCTGCTGCTGGTCAACGTAGCGCAGGTAGCCGGACAAAATTTGGCTGTTTCTGCGAATACAGGTCTGGCGCAATTCGGAGCAAAAATCAATCAATACGCCGGCGAATTATTCAATAAACAAGGCGGATCGGCCGGCGAAATTATTACAAATTCGTTTGCCAAGCGTCTGTTAAATCCGGGTGCGTGGCTGACCATGCTGCTGATGCTGACCGCTACCTGGGGGCTTCTGGCGCGTCCTCAAACTGAGGGCTCTGGAGCTGACTTGCCTTTGTCGGTGGATACAAAAATTCATCCGCAGCCCTTTGTTTTGATCCTGGTGCTGCTCGGGTTGGGGCTGGCGATCTTCCCGGAGTATTTCTATTTATTAGATGGCTTCGGATGGCGCATGAACACTATTTTTAAGTTTTACTTTCAGACCTGGGTGCTGTGGGGGCTGGCATCTGCTTTTGCTTTCGCGGTGCTTTGGGAAGAATTACGCGGCACGCGGGCATTGTTCGCCAAAATTGCGCTGACCTTCACTGTGGCGGCTGCCAGCCTGTACTGCCTGATTATGCTGCCGGCGAAAATTCATGAAGCGCAGCCGGAAAACAATTTACTGTCCTTGAATCTGACCTTAGACGGCCGATCCAATTTCTATACCGACGACGATATGGCTTCTTTTGCCTGGCTGCAATCCGCGCCATATGGCGTCGTTCTGGAGGCCACTGGCGGCCAATATCAGCCGAATTATGCGCGCGCCGGTACGTTCAGCGGACAGCCAACCGTTTTGGGCTGGGCCGGGCATGAAGGGCAGTGGCGCGGTGGTTATACGGAGGTCGGCTCCCGTGATCAGGATATTCGCACCATGTACGAAGCACCGGATTGGACAGAAACGAAAGCGCTTTTGGAACGGTATCATGTGCGTTATATCTACATTGCAAATTCGGAACGCACCACCTATTCGGTTAGTGAAACTAAATTCATGGCTAACTTGCCCGTGGCGTACTACAACAATACGGTCGTGATCTACGCAGTGCCTGATTACACGGCATTAGGCCAGCTCAATGGGAATTAGGGTATGGAAAACAAATCGATCAATCGCGTAGAAGCCGGTTTGATTGTCTTTGCCATCATCGCGGCAATCGCAATCCGGTTTATCAACCTCGGAGGCGCGCCGATGGGCGATGTCGAGGCTCAACGGGCTATGGCCGCACTTAATCTGGCGCAGGGAAAGTTGAGCGCTTATTCTGTCGGTGAAAACCTTTATCTGGTGCTGACCGCGCTGCTCTTCAGTGTGTTTTCTGCCAGCGAGTTTTTGGCGCGCTTCATTCCGGCCATTGCCGGGACGCTGGTTGCCCTTTCCCCGTTCTATTTCTGGAAACGCCTGGGCCGCATGCCAGCGCTGATTGCCGTGTTTTTGCTGGCATTTGATCCGGCGCTGGTATCTGCGTCACGGATTGCCGGCGGCGCAACCCTGGCGCTTTTGAGTGTGATTGCCCTGGCGGCTGCCTGGGAAAAGCGCAATGCTATTGGTGTGGGAGTTTGCGTCGCACTCGGCATCCTGTCCGGCGAAGTGTTCTGGTTCGGCTTGCTGACGCTGATTGTGGGACTGCTCCTGACACGGACATTTTCTTCAAAATCCGGGGCAAAGGCTGAGACTGCGCCGATAGGATTCTCCTGGAAATCAGCCCTGCTCAGCGGGGGCGCTGCCTTGCTTGCGGTTGGCGGTGGGTTGCTGATTGGCGGACAGGCGCTTTCCAGCGTTGGTTATGGCATACTGAATTTCTTGGGCGGCTGGACGAAGACTGCTGCAATAGGCGCGTTATTCCCATTGCTGGCTTTGATCCTTTATGCGCCAATGCTGGTGATTTTTGGCGTGTGGCAGGGCTTTCGCAGCAGCAAGGCTGAAAACCCGGTGCTCTCCTGGCTGTTTTACAGTGCTTTTTTGGCTTTGTTCTTGATCATCCTCTATCCTGGCCGGAGTATGGATTTACTGGTCTGGGTGACCTACCCGTTGGCGATTTTGGCCGCACAGTTGCTTGCGAATGAATTGGTGGTTAAAGCGCACTGGCGGTGGCCCGCAGCCGGGTTAGGTATAATGTTGGCTTTGCTGCTGACCTCATTTTGGCTGACGGTGCTGCGCCTGGATAGTCTCGGCTGGCCCGATGCGTTCACGTTTGATGTCAATTCCACCCCGCTGTGGTTGTGGCTGCCGCTATCGCTCTTTCTCGGATTTGTAGCGATTTATAATGTCCACCTGGCCTGGCCGGATAATACTCGCCTGGCGATTTATTTAGCCGCCACTATTCTCTTGTCTTTCAGCGGGGTGGCCTCAGCCTGGAGTGCGGCTGGTCTAAATGATTACCCTGATAATCAAATCTGGCGGCTTGATGGCTGGAACAGCGAAGAAGACCTTTTTGAGCAAACACTGGCAGACTATTCCGGTTGGCTGACTCGTGTACCAACGGCCGCCGATATCGTGGTCCAAAACAGCGATACTCCTTCCCTGCGGTGGGCCTTGCGAAATTATGAGCATGTGGCTTTCACGGATGTACTGCCTGCGGATGCCACCCCGGAAATTGTCATAACGCCCAATCAGCCGACATTGAATCTAGCGGCGGAATACCGTGGACAGGATTTTGCCTGGGATGTACGGCCAACCTGGTCATTGATGCTGCCGCAGGAATGGTTCCGCTGGATGGTGTTCAAAAAGGCCCCGCAGGATCAGCAGACAGTCCTTGTTTGGGTGCGGGTGGATGCGTTTCCAGATCGAGCGCAAACGAACCCGTGAATCAGCGTTCATTTTTAAAATTTAGATGACAACATTAAATCAATTGAATCTGGCTGGCTGGATTCAATTTTGAACGATATTTTTTGGGTATGAGGTTTTATGGAAGCATCCACCACAACAATTGCAATTGATGGCCCGGCTTCGTCAGGAAAATCGACTGTAGGTATTCGCGTAGCCAATAAATTGGGGTATTTGTTTTTTGATACCGGTATCATGTACCGCGCAGCTACACTGGCGGCTTTGCAAAAATTTAATTCCGTTGATGACGAAGCTGAAGTTACCCGGCTGAGCGAGGTGATTGATATCAATATTGCTCAACCCAGCATTGCTGACGGCCGCCTTGAAGATGTGTTTCTGGATGGGGTGGATGTTACCTGGGCAATTCGTGATCCATATGTTGAGCGGCATGTTTCGCAGGTTTCTGCTTACGCGGGTGTGCGCAAGGCATTGACCGAAAAGCAAAGACAAATCGGCTGCCGCGGACAGGTAGTCATGGTAGGCCGGGATATTGGTACGGTCGTGCTGCCCGAAGCGCGCGTAAAGATTTTCCTGGCTGCCTCGGTTGAGGAGCGCGCGCGGCGGCGGACTGCGGAAATCATCGCGCGCGGTGATTCGGCCAATTATGCCGACATCTTAGCCGGGTTGCAGAAGCGCGATTCCATTGATTCGACGCGCAAAGTGGCTCCGCTGAAGGCTGCGGAAGATGCGATAGTGATCGACACGGATCAATTGAATATCGATGAGGTCGTTGCGGCTGTTTTGGCTCAGGTTGAGCGTTAAGGAGCAATCTGCACCGGCTCCAATTACATACAGGAAAATTTCGCGAGGGGCTTCATGTGCGACACAATGGTGGCATTGGGCAATGCAACTGCGGATGGGGCAGTAATTTTTGCGAAAAATTCGGACCGAGAGCCGAACGAGTCGCAATATCTTACTTTCGTCCCCGCTGAAAACCATGCAGCCGGTGAGGAGGTGCAATGCACTTACCGTTCAATCCCTCAGGCCGCGCATACGAACGCTATTTTGCTTTCCAAGCCTTTTTGGATTTGGGGCGCAGAAATGGGCGCAAACGAGCACGGGCTGGTCATTGGCAATGAAGCTGTGTTTACGCGTTTACCGGTCGCGAAAGGAGCCGAATTAATCGGTATGGATTATCTGCGCCTGGCGCTGGAGCGGTCCGACTCCGCATACGCTGCTGTGCGTGTCATTACGGATTTGCTTGCTCAATACGGCCAGGGCGGAAATTGCGGTTTCACACATCCCTTTTATTACCATAACAGCTTTCTGCTAGCCGACCGGCAGACTGCCTGGATTTTAGAAACCGCCGGAAAAGAGTGGGCGGCAATTCAGGTAAAAGATGTGGGGGCTATCTCGAACGCGCTGACGATTGGAGCTGAATGGGATTTATCGTCGCCCGATTTGGTAAATTTCGCGGTGGATCAGCGTTGGTGCAAATCTAAAGCTGACTTTCATTTTGCAAATTGCTATTCCGATCGATTGTATACGCCCTTGGGTGATGGACGCCGCCGGCAAAGCTGTACGCTGAGCACTTTGCAAAGCCGTCAGGGCGCTCTGACGGACCGTGATCTGATGGCTTATTTACGTCTGCATCGCAGTGTTGATTACCGGCCCGATTCGGGCGTGACAGGCGCGGATGTTTGCATGCACGCGGGTTTTGGGCCGGTGCGCGCCAGTCAGACAACGGCTTCGTTGATCGCGCATCTGGATACGGAAAAGCCATTGTTTTGGTGGACCGGCACAGCAGCGCCTTGCACCTCCATCTTCAAACCGCTCTGGTGGGATACGAGTCTGCCAGATTTTGGGCCTCTGCCAGCGGGTGAAGCAGATCAAAGCCTGTTTTGGAAGCATGAACGGCTGCACCGCTTGATTTTAAAAAATTACGCTGAAAGACATTCCTTTATAACGTTGGAACAGCAAAGACTTGAGGCACGATTCATCGAACAGGCGGCTGATAAAAATGCGGAAAACAGGGCAGAGCGCCAGGCATTTGTGCAAACCTGTTATGAGGAAGCTACGCTGGCCGAGGAAAATTGGTTTGAGCGTTTAATGGAATTTCCAGATAAAAAACAAAATTTCTTCTATAATCAGGCCTGGAATAGGTATAATGATAAGGCTAAGCTGCGGTGATCAAAACCGTAAGGTGGGTAATTTCTTGCCAATGCTATAATTTGAGATGGGCGCCAGATGTTTGAACAAACCAATTGGTTGAAGCATACCGCATACATCGATATTCCTTTCCAGTGGATCGGCTGGATTGGCTGGTTTGTGATGCTTGGCGCACTGATTTGGGGGACCCGTACCTATTGGAAACAGGCAATCCGAAATTTTCGGCTGAACTGGATTTGGGCCATCGGATTAGCTATATCTGCTCCGTTGTGTGTTTTTGCTCTAACGATCAATGTTTCGGTATCTTCGCTGATGCCGGTTCCAAATTTGCCGGTCGAAAGCGTTCAGCCGGTCCTTATCCCGTTTTATGCTTTGCCGATGATTTTGGCTGCCGGTTTTCTAGGCCCCCTGGGATCTATGTTGATTGGCGCGATTAGCGGTTTAACCCTGGCTGTTTTTGGAAGCCATAGCATTTTTTCGGTTCTCGAAACCGCAATAATTGGTTGGCTAATTGGTGAGGCGATTCATCAAAACTATAGTTCGCGCTTCTACCGATTTCTGCGCCATCCGATTGGCGCAGCATTGATCATTGCTCTTGTGGCAATTCCGATTTATTTGTTCAGCGCATTTTTTACAATTCCGGGAACCCTGGCCGAACGAATGGATTTTGCCATTACGCAAAACTGGTTCAAAATTCTTGCGCGCGGAACTGAATTGGTCCTGGCCGGCGGTATTGCGGAAGTGATTTATCTGATCTTGCCGCGTATCTGGGTGCGTCCGCAAGAATTGCGGCCTGGACCAACTGAAACCAGCCTGCAGGCGCGGTTTACCTTAACCACCCTGCCGATTATCGCTGTCTTGTTGATTTCATTAATCGTTACCGACTGGCTGGTAGCTGGTCAGGCGGCGCATCAAATGATCCAAGAACGCCTTTCCAATACGGCAAAAATCGCTTCAGAAAGTGTGCCTTATTTTCTGGAGATTGGGCAGAGCCTGATAACGGATATGGCTCGTCCTGATTTACTCACGTATGATCCAGAAGAAATGCAGAATCAGCTCTCCGAGCGTATTCGCAATGTGCCATATTTCCGGCAATTTTATCTTTTTGATCCAGCGCTGAATCTGCTGGCCGGATATCCAAAAGCCAACCTGGACCAGTTTCGGCTGACTGCTGAAGAACAATCTGGCCTGAACCTGGCCTTGGAGGGCGTGCTGGTTCAAACCTACGCGGTCCCGCCTGTTTCGGGTGAACAATCGGCGCAAATCTCCTTCATCGCGGCAATTCTGAACGAACAAGGTGAAAGCCTGGGCGTTGTCTTAGGCCGGACTGACCTGGAATCGAATCCATTTACGCAGCCGGCATTAAATGCTTTGGATGCGATTGCCGCAGATGGTGGCGCCAGTTATATCATTGACGAAGACCAAACCGTTCTTTTCCAGGCATTGCCTGGTGAAAACAGTGAAATCACGGACCAGTATTTTGGCCGGGTCAGTGATTCTGAATCTTTCTTTGAGGATGTTTCCTCAACGGGTACACGCCAGCTTGTTTTTTACCAGCCAGTTATTGGCCGTTCTTGGGCGGTGATTACCACCATGCCTGCTAAGACAGCGCAAGAGGTGGCATTAAATATTGCGATCCCGCTGCTGGTAATTCTGCTGCTTTTATTTTTGATTTCGGTTTTATTTATTCGCGGTAACCTGGGGCAACTGGCCAGCAAACTGCATAGTCTGGCGGGGCAGGCGCGTCAAATCGCCGCAGGCGGTTTAGATACCCCGATACAGGTTTCAGGGGTTGATGAAATTGGTGTATTAGGCAGTTCATTTGAACAAATGCGCGTCAGCCTGAAGAATCGCATGGATGAGCAAACCAAGCTCCTGGAGGTTAGTCAGGGTGTAGCTGCTCATTTGCAAGTCAGTGATGCGATCACGCCAATTCTGAAAGCGGCGTTAAGTGAAAACGCCTGTGCGGTGCGGGTTACACTGATACCGGATGTGCGCATGGATATCAGCAGTGAACCGCTGCTCGGTATCGGAACTGGGCCGATGGCAGAGGATTATGCTTACCTGGACAGCCAGATTTTTGAACTGATGCGCACCCAGGAAGTACTGACTATCTCCAATATTGCCCGCATCCGCCGGATTATCAATACGGCCGGTAATCCGCATCCGCTGGCTTTAATCGCCTTTGCCTTGCGGTTTGAAAATACATATTTCGGTTCGCTTTGGATCGGATTCGATCAGCCAAAAGCGTTCACCTCGGATGAGGTGCGTTTCTTCAGCATGCTGGCGAATGAAGCCGGCCTGGCCGCTGCCAATGCGCGCCTGTACGCTGCCGCGGAAATTGGCCGGCGGCGCTTTGAAGCCGTCCTCAATTCGACGCCTGAACCCGTGCTGGTGTTTGATCAGAATGACCGGTTGCTATTGCTAAACCCGGCCACGCTGCACGTCCCCGGCTTGATCAATTCATCGACACCAGGGAAAACAGTGAGCGAAGTGCTTTCGTCGCCAGATTTGATCAAGCTTGTGTCTGGTCCGGCCGATGATCGGGTTGCGTCCCAGGAAATTCATCTTTCCAACGGGCGCGTATATCAGGGCAGTATTGCTCCAGTTGCCGGTGAGGATTTCCTGCTGGGCAAGGTATGTGTATTGCGCGACATAACCCATTACAAAGAGCTGGACACGATTAAATCGGATTTTGTGGCTACAGTCAGCCATGATTTGCGGACTCCGTTGACGCTGATGCGTGGTTATACCACCATGGTTTCAATGGTCGGGGATTTAAACGAACAGCAGAAGAGTTATGTGAACAAAATGGTGTCTGGGGTTGAAAATATGACCCATCTGGTCAATAACCTGCTTGATTTAGGCCGGATTGAAGCAGGAATCAGCCTGAATTTGGAAGAGATTACGCCGGATGTCGTGATTGAAAAAATTATCAAACAATACTATCCGCAAGCCGCTCAGAAGAATATTTCTCTGACCTTTGAAGGACTCGCGGATGGACGGCGTATTAATATGGTCGCCGACGTGGATTTGCTTCAGCAGGCGCTGATCAACCTGGTCGATAACGCCATCAAATATACCAAATCAAATGGCAGCGTAAAAATCAAGTTGAATCAACGGGAAGACCTGGTGATTTTTGAGGTGCATGACAGCGGCATCGGCATTGCTCCGTTGGACATGCCGCGGTTATTTGAGCGTTTCTATCGCAGTGGCCGGCGTGAGGCTTTCGAGCAGCGCGGAACCGGTTTAGGTCTGGCGATTGTCAAAACGATTGTCGAACGGCATCATGGCCGTATCTTTGTCGAAAGTCAGCTTGGCAAAGGCAGCTCCTTTATTATGGAATTCCCGATTAAACAAACAAAGGTCTTGCCAATCTGATTTGGCAGTTAATATTCCCTCTATCCAACCCTTGCACTGGTGAGTATAATTACTTTGCAAAATAACAGGCGAACTGGAAACATCAGGTAAAAACATCGGGGGATGAAGGATTGCCTTGAATCTTAAAAAAGCGGAAGCAATTTGTTCCGGTGGCTTGAAATTTTCAAATTTGTGGTATAATTTCAGTTTGCATGTGTTCAGTGGAAACGCTCCCATTATCGAATAACGCGCGAGAGGAATCTCAAGCGTTTGTACTAGTTTAAACTCCAGGGTTCCAGTTAGAGGAGGCGTATTAGTGGAAACGAAAAGCTTGGTCGCATTACGTATCAGCCTTGCATCGCCGGAGACCATCCGTAGTTGGTCATATGGTGAAGTCTTAAAACCCGAAACGATCAACTACCGGCGTCTACGCCCTGAAAAAGACGGACTTTTTTGTGAGGCCATTTTTGGTCCCACCCGTGATTATCAGTGCTATTGCGGCAAGTACAAGAACCCTCGCTATAAAGGCATCATTTGCGATAAATGCGGTGTCGAAGTAACGCGCTCCTCGGTTCGCCGCGAGCGTATGGGGCATATTGAACTGGCTACTCCGGTAGCGCATATCTGGTACACCCGCCGTGTACCTTCTTATTTGGGGCTGCTGCTGGATATCTCTCGCCGCAACCTCGATCGTGTTTTATATTTTGCGCAGTATATTGTCACCTATGTCGATGAGGATGCCCGCGCGAAGGCGTTGAAGCGTCTTGAGGATGAAATTTCCGTTTCAGAACGCGAACAGGCGACTGAAATTAACGCGCGTATTTTGGAAGTCAAGCAGGCGCGCGATAAGAAAATCGCCGAACTCAACCAGCGCCGGCAGGATCTGGAGTCGCGCCGCGATGAGTTGATTGCCCAAAAGCTGGAACCGGTTATTCAAGAAGGCCAGTCGCTTGAGCGTCAACTTCAGGAAAAAGACGGCACAACCGCTCGCAAGGCGATCGTCTTTTCTTCCGCCAATGTGACCATTGTCAATGAGGGCGAGCCGATCTCGACCCAATTGATCGGCCGTGTCCAGCGGGTGGTGAAGGAACGCCTGGATGAGCTTGAGAATGAATACAAAGATCAGGTTCAGCGCGAACTGGAACAGATCAAAATGCAGGTGGAGGAAATCCGCGCGCAGGCTGACCAGGAAATGGAAATGCTGCGCAATAACCTGGAAGATCAATCCAGCGCTTCGCAGAATTCCAATTCACACCTGCGTGACGAGTTGCAGGAGCTGCGTCCCTTTACTTTCCTGAGCGAGAGCCGCTATCGTGAATTGAAAGCACGCTGGGGCCAGGTTTTCCGGGCCGATATGGGCGCTGAAGCCTTCTATGACGTTCTGCGCCGTCTTGATCTGCCCAAACTCTCTGAAGATCTCTGGCACGAAGTGCGTACCTCCAAGAGTAAACAGAAACGCAAGAAGGCTACCACGCGCCTGAAAGTTATTGAGGCTTTCCGCCGCTCGAATAACCGTCCCGAATGGATGATTTTGACTGTTCTGCCGGTGATTCCTCCCGACCTGCGCCCGATGGTGCAATTGGATGGCGGCCGGTTTGCAACCTCAGACTTGAACGATCTTTATCGCCGCGTAATCAACCGCAACAACCGTCTAAAACGCCTGTTAGAGTTAGGCGCTCCGGATGTGATCGTGCGCAACGAAAAGCGTATGCTTCAGGAAGCAGTTGACTCACTGATCGATAATTCACAGCGCGGCAAGGCGCTTTCACGCCGTGGCCGCCGCGAACTGAAATCGTTGAGCGATATGCTCAAAGGCAAGAAAGGCCGCTTCCGCCGCAACCTGCTCGGTAAACGTGTGGATTATTCTGGCCGTTCGGTAATTGTGGTCGGTCCGACCCTCAAACTGTACCAGTGCGGTTTGCCGAAATCCATGGCTTTGGAACTCTTCCGCCCGTTTGTGATTGCCCGCCTGGTGGCGCACAATTATGCTGCCAATGTCAAAGGCGCCCGGCGTTTTATCGAACGCAACCGCCCTGAGGTCTGGGAGGTTTTGGAAGAGGTCATCAAGGAACGCCCGGTATTGTTAAACCGTGCGCCGACCCTGCACCGTTTGGGTATTCAGGCTTTCGAGCCGTTGATTATCGAAGGCAGCGCCATTCAACTGCACCCGCTGGTGACTACCGCTTTCAACGCGGACTTTGATGGTGACCAGATGGCTGTGCATGTGCCGCTCTCTGAAAAAGCGGTCTGGGAAGCGCGCAACCTGATGCTTTCTTCGCGCAATCTGTTGAAACCAGCCGACGGCGAGCCGATCATCAGCCCATCTAAAGACATGGTCTTGGGTGTGTACTATCTGACCATGCAGGACGATTTGAACCATCCGGGCAATGGCCGCCAGTTCTATGACATCGACGAAGTCGAACTGGCTTACCAGTTAGGACAGCTGCATGTGCATTCCCGCATCAAGCTGCTGGTCGATACCTGGTACGATGATAAGAACAACCGCATGAAAGCCCCGGTTAAA
Source organism: Bellilinea sp. (assembly GCA_036822575.1). GTDB lineage: Bacteria > Chloroflexota > Anaerolineae > Anaerolineales > Anaerolineaceae > Bellilinea. Next base: position 4,823 of record DAISHK010000006.1, on the reverse strand, counting down.
AAGGTGATTGATACTACCGTTGGCCGTGCTTTCTTTAACAATATTCTGCCGTCCGATGTTCAATTCCAGAACGTGGTCTTGGATAAAGGCGGCGTGAAAGATCTGATCGCCGAAGTCTATGAAGTCTGCGGCGAGGATACTACCACGGAAGTTGCTGATCACATTAAAGACATCGGCTTTGAGTTTGCCATGCGCTCGGGTTCGACGATTGCAGTTGCCGATATCGTCACCCCGGCTGACAAGGCCAAAATTCTGCAGGATGCTCAGAAGAATGTGGAAAACATTCAGCGCTCCTTCCGCCGCGGCTTGCTGACTGAGCAAGAACGCAACGAACGCGAAATTGAGGTCTGGCAGCAGACCACCAAAGACGTGTCGGATGCCGTCCGCCGCAGCATGAACCCGAATGGCAACCTTTCCACGATGGCCAATTCCGGCGCTACCAAAGGCGGTTTCGGTCCTATCGCTCAGTTAGCCGGTATGCGCGGTTTGATGGCTGACCCGGCCGGGCGTATTATCCGCCTGCCGATCCAGTCAAACTTCCGCGAAGGTCTGAACGCGCTCGAATATTTCATTTCCACGCACGGCGCCCGCAAAGGTCTGGCCGATACCGCTCTGCGTACCGCCGATGCCGGTTACCTGACCCGCCGTCTGGTCGATGTAGCCCAGGATATGATCGTCAACGAAGAAGATTGCGGTACGGAAGATGGTATCTGGATCCGCAAAGTGGATGATGTCGCCGGGCAGTCGATGGCGTCGCGTCTGTACGGCCGCCTGGTTTGCCAGCGTGTTATCGACCCGCAAACCGGTGAAGTTGTGGCCGAACGCGATGAAATGCTTGACCACGAGAAGATCCGCAAGCTGATGTCCTTCAAGATCGATGAAGTCAAGGTACGCTCCCCAATGACCTGCGAACTGATCCACGGCGTCTGCGCCAAGTGCTATGGTATGGACCTTGGCCGCGGCAAGATGGTGGTATTAGGTGCGGCCGTTGGAACGGTTGCGGCGCAATCCATTGGCGAGCCAGGCACGCAGCTGACCTTACGTACATTCCATACGGGCGGTGTTGCGGCTGGCGGCGATATTACAACTGGTCTTCCGCGTGTGGAAGAGCTGTTTGAATCGCGCCGAACGCCGAAAGGTGAAGCGGTCATTTCTCGGATTGCCGGTCTGGCGAAGATCATTCAATCCGATCGTTACAGTGACCAGCGCATCGTGCGGGTTGAGCAGAGTGAAATGATCAGCGATGAGTACGATGTGCCCGAGGAATGGGAAATTACCGCTAAAGACGAAGCAACTGTTTCGTTAGGCGACCCGGTAGCTACTCTGAACGACGCGGCAATCACTGCTCAGCACACGGGCCGTGTACGTGTGGAAGGCCGCAAAGTCATCGTTTCTTATGAGCTGCACGAATCGGAGGAATACGAAATTCCGACCACCGCGCGCATCCTGATCAAAGATTCAGAGCATGTGGAAGCCGGTCAGCCGCTGACGGAAGGTTCACTGAACCCGCATATTGTTCTGAAACTCAAGGGCCGCGACGCCTGCATGATGTACCTGCTTTCTGAAATTCAGAAGGTGTATCGTGCTCAGGGCCAGAACATTAACGACAAGCATTTCGAGGTGATCATCCGCAAGATGCTGGGCCGTGTGCAGATTTCTCGCCCGGGCGATTCACCATACTTGCCGATGGACCTGGTGGACCGGCTGGAAGTCCGACGTGTCAATGAACAGCTGATCGCCGAAGGCAAGCAGCCAGCGCGTTTCAATGAGCTGCTTCAAGGCGTGACCAAGGCTTCGTTGAGTACAGACTCGTACCTCTCGGCCGCCTCCTTCCAGCACACCATCAAAGTTCTGGCTGGCGCTGCGATTGCCGGCAATGAGGACCCGCTGTATGGCCTGAAGGAAAACGTCATTATCGGTAAACTCATCCCGGCCGGAACCGGTTTCGAGCATGGCCGTTTCGTTGGGTCGGATGTCAGCACGGAAGAACGCCGTATTTCCGTGGTCAACATCACCAGCGCTGATTGAGTCACAAACGAATCAAGAACAAAAGCCGCGGATCACTCCGCGGCTTTTTTGTCGATGTAGAAGATATTTTCTAGAATGAAAACATTTTCAGCAAAACATGATAAACTATGCACGATCAAATATTCTATACCGGAGCGGCGGTTGAATCTGAATGGTGAGTTGTTCCTTTATCGATTGCCAAACCATGCCCCGGTATCGTCAAGTGATTAAGTACAACTCATACCTATTGAGGAGCGCGTTATGGAAATAGGCCTGGTTCGACGGGTTGATATCGACAGCGAAATGCAGCAATCTTACCTGGATTATGCGATGAGCGTAATCGTTTCGCGGGCGCTGCCGGATGCTCGGGATGGATTGAAACCCGTCCAGCGCCGAATTTTATTCGGAATGTACGATATGGGGCTGCGGGCAGATACCCCTTTTAAAAAGTCTGCGCGCATTGTCGGCGAAGTCTTAGGAAAATACCATCCGCATGGCGATCAATCGGTTTACGACGCTATGTCGCGTCTTGCGCAGGATTTTTCCATGCGCTATCTGCTGGTGGATGGCCAGGGTAATTTCGGTTCCGTTGACGGGGATCCGCCGGCGGCCATGCGCTACACCGAAGCGCGCTTAACGAAACTATCGCTTGAGCTGCTCAACCAGATTGAACGCGACACTATTGATTTCACGCGCAATTTTGATGATTCCCTGAATGAACCGGTGGTTCTGCCGGCCGCTTTCCCCAATTTACTGGTCAATGGCGCCTCGGGCATTGCCGTGGGAATGGCGACCAGCATTCCGCCGCATAATTTGGGTGAGGTGGTTGATGCGCTTAAATTTATGCTGGCCCGCTGGGACCGGCAGGAAGATATCGCTGTTGATGATTTGATGAAATTCATCAAAGGCCCAGACTTCCCGACCGGCGGCATTATTTTGCAGGAGAATGGCACGGAAGACCTGCTCAGCGCGTACGCAACCGGGCGCGGCAAAGTAACCGTCCGCGGCCGGGTTCAGCTTGAAGATATGGGTCGCGGCAAAAGCCGGATTCTGATCACCGAACTGCCGTTCCAAATCAATAAGTCTTCGCTGATTGAGCGCATTGCTGAACTGGCGCGCGAAGGCGATTTGGAGGGCATCAGTGATTTGCGCGACGAATCTGATCGCCAGGGGATGCGTATTGTCATCGAACTGAATAAGGTCGCCGAGACGGAAAAGGTGCTGCGCGAACTGTACAAGCGGACGCCGCTTCAGTCCACCTTCCGTATCAATTTGCTGGCCCTGGTAGATGGCGAACCGCGCTTGCTGGCCTTAAAACCGGCGCTGCGTGTCTTTCTGGAGCACCGAATATCGGTTGTTCGCCGCCGTACCGAATTTGATCTGGCCAAAGCCAAGGCGCGCGCCCATATTTTGGAAGGCTTGCGCGTTGCGCTTAAAAATCTGGATGAAATTATTAACTTGATTCGCAAGGCCGCAGATGTGGATGACGCCCGCGCGAAATTAATGAAGCGCTATTCATTAAGCGAATTGCAGGCGAATGCGATTTTGGAAATGCAGCTGCGCCGCCTGGCCGCGTTGGAACGCAAGAAAATCGAACAGGAATACAAAGACATCCTGGCATTGATTAAGACCTACGAAGATCTGCTTGCCTCGCCGATCAAACTGCGCGAAGAAGTCAGCCGCGAGTTGGATGATATCAAGCTTGCTTATAACGACCGGCGGAAAACGCAAATCGTTTCTTTAAAAGAGGGTGAGGTTGTCAAGGATATTTTGACTACCAACGACCTTGAACCTCAGCAAACCGTGTGGGTCGGGCTGACGAATGAAGGCTTGATTGGCAGGACACACAATGAATCCTTAAGTAAACCCGCGCGGTCAGAAGCCCTGGCGGCTGTTTTGGAAAGCAATACGCATGAGACGCTCTATCTGATTACCCCTGATGGGCGCGGCGCGTCTTTGTCGGTGCAATCGTTGCCGGAAGTCGAAAAATTCAGCCAGGGTGTGCATTCACATCGGGTTTCACCGCTGGCGGATGATGAAAAAGTTGCGGTGATGGTTGCCGTCCCGGCTCAGCGGGATGAAGAAAATCCGCAATACCTGGTAACGGTTTCGCGGAATGGGATGGTAAAAAAGACCAGCACTGCTGAGTTGCCGGGTCTTTCTGCGCAGGTGTTTACTGCGGTGAAAGTTAACGCAGAAGACGAAATCGGCTGGGCGTTCCTCACCAACGGCAGTAACGAAATTGTGCTTACTACCCGCATGGGAATGATCATCCGGTTTTCGGAAGACAGTGTTCGTCCGATGGGGCTGGCTGCCGCCGGAGTCAATGGCATCAAATTGGCTGAAGCGGATGAGGTGGCGGGAGCATTCTGTTATCAGCCCAATAACGAGTTATTGTTAGTAAGCGCTTTAGGGGTTGGCTGGCATATGCCTTCAGCGCAATTGGTGCTGCAGGGCCGTTACGGCCAGGGGACGATTGCCTGCCGGCCGGCGAAAGGTGATGAAGTATCTGGCATCCTGTACGGCCCGCCAAAATCAAGCGGTGTGGCCTTGCTTTCATCAGGCCGGACACTGGCGATTGCGTTGGATAACCTTCCATTGGGTAAACGGGCCGCTGCCGGTAAATCCATTTTGACATTAAAGTCGAATGAACAGGTTGATCAGGTGGTTGGGTTTATCGGAAGTTCGGGCAAGCCTGAGCGGAGCAGTGAAACACCCAAACCGCGAGCGAAGAAAACAGCGGCGGTCGTACAGCCGTCCTTATTAGATCCAATCGAGAAGCAGCCGGCTGCGAGATCGAAGAAGACAAGTCCGCC
>DAISHK010000005.1:173-219101 GCA_036822575.1 Bellilinea sp. | reverse complement strand
TTTGTTAATGGACTTTAGTCAGTTGAGAGAGCGAAGCGAAGGAAACAATAAACCACCCGCTAAGCGGGTGGAGGCAAGGGGTTAAACCACAAACCACCGATCTGGCAAAAATAGTGATTGTTCAAGCCACTAAGCGAGCACAGAAAGGTGATTTGATGGCGAAAAGCAGTAATAGTTTAGCGCACACGAAGTGGATGTGCAAATATCATATTGTATTCACGCCGAAATACCGGCGGAAAATAATCTATAACCAGTACAGGGATAGTATCAAAGAAATCATGCGAGAATTATGTCGGTACAAGGGGGTAGAAATAATTGAGGGACATTTGATGCCGGACCATGTGCATATCTTGGTGAGCATCCCGCCAAAGATGAGCGTATCAAGTTTTATGGGATACTTGAAAGGGAAGAGCGCATTGATGATCTTCGATAAGCATGCAAACCTAAAGTACAAATTTGGGAACCGGCACTTTTGGGCAGAGGGATACTATGTGAGTACGGTCGGGCTGAATGAAGCAACGATCAGAAAATATATCGAGGAACAGGAAAAGCACGATATAGCGCTAGATAAGCTGAGTGTAAAAGAGTACGAAGACCCCTTCAAGGGGTAGCAAGTAGTACAAAAGTCCCTTTAGGGACGGGCAAAGGTGGCAAAGGCAAGGGGGCTTGAACGAAAGTGAAAGCCAGCGCCTTTAGACGCTGGCCGGCAACAGAGGCTTATAGCCTCAGTGAAAACCACCCGTTTGACGGGTGGTTTTTATTTCAGCAAGGGCAGTTGGTTTGATTACTTCAAGTTGTAGCGGTACAGGTTGGAATGGCGCAGTTCGAAACCGACGCGCTGGTAGAGCCGGTTGGCGGCTTCACGCGTCGGGCGCGAGGTCAGATCGACGGTTTTGGAGCCCAATTCAGCGGCGCGTTCGAGCGCGCGGCGGGTAAGGGCCTCGCCCGCGCCTTTGCCGCGCGCGGCTTCGTCCACCACCACATCCTCAATCCAGGCGCGCACGCCGGTGGGGATGCGGAAGGTCACCAGGGTGAGTGAGCCGACAATGAGGTTATCCTGGTCGCTGTCACGCGCAATCAGCAGCGATTCATTAGCGGCAATCTCGTTCAATTCGCTGCGCGAAGGCACGCGCGCGGAACTGCTCAACTGCGGTACAAGCCGTTCGAAGGCAGCGACAACTTCATCGGTGACCTGCTGGCAAATTTCAACGGTTATGGGCATAGGAATGCTCCTTCAGGTTCTGAAATCGGGTACCCCTTGATTCTACCCGAAGAAAGGGCGATCAGAGGAGTCAGACGCGCGGATTGGTAGGAATACCCTGCGTTTCAGGGCGATGAGGACTATTTAATTAGCTTTTATTTCGGCTATAATTGATAAAAAATATAATGGAATAACCTGATGAAAAAAGACTTTAGCGGTACGCTGACCACACTGCTGATTGGTCAGCAGGTCAATTCACTGCTTACCGAACGGGTTCCCTCAGTGGAAGCGCAGTTCGACGGCTTGCAGGGCGAGAAACACAGCGGCATCACGCGCTTATCCGACAGCCGGACGCCGTTCTACGAACGCGGCACGCTGATCCGCAATGACCGCCAGATCTCCATCGTATCGGAGGAAGAACTGGCGGAGGTGGCCGCCGCGCTTGGGTTGGAGCGGATTTTGCCGGAGTGGCTGGGCGCTAACCTGGTCATTCGCGGCATTCCCGACCTGACGCGCCTGCCGCCGACCACGCGCCTGTTTTTTGCGGAGGGCGTGGTCATTTCAATTACGGCTGAAAATCACCCCTGCAAAGGGCCGGGACGCGTAATCCAGGAGAACTACCCGCAGGAAGCGGATCTGGTGCAGCGGTTCATCAAGGCGGCTCAGCATAAACGCGGACTGGTGGCCGTAGTGGAAAAGCCCGGACTGTTGACTTGCTCGGAGGAATTGTCAGCGCTGGTCCCGGTGCAATACCATTATGCGGCTGAAAACTAGTTATCACCGCTATAATAAAGGGCAATACTGCTGCTGGGAGCAAAAATGATTACACTGACGCTCGATCCTGGAACTTATGCTGTTTGCCAATTCACCGATATTAAGGACGTCCCGCCGCGCAAGGGGGATGACTTTTATTCACTGACCATAACCGCCAATGAAGTTTCATTGGTGTGTACGCAAGAACTGGTGCCCAAGGGAACGCGCTGTGAATGCGACTGGCGGATTCTGCGCCTGGAAGGGCCTTTCGACTTTAACCTGGTCGGAATTCTATCCGGAATCTTGGCCCCGTTAGCGCAGGCGGAAGTCAGCATTTTCGCCATTTCGACCTACGATACCGACTATGTGTTGATCCACAAAGGCGGCCTGGAACAGGCTCTGGCAACCCTGCGTGCGGCCGGATATCAGGTCAACGCCTGAACGGACACTCAGGGACAACTGGCCGGGGCTTCGTCTTTGCGCCGTACGCGCAGCAGGACAATTTTTGTGGGGTGGTTAAACGGCGCTGGGTCGCAGGGCGGCGGCGTTTGGCGGGTGCTGGCTGTGCCGGTGACATCTTCCGGGATGGGCAGCAGCGTTTCGATTTGCAGGTAACCCGAAGCGCAGATCGCTTCCAGGCTGCGCATAAAATCCGCGCCGCTGAGATACAACGCGTTATTGACCAGCGCGAGCACACCCTGATGGGCCACCAGCGGGCGGACCTTATTGATCAGCGCGGTGCTTTGTGAGGCCCAGTCCACCCGTCCGGCGGCGCTCTGAGAGAAAAAGGGCGGGTCGAGGATGACCGTATCGAAGCGGCAGCCGCCGGCTTTAAGCTGGCCGCAAATATGGAAGAAGTCCGCGCCGCGCAGGGACGCGTGCGGCATGCTCCAGCCGTTCAGCGCCCAGGTGCGGCGCGCCAGGCTCAGAAAATCCATGCTGCGGTCGGTTTGCACAACTTGCAGCGCGCCGCCGGCCTGCGCGGCCGCGCCCAGGCTGCCGGTATAGGCAAATGTATTCAATACACTTTTGCCGGCGCTGTTGGCCTGCAGCCAGGCCCGCAGGGGGCGGGTATCCAGGTAAAAACTGCTGTCCTGGTTGAGGGTCAGGTCCAGGGCGTAGCGCACCCCATTTTCTTCCACCTGTTCGCTGGCGGCGGAGCCATATATCAGCTGTCCGCGCCGGGCTGCGGCATCGGCGCTGAAGCGCGTTTTGAGCAGAATGGCCGTCACACCTGGCAGGCGCTCCAACAGAAATTCCGGCAGGGCTTCCAGTAAAGGCTGCAACTTTTCGGGCGGCTGCGCGTAATTATAGAACACCAGGGTTTCAGCGAAGCGGTCAATGACCAGTTCCGGCAGGCCCTCATAGAATCCATTAAACAGGCGCTGGGCCTCTGGCAGCGCGGGCAGTTCCTGCCGGGCTTGCAGCGCGGCGTTCAGGGTTGCTTCAAATTGCGGCCATGCCATCATCATGCGCTGATTATACGGTACGGCGGGCCAGACGGGGAAGATTGCCGGCAGAACGTGGTTGTTTCCCCGGTCGTTCCGGTGTATGCTTGAGCAAATATTTTTACTGAGGAAGCCATCATGCCCGAAAATTTCTTTTCTCCCGCGTATCGAATTGAAACGGAGCGCCTCGTCATTCGCTGCTGGAATCCGCAGGACGCGCCTTTGCTGCAGGCGGCCGTGCAGGTCAATATTGAACACCTGCGTCCTTTTATGCCCTGGGTCAACAGTGAGCCCGAAGCCCTTGAGACGAAAATTGAGCGTTTGCGCGGTTTTCGCGCCGCATTTGACCGTGACGAGAATTACACCTACGCCATATTCGACCGGGAAGACCGGCGCGTTTTGGGCGGCACCGGCTTACACCCGCGTGTGGGGGCCGGGGCGATTGAGATCGGTTATTGGATTCACAAAGATTTCATCGGGCAGGGGCTGGCCAGTGAAACAGCGGCCGCGCTGACCAAAGTGGCCTTCGAAATTCACCAGCTGCGCCGCGTGGAAATTCATTGCGCGCCAGAAAATGTACGCAGCGCGGCGGTTCCGTGCAAGCTGGGCTTTACGCACGAAGCCACGCTGCGCGAACGCTTTCCGTACTCGCCGGTGACCTGGACCGATACTATGATCTGGTCGCTGTTTGCAGACGATTATCCGCAGACGCCTTGTGCGCAGGCACATTTGAAAGCTTATGATATGGCCGGGCGTTTGATGCTGGAAAATTAACCGGTTGGAAATCGCCAGCCGGAACGATTGCAGGAGCAAAAAATGGACGAACAAGAGCCGAACCAAAGTCAGGAACAGCCGCAGGGAACCAATCCGGGCGGAAATAGCCATTACGAGGAGTTTCGTGTAGCCGGGGAAGACCTGGTGGAAAAAATCAAGGAGCTGCTGCACGAGGGCAATATTCGCCGCGTGATCGTCAAGGACGAGAACGGGACGACGTTGATCGAAGTGCCGCTGACGCTGGGCGTGGTCGGGGTGGTGCTGCTGCCGGTTTGGGCGGCTCTAGGCGCGATTGCAGCGCTGGCGGCCAACCTGACGGTGGTGGTTGAAAAGGCGGACGCATAATTCATGCCGTATTTTGAAATCGGCGTGTATAACGCGCGCAACGACGAAAACATCGGCACATTATGGCGCAGCGCTTATCAACTGGGCGCGGCCGGAATCTTTACCATCGGGCGGCGTTATCGTTATCAGCCGGCTGACACGCAGCACGCCTACCAGCAGATTCCGCTGCGCTGTTACACGACCTTCGAAGAATTCCTGCAGGCGCGCCCAATGAGCGCGCAATTGATCGGCATCGAGATGGGCGGCCTCCCGCTGAGCGGCTTTCAGCACCCGCCCCAGGCGATTTATTTGTTGGGGTCAGAGGCAATGGGACTGCCCGCGCGGATTTTAGAACAGTGCAACGCGGTTGTTTCCCTTGAATCGGTGGTGTATCCTTCCTATAATGTAGCCGTTTCCGGCAGCATCGTGCTCTACCACCGGGTATTCCTGGGCGGGCTGAGCGCCTGACAGGCGGGCGATCGGTTTTGTTAATCGATTGTTTACCGGCTGGCGCTTGAACATTAACCGGCTTTTTGGCATAATCAATTCAGCAGGAATCCTTATATTCAGGCAAATTTATGCCAGGACGATTAAAGAGCAGTTTTCTCCCCACAACAAATAGACCAGACGAAGGGCTTGAACGCCAAAGCACCCTTCTCCAATCACCGGCGCGGTTGTCACTATCCGCGCCGGTGTCTTTTTAATCCCGGGTGGATGAACGCATCATCCCCGCAGCAATGAGGCAGCCATGACCATTACTTTACGTTTTGACGGTTTGTACCGGCCATTAAATACCGGCACAGGAAAAATCCGTACGACAGCCGGTTTGATGTGCTATGGGTGGGTGATCTTGCGCGACGGCATTGTGATCGGGCGCGGGCACGGCGGCTATGTGCGCTCCAACAATGCCAGTTCGCATATCGCCGAATATCTGGGTCTCATTGAGGGGTTAGAGGCCCTGGCCGATATGGGGTTGAGCAACGAAGCGGTGGTTATCATCGGTGACGCGCGTTCCGTGATCGACCAGATGCGCGGCGAGGCCTCGATCAGCGCCGAGCGCATCCGCGGGTTTTACCAGCGGGCAAAACGCTGCGCAGCCCGTTTCCGCGCCATCACCTGGCAATGGTCGCCGCGCAAGACCAACCACGACGCCGACGCCCTGACGCGCCGGGCGCTGCGCCAGATCCGCGCGAATCCGCAAAGCTACACGGAAATCCTCAACCAGAAACATCCGCGCTTTACCCCGATTCTGGATTTGCGTGTTTTTCAGGCATCGGGTTTGTCTCTGGCGTAAACTTGGGCGGTTTGTAAATTGGATGGTAATTATTTACCGTTTCTTAACCTTCCTTTTGACCGGCATTAAGCTTCACGCCGTAGGATTAACGTAACAGGTCAAACAAAAATTATTTGCCTGTGTTTATCGGTAGGCAAGTCTTTCGGAAGCTGTGATCCATTTTATTGAAACATCCTGGTATTTTCTTTCGGATCATATCCCGCTCAAAACGCCTGGATTTCCAGGCGTTTTGAGAGCTTCCTGAGGGCCTGGCATTCATCCTTTTCAGGTATGCGTGTATCCGTGAATTTTACTCAATCGCTGGTCGAGAATAATCAATTCCGTTCCATCATGTCTAATTTTTGTCTGCCAGAGCAAGCTTCCTGTCCCCTGCAAGTTGGTGATTTGCAGCTGTTTGAGGCCGCCATTCAGGCAGACAGCTTTGTGGCTGAGGCGGCGGAATTTTTTAACCAGAATCCGGCTCATCCGGGCATGGCCGTTATGCGTGGAAGCCGGTTTGTCGGCCTGATTACGCGCGAGCGCTGTTTTGAAGCGCTTGGCCGCCGCTATGGGATAGAAATCTTTTTGCGGAAAACCGCGGACGAGTTTTACAGCCAGTTTGGGCCGCAGCCGCTGGTTTTTCAGGCCCAGACGCCGATTAAAGAGGCCGTCAAGGCCGCATTGGCGCGGCAGACCAGCGAGATCTATGACCCCATGATTGTGGCGCTCCGTCCCGGAGATTTCCGCATCCTCAGTATGCAGACTTTATTGGTGGCCCAGAGCGCATTAATGGAGAGTCTCTATCAAGAGGTTCAAAAGTTATCCATCATCGATCCGCTCACCAATGTGCGCAACCGGCGCGGATTTTACGAGGCCGCTCAGGATCGCGTGCTGCATAGTGTGCGCACCAGCGCGGATTTAAGCGCGATTATGGTGGATATTGATCATTTCAAATTGATTAACGATGTTTACGGCCATTTTGTCGGTGATCGCGTGATTCGCACGGTGGCGGAAGAAATTCAGAAAAGCCTGCGCGAAACGGATTTATTGGGGCGTTTTGGCGGCGAGGAATTCATTATCCTGCTGCCCAACACAGCACTGGATATCGCCGCGCGGGTGGCCGAGCGGCTGCGCACAAAAGTCGAGCAGTTGGTCTGTTATATCGATGGTTACGAGATATCGGTGTCGGTCAGTGTCGGGGTTTGCCACATTGACGATACCCGTGATTCACTGGACAATCTTTTTACCCAGGCCGATCAGGCCATGTACGCGGCCAAGCAGGCCGGGCGCAACCGGGTCACCTTGTGGAGCAGTTCTGTGGCGCACAAGCTGCGCAAAGATGTTTCAGCGCAGGTGGACCGCAACCGCGCGGGCCAGACCTGGTGGCAGAAGAATCCGGCGGAAGCGGCGCGCATCTATGATGAAACAATCGAGGGCTGGGCGCATGCTCTGGAATTGCGCGACAAAGAGACCGAAGGGCACGCTCAGCGGGTAACCGGCATGACGGTGGCGCTGGCGCGGCGGATGGGCTTTAACGAACATGAATTGGTGCACATCCGCCGAGGGGCGATGCTGCACGATATCGGCAAAATCGCTGTGCCCGACAGCATCCTTTTCAAGCCGACTGCCTTAAATGATGAAGAATGGGCGCAGATGCGCAAGCATCCTGTTTACGCTTTTGAATTGCTCTCGCCGATTACGTTTCTGCAGAAATCCGTGGATATTCCATATTGCCACCACGAGCATTGGGATGGCAGCGGCTATCCGCGCGGATTGAAAGGCGAGGAAATTCCGCTGGCGGCGCGCATTTTCACCATCATCGATGTGTGGGACGCGCTCAGCACCGATCGCTGTTATCGTAAAGCCTGGCCGCCGAGCCAGGTATGGGAATATCTGCGCAGTGAGTCGGGCAAGCTGCTGGATCCGGGGGTGGTGACGGCGTTTTTGAAAATGTGGGGCGAGGAATCAGGCCAGGAAATGAATCAAAAAACAGACGCGGAGCGCTCCGCGTCTGTTTCATCCTAATCGGTGCGATCTGAACTCAGCGCTTGCTCAGGCTGTAGTGTGTTTGCAGACTGCGGTAGCGCAGCTCTTTGACTTTCAGGGCGCGGATGGCGGCCACGGCTGCGCTGGCGGCGGTCAGGGTGGTTAATATCGGCACATCGGCGCTGATCGCCGCGGCTCGGATGGCCGCGCCGTCGCGGTGAGTCTGCGCGCCGAGCGGGGTATTCAGAATCAGCTGTACGCCGCCGTTCAGAATCAGATCAACGACATTCGGGCTGCCTTCACTGACTTTCAGCACAGTTTTTACCGGCATCCCGGTTTTTTCAAAATAAGCTGCCGTGCCGGGCGTGGCAATGATTTCAAAGCCCATGCGCTGCAAGTCGCGGGCAATTTTTAACGCCGCGCCTTTATCAAAGTCATTGACGCTGAACAGCACGGCGCCCTTAACCGGCAGGCTGGTGCCAGCGGCGGCCTGTGATTTCGCGTACGCGTGGCCGAAGAAGGAGGCATGCCCCATCACTTCACCGGTTGAGCGCATTTCGGGGCCAAGCGTGGCGTCCGCGCCATTCAGCTTCTTGAACGGCATTACCGCTTCCTTGACGAAGAAACCGTCCACGCTGGGCTGTTCGGTCACCCCCAGGTCGGCTAATTTCATGCCGGCCATCACCAGGGAGGCGGTTTGCGCCAGATTAAGGCCGGTGGCCTTGCTGGCGTACGGAACAGTGCGTGAGGCGCGCGGGTTGACTTCCAGGACGTACACGATCTCTTCTTTGATCGCGAACTGGATGTTCATCAGGCCGCTGACGCCCAGGCCAAGGCCGATCCGTTCGGCGTATTCACGCATGATGGCCAGGTGGTAGGCGCTGATTTTATAGGGCGGCAAAACACAGGCCGAGTCGCCGGAATGGATGCCGGCCTCTTCAATATGCTCCATGATGGCCCCCACCACCACACGATCTCCATCGCAGAGCGCGTCCAGGTCAACCTCAAAGGCGTCTTCCATGAAGCGGTCCACCAGCAGCGGCCTGCCGGGCGCTGCATCGAAGGCTTTGCGGACGTATTCATCCAGGTGGTCCGGGCTGCCGACGATGGCCATGGCCCGTCCGCCCAGGACGTAGGAGGGCCGTACCAGCACCGGATAGCCGATTTCAGCGGCGGCCTGGTGGGCGTCGGCCAGGCTGGTGACGATACGATGTTCGGGCTGGGGAATATCCATTTGGGCCAGAAACGCCGAGAACTGTTCGCGGTCCTCGGCCAGGCGAATGGCTTTCGGCGAAGTGCCCAGAATAGGTACGCCGGCGGTTTCCAGCGATTCGGCCAAATTGAGCGGCGTCTGCCCGCCGAACTGAACGATGACCCCGGCCGGCTGTTCGCGCTCAATCACGTTCATCACATGTTCGAAGGTGAGCGGCTCGAAGTACAGGCGGTCTGAGGTATCGTAATCGGTTGAAACGGTTTCAGGGTTGCAGTTGAGCATGATCGTTTCGTAGCCGAGTGATTTGAGCGCGAAGGCAGCCTGGCAGCAGCAGTAATCGAACTCGATGCCCTGGCCGATGCGGTTGGGGCCGCCGCCTAGAATGAGCACTTTTTGCGCGCTGCTGGGGCGGGCCTCATCTTCCATTTCGTAGGCGCTGTACAGATACGGCGTCTGTGATTCAAATTCGGCCGCGCAGGTATCCACACGCTGGAAGGTGGCAGTCAGCCCCATGCGGCGGCGCGCGCTGCGCAGTTGTTCCGCCGGTGCGCTGATCCCCGCCAGCCGCGCCAGGTAGGTGTCGGCGAAACCGTATTGTTTGGCTCTTTTCATTAAAGCGGCGTCAGAAAGCAGCCCATGCGCACCCAGTGAGCGGCAAGCCTCCTGGATATCGGCTTCCAGCGCGGTCATTTGCTGCATCTGCGCCAGGAACCACAGGTCGTAACCGGTCAGTGCGGAAAGCTGGTTAAGCGGCATGCCGGCGCGTACTGCCCGGTAGACCTTGAACAGGCGCCCGTCCAGCGGGCGGCGCAGCTCTTCCTCTGAGGGCATTTCTGCGGCCGCCACGCGGTTGGGCCCTGAGCCATCCGGGCCATCCACGCCGATTTCCAGTGATTGGATGGCCTTGTTGAGCGCCTCAGGGAAGGTGCGCCCGAGGGCCATCACTTCGCCGACCGATTTCATTTGCGGGCCTAATTCAGGGTCCACGCCGGGAAATTTTTCAAAGGCCCAGCGCGGAATTTTGACGACCACGTAATCCAGTGCCGGTTCAAAGGCGGCCTTGGTCTGGCCGGTGATATCGTTGGTGATTTCGTCCAGAGTGAGGCCGACGGCAGCCATCGCGGCGATTTTCGCAATCGGGAAGCCGGTCGCCTTAGAGGCCAGTGACGAGGAGCGCGAAACGCGCGGATTCATCTCAATAATGCGTACTTCTCCGTTGTGCTGGTTGACGGCAAACTGCACATTCGCGCCGCCGGTTTCCACGCCGACCACGCTCATCACCTGACGGGCCAGGTCGCGCAAGATCTGGTATTCGCGGTCGGTCAATGTCTGCGCTGGGGCAACGGTGATGCTGTCGCCGGTGTGCACGCCCATCGGGTCTAAATTTTCGATGGAACAGACCACTACAAAATTATCGGCTTTGTCGCGCAGCACTTCCAGTTCAAATTCTTTCCAGCCGAGCAAGG
This sequence comes from Bellilinea sp., assembly GCA_036822575.1. Lineage (GTDB taxonomy): Bacteria > Chloroflexota > Anaerolineae > Anaerolineales > Anaerolineaceae > Bellilinea. The sequence goes on along the minus strand of DAISHK010000005.1, from coordinate 208,663 downwards.
ATTCTTCGATCCAGGCCTGTTGGATGGGCGAAGCGCCCAGCGCTTTATGGACGGCTCCAGCGAGCTGTGCGGTTTCTTCCACCCACGAAGCGCCGCTGCCGCCCAGCGCAAAGGAGGCGCGCACCAGCAGCGGGTAGCCGCATTCTTCGGCCAGGGTTTGCGCCTCGGCCAGGGTATGGGCCGGGCCGCCCTTGGGCACCGGCAGTCCGGCGGCTTTCATCGTGTCGCGGAACAGGTTGCGGTCTTCAGCGATGCAGATGGCGTTGAGCGTAGCGCCGATCAGTTCCACTCCGTATTTGGCCAGGACGCCGTTTTCGCTGAGGGCCAGGGCTAAATTTAACCCGGTCTGCCCGCCGACGGTCGGCAGCATGGCGTCCGGGCGTTCCTGCGCGATGATGGCTTCCAGCGCTTCGGAGGTAAGCGGTTCGATATAGGTGGCTTCGGCCAGTTCCGGGTCGGTCATGATGGTGGCCGGGTTGGAGTTGACCAGCACCACCCGGTAGCCCAGTTTGCGCAGAGTCTTGACGGCCTGTGTGCCAGAGTAATCAAATTCAGCGGCCTGGCCGATGACGATTGGGCCAGAGCCGGGGACAAGGATGGTTTTTAAATCGGTTCGTTTAGGCATGGTACACCAGCTTGAAAAAATCAGAGAAAAGGGAGTGGGCATCGTGCGGTCCGGGCGCTGCCTCGGGATGATACTGTACGCTGAAAACCGGCTTGCGGCGCATGCGCAGCCCTTCCAGCGATCCGTCGTTCAGGCTGAGGTGGGTCACCTCAACCTCATCCGGGTTGAGACTGTCGGCGGCGATGCAGTAATTGTGATTCTGCGCGGTGATCGATATTTTGCCGCTGCGTTCGTCACGGACCGGGTGGTTACCGCTGTGATGCCCGAATTTGAGGCGCAGCTTCTCGCCGCCCAGGGCCATGCCGATCAACTGGTGGCCCAGGCAGATTCCGAACAGGGGTACGCCAGAGTCGATCAGCGCGGCGGTGGATTCAACCGCATAGGGCAGCCCTTCAGGGTCGCCCGGGCCGTTGGAGAGGAAGACTCCATCTGGCTTGAGCGCCAGCGCGTCCGCGGCGCTGGTTTTTGCCGGCACCACGGTGATATCCGCGCCATATGACGAAAGATGGCGCAGGATGTTCTCTTTGATGCCGTAATCATAGGCGACGATATGGCAGCGCTTTCCGGGTTCTCGGTGGTCGGGCACCCATTTCGCGCCCAGGTCGTCCTGCCAGTGGTAGGGTTCAGCGCAGCTTGCCTCGGCCACCATATCCAGCCCGTCCAGGCCAGACCAATCGCGGCAGCGCTGCAGCAGCTCGTCCGGCGCAGTGCCCTGGGTGGAGATGGCGGCTTTCTGCGTGCCCCCATCGCGCAGTTTGCGCGCCAGCCAGCGCGTATCCACGCCGCTGATGCCGGGCACCTGGTACATTTCGAGCCATTGTGAAAGCGGTATCTGTGCGCGCCAGTTGGAAACCACCGGACTGATCGCACGGGTGACCATGGCGGAAATCTGCGGACGCAGTGATTCATCGTCCTCCAGGTTAATGCCGACGTTGCCGATATGCGTGGCGGTAAAGAGCACACCCTGACCGCGATAGGAAGGGTCGGTCAGAATTTCCTGGTAACCAGACATGCTGGTGTTGAAAACCAGTTCAAAAACGGCGTCTGCCGCCGCACCGCAGGCTGTGCCTTTGAGCACGGTGCCATCTTGCAATACCAATACTGCGCTGTTCATACATTCCTCTCCTTCGCACCACCCGGCAGTTGGCCGGCGAACGAATAACGAAAACTGTTGGGGGCGGCTGGCTTTTTCCTCAAGCGAACAGCCTGACATTCTAAAAATAAAACAGCCCTCCGAAAGGAAGGGCTGTTGAAAAAACAAAAACGGTAGCGCATCTGATTATTCAGCAATAAAAAGGCCCGGCCTTTCGCAGTGGAAAAGGCCAGTACGACGGACGCGCAGGCAAACAAATGAATAAGTAGACATTGGCGGATATTTAACCACCTTTATCTAGCTCTTGTCAAGGTTTTTACGAAGATGTATGGACAACTTAACGGATATTAATTTTGGCGCTGTTCTGGCGGGCTGTTTGGGACAGGATTGGACGTGTGCGGCGCGCAAATGCGCACCAGATTCAGCAGAGTGTGCACACAATGATCCAGCATATTCGCATCTACCAGGGCCAGCGTGTCACGGCGGGTATGATAAGACGGCCAGAAGGCGGGCGTCCCGTTTGATTCGATGGCAGTGGCGGGCAACCCGGCCTGGAGAAAGGGCGCAAAATCACCGCTGCGGCGCAGGGCGGTATGCCGCCGGGCGAGCGGGTCGGCGCGTTCGAGCAGGTCATTCAGGCGCGCGGTGGTCTTCAAGGTGCGCAGGCTGCGCGTGCCCTCGATAATGCGCAGGTGGCTGCCAGCGCCAACCATATCAACGCTGACGACATCTGGAAAGGACGGCTGGCCGCGGTGCGCATGGGCAAAGGCGCGTGCGCCGTCCATGCCGGTTTCTTCCGCCGCGCTGAACAGATAAGCCACCGGCGGCGGATCACCGGCGGTCTGCTGCATGACGGTCAGCAGGCTGGCCACCCCAGAGGCGTTGTCGCCTGCGCCGGGGACGAAGGCCAGACGTGCGCCGAGCTGGTCGTACAGGTCGAACAGCAGCAAGGCGGCCCCGGTGAGTACCGCCAGGGTAATGGCCGCTTCATTAAGCGGGGCGGCAGCGAACAAGCCGGTCAGGTCGAGGATGGCGATCAGAATCATGATCCAGGCCATGCGCTGCATCACCGAGAAGAGTTGCGGGCGCAGCGAACGGATAAACTGGCTTTCATTGGGGATGGCGCGGGCCGAATCGACATGCGCCACCAGCAAGAGCCGCATGTCCGCCAGGGCTTGTTGGGCGGGCAGTACCAGCAAATTGGCGGAGCGGGCGCGTTTGGGCAGCCAGGCGTGCAGCCGGTCGGCCAGGTCGGGCAGCGCCGCAATCAGCAGCGGCAGCAGCAGGCTTGAATAGGGAAATACCGGCAAGAGCGCGGCCGCCAGCCAGAAACCGGCTGCGGCCAGGGCGTAATAGGGCAGGTAAGCCGGCTGAGGGGCAAATTCGAACTCCTGCCATTGAACCTGGAAACCCAGGCTGCGCGCCTGATGTGCCAGCCAATCCAGCGCTGCCCGTTCCGCCAGACTGCCGGCCGGGCGCGGACCGATGGATTCGGCCAGGTGACGGCAATAGCCGCGCGCCTGTTCTCCCAGTTGGGGAGCTTCTTCACGGATGGAGGGCGAGCCAGAGGTAGCGTTCATAAGGGTATTGGAAAAGCAAGTCATCCTGGCGAAATTCGCCGCAGGGGGTAATTTCCAGGCGGCGCAGCAGTTCACCTTGCGCCTGGTGTTCATCCGCGCCCTGGTTGACTATCAGCAGCAGCCCGCCGGGTTTTAAACTGTCCCAGGCGCTCTGCATCAGCCGGTCTGGGTCGAATTGGCCCAGCGGCAGACCCCAGCGCAGGTGGTCTTTATCAAAGACAAAGGGAAAAAAGAGGGTGATCAGGTCAAATGCGCCTGGCTGCGCGGCGAACTCCCGCGGGCAGTAGCTGATGCCCGGTGCAGCGCGCATATGCGCCAGGGCATGGTCGTAGCGGGAGTGGAAGTCCGCGTAAACCCGGTAAGCGTCCACTTCGTACCCGTGCAGCCTCAATTGGCGTCCCTGGGCGGTCGGGCAGCGCCACCAGCGCAGGCCGGCCGCCAGCGCCTGCACATAAAACCAGTGCGAAACACCGATGTCCGCGGCTTGAAGTGTCTCTCCAAAGGCTGGCTGAGCCAGTTCCAGGGCGTTTTCAAGCATATGCAGGTAAAACAGGTTCTCGCGGAAATTGACCGGTGAACTGTCGGCGCGAAAGTCTTGCAGGTGATACTGGTCGATCAGCCGCGCTGCCAGAGATTGGGCGGCCGTGCGGCGCGGGCCGTTGTAACCGGCGAACAGCTCCGCTTCTGGATTGCGATACAGCTTCAGCCCGCCGCGCTGCAGGCGCAAGTTCTGGCGCAGCGGAAAATCGACCGCATTGCGCAGGCGCAGCAGCAGGCGTGAAAGGGCATTTAACTCAGGCGTCGGCATTGCCGGGCAGGCGTTACACCGCGCCGGGGCCGGCCGGTTCGACATAGATGAATTTTGCCACAGGCAGGCTCAGTTCAGCGCTGCCCTCATCCATTTTGAGCAGGATGGTGTTATTGATGGTTTCAATTTCTGCTACCCGTGCGCTGCGGCCGGGCATAACCCCCTTCTTTTCCAAAAATTCCAGCAGATGCGGGGTTTCCTCGGCCAGTTCGTGAATGCGCCGGATAATAATCGCGCTGCCGGCGGGAATATTCGGGAGGGGAATCCAGCGGGCGACCAATTCCTCGTTGCCGGGCAGCGGATTGCCATGCGGGCAGACGGAAGGGTCTTTGAGGATGCGCTGCAGCGCCTGCTCAACCTCATCCGAAATGGAGTGTTCGAGATTGTGCGCTTCATCGTGCACCTTCGACCAGGCGATCATCGGCGAAAGCATCCATTCCGTCAGCATGTGCCGCCGCATGACGGATTCGGCCAGCCGCAGTCCGTCAGCGGTCAGGCAAAAATTCTTTTGGGCATGCGGAGCAATCCAGCCATCCCGCACCATGCGTTTGAGCGTATTGGTGACCGTCGGCGCAGAAACATTGAAAAGCTCTGCCAGGCGCGCGCCAATAATTGCTTCGCCATCGCGTTCGTGAATGTAGATGGCGCTTAGATAATCTTCAATGGTGGGGGAAAGGTGATCTTTGTTCATAAAGCCTGCGGTTTGGCACGCATACGTATGCCATTTGTCACTACTTATAATTTTTATTAACTAAATATACTAAATTATATTAGCATATGCTAACAAGCGTCGTTCTGCTTACTTGTAAATTATACAAATGAACCGGCTGAGCGTCAAATTGTCGAACGCAGTCGGCGAGGCGAGCAGAATGAAAACCAACCCATTGATAATCCTGGTGACACCAGGTTGAGAAACGAGGCAGTGCATGAAATTATCTGAGATGAAACCTGTACAGCAAGGCGCTATCCGCAAAATCTCCGCTACCGGGCCGCTGCGCCGGCGGCTGATGGATATGGGCCTGACCATTGGCGCACAAATCACTGTTGTGCGCACCGCACCGCTGGGCGATCCGGTCGAATATTCAGTGCGCGGGTACGATCTTTCGCTGCGTAAACTGGAAGCCGACTTGATCGAAGTAGATGTGGAGGGCTGACAGAATGGTGCCGCTTTCGCTGGCTCCCATCGGAACGGAACTGCGCCTGGATGAAATTCACGCCGGGCGCGGACTGAAACAGCGCCTGGAGACCTTTGGGCTGCTGCCTGGCGAGGTCGTCATGGTGGTGAATGACAATGGCCCTTTGATCTTATCGGTGAAACAGACCCGCCTGGTAATCGGGCGCGGTGTGGCGACAAAAATATGCGTTACCCCATTAAAAGAAGCAGGAGAAGAATAACCTGATGGTCGAAACATTCACGATTGCCCTGGCGGGCAATCCAAACTGCGGTAAATCGACGATATTCAATGCGTTGACCGGTTCGCGGCAGCATGTCGGCAATTGGCCCGGAAAAACGGTCGAGAAAAAATCTGGCAAATTCCAAAGTAAAGACCTGGATGTTGAAATTGTGGATCTGCCAGGCACTTACAGCCTTTCACCGTATTCGCAAGAAGAGGTTATCGCGCGGAATTTCATTATCAGCGAGCATCCTAAGGCGATCGTTTCGGTGATCGACAGCGCCAACCTGGAGCGCAACCTGTACCTTACCAGTCAATTAACTGAATTGGGCTGCCCGGTGGTGCTGGCGCTGAATATGATGGATCTGGCGCAATCGCGCGGGATTGAAATTGATCTGAAAAAATTATCAGAGAAATTAGGCCGGCCGGTCATTCCGCTGGTGGCCTGCGAAGGCCAGGGTCTGGCTGAATTGATCGAGGGCATTCGCACGACGGTTGCCTTGCAGCCCGCCCCGGGAATCAGCAGTGACCCGCTGCGTATCGATCTGGGGGCGCAGGTCGAAGCGCAACTGGAAAAGCTGACGGGCTTGATTGCCGCGGATGCTAAGATCAGCAAACTGTACCCGGCGCGTTGGCTGGCGTATAAATTATTGGAAGAAGATCAGGATGTGGTCAACCATGTGGCGGCTGCGCGGGGTGGCAAAGCTTTGCTGGCAGCCGCGCAGCAAAGCCTGGAGATCTTGCAGCCGGTCATTGGCGACGGAGATTTCGAGATGCTGGTGGCCGATCAGCGCTATGCGCGTATCAATGAATTGGTGAAATCGGTCAGTACCCGCGCGTCTGTGCAAAAACTTACCGTATCCGATAAGATCGATAAGATCGTAACCAATCGCTGGCTAGGCGTACCGATTTTCCTGGCGTTGATGTGGGTCGTCTTTAAATTAACGACGGATGTCGCCGGTCCGTATGTGGACTGGATTGACGGAGTCATTAACGGACCGATCGCGGCCTGGCTTTCGGCGTTTCTCGGGGCGGTTGGGTTGGGCGGCACCTGGGTGGAGAGCCTGATGCAGGGCGGTATTGTAGCCGGCGTCGGCGGTGTACTGGTGTTTGTGCCGGTCTTGATGGCCATGTATCTGGCGCTGGCGCTGCTTGAGGATTCCGGCTATATGGCGCGCGCGGCGTTTGTCATGGACCGGATCATGCACGCGTTGGGATTGCACGGCAAGAGCTTTTTGCCGATGATCGTCGGCTTTGGCTGCACGGTGCCGGCTTTTTCGGCCACGCGTACGCTTGAAAACGAAAAAGATCGTATTTTAACCGGTCTGCTGGTGCCGTTTATGAGCTGCGGCGCGCGTCTGCCGGTTTACGTCTTGTTTGCGGCAATTTTCTTCCCGGAACACGCCGGCTGGGTGATCTTCGGCATGTATGTTTTAGGAATTGTTCTGGCGATTCTGGTAGGCTTTGTGCTGCGCCGCACGGTCTTCAAGAACAACGTGCAGTCGCCGTTTGTAATGGAATTGCCGCCATACCATCTGCCGAAATTCAAGAACATCTGGTTCCATATGTGGGAACGCACCAGCGCCTTTGTGCGCAAAGCCTGGACGATCATCATGGCTACCAGTGTGGCTGTCTGGCTGCTGATGGCCATCCCGACCGGCGGCGGAGCTTTTGCGGCCGTCGATACCGCGCAATCGGCTTTCGCCGGGGTTTCCAATACTTTTGCGCCGGTATTTGCCCCGGCTGGTTTTGGCAGTTGGGAAGCCAGCGGTTCGCTGGTGACCGGTTTTGTGGCAAAAGAAGTGGTGGTGAGCAGTTTGAGCCAGGCCTATGGGATTGAAGAAGCCGCCGAAGAAGCGGAACCGACCACTTTCCTGCAGGATTTGGGCGATATTGCGGTCACCTTTGCGCAGTCAACCTGGGACGCGATTAAGGCTATTCCGGGCATTGTCGGCATCAGCTTTGGTGCGGCGGAAGAAGAGAGCGTGGATAGCGGCTTGATGGCTTCCATTCGCGCCGGGTTTGACGCCAGTTCCGGCGGGCACGGCGCGCTGGCTTCGGTGGCGTATATGGCTTTTGTCTTGCTCTATACACCCTGTATGGTAGCGGTGGCGGCCGAGCGCAAGGAATTCGGCAGCAAAGTGATGTGGGCCAGTGTGATCGGTCAATTAGCGCTGGCTTACCTGGTGTCGGTGATCATCTTCCAGGGCGGGCTGCTGCTGGGATTTTAAGGCAGGTCAATATGATTCAACGTGTAATGGATGAGATTCAGGCTGCCGGCGGGGCGATTACCCTGACGGAATTGAGCCAAAAGCTGCAAATGGAACGCGGCGCATTGGAGCGCATTATCGCCATGCTGCAGCGTAAAAAGCTGCTCGCCCGGCATACGCAGGACGACCAGCTCTTAAGCTGCCCGACCTGCCCAACTACCAAGGCGAAAGTGTGCGGCTGTCACTAACAGAATTTGGGTATTGCTTTCTCTCCCTCCTAAAGAGTGTTCCCCGGCGTTATCCTGCCGGGGGCACTGCTTAATGACAGATTCCGCTGCCGCTGTCCGTAAACGGCTCACCTGTCACCGGCAAGAATTCCCACTGGTAAACGCCTTCTCCCAAAGTGAGTTTGAGTACGCCGAAGGTCCCACTGTGGAAGACCTCACTGTTAGCTTTGCGCGTGCCCAACCCGTACTGGCTGGCGCCGCCGGTACCGACCACGAATTCACGGATGCCGAGCGGGTCGGCCTGTCCAAGTGGATTTTGTGGGGCGAAGCGCTCGTAGTCATGGTCATGGCCGTTGATTACGATCTCGGTATTGTATTGGTAGAGAATATCCCAAAAGTTGTACAGCGCGCCGCCTTCGGTCAGGCCGGAAGTGAAGCGCGGGTGATGGAAAATTGCCAGGCTGCACGCATTGGGGTGGGCTTCCAAATCCGCTTTCAGCCAGGTGAGCTGCGGACCCTCTGGGTTGCAGTTGATCCGATTGCAATTACTGTTGAGCACCACGATATGCCAGCTGCCGGCGTCGTAGCTGTAATAACCCGCGTCCGGGTTCCCGGCAGCCGTCCCGAAATAGGAAAAGTAATCCGCCGCGTCCGCGCTGGTGTAGTCATGGTTGCCGGCGGCCGGGCGGATGCGCTCCAGAAATTGCCCCCAGGACGGGCCGAAGCACTGTGTATATTGCTTCAGGCTGCCATCCTCATTTGAGTTGTCGCCGGCCGTGAAGATGAGCGCTTGCGGATATTGCGCCAGCAGGGCGGCGGTCTGGTCGTCGCCATCCTGGCCGCAAATGGAAATATCACCGGCTCCGATCAAAATTACATCCGTGGAGGTGGGAGTCGGGCTTGGCGCCGGCGTTTTACTGGGGCGGGGCGTTGCGCTGCTGGCAGGTGTATGGGTTTGAGTTGGCGGCTACGTAATCTCGCTGGAAAGCGTTGGCGTTGCCGCCAATGGCGTGCAGGCAGAAAGGGCCAGGAAAAACAGCCACAACAGCCGGATCGGGCTGCGGGAAGGCCACCGATTGAATGTTTGCATAGGCACAGTATACCCGCTGTGTCAAATCAAAGCCGGTGCTTTCAGCCAGACGGCTCTGAAATTGACGGCTGGTCAAGCGGTGCGGTTGCGGTTAGGATTGAGCCTGAACCGGCGCAGTCCGCCGGAATGCGATCGATGATGAGGATAATCAATGACAACCCCTTTAGGTCAGCCCATCGCGGTTGGCCGCACCGCAGAAATCTACGCCTGGGAGAATGACCAGGTTTTAAAACTCTTTTTTGCTGATGTACCCCGTACAGATGTGGAGCGCGAAGCGCAGATCAGCCGTCAAATTTACGCCAGTTTTGTACCTTCGCCGGCTGTAGGAGCCATGCTAGAGATTGAAGATCGTCTAGGGCTGGTGTTTCAGCGTATTGATGGCGTTTCGATGGCCGAAGACTTGCTGCATCATCCGCTACGGTTCCGCAGCCACGCGCTGCTGGCGGCGCAGTACCTGGCCGAATTGCACACACGGATTTTTCACTACGATCTGCCCGATCAGCGGACTGTCTGGCGCGCGAAAATTGAGCAGTCCGGTTTGCCGGATAATCAGCTGGCGCAGCTTATTGAACGCCTGGAAGCTTTGCCGCAAGGCAGCCGGCTGTGCCACGGTGATTTTCATCCGGCCAATTTGCTGATTACCCCGCAGGGCCTGGTGATTATCGATTGGCTGGATGCCACGGTTGGCAATCCGCTGGCTGATTTGGCGCGCAGCACGCTTTTAATCCAGGCCGCGGTGAAGAACGGCAGCCTGCGCCAGCCCTGGCTGCGCTGGAGCGTGCAGCTTTTTCAGTGGATTTTGGTACGTGAATACTTTCGCCTCAACCCGGGCGGTGAAAAAGAATTCCGGCGCTGGCTGCCACTGGCGGCTGCGGCCCGCTTGAGTGAGCATGTGCCGGGCGAGCGCGATTGGCTGCAAACGCAGGTAGCGAACAGCCTGCTGTTGGCTTAAAGATGGAAAGCCGACCGGATTAAATCAGCCTGGTCGGCGAGTGGGGCGGCGGCAGGGATGACCAGCGCATCTTGAGGCTCTTCCAGCACGGCGAACTGGCTCGCCAGCAGATCAGCCTTCATATAGTGACCCTGGCGGCGCAGCAGCCGTTCGAAAAAGAGCGTGTATTCTCCCTGCAAATAGACGAAGCGGACTTCCGGCCCAATGGCAAGCCGCTGGCGATAGGCTGATTTAAGCGCAGAGCAGGCTAAAATGCAGGATTGTCCCGCGCGGCGCTGCTCGCGCAGCAGACCGGCGAGTTGATCCAGCCAGCCGGCGCGGTCCGCGTCGGTCAGCGGAAATCCGCGGCTCATTTTTTCGATATTGGCTGGCGGATGGTAATCATCGCCGTCGAAGAAGGGCCAGCCGATTTGTTCGGATAACAGCCGGCCCAGCGTAGTCTTTCCGCAGCCGGAAACACCCATTAATACCAGAAAGGTGTTCAACGGCTATGCGTGCTGTCTATTAAGCTGGCGGCTGAGGGCGGCCAGCGCCAGCCCGATGAAGGTGATGGTGATAAAACCGGCGATTTGGACCATCCGCCATTCCAGGGTGAGGTCTTCAGCGCCGTGATAGATATCTGTCAATGCCAGATGGGCCAGTCCGCAGGCGATTAGGGTAAGGATGCCCCATATGAATGTGATTTGAGGTAATTTTTTCATCGGGCAGGCCTTTCTACATAAAATATCCGACAAATCAGCAGTCATTTTTTAAATTCTTAGTCCCCTTTCAATATTATAATGCGGGCATCAATAAAATTTGATATGATCAAATAAAAAGAGACTAGGCATTATATTTTTTCTTACCTTTCCGCCACTGATCGATATTGATCGAAGCAATAAGGTTAATTTTAGGGCTTTAGTCACATATTCGTCGGAATGGCGGTAAATTATTACTTTATAGGTGCAACGATTACTCTTTTTGTCCGGTATTTGCCCGAAAATGACCAGAGGGGAAAATGGAGAAAACGATATTTTGGATAATTGTTGGGTTAGTGTTGATTTTTGACTTTCTGCTAATTGTACTCTGGCGTCGAAAAAATGATAAGAAATATTTGGATGAGCCGGATCGTCCCCAAGAAAAATTTTTTGGCCAGCCTTCTCCTGTATTAACCGAACTAAAACTTTTCCCAGAAAAGTTAGAATCTTTTGTTCATCGTGAGCGGAATTTCAAGGAAACCAGATCTCAGTTTGGATTATTGATTGGCATATTTCTGGCTATTATCCCTGTTGCGTTGATTATTTATGATCGCTGGTTAGGGCATAATGAGATTTATGATCGCTATGACATAATTTGGTGTCAATTCGATTTTTTATGTCAGTCAAGTTTTCCAAGCTATTTTATTCTTATATTCCCAGCCACACTGCTTTTTTTTCTTCTATATTTTTTGTTGGCACATCCGTGTGACTGGAATGAACCGACTGAAGTATCACCTGCTAATGAGTCAAAAGCATCGATTTTGACGTTTGATCAAAGGCAAATTAAATGGGGTCATTATTTATTAATTGTTACGGCAATAATTGCGCTAACCAGTACATTTTTCGCAGTCGTTTACAAACGGACACCTAATCTGGAAGTGGTTCTTGCCGTTGTCTGCGCTATTATGGGGTTTTGGCTTGAGGCTTTCACTTGGCTGGAAATAAAAAAGACGGTGTGGCGAAATTTAAAAAGAGCTGGGAAACTTTTAATTGGACTGGCAGCACTGATTCTCTTTTTTCGAGACCTTAACCAACGGTCAGATCATTTAATTTTGAGTGGAATCCTTTCAGTTGGAATAATTTATACATTATGGCGTTGGATTAAACCGGGAAAACTTTATTGGTTTACACTCCTGGCTACCGCGTTAATGCTCTGGCGTTTGAACACTTGGGAATATTCTTCTATAGGAGATGATTTCGGTTTTTATTATTATGCAGTAGAAGCTTTCTCACCGGATGGATGGCGTTATATGCTTAACAATTTGACTGGGGGAACAGGGGTTTATCATAGCCATCCAGTGTTTTCAAGTTTTTTTCAAGTTATCAGTATGACATTATTTGGTCAGGATGGTACTGGTTGGCGGGCAAGCTCGGTTATTGCCTCCGCTCTTTCTTTGCCGTTTTTTTACTGGTTTTTAAAGGATTTTGTCTCTCGGAGAATTGCTTTCACCACGGTCTTTTTGTTAGGCGTCAGCCATTATCTACTCAACTTTTCGAAAATTGGTTACAACAATACCCAGGCATTGTTCGCTATGGGATTGGTTTTGGCCGCAGGAGGATATGCAGTTAAAACCCGCACCTGGTTTGCTTATTCATTAATCGGTTTCACAGCCGGCTTCTGTTTCTACCTCTACCCTGCTGCATTATATGCCGTACCTTTACCATTTCTTCTTTTGCTTATTTTTGACCCACCAAAAAGTAAAACTGACTGGATAAAATGGTTGGTTACAGCAGAAATAGGGCTAATCACAATTTTGCCGTTATTATTTCAACCAGATTACTGGGCAGAGAAGCTTCCTGGAACTTTTTTTCAAAATATCGGTCAACCCTTAGGACAACAAGTCCTTTTAGTAGTCTACAACCTTATTTATTCGTTCTATTCTTATATTTACATTGTAAATGAATCGCATTATGTAATGGTCTCGTACGTAGATCCATTAACTTCCATATTGATACCAATCGGTATGGCCTGGGTATTACAGCAATTTAATCACAATCGATTTGCTCGTTTTGTATTTATCTCTTTTGCTCTATTTCTTTTTGCGGTAGGCGCCTCCAGTGGTCGTTCTTATCCATCCGCCACTCGCATGTTTATGTTGCTTCCGTGGTTTATGTTTTTTGGGGCTCTTGGTGCAGAATGGATTTGGATTAAGAGAACCAAATTAGCCAGTCTTCTTCAAAAAATAGGTTCGCCTTTGTCTTTTATCTGGGAAAATAAAAAAGTACCTGGATTCTCGCTATTTAAATTGGATAAGAATTGGGCTGGCAAGCTTTTTTTATTTTTTGTAATGATTTTGAATATTTACATGGCATACGTTCTTTTTCCATCTCGTAGTGCCGGCTCTAACAGTATTGAAAAATTATTTTTACGGCAAGTTGAGCGTGATCAGACCTTTAAATATCATGATCAAATTACATATTTATTTGTGACGGACGAAAGTTGGGGGATTGATGGATTTCAAATTTATCCAAAGATGTTTCATTTACCAGCATCTGGCATACAGATCCAGCGTACTGTCATTAATGGCGCGGGACTAGACCAAAGATACAAGGAGTTAGCCGAGAATGATCTTACAGTGATCATTCTCCAACCCAGTCTCGATGTTGAGATTCAGAATAATCTGGCAAAATATTTTTTCTCTTTAGAAAAAGATATTTGCCATATCCGTGAAACTCCTGATTCAGGTATTCGGTACCTGGTTTTTATTTCACCTGAATATAGCGAGCTGTGCCCGATAGGAGGTCACTGGTAGCATATGCTAATCTGCTGAAACAAACTTTTTCATTGATCTAAGGCCGGATATTCTCTGACTTTGAACAAATTCACTTCAGTGTTGAAGTTGTGTTTCCAAAAGGATCGAAGCCCTTCATTAAATCCGCATGGTAAATTCGAGTTAAGACTATTTTTTCTGATCGGATCCAGAATTCGTTTCTGAGTGGATTAGATCAGACAGAATAAAATGGGCTAGAACTGTCTGTTTGGTTCAACAGCAGTTGCAAATAAAATATGATGCATAGATTATCCAAGGACGGCTTCTTGTTTTCAAGAAATAACTTGTCTGGTTCACTCTTGCTTGTAAGAAAATGGCTGTACAAAACCGCCTGGGTCACTTGGGCCACGGACGGTCTGATTTTGCTGGCCTTCACCGCTTTAGTCGGCCGCGCGTACCTGAATTTTGATCCATTACGTTTGCCGGCCGGGGTGGATGTGCCGCATCAGGTGTACAACCACATCATCTGGACCTGGTGGGATGACTGCGGCGCTTGTATTTTATGGAATGGGACTCTCAATGGCGGGGACCCATCTTTTGCCAACATTCAGGCAGCCACCCTGCACCCGCTGACGATTCTGACGACCTGGCTGGCCGGAGTGACCAACGGCACGAAATTGATGCTGCTGTGCACGTTGTTTCTTGGCGGGGCGGCGCAATATACGCTGGCGCGCCAGCTGCGCTTGAATCGCTGGATCAGCCTGTGGAGCGCCTTGGCGTCTATCCTTGGGCCGCAGTACACGGCCCACATGGAAAGCGGGCAATCCAATATCCTGCTGGCTACTACCTCCGCAGCGCTGACTCTGCCAGTAATCTTCTATCTGCAGCAGACCGGCCGCAAGGACCGGCGTGCTGCGGCGCTGCTGGCACTTCTTTTGGCCGGTTTGCTGCTTTCAGGGCAGGGCTATGTGCAATTGGTTTATTTCATCGGTTTTCTGCTGGTGGCGGCAGTATTTATGCTGCAATCCTGGCGCCCGCTGCGTTTTAAGCCGGCGTTGACCAGCTTGCTGCAGGCATTGCCGGGTGCGGTGTTGTTAGCCGGTTTGTTCTTAATCCCGATGTTGCATTTCTTGCCGCATTTTTCCAAGGCGACCAATGCTGGCTTGAATTTCGCGCTGGCATTGAGCGAGATTCCCCGCAGGCTGGTTGTCAACGACCCGCAAGATATGATGAACAGCGTTTTTATCGGCTGGCCTGTATTGCTGATGGCCGCTGCCGGGCTGGCGATTCCACGCAACGAGCATCGCCGGATGGCGGTCTTCTGCGCAGTTTCAGCCGGGATCGTTTTGGTCATGTCCAGTGAGAATTTCTTGCAGTGGCTGCACCCGTTGTGGGCGGGCGTTGAAGCGTTGCGCTATAACACCATGTTCTCCGGTCTGGCAATGCCGTTCCTATTTGCGCTGAGCGCGCTGGGGCTGGACGGAATAGTTACGCGCGCCGCGACAGTCAAAGCTGCATGGAAACCTCTGGGCCCTGTATTTCGCTTGAGTGTGACGGCAGGGTTGAGCGTACTGGCGCTGTATGGTCTGGGGCTGCTTCAAACCATTAATAACCAGTGGTTTTACTTGAACAACCAGAACTTTTTTCTGGTTTATCAGCAGGAAGCGCAGGCGCTGCGAACGGAGACACTCGAATGGGTCAGTGGTTTCCCGCGCGATTACCAGAGTGCTTATTATTTGATGCAGTCCGGGTTTAAACAGGTGCGCGTCAACCGGCCCTGGTATTGGTCAGATCGCAATGAACCGCAAGCCTTCAAGCAACTGCAAGGGGCGGATACGGATGACCCAATAACCAGCGCGAAATGGGGCTATATGTACAACCCGTCGATGAGCCAATACAGCGTCGTTGAAAGCCCGGGGAACGCTTACAGCCAGGTGACGATGCCGGGTAGCACGAACGTGTGCGCTGCCGAAGGTCTGGGCGGTCATTTACGCGTCGCTTGTGAAAATTCACATGCGGGGGTGCTGACGCTGCAAGAGAATTCCTATCCAGGCTGGCGGGCAACGATGGATGGTAAACCGATCCCGCTGCTGGCGGGCGACGTATTGCAGGTAACGGCCCCGGCAGGCAGCCACACCTATACCTTTGTCTATGATCCCTGGGATGTGAAAGCGGGCGGACTGTGCTTACTGGCCGGGTTGGGGTATGTCGCCTGGCTGGTCTGGGGCGGGAGAAAAAAACAACGCGGAGACCAGCCAGGTTAATATCTATGTTTTATGCGGCCGCGCCGGCTGAAAGCGCTGTGCGGCTTTCTTTGCGCCACAGGAAGACGGCGATAATAACGGCGCAGATTGCCAGCCCAACGCCGAATTCATCGATCACATAGGGGGTGATGGCGGTGGAGCTCGTCAGCGGAGTGAAGACGCTCTGGATGAACAGGTTGTGACTGGCATGCAGCAGCGCGGCCGTCCACAAGCTGCCGGATTTAAGGCGCAGCCAGGCAAAGGCAAAGCTGATGCCCACCACCAGGATGAAGAACATAATTCCGGCATACCAGCGCGGAATGCCGGGCATATTGTAATTGCTGAAGAAAATCAGCGGGAAATGCCACAAGGCCCAGACTACACCGCTGATCAGGGCAGTCTTGGTAAAAGAGAAGCTTTTCGCCAGTTCCGGGACGAAGACTCCGCGCCAGCCAATTTCTTCACCCAACGCGGAGAGCATACTGAGCAGCACACCAAAGATGGCGTTATTGAGCACGAAGTAGAATATGACCATACCGGTACTGGTGTTCTGCCCAAAGCTGGTGCGCAGTGCGGCGATCGAATCAGGGTTGGGTACGCCCCCCAGCCCGGTCAGCCAGGTGATTCCGTAGACAACCAGACAGTAGGCCACCGGCAGAAAATAGGCAATCGCCAGGTATTTCGCCTTGCCTAACTTCCAGCCCATGCCGCGCAGCGAGTGTTCGAAAACAAGCTGCGTTATCAGGCCGGAAATGCCCGGCGTCCACATCAGCCCGAGGACATATAATCCGCCGGCAGCTTCGATATTACCGGAAGAAATAATTAAAAAATAGAATATAGCGGAACCCACCAGTGTCAGACCCAGAAAAGTCAAGACCTTATTGCGTGTATGCGTATTTGCGAACATAAAGTTTCTCCCTCGCTGAAGTTATTCCTGCTTAAAAGCAGCCATTCGCGGAATGGCGCTTGTGCGAAACATAAAGTGGAGCTGTATTCGGTTCAAGGATTGTTTTAGACCTATAATGAGCAAAATAGCCGTAGTTTTCAAGTTAAAATACGAATCAATTCTGACTAGGTTGCGGATGATCTTGATTGGGTGAGGGCAGGTTTTATGAATGAAAAATCGGTATGGCAACGCTTATGGGATTACGATCCGAACGGGTTGCTGGTTGTGGATAAGGATAACCGGGTACAGATCGTCAATCCGGCTTTTTGTGAAATGTTCTCGCTGAAGGAAAGCACCGTGCTGGGCCAGCCGGCCGGAACGTTTCTCGATCATTTAGAAGCCTTCGATCTGGCGCGTGCCGCCGGGCAGCCAATTCGGGAAGAACGCTATTTCGAAAAACAGCAAATCTATGCGCGGCTGGTTATATTTCCTATGCAGGAAGAACAAACCGTGGCCTGCATCTTTGTCGATCTGACCAGCGATTATCAGCACCGCGAGGAAATGATGCAAATGAAGCAGAAACTGCTGGTGAACGTCAACCGCGTGATCGACAATCAAATGCGCGTGGTGCAGGAAATCACCAGTAAATTGGGCGAAACCACCGCCGATACCAAGGTCAGCCTGATCAAAATTCGCAATTTGTTGGACGAGGAAATCCGGTGAGCTTTTTTGTCGATGCCTATCAGCAGAGCTTCAACAAGTACGGCGAGGAACTGTGCGGCGACCAGCTCCGCGTACTGCACAGCGGCGATAAAAGCTGGGCGGTCCTATCGGATGGCATCGGCAGCGGCGTGCAGGCCAATATTCTGGCTTCGCTGACCGCCGATATTATGATTCATATGCTCAAGGAATCGGTTGACTTGAGTGAGGTCGTCGAAACATTGATCGGCTCGCTGCCGGTCAATAAAGAACACGGTTTGGCCTATGCCACCTTTACCGTGGTGGAAATTGACCATGCCAGCCTGCGCTTCCGCATCAGCAATTTTGACAACCCGCCGACCCTGTTTTTTCGCGGCGGCAAACGCCTCAAACTGGCATACCTGACGCATGAAATGGCCCAGCATCGCGTGAAAATCGGCGAAGGGACGCTGCAGCGCGGCGACTTCATTGCCCTGGTCAGCGACGGGGTGGTCAACGCTGGGCCGGGCGCGGCATACAATTATGATTGGAGCGAGCCGCAGATTTCCGAATTTATTGAGGGCCAGGTCGGACAGCGTTTATACGCCGCGCGTCCGGTGGTGCAGAGCACCATGCAGCATACACGTGCTTTGTGCCAGGGTATGCCCGGTGATGACGCCTCGATGATTGGGCTTTTGCTGCGAGAGAGCCGCCGCGCGATGGTCTTCACCGGCCCGCCGCTCGACTCTGCGGAGGACGACGCGCTGGCGCAGCGCGTCCTCAATTTTGACGGGACGCGCATCGTCTGCGGCGGGACAACCGGCGAAATTGTGGCTATCAACGCCGGTTATAAAATCCACCTGGATCCGATTCGCTTCGGAGAAAAGATTCCGCCGACAGGCTTTCTGCCGGGCATTGATCTGCTGACCGAAGGCATTATCACCCTCTCGGCAGCCCTGGAGCTGTTGGACGAATCAGAGGGAGATCCGCTGCGGCTGTCTTCCGAACACAACGGGGCGGTGGAACTGGCGCACGCGCTGCTGGAAGCCGATGACATTCTGTTTGTGGTCGGGCAGAAGATCAACCCGGCCTATCAAAACCCGGCGCTGCCGATGAGCGTTTCCATCCGCAAGAATCTGGTGGAAAAGCTGGCGGAGCGTTTGCAGGGTTTTAATAAACGAGTGACAATCGAATACCATTAGAGCACAGCGGCAGCCTGAAGCGCCTGGTGAATATCGTCGAAAACCGCGGCACCCAGGCTTTGCAGTGCAGCGCGCTTGCCCGGATGGGTGCTGATGCCGCAAAAGTGCACCTGCATAGGAACGCCTGCCGGGCGGAGGCGCGCGGCCAGCGCTTGCAGGCTGAGCATGCCGCCGGTGGAATCCTCAAAGACGGTCACATCCGCACCATGCAGCGCATCCGGCAGGGCCTGCGCGGGTTGATTATCCGTCAATGCGCGCATATAAGGCAGGCAGGCTTCAAGCGTCAGCCCGGCGGCCAGCAGGATTCCCAACAGGGCATGCGCCGGGGCAGGTTTAATCAGGGCCTGTTCGGGCAGCCCGAGCTGCATGCCCAGCCAGGTGATTCTGCCCTGATGAGCGGCCGGCACCTGCGCCAGACCAAGCAGTTCGGCCCCGCTTTCCGCATCTGGCGCAGCGATAATCGGCGCTGGGGCTGTGCCGGGACGGGCGGTAAAGAAGGCGGCTGCATGCGCGGGTTCTTGCAGCCAGGCGCGCACACCGGCGGCCGCTGCGGGGGTTAAGATAGGCCGGTCACAGGTGTGCAGATAGCTTGCGCAGGCGAAAGCCGGCGGCAGATGATAAAGCCGCGCAAACGCCTGGCTGCCGGCGATAAATTCCTGAAAGAGCAGAAAATTAAGTCCCGGAACATCGCGAGCCTGCGCCAGTACCAGGCGCAAACAGGCGCTTTGCCGGGCGTTCAGCGCGGTCCCGTCCAACAGCAAAAGCGCGGCGCGTTCAAGCGGCATGGCCGCACCGGCGCGGGAGGGTTCCAGCGCTTGCGCGAAGGCACGGAAATCCGGTGCGGGTCCGCTGAAAGGCGCTGGTTCTGTGCCCAGACGCTGCGGAAGGGTAAATTCCGGGTCAGTTTTCCAGGCTTGTTTGAGCAGCAGCGCCAGGCACATTGCCGAAGAATCCCATTCACTGGAAACGCCGGCCGACTCAAAAGCGGCGATGTCTTCCTCGCTCAAATCCGCGTCTGGAAAGCCGCACAGGCGGCCCAATTTGCGCACTGTATCGCGCAGGGCCGCATGATAGCCGTGCGGCTCAATCAGCACGCCGTCCATGTCAAAGAGCAGAATCTGCATTCTGATTAACCTTTAATGAAAAGCCTATCCAACGTTGATATTTGGCTGGCTATCCGCCAGACCAGCAAAATGGCAGGTTACGCCTGGCCGCGCGGTTTGTGACGCTCTTCCAGCACAGCGGCTACATCCTGCGGCGTCAGTCCGCGCAGCGAGAGCAGAACCAGACTGTGGTAGGTCAGGTCAGCCAGTTCATTGAGCAGGCGCTCGTCGCCCTGAGCTTTGGCCGCCAGAATCACTTCCACCGATTCTTCACCAATTTTCTTGAGGATTTCATCCTCGCCCATCTGGAAAAGCTGGCAGGTGTAAGAGCCTTCGGCCGGGTTTTGTTTGCGGTCTTCAATAATTTCAAATAATTGCTGGAGCATGGTAAGTCATCCTTTATTCAAGTGAAATGGGTTCAAAGTCATCGTCTAAGCGGCGATAAAAGCAGGAACGCGCGCCGGTATGGCAGGCCGGTCCGGCCGGTTCAACGCGCAGCAGCAGGGTATCGGCGTCGCAGTCCACGCGCATCTCGACGACCTTCAGCGTATTGCCGGAGGTTTCGCCTTTGGTCCACAATTGCTGCCGAGAGCGCGACCAGAAACAGGCCAGCCCTGACTGGCGGGTGCGTTCCAGTGATTCGGCGTTCATCCAGGCCACCATCAAGACGGCGTTATCGCGCACATCCTGTACGACCGCCGGAATCAACCCTTGGGAATCATATTTGAACTGCATCATTCAGTCCGCCAATCTTTGTCAGCCAGCAGGCGCACCGGGATGCCGCGTTCGGCCAGAAAGAGCTTGACCTCGCGGATGGTGAGCAGCTTATCGTGGAAAAGGGTGGCGGCCAGGGCCGCGTCAGCCTTGCCGGCGGTTAGGACATCAGCAAAGTGCTCCAGCCGGCCAGCGCCGCCGCTGGCGATAACCGGCACGTTGACGCTTTCGGCCACCTGTCGGGTCAACTCCACGTCATAGCCGTTGCGCACCCCGTCGCTGTCCATCGAAGTGAGCAGGATCTCACCGGCGCCCAGTCCGACGGCGCGCACGATCCAGTCGCGGGCGTCCATGCGGGTGGCGCGCGTCCCGCCGTGGGTAAAGACGGTCCAGCCGCCCTGCTCATTGCGGCGCGCGTCCACCGCCAGGATGATGCACTGGCTGCCGAAGCGTTCTGCCCCGGCGGTGATGATTTCCGGGTTGAGGCAGGCGGCTGTGTTGAGGCTGACTTTATCCGCCCCGGAGAGCAAGGCGGCGCGCATATCTTCCACATCGCGGATGCCGCCGCCGACCGTCAGCGGCAGGAAAACCCGTTCGGCCACGCGCTGGACCATATCCAGCGTGGTCCGGCGGCCCTGCGGGCTGGCGGAAATATCCAGAAAGACCAGTTCGTCCGCGCCCATGCCATCGTACAGACTGGCCTGTTCAACCGGATCACCGGCGTCGCGCAGTGAAACAAAATTGATGCCTTTAACCACCCGGCCGTCTTTGACGTCCAGGCAGGGAATGATGCGTTTAGCCAGCATGCTGAACCTCCAAAGCCTGTTCCAAGGTGAAATCGCCGGCGTAAAGCGCGCGGCCGATGATCACGCCGGCCATTCCGGCTGCCTGCGCCTGGCGGATCTCTTCCAGGCGCGCGATGCCGCCGGAAAGAATCACATCAGCGCCGCAGGTGACGGCTAAATCTCTGGCGGTATCCAGATTCGCGCCGGCGCCGGTGCCGTCGCGGGCGATATCGGTGTAAATCATGGTGCGGATGCCGGCCGTCACCAGGCGCTGACCAAGCGCCAGCGGCGTCCACGGGCTTTGCTCAACCCAGCCGCGGATGCTGACCTGGCCCTGCTGGACATCCATAGCGGCCGCCAGGCGCTGCGCGCCGAAAGCAGCCACGGTCTGTTCAACCAACTTCCAGTCGGTGACCAGCGCGGTGCCAAGGATGACGCGCGTCACGCCGGCTTCCAGGACCTGGCGGATCATTTCCAGGCTGCGCACGCCGCCCCCGAACTGGATGCACGCCTGCGGAAACTCACTGCGCTGAACGGCCAGGATGGCTTGCAGCGCTTTCAAATTGGCGTCCGCGGACTGTTCAAAAGCGCCGTCCAGGTTGATCAGGTGCAGCCACTCCGCTCCGGCGGAAAACCAGCGCCGGGCAAAAGCGGCCGGGTCGTCGCCGTAGGTGGTCTGGCGGTTAAGGTCACCCTGCACCAGGCGCACCACGCGCCCTTCGTGCAGGTCAATTGCGGGGTAAAGGGCGAAGGCAGTCACGCGCACACCTCCACAAAATTGCGCAGGATGGTCAGACCGACGCCCTGGCTTTTTTCCGGGTGGAACTGTGCCCCATAGAGATTGCCGCGGGCAACCATGCTGGGGTAATCGATGCCGTAATCGGTCACGGCGATCACGTCTTCCACGTTGGCGGCGGCGCAATAATAACTGTGGTTGAAATAGGCGTAGCAGCCGGCTTCCAGCCCGCGCGTAAGCGGATTTTCCTGCGGAAAGCTGAGTTGATTCCAGCCGGTTTGCGGAACTTTCAGGTCACTGGGGGGAAAGTGCAGCACCCGTCCGGGCAGCAAGCCCAGCCCGGGATGGTCGCCCAGTTCCGCGCTGCTCTCAAACATCAGCTGCATGCCCAGGCAGATGCCCAGCAGGGGGGTTCCGCGCGCGGCTAATTCATGCAGAGGAGCCACCAGTCCGCGTTCCTGAAGCACGCGCATGCCGTCGCCGAACGCGCCGACGCCCGGCAGCACCACCTTCTGCGCGCTGAGAATCACCTCCGCGTTGCCGGTCACCACCACCTGCCCGCCAGCTTTCTGGATGGCTTTGGCGACCGAGTGCAGATTGCCGATGCCATAATCGATCAATGCAATCATCACAGGCTGCCTTTCGTGCTGGGGATGACGCCGGCGCGGCGCGGATCGATGGTGACGGCGGCGTACAGCGCGCGGCCAAGCGCCTTGAAGAGCGCTTCTGCGCCGTGGTGGTCGTCGCGCCCATAGAGAATTTGGGCGTGCAGGGTGGTGCGGGAAGAAAAGGCGAACGATTCAATGAAGTGGTCGATCTGGCTGGTGTCCATTCCACCGACGACCGGCCGGTTCCAGAGTGTTTTCAGAACGGCGTATGGCCGACCGGAGAGGTCCAGACTGACGAAAGCCAGGGTGTCATCCATAGGCACATAGGCGGAACCCATGCGGGTGACGCCGGCGCGATTGCCCAGGGCCTGATCCAGCGCCTGTCCGAGGACAATGGCGCAGTCTTCTACGGTGTGGTGCGTATCAATTTCCAGGTCGCCGGTGGCTTGAACTTCCAGATCAATCAGGCTATGAACGGCCAGGTGGTTGAGCATATGGTCGAAGAAAGGGATACCGGACTTGACGGTGTGGCGGCCGGCGCCGTCCAGGTCCATTCGGACGAAAATATCGGTTTCGTTGGTTTTGCGGTGAATTTCAGCGCTGCGCATGGGCTTTTCCCTTCAGGCCAGGCTTTGCAAGGCCGCGAGCACTTTTTGGCTGTCTTCTGGCCGGCCAACGCTGATGCGAATGCAGTCTTGCAGGCCGGGTTTATTGAAATAACGGACATAAATGCCCTGCTGCGCCAGGGTCTGCTTAAGGACCGCGGCATCCATGCCGCTCAGGCGCAGCAGCAGAAAATTAGCCTGCGAGGGATAGACGACCACGCCCGGCAGGCGGCTCAGTTCAGCGGAAAAACGCTCGCGTTCCGCGATAATCCATTGCGCGGCCGAGTCTAATTGCGCGGCGTTCTGGACGGCCGCCACGGCGGCCGTTTCGGCGGCTACGGATACATTGTAGGGCTGTTTGATCTTCCAAAGCTGGGCAATGATCCAGGCAGGGAAAGCGCCGTAGCCAATGCGCAGCCCGGCCAGCCCGGCCCATTTGCTGAACGTGCGCAGCACCACCAGGTTTTCACGCTGGGGCACTTGCTGGATGACACTCGTGCCGGGCGCGGCAAATTCCACATAGGCTTCATCCAGCACAATCACCGCCGGCAGAGCCAGCAGTCGTTCCAGATCGGCTGGAGCCAGCAGGCTGCCATCCGGGTTGTTGGGCGATGTGACAAAGATCAATTTGGGCTGGAATTGGGCGGCGGCGCGCTCAATGGCTGCCAGATCCAGGCTGAAATCTGCCCGGCGGGCAACGTTGATCACCTGCGCGCGCTGCAAATCGGCGTCAAAGGCATACATGCCAAAGGTGGGCGGGCAGTTGAGAATGGTATTGCCGGGTTCAAGGAACAGGCGCATCAGCAGGTCAATCAGATCATCCGCGCCGGCCCCGGCCAGCAGATTTTCGGCGGGCACACCCAACCAGGCGCTCAATTCAGCGCGCAGCCGGCTGGCTTCCGGATCAGGATAGCGGTTGGTATTGCTCAGATCAGCCAGCGCGGCCTGGATGAAATCAAAGGGCGCGTACGGGTTCTCGTTGGCGTCTAACTTGACCAGTGCACCGGGTTCCAGGTGATAGGTTTGCGCCAGGCGGGCAACCGGCAGCACGGGTTCGTAGGGCGGCAGGCTGAGAATATGACTGCGCACCGCGGGCAAAGCGCTCATGCTTCCTCCTCCAGGCGGGCGATCATCTGGCGGTATTCCAGCGGTTCCTCTTCAAAGATATAGCTGACCGGCGAAACCACCACGCCGCTGCCGCCAATCTGGCGCAGTTCGCCGATCACCTCGCTCAATCGGGCTTTGCGCACCACCAGGTGCGCGGCGAACCATTTTTCCGGCCGGCTGGGGGCAATCACCGGTGAAATGGTCGGCCCCTGCAGTCCGCTCAGCAAGGGCTGGGTGAACATCAGCTCGGCAATGCTTTCCGGCGATTCGCCGCGCATATTGACAAAAACGGAAACGCATTCGGAGGCGCGCAGGTAGGCCACAATAAATTCCAGAATCTGGCGCGCCATGCGCAGCGCTTCAGGTTTGTTTTTGAGATTATTCTTATTCGCGATCAGGCAGGCCTGCGAGGCCAGAATCTGCCCGTCTGCCAGACGTTTGAGATGGTTTTCGCGCAGGGTGTTGCCGGAAGAAACCAGGTCGGCGATCAGGTCGGCGGAACCGATGGTGGGGGCGATCTCCAGGGTGCCTTCGGCGTGAATCAGCTCGAAATTCTGCAGGCCGCGTTCCTGCAGAAAGCCGCGGGTCACATTGGGAAATTTGGTGGCCACGCGCAGCGGCCGTTCCAGAGATTGCTGCCAGGCGGCCAGATCCGCGCATGAATTGATATTTTGCAGCATTTCCGGCACGATCAGGTTCAGCGTGCAATGCCCATAACCCAACCCGGCGTGAATCGGAATCACCGGATCCTGGGCGCTGATTTGCTCGGCGTACACATCCAGGCCGGTGATGCAGAAATCCAGGCTGCCTTCGCGTACACTGGTGACCAGATCGCCTGGGCGCTGAAACAATACGGTCAGGCCGGGCAGGGTGGGGACGGACGCCACATATTGGCGCAGACTGGGCTTGACCACTTTCATCCCGGCCTGATCCAGCAGGGCCAGGGTAGATTCTCCTAAAGGACCTTTGCTGGGCAAACCCAGGCGGACACCGGACCATTGATCGTTCAAAATAACCTCCAGAGGCGATGGAAAATAAAAGAGGCTCCCGGTTGGGAGCCTCTTAAGGTTGCGCTGTGTAGCTTTCGTGCTGCGAACTCAAAACTGCCCTAACCGAGAATGGGTGGGGTGAAGCAATGATGATGCAGATGAAAGCGCATGGCGGAATTCATGATGCCCGATGTTAACACAGGTTGCAGCAAACGGCAAGCCTTTGACGCGATTGGTTTGACGAAATTGGCCCGAATTGACAGAATGTGAGCGCTGGTCAGACTCCTGCAGTGCGCAGCCGTTCAGCGGCGGCTGCCATAACGCTGTCTTGCTTGGCGAAGTTGAAGCGGATGCGGGTTTCTCCGCCGCTGCCGGTGTAAAAGCTGGAACCGGGCACGCCGGCCACGCCGATCTCGCGGATCAAATATTCAGCGAAGGCGCGGTCCAGTTTCCACTCCGGGCGGGTGTAGCGGCTGCGCGGCCAATCGATGGCGGAGAAATCCGCCATAACGTAGTAAGCGCCCTGCGGAGCGGTGTAGGTGAACCCGCCGGCGCTCAGGGCTTCCAGCAGCCGGCTGCGCTGATGGGCGTATTCCGCGCGCATGCGCTGATAATACTGTTCGTCAAGCGCCAGCGCGGCGATGCCGCCGTATTGAAAAGGCCCCGGCGCGCAGATGGTCAGGTAATCGTGCACCTTGCGGATCTGAGCGGTCAGGTCGGCATGGGCCACAGCCCAGCCGACGCGCCAGCCGGTTACGGCGAAGGTCTTGCCCAGTCCGCTGAGGGTGACACAGCGGTCTTCCATGCCGGGCAGCGAACCCAGACTGATATGCGTGTGGCCGGCATACAGGATGTATTCGTAAATTTCATCCGTCACCGCGATCACGCCGAATTCCTGGCACAGGCGGGCAATCTCGCTCAATTCGGCGCGGGTGAAGACGCGCCCGGTGGGGTTGTGCGGACTATTGAAGAGTACCAACCGGGTGCGGTTGGTGAAGGCGGCGCGCAATTCGGCGGGGTCAAAACTATAGTCCGGTTCGTGCAGGGGCACAAAGACGGGCCTGACGCCGGCCATCAAGCAATCGGGCACGTAGTTTTCATACCAGGGCTGGAAGATGATGGCTTCGTCGCCTGGCTCAGTCAGCGCGAAGATCACGCTGGCCATGGCCTCGCTCACCCCGCAGGTGATGGTGACGTTCTCATCTGGATCGCAGGCAATTTGATTGTAGGCGGCGGTTTTTCGCGCCACCGCCTGACGGAAGGGCGTCACGCCGAAAGGGTAGGTGTACTGGTTTTCACCGGCAGTGATGGCGGCGGCCGCGGCTGCGCTTACCGCTGCGGGCGTGGGCATATCTGGCAGCCCCTGCGAGAGGTTCAGCGCGCCGACGTCTTCTGCCAGGCGGGTCATTTCGCGGATGACCGATTCTTGAAAATGGGCAGCGCGCTGGCCAATGCGGATTGGCTGCGCGTCAGTGTGTGCGGACATGCGGAAAAACTCCTTACAAATAATCTGCCGCCTAATCAGCGCATACGCTGATTAGAATGAAAATAATCTTATCACTGTTGGCGGCGCTGTGCAGCAAAGGACAATTCCCGGCTATAATAGCCTGGAAAGGTCCATGTGCATGCAATCAATAACTGAAATATTCCGAGTCGGCTACGGGCCGTCCAGCAGCCACACGATGGGGCCGCGCCATGCCGCGGAACAATTCCGCGCGGGCACGCCGCAGGCGGCAGCCTACCGCGCCACGCTCTACAGCAGCCTGGCGGCTACCGGACGCGGTCACCGTACCGATGTGGCCCTGCAAGCCGCCTTCGCCCCGCTCCCTGTGGAATTGGTGTGGAAGCCGGAGGAGGCCTTGCCGGAGCACCCCAACGGTATGGAGTTCGAAGCGCTGGACGCCAACGGTCAGCGCCTGGATTTCTGGCGCGGTTACAGCGTGGGCGGCGGCGCTATCCGCGCGGAAGGCGAGACGCTTGAAACCCGTACGGTTTACGCGCTGAGCAATATGCAGGATATCCTGCGCTATTGCACCGGAGAGGGTAAGACATTCTGGGAATTTGTTGAAGAAAACGAAGGCCCGCAAATTTGGGATTTTCTTGCTGAAATCTTGCGGGTAATGATGAACAGCATCGAGCGCGGCCTGAGCGCCGAGGGTGTGCTGCCCGGCGGGTTGGGGCTGCCGCGTCATGCCTGGACGGTTTACCGCAAAATTCAAGTCACCGGCGGAAACCTGAAGAAAGAGGGCTTTCTGCCGGCCTACGCGCTGGCAGTCGCCGAGGAGAACGCGGTCAGTGGGGAGATCGTCACCGCGCCGACCTGCGGCTCGGCCGGGGTGCTGCCGGCAGTGCTGCGGCACACGCAGGATACGCTGCCCGCGCCGGAGCGCAGTCTACTGCACGCATTGGCCACGGCCGGTTTAATCGGCAATTTGATCAAGAAGAACGCCTCGATCTCTGGCGCGGAAGTGGGCTGTCAGGGCGAGGTCGGCTCAGCCTGCGCAATGGCGGCCGCGGCCGCCACGCAATTGATGGGCGGCTCGATCCGCCAGATTGAATACGCGGCCGAAATGGGGCTGGAACATCACCTGGGACTGACCTGCGACCCGGTCAATGGTTTGGTGCAAATTCCCTGCATTGAGCGCAACGCTTTCGCCGCCATGCGCGCCGTCGATTGCGCCGCCTTTGCCCTGTATTCGGATGGCAGTCACCGCATCTCTTTTGACGAGGTGGTTAAAGTGATGAAACGCACCGGCCATGACCTGCCGCATGTTTATCGTGAGACGGCCGAAGGCGGGCTGGCGATTGTTTACCGCTATCCGCCGCAAAAGCCGGCCGGCGAGAGCCATTGAAGGCTAGTTTCTTAGAATATTCGTCAATTTCTTGACAAATATTATCAAAAGGCCTATAAATAGCGCATGGTAAAAATCAGGATAAAATTCACCGGAATTGAAACATTGATTTCCGTCTGTACCTGTCCGAGGTGGGGAGAGTAATCACCTTCAACAGGTTCTTTTCGCGTGAGTTGATCCGCAAGCCCTGTTGAACAGGGCGATGCGCTCCCCAGAAATTGATTTTGGGAGCGCTCGTATAGAAAAAGGAAGCCCGAGCGTTGCTCTCGGGCTTTTTTATTTATTCATTTCGCAAAAGGAGAACTGTACAGCGCGTCAAATACCCCCCCCGCCTTTGCCGAAAGAACAACTGGCTGAACGGCCGTCAGGCCGGATGAGATCCAGAACGATTGAATGGATTTAATTAAATCAAACTTCCTCTTCAAGAGGTTCATTTAGGAGCAGAACGATGAAAATAGCAGAGAATGTAACTGAATTGGTCGGAAACACCCCCCTGGTTGCCCTGAATCGCGTCACTGAAGGCGCGGGTGCGCGCGTGGCGGCCAAGCTGGAATACTATAATCCGGCGAACAGCGTCAAGGACCGCATTGGCGTGGCCATGATCGACGCTGCGGAAAAATCCGGGGCGCTGACCCACGACAAGATCATTGTGGAGCCGACCAGCGGCAACACCGGCATCGCCCTGGCTTTTGTGGCCGCCGCGCGCGGTTATCAGCTGAAGATTTTCCTGCCTGAATCATTCAGCAAGGAACGGCGCGCCTTGCTGCGCGCTTACGGCGCTGAGTTGATCTTAACCCCGGCCGCGGAGGGGATGCCCGGCGCAATTAAACGCGCTGAGGACCTGGTCGCCAGTGACCCGGATCATTATTTTATTCCGCAGCAATTCAAGAACCCGGCCAACCCGGAAATTCACCGCAAGACCACTGCGGAAGAGATTTGGCGTGATACGGACGGCAAGGTGGACCTGTTTGTGGCCGGAATTGGCACCGGCGGCACCATCACCGGGGTGGGTGAGGTGCTCAAAAGCCTCAAACCCGGCGTCAGGGTAGCGGCGGTTGAGCCGGAGGGTTCACCGGTACTTTCCGGCGGTCAGAAGGGCCCGCATGCCATTCAGGGCATCGGGGCCGGTTTTGTGCCGGATGTGCTCAATACCGGCATCTACGATGAGGTCATCCGCGTGCCCAACGAGGCGGCGCTTGAAATGGCCCGCCGGCTGGCCAGGGAAGAAGGGCTGCTGGTTGGGATTTCTTCAGGCGCGGCGGCCTGGGCGGCAGTCCAATTAGCCAAACGCCCTGAAAACGCCGGTAAATTGATCGTGGTTCTGCTGCCCGACTTTGGCGAGCGTTACCTGAGTACAGCGCTTTTCTCTGATCTGCTGGATTAACGATCCTAAGCTGACGCGAGTTCGGTTTCATTCTGACTGGCCCTTTCCCAAAACCCTTTTTTCCGAGGGATATATTGACCGAACAAAAAGGAACAGGCGTTCGGGGAGGGGTTGGCGAGGGGTCTGCTGATCCTGAACTGAGGGTTAATATAAAAAAACGGCTGGACGCTTTGGCAGTCCAGCCGTTTTTGTTTATCGAAAAGTGACTACGCGGTGCGCAGTTTTGCGCCCAGGGCGAATTCGAGCCGTTTGACGATCTTATGGCGGATCTGTTCGGCCTCTTTGGCGCTGAGGGTGTGATCGGCGGCCTGATAGGTCAGGCTGTAGGCCAGGCTCTTCTTCCCGGCGCCGATTTGTTCGCTGCGGAAGATATCGAACAGACGCACTTCGCGCAGCAGCTTGCCGCCGGTCTGGCGGATGAGCGCTTCCACATCGCCGGCAGGGACGGTCTCATCCACGATTACGGCGATGTCTTCCAGGGTAGCCGGGAAGACCGGAATGGCGCTGACGTTGTAGTGATTGGTGCTGGCGGCGGTTAAAGCGGCCAGGTCGAAATCCGCGGCCAAAACCGCCGGGCTGAGGAAGTCGTACTGGGCCTTGACCTGCGGGTGCAGTTCACCGAAGACGCCCAGCAGACTTTCGCCGGCGTACACTTCGGCGCATTTTCCAGGGTGGAAAGCCGGGTGGGCGGCGGGCTTGTATTGGACGTCCTCAATGTGCAGGCTTTCGACCAGGCCAGCGACAATCCCTTTCAGGTCGAAGAAGTCGAGCGGCGCACCGGCTGGAAGGTCCCAGGCGGGCAGGGTGCGCAAACCGGTCAGGGCAATCGCCAGGCGCTGCGGCTCGGCCGGCAGTACGTCGCCTAACTCAGGCAGGAAGACCGGGCCGATTTCGAAGAGCGCCAGACGCTCGCTGATGCGTGCGTTTTTCTCCGTCAGGTCGAGGATTGAGGCCAGCAGACTGCGGCGCATCACTGACCGTTCGGGGGAAAGCGGGTTCTTGAGGTGGATATAGGCGCGTTCTGGCTGCGGGCCGGCGGCCGCATCCAGGCGCGCTTCGCGTTCTGGGTTGGTCATGCGGTAGTTGATGACTTCCTGCAATCCCAGGCGCGCCAGCAAATTGCGAATCTGGGCTTCCATTTCCAGGGCTGTATTGGTGCGCGGCGCGGGCAGTTCATCCGGCAGGCGGCGGGTGGGGATGCGTTCGTAACCGTAAATCCGCGCCACTTCTTCGAGCAGGTCGGCTTTGCCGATTACGCCTTCGCCGATATCCAGACGGTGCGGCGGGGTCACCGCATAGACGGTGTCGCCGTCAATACGGCAGGTGAATTCCAGGCGAGTGAGCAGTGCGGCGATCTCCTGCGCGCTCAACTCAATGCCCAGGATGCGCACCACGTCGTGTGTGTTGAGGGCCACCTCCGGGTGCTGCGGCGGGGCGGGGTACTCATCGACCATATCGCTGTAGAGCGTGCCGCCGCTCCAGTCAGCCATACGCTGCAAACCGAGCAGAACGCCCTCGGAAGCCAGCGCCGGGTGAATGCCGCGTGAGAAGCGATAGCCGGCCTCGGAGGTCAGCCGCTGGGTGAAGGCTGTGCGGCGCACGTTGATGAAATTCCAGCTGGCGCCTTCCAGCAGAACATTGCGGGTGGTATCGGTAACCTCCGATTCGAGGCCGCCCATCACGCCGGCCAGTGAAAGCGGTCCCGCGGTGTCGGTCACCAGAATGGTGAAAGGCTCCAGCGTCCGTTCAACTTCGTCAAGGGTGGTTAATTTTTCGCCGGGTTCGGCGGCGCGGGTGATGATGGTCGGCGCGGCGCCGTTGGCGCGCTGCACCAGCACATCGTAATCGAAGGCGTGCAGCGGTTCGCCCAGCTCCAGCATGACGTAATTGGTGGCGTCCACGATTGAATTGATCGGGCGCATGCCAGCCATGCGCAGACGGCGCTGCACCCAGTAGGGGCTGGGGCGCGGTTCCGCCCCGGCAAGCATGCCAACCGCGAAACGCTGGTTGAGGGCCGGATCGGTGATTTGAATGGATACTTTGCCCTTCAGTGAGGGACCGCCGGCCGGCAGGGCCGGCTTGGGCAGGTGCAGCGGCTTGCCGGTCAGGGCGGAAAGCTCGCGGGCGATGCCGATCATAGCTGCGTCGCGGATCATATTGGGCAGCATGGAGATTTCCAGCACGGCGTCGCCCATGTACTCAACCAGCGGCATGCCGGTGGGGGCGTCGTCATCCAGCAGGATGATGCCTTCGTGTTCTTCTGAAATGCCCAGTTCCTTCTCGGAACAGACCATCGAGAAGGAATCTACCCCGCGAATTTTGGCGCGTTTGAGGGTCGTCAGCACCAGGCCGGGCTGGTGGCCGTCGTAAAGCACTGCGCCTTCGCGGGCGTAAGCCACTTTAATCGGTTTTGCCAGGGGGCCGGTGCCTTTATAGTCGTACAGGTTAGGCGCGCCGGTCAGAACAATCAATTCGCCGGTGCCGTCGTCCAGTTTGCACAGCACCAGGCGGTCCGCGTTGGGATGCGGCAGCACCTCATTGATTTGGGCAACCACGAACTTATCGGCTGCCCAGGAAAGGCCGCTGACTTTGAATTCGCGCGGCGCATCGGGCGCGCTGCCCGCGTACGGATCGGGTAAACCAACCAGTTTAATCTCTTCCACTTCCAGGCCGGCCATGGTGAGGGCTTTGGCCAGATCCAGCAGCGGCAGATCAATATCGATGTAATCTTTCAACCATGAAATGGGTACAAGCATTGGATTTCCTCGCTAGAATTCTCTACTAAATCGCCGGTTAGAACTGCTCCAGAAAGCGCACATCATTGCCCCAGAAGTAACGGATATCGTCAATATGGTACTTCAGCATGGCGATGCGTTCGGGTCCTAAACCGGCGGCGAAGCCGGAGAATTCTTTCGGATCATAACCGCCGTTTTGCAGGACGATCGGGTGCACCATACCGCATCCTCCGATTTCCAGCCAGCCGGAATCTTTGCATACAGCGCAGCCTTTGCCGCCGCAGATGAAGCATTCCATATCCACTTCCGCGCTCGGTTCGGTGAAGGGGAAGTAGGAGGGGCGCAGGCGCGTGCGCACATGGTCGCCGAACATGCGGCGCACAAACCCGTCAATGGTGCCGCGCAGGTCGCCCATGGTGATATTGCGCCCGACGGCCAGCAGCTCGACCTGGTCGAACTGCATTTCATGGCTGGCGTTGGTCTGCTCGTAGCGATACACCATGCCCGGCAGAATGACGCGGACAGGGTTGGGCGCCATTTCGTGCATGGCGCGAATCTGGCCGGGGGAGGTGTGCGTGCGCAGGATAACGCCGGGCTGCGTGGTATGGAAGGTATCCCACAGGTCGCGCGCCGGGTGATGCGCCGGGATATTGAGCAGCTCGAAGTTGATCTCGTCGGTCTCTACTTCTGGCGAGCGGTAAATCTGAAAGCCCATTTCGCCGAAGATCTGGCAAATCTCATTCAGCACGCGCGTGGCGGGATGCAGGCGGCCAAACGGCTCGCGCCGGCCGGGCAGGCTGATATCCAGCCGCTCATTGGCCAGCTTATGCTCCAGCTCAGCGGCGCGGATGCGCGCGCCTTCACTTTCGAGGGCAGCTTCCAGGGCCACTTTGACCTGGTTGGCTTTTTGTCCAACGGCCTGGCGCTCTTCTTTGGCTATCTGGCCCATCCGTGAAAAGACCTGCATGACAGGCGCGCTGCGGCCCAAATGGGCGCTGCGCCAGGCTTGTAGTTCACTTTCACTGTTGACGGCTTTGAGAGCCTCGAGCCCGGCCTGCTGGATTAGATCCAGTTCGCCAAAAATATTCACTTCGTCGGTCATTCTTCCTCCAAAATAAAAAATCCCGTCCCCGGTAAAGGGACGGGACTATTCCCGTGGTACCACCCTTCTTGGCCGCCGTGCAGGCAGCCCGCTCAGACCAACGGTCATGCGACGATTGGCGGACCCGGTAACGCTGGTCTTGCGTCTCTGACTACCAGCCCACGTGGGCCTTCCCCAGAGCGGCTCGGGAGAGAACTTCGTCCGGTTTCGAGCGAGCGGGGGTTTCAGTCAATGCCCCTGCCTCCCTGGCGGTTTCCGCCGGCTTACTTTTCTCCGTCATTGCCTTTTAGCGCATAAAGCTAGATTAATTATCCTTGATTTGAGAGCCTTGTCAAGGGAGGGTCTTAATTTTTTGTTTTGAGGGTAAAGTGCTATTTCGCAGTCTCAGCGGTAGCTGAACCGGTTCGTGACGCAAAACGGCTGGCAGCATGATTAGAATACGGTGAGAAACATAAAGATTCTATGGATTTTGTAATTTATTCTTGCCGGTCATCCCTGGACATTGTATAATCAACTCACGGTAATTATTTATCGTCCCTCTTGGTATTAAAACCGCCCGACAAATTATCTCCGCAAGAATTTGCTTGTTCTGTTTTTTGCAACCTCATTGCAGCAGACAATATTGAGCGTTTAATCCGAGAACTGTTCAGGTGAGAAAATTTTTTGGTACGTGTTCTGGCTGAATAATTTTTGGTTGTAACTGGATTGTGCTGGTTTAATCCGCCTCCTTTCGTATCCCGAAAAAATCATCCCTGAAGAATTGAGCCTTTCCACCGAATACTATAGCTTGGAGTGTCGCATGAATTCGCCCGCCTCTTCGCGTTTATCGCCAGAAGGTATCTTTCAACTCAAATTATTGCAGGACGCTGTTCTTTCTCCAGATGCATCTCAGGCCGTGATGTGCATATCCGCTGGGGATGCGGACGGCGGCAATGAAACCAGCTCATTGTGGCGGGTGGACCTGGAAAGCGGCGCGCTAGAACGCCTGACCTGGGGGGCCTGGCGTGATTTCAACCCCACCTGGGCGCCGGATGGAAACAGCATCGCCTTCCTTTCCACGCGCGCCGGCGCGCCCCAAATTTACCGTCTGGCCCTGGCCGGTGGTGAGGCGCAGCCTTTGACGACATTGGAAAAAGGCGTCAGCGGCGGGCCAGTCTGGTCGCCGGATGGAAAGCGGATTGCCTTTACCGCTGTCACCGGCCAGCCGGTGGATACCACCCAGCCGTATCGGGTTACACGCCCGGTCTATCGATTTAATGAAGTGGGGCTTACGCAGCCGGCCAGCCAGGATATTTTTGTTTTAACCCTGGCGGATGGCGCGGTTGAGCAGGTTACTCAGGATGATTTCAGCAACAGCGCGCCGGTCTGGTCACCGGATGGCGGCTCCCTGGCCTTCACGGCCGCCCTTGACCCGGCCAGCAGCCTGACCATGCCACGCTTGAAAGTGGCCCGGCTGGGCGGTGAAGTTCTGGACCCGCTCAACGGCTGGGGTTATGCCCTGGCGGCCGCCTGGCTGGCGGACGGCAAGTCGCTGGCCTTTGTTGGTCAAAGTTATGCTTCGGCCAACGGCACCTTATGGGATTTGTGGACGTATGATCTGGCGGGCGGTGAACCGCAATGCCGCACTTTGGGCTATGAGGGTGAAATTGCCGGCGCAATTGATGTTGACCTGGCGGAAGTGCTGCGCGGTTTGTTTGCCCCCGAATTGATCCTGACCCCGGATGGAAAATCTGTTTTGGTCAGCGCGCAGCGCCACGGCGAGACTAACGTGGTGCGCGTAGCTTTGTATAGTGAGGAACAGGTTGATGCGCTTTTAAGCGGCGGCCGGGTTTGTTCGCTGCTGGGCGCTTCGCCGGAGCGTCTGCTGTACGCGGTCGGAACGCCGTTCTCTCCGGCCGATTTGTGGGTCTGCGCGGCGGACGGCAGCCAGGAAAAGCAGTTGACGCACCTGAACGCGGAATTAATGGCCGAGTGGCCGGCCTTCGAACTGAAAGACCTGGCAGTCACCAGCCGCAATGGCGATCAGGTGCAGGCCTGGCTGCTAAAACCCGCCGGGGAAGGGCCATTTCCCACCTTGCTGGCTATTCATGGCGGGCCGCAGGAAGCCTTCGGCTACGCCTACTGTTATGACTTTCAAATGCTGGCCAGCGCCGGCTATGCGGTCCTGTATGCCAATCCGCATGGTTCCACCGGTTATGGCGATGCCTTCTGCCAGGCGATCAACCAGGATTGGGGCAGTCTGGATTATGACGATTTAATGCGCTGCGTGGACGCCGCCATTGAGAAGGGTTGGGCAGACGCGGAGCGCTTAGGCGTGTTTGGCCTGTCCTACGGCGGGTATATGACCTGTTGGATCATCGGCCATACCGGGCGTTTCAAAGCGGCTGTTCCGCAAAACCCGGTTACCAACCTGGCCAGCATGTACGGAACCAGCGATATCAGCGCCTGGTTCATGATCCGCAACACGGGCGGGAAGCCGCATGAGGTGCCGCAGGTTTATCAGCGGTTGTCGCCAATTACCTATGCCCATCAGTGTACCACCCCGGCGCTGTTCCTGGTCGGCGAGGCGGATCACCGCTGCCCGCCGGAACAATCGGAGCAGTTCTATACCGTGCTCAAAGCGGAAGGGTGTCCGGTGGAGATGGTGCGTTTCCCAGGAGGCGGCCATATGATGGCAGTGATGGGTTCGCCGGAAATGCGCAAAGTCCAGAACGAAGCGCTTCTGGAATGGATGGATCGATATATTCCTGGGAGAAACTAGCAAATGTCAAAAATTACACCGCAATTCATTGATCAAATTCTCAATCAGGTTCCTGACTACAAAGAATTCCTTACCATCGACGAGCTGCGCCAATCCGCGCATGCACTGGTTGAAAAATATCCCGAAACGGTTACGTTGATTCCGATCGGCCATTCCAAAAAGAATTATCCGATCGAAGCGTTAAAAATCGGCAACGGCCCGAAGAACGCGCTGGTATTCGCCATGCCGCATCCCAACGAGCCCATCGGCTCGATGATGCTTGAGTTTCTGACGACCAAACTGGCGGAAGACGCTGCCTTGCGGGCAGAGTTGGGCTATACCTGGTATATCGTTAAATGCGTGGACCCGGATGGCGGAAAGCTCAATGAAGGCTGGATGAAGGGTCCCTTTACCATCACCAATTACGCCAGCAATTTCTACCGCCCGCCGTCCTCTTTGCAGGTCGAGTGGACCTTCCCGGTAAATTACAAGACCTATTCTTTCAACCAGCCTATCCCAGAAACACAGGCGTTGATGGGGCTGATTGAAACGGTTAAGCCTGAATTTATCTATTCGCTGCATAATTCTGGCTTTGGCGGCGCTTATCTGTACCTGACCCGCGATCAATCGAGTATGTACCAGCCTTTCTACAAGCTGGTCGAAAGCCAGGATTTACCGCTGCATTTGGGCGAGGCGGAAGTCCCATACGCCACCAAGTACTCGCCGGCGGTATTCAAAATGATCGGCACCGAAGATATGTACGATTTCATGGAAGCGCAAATGCCCGGCGCAGACCCGGCCGCCATGCTGACCAGCGGCGGTTCGAGCATTTCCTATGCGGCGCGATTTAATCAGGTGTTTGGCCTGGTATGCGAAATGCCGTATTTCTATAACCCGGCGATTAAAGACAATTCTTCTTCCGGAATGACTCGCCGCGAAGCCTTGCTGGCCATGACGGCTGAGGCCAGGCGTATTCAAGAAATGCTGAAGCAGTTGTACGCGAAAATCCAGCCTGAGCTGATCGAAAAATCTGATTTCAAGAGTGTCTTCGATGAGAATTTGACGGCGATGGATCACCATTACGCCTCGCAAGAAAACTGGGCCAAAACCGACCCGGAAACGCTGCGGATCGCCACGGTAGCCGAAAAATTTGACAGTCTGGATGTCAACCGCTTCTATCAATTGCTGTCGATGGGCATGTTCGTCCGCCTGGTGGACGAATTAATTCTGGCCAAAGGCGAATTGCCCGTATTGATGTCCGCCCGGGCCGAAGTCAAGACCGCTTTTGATTCGTTAAGTGCTGAACTGGAACAGGCATTAGCCTATTCTGTTATTCCTATTCAAAAACTGGTGCGCGTGCAGTTGGGGGCCGGTTTAATTGCGCTGCAAACGCTGGAAGAATAGTTTTCCGGCGGCGGATTAACAATCTCCCCCAATTTTTCAAATCAACACCCCGGCAAAGCCTGGCTTTGCTGGGGTTGCTGAGCAGGAGGCTGCATGGGCAGATACATCATTCGACGGCTGCTGACGATGCCGTTGATCTTACTTGGTATTTCAATATTTACTTTTGTTCTCATCCAACTGGCGCCTGGTGATCCGATTACCATCCAGTTTGGCTTTGATCCGCGCGGGCAGGATCCGGAAGTTGTTGCGCGCATGCGGGAAGAGCTGGGTTTAAATGACCCGGTGCCTGTGCAGTATGTGCATTATCTCAATGATTTGCTGCACGGCGATATGGGCAAATCCATTACCAGCAAAACGGACGTCAGTTTTGAAATCCTTTCACGCGTTCCGGCAACCCTGGAACTGGCTTTCAGCGCCATGCTGCTGGTGATTGTGATCGGTGTGCCGCTGGGAATTTTGTGCGCGCTTTATCGCGGTTCGCTGCTGGATAATTTTCTGATGACCCTCTCGCTGCTGGGAGTTTCAATGCCGGGATTCTGGTTCGGCATTATGCTGATTTTATTCTTCTCGCTGCAAATGGGCCTGCTGCCTTCGATGGGGCGCGGCGATGGGCCGATATGGACCCGGCTTAACTCGCTGATTCTGCCTTCTGTAACTTTATCGATGATGCTGATGGGGATTGTCACCCGTGTGACGCGCTCCTCCATGCTGGAAGTGCTGGGCATGGATTATATGCGCACCGCCCGCGCCAAAGGCGCAACCCGCACGCGCGAAATCTTCCGCCACGCGCTGCCGAACGCTTTGATTCCCGTTATTACCATGCTGGCCATGCAGTTCGCCGGCTTGCTGGGCGGTTCGGTCATTGTGGAGACGATTTTTGCCTGGCCGGGTATGGGCCGTCTGGCGGTTAATTCCATTCTGCGGCAGGATTACCCGATTGTGATGGGTACCGTACTGGTCTTTGCCGGTGTGGTAGTGGTAGTTAATTTACTGTTGGACATCGTTTATACGCTGGTTGACCCGCGCATCCGCCTTGGTTAGGCGAGGACGAGAAAAGGAAAACAAATTATGGTTTGGGCGCGCTTATACAAAAATCCTTTCGCCGTCCTTGGGCTGGTGATTTTATTGATAACCATTCTGGCGGCAATTTTCGCTCCGCTGATTGCAGTGGAAAGCCCGATAAAGATGAACATCCGTGAGGCGATGCTGCCGACGGGTTCACCCAATCATCCTTTAGGGACGGATGACCTGGGCCGTGACGTACTCAGCCGCCTGATTTACGGCAGCCGTGTCTCCTTGCAGGTGGGCCTGATCGTGGTTGGAATTTCAGCGACCGTTGGCGTCACGCTTGGCGCGATCAGCGGGTATTACGGCGGCGTGATCGATAATATCATCATGCGTTTTTCGGACATCATGCAGGCTTTTCCATTTCTGGTGCTGGCGCTGGCGGTGGTGTCTATTGTGGGCGCATCGCTGACCAATATGATGATTGTACTGGGGGCGGTCAGTTGGGTTGACTATGCGCGCCTGATGCGCGGCATGGTGCTGGTTGAGCGTGAGAAAGAATATATCCAGTCCGCGCAGGCCATCGGCGCGCGTGATTCGCGCATCATTTTCCACCACATTCTGCCCAATTGTCTCAGCACCATCCTGGTGCAGGCCACCTTTGGCGTGGCCAACGCTATTCTGGCGGCCTCTTCATTGAGTTTCCTGGGCATGGGCGCTCAGCCGCCTACCCCGGAATGGGGCGCAATGCTGAATGCCGCGCGCCCGTTCCTGCGTGATAATCCCATGCTGTCGGTGGTTCCGGGTGTAGCGATTATGCTGACGGTACTTTCGATTAACTTCATCGGAGACGCCCTGCGCGATGCGCTGGATCCGCGCCTGGTTCAACGTTCCTGAACCCGCGCCGTCTGATTTATTTGATTTTACGGGGGCGGAGGTGTGATGGTTTTTTGCCCTGAGTTCGTTGTTATCCCATGTTGTCTGATTATTTTCCCAAGGAGGAGATCATGAAAAAGTATTTGTTAATTGTCAGCCTGGCGCTGATGGCCGTCCTGATGGCGGCTTGCAGCTCCGCGGCAACCCCCACCGCCGCTCCCGCGGTCGATGAGGCGCCAGCGACCGAGGAAGCCACCGCGGTCACCATTCCAACTTCTACCCCTGAACCGACGGCTGAAACTGCCGTTGAAGCCAAAACCGGCGGCACGCTGGTGGTGGGTATTCCGGCTGTAAAAACCTTTGACCCGATTTTTGTTGCTGATGATTCTTCGTTCTACGTAGTTTCCAATATCTTCAGCAACCTGTTCCGTGTGGTGGATGGGGAAGTCGTCCCGGATCTGGCCACCTCTTGGGAGCAGCCCGACGACACCACCGTCATTTTCCACTTGCGCGAAGGCGCCATGTGGCAGGATGGCAATGATGTCTTCCCGGCCGGTGAGAGCCGCGAAGTCACCGCGGATGACGTGGTCTATTCCATTAACCGCGCCGTTACCACCGACGGGGCCGCCACCCCGGCTGACTTTATGGGTACTTTCGCTTCCGTAGAGGCGCTGGATACCTATACCGTACAGCTTAAGCTCTCTGCCCCGGATGTCATGCTCTTCACCAATGCCCGTGGTTTGAGCTTTATCCCGGTTGTGCCGCAGGAAGCGGTTGAATTTTACGGCGACCAGTTTGGCA
Source organism: Bellilinea sp. (assembly GCA_036822575.1). Taxonomy (GTDB): domain Bacteria; phylum Chloroflexota; class Anaerolineae; order Anaerolineales; family Anaerolineaceae; genus Bellilinea. The sequence continues at coordinate 168,681 of DAISHK010000005.1, read as the reverse complement.
TGAACCCGATTGGCTCCGGCCCGTTCAAATTCGTGTCCTACAAGCCGGACGATTCAGTTGTCCTGGAACGCAACGACCAGTACTGGATTACGCCCAACCTGGATGGCATCACCTTTAAAATCATCCCGGATGACAGTGTGGCGATGGTTGCTCTGGAAAACGGCGAAATCGACCTGTACACCGGCCCAGTGCCGGTCAGTGATGCGGAACGCATGAGCTCCGACACCAACTTCACGCTCACCCGCCAGACCTGCCCGATTATGAACCAGATCATGTTCAATATGAACAACGATCTCTACAAAGAAGAGAAATTCCGCCAGGCGATTTCATACGCGATCGACGGCGACGCCATCAACGCGACCATTTATGGCGTGTCGGCAGTCTCTGGGGCCGGTACGGCCGGCCCGGGTGTTCCGGGTTATGTTGAGGATCTGCGTGAAAAATACTACGATTACGATCCTGACAAAGCCCTGGCCTTGCTCAAAGAGCTGGGCATTGAGGATACCAACGGTGATGGTTTGCTGGACAAAGACGGCGAGACCCTGGAAATCCCCTTTGAAGTTTACAACTATTCATCCGTTCCGCGCTTTGGCGAGGCGATCGTCTCGCAGCTTTCCGCCATTGGCCTGAAGGTCAACATGGAAACAGTTGAGATGGGCAAATTCATTGAAGACTGGAGCGCTGGTCTGGATAAGATGATGTTCATGTCCGGCTGGTGCGGTGAGGGTGGTTTGAACAGCCTGTGGGGTTCCACCGGTTTCGCCGCTCCGATGGGATACAGTGACGAAGAAGTTGGCAAACTGCTTGATGAAGCCAATATCACCAGTGACCCCGAAGCCCGCACTGCCTTGCTGGAAGAGGCCACGGACAAGATTTACAGCCAATACTATGCCGTTTCGCTGGGCTTCTACATGCCATTCGAAGCTTCCCGCTCGTATGTCAAAGACAATCCGGTAGCTTCATGGTTCTTCAATGTGGTGACGGAAAAGAACAATTTGTGGCTGGATAAGTAAGCCTCCAATTGTTTGAATAGAAATAAAAAGCGCTGCCGATTTTTTCGGCAGCGCTTTTTATTTCTTGATTTGGTACGCTCTTGATTTTTTTTATTTAAGCGTTGATATTCTAAGCTTCCCAGGGCAGCACTTGCAGCCATTAATATCCGCTAAAATCCAACCTGGACCGGATTAAATTCTGTTGTTTTTGAAAACGAATTGTATACTATTTATTACATATTCAAAAAAAAATCAGTCTGACTCACGAAATTTATCCAACGCATCATTTTTCGCTATCAGTAACTTTTTAATTGGATAGGACTGCTTCTGATGAAAATTTCTAAACTCAATTGCACGGCATGCGGCGCGCCGATCTCAATTCCGGATGATCTGGACCATATCAATTGTTCTGCCTGCGGCACGTTTTTAACCGTCGAACGCGGAGAGGGCTATGTCGCCTTGAAGGTGGCCGAAAAGCTGACCCGTGCAATTGAAAGCAGCGGTCACGAAACCCAGGCGGTGATTCGCGAAGGCGCCCAGGTGACCCGTGAAGAATTGCAGTACCTGCGGTTAACCCAGGAAAAATCTGCGACTGAAATGAAATTGGCCAATATTCAGGCCGAAATTCGCAGTCTGCAGCGCGGAAACCTGACTGCGATTGTAAAAAAGCAAATTGAAAATTTGCGCACCAACGAGTATCAAGCGCTGGATCACTTGCGGATGATTTATTTGCAGTCGATGAAAAACGACCCAAAGGATCTGTCAGAATCCTTAAAAAATATCGCGTGGGAACTGGATTATTTGCGCGGCGAAATCGAAGTGGTTGAACAAACTCCGCAGCCAGTAAGTTCGCAGGTTTTGCCCGCCTTGCAGGCGCGCAAAAAAGAGCTTGAGCAAAAAGCTGTAAATTTGAAAGCGCAAATGGTCAGAAATTCACTTTCTTCCTACGCGATTACAGATTCACCGGATGATGACCAGCAGAAATTGGCCGAGTTATGCAATTTGCTGGACCGCGAAAAAAATCTGCTGGCTGAGAAAAGAGCCTTTCCGGAGGGCAGCGTTGTCTATGACGAGGTCAGCCGGCGGCAGCAGAGGGTTTTCGCGGCCTGGAATAAGCTGGAGCGGGCGCGCATTGAGGCCGGCCTGATTATAAAAGCGCATCCACTGGAAAGTGAAGAACCGGCGGCGCTGGCCCAATACCTGACCTATATTGATCAAGACCTGGCTAACCTGCCGCGTGATCAGCGCAATCAAGCCGCGCGGGACGTTGAACAGGCGTTAAAAGAAACGCGAAAAAATGTTGCCAAACGGCTGCGGGAACTGGAGCGGCAGCCACAGAAAAAGCAGAGCGGAACTTCTCCAAGCCTGTGGACGAAGATCAACGATGCGTTCGCCGCGCCGCCTTCAGATCTGCCTGCGCAGGCAATTTCGAGCCAGGCGGCCCAGGCCGGCGGTTTTTCGGCGCTGAATGATCCCTTCCCGGCGGTTTTGCCGGCGAGCCCTACTGGGTCGATAACAGCCGCAGTTCTTCGCGGAGTGATATGGGGCGCGGTTTTATTTTTTGTCATTGCGGTGGCCGGCACCGTGGCGGTTGCGTTGGCTATTCGTCCTCAGGCCGGAGATCCGGCCGAAGGTACACTGGTGACGGCGTTATTTTCGGTATTGCTGATTGCTTTTATCCTGGGCATGCGGGTGTTTTTTGAAAAAGCCGCGCCTGGCACGGTCATCCGCGGCCTGTTCGGTCTGCCCGATCTGGTGCTCTCCAAACCGCGCGCTGTCAATGGGATTCGCAGTGACCTGGCCTTGCGGCTTCTGGTAGGATTTTTTACTTTGTTCAGTTCTGCCGGGCTGCTTTTCATTCTCCTTAGCTTGATTCCGACGGATGATCAGCCGATCTTTACCATTGTGTTCCTGCTGGGTTCGCTGCTGACTCTGGCCTTTTCGTTCTTGTTTGCCAGTCGCTCAACCCATGTGGAAGTGTAACCCCAGGCTGGGTCTGTGCTGCGTCTGCGTTTTAACACTGGTGAAGGGCGTCTTTGGAACCTTTCAGTATGGCGGAGCGTTAATAGAGGACAATTGATTTCGATCTCAGCGCCCCATATTCCTATGGGGTCTCCTTGGTTGTATGGAAAGGAAGTATTTGATGAAATTTATAAAATGGATTATTCCCTGGATGCTGCTGGCAGCTGTGGTGGCCGGATGCAGTCAGCCGAAAAGCCTGCCGACGCCGGCAGCCAGCGCCACGCCAGATACGGTTGTTCCGAGTTTAATTCCGCCGGCCGCTACGGTGACGCCGGCTTTGCCGACGGTTGCTCCTGTAACGGCCACCAGCACTCCGGCAGCCGTTTCTCCGACTGCCACAACTGCCTCTTCCGCGGATGGCCTGACCATGCTGAACGCCTCTGCGGACCAGTATATTGACGATCGCAGCGGCGTGCAGATCATCGCCTCGCTGTTCAACGCCATCAACCGTAAGGAATACCTGCGCGCTTACTCGTATTGGAGCCAGGATTCAGGAGTAGGCAAGACGCCATTCACACAGTACGCGGCCGGGTACGCCGATACGGAGCAGGTGCAGGTTCAGGTCGGAAATATGACGGTGGACGCGGGGGCGGGCAATTATTACACCAGTGTGCCGGTTGCGCTTACTGTTCAGGCCAGCTCGGGGGCGCAGCGTTTCTACGTTGGCTGTTATGTTTATCATCAAAGCGCGCCGGCCAATTTTGGCGCGCCGCCGTTCGAGCCGATTGAACTGCGCTCTGCGGATGTCAAGCAAGTAACCACCTCGGTGGAATTCCCGCAGCAGCTGGCCGCTATTTGCCAGAACGAAGGCTCGCCGGTGACGATGACGCCGGCTCCGGCCGACGATGATATCAGCGCGGGGCGTTTTCTAGACGACCGCTCGGACGGACTGCATCTTGTGCGCTCTTTTTACAACGCGTTCAACCGCAATGAATGGGTGCGCGCCTATGCGTATTACGATGACCAGGTGGGCGTTGCTTACGCTGATTTCGAGGCGCAGTATCAGCACATCACCTCCGCTGCGGTGACCTTCGGCCAGATAACCGGAGACGCCGGGGCTGGCAACTTCTACACCAGCGTGCCGGTTATCGTCACCCTGACGGATGACAATGGTACGGCCAGCCGCCAGGCCGGCTGTATTGTCACCCACCTGTCCTCCCCTTCCGCGCAGGCCACACCGCCGTTCAAACCGATCAGCATTCGTTCGGTAAAGTTCAGTCCGCTGGCCGCGGATGCGGATGAAGCCAGCGTCCTGGCTTCGGTCTGCCAGCCGTAAGCCGCGCAGCTCGTTTGCATTGAAAACGCCCTGGTTATTGGCCAGGGCGTTTTTGAATCAGCGTCCGAAAATATTCATTACAGCCTGTATCAAGGTTGCGGTGAAGGTGTTGCCGGCTTTCCAGCGCACCAATCCGGCGATGCAGCCATAGATTAACCCGATCAAGGTTTTCATCAGCAGGGTGAACAGCAGCGTGCTGGTGGCTTAGACGAGGCTGGTACGCGCTCCCGCAGATTGCAGGCGGGCCTATGCGCGGCCGCGAAAGACGATTTCCTCGTAAAGCGGCGTCAGATAAGGCCATGCAAGGCAGGCCGGATCTGCGGTCATTGCAGCGCGAGCAGCCCATAAAGCAGAAACCCGGTTGTCCACCTAAGCGGTTTTCCCCGGGTGATTGTCACAGGTCATCGCCGGCCGAGTCGCCTCCGCCCAGGTCAGGCAGATCGTGCTCAATTTGATCAGGAGACTGCCCTTTTTCCAGGCGGCTGACCACCTCGTGAAACTCAGGCCCCATGTCTTCGCCGATCTGTCCGCTCATTTCGCGCATCATCTTGCCCAGCGCGCGCGGATCCTGATCGATGCTGTCCAGGGCGGCCGGATCAGCCATAGCGGACAGGCGATTCTCGTCTGAACGGCCGATGCGCACGCGGCCGATGCGGCGCTGCACGTCCGCGCTGCCGCAATGCGGGCAGGTTACGGCCTGGCTGCCGTAATCTGAGTAAGCAATAAAGCGTTCAAAACGTTTTTTGCAGGCTAAACAACGAAATTCATAAGCAGGCATAGCGTTCCTTAAAAAAGCCGGTAGGGCTGTGAATGGATTTCACGCGATTAAATCCGATTTGACCTTCAAGAATCAATTATAATCAGTGTAATTTCCGCTCAGCCAGAAATTTCTAGGCGTTAAGCGGGAAGACATGAAGCATCAGTGGTTTGGAAATTTTAACCCGTTTCAAAGGCATTCGCAGCGTTGATCCCGGCGAGTGCCCATTCCAATCTCCAGGATGTTCTTTTTTATGAGCGACGTGATTTCTTTTGACCTGACGCATTCGAACCCGCTTTTGATTGTGGTATCGGGTCCTTCTGGCGTAGGCAAAGATTCGGTCATTCAGGCCTTGAAGCGCCGTGAATTGCCCATGCACGTAGTCGTCACTTCAACCAACCGCAAGCCGCGGCCAAATGAAGTGAACGGTGTGGATTACTATTTCATCAGTACGGCGCAATTCGAAGAAATGATCCGCTGCGACGAATTGATCGAGCATGCTATCGTCTATGGCGATTATAAAGGGATTCCCAAGGCGCAAATTCGCGATGCTTTTGCCACTGGCAAAGACGTAATTTTGCGGGTGGATGTTCAGGGAGCTGCCCGCTTGCGGCAGCTTTTCCCGGAAGCGGTGTTGATCTTCTTGATGCCTGCCAATATGGATGAATGGATCCGCCGTTTGGAAGACCGCCACAGTGAGACGGAAGAATCCCTGCGCCGGCGCATCACCACAGCCAAAGGCGAGCTGGAACACCTGGATGAATTTGATTATGTGGTGGTGAACGCTGATTGCCGCCTGGAAAATGCTGTTGACGAAATCGTCTCCATCGTTTCCGCGGAACATCATCGGGTTCACCCTCGCAAGATAAGCGTATAAAATGTCTGATTACTCACAAGATCCTGCAACGTCTGCGCCGCCGGTCCAGCCGCCGCCCATGCGTGTGGTGCGCCGCCCCGGTCCGGCTCAGCCGTATGTCACCTATTTTATGATTGCCACCTGTGTTCTGGCTTATCTTGGCCAGACGCTGACCTATTTGCCATCCGTGGGTACCGATTGGCTGACCCTTTATGGGATGAAGATCAACGCGTATATTATCCAGGGACAGGTCTGGCGGCTGGTGACGCCAATGTGGCTGCACGGCTCGATTTTGCATATTGCTTTCAATATGTATGCGCTCTACATCTTCGGGGCCAACCTGGAGCGGTACTACGGCCACGGCCGGTTTCTGGCGCTGTACATGCTGAGCGGCTTTGCCGGAAATGTGGTTTCTTTCCTGATGTCGGCGAATAATTCGTTGGGCTCATCGACCGCGATTTTCGGTTTGATCGCCGCTCAGGGCGTTTTCCTTTATCAAAACCGGCATCTGATTCGCAACGCGCGCGGTATGTTGATGAACACCCTGGCCATTGCAGCAATCAACCTGGTGCTGGGGCTTTCTCCGGGCATAGATAACTGGGGCCACCTCGGCGGTTTGCTGGGCGGGCTGGCTTTTGCCTGGTCGGCCGGGCCGGTCTGGTTGGTGCAGTCCGATTTGAGCGGCGTGCGCCTGGTCAATCAGCGCAGCCGCGAACGGGTGATCCTGGTTGGAACGGGCGTCTTCTTGCTGTTTGCGGCAATTGCGGCCTTCAAGATCATTACCGGTGCATAATTGATCTGAAATCAAAATCGGCCGGAGCTTAAGCCCCGGCCGATTTTTGTACAGGCAGCCGCGATTAATCCGCGCTGGCGGAGACGCCGATGCCGGTTGCGCCGGCCAGCCCGGGAGTCTGTTCTTCGACGGTGTTGATTGCCGGGATAATCAACCCGGCGGCGGCCATCAGCATACAGGCGATGCCCGCCAGAACATACCAGGAGCGCAGGCCGAGCAGTTCGGCCACCGGTGAAGCGATCACCATGCCGAGCGGGGACATGGCGCTGGCGATGCTGTTGACCAGCGTAAAGATGCGCCCTTGCATTTCTGGGGCTACCTTGATTTGAATAATAGCGAAGAGCGGCCCATTAACCAACGGATTCATAAAGCCCACCAGGAACATCCCCGCCAGCGCAAAGGTGTAACCCCAGCCGGGGATCAGGCCAACGATCAGCACGCCCACACCCATCCCGATCAGCCCGAGCATCGAGGTGATGATTTTGCGTTTAAAACCGCCCCAAATGCTCAGCAGCAGGCCGCCCAATACCACGCCGATGCCGAAGGCTGAATCGATCCAGCCGTATTCCAGCGCGCCGCCGTTGAAGACGCGCGTCACGACCAGCGGAATGAAGGAGAAGGCCGGGTTGGTGAACAGGTTCAGCATGGCCGCCATGACGAGAATACCCATTAATCCCGGCCAGGTGCGCGCATAGCGCAGACCCGTTTTAACATCTTCCCATACGTTTTTAACGCTGGCTGCTTGTTCTGGCTGCGTTTTGGGCTGCGGAATGGTAATGAAGGCCAGAATACCGACCGCCAGAATTGCGGTGATGATGTCGATCATCAAGACGTTGTGGATCGGCAGTACCGCCAGTAAAAAGGCGCCGGCTGGGGGTGCGACAATGTTAATCAGGCCATTCAGCGCCTGGTTTGCGCCTGCCAGCCGCGAAAGGTGCTTCTCTGGCACCATCAACGAGGTTGACGCCTGCATGGCCGGCCATTGGAAAGCGCCGCCAAACGAGCGGATGAACATCAGCGCGTAAACGTGCCAGGCCTGAATCGCGCCGGTGGCAAACAGCAAGGATAAAACTAGTGTGGCCAGCGCGGTCAGTGAATCGGCGATCATCATGACTGCCTTGCGGTTCCAGCGATCGACCAGCGCACCGGCGAAGGGCGAAACAACCACCTGCGGAATCAGCGCTGCCAGGGTAGCGGCCGCTAATACGGCGGTGGAGCCGGTTTTCTCCGTCAGCCACCAGACCAGGGCAAACTGCACCAATCCGCTGCCGACCAGCGAAAAAGCCTGCCCGATCCATAAGGGGATGAATTTCTTGAGCCATCCTTCAGAAACGGATGAATTGAGTTGCGGTTGAGTTTCCATTAAGTATCCTGATTTTACTGCGAATTGTTTACAAAATAAATCATCGATTGTGCGCTATAAGCGTGTGAAGCTGATCCGCGACTGGGAAAGATCCCGGACGGATTTAAGGTCAGTAAAACCTGCGGCCTGACCTGAGCCAGGCCGCAGCAGTCATGTGCTATCAGTTTTGGTGGTGAGTCAGTGATTATTCGATATAGACTTCGACGTGCTCCCCATCGTCTTCGTCAACCACATCCACGATTTGGCCCATCTCACCGGATTGGATGAAGGCCATCAGGTCTTCGGTAGAAATTCCCTCTAGCTCTGGCGCGAAACGCATTCCCATGCGGATGCCGGAACTGACCAAATTGAGCGGCATACGGACATTGACGCGCACTTTACCGGTATCGGTATCGGTTACGCGCACGCGCAGCCAGCGTCCGGCGGTCGAGGCCGGGGCGGCCACCTGCGCGGCCGCGGGGCGAGGGGCGGCTGTGCGCGCCTGGCTGTTCGCGGCGCTTTCAAGGGCTTCTAGCAGTTGGGCAGCCTGCGCGGCGGTTATTTTGCCGTCTTGCAGGAGCTGTAAAATTTTCATTCGTTCTTCAGCGTTGGGCATGGTTTACCTCCCAAGATCCTTGGTATTTAGTTATCTTCCTTTTTACCCAATAGGCGCGCCTGCGCTTCTTCCGGCGTCAGGGTACCCTGTGAAAGTTCGTCCAGGATACGCATGCGATCTTCGGCGGTCAGCTTGGCCGGCGTATCTTCCTTGCCGGGCTCGTAACCGAGTGTTTTCAAAATGTCATTGAAGCGGTTGCGCAGAGTCGGGTAAGAAAGGCTCATTTCTTCTTCCATACGGTTGAAGCGCCCTTCGCAGCGCACAAAAGTGAGCAGAAACTGCATTTGTTCGTCGCTCAACGCGGCGAACGGACTGATGTCCGCGTGAAAATGCCCCTCAATGGTTGTATCGCATTGCGCGCAATATAGGCGTGTAACGGCCAGTTCGCTCTTGCAGACCGGGCACTTATCGAGCATTGGATTCATATCGAACCTCCATTGGTTAAGCACGGGTGTGCGTTTCCTCTTGATAATCCGTTTGATGCTTCAGATTATAGCGCTTAACTAAATAATGTCAATATGTAACTTAATAAAATTTAAATAATTATTCAATTTATTTCAATATATTTCAATTTTATTCAAAATGTTATTCGGAAATTTCTGTTCGCTCGGCGAAAAGCACCCAGCGGCCCTTGCGGTGGTCCGCATCCTGCGGTGCGCGGTCATAGTACAGGTCAAAAATACGCCCCTGGGCGGTTCGAACCTGGAATGAGAAGCGGCCGACGCCCCAGGAGCCTACCCGTGAAGCGCGCGTAGCGTGCTGGGGCTGCATATTGCGCGCCATCCGGCCGCGGCGGGTGAAATCGCGGCCTTCGGCCAATACCTCGCTGATTTCGAATCGCTCCCCGCGCCAGGTAAAGGCAGCCGGGCAGGGCGGAGTCTTCTGATAAGCGGGGTCCTGGTCGAAGTGGACTTCTATCGGCTCGTCAATAAAGTGAAGCGGGGCAGAGGCTGATGTCATTCAAATGCTTTCATGGGCAAAACTGGCTATACTTTAACAGCCTGCCTGCCTTTTCGAAAACGATTTTTTGTTTAACGGCTGGCGGCTTTGCTATATTGATCTTAACGTTTTTTGAGGATCTAATCAATCCGCGGCAAGGAGTTCGCTATGCAGCCCAAATCTCTGGTTGAACAGTATTACGACGGTCAGGCCGAACATGAATGGAATCGCGCTGTGCGGCACCGCATGGAATTTGAAGTGACCTACCGCGCTCTGCGAGAGCATTTGCCGCCTGCGCCGGCGCGGATTTTAGACGACGGCAGCGGACCGGGACGGTACGCTATTCATCTGGCGCAGCGGGGCTATGCCGTTACGCTGGCGGATCTCTCGGCCGAAAACGTGCGTTTGGCTCTGGAAAAGGCCGGTGAAGCCGGCGTAAGCCTGGCCGGCGCGGTTCACGCGGATGCGCTGCGGCTGAACGAGCAGGTAACGGGCGAGTTTGACGCAATCCTGTGCCTGGGGCCGCTCTACCATCTGCTGAGCGCGGCGGAACGCGAGCGCGCCGTGCGTCAGGCGCTGGCGCTGCTCAGGCCGTGCGGGGTGTTTTTCGCGGCTTTCATCAGTGTGTTCGCGCCGATCCGCGACAGTCTGGTGAATGATCCGCTGGCCGAGGCGCAGCAGCCGCGCGAGGGGCTGCGCTACCAGGGCGACGGCGCCTACTGCGGTGACGGCGGGTTTACCGCCGCCTATTTCGCCCACCCGCAGGAAATTGAGCCCTTTATGGCGGCCTGCGGACTGGAGAAGATTGCGCTGCTGGGCGTGGAAGGTCTGGCGGCCGGCCATGAGGAGGCCGTCAATGCGCTGGATGCGCATCACTTCGCTTATTGGGCCGATCTGAACTACCGCATGGCCGCCGATCCGGCGCTGCTCGGGGCGGCCGATCATTTGCTGTATATCGGGCGAAAACCGGCTGAGGGGTAAGCGGATATCCGCTGCGGTATCATGAAAAGCAACCTTAAAGAAACTTGATTAAGGTTTTGTTAAGGATAAGCGGGCAGTTAAAGCGTACTTAAGCTTATGATATACTTTTTTGCGTTCATGCTAAAATTTAACATTGGACTTTATTGAAATAGATATTATCAGTGAAGAATGGGCTGGATGAAAACCCGCTGCTGGCTTTCACTGGGAGGGTAAATGAAAACACTACTGCTGATGCGTCATGCAAAATCTCAGTTCAAGGAAACGGAAATCCCCGATTTTGAGCGTCCCTTGAGCAAACGCGGCGAAAAAGACGCGCCGCGCATGGGCAAATTGATTAAAGACAAGGGTCTGTCGCCGGACTTGATCATCTCCTCTACCGCCGTCCGCGCTGCGCGGACAGCCGAAGCGGTCGCTGAAAAGAGCGGCTATAAGGGCGAGGTCATTTATAACCAGTCTTTGTATCTGGGCGAGCCGGATGTCTATCTGGAAACCTTGCGCAGCCTGGAAGATGACAAGGATAATGACATTGTGCTGGTAATCGGCCATAACCCGGGGATGGAAAGCCTGCTGCAAGTGCTGAGTGACAAGGTTGAATCGCTGCCTACCGGGGCTGTGGCTTATTTGCGTCTGCCGATCCGCTCCTGGTCTGCGCTGACTCCCGATATCATCGCGACACTGGCCGAGCTGTGGCGTCCGCGGGATCTAAAATAAACTGAAGCATTGAATTGCTGGCCTGTGTTGAGGGGGCGTCAAGCGTTCAACACAGGGCAATGCCGGGTGAGGGAGCATACTTTTCGACTTTAAATGGCGGGGGTATTTCACGGTAAAATAAGACCGTGCCATCCATTTTAATCGAAAGGTTGGACTGATGTTGACTCCCTTAAAAGCTACGTATGAAGAATATAAGACCTGGGGGTGGGATAAATTCGCTCCCTTTGCCGATGAATTGATCCAGCGCCCGTTGAGCGCCGAGACCATTGACGCCTGGCTGCAGGATTGGTCGCAGATCAGCGATATTGTCACCGATATCTTCAGCCGCATGAATGTGGCGACCAGCCAGAACACCGCGGATGCCGGCGCTGAGGCGGATTTCAACCATTTCATGGATGAAATCTTCCCCAACGCGCTGGCCTTTGAGCAAAAGCTCAAGGATAAATTACTGGCCAGCGGATTGGCCCCGCGCGGTTTTGAGATTCCGCTGCGCAATTACCGGCGCGATGCAGAGATATTCCGCCAGGAAAACCTGCCTCTGCTGAGCGAAGAGCATAAAATGGGCCTGGAGTACGACCAGATCATCGGCAAGCAGACCATCCAGTGGCAGGGCGAGGAAGTGACGCCTACCCAACTGCGCCCAGTGTACCAATCTGAAGATCGCGCCTTGCGCGAGCAGGCCTGGCGCTTATCCATGTCGCGCTTTCTGGCGGACCGGCAGCAATTGAATGAGCTGTGGGTGCGCTTCTTCAATCTGCGCAAGCAAATTGCCGCCAATGCCGGTTTGCCGGATTTCCGCGCGTATGTCTGGAAAATGAAATACCGCGAGGACTATACGCCGGAAAACTGTGAAGAATTCCACCGCGCCATTGAAGAAGTGGTGGTGCCGGCTGCCAGCCGCATCTATGCCCGCCGCAAGGCTCAATTAGGGGTCGACCAGCTGCGCCCGTGGGATCTGAATGTCGATCCGCTTGGTCTGCCTGCGCTCAAACCCTTCCAAAACGTGGATGAGTTAATCCAGAAAGCCAGCGCGATTTTCCACCATGTGGATGCCGACCTGGGCGGATATTTCGACACCATGGTACGCGAAAAACTGCTGGATTTGCCGAATCGCAAGAACAAGGCCCCCGGCGCGTTTTGCACCAGTTACCCGCTCTCACACCGTCCCTTTGTGTTCGCCAACGCGGTCGGGATTCATGACGATGTACAGACTACCCTGCACGAATGCGGGCACGCCTTCCACGTTTTTGAAAGTGCGCATGTACCGCTGGCGCAGCTGCACGAGCCGCCGATGGAATTCAATGAAGTGGCTTCAATGGGTATGGAATTGCTGGCCAGCCCGTACCTCGATAAAGCGCACGGCGGTTTCTATGCGCCTGAGGACGCCAAACGCGCTTTTCATGAGCATCTGGAAAGCAATATCCTCTTCTGGCCTTATATGGCGGTTGTGGATGCATTTCAGCATTGGGCCTACACCCATCCAGAAGCGGCGGTTATCCCGCAGGAATGCGACGCGGCCTGGGATGGTTTGTGGGCGCGCTTTATGCCGGGTGTGGATTGGGGCGGTTTGGAAGCCGAACGGATGACCGGCTGGCATCGCAAACTGCATATTTTCCAGGTGCCGTTCTATTATGTGGAATACGGCCTGGCGCAACTGGGGGCCTGCCAGATCTGGCGCAACAGCCTGCAAGATCAGCAAAAAGCGGTGCAGTCTTACCGCAGCGCGCTTTCGCTGGCGGGGACCGTCACCTTGCCCAAATTGTATGAAACGGCAGGGGCAAAGTTCACCTTTAAATCCGATATCCTCGGCGAGGTAGTGGACTTGATGGAACAGGAATTGGCCAAATAGCCGTATGGCGGTCCATTCTTTGGTGATTAATTCTAACGAGCATCTCCGTGGAGGCTGAATGACGCAAACACTCAAAATTGCAATCCCGATGGCCGGACTGGGTACGCGTATGCGCCCGCATACCTGGAGCAAGCCCAAGCCGCTGGTAGCGATTGCCGGCAAGACTGTGCTCGATTTTGTTTTGGAACAATTCAACGGGTTGCCCAAGACGCTGGATGTGGAATATATCTTCATCATTGGGCCGAATCAGCAGGAACAGGTGGAAGAACATATGAAGACTTTCCACCCTGACAAGAAGGTCCAGTATGTCATCCAGCGCGTGATGCGCGGTCAATCGGACGCGATCTACCTGGCGCGCGAGCATCTGACCGGCCCGATGCTGATGGCGTTTTCGGATACGCTGATTGAGACGGACCTTTCAAAGCTGGATCAAGTTGAAGAGGACGGTCTGGCCTGGGTGCGCCCGGTGGAGGATCCGCGCCGTTTTGGGGTGGCGATTGTCAATGGAAGCGGCCAGATCACCCGCCTGGTAGAAAAACCTAAGGATGTGGAGAATAATCTGGCTGTAGTGGGGTTCTATTATTTCAAGCGTTCGGAAGATCTGCTGCGGGCAATTGAAACGCAGATGGAAAATCATATCACGCTCAAGAATGAGTTCTTCCTGGCTGATGCGGTCAATATTTTGCTGGATCAGGGCGCCTATATGCGCACCCGCCGGGTGGATGTCTGGCTGGACGCCGGCATTCCCGATGCTGTGCTCGAAACCAACCGGCATCTGCTGGAACATGGCTACGATAACTCCGCGGAAGCGGCCGGGCGGGAAGGGGTTAAGATCATTCCGCCGGTCTATATCCACCCCAGTGCCAAGATCAGCAGCGCGGTCGTCGGGCCGTATGTTTCCATTGCGCGCGACTGCTGCCTGGAAAACGTGGTTATCAACAATTCCGTTCTGGATGAGGACACCATGATTACCCAGATGGTGCTGGCCGATTCTCTGATAGGCCGGCATGTTCAGGTGGACGGCAGCGCGGAACATCTCAACCTGGGTGATAATTCCTGGCTGAGGAAGTAAGGTTATTGAGTTGACCCATGCGGGGCTGCCAAAATTGTGGCAGCCCCTTTTAAAATCCGGCAGGGCGATGGGCGCTGCCGGAGAACGCGCGGTTAACGCCAGTCAGCGTGCTCCAGCGGCAAAATCGATTGGCGCAGAAGGATGAAATTTTCGCTCGCGGAAAAAAGTCCAGTATAATAACCCGCAGATTGTACACCCCGAATTCTTGATAAATTTATAGTGAACGCCAGCAACCTGTATCGCTGCCCAGGTTTTTTTGTGTTTCAAGGTCGTTTGTAAAGTGGCGTCTGGCAGTCCTGGGGTGTAAACTTAATTGCGGAAATTCTTTTTCAGAGCGGCGGAATCAACCGCAGGCCGGGTGATTCCAGAATACCCAAAATTATTTTTGGCCTGTTCAAGGAGTATTGTATGCAGAATCGTTATCTGTCCGATCGGGTGATCAATTTGAAACCTTCCGGGATCCGGCGCTTTTTTGATATTGCGGCGACGATGCAAGATGTGATCTCGTTAGGCATCGGCGAACCTGATTTTGATACCCCGCTGCCGGTTATTGAAGCGGGCAAACGCTCTCTGGAACAGGGACATACCCATTACACCTCCAATGCCGGCATCATCGAGTTGCGCCGGAAACTGGCCGCCAACCTGGAAAGATTGTACGGTGTCAGTTATCACCCGGAAGACGAAGTGATTATTTCGGTGGGCGGCTCAGAAGCGCTCTATCTGGCGGCTACCGCGCTGCTTAACCCGGGCGATGAGGTGATTATTCCTACCCCGTGTTTTGTTTCCTATCAGGCTGAAGTCTATATGGCCGGCGGCGTGCCCGTGGAAATTGCCTGCCGCATGGAAGATAATTTTGACGTCGATCCGGCGCGGATTGAGGCGGCCATCACCCCGCGCACCAAAGCCATTCTGCTTGGCTTCCCGAATAACCCCACCGGCGCAGTGGCCAGCCGGGAACGCCTGCTGGAAATTGCGCGAATCGCAGAAAAATATGATTTGATCGTGATGTCGGATGAAATTTATGACCGCCTGGTTTACGCCGGCCATCAACATGTCTGTTTTGCGACCCTGCCAGGCATGCGCGCGCGTACCATTTTGCTTGGCGGCTTCTCCAAAGATTACGCCATGACCGGCTGGCGCATCGGTTTTGCCTGCGCGCCGCAGGAGCTGGCCAGCGCGATGGTGCGCATTCACCAATACACCATTATGTCCGCGCCGACCACCGCTCAAGAGGCGGCGATTGTGGCCATTGAAGACCGAGACGAGTCGGTGATGGCGATGGTGGAAGAATACGACCGCCGCCGGAAGCTGATTGTCCCTGAGTTCAATCGCATCGGTTTACCGACCTTCGAGCCGAAGGGCGCTTTTTACGCTTTCCCGAAAGTCTCGGTTACCGGCTTGAGCGACGATGAATTCGCTACGCGCCTACTGAATGAGGAAAATGTGGCGATGGTGCCGGGCTCTTCCTTCGGCGCGGGCGGTGAGGGTTTCTGCCGCGCTTCATACGCGACAGCCTATGAGAAAATCGAAGAAGCGCTGCGCCGCATCGAGCGTTTTGTCAACCGGCTTTAGTTCTTCAGTGCTTTCCTTCAAGCGCCGCCATTCGCGGCGCTTTTTTGTCGGGCAATCCGCCCTCGCAGTGCCGGTTGCCGCCTAGACTGATTTTTCGTACAATGGACGAGGCGAGGCCGCCAGCCGGCTTTGACCGGCGCAGACCATCCGAAAATTCCAAGTCACCACGCAATCGAGGAGCAGCAGCATGACCAGAAGCCTGAATTGGGGATTACTCAGCACGGCCCACATTAACGAAAAACTGATGCCGGCTATCCGCGGCGCGGACGGCCACCGGCTGTATGGAGTCGCCAGCCGGGATGCGGAGCGCGCGCAAGCCTATGCGTCTGAATGGGGCATTCCGCATGCGTACGGCAGTTATGAGGCTCTTCTGGCGGATGAACATATTGATGTGGTCTATAACGCGCTGCCCAACCACCTGCACGCGGCGTGGACGATCAAAGCGGCCGAGGCTGGCAAGCATGTGCTGTGTGAGAAGCCGATCGCGCTTAACCCGCAGGAAGTGGACGCGATAGCCGCCGCGGCGGCGAAGAATCAAGTCGTCGTCATGGAGGCCTTCATGTACCGGCATCACCCGCGCACGAAAAAAGTGCGCGAGCTGGTGAACAGCGGCGCATTGGGCAAAATTGAGCATTTTTCAGGCCATTACACCTTTGTCCTCGATCGTCCGGGAAACTACCGCTGGCTGCCTGAGGCGGGCGGCGGTTCGGTCTGGGATGTGGGCTGCTACCCGGTCAGCTATGCGCGCTTGGTGATGGGACGCAGCCCGGTGGAAGTGCTGGCGAAAGCGGAATGGATCGAGCCCGGCGCGGATTTTTCCATGAACGGAATTTTGACCTACGGAGACGGCGCGACTGCCGAGGTTTTTTCCAGTTTCGGTCTGCCGGTCTCCATGCGCGCGGATGCTTATGGCCGCGAAGGCGCGCTGCTCAATCTGAGCCCCTACCATCCCGGCGCGCAGTTCCCGCTCTGGCTGGCGCAGGAGGGGCAGCTGCGCAAGCTGAACACACCCTATCCTTCCCTGTACCGTGGTGAAGTGCTGAATATGGGCGCGGCCATCCGCGGCGAGGCCAGCCCATTAATCAGTCTGGCCGAAAGCCGTGAGATCAATGCCGTGATCTGCGCGCTGATCGAATCGGCGCAATTGGGCAAAGCGGTACGCCTGGAATGAAATGACCGTATGACCGGCCCAGGCTGAATAGGACGGCGCAATGTGCATTCAGTCACATTACGCCGCCGGCTGGCAGTGTTATCCTTCCGGTAATTGATCAGGATGGAGGCTGCCATGCAACAAACAAAGAAAATCCTGCGCGTAATCAGTGAAGTGCTGACCCAGGTATTGAATGTGCCGGTGCTTTCTGGCGCGTTATTAGTCTATTTATCCACAACCCTGCCGGCCGGTACACCCAATCCGGTACGCGGGCTCTGGCTGGCGCTGTTGTTTGTTTCGTTTATTCCCTTGTTGAGTGTGCTTTTCTATATCCCTAGAAAAAACGAAGACCACGAGCATGTGCTCAGCCGCCAGCGCAAAGTCAGTTTTATCTTGATGGCGGTCAGCTACCCGCTGGGCTGGCTGGTGCTGGCGCTGACGAACGCGCCGCGCATTTATGTGGCCATGGCGGCTACCTACACCTTCGTCACCCTGGGGTTGATCTTCTTTAACTTGCTGCTGCGCTATAAGGCCAGCGGTCACGCCGCCGGCGTTGCCGGCCCGGTAGCCGCTATGATTTTTCTGTTCGGCATATGGGCTACGCCGCTGTTGCTGCTGCTGCCGCTGGTCAGTTGGGTGCGCGTCACCGCGAAGGGCCATACCTTCTGGCAGACGGTGGTCGGGGCGGGCCTCTCGTTTGCCATCACGCTTGGAACATTGCTGGCATTTGGCTTTATCCCCTTCCGGGGAATTTAGCCTGACTGCTGGAAAGGGTGCGGATTGGCCAGACAGCCAATCCGCTTTTTTAATTAATGGGTGTGCGAGTTCGTTTTAATAATTACCCATCCGGTAAATCTGCTTTGGCCAGCCTGTAATTCCGCCGAGTTGGGCGTGTCATGGTAGAATCGAAGCCAATCTCCTGATTGGATGGTGCCCAATGAAGTACGAAGCCGTAATCGGGCTGGAAGTTCACGCTGAACTCCTGACCCGATCAAAGATGTTTTGCAGCTGCCCGGTTGTGGACAGCACACAGGCGGAGCCTAACACCACGGTCTGCCCGGTCTGCGCCGGTATGCCCGGCGTTTTGCCCGTCGTTAACCAACAGGCGGTTGAACTGGCCATGCGCGTTGGCCTGGCTTTAAATTGTTCGATTGCACAAACCAGCCTGTTTGCCCGCAAGAATTATTTTTACCCTGATTTACCCAAGGGCTACCAGATTTCTCAATATGAATACCCGCTGGCTACCCACGGGTATATTGATGTCGAAACTTCGCAGGGGCCGCGCCGTATTCGCGTGCACCGTGCTCACCTGGAAGAGGATACCGGCAAGCTGACCCACGTTCACAACGCGGATGGCAGCGGCTATTCACTGGTAGATCTCAACCGCGCCGGCGTGCCTTTGCTGGAAATTGTTTCCGAGCCGGATATGCACACGGTTGAAGAAGTCCGCGCTTACGCTACCAACCTGCGCTCAATTCTGCGCAGCGTGGGCGCCAACACCGGCGATATGGAAAAGGGCGTGATCCGGTTTGAGGCGAACGTCTCCGTGCGCCCGGTCGGCAGCGATGAATTAAACACGCGCGTGGAGATTAAAAACCTCAACAGTTTCCGCGCCATGGAACGCGCCATTCTCTATCAGGTGGACCGCCAGATTGCCATCATCGAAAGCGGCGGGCGTGTGGTTCAGGAAACACTGGGATGGGACGAATCGCGCGGAGAGACCTACTCGCAGCGTTCCAAAGAAGAGGCGCACGATTACCGCTATTTCCCCGAGCCGGATTTGCCGCCGCTGATGGTCGCGCCGGAATGGATCGAGCGGGTACGCGCCAGCCTGCCGGAACTGCCGCAGGCTAAGAAACAGCGCTTTGCCGAACAATATGGCCTGAATAAAGCGGATGCTGAATTGCTGGTCGGCGATCTTTCGGTCACGGAGTATTTTGAGGCCGCCCTGGCTTTGGGTGAGGCAAGCGTCACTCCGCGCAGCATCGCCAATTGGATGACCGGCGAGCTGTTCGGCTGGCTCAATACCAGCGGCGAAGCGATTGAGACGATTAAAGTACCGCCAGCCGCCCTGGTTGGGTTGATCAAGGCGGTCAATGCGGGGGTTGTAAACGCCAACACCGGCAAGGCCGTGCTTCAGGAAATGCTGAAAAGCGGAGCCAGCGCGCAGGCAGTCATCGAGGCGCAGGGATTGCAGCAGGTATCTGACAGCAGCCTGATCAGCGATATGATCCAGGCGGCCATCGCGGCTAACCCAGTCGAACTGGCCTCATACCTTGGCGGCAAAGAAACGGTCGCCAACTGGTTCTTCGGCCAGGTGATGAAAAAAGCCGGCGGCAAGGCCAATCCGCAGGTGGTGCGCGCCGAACTGGAACGCCAGCTGCAGGCGCTCAAAAATCAGTAAGCAGTCTTCTAAAGACGCCGGATGATCATTCCGGCGTCTTTTTTCGTGAGCGGCTTTGCTATAATGAATTCACCTTGCTGCATACCGCTGCTGAGCGCGCCATTGAATGAGAGGCGGGTTAACCGGCCGCGGCAGATCTGGCAAACCGAATAACCTGCTTCAGGAGAAATTCATGGATTCGCTCTTTGTTGTGATTCTGATCGGTCTGATCGGCGGTGCGGCCGTGGGCACGCAGTCTGCTATCGTTGGCGCGATGGGACAGAAAGTAGGCGGTACAGCCGGCAGTTTCATCGTCCATTTGAGCGGCGCAATTTTTTCCGGGCTGCTGCTGTTCTTCCGCGGGGGAGAAAAAATCCGCGAATGGCAGAGCCTGCCCTGGTATATGCTGATTTCCGGGATCTTCGGACTGATTTTGTACCTGACCATCAATGTGACCTTCCCGCGCCTGGGCAGCACGGCCATGGTGACGCTGGTCATCGTCGGGCAGCTGCTGATGGGCGCGCTGGTTGATCATTTCGGTTGGCTGAATGCGCAGGTGCATCCGTTCAGTCTGGCGCGGGCGGCCGGGATTGCACTTTTGTTGGCCGGAGCCTATCTCATTTCTCGATAAGTGTGGTAAAATTGTTTTAAGTTATTAATGTCATAAACAAATGTATATTTATTTGTAAATAGTGCCCAAATTGACCGAATTGTGACAAAAGTCACAAAAGATGAGGGGTATCACGCCAGTGACGGAGATTAGTCATATTGACGAGAAGCGTAAGGTTTGCTACCCTAAGAGTGTGTTACGGTGTGTGATGAAACCCGGGTCCGAACCCAATCCGGGCGGCAGAGCAAGTGAATAAACCGGCGTAAATCTGGGACGCCTGTTTATTTTTGCACGTCACTAGCCGATCATAAAACGTGTCCTTATATACACAAAAACAGGAGATTTGATCAATGGCAGAAACCACAAACGCGTTTGAAATGGCACAAAGCCAGTTCGACCACGTGGCAGAACTGCTCAAACTCGACCCGCAGGTCAGAGAAATCCTGCGTTGGCCGCTGCGCGAGTATCATTTTCGCATCCCTGTACGCATGGATGACGGTACGATTCGCGTGTTCGAGGGTTTTCGCGTTCAGCACAATGATTCGCGCGGACCGAATAAAGGCGGCATTCGCTTTCACCCGGCCGAGACCATCGATACCGTACGGGCATTAGCCACCTGGATGACGTGGAAATGCGCCGTAGTGGATATCCCGTTGGGCGGCGGCAAGGGCGGCGTGATCGTTGATCCGGCGACATTGTCGGTCAGCGAAAAGGAACGCCTCGTTCGCGGATGGGTTCAGCAAATGTGGAAAAACATCGGTCCCCGCCAGGACGTTCCCGCGCCGGATGTTGGGACAACCCCGCAGATGATGGGCTGGATGATGGACGAGTATTCCCGCCTGGCGGGCGTCTATACACCGGGCGTCATCACCGGCAAACCGCTGGGCGGCGGCGGCTCACAGGGCCGTACCGAAGCTACCGGCTTCGGTGTGATCTTCGCGGTGCGCGAAGCCATGAAACACCTGGCTATGGACCCCAAGCAGTGTCTGGCGGCGGTACAGGGCTTCGGCAACGTGGCTCAATACGCCACCATCGGCTTTACCGAACTGTTGGGCGGCAAAGTGGTCTGCGTTTCCTATTGGGATCGCGATGACCGCGTTTCGTACACCGTCAGCAAGGCGGATGGCGTGGATGCCCACTTCTTGATGAGCATCACCGATCAGTACGGCACCATCGACAAGGCCAAGGCCAAGGCGGCTGGTTACAGCATTGAAGCCGGCGACGCCTGGATCAGCAAGGACGTGGATGTGCTCATCCCGGCCGCGCTTGAGGGTCAGGTCAATGGCGAAACGGTCAAGAAAATCAGCAGCCGGGTTAAGATTTTGGCTGAGGGCGCTAATGGCCCGACCACCCCTGAAGCTGACGAAGCGCTCAAGGCACGCGGCACCTTCCTCATTCCGGATTTCCTTTGCAACGCCGGTGGTGTGACGGTTTCGTATTTCGAGAGCGTTCAGAACGACGCGAACTTCTACTGGACCAAAGACGAAGTTTTGCAGCGCCTGGACACCAAGATGACCGAAGCCTTCAAAGCGGTTCTGGATATGAGCCTGAAGGAAAAAGTCTATATGCGCGATGCTGCCTATATGGTTTCTATTGCGCGTGTGGTCAAGGCGATGGAACTGCGCGGCTGGATCTAAATCCATCCGTTCGGCACAGAATGATAAAAGCCGCCCGAATTTCGGGCGGCTTTTTTTCGCGGCCAGCAGGCCGATTCTGTTCACCGGCAGCCTTTTCCCCGGACGCGTCCACAGGGACGCGCCCAGGGTTTTAGAAGGCTTTCGATGCGGCTGGTTTAGTAGCGCGCCAGGGTGGTGATGGCCGGCACGCGGTCAAACATCCAGAAGGCCAGGGGCAGGCCCAGTCCCAGGCTGACGCCGGTCAGCAGCCAGGCGGCGCTCATCCACAGTGCGCTGAACCACCAGCCCACCAGCAGGAAATACAGCGCGCGCAGCAGGAAGGGGTGCGCCGGAAGATTGCTCTCGCGGTAAATCACCCGTCCGTTATCGACGATGACCTTGCCCTGGGTTTCCACCGGCTTGAGCGTCATGATCTGCGGCAGGCGATTGAGCAGCCACAGACCCAGCGGCAGACCGATGATGGTGATATTCAGCACCCAGGCCGCTACGGTCACAATGCCGCCCAGCCACAGGCCGACGAAGAGGAAATACAAAATGCGGATCAAGCAGCCGGGACCTTTGTCGGCCGGGTTGACATACACAGTTTGTTTGCTATCGTTGCTCATTTTTGTCTCATCCTTTTACGTAATTTAATTACGTGTTTCTCAGTTACTTGATTAATATACGCAGAAGAACGCGCCAGGTTGCATATTTCTCGGGCAATTACAGACGAATTTAGGTAGTTAAGCAAAACAGCAGCTCACGCAGAGCTGCTGTTTGTATCGGGTCCAGATGCTGCCGTGAATGCCAGAGCTGGAATCAGTTGACGCGCGTCAGGGTGACCGGCGCCAGATCGACGCTGCTGAGAATCACATCCCAGGTAAGGGTGTTGCCCGCACAGGTATAGGTGAACGCGGCGGTTTCATCAACGCTGCCAAAGAAATCTGGCGTCATGGCGGTGGTGCTGTCCATCATTTCAATGTCCATCGTGAAGGTGTCGTATTGCTGGTTGGTGAAAGTGATCGTATCGCCTGAAACCGTGTAGTCGCTGTTGGCTAAACCGTTGAGAGTCACAGAAGCGGGAACTTCCAGCGACGATCCGCCGGCGTTTACTGCTACGGAAAAGCTCTGGCGAAAATCTTCAGCCTGGATCGCTGTGCTGCCATCCGCATTAAAGGTGAAGTAGGCTGTTCCGGTTTGTCCCAGATCGTTGACAGTGATATCGGCAGCTGTTGATTCGATATTCGCTTGAAGTGAGCGGAAATATGCGCTGAAATCCGAAAGCTGCCATTTGCCGATTAAACAGGCTGCTGGGCTATCGCTGGGCGGCTCGGCGGTCGGTTCAGCGACGGTCGGCGCGCTGGTTGGGGCAGGGTTGCTTTCAACGCCCGGATCAGCAGTGCCGGCGGCGGCCAGTGCGGCCGGGGTGGGTGTTGGGGTTGGGGCAGCCTCAGCGCCCGATGACGGTGCGCAGGCGGTTAGCCCTAGCAAGATAAGGCTGGCGGCAGTGATCAGTGAAACTTGATGAAAGGTTTTCATTGCGTCTCCTCGGATTTGATCGGTTCAGGTGTTTGTAAACTTCGGGTTGAATGAATTGTGTGCAGATTCTGCAGCTATTTCAAGCGGAGCTGCTTCGTGGTGATATTCTACCAAAATTATCCAGTTAATTTTTATCCGGTTAATGAAAAAGACAAAGACCCTTGCCTTACCAGGTCTTTGCCCTTAAATTCGCGTTGATTGATTTTTTAAGCCTTGCGGCAGAATTATTCGCCGATGTCCTCATTCCATAATTCCGGGCGGGCAGTGATGAAATCACGCATCAGTTGAATGCATTCAGCGTCTTGCAGTACTTCCAGCGCCACCCCGCGAGATTGCAGGTAGCTTTCGCCGCCCAAAAAGGTCTGGTTTTCACCGATCACCACGCGCGGAATCTTGTAGAGCAGCACCGCGCCGCTGCACATATCACAGGGTGACAGGGTGGTGTACAGCACGGCGCGGCGATAGTCACTGGCCTTCAGCCGGCCCGCGTTTTCCAGCGCGTCGATTTCAGCGTGCAGCGTCGGGCTGCCTTTTTGTACGCGGCGGTTGTGGCCGCGCCCAACAATTTTCCCATCCAGTACCAGCACGGATCCGATCGGAATACCGCCTTCTTCCAAACCTGCGCGCGCTTCTGCGATAGCGGCTGCCATGAATTCGTCCATCAGAGTCTCCTCCTTGCCTCCGTTTGCTGCGGAAGCTGTAAGCCGGGAATAGAAAACATGGACGGCAGGCGCCGTCCATGTTAAGTGAGTTATTTCAAGCCAGCGCGGGTTTGCGCAGGTGCCAGTCGGTGGTCTGCTGGTAGGCGTGGGCAACTTCGAAGAGAATTTCCTCGCGGTAGTGCGGCCCCATCAGCTGCATGCCGATCGGCATATTGTCCTGGTCGAAGCCGACCGGGAAGGACAGGCCGGGGACGCCCGCCAGATTGGTCGGCAGGGTGAAAACGTCCTCCAGGTACATCGCCAGCGGATCATCGCTGTGTTCGCCCATGCGGAAGGCGGTCGATGGCGCCACCGGGGTGGCGATCACATCCACTTCTTTAAAGGCTTCATCGAAGTCGCGTTTGATCAGTGTACGCACTTTTTGCGCCTGGCCGTAATAGGCGTCATAGTAGCCGGCTGAAAGCGCGTACGTGCCGAGCATGATCCGGCGCTTGACTTCCGGGCCAAACCCTTTGCCGCGCGAATGATTATAAATGCCCAGCAAGGCGGGGCTGTCTTCGCGCAGGCCAAAGCGGATGCCGTCGTAACGCGCCAGGTTCGCGGAAGCTTCCGCCGGGGCGATCAGGTAATAAACCGGCAAGGCATAGCTGGTATGCGGCAGGCTGACGGCCTTGACTTCCGCGCCCAGGCTTTGCATGTGTGCGACTGCCTGGCGAATGCCATTTTCAACTTCCGGCTGCATGCCCTCAATGAAATATTCCTTGGGCACGCCAATCCGCTTGCCCTTCAGGTCAGCGTTGGCGCTCAGGTTGATTTGCGGGACGGGCAGGTCCATCGAGGTGGCGTCCAGCGGATCGTACCCGGCCATGATGGTGAAGAGCGTGGCTACATCCGCGGCGCTGCGTCCGAACGCGCCGACACAATCCAGAGATGAGCCATACGCCACCAGGCCATAGCGTGAAACCCGGCCATAGGTGGGTTTCAGCCCGGTTACGCCGCAGTAGGCGGCCGGCTGGCGGACAGAACCGCCGGTATCGGTGCCCAGCGCGCCAGGGATCATATGGGCGGCAACCGCCGCCGCCGACCCGCCGCTGGAACCGCCCGGAACCCGGCTGAGATCCCACGGATTGAAAGTCTGGCCGTAGGCCGAACTTTCGGTAGAGGAGCCCATCGCAAATTCATCGGTATTGGTCTTGCCGACGATGACAATTCCGGCCTCCAACAGGCGTTTGACACTGGTGGCGGTATAGGGCGGAATGAAGTTTTCCAAAATTTTTGAACCGCAGGTGGCGCGGACATCTTTTACGGCCAGCACGTCTTTGATCGCCAGCGGCACGCCCAGCAGGGGCGGCAGCTCATCCGGGCTGGATGCGGCCGCGCGGCGCGCATCAGCGGCGCGAGCCATTTCCAGGGCTAATTGATCGGTGCGGGTGATAAAGGCATGTACTTGCGGTTCGATGCGATTGATCTGGTCCAGGCAGGCCTGGGTCAATTCAACGCTGGCGATTTCTCCGCTGCGCAGTTTGGCAGCCGCTTCAAGCAGGGTCAGGTCAGTTAATGCGCTCATGCTGCTTACTCCATCACCGGCGGTACGCGGAATTGATCGTCTTTTTGCTGAGGCGCATTCTTCAGCACTTCTTCAACCGTCAGACCGGCGCGGGGTTCGTCCGGGCGTAAAACACTGCGCTCAGCCAGTACGCTGGCGGTTGGCGCAATGCCGCTGGTATCCAGTTCTTGCAGGCGGGCTGCGTAATCCAAAATGGCCGAGAGCTGCTGCTGGTAGCGTTCTTTCTCTTCCGCAGTCAGGTCCAGGCGGGCCAACTGTGCAATGTGTTCGACTTCTTCAATTGAGAGTTTCATAGGGAACCAACCGTTCTGTTTGATTGATACCGATTATACCCGTCAAAATGGAAAGCGGGGCGGTTTGAGCATATTAATCGAACCTTCACGCGTCATTTGAAGGCTGCCCGCACCGGCCGTATAGCTTTTCAGGGAATTGGCGGGCAGATTCAGCAGGGCGTCTTTCCGGGTTGGCCTGGCTTACGTTATAATCGGGCGCAGGCAAAGTACATGAAAGAACAACCTCCCTCCCCATCCTCTCGCCGGCCTTTTTGGAACCGGGAAAATCTATGGGCACTGCTCTTGTGCCTGGTGATTATTCTGGTGTTTATTATGACAGCGGACAGCAGCCCGCTGTGGATCTACCAGGGCTTCTAGCGGATGGGCATCACGCAGATTTTGGTCTTTGCCGGGCTGATTTTAGCCTACCGGCTGGTGTTCAAAGCGCGCGGGCGTGCCTGGGTGCTGTATGGCGCCAGCATTCTGGCGGTTTTCTGGCTGCAGCCTGCTACCCCGATTCGCAACCTTGATTTCTGGCTGCCTCTGGCAACCCTGGCCATCAGTGTGTTAGGCTGGACGCTGACTCAGCCTGCCGCGGAGCGCGGCGGCCGCGAAAACTGGCTGACGGGGGCTGTGCTGGCCGGGATTGTTATTCTGGTCAGCTTAACGCGGCTGCTGCCCTGGGAGGGCCTGCTGACGCCCACCAATCCGCCGGTTGTCTGGCTGGTCCTGGCCTCGCTGGCAGTGCTGGCCGGATTGGCCATCCTGACAGCTCGTTTCAGCCGTCCGGTAAACGCCTGGCTGTGGCCGGCGCTGGTTGTGCTGCTGGCGGCGCTGCTGGCGCTGAAGATCCCGGCAGCGGCAGAGGCATTCAGCCGCTTGCTGCGGTTGGTCAATGGCCAGTCGCTTGAACGCGCCAGCGCCCTGGATATCCGCTGGCTGGGATTCTCATATGTGGCCTTCCGCCTGGCGGCCACCCTGCGTGACCGGCAAAACGGCCGGCTGCCGGCCATGAGCTTGCGTGAATACGTCACCTACGTAATTTTCTTCCCGGCCTTTACCGCCGGGCCGATTGACCGCCCGGAACGTTTCCTCAAGGATTTGCGCGCTGACGCGCCGTTCAATGCCGAAGAGGCCCTGGCCGGCGGCGAACGCCTGGCCGGCGGCATTTTTGCCAAGTTCGTCCTGGCCGACGCGCTGGCTTTCATTGCGCTCAATCCGGCCAACGCTGATCAGATCCATTCGCCCGGCTGGCTGTGGCTGGCCGTGCTGGCCTACGCGCTGCGCATCTATTTCGATTTTTCCGGCTATACCAGCATCGCGATCGGGCTGGCGCGCTGGCTGGGGGTGAAGCTTCCCGAAAACTTCAATCACCCTTACCGCAAGCCCAACCTGACTCAGTTCTGGAACAACTGGCATATTACCTTGACGCAGTGGTTCCGCGCCTATTATTTCAATCCGCTGACGCGGGCGCTGCGCGGCAAACATAAAAATTGGCCGCCGGCGCTGATTATCTTCATTACGCAGGTAACCACCATGCTGCTGATCGGCCTATGGCATGGCGGCACCTGGAACTTTATTGTGTGGGGGTTGTGGCATGGGCTGGGGCAGTTTGTGCAGAACCGTTATTCAGAAAAAACACGCGCCTGGGTAACGGCCTTGGATGCCAAACCTGGCGCTAAACGCGCGTATACGGCCGCATCCACGCTGCTGACCTTTTTATTCGTCAGCCTGGGCTGGATCTGGTTTGTGTTGGATTCACCGCAGCAGGCGCTGCGCGTTTTTGCCGGCCTGCTCGGCCTGGGGTAGCATCCCCTGACCCAAAAGGAGGTTTTTTGATGAAAGTTCGCGGTATTTTCTTCGTGCTGATTGCGCTCAGCCTGGTGCTCAGCGCTTGCGGAACATCTGCTAGTGACGACAGCGGCGCGGCCAAAGCCGTCGAAAGCTATCTGAACGCGCTGGTTAACAAGGACGCCGACAGCCTTTCGACCCTCTCCTGTGCGGATTGGGAAAGCTCAGCGCTGATGGAAATGGATTCATTTGAGGCGGTCACGCCGCGGCTGGATAGCGTCAGCTGCAGCGTCAGCGGCAGTGATGACAGCGGCACGCAGGTGAACTGCGCCGGAAAAATCATCACTACCTACGACAGCGAAGACAGTGAATTGGATTTGAGCCGCTGGACCTACAACGTGGTTCAGAATAACGGCACCTGGCTGGTGTGCGGGTACAAATAGACCATGAACGGACGGTTTTTGCGGAACGTTTTGCTCAAGGCGGCGCTGCTGCTGGTGATCTTCAATTTCGCCTGCGCGGCGCTCTATCCATTGGATGGACTCGGACGCATCTCGGGCTATAACCTGTTGTTCACCGGCCGCGAGCGCTTTCCCTTTGGCGAGAATCCGCAGGAAACCTACTCGTTTTCCCTCTACAATGTCGAAGCGATGTTTCAATCGCTGACGCTGGATGGCGCGCCGAAAAGCGCGGACGAATTCCGCGTGCTGGTGATTGGCGATTCGGCGACCTGGGGCACCCTGCAGCGCCCGCAGGAAACCCTGGCCGGGCAGCTCAATGCGCGCCAGCTGACCACCTGCGACGGCAAGCATCTGCGTTTCTATAACCTGGGTTATCCGACTCTTTCGCTGACCAAGGATCTGATGATCATGCAGACCGCCATGCGCTACCAGCCGGATTTGATCCTCTGGCCAGTGACGCTGCAGTCCTTCCCGCTCAGCCGGCAGGTGGAATCGCCGCTGGCGCGCAATAACCCGCTGCGCATCCAGGCGCTGAACAGCGCCTACGCGCTGCACCTGGATTTAAGTGAATTGGCCCCGGCTGATTTCTGGCAGCGCACCTTAATCGGTCAGCGCCGCAACCTGGCCGATTTGATCCGGCTGCAATTGTACGGACCGTTGTGGAGCGCGACCGGCATCGACCAGCTTTATCCCAGCGATTACAGCGTCGCCGCGCACGATTTAGAGGATGACGCTGCTTTCAACGGCTGGAGCGGACCGGAATTCCCGCCGGATGGGCTGGCCTGGCAGGCGCTGGCGGCCGGCTGGAAAATAGCCGGTGATACGCCGATTTTGCTGGCGAACGAACCGGTACTGATCAGCAGCGGGGCTAATAGCGATGTGCGCTACAACTTTTATTATCCGCGCTGGGCCTATGACGCCTACCGCGCTGAATTGGCCGGGCAGGCGCAAGCCAACGGCTGGCAATACGTGGACGCCTGGAATGCCGTTGCGGAGAGCGAATTCACCAACAGCGCGATTCACATGACTGCCAGCGGCACCGCGCTTTTTGTTGATCAGATTGTTGCGGCTTTGCCTGGTTCAATCTGCCTGGCGGGGCAGTAAAATCGCCGGCTGCGGCTAGTAAGGTCTGGCTAGGTCAGGCCAATTAGAGCGCGATCTGGCGCATCCGCGCGCGCGGCAATTCAGGTTACAATTCAAACTATGGATGAACCAAAGTCAGACCGATTCACCTGGGCAGTCCGCCTGGGCCTGGCGCTGGCCAGCCTGGCGCTGCTGGCCGGCATCGCCGCATATGCCTATGCCGGCACATTGAGCCGGTTGTGGGCGGATGATTTTTGTTATTCCAGTCAGATTCAAAGCCTGGGTTTATTCAAAGGCACCTTGAATTGGCTGCAAACCGGCGGCAACCGCTATGGCGCGCTGTGGGGCGTGGCGGCCGTGGATTTCTTCGGCGCGCGCGCCGGCCAGGCGCTGCCGGGGGTGATTCTGGCGCTGTGGCTGCTTGCTTGCGGCTTGGCGCTGTGGGCCCTGGATCGTCGTTTGGGGCTGCGCTTCCGTTCCATGAGCGCGCCGCTGCTGGCCTGCGGGCTGGTCTTTATCGCCGTGTTTGCCGCACCAGATCGTTTGCAAACCCTGTATTGGCGCATGGGGACCCTGCACTACACCCTGCCGCTGATTTTGTTCTTAATCATGGCCGCCATGACGCTGCTGGCCTGGCCGCGTTCCGGGAAGGGCTTGCCCGCGCCGGAGGTGGCCGTGGTAACGGCGCTGCTGGCGTTTGCCGCCGCCGGGGCTTCGGAAACCTACGCGGCCTTACAAGCTGGCGCCTTGCTGCTGGCCGTACTGGCGCTGATTATCTTTAGCCGCCGCCGCTATACGGCAGCCTGGCCGCTGCTGGCTGCGCCGCTGATCACCACCCTGGCCGGCATGGCGGTGATGGCGACCGCCCCGGCCAACGCCTGGCGGCAGGCGCTGATGCCGCCGCCGGCTAACCTGGGAATTTTTTTGACCTACACCTTGCGCTACAGCCTGGATTTTTGTGTGCAGGTGCTGGTCAGTAAACCGCTGCCGCTGGCTGTCTGGCTGGCGCTGTGCGCCGCGGCCGGCCTGCTGGTGCAGTCTGAACGCAGCCGCCGGCATTTCTGGCTGGCAGCCGGCGGAATGCTGCTGAGTGGCCTTGGGCTGGCGGCCTGCGCTATTGCGCCTTCGGTATATGCCGGGGTACAATACCCGGCCGGCCGGGCGCTGAATGTGGCCTGGTTTGCCCTGCTGATTGGCTGGGGCGGCGCGATTTTCTGCGCGGCGGCTGCGCTGCGCCCGCGCTTCCCGTTACGCCTGGCGCAGGCGGCCGCGCTGGCGCTGGCGCTGGCATTGGCGGGCGGGTTGTACGGCCTGCGCGCTTTGCCGTCGATTTCAGCGGAGATCAGCGCGATGACGGTTAAAGCCGAACGCTGGGACGCGCGCGACGCTTCGATTCAAACCCAACGCGCCGCGGGCGAACTGAACGTCATTGTCCCCGAAGTGGATGTGGTCAGCACGTTGGAAGATATCAATGGCGACCCGAATTTCTGGATCAACGCCTGCGAGGCTGGTTATTATCATCTTGATTCAATCCAGGCGCTGCCTGAGGAGTAAGGGTCTATGCTTGTTTCCGTGATCACGCCATCCTATAACCAGGCTGCTTACCTGGAAGAAACCATTCGCTCCGTACTGGACCAGGAAGGCGTGGAACTGGAATACATCCTGATCGACGGCGGCTCTACGGATGGCAGCGCGGAAATTATCGCGCGCTATGCGCACCGCCTGGCTTATTGGGTTTCGGAGAAGGATCAAGGTCAGACCGATGCGATCAATAAGGGCTTTGCCCGCGCTCATGGGGATGTGCTGGCCTGGCTGAATTCAGACGATACCTTCGAGCCCGGCGCGCTCCAGGCTGCCGTGCGCTATTTGCAGGCGCACCCTGAGGTAGGCCTGGTTTACGGAGACGCGCATTATATTGACGCCAACAGCAAGGTGATCGGCGACTTCCCGGCAGCGCTGACTGATTATCAAAAACTGCGCCGCGGCTATGTTCATATTCCGCAGCAGGCGGCTTTCTTCCGCGCGGATTTATGGCGGCAGGTCGGGCCGCTGGATCCCAGCTTTTTCTTCGCCATGGATTACGACCTGTGGGTGCGCCTGGCAAAAGTGACCCAACTGGCCTATGTGCCGCAACTATGGGCCAACTTCCGCCTGCATGCGGACGCGAAAACAATCTCCGCCGATGACCGCTGCTGGCCGGAAATGCTGCGTGTGCATTACCGTGACGGCGGTTCGCGCCTGGCGCCGATCGTGCTGAAATATTATCTGCGTAAACTGGCCGCACCGTACATTACCTGGAAACGGCGACGTTTATTCCAATAATACGTATATAGCAATAGCATAGCGGGTATTTCGAGCGCCGGTGGAGCTGTTTCTCCGGCGTGTATTTGAGTTCCCTGGTCTATTTTCGGTATAATCTCTCCAAGAGGTAAACAAAATGAGTATGAATTCGAATGATCAGCGCTCCGTCAACCCGGGCTTCATCCGCGAGGTGATCAACCGCGGCAGATTGATCCTGCGTCTGATGGGCGACTCACGCGTCAGTATTTTTGTTAAAGCCATTCCGCTATTTTCGATCGTCTATCTGGTCGTTCCTGATCTGGTGATTGGGCCGCTGGATGACGCGGCGGTGATCGGGATCGCTTCGGTGGTGTTTGTCGAGTTGTGCCCGCCTGCCGTAGTGGCCGAGCACATGGCGGCGCTGAATGGCACCCCGGCCGCTGCATCCTCTGCTTCGGGAGGCGAGGGGGATGTTGTTGAGGGGAAATTTGTGGACGTTTCCTCGCGCCCGGTCAATGCGCCTCCCAGAGAGGAATAAGCCATGCTGTTTGATCACTCCAGGCTGAGGGTTTGGGCGGCGGCGGTCATCAGCCTGGCGGTCCTGGCGGCCTGTTCGCCGGCCGCTCCGACCGCCAGTGTCTTGCATGCTACGACCACCCCCGCCATCAGTGCCGCTGCCAGTACGCAATCCGCGCCGGCTACGGCGACGCCAGAACCATCGCCGGCCGCCACTCAGACCATGCCGCCGGCGGAGCCGACCACAGCGCCGGCCGCCGCGGTGACACAGCTCCCGGACCCGGCCGGGTACACCTGGCAGGTAGTGGCTTCTGGATTGAACAAACCGACCACCTTTGTGGACCCCAACGACGGCAGCGGCCGTTTTCTGGTGCTGGAGCAGAACGGACGGATTCGCTGGGTCGCGGACGGACAGCCTTTGGAACAGGCTTTTCTGGATATTCGCGCAAAGCTGCACATCAGCGGTTCTGAACAAGGGCTGCTGGGACTGGCGCTTGACCCGAATTACGCGCAGAACGGCCGTTTTTATGTGGATTACACCGATCTCAATGGCAATACGGTGATTGCCCGCTATACCGCTGCGGAGGGGCATCAGACCGCCGACCCGGCCAGTGAGGAGATTTTGCTGCAAATCAGCCAGCCGTATGCCAACCATAACGGCGGCCAACTGGCTTTCGGCCCAGATGGCTACCTGTACATCGGTATGGGCGACGGCGGCTCGGGGGGTGATCCGCAGAATAATGCGCAGAACCCGAATCAGCTCCTGGGAAAAATATTGCGCATAGCCGTGACAGAGGAAGGCGGTTATCTGATCCCGTCTGATAATCCGTATGCTGGCGGAGGCGGCGCGCAGGAGGTCTGGGCGCTGGGTTTGCGCAACCCCTGGCGCTTCTCTTTTGACAGCGCTACCGGCGATTTGTACATCGCCGATGTGGGCCAAAACCTGTATGAGGAAGTCTCGCTGGTGACGGCTGCTGATTTGCGGCCGGGTTTGAATTTTGGCTGGCGCTATTTCGAAGGGCTGCACAGCTACGATGATCCGGGCAACCTGGATCAGGCGGCCTTCGTCTGGCCGATCTACGAGTATGCGCACGACCAGGGCTGCTCGGTCACCGGCGGATATGTCTATCGCGGCAGTTTGCCGGAGTGGAATGGCATTTACCTGTTCGGAGATTACTGCAGCGGGCTGGTGTGGGGCAGTGTGCTCCAGGCGGATGGCTCCCGTCAGACTCAGCGCCTGTTTCAGATCAACGGCAATCTCAGCGCCTTTGGCCAGGATGCGCAGGGTGAAGTGTATGCGCTGGACTACCTGAACGGGCAAATCCTCAAGCTCTCGCGGGCAGAGTAAGCCGGGGCGGCTGTACTAATCCGCTTGTGCAAAATCGCACGAGGAAATATGACAAAATGAGGATGCCTGCTACTGGAATCCGGATAGCAAGCGTGCTAGTATACAACTAAGATCGTTATTAGTGGAATAGGAGTTCAACATGGCTGAGAAAAAATGGGAAACCGTAAAGGTTCAATATTGTGATCGGGTCGGTTGCGAAGTCTCCCTGGACGCTGAAGTGGTCTATCCGGCTGAGTTTATGCCCGACCAGGCTCCGCGCCTGGTTTCGAAGCGCTGCTCGCGCGGGCTTGAGTGCAACCAGATGGATAACATGACCTGTGTCTGGGCCGGCACCAATCCGCTCTACGATCCGTTCGCGGAGTAATCAGACGATTTGTGGCAAGCGAATGCGGAGGCGCAGGGTTAACCCTGCGCCTCTTTTGCATCTTTAGGTTCTGAATGCAGTAAGATTGGCCCAGAGCGATGCATAATTACCTTAACCAAAGGAGTTCCAATGGCCGATTCTGAATTCTTCAAAAAATACGCCCCGCTGGCCGCCTACCGCAGTGAGCGCTATGGCAAGGCCACCCTTTTTCAGAATGAATATCTGCTGGTCGGGCTGAATGGCCTTGAAGCGGGCCAGTCGATGGAAAAGCACGCGCACGATCAGCAGACGCGCTTTTACCTGGTGCTGGAGGGCAAGGGCCAGGCCTGGGTGGGGGAACACACTGAGGCGGTTGAAGCGGGCAGCGTTATCTGGATCCCGTACGGCTATACTCACCGGGTGGAGAATACCGGCACAGAGCGGATGTTGATGCTGGTGGGGATTGGCCCAGGGCAAACGGATTGATCGCAGCGGGAAAACGGCTGTTTTCGCGGAAAACATAGTCATCCATTTCGAAACATGATAAGATAAATTATATAAAAATAATCAATATTATCGTGCAATGAGAATATTGATTTGGGTTTAACTTGTTTGATCCAAACAAGAATTTGTGGATGGAGGTTCGTATGTCTTCCTACGCCAGGCCAGACAGCATCGTCGAAACGGAGTGGGCTGCCGCACATTTAAGCGATCCATTGGTTCGTGTGGTTGAATCGGATGAGGATGCGCTGCTCTACGACACCGGCCATATTCCCGGCGCGGTGCGGGTGGATTGGTTCACTACGCTGCAGGATAAAGTCCGGCGGGATTTTCTTTCGCAGGCGGAGTTTGAAGAATTATGCCGGTCATTAGGCATCAGCAATGATACGACCGTTGTGTTTTACGGAGATAAAAGCAACTGGTTTGCCGTTTATGCGTTCTGGTTGTTTACCTATTATGGCCATGCTCAGTCCAAAGTGATGAACGGCGGGCGGCTGAAGTGGGTTTCTGAAGGCCGGCCGCTGACTGGCGAGATCCCGGCGGTACCGGCCGTGCAGTACCAGGCCAAAACGCCGGACAGCACGATCCGCGCTTTCCGCGAAGATGTCTTCCGCCAGGTGGACCGCGGTCTGCCGATGGTTGATGTGCGTTCGCCCAAAGAATACAGCGGTGAACTGCTGGCGATGCCGGGGTATCCGCAGGAAGGCGCTCAACGCGCCGGGCATATCCCCGGAGCAGTCAACATTCCCTGGGCGCAGGCCGTCCAGGAGGATGGCACCTTTAAGCCGGCGGCTGCTCTGCAGGAGATTTACACCGCTAACGGAGTCACTCCTGATCAGGAAGTGATTACCTATTGCCGCATCGGTGAGCGCAGCTCGCATACCTGGTTTGTGCTCCATTACCTCTTGGGGTATCCGCGGGTACGCAATTACGACGGGTCGTGGACGGAATGGGGCAATCTGGTCAGCGCGCCGATTCGTAAAGGGCCGCAGCCATGAACCCGGAAACGGCGCTTCCATCCCATCTGGCTGCGATTGTCTCTGATTTTGAGGTGTGTGAAGGCCGTGAAAAGCTGGAATTGCTGCTCGAGTACGCGCGGAATTTTCCAACCTTTCCGCTTGAATTAAGCGCCCAATTGGAAGTGGAGGAAGTGCCGGAGTGCATGACTCCGGTGCAGATGATTGCTCAAACCGAAGACAGCCGGATGTATTTTTACTTTGAGGTGCCAGCCGAGTCGCCCACCATTCGCGGCTTCGCAGCCGTGGTGATGGAGGGGCTGAACGGGGCCACCCCCGAGGAGGTGCTCGCGATACCGCCGGAATTTTACATGCAGATGGGACTGCAGGAGGTGCTCAGCGCGCAGCGCCTGAACGGCATGGCGGCCCTGATGGCGCATGTTAAGCGCCGGGCGGCCAGTGAAATGGTTGGCCGAGCCTGAACCGGCTTTCAGCTAGAATCAAAAAAAGACCCCGCACGATTCCGCGGGGCCTTTTTTTGTATTCAGATCATCAGGCGATTACCTGCAGGTGGCGGCCGACTTTGGCGAAAATCTCCAGCGCCTGATTCAAATCGGATTGGTTGTGGGCAGCCGAAAGCATAACACGGATGCGCGCCTTGCCTTGAGGCACGGTTGGGTAGCCGAGCGCCATGGCAAACAGACCTTCCTCAAATAATTCGCGGCTGAACTGCTGTGCCAGGGGCGCTTCGCCCAGCATGATCGGGGTAATCGGGGTCACGCTGTGGCCGGTGTCAAACCCCAGGTTTTTCATCTCGGCTTTGAAATAGCGCGCGTTTTCCCATAAGCGATCGACCAATTCGGTGGATTCTTCGAGCAGGTCCACGGCTGCGATCATGGCGGCCACATCCGGCGGGGTAACGGCTGACGAGAACAGGAAGGGCCGGCCGCGCTGGCGCAGCCATTCCACGATAACGGCTTTGCCGGCGACCACGCCCCCGACGCCGCCGAAGGCCTTGGAGAGGGTGCCGACTTCCACGTCCACTTTGCCGTGCAGCCGGAAGTGATCGACAATGCCGCGCCCGCCGGTGCCCATCACGCCTTCGCCGTGAGCATCGTCCACCATTAGCAAGATATCATGGCGCTCGGTGACCGCGTAGATTTCATCCAGGGGAGCAATGTCGCCGTCCATGCTGAAGACTCCGTCGGTGACGGTCAGGGCGCGCCGGTATGAGCCGGCGTTGGCCTGAATCTGGCGTTCAAGATCGGCGGCGTTGGCATGGGCAAAGCGGACGATCCGCGCGCCGGAGAGGCGGCTGCCGTCGATTATACTGGCGTGATTCAATTCATCCGAAAAAATCACGTCTTCTTTGCCGACCAGGGCGGGAAGAACGGCTAAATTGGCGGTAAATCCAGACTGGAAGGTGATCGCAGACTCAACGCCTTTAAAGGCGGCCAGGCGGCGTTCCAGTTCCAGGTGCAAATCCATGGTGCCGGCAATCGAACGAACCGCGCCGGGCCCGACGCCGTAACGTTCAATCGCGGCACTGGCGGCGGCTTTCAGCCGCGGGTGGTTGGCCAGTCCCAGGTAATTATTGGAACAAAAATTGAGCACCCGCCGGCCATCTACTTCTAACCAGGCCCCTTGCGGTGTGCTCAATGTGCGGATGCGGTTATACAAACCGCTGTCTTTCAGACTTTCCAATTCTTGCTGGATCCAGTTTAACCGGTCAGTCATCGACACTCCTCATGCTGAGAAAATATGGCGGCAGAGCGTTCTGCCGGGTTTGAAGGGTGAATCCGGGCCGAAAAGACGTGCCCGCCGCGCACGGATTCAAACTAATTATACATCGCCTTGCAGGCTGCTTTCTCCCAGGTAACCGGCCTCGGTCAGGGCCTGCAGCACGGCCGCCTGACTGCCGGGTTTGAGAATCACCAGCGTGGGTGAAAGTTCTTCGCTGATAAAACGCCCTGCCCGGGTGGCGCGCAGGGCAGTTAACACTTCGGGAGCGCTGACGCGCAGGATGAGAGCGGATTGAATATGCGCCTGGGCGCCGTTCTGTTCCCAGCGTTTAAGCGCCTGCAATAGCGCCGGCGGCAGCGGGTCGGGACAATATTTGCGCAGCAGGGTGACCAACTGGGCGCTGCTCAACTTCTGGCTGCGAGCGCGCTCCAGCGCGGCCGGGGTGATGGCATATTGAACTTCATTGGCGCTGACCTTGCCCCACTCGCAAAAGCGGGCTAACTGGTAACGAGCGGCCCGCGCCAGGTCTGGCGCGGCGCGCACCAGGCCATTTGAACCGACGCGGATTTTGCCTTCTTCCAGGGCTAAGCCCTCCGGGGCGCGCCCCTCCAGCAGCGCTTCGGCCCAATCGGAAGGGCGGAAGGCTTCGGGCTGCAGGGATTCCTTGGTCCCGGCCAATTCGAAGATCCCCAGCCAATGCAGCGGTCCGCAGATGAGTTCACGCAGCAGCCGGCCATCCACGGCCTCCCAATCGCTGAAACCGCGGTAATACTGCTCGCTTCCGGCTGGCCGGATGAACCAGGAGTCATAATCACCGGCCGGGCGTTGAAAATCGGGCTGGTATTCTTTGACATCCGCGATAAAGGCGTTGATATTCCACCAGGTGTGCTGGGGCAGATGGCTGAGCATTTCCAGAATGGCGCGGCGCGCCAGCAGGGGCTGATTGGTCCAATCGCCTTCACAAACCAGGCCGTCCATCAGGCGCAGATCATTGTAATCGGCGGCGTGAATCCAGGCCGCGGCCAGTTCTGCCAGTGCCTTGCCGCGCGGCGCTTCCAGAAATTTTTGCACGGCTTTGGGCTGCGGACTGCCCTGGCTGTCGAGCAGCCCGGCGGCATTCAGCAATGCGTTCAAAGCAGTAAAGGGAATGCCAGCGGTCCAGGCCGCCAGTTCGCTGTCGTTCATTCCCAGGCGGCGGCCGGCCAGAAACGTGCAGGCCAGGTCAAGCAGCCGGTCGCTGACCGGCGTGACGGCGGCCGATTCGCCGGGCGTAGCCGGCCGGCCATAAACCCGCAGGCTGCCGGCGCTGGTCAGGTGCATCATCCCCACCAGATCGTCGGGAATATAAGCATATTCCTGCGGCTCGGCGCTTTGATTGAGAAAGGCGCGCCCGATCAGGCCGCGGTACCAGAGCGATTCGGCCGGCGAGGCCGGTTTGAGGTCGGGACGCTCACGGTCACGGCGCGCCGCGCCCATGCTGCGTACTTCGCCGTAGCGCCGGCTGAAGAGCGACCAGGCCAGGTGCCCGTCATGATCCATCAGTTCCCGCAGCGCCTGCTGGGCGGCTTCGGGCAGTGTATCCACGATTTCCTGTACCTGTCCGCTGGTTAAAATGGCGCGCGTCAGCCAGGGCAGGGCGCTGTGGGCATCGGGAGCGGACATTTCCAGCCCCCACAGCCCGGCCGTCATACGCAAAAAGCCCAGGTCGTGCCCCTGAAGCGTGTGCAGCAGATCGGGCATCGCTATCCGGCGCGGCTGGCCAGCCGGAAGGCCTGCGGAATAATCTGCACCGTCACAGCATGGATGGGAGAATTCAAGTCGCTGATCATATCTCCGTCCACATGGATAACCATGCCGGTTGGACTGTGCACTTCCATGCGGCGGAAGCGGCCGATCAGCGATTCTTTCAGGCGGGCGCTTTTACCAACCAACACCATCGGCAGGCCGTACAGCATTTTCAAAGGGAACATCTGGCGGATCGCCAGGTAATCTAATAAGCCGTCGTCCAGTTCGGCCAGCGGCGACATCAAGAATCCGCCGCCCTCGCGTTTGCCGTTGCAGAAGACGATAAAATGCAGGTCTTCGTCTGAAACAGCCCCGTCGCGCTGAATATGCATGGGCATCGGCGCGTTATTGAGGACCAGCGTTTGGATGGCGGCGATCAGGTAAATGAGAAAGCCGCGCACAATATGGACGGATTGGGCGCGGTAAACCACAATTGAATCAAACCCGATGCCGGTTGTGTTTACCCAAAAGCGGTCAATTCCGGTATCAGTTTGAATTTCACCCACATCAATTGGACGCGCGGACCCCAAGAGCGCGTCTTGCATGGCTTGCAGCGGATCGGTGCTCAGCCCGGATGAAAAGGCGAAATCGTTGCCTGAACCGGCCGGGATAATGCCCAGCACGGGGCGCTTTTCAGCCGGAAGGCGCATCAGCGCATCGACCGCTGCGTGGACGGTGCCATCGCCGCCCAGGATAATGATTTTTTCGCAGCCTTCCGCGGCGGCCGCGGCGGTCATCCGCCCGATATCTTCCGGCGCTTGAGTCGCCTGCCAGCGCAGGCGCGCATCTGAATGATCTTGTGATTGGAGTAATTGGGCGATCGAGCTTGCTTTTCCCTGGTTGGCAACCGGGTTGTATATAACGGGAATGGGCAAATCAGCCATGAGCGTACTCACCAGGTGTATTTGGGTCGCCGGCAGGTTTCTTCCGGCGTCAAAAAACATTATACTCAATTCCAGAGGCGCAGAGCATGAAACCGGCCGGTATCTTGGAATTGGATCAGCATGGGCGGAATCCCGAGCCGACGATATTGTAAGGAAAACTGACGCCTGTTTGGCTTCATTCGGCATTCTCGAAAAGAGCACATTTGTTATAATTCAAACAGACGAAACGACCTGAGGCAAACGCACTATGGCGTTAAAGGGCAATCTCCGAGATTTTTCGGTCACACAAATTCTTAATCTGGTAAACCTGGCGCAAAAAACCGGGGCTCTTATCATTGAAGGGCCAGGGCAGGTCGCACAGGTTTATTTCCGCGAGGGGAAACTGGCCTATGCTCAGGTTGGCCATGAGGAGAATGACCTGGCGGCAGTGCTGCTGGGCAACCGCAAGATCACTAATAACCAGGCGCGGATCATCCGTGACCGCACGCGCTCGATGAGCGATAAGGAAATTGGCCTGCTGCTGATCAACGCGGGGTA
This sequence comes from Bellilinea sp., assembly GCA_036822575.1. GTDB lineage: Bacteria > Chloroflexota > Anaerolineae > Anaerolineales > Anaerolineaceae > Bellilinea. The sequence continues at coordinate 128,876 of DAISHK010000005.1, read as the reverse complement.
TCTGACTCAAAAAGATGTCTTAGACAGCCTGCAAGTCTTTTGCCTGGATGTGGTGCGCAAGCTCTTTACCTGGGTGGAGGGCCTTTTCCGGTTTGAGCAGGATGCTCCGCTGCCCAACGGAAAAATCCCGGTGCGCATCGACCTGGAGAACCTCATTATCGAAGGGTCGCGCCAACTGCGCGAGTGGGAACAGCTTCAGGAGGAAATTCCCAGCCTGGATATGGCCCTCAAGTTTGTGGACCGCCCTGGCGCGAATTTGCGCAACCTGAACCTGAGCCTGGAAGAGTGGCGTGTGGTACGGTTTATCAACCCGAAGAATACCATGCGGCAAATCGCGCACGCCAGTAAGCTCAATGATCTTGAAATCCGTCGGGTAGTGTATGCCTTGCTGCAAGCCGGATTGGTGGAAATTGTCCGCCCGGGCGGAGCGCCGCCTGTGCCGGCCCTGCGCAGCTTCCCCACAGAAAACAAAGAGGAGCAGCGATCGTTGGTAAACCGGCTGATCAGCCGGATACGTTCGATCTAAATCGTGCTCAAAGGACGTGCAATGCAAACCGTCAAAATCGTTGTAACTGGACCTTTCAATGCTGGCAAGACTGAATTCATTCAGTCGGTCAGTGAAATTGACGTGGTCTCTACCGAGCGGAAAATTACTGCTCAGGCAGAAAAAATTAAAAACAGTACGACGGTAGCAATGGATTTTGGCCGCATTACCGTTGATGATGAACTGGTCCTGTATTTATTCGGCACTCCTGGTCAGAAGCGCTTTGACTTTATGTGGGAAATTTTATCGGAAGGTATGCTGGGCTTTATTGTCATGGTTGACAGCACCCGCCCCGAAACCTTCCGCGAAGCTCGCAGCATTTTGGAAACTTTCCGTGCCTACGCGCCGACGCCTTATGTGGTGGCGGCCAACAAACAAGACCGTCCTGACGCCTGGGATCTGGAAGATATGCGCCTGGCGTTGCGGATTGACCCAAAAATCAAGCTGCTGCCCTGTGTTGCCAAAAGCAAGGAGACCGTTAAGACAGTCTTACTGGAACTGCTGTACAGCATTCTTTCCGAAATGGAGGAAGGCTAGCTGTTTTTCTCGCCGGCCTGCGAAGAACGTAGAACGTGTCATCCATCACAACTGACCAGGGGATATTACATTACGAAGTCTATGGCCGGGGTAAGCCGGTCATCCTTTTGCACGGCTGGTTAGGTTCCTGGGGGTTATGGCAAGAGACGATGACGTATCTGGGCCAGTATTACCGCACCTATGCGCTGGATTTCTGGGGCTTTGGAGAATCTGGCGCGCAGCGTGAAACCTACCAGGTCGTTGATTTCATCTCGCTGGTTGAGCAGTTCATGGACAAGCTGGGAATTGTGAGCGCGCCGCTGGTTGGTCACAGTATGGGCGGGACCGTCAGTTTGGGCACGGCGCTGCGGTTTCCGAACCGCGCGGAAAAAGTTACCATCATTGGCTCGCCGGTGGATGGGGCTTCGCTGGCGCTGCCGCTTAAATTTGCCGGTTTCCGGCTGACGGCCAGCGCTTTATTCACTTTTTTCCCGCTGTTTCGGCTGGCGATGCGCGCAGCATCGCCGCATATCTGCCGTGATCCGCGCTTTCCGGATATGATGGACAGTGACCTTTCGAAAACGAATCTCGAATCGTTTCTGGTCAGCATTGCCTCACTGCGCAAGACGGATTTGCGCGCCAATATTGCTCAAATTCAAGTTCCGGTGATGGGAATGTTTGGAGATCGTGATAATATAGTAAATCCACAAGAGTGGAAGACTCTCCAGCAGGGGCTGCCGAATGCCCGCATTGAACGTTTCCCAGAGGCCGGCCATTTCATCATGCTGGATGAGCCGCGAAAATTTATGCTAACCTTGAGAGATTTTTTGGAAGAACCTCCAAAGACAAGCGCATGATGATTGAAAAAAACCATAAATGTTCAAATTTGGTCACAGAATGTGTTTTGGAGGGGGTAAAAGAAGTGATCGGTCCGGAAGCATTTGAAGCGGTACTGGATGAAGCCAGGCTGCAGAATCTGAATGTGTCTGGCGCAACAGAGTTTAACGCTGCTGATATCCAGCGCCTGCAGGCTGTTTGTGTTGACCGCTACGGCAGCCTTTCCGCGCGCGGCATGGCGCTGCGCTCCGGGCAATCTTCATTCAGCTATTTCCTCAAGCAATTTGGCCAGACCGCCGGCTTTGAGGAGCTGAATTTCCGGCTGCTGCCGCCCAAGCGGCGTATCTTCAGCGGTTTGCAAAGAATTGCGGATGTTTTTGTGGCGCAGTGCGGGTTGAAGATCAGCGCATCGGCAGAAGGCAGCCGCTGGATCGTGGAATACGCGGCGGCGGACGAGGACTCTTCCGCTGAAGCTGAGATCCCCTGCGGCTTTATTTTTGGGCTGCTCAAAGAGTATTTAATCTGGATCAGCGGCGGCAAGTTTTTCGTCATTCAAGAAACCCGCTGCCGCGCCAATGGCGACGCGGCCTGCCGTTTTGAAATCGACCAGCGGCCGCTGGATTAGGAGCCGGACGGATGCTGAAAATCATTTTGCAGTATCCACGATATATTGAACCATTCAACGAACGCGCCCGCGACCTGCGCATCCTGAACAAGCCGCTGTGGCTCTCGCAGCGCGACGTTCTGGCGCCTTACACCACCCGCGAGGTCGAGCTGTCGGTGGAAGACCGCCTGCCGCAAACCCGCGAGCCGTGTCTGGTTTATCGCGACAACCTGTTCTTTGACCAGAAGTATATCCAGGCGTTCCTTGAAACGGCCATGCAGCGGCCGTACGCTTCGCGGGCGGCTTTCAATGCCAATGATCCGGCCTTTCGCGAGCATTGCCTGCCGCTTTCGACTTCCTATACGCCGTATGGGGATGTCTATCTGGCGGACTTATGGTTTTACCCGAACGGTCCCGAACCGACGGCCGAGCCGCTGGTGGTTGATTTGCTTTCCCGTGAGTTCGGTTACTATCATGTGCCTACCTATATGGCCACAGACGCCGGCGACCTGGTGTATCAGGTGCCCATGCGCAGTCTGATCGCCATCGATTCCTGGGTGCACATCTTCATCGCTGATTCTGTTTTTGGCCTGTTCGGGCGCGGCGCGCGCTTTGAGGAGCGGCTTAACAAGGAACCCTTCTTCAAGCTGGGCGTACTGGCGACCGCTATGTATGAGGGCAAGCAGGTTCTGGAATGTTCCAAGCTGGTTCAAATGGGGCGGAATTGCTCAATTGACCCCAGCGCGGTTATCCACGGACCGACCACGCTGGGCGATAACGTCACCGTTGGCGCCGGGGCAGTCATTGAAAACTGCATCATCGGCGATAACGTCAATGTCTCGCAGGGCTGCCAGTTGATGCTTTCGGTGGTGGGCGATGGCACCTTCCTGCCGTTCCGCGCTTCTCTGTTTATGAGCAGCGTGATGGATAACAGTATGATCGCGCAGAACACCTGCCTGCAAATGTGTGTGGTCGGGCGCAACTCTTTCATCGGCGCGGGCACGACATTTACCGATTTCAACCTGATTTCCGAACCGATTCGCGCGCGTGATGGACAGGGCGAATTGAATCTCTCCAACCGCCCGGTTCTGGGCGGGTGCCTGGGACACAACTGCCGTATTGGCTCCGGGATGATCATTTATCCGGGCCGCATGATTGAATCAGATGTGATTTTGTTTGCCTCGAAAGAGCGGCGGGTGATTGATCATGATGTGCGTTATGAAAACAGCGATCATCACCGGCTGAAGCGCAACGCGGTTTTGCCGCGCCTGTATCCGCGCCAGGGTGAGGAAAGCGTGGAAAGCTGGTAAGCGCCTTACAAGTTCCTAACTAAGTCGCTTCAAAAATCATAAAAAAGTTGCCATATCCGGGGCTTTTGCGTAAGATTAAAAGGAGCCCAGGCCGTGTGGTCGGTCTTCGCATTGCTTAATTCCCGGTAATTCATCCAACCGTTTGTGGAGGCGCAAATGAGTAAAGCCCGCCTGTTGATTGTTGAAGATGACGTCGACATCTCCAACATGCTGAAAATCTATTTTGGCAACCTGGGTTATGAAGTCGATTGGGCTCCGCGCGGCCGGGACGCCCTTGAGAAAACACGGGCAGGCATGCCGCATCTGTTGATTCTGGATATCATGCTGCCGGATATTGATGGCTACGAAGTTTGCCGGACATTGCGCACCAATACCCGCACCAGCCATATTCCGGTGCTGTTTCTGACCCAAAAAGACGAACGCAGCGATAAGCTCAAGGGCCTGGAGCTGGGGGCAGATGATTACATCACCAAACCGTTTGATATCGAAGAGCTGAAGCTGCGTGTACAGAATGCCCTGGCGCGCGCGGAACGAGAGAGCCTGACCGACCCGCTCAGCGGGCTGCCGGCCGGCCGCCTGATTGAAGATCAGCTGCGCCGGGTGATTCGCCAGCCCGATTGGGCTTTTTTGGATGTGCGCATTAACCATTTTGAGGCATTTAAAGATGTGTACGGTTTTATCGCCGCGAACGACGTGCTGCGGTTTACCGGCATGCTGCTGGGCGAGGCAGTGGATAAGGCTGGCAGCGCCGCTGATTTTATTGGACACGCCGGCGGGGATAATTTTGTGATTATTACCACGGCAGATGCAGCCGGGCGCGTGCTGGCGCGGATCAAGGAAAAGTTCGCGGCAGAAATTCAGACGCATTACAACTTTATGGACCGGCAGCAGGGCTTTATGCTGGCGCCGCAAGGCGAGGGCGAAGCGGTCAAAACGCCCTTCATGACTCTGGCGGTGGGCCTGGTTTCACCGCGCACCCATCAATTCTCTGATATTCGTGAAATTACCGAAATCGCAGCGGAGGAGCGCCGCCGCGACTCGGCATAATCTTCCAGAAACCGGGCGCAAAAAATGGCGTGGAACAATCCGCTTTTCTTGGGTTTATTGATAGCCGGGCTGGGATTGCTGCTGTGGATTGGCGCTGTCATCCTTCTGCGTTTCAGCCGTCCGCGGGTGCGTGTAACCAACACCCCGGTTGAATTTCTAGAACCGAACGGGCAGGAAGACAACGCCCTGCTTTTGTTAATGCCAGGCGGCAAGATTCGCAGCCTTAATCCGGCTGCTGTGCGGCTGTTTAATGTGCGGCCGGGGGAACTTCCGGCTCTGGAGACGCTGGTACGGCAGGCGCGCCCATCTGAGGCCCTGCTGCAAATTTGCGCCGGAGAAGCGCCGGCGCCTTTTCGTATATCCGGTCAATGGGTGCAGGCTGAATCCTGGGATTTGCAGGTTGAAGGGCAAAACCTGCGCGCCGTAGCCCTGCATGTTCAATCCTCGAACCTGTCAACGGAGTTGATGACCCAGGCAGGCAGCCACACCATTAAAGACTTGAATGCGCTGGGCCAGCTGATTTCGGCCAGCCTGAACCTTTCGGAAACGGTGGAAAGCGTTCTGAAAGTCATTGAAACGCATATCGCCTGCGATTTTTGCCAGATGGCATTGTGGGATAGCCGGCATGAACGCTACACCGCTTATCGGCTGGCGGCGGCCGAGGGCAGCGAACAATTGGAAGTGGATGCGCCGGCCCTTTGTTTCAGCGAAGCCGCGGTCAAGCAGATGGCCAGCGAGCGAACTTCCATCCGTGTCGCGGATATGGACGCCAGCCCATTGGGCAGCGGACGCAGCCGGCGCACGGCCGCCATGCAGGCTTATCTGGCTGCTCCGCTTTGGGCCGGCGCGAAATTTGTCGGCTTATTAGAATTGGGCGCAACAACCCCCAACGCTTTTCAAGAGACCGATCAGGATTTGCTTGAGCTGATTGCCGGTCAAAGTGCCATCGCAGTGCGCAACGCAGCTTTATACGAAAAAGAACAGACACGCAGCACAGAACTGGATAGCCTGGCCCAATTGGCGCGCGCTTACGGCTCGGCCCGGACGGTGAAAGAGGTGCTGGGCAACCTGCTGGAAGCGATCCATCCCATTGTTAAAGTCAATATTCTGGGTTTCTTGCTCTACAACGAAAATCAGCATGCGCTGGAAGGCCAGGCGCCGTTTTATGGCTTCCCTGAACAATTCTTGCCCATGTACCAGATTCAAGTGCCGCCGAATGGTCCGTTGGAACAGGCGTTGCTTGGCAAAGAACCCCTGGTCAGCGCTAATGCGCGCGAAGACGCTGAATTTGAACGCCTCGGGCTGGCGCCGATGGCCATCACAGCCGGATTGGCAGATACGGTGATGATGCCGCTGGTTACCGGCGGGCGCGTATTCGGTTATTTGCAGGCCGCCAACCATTTGGCCGGACCGATTGGTTTCAGCGCCGAAGAACTGCACTTGGTTCAGATCATTGCCAACCAGACTGCGCCGGTGATTGATAACGCCATCCTGGTGCAGCAATCGCGTCAGCGCGCACAGCGGGCTGAGGGCCTGCGCCGGATCGCTTCGCTGGCCAGTTCAGCCGCCACCATGACAGAGATTTTGCGGTATTCCCTGCTGGAAATTGCCCGCTTGCTCCAGGCCGATCTGGCGATGGTTTTCCTGATTGACGCCAGCGGAACGGCGCTTCTATTAGATCGCGCTTCGCGCTATGGCAATTACGGCGAGGCGACCGAGCGCTTCACACACCTGGCCGTCGATGACGCTCAGTTCCCGTTTACAGCCACGGGAAGCCAGCACAGCTTTGTGATTGGCAGCGATGAGATAGAAGAACAGCCCCTGCCGCCCTTTTATACCCAACTGCGGCACGCCTGGAATGTAAAATCACTGATCGTTGCGCCGCTGTTGGTACGCAACAAAGGCATCGGCGAAATCTGGATTGCTTCGCGCCAGGATGCGTTTTTTGATGGTTCAGACGCCCAAATGGTCGTCACCTCAGCCGGACAGCTGGCCGGGGTGGTGGAGCGGGGCTATTTGATGCTGCAAACGGACGAAACCCTGCGCCGCCGGATCGATCAGCTGACCGCTCTAACCCGCATTACACGCGAGTTAAGCGGTTCACTCGACCTGACCGACCTGCTGCAAATTGTTCACGCCGAAGCGCTGCGCACCACGCAGGCCAGTTCTGGATCTATTTATTATTTTGGCAACGGTTTCAGCGGCAGCGGTCATATCGCTATCCGCTTCTGGGTTGGCGATGCGCCGCGCGGTCCGTTGAGCGATTTCGAATATCATGTACTGGAAAGCGAAGCGCCGCAAATACTGGCCGCCGGTGAAGGGGATTCGCTGGACTTCCAGCCGCCGCACAATGGCGTGCGCGCGACGCTGTTTGTTCCGGTCTTTATCAAGAATCAGGCCGCCGGGCTGATCGAACTGCATTCCGATGAAAAGTCTCGGTTCGATGCGCTTTCCGTAGAAATTACTCAGGCGCTGGCTGCCCAGGCCGCCATCGCGTTTTCAAACGCCGTCCAGCACAGCGAACTGGAACAGCGCAGTTCGCTGCTTTCGCGTCAAATGACGTTGTTGAGCGAGTTGTTCCAAATTTCCAATTATTTGCGTCCCGGGCAGCCGCTGGTCACTGCCCTGGGTGAAATTGCACAATCGATTCTGGATGCGACACCCTTCCGCATGGTGCTCGTCAGCCGCTATGACCCTAAAGTACAGGGTGTTCGCCGCCTGTTGAACAAGGGCATGCCTGAAGACGCCTGGCAAGAAATTTCAGCGCAAATTCAGCCGTGGAGCGGCATTCAGCAGTATTGCCAGTCGCAATACCAGGTCGGCAGCCTGTATTTCATCCCCTCAGACCGCCAGCCGTTGGTGCCGGAGCGCGTTCATTTTGTAACCGTTCTGCCAGAATCCATGGAACGCCATGATCACGAATGGCACGCGGATGATTTATTATTTGCGCCGCTGCTCGACTCGCAAGGGCAGCCGCTGGGTTTGCTGAGCGTGGATGCCCCGGCAGATGGGCTGCGCCCGGACCATACGACCTTAAGTGCTCTGGAATTACTGGTGCGTCAGGCAGCGCTTTTGCTGGAAAACCAGAATATCATCGAGCGCTTGCAGCTGGCTGAACATGCCGAACTAGAAACAATGAGCGGCAGCAAACGCGCCGGTTTCAGCGCCTTTTGCGTTGAACTCAGCCTGGATCTGGCGGCGGACGCTGCCCTGCGTACCGGCCGTGATGAAGTATTGGATTCTCAGGCGCGTCTGCTGCTGCAGCGCATGGGATTGACAACTGCCTTTGTGGCGCAATCGGTGCGCGGTGAAGAACGCATGACCGCCTGGTTTGGGGATATCCCGGCCGGATTGGTTCCAGAGGCATTGTTCGGTCAGCGCAACCCGCTTCGTCAGGTTCTGCAGACGGGCACTGTTTTAATCATTCCAGATATTACGGCTGAAAACGAGTGGGCCAACTCACCGCTCGTCAGCAGCCTGAATGGGCGCAGCCTGATTGCGCTGGCATACCCGTTTGAAAGCGATCGCTCGGCGGCTGTCATGGCGATTGGCCATGAGCCGTTTTCTCCCCAGATTTTACGCGACCAGGAATTATTCGAACGCGCCTGCGCTCAGGTCAGCATCAATTTGCAGAACCTGGAATTGACCGCGCGTACGCATCGCCGTCTGGAAGAAGTCAATCACCTGCTTGAGTTTTCGCGCAAGCTGGGTACGCTGGATCAATCGCGGATTCTTGAATCGTTGGTCGAGAGCGTCGTCGAGGTGGTCTCGCGCGCTGACGCTGGCTGGGTTGGCCTGGTGGATGAGCAGCGCCAGATGGTCACGGTTTATGCCGCGCGCGGGTACAGCAATACGGAAAAAATTATCGGGATGCACTGCCCGCTGCAGGGCGATGTTTTGACGCTGGCAGCCCGCGCAGTGGTGCAGGCGGCTCCGCTCCGCGTAGGTGATATTGATTTCTCGCAGGATTACAACCTGCCGGCTGAGGATTTATTGGCCTACCAGACGGCTACCGGGCACGTGCTGCCTTTAGGCGCGCTGGCCGCCCCGCTGATGTTGGGCGATCGGGTGCTGGGCGTGCTGGTAGCGGAGCGTTTTGTGTACATTGAGCCGTTCAGTGACGCTGACCTGCAGTTAGCCTACTCATTGGCGCAGCAGACCGCCCTGGCGCTTGAAAACGCCCGTTTATTCAATGCCGCTCAGCGCCGCACGGAGCAATTGCAAGCGTTGACTCGTTCCGCGGGAGAATTGAGCGCATCGCTCAGTTCGGCTTCCCTGGTGGATATTGTTTTAGATCAGCTCGCGCAGGCGCTGGCTTATGATACCGCCGCGTTGTGGCTGCGCAAAGAAGACCAGTTGACCATTGCCGCCGCAAGCGGCTTTGAAGACAACGCTGCCCGATTGGGCATCTCCACCGCAATTCGCGACAGCGCTCTTTTCCAGCAGATGGATCGTGAAGCGCAGCCGCTGTCCATCCCGGATGTGCGCCTGGATGAGCGCTTCCAGACCTTGCCTGAGCACCGCTATCTTTCCTGGCTGGGAATCCCGCTGCGGTTGAGCGCGGGCCTGACAGGCGTCATTGCGCTGGAAAAATCCGAAGCCCATTCTTACAGCAGTGATGACTTGCAGATTGCGGCTACCTTTGCCGGGCAGGCTGCGATAGCGCTCGAAAACGAACAGCTTTACATTGAGAGCGTCCAGCGCGCGACAGAACTGGATCAGCGCTCCAGCCGCCTGGCGTTATTAGGTCAGGTATCGGCGGAACTTGGCGCTACCCTGGATGAGCAACTAATCCTGCGCATCACCTGCGAGCGGCTGGCTGAGAGCCTCAGTACCACCGCTGTGGCGGTGGTGCTTGAAAATGCAGACAACGGATTTTTGCTTTCGGCGGAATATCCTGTTCCGCCGATTGAGCTTTTGCCCATGCAATTGCCCGCCAGTGAGTTTTGGGCGCAGATCAATCCGGCTGCCGGGTTTATCCGCATCGAGACGCTGGAGGATGATCGCCTGGGCGAGCTGCGCGCTTATTTCCAGCAGCGCGCCATCCAGAGCCTGGCAGCGGTGGCGTTGTCTGCCGGCAGCGATCACCTCGGCTGGGTTTTGCTGCAATCGAAGGACCCCCGCCATTTCAACAGCGCAGAAATTGACCTGGCGCATACGATCTGCAATCAGGCCGCCGTCGCATATTCCAATGCCAGTCATTACGCCGAAACCCGCCGCCTGAAAGATGATTTGGAAGCGCGCGTGATTGAACGCACCCAGGCGCTGGTGGTGGAGCATAGCAATACCCAGACTCTGCTGCGCGTGACCACCGAACTTTCCGCGTCGCTCGATCTCCAGCAGGTGTTGACTCGCTCCCTGACGATTTTAAATGAGGCCCTTAACACCGATGAAAGCCTGATCCTGATTTCAGGCAACGGGCAGGTAGTGCGGGTTGGCTCGGATTTGCTGGCGAATGTCAACACGCAGGGCAGCGGCGCGCGTATGGAGATGGACATCAACCGTATGGCCATGCGCAAGCGCCAGCCGGTCTTGATTGATGATATTCAGAACAACGACTTTTGGAATCCGGGCGGCGACTTCAGCCGCGCGTATCATAGCCTGGCTGTGCTGCCCTTAATCCTGGGTGAGGACGTGCTGGGCGTGCTGATGCTGGCGCAGCGCAGCGTGAGTTTCTTTACCCAAAACCAACTTGACTTGTTAGAAGGGGTTGCGCGCCAGATCGGGATTGCCTTGAATAACGCGGAATTGTTTAAATTGATCCGCGATCAATCTGAAAACCTGGGCGGTATGCTGCGCGAACAGCAGATTCAATTCTCGCGTTCGCGCGCCATCCTCGAAGCCGTGGCAGACGGCGTGGTGGTCACCGATCCGGAAATGAACGTCACACTTTTCAACCGTTCGGCGGAACAGATTCTGACGGTACGGGCGACTCAAATCGTCACGCAGAAATTGGATGAATTGAATAAAGTGATGGGCGGAACCGGCAGCGGGTGGATTCCCTCGGTGGAACGCTGGTCGGCGCTCCGCTCTGAAGCCCAGGGCGGCGAATCCTTTGCCGAACAGGTCACCCTTAATCATGGCCGGGTGGTTTCCATCCATTCCGCGCCGGTGTATTGGCGCGCGGAATTCCAGGGTTCGGTGTCGATCTTCCGTGATATGACTCATCAAGCCCAGGTTGAAAAATTAAAGTCCGAGTTCATTGCCAATGTCAGTCATGAGCTGCGTACCCCGCTGACCTCGATCAAGGGCTATGTGGATATTCTGCTGATGGGCGCAGCCGGGGAGATCACCAGCCAGCAAAATCATTTCCTGACGGTGGTGAAAGAAAACTCAGCGCGTTTGCAGGTGCTGGTCAACGACTTGCTGGATGTCTCGCGGATTCAATCCGGGCGGGTGCGGCTGGATATCAAACCGCTGGATGTGTGCGCGCTGATTGAACCCATCCTTTCGGAGATGCGCCGGCGGGCCAATGACCTTTCCAAGCCGACCACCTTCCTGCTGGATTGCAGCCCGGATACCCCCTGGGCGCGCGGCGATGAAGAACGCCTGCAGCAGGTCTTGCGCAGTTTAGTGATGAACGCCTTCAATTACAGCCCGTCGGGCAGCACGGTGCGCGTCCGCATCAGCCTGGCGGAAGGCAATTTGCTCCAGGTGGATGTGATCGATAAAGGGATCGGCATCCCGGCTAAAGATCAGGGACGCATCTTTGACCGTTTCTTCCGCGGAGATGATCCGTTGGTCATGCAAACGGCCGGAACCGGCCTGGGATTGGCCCTGGCGAAAATCTTGATCGAAATGCAAGACGGAAAGATCTGGTTTACTTCCAGCGGGATCGCTGGAGAAGGCAGCACCTTCTCCTTCACCCTGCCGGCTTTTCAGCCGCGCGAATTAACGCAAGGCTCCGCCGCGGAGCAAACCCAGCCATAACCCGGCTGATCAGGTAAGAGAGGAGACTGCATGGCGAAAATTTTGGTAGCCGAAGATGAAAAGGATATTCGTGACTTGATCAATTTCACCTTGATGTTTGCCGGGCACGAGGTGGTGACGACCGCAAACGGAGAAGAGGCCTGGCTGGCGGCTCCGCAAGTTATGCCCGATTTGATTCTGATGGATGTACGCATGCCGCGCATGACCGGTTACGAGGCCTGCGCGAAAATTAAAGCGGATGAGCGCATCAGCCATATTCCGGTCGTGTTCCTGTCCGCCAAAGGTCAGGAATCTGAAATCCAGAACGGGCTGGCGGCCGGGGCCAGTGAATATCTGCTTAAACCCTTTGCGCCGGATGATTTGGTGCGAAAAGTGGCGGAATTGCTGCAAAAGTAGGACGTGATTGTTCAGGAGCTGATTTTGTGAGCGCAATTTTTTTGGAAGAAGGCATCGTTCATTACGAGGTGCTGGGCCGCAGCCGTCCGGTGCTGTTTCTGCATAGCTGGATTGGGTCATGGCGATATTGGATCCCGGCCATGCAGTCAGCCGCGCTTTCTTTCCGCGCCTACGCTCTGGATCTCTTCGGTTTTGGCGATACCGTTAAATCTAATCATTACAGCTTGATGGACCAGACGCGTCTGGTGGATGAATTTGTGCAGAAGATGGGCATTGGGCGCATCGCCCTGGTTGGGCATGGCCTGGGCGCGGTGACCGCGGCTCTGTATGCCCTGCAAAAACCCGAGGTGGTTGATCGGGTCATGCTGATCGGTATGCCGCTGGAAGAGAACATGCTCACCAACCGGCTGCGCAACAATACGCCGCTCGAATTAGCAGAATCCATGCTGGGCCGCTCTCCGCAGATGGAACCGGTAACGACGGACGCCGCCAAGTGCGATCCGCAGGCCGTAGGAGCCGCCTTGAAAGATTTTCCGCATTGGCTGAATGCGCAGACCTGGTCGCAGTTTCATACTCCCTGTCTGCTGGTGAATGCCCAGGCCGATCCGCTGGTTCAGCCGCCAACCGCCGAGCAGTTGGCTTTATGGCCGCGCCGGCCAGGATGGCAGCCTTTTGAAACCACCAGTCATTTTCCAATGCTCGACGACAGCAGCCGTTTCAACCGCCTGCTGAATGACTTTTTGCAGCTGCCCTCCGGCGAAGCGCCGGCTACGCTCCAGTTGAAAGAGGAGTGGAAGCGGCGCGTGCGTTAAACCGCCGGCAGGACTTTCTCCGCGAAGGTCTGTATGGCGCGTAAAATATCATTCTTGGTTTCTCCGCCGAAATCCAGCAGCAGATAATCCGCCCCGCTTTCGGCATAGGCGCGCAGTCGCGCCAGAATTTCTTCCGGGCTCCCGCTCAGGTAAACATCGTCCAATACAGAAGGGGAGAATTTAACCACCTGACGGACGCAGACCGTAAACGGCCGGCGGGCAATCAGCGGACGAATACCGTCCAGCCGCTGGCGGATTTCATCAGGCGTCAGCCGCACCGGATGCCAGCCGTCACCGAAATAGACTGCTCTTTTCAGCGCCGCGGCGGAATTGCCGGCTACCCACAGCGGCGGTCCGCCGGGCTGAACGGGTTCCGGAGAGAACATCATCCGCTCGAAAGCGTAATGACTGCCCTGGTAACTGACTACGCTGCCGCCGCGCCAGAGCGTGCGCAGCACTTTGAGCGCATCTTCCATCCGCTGGACGCGCGTGTCATAGTCCTGGTTGAGGTGGCGGTATTCCCCGCGTGACCAGCCGATTCCGGCTGAGAACAGGGTGCGCCCGCCGGAGAGCGCATCCAGCGTGGCAATCTGCTTGCCCACTTCCACCGGATTGCGCTGCGGCAAGACCATCGTGGAAATCCCCAGGCGCAGGCGTGTGGTGGCTGCGGCCAGGTAGCTGAGGGTCATCAGGGCCTCAAAGATATGGCCGTAGGGCCCGGCCTCACGCTCAGGCAGGGCCAGATGGTCAGTTACCCACACCGACGCAAAGCCCAGTTTTTCGGCCGCCAGGGCCGTATCGAGGATGGTCAGCCGCGACGCAGCCGGGCCGTAATTAGGCAGGATTAAACCGAATTTCATTGTGTGTCCGTTTCATTTTTCAGACGCTATGTTAATGCTTTGTTGACACGCCCATGCTATACTAATGTTGATTTTATCTTTGAATAATATCAAATTCAACCGAAATGAGGAAAATACCTGATGATGATCAGCAAAGAACTAAACGATGCAATCAATGCCCAGATTGGGAGTGAATTTGGCGCCGCGCAGCAATACCTGAGCATGGCGGTCTATTTTGACGGCGAAGCCCTGCCGAAACTGGCCGAGTTCTTCTACAAACAGTCCGAAGAAGAACGTGACCACGCGATGAAATTCGTCCATTACCTGGTGGATGTTGGCGGCACCGTGACCCTGCCGGCGGTTGAAGCCCCTAAAGCGACCTTCTCGTCCGCTGAAGAGATCTTCAAGCTTGCTCTCGATTGGGAAATGGAAGTGACCCGCCAGGTTAACAACCTGTACGAAATCGCCCGCGCGAAGTCTGATTACGCGGCGGAAAACTTCCTGGATTGGTTTGTCAACGAACAGATTGAAGAAGTCAGCAGCATGGAAAATATGCTTAAACTGGTGCGCCGCGCCGGCGAACGCAACCTGATCATGATGGAAGCCTATTTCAGCCACAAAGAGTAAATAACGCCAATTTTTTCTCCGGCAGATGGACCTGCCGGACAATGAAATTGGGATTTAAAAACAGAGCCTTGATCGTGAAGGCTCTGTTTTGTTAATACCGGCAATCAAAATACGAAGACCCACAGCAGCCAGGCGGCGATAATCAGCAGGCCGAAAATAAAACGCAGCACGACGCCCCAGCCGCAGCCCACAGCGACATTTTTGGTGGAATCAAGCGCTTTGCGCCAGTCTTTGATGCGCAGAAATTCAACCAGGAAAATAGCCGCCATTGCCAGAATCAGCCCGCCGAAGGGCGGCCAGAGCAGGCTGCCGGCGATAGCGCCGACCACCGACGCGCCTACCGAAAGCCAGGATGCGCCGCTGACCTTGGCGTTTGCGCCCATCATGATATTGTCCATCAGACCGCCGATGACGGTCAGGATGGTGATGATGATAAAGATAATCCATCCGGCGGTATCAAAGCCGGTTACCAGGCCGTAGACCAGAATGGCGGCCCATTCGATCCACAGTGCGGGCAGGATCGGGATGATCATGCTGATTTGAGCGGCCAGCAGAATAGCCGCGATGATCCAGGGAAAGGCGTCATTCAAAAATGTATTCATGGCGAAAGTGTATCAGAATCCGTCCTTATCTCCAATGTTGTTGAGTATATAACGCAAAAAGGTCTGTTTTGTTGCGCATAATTAAAAAAAGCGGCTGCCGGTCGTAAGGCAGCCGCTGTGGCGTACTTTGATTATGTCAGGCTTTGGGCAGGGCCGGAATAACTTCGATTCCGCCCATCCACGGGCGCAGAACTTCCGGTACAACGATGCTGCCATCAGCCTGCTGGTAATTCTCCAGGACCGCGATCAAGGTGCGCGGCATACCCAGCCCGGAACCGTTGAGGGTATGCACCAGGCGGGCTTTGCCGCCATCCGCCGGGCGGTACTTGATGTTGGCGCGGCGCGCCTGGAAATCCATGACGTTGGAAACCGAGGAGACCTCCAGCCATTCACCGCAGCCAGGCGCCCAGACCTCAATATCGTAGGTGATAGCGGAATTGAAGCCGATATCGCCGGTGCACAATGAAACCACGCGGTAGGTCAAGCCCAGGCCGGCGCAAGTCGCTTCGGCGTCGGCCACCATTTTCTCCAATTCGGCCTGTGAATCTTCCGGTTTGCAGTAGATATACATTTCGACTTTATCGAACTGGTGGCCGCGTTTGATGCCGCGCACGTCGCGTCCGGCGCTCATTTTTTCACGGCGGAAGCAGGGGGTATAGGCCGTGTAGCGGCGCGGCAGGGCCAGTTCGTCCATGATCTCGTCCATGTGCATCCCGGTCAGGGGTACTTCGGCGGTCGGCACATTCCAGAAGTCTTCGTCCGCGTCGTGATACAGGTTATCGGCGAATTTAGGCAGCTGGCCGGAAGCGAAAAGCGTCGCCCCTTTGACCATGAAGGGCAGGTAGCGTTCTTCGTAACCCTGGCGGCTATGCAGATCAAGCATCCACGCGATTAAGGCGCGCTGCAGGCGAGCGCCGGCGCCGTTAAGGATATAAAAGCGTGAACCGGTAATTTTTACCCCGCGGTCGAAATCGATGATGCCGGCCTGCGGCCCCAGATCCCAGTGCGGCAGGGGGGTGAAATCAAATTCTTTGACCGGGCCGGATTGGCGCACGACCTGGTTATCGGCTTCGCTGACGCCATAAGGCGTCTGCGGGCTGGGCAAATTCGGAATAGTGGCCAGCAAGTTTTGCAGATCGCCGTCCACTTTGCGGACCTGTTCGTCAAGGGCGGCGATTTTGTCGCCCAGATCGCGCATGGCGTCGATTTTTACCTGGCGTTCGCCGGGGTCTTTCATTTTGCCGATTTCCTTGGAAACGGCATTGCGTTCGGCCTTCATGATTTCAACTTCGGCCAACAGCGCACGGCGCTGTACGTCCAGGGCCAGCACGTCATCGACCGGCTTGGGGTCCATCTGGCGGTCCTGCAGGCCTTTGCGGACAATTTCGGGATTCTCGCGAATTAAATTGATATCAAACATGGTCAGCACCTCTCGGGTTTAAAATAAAATCCCCGCTCGCGCAGGACGAGGGGGACGGCTCGTGGTGCCACCTGCATTCGCCGCTGATTTCAGCAGCCTCTTGAGGGATAACGGATCCTGCCGGCTCTCTTACGACCTGAGTCCCTGCGAGAGCGATTGCCGGAAAAAACCGGCGCTGGGGTGGAGTTCTGCCGCTTTTCTTTACCGGCTCACAGCGCCCGCCGGCTCTCTGAAAAGAAAGGGACATACTTGATCCCAGGTTAATCTTTGTATCAAAATTATACCCGCGCCTGAGAGGGTGTCAAGCAGGCAGCTTTCATTTTGATCTGTCCAGGATTATTTTGACTTGGCGGTTTCTAAAATGTTCTTGGACTGAAGATTAAATTACGGCGGCCGGTTGTACCCCAACCGGCCGCCGCGTGCCCAATTTCCCAATCCCGTGCAGGAGAGGATTCAAAACCCGGCTGACGCCAGGAATTTGACTAATGAATGAAGAGCTGCAAGATCAGCCCCATCAGAAGCAGCGCGCCGAAGGAGCGGTTTTGGTAGAACGCTGCGGCGACATAGTACAACGGCCATGAGGCCGCCAGCTTGTTGTCTGCCGGCGGCTGGGACGGGCGCGGCTCAAGGAATATTTTGACCACCGGCGGCAGAAAGTAAACCGCTGCCAGGACGATCAGCATAATCGGCGAGAAATACCCGCTGATCACCAGGCCGATAACAGCTGCATATTGCAGGAAAATCAAGCCCAGAACGGCGTAGCGTGAGGCGCTCTCACCCAAAATGACCGGCAGGGTATGAATCCCTTTAACGCGGTCTTCCTTGAGTTTATCAATATGCTTGCCGAAAATGACCGTAGTTGGTCCCAGGGCGTAAGCCAGGGAGGCCAGCGCTACCGTCCAGCTCCACTGCCCGGTAACGACGTAATAGCCGCCGCCCACCATCAGCGGACCCCAGACGAGCACAACAGCCAGTTCGCCCAGGCCGATGTATTTCAGCGGCCAAGTGTAGAACAGGACGAAGAATGCGCCGGCGGCCATCAAGCCCAGCGCCAGCCAGCCGTTAACCACCACCAGGTAAATTCCCGCGGCTGCGGCAATCAAGCCGGTGACGGCGGCGTAGAGCAAATGGGTGCGGCGCGACCACAGGCCCTGTTCCAGCGGCTGAGGGCCATACTGGGTGCGGAAGTAATTGTCCTCATCCACACCGCGTGAAAAATCGGTTAAATCGTTCAGCAGGTTATTGGTGGCGTGAGCAAAAAGCAGCCCGACGACCAGCAAGGACCAGTTCAATCCATTGAACAACCCGTCACGCACGGCCAGCAAACCGGCGATGGCAGCGGAGAAAAAAGTCATGATCAAGACCGCGGCGCGCGTCGAGATCAGCCATTTTGAGATGATATCCAGTCCGTCCCATTCCGTTTTATCGATGCGCGGAATGACTTGAATTGCCTTTGCCCACATGCGAACGTTCATTAAAGCCTCAATTAATTATACAAATTTTATCTAAATTATATAATTAATTCGGCCTTTGTAAAGCAGCTCTTAGGTAATTCTAATGATCGGCGGATGAAAACGCTTGATTAATCATCGCCATAGGCCATACGCTCTGGCTTTTCCGGCGGTTCAGGGATGGGCAGCCAAAGCTGGCCCTCTTGCGCATCACCCAGGGTGAGCACACGCTGCGGCTGATGGCGGGCCAGCCAAAGCGTATGCGCGGCCACCAGGGCGTTTAATTCATGCGTGGGGTAAACCATATCGAAAGGCAAAACCCCCTTCAGCAGCCGGTGGCGGGTGATTTCTTCGAAAAAATCCATTGGGTCGCGCAGTGGCAGCCCCTCAATATTGAGAATGAGCTGGCGCTGCAAGCGGCCTTCCAGCACGCGGGCCTCGAACAGGCTGGCCGCGGCCAGGGAGCCGAAGGCGGCGTTAGCCTGCACCTCGATCAGGCCGCGTGCGATGCTGGTATCGGTCAGGGGCTGGTAACCCAGGCGCGCTAACTGACGGTAAAGCTCGAAGGCGGTGCGCATCCACGGACTGCATTGCTCGGGTGTAGCTGCGGTGCGGGTGCTTTCCAGTCCGCGCGCGATCAGTTCGGCTTCTGCCAGGCGCAGGTTGTTCCAGGCGGCGTTTCCCGGTTCATTGAAAAGCGCCTGCTGGGTATTGGCGGCGTCGGTTAACCCCTGATTGACGCCGCGCGGGCCGTTGACGGCGATCCATGCCTGTGACTGCCCGGCAGCATACGCCAGTACGGCGTTCAGTTTGCCGGAGCCGAGCGCTTCGATCTTTCCGTCTTCGTCCAGCGCCGCATAAACGAATTGCGCCCTTCCGACGGTCGGGTCAATGCCCAGATAGATGCTTGTGCCTACGGTTCGCATGATTTGATTCCGCCTGAATCCACAGCTATCGAGATCGTTTTGAGATTCTGTCTGCTTTTCAGCAGACAGAATCCTAAATAGACTTTATCGATTAACTAAGTTTACCGCAACTTGATCAATTGCGAGATTGCAGACGGCTGCCAATCTGGGGCCAGAGGCTCTCTCTCTGGGGCTGTCTCAGGCTGAACGGCGTACAGCTGAGCCAGCAGGCTGGGAGCGCTGTGATTTCAAGCCGGGTTTAGGCAGGTTTGCCGGCCGCGCAGGCCGTTGATTCTGGACTCGTTTGGGCGGGTTGGATTGATTGAGAAAGGCGGTATCGACTTCAAAACCGGGTTCGGTGCGCCGTTCCAGGTGTGATTTCATGAACTTCTCGATGGTGTGCACCATGGCCGCGTCTTCGGCGGTAACCAGTGAATAGGCTGCTCCCAGACGTTCCATCCGGCCGGTACGGCCGATGCGATGCGTATAGGCTTCAGCAGTATCGGGCATATCAAAATTGATCACGTGCGAAACCTGTGACACGTCGATGCCGCGCGCGGCGATATCGGTGGCTACCATCAAGCGGTAGCGCCCGGAGCGGAAGCCGTCCATGGCTTCCTGCCGCCGGTTTTGAGATAAATTGCCCTGCAGCGCTGTAGCCGAAAGCCCTTTTTTGCGCAATTGGTCGGCTAAGCGGGTGGCGCGGTGTTTGGTGCGGGTAAATACCAGAATCTGGCCTTCGCCAGCGCCGCGCACCAGGGACAGCAGCAGATCCAGTTTTTGTTCGTGATTCACCGGGAAAATTGCGTGGCTGACCGTTTCCACCGGTTTCTGGCTGCCAATTTCTACCAAAGCCGGGTCGTTTAAGAATTCGCTGGCCAACGCGCGGATTTCATTGGGCATGGTAGCGGAAAAGAGTAATGTCTGGCGTCCGGCAGGGACGGCCTTCATAATACGGCGAATGGCGGGCAGAAAGCCCATATCAAACATCTGGTCGGCTTCGTCTAGAACGACCATTTCGATTTTGTTCAGGCTGAGCAGTTTCTGATCGTACAGGTCCAGCAAGCGGCCCGGGCAGGCGACAATGATATCCACGCCGGCGCGCAGACTGCGAATCTGCGGCTGCGGGCTGACCCCGCCGTACAGGGTCAGGCTGCGCAGGCCAGATTTGCGGCCTAAAACTTTAATGGCCTGGTGGGTCTGTTCAGCCAATTCACGCGTCGGAGCAACGATCAGCGCGCGCGGTTTGCCGCGCTGCCCCTGACTGAGGCGCTGCAAGATTGGCAGAACAAAGGCGGCCGTCTTGCCGGTGCCGGTCTGCGCCAGGCCAAGCAGGTCACGGCCGGCGAGTACCGGCGGAATGGCCTGAGATTGAATAGGGGTTGGCCGGTCGTACCCGGCGTCAAGAATACCCGCCTCAATTTGCGGGTTGAAGTTGAAAATTTTAAAACTCACGGTTTGTCCTTTAGCTCGTTGCCGGCCAGGGCATAGCTGCCGCGGCCGGGATAATTCGGCGAATAGATTCGATCATCCCAAGTAGACCCCACTGGCTTGTGGATGTTCCGAATTGCCAAAGGATCCTGAAAGAATACAATATTCATCAATAATGGTATTACTGGCAGAAAGTATATCATGAATGCCAGGATTGCGCGAACGCCGCAAATTTGGAAGGTTTACGTTTAATTGACAGCCTTGCCTGAGCGTGCTAAACTCTTTTCTAATGAATTTCCTGCCGTTGCTTTCAATCCATCATCATTTTTTCCAGCTGCGCATCTGACCGGATCGGGAATTTTTGCTGTCCTGCAACCCTCCGGCCACGGAGGGTTTTTTTATGCTTTTCTCCTGCGAGGTTCAAATGCCGTTTGAATACCCCATCTCTCCTTTTATGACTTCTTTGAATCCTTAT
This sequence comes from Bellilinea sp., assembly GCA_036822575.1. Lineage (GTDB taxonomy): Bacteria > Chloroflexota > Anaerolineae > Anaerolineales > Anaerolineaceae > Bellilinea. The sequence goes on along the minus strand of DAISHK010000005.1, from coordinate 108,130 downwards.
GTACCCAACGAAGATCTGGAATATTTCGCTGCGCGCTTAGGGTTGGCTGTGGATGAAGTGGCAAAAATGGATGCGAATGAAAATCCATATGGTCCTGCGCCGTTAGCATGCGCGGCGATTGCACAACAGGCAGCCTGGCAGGTCTATCCGGATCCAGAATATCGCCGGCTGACGGGTGCGCTGGCGCAGTTTACCGGCGCACCGGCCGAGCAAATTCTGGTTGGCGCGGGATCTTCAGAGCTGATGGGGTTGACAATTCAAGCGCTGGTCCCGCCGGGCGAGGGCATTCTGGTCTGCCCGCCGACGTTCAGTATGCCGGCTTTTAATGCTCGCCTGGGCGGCGGAAAGGTTTACGAAGTGCCGCGCCAGCCCGGCGCGGCTCTGGATCTCAATGCGCTGCGGCAGGCGGTAACCGATTACCACCCGCGTCTGATCTACCTAGCCGCCCCGGATAATCCGGACGGGCGGTTACCGACGCCTCAGGAGATTGATGTTCTGCTAAGCCTGAACACAATGGTGCTGTTAGATGAGGCGTATGTGGAGTTTACCGGGCGGGGCTTTTTAGGCTGTGACGCCTCGCGCATCGCGGAGGTGGGCCAGCGCAGCAATCTGATTGTGCTGCGCACGTTCAGTAAATGGGCCGGCCTGGCTGGCTTGCGCGTTGGGTTCGGGGCTTTTCCCGCCTGGCTGACGCCGACCCTGCGCAGCGCCAAGCAACCCTTCACCGTCAACCGGGTAGCCCTGGCGGCTGCGGAAGCTACCCTGCAAGACCTGGAGCAGGCCGAGCAGCGTGTACGTCGGATAACCGCCGAACGCGACCGTCTGTTCAGCGCTTTAAAAAATATCCCTGGCCTTGCGCCGCTGCCCTCGCAGGGTAATTTCATCTTTTGCCGGGTAGATGCGCCACGGTTTGGCCGCAGTGCGGCGCAGGTGGTCATGGACCTGGCGGCCTGCGGCGTGCTGGTGCGCGGATTTGGCGGTTCCTTGCAAAACTGGGTGCGGATCACGGCCATGCGGCCGCAGGACAGTGATCGTCTGCTGGCTGCCTTGCAGGCATAGTCCGCTGTTTGTTTCTCTTTGCAATTCCGTTAGCCAACCGCTTTTGCAGATGCGTCTATAATTTAAAAACAGCCGTTTCGAAATTAAATTCCGGCAAGGTGGGCTTATCTGGCTGTTCATCCGGCCCGATTGAATCATGTGAGTGAAACAGGGTGCAAATGGAGCGATTCTGCAAGAATAAAAGGCGGGCGATGGCACTCCTGGCGTTAGGCCTGGGTATGGGGCTGGCATCCTGCTCAGCGGAAGGGCTGCCGGCGTCACGTCTGCTGACGCCGATCGGCCAGGCCGCGGTGATTACCGCCACCCCGGAACCGGTTTTATCCGACAGCGCCACACCGAGTGCAACGCTGCCCATGCTGACGGATACGCCGGCTCCCAGCGCCACTTTGCCGCCTACAGCCACACATTTGCCGACCGATACGCCGCAATATTCGCCAACTTTTGGCCCCAGTCCAACGCGTACCCGGACTGCCACACGCACGCGCTACCCAACCCGCACACCGCTGCCGACCAATACGCCCACCATTACGCTCACGCCCACGCCGATGCTGGCCTGGATGCGCATTCAGAAGCCGGGCCCGTATTCAAAAATTTCATCCCCGCTGCAAGTGGAAGCATTGATTGAACCTGGCGCGGATGGCAATGTTTACGCGCGTCTGATTGGCGAGGATGGCCGCCTGATCACCGAACAAACGCTTGATTTCCATAATTACGCTGACCGGCACTTCTATATTTCCCCCGAAATCCCCTTCTCCATCCCGGACGCCGGTGAAACCGCGCGTCTGGAAATCCATGTGGTGGATGAATTCAACCGCACCGCCTACCTTTGCAGCGTGGATCTGGTCTTGCTGCAGGTAGGTAAGAGTGAGATTTATGCCAACCCGGTGATTGACGAGCCCTATATTGTGCGTTATCCACGCGAAGAAGCTACTGTTTCCGGCGGCGTGCTCGAAGTCAGCGGTGTGGCGCAGGTGCTGAATGACCAGCCGCTGATTTTTGACCTGGTGGCGGAAAATGGCGAGGTTGTCGGCTCGGTGCTGCAGGAAGTTTCACGCCCGTACGGGGATCTTTCTCATATCCCGTTCGACGTTTACATCCCGTATGCTGTGCGCGAGTCCACCGGCGTGCGTCTGACCATCCGGCAAGAATCAGCCACACGCATCCCGGGGACGGTGTGGCTGGAGAGCTGGCTGCTGACCCTGGAGCCTTAAACGGGTCAGGCTTGCGGTTTCTGAATCAGGTTGAGGTAACGCTCATCGGCGCGAATCGGGTCCAGATCAGCGTCTTCCTGTGACCAGGCCACCAGTTCGGGGCGGGCAACGAAAGCGGCTTCCAGCAGGGGGAAAACTTTGGCCGGCATGTTGGAATTTGCATACATACAGGCCAGATCGTACTGGCACAGCGCAACAACATCCGGTACATCGGTCAGGCGCAGCACATCATCCAGTAAGCGCTCCTGGATATCAACGGCGTATTGGTCCATGCCGTAAGCGATATAACTGGACGCGATATGCGTAATCGGGTGGATGGCGCCGTTGCTGAGCACGTAGCCAATCAGCGGGTGCCCCTTCTGCCAGGGGTATTTGTCGGATGTGAGCAAATCCTCGGCCGTGAAACGCGCCAGGTTGTCGCTCAGCGCGATGACCGTCTGTTCAGCTTCTTTGACAATCGTTAAAAGCGGCGTATTCTGGTACTGCGCATAATTTTCAGCGTTCATCTGGTTGTAATCGGCGTATTGCGGGGCGGGGATTCCACGCAAGGTATACGCCAGGGTTTCGTTGCAGCGCCGGCGCCAGTACATATTATGGGCAATAATGTCTTTCGGCGCCCATTTTTCAAATGTGCCCTCCGAATGGCGTTCGGTCACACTGAGATGTTCTAGATAATCACGTTCCTGCTTGAAGGTGTGGCGAATCAGCCCGGCCAGATTTCTGACCAGCACATCGCTGTATTCGACCGGATTTTTAGGCTTACGGGTTGTACGCATTAACACTCTTTTCTTGTTCGGTTATTCGCCGATTATTTTGACCAAAACACGTTTACGGCGGCCGCCGTCAAATTCCCCGTAGAAAATCTGTTCCCAGGGACCAAAATCCAGTTTGCCGTTGGTGATGGCCACCACCACCTCGCGGCCCATCACCTGGCGCTTCATATGCGCGTCCGCGTTATCTTCACCGGTGCGGTTGTGCTGATAGGATGAAACCGGTTCGTGCGGGGCTAATTTCTCCAGCCAGCGATCATAATCCTGGTGCAGACCGCGTTCATCGTCATTGATGAATACTGAAGCGGTAATGTGCATGGCGTTAACCAGCACGAAACCCTCCTGCACTTCACTTTCGCGCACACAGTCGGCAACTTCATCGGTAATATTTATGTAGCCCCGCCGGGCGGGAATATTAAACCACAATTCTTTGCGAAAGCTTTTCATGGGGTTTCTCCTTTCAGCAGGCAAAGCGTTCGTGCGTCAGGAAAAACTCCTGCGCATTAAACGCTTTTTCTCCGTCCTTGGGCTTGATGCGGGTGAAGGATCCATCAGGCTGCATCAAACGGGCTTTTACATTATCGGCCAGGTACACTTTGAGAATGTTCTCGCGGATATTCTCGACCATGCAGCGATCTTCAATCGGGAAGAGCACCTCGACGCGCTGGTTTAGGTTGCGCGGCATCAGGTCGGCGCTGCCCAGGTAGATTTCCTCTTCACCGCCATTGCGGAAATAGTATGCCCGGCTGTGTTCCAGAAAACGGCCCACCACGCTGATAACCCGGATATTTTCCGAAAGTCCGGGTATGCCCGGCCGCAGGCTGCAAATGCCGCGGGGAATTAAATCGACTTTTACGCCGGCCTGTGAGGCTTTGTAGAGCAGCTCAATGATCGGCTTATCGACCAGAGCGTTCATCTTGAAGATCAGGTGGCCCTGTTCGCCCTGCTGCTGGAGGGCGATTTCGCGCACAATCATTTCCTCAAAGCGCTGGCGCAGGTTAATCGGCGCAATCAGCAGCTTCCGGTAATTGTTTTTTAGCGAGTAACCGGTTAAATAATTGAACAGGTCTGTGGCGTCAGCGGCAATTTCATCGTCACAGGTAAATAAGGAAATATCCTCGTAGATTGTGGCGGTGATGTGATTGTAGTTGCCGGTGCCCAGGTGAACGTACCGGCGAATATGATTTCCCTCTTTGCGAATGACCATTGCGATTTTTGAGTGGGTTTTCAGCCCAAGCAAACCATAGGTTACGTGGACGCCCTCCTGCTCCAGCAGGCGCGCCCAGCCGATATTGCTTTCTTCATCAAAACGCGCTTTAAGCTCCACCAGGACGGCGACCTGTTTGCCGTAATCGCGGCGCGCCTGCAGCAGCGCTTTGACCACCGGGGAGTTGCTGCCGGTGCGGTATAGCGTCTGTTTGATGGCCAGAACTTCGGGGTCACGGGCGGCCGCGCGCAGCAGCTCGATCACTGGCTGGAAGGAATCGTAGGGATGATGCAGCAGAATATTCTTGTCGCGAATGGAGTTGAAGAGGAAGTCATCTTCGGCGTCAGCGCCAGGACGCAGTTCTTTCGGCGTCAGCGGAACAAAGGGCTTATCTTTCAGGTCATGGCGTTCGATGCGTGTCAAAGCGCCTAAACTGCGCAGACTCAATGGCGATTCAAGGGTATAAACATCCTGCCGGGCCACCTTCAGATTATTAATCAGCGTGTCACGCAGCGCGGCGGGCATATCTTTTTTAATCAGCAGGCGCACTACCACGCCAAAACGGCGTTTGCGCACCGATTCTTCCATCGTTTCCAATAAATCGGCCGCTTCCAGTTCCTGAATTTCCATATCCGCGTTGCGGGTTACGTGGAAAGCATGCGCGCCAAGAACTTTCATTCCGGGGAAAAGTTCGCCGAGATTTGCGTTGATCAAATCTGCCAGCCAGACAAAATAGTGATGGTAAGGCACGGTGCCGTCCTTGCGCACGCTGCCAGAAGAGCGTTTGATCGGCACCAGTTGCGGAAGCGTGTCGGGTACTTTAACCCGGGCGAATAAAGGCTGCCCGTGCTTGCCCTCAATGGTGATGGCCAGATTAAGGCTGAGGTTGGAAATATGCGGAAACGGGTGGCCGGGATCCAACGCCAGCGGCGTTAAAACCGGAAAAACCATTTCATGAAAGTATTCGTTGGCAATTTCTTTTTGCCGGTTGGTTAATTCTGTGTAATGGCGTACGTGAATGCCGTTGGCGTCCAGCGCGGGGGCCAGGTTTTTCTGCCAGACCTCGCGCGCTTCGACCATTAATTGCTGCGCAACTTTACGAATTTCTACTAACTGTTCAGCGGCGCTCAACCCGTCAATCGAGAGGTCTGCCACGCCTTCCTCTTTCTGCATGATCAAACCGCCGACGCGCACCATGAAAAACTCTTCCAGGTTAGAACCTAAAATCGAGACGAACTTAACCCGTTCAAGAAGCGGATTGCTTTCGTCTTTGGCTTCATCCAGAACGCGGCGCTGAAACTCAAGCTGGCTGAGCTCGCGGTTGATATAGAGGGTTGGGCTGCTTAAATCGAATGATTCAGAGCTGGCGGCAGGGTTGATATTGACGGTCACCATATTAATAAACTCGCTTTTCTGATCTTGCCGGATATTTCAAGCGAAATGAACCGGCGCTATGCTGAAGTACGTTTCGAGAAAATGCCAAACAGGATCAAGGCTAACCCAGCCAGGAAAACTCCCCCCAGCACCAGCGCGATCCAGGGCGGGTTATTGCCGCCGGCTAAAGCGGCCTGATCAACGGGCTGGCCGGCTGTTTGACTTGGTTGGGGCGTCACAGTCGCGGTCTTGCCGCCGCTGAAGCGTAAATTTACTTGAACCGTATAGGCTGCATGCGGCCCTTCTTCGGTGGGGGCGTTTTGCGGCTCAATGGTGCTGGCGGCTGAATCTGAGGATGAATCGGTTGGCGCGGGTGTTGAAGTTACGCCCAGCGTGGCGGACGGCTGGTTTCCCTGAACGCTTTTTGTGCCAGGAATAACCAGTTTTTGGCCGGCATAAACCGTCTGCTCGTCAGCCGATAGCCCGTTTGCGTTGAGGATATCCAGAATTTTAATATTGTAGGCAATGGCAATACTCCAAAGTGATTGCCCGTAGAGCACTTCATGGCGAATTATGCCGTCATCGCCTGGGGTTGCCAGGGTTACCGGAGAAACATATTGCGCCATAGCGGCGGTGGCGTCATAGGTTGGCTCCGCAGTGCCAGCGCCGGAAGAGGAGCCGGCGGCGCGGGTGGGGGCAGTATAGGACCCGCCGCTGGTGTAGGCGGCCTGCAGTACGTAATAGACTGCGCCGCTGGGCGAGGTGGCGATGCCAGCGCCGACATCCTGGTAATTGCCGTTGACGACCGGAATCTGGTGGGAAGCGTCTGACCAGATATAAGCAATTTCATCAATGGTCATCGGGCCAATGGCAAAATTTTCAGTTGCCCAGGCAGTGGAGCCGCCGCCATAGCCGGCCGCCATGACCCGTCCGCTGACATCACCGATATGCCAGCCCATTGAGTTGGCCGCCATGATTTCCGCGGTGGATTGAGCGGTGCTCATTAAAATTGAATTGGCGTTCAGCGCTGGAAAGCCATAGGCAACCCGCTCGCTGTTGATTAAGGCGATCAGGTCATAGGCTGACACCGTATTGCCATCCTGGGCTTTTGCCGGTTGGATTACAGTCCAAAGCGAAGCGCTGCAGATGAATAACGCAAGGAACAAACGAATAGAAGTCTTCTTCATCATAGATAGGCTTATTATACTGAAAGACTCAAAACACCGTCGAGAGTGCAGTTATCCCTCGCAGTGATGTTTGCAGTCATACGATTGCGTGGTTTTGTCCTCTTTTTTATCAGCCAACGGCGATGCAAGCGGACTTGCGCCGCGTAGCAGGCGGGCTTTTTCTTATCATAACACGATTGAAAAACAGCCTGGTCAGCTGCGTGGAATCATTTCGCCGGTGTGCAAGGCGACACAATTCCGGCCGTTGGCTTTTGCCCGATAGAGGGCTTCATCGGCTGCGTTGATTAAATCGTCCAGATCACTTCTTTCGGAAGGCAGCGGAAATGCAGCTACCCCCAGGCTGACCGTAACATGGACGGGAACCTTGTGAATGGTTACTGCCATCTCTTCAATCGTTTTGCGCAGCCGGTCGGCTATTTGCCCGGCGGTTGTCAGATCGGTTTCAGGAAGCAGCAAAATAAATTCCTCGCCGCCATAGCGTCCCAAAAAATCGAAAGATCGTTTGTTTTGATTGAGCAGAATCGAAACCGCTTCTAAAACCTGGTCGCCTTGAAGATGTCCAAAGGAATCGTTTACTTTTTTAAAATGGTCAATATCCGCGATGATCATGGCCATTTGGCGTTGATAGCGCAGACACCTTTCCATTTCCTGCTGGGCGACTTCAAAGAAATAACGGCGGTTGGCGATGCCTGTCAGAGAATCAGAATGCGCCATGGTGAGCAGGTCATTGGTGGCCTTTTTCTGTTCGGTAATATCTTGAAAGATAAACATCCACCCCAGAGAGGTGCCATCCACCTCATAGGGCGTTGTAACCCAATCAACGGACCGGCCATTGATTAATTCCAGGCTGACCGGCGTCTGGCTTTTCGCGTGCGCTTCCAGCGCCATGATCTGCGAGTAAAAAATATTCGGGTCGCTGACAAATTGGGCGAGCATGTCCATTGCCCAGATATTCGGCTGCCGGTCCCAATCTTCTGGGAGCGGAAAGACTGCCCGTAAAGAATCATTGGATAAAAGAACTTCAAAGGCTTCGTTGACCACCAGAATACCGTTGAGGGTTGAATCGACCACAGCCTGGGCCAAAGCGTTTGAGCGCCGTAAGGCCCATTCCGTGGTTTGCTGTTCGGTTACGTCGCGCAGAATCCAAAGATACCCCATCTGGCTGCTGCCCTGTTTGAGCGAGGTTGAATCAATTTCAATGAGCTGAGATTTCTTTTCAGTGGAAAATGTAAAAATACCGCTGGCGTGATCCACTTTCAGCAGATCTAAAGCGCTTTGCGCTTCGGCGGGCAGGATTTCTTCGATTGAACGGCTGAACAATTGCTCGCCGGTCAGCCATAAAATTCTTTTGACGTTTTCGTTCAGGTCAATCACCCGATGGGACGGGTCGATTACCAGCATGCCGTCGTGCATTTTTTCAAGCAGCGTATCGCGCGCAACCGGTAAAGTATCAAAGAGCTTGTAGCGGAACAAGGCAAAAGCAATCATTAAATTGCTTAAACCAAAGGTCAGCGGCATGATCTGGTGCAAGCCGAGGTCTACCCACCCGGCGGCAGTGACCAGCGAAAACACCCAGGGGATGAGAATGCCAACAGTGACCAGCCCGATTTGCGCCCGGTAAATTTGCGGCGCGGTGATGATGTTGATAATGAGAAAGATGGCCCCCAGGCTGATCAGCGTATACGCATAGAGCGTGTATAAAGGAAAGAGCGGGCCGTCGGTAAAAACTAATTTAAAAAATGGATGGTCATACTGTATTCCCGGATTGGTACGGAACCAGTGGGTGATTCCGTCTGTCCAGACCAACGCTAAAACTGCAGCGGCTAATGGAAAAAGATAGAAAACCCGGAATTTTGAAAACAGGTTTTTGCTGTTATTGTACTTCTGGGTAAACGCTAAAAATGCCAGCGGCAGGCTGGCAGCTCCTAAAAACTGGACATTGTTCCAGAAGAGCATCTCACCTAATTTTTCACTGAGTAATTGAAAAATATAACCGGCGGTCCAAATTGCTTCTGTGGCGCATAGGAAGACAAACGGCCGGGCAGCATAGGTATATGGGCGCTTAACCGTAATCCAGCCTACCGCAAGTGACATACTCAATGATAGTAAATAGGGAAGCAAGAACAAGAACTGACTGCTTTCCATGTGCGCTTAGTGTTCCTTTTATCCCCGCAAATAAAAAAAGTAATTAAGAATACTTTATCCCGTTGTTTACCTTTGTTCAATAAAATTCAGATAAAGAATACAAAAAAACGAAGTCGTTCCTGTAAAACAAGCGGATAACAGGCGTGTGATCTGCAAAACGGAGCTGCCGGGTGAAAACCGACTTGCCACGCCGGCTTGTTCGGACGACTTGACAGCTTTGAAAAACAATCTATAATCGTGTATTAAGTACACCAAGGGTGCCTGTAAAAAACCGTGTAATTTCCAAAGGAGTTGCGATGAATATCACATTGGCGGATGCTGCGCGTCCGTTTTTAGATTATATCGAGCAATGGCAAAAAACTTTGCCGTCCTTGAAGCTGGAGGAATTGGCTTCTCAGAAAGACCGCCTCGCGATTATCTCGGTGGATATTATCACCGGATTTTGCAGCCAGGGCGCATTATCCAGCCCGCTGGTAGGGGCGATCGAAACACCAATTGCCGGCCTTCTTCAGCGCGCCTGGAATCTGGGGGTGCGCAATATCATTTTCACCCAGGACACGCACGAGCCTGACGCGGTTGAGTTTTCCGCATTCCCGCCGCATTGCATTCGCGGAACGGTGGAAGCGGAAACGGCGGCAGCGCTGAAAGCCCTTCCATTTTACGATCAGGTGACCATCATTGAAAAGAACTCAATCTCCAGCGGCTTGAATACCGGTATGCAAACCTGGTTAGAGGCGCATCCGCAGGTGGACACTTTTGTTGTGGTGGGAGATTGCACTGACCTGTGCATCTATCAGATGGCCATGCATTTGCGCCTGGATGCCAACAGCCGCCAGTTGCAGCGCCGGGTGATTGTTCCGGCGAATGTGGTGGCCACTTACGACCGGCCGGTTGCCGACGCCCAGTCACAGGGCGGCTTCGCTCACGACGCGCGCTTTCTTAACAGCGTTTTTCTATATCACCTGGCACTGAATGGTGTTGAACTGGCCGCCGCGTTGGATTAAACCTTTTTTGCTGTCCTTCACAAAACGCCGGTTGGATATGTCTAACCGGCGTTTTGCTTTAATGCCATCTCTACGGTTTGTTGTTATAATTCACTCGCACGGAGGTGAAGCATGGTTCAAGTAAATCAAGATAACAAAGCGGAGAATGATCTGTTCCGTATTCGTCATTCCCTGGCCCACGTGATGGCCGAAGCCGTATTAGAGCTTTTCCCAGACGCGAAATACACGATCGGCCCAGCCATTGACACGGGTTTCTATTACGATTTTGATCTGCCGCGAACGCTGACGCCGGAAGATCTGCAGGGCATTGAGAAACGCATGCGCCAGATTGTAACCGGCAAGCATGATTTCATTCGCCAGGTGGTTTCTGCGGACGAAGCGCGTGAAATCTTCAAGAATCAGCCATACAAAATTGAGCTGATTAACGATCTGGAAAAAGGCGAAACGGACGAGCACGGCAATCCGCTGATGGAAAAGCCGGAAATTTCGATTTACAAATCAGACACCTTCGTGGATTTATGCCGCGGGCCGCACGTCCAGAATACTGCTGAGATTAACCCTTCGGCCTTTAAATTAATGAATGTAGCCGGCGCGTACTGGCGCGGCGATGAAAAGAATCCGCAGCTTCAGCGTATTTACGGCACAGCCTGGCACAATAAAGAGGAATTAAGCCAGTACATTAATATGCTCGAAGAGGCCAAAAAGCGTGATCATCGCAAATTAGGCAAAGATCTTCAAATCTTTTTCTTTGATGACGAAGTTGGTCCGGGACTGCCACTCTGGCAGCCGCGTGGTACGGTGATCATCGAGGAACTTGAGAAGCTGGCCAAAGAAGTCGAAGAGCGCGCTGGCTATGACCGTGTACACACTCCGCACCTGACCAAAGAAGATCTTTTCCTGCGCAGCGGGCACTTGCCATATTACGCCGAAAGCATGTACCCGCCGATGGAGTTGGACGGGGTGCGCTATTACGTTAAACCGATGAACTGCCCCTTCCATCACAAAATTTTCGCCAGCCTGCCGCGCAGTTACCGTGATTTGCCCGTCCGTTTGGCCGAGTACGGTACCTGTTATCGCTACGAGAAAAGCGGTGAACTGTTCGGGTTGATGCGCGTGCGCTCAATGCAGATGAACGACGCCCATATTTACTGCTCCGAAGAGCAGTTTGAGCAAGAATTTATGGGCGTGATTGATCTGTACATGCAGTATTTCAAGCTGTTTGGGCTGGAGAAATACGTCATGCGCCTCAGCACGCACCACGCCAAAGGTCTGGGGAAGAAGTACGTCAATAACGAGCGTTTATGGCTGAAGACCGAAGACATGGTGCGCAACGCGATGAAGAAGCACGATGTGCCCTTTGTTGAGGTCGCCGATGAAGCCGCCTTTTACGGCCCGAAAATTGATGTGCAGGTCTGGTCGGCGATTGGCCGTGAGTTCACTCTGGCCACCAATCAGGTCGATTTCGCCGTGCCGGAACGGTTTAATTTGACCTTTGTTAACCGCAACGGTGAGGATGAAACCCCGCTGTGCATTCATCGGGCGCCGCTCAGCACGCACGAACGTCTGATCGGTTTTCTGCTGGAGCATTACGCCGGCAACTTCCCGGTTTGGTTGTCTCCTGAACAGGTGCGCATTGTGCCGATTACGGACGCCCACAATGACTATGCCTTGCAGCTTGAAAAAGAAATGCGCGCCGCGGGAATCCGCGCCAAGGCAGATCTGGGTTCAGACCGCATGAACGCCAAGATCCGCGCCGCTCAACTGCTAAAGGTGCCATATATGGCCGTGGTGGGTGATCAGGAAATGGCTGCCCAGACAATCGCTCTGCGCAAGCGAGACGGCTCGCGCGTCAATGACCTGGCTGCGGCGGATTTTGTCGCCCAGGTAAGCGAACGCATTCGGACGCGCACTGCGGATCTGTAACCCGCCAAAAACTGGCTTAGAATCAGACGCCCCGGGCGGTACATGCCGCTGCGGGGCGTTTTTGTTTTCCGGCGCGAACGGAAGATTGCGCGAAAAAATATCAATCACCCCCCTTTCTCGGCTGAAAGGGGGGTGAGGCTATTGATTGAAATCGCGGAGGGTGCTATTTTACGAAGGGGGCTGGCAGCGGAACAATGGTCTTGCCGAAGGTGGTGTTAATCAGGGTAGCGGCAACCAGATACAGAGCGCCGAAACCGGCGATCAGCAGCGCCCAGCCGGCATACACGCCCAGGAAGGGCGCAATTTTAAGATCGGCCAGCGCCAGGAATAATACGCCCACGTCCACAACCAAAACGGTGAAGAAGAAAACTTTATTGGCTTTCAGGTAGCAGGGGGTAAAGCCCACCAGCACCAGCAGACAGGTCAGCCAGGCCCAGCCATCAATACGGCCGTCAAAGGCAATTCCATTGGCGCCTAAGACCGTTTTGGTAATCAATTCAACCGCGCCGGTCAGCATAAAGAAAGCGCCAAAGAACAACATCAAATTTCCCCCAGAAAGATTATGGTCTTTCAGTTCAATCAATCCGGCAACAATCTGGCAAACAGAGCCGCCCACCAACCAGGTGGCCAGCAATGGAGCCGCGCTGTGATCAACTTGCCCGGTAAGCAGGGCGAAGAATAAGAAACAAGCAACAGCCAACGCGCCTAAACCGGCGGGACCAGGGTTTGCAAAGGAATGTTCTTGAGAGGCCATGAAAAGTCAATCTCCTGTTTTTTTGAAAATAAGTGCGATTTGCCAATGTGGGGGAAAGATGATGAATGCTTACTGAATGGCAGCTCCTTTCTCGCGGCCTTTGTGCAGTCAGCCGCAGTCAATCCATTGGCGCGAGAAGCAGGAATCTAAATTCGCTCCAGGACCGCTCCAGCCGCGGGGGAGGCCGCAGGCGCAACAAAACCACACCTGCAATCACGGAGGAGGTGCAATGGATGAAACAATATGAAAATTGGCGGACAGACATTTGGGATGAAGGTCTTACCCGGCTATTCATCGCAGCGGTTGGCCTGTGCAGAGGCCAACCGTGCTAACCTGCCAGGGTATCAATCCCATTTCTGTTCGCAGCGCCGATGACTGTCCCAAATAATATAAATTAATGGAACATTAAATTACAGGTATATCGTACGAAATTTCACAAAAATAGTCAATAGGTTTGTCATAATTAGGATGATGATTTATGTTAAAGTTATATTATTCTTTATGTTTTGGTAGATTTTCGAGCTTTTTAACCCTATTCGGCCGATAAAAATGGTTCATTTGGGTATTGGGGCGATAAAAAAGAATGGTTCTATGCCTGATTCATCTACTAAGACCGACTGTATTTTGAATCGATGAACTGTCAGATGAGCTGCACCTGTTCCCTCAGCACGGTCAAATTAATAAAATATTTATTTGACTACCAGTTTTACTTGTGATAAGATCGGTTTGATAAATTAATAACAGCCCCAAAAGGCGCTCTTATCCAGAGAGGTGGAGGGACCGGCCCTATGAAACCTCGACAACCTGGAAGCCTGCACAACCAGCAGACTCCCAAGGTGCCAACTCCGGCAGAAAGAAATTCTGGGAGATGAGAGGGCAGATTGATCTCTACAATTGCCCCTCGGTCCCGCTGGGGCAATTTTGTTTCAGGAGGTCAATTTACAATGACTAACACCTTTATGAATTCGCCAAAGTACCTGTTCACATCCGAATCGGTTACCGAGGGCCATCCGGATAAGTTGTGTGACCAGGTCAGCGACGCCGTATTAGACGCCTGTCTGGCTCAGGACCCGTATTCGCGGGTAGCCTGCGAAACAGCTACCAAGACCGGCTTTGTATTGGTATTGGGTGAAATTACCACCCACGCGCAGATCAATTTTGATGAATTGGTGCGCAAAGTTGTTAATGGCATTGGTTACGATGATTCCGACAAAGGCTTCGACGGCAACACCTGCTCAGTGCAGGTGGCCATCGCCAAACAGTCCGGCGATATCGCTATGGGCGTGGATAAGGCTTTGGAAGCCAAAGCCGGCGAAATGACCGAAGCTGAAATCGAAGCGGTTGGCGCGGGCGACCAGGGTATGATGTTTGGTTATGCCTGCAATGAAACCCCGGCGCTCTTCCCCATGCCGATTTACCTGGCTCATAAATTGACGCTTAAGCTGACCGAAGTGCGCAAGAGCGGCCAATTGCCCTGGCTGCGCCCAGATGGCAAATCACAGGTGACCGTGGAATATCGCTACGGCAAGCCCTTCCGCATCGACACCGTTCTGATCAGCACCCAGCACGCAGCGGATGTCACTCAAGAAGAAATCCGCCAGGGCGTCATCGAGTACGTGATCAAACCCGTTCTGCCGGCTGATATGGTCGATGATGATCTGAAGATTTACGTCAACCCCACCGGCCGTTTTGTGGTCGGCGGCCCGATGGGCGATTCCGGGTTAACCGGCCGCAAGATCATTGTGGATACCTACGGCGGCATGGGCCGGCATGGCGGCGGCGCTTTCTCGGGCAAAGACCCCACGAAAGTGGACCGCTCGGCGGCGTATGCGGCTCGCTGGGTTGCCAAGAATATCGTTGCGGCCGGCCTGGCCGAACGCGTTGAAATCCAGGTGGCGTATGCCATCGGTGTGGCTCATCCGCTGAGCGTCAACGTGGAAACTTTTGGCACCGGCGTTATTTCGGATGACGAGATCGCCGCGCTGATTACCAAATACTTCGACCTGCGTCCGGGCGCCATTATCCGCGACCTTGACCTGCGCCGCCCGATCTACCAGCAGGTAGCCTCTTACGGTCACTTTGGCCGTGATGATCTGGATCTGCCCTGGGAGCGCACCGACAAAGCCGAAATTCTGCGCGCCGCGGTAGCCGCGAAAACTGCTGCTTAATTTTCTGCCGTAATAAAAAGAAAGCCCGTACTCACAAGAGTGCGGGCTTTTTAAGTACATGGGGCGATTAGTAGCCATCATCGGCCGGCGGACTGACCGGCCCGTAATCCAGGATCTCGCGAACCTGCGAATTGGGCAGAGCGGGTGAGATGATGCCTTTTTCTTCCATTGCATCCACCAGACGTGCGGCGCGGGTGTAGCCAATGCGCAGCCGGCGCTGCAGCATGGTGATCGAAGCGCGCCCTTCCCGCCGTACCAGGTCGATGGCTTCGTCCATCAAGGCGTCGCCGCCTTTATCCGTTTCAAACAACTCGCCTTGAATCAGCGGGATGCCGCCGGGAATCATTTCGCTGACCGGGATGGTGTTGGGCTGGGCGGAATCGGGCGCTTGAGCGCGCACTTCACTGGATTGGACATGCCAGTAATCCACCAGGCGTTGAATTTCTACATCCGAAACGTACACGCCTTGTAAACGCACCGGGGCAGGCGCGTCCGGGGCCTGGAAGAGCATATCGCCGCGTCCCAGCAGACGTTCCGCGCCTGGCTGATCGAGGATCACGCGGCTGTCCATGCCTGAAGCGACGGCGAAAGCCACGCGCGCCGGGAAGTTGGCTTTGATCAACCCGGTGACCACATCCACGGAGGGCCGCTGGGTGGCTAAAATCAGATGAATGCCGGTGGCGCGCGCCAGCTGCGCCAGACGGGTAATGGCTCGTTCTGTTTCGTCCGGCGAAACCATCATCAAATCGGCCAGCTCGTCAATGACGGCCACCAGATAGGGCAGACGTTCACCGCCGCGTTTGTTGTAATCCTGGATATTGCGCGATCCGACCTGTGAAAAGCGGTGGTAGCGCGCATCCATTTCACGCTGCAGCCACTGTAAGGCTCCCAGCACCCGTTCGGCGTCGGTGACCACCGGCGAAAGCAAATGCGGAATGCCGTTATAACCGGTCAGCTCAACGCGTTTGGGGTCCACCAGAATCAGGCGCAGGTCGGCCGGGGTATTGTTGAGCAGCAGCGAAATGAGGATGGAATTGACGCAGACCGATTTGCCCGAGCCGGTGGTGCCGGCAATCAGCATGTGCGGCATGGCGGCCAGGTCTGAACTGACGGCCTTGCCGGCGACGTCCTTGCCCAGCGTGAAGCGCAGCGGAGATTTGATCTTCTTGAAGCCATCGCTTTCCAGTACTTCGCGCATGGCTACCCGGCTGACTTCCGTGTTGGGGACTTCAATGCCGACGTATGAGCGGCCGGGCACCGGGGCCTGAATGCGGATGCGCGGCGCGGCCAGCGCCAGGGCCAGATCATCGGACAGTGAAGCGATTTTGGAAACGCGGACGCGCATTTTCCCGGAGCGCGACTCGATGAAATCCGGTTCAACCCCGAAGCGGGTGATGGTCGGTCCGCGGGAAATATCAACTACATGCGCCGGCGCGCCGAAGGAGGCCAGCGTATCTTCAATCAGCTTGGCGCGGTCCTGGTCCAGGTTAGATTGCTGCGCGAAGGGCGTGACCGGGTCGAGAATCTGCTCGATCTGCGGCAGCTTCCAGGGCAGCACCACCGCGGGGGTCAATGTGGCCGACGGGGCTGTTTTATCTGCGCCGGCGGCGGGCTGCGGCGCGGCGCTGCCAGGCGTTTGCGCGGCCGCGTCTGCGGCCTCAGCGGCGGGATCCCCGGCTTTTTCGGGGTGGCGAGAACGGCGGCCGCCATTGGGTTTATCGGGTAAAGGACGAAAATCGGAGGGCATTTCGCCCGGAGCTTCGCCTGCGCTGAAGGCGGGTTCATCCTCCTGCAGCGGCTGGGCGCTGTGCGCGGCGCGCGGGCTGGCGCTGGCCGGCCGGCTGCCAGATTGCGGCTGAGCAGCGTTATTTTGAATCTGGCGGACCAGCGCAGTCAGATCCAGATCAAAGGCGAACACCGAGGCAATGATCCACCAGGCGAGCAGCAGCACCACTGCGCCGGGTTTGCCCATGGTGGTGATGAGCAGATTAAGGAAGAACATGCCAATATAACCGCCGCCCTGACCCGATTCAGCCGTGACCCAGTCTCCATTGGTAAAGAAGTGCATCCAGACCAGCAGATTGAGGTAAAGCAGGGTAAAGCCAATCACGCGCTCGATGGAGATCTGCGGCATTTTTTCGATTTTTCGGAAAACCAGCCATAAACCGCCGGCAACCAGCGCGATTGGCAAAACAAAAGCGCCCCAGCCGGCAATTTTATTGAGCGCGACGATGATCCAACTGAAAAGGACGCCGCGTTCGCTGGAGAGCAAACTGAGCAGGATGAGAAAACCGGTCAAAACGGCGATGATGCCCAAAATATCCAGCTTGCGGTCCAGGGATAGGGCGGGCAGGCGGAATTCTGGGGCTGGCGGTGCGCTTTTCTTGCGCGTTCCGCGCGGGCTGCGTGCGGAAGAGCCTTTGCGCGGCGCGGCGCTGCCAGATTTGGAACGGGAAGAAGGTGCGGAACTTGTTTTGGCAGTCCGCGAACTGGTCTTTGGCACCGGTCACTCCTGATTGGAAAGTTGTTCTAATTATAGCACGAGCGTTCCGGTAATTTTCAGTCTTCCAGTCCGAGCGTCACCCGGGTGGCGTGGAAGGCCAGCGGGGGCAGTGCGCTGCGCGCGAAAAATTGGGCCTGATCGGCGTCATCCCCAGCGGACAAGACACCGCCGGAAATCTCAGCGCGGTAAATGATGATGATGTCCGCTCCGCGCGCGTGTTCACGGCCCCCAATGACACGCAGCAGCTTCAGGTTGCCCGCGATTAAACCGGTTTCTTCCAGACATTCGCGCCGGGCGGCGTCTTCGGGATCTTCGTGCGCATCCACAAAGCCGGCCGGGAAAGACCATAACCCGCGCTGCGGCTCATTATTGCGCTGCACCAGAAGCACCTGCCCGTCTTGTTCAATCAGCACGCCGACCGCTACCTTGGGATCTTGAAAATGAATAAAACCGCAGGCAGGGCAGGCTGCGCGCGGTTTTCCAAACAGGGGTTTGATCTCAACGGAAGCCCCGCAGATCGGGCAATAGCTGTATTCTCTATCAGTATCGATCACGGTTTGACTGTCTTAGCGAGGACGAAGGATGTCAGCAGGGCTGCCAGCGCGAATGCCATCACTGCCCCGGCCCAAATTCGATTGGCCGGAAACGAGACTGATTCGGACGCAGCTTGTGTCATAGACTGTGCGGCCGCTTCTGGTACCGATTGTACTCCTAAAATTGGCCCGCTGCCTTCTTCGGCATTTTCCGCCAGGGCGGAGCCAGCCGCAGCACTGTCGGCCTGCATGTCGAGCGGAGCCGGCGCTTCGGTTGCCATGACCATGCTGCGCTCGCTATTGGCCGGGGTGGCTGCCATTGCGAACATTTCAATTTCCGCGCCGCCGCCGCCCATGCCACCGGCGCCGCCGCCATAATCCGCGCCGCCGATTCCGGCGGCCGTATCGTTGGCCGGGGTGCCCCAGAAAATTATGGCCGGGGTTGGCGAAGGTTCGGCTGACAAGCTATCGGCGGTTACTTCCTCGCCGCTCTTGGCAGACAGGGCAAAAGCTTCTTGCGGCGCTTCAGCGGCCATTGGCGCGACCGCGGCGCTCTGCGCAAAGGGATTAATAAACAGGATCACCGCGGCGATAGCGGCGGCTAAGGATGAGAATCGCAAGGTCGGCACCAGCCAGAAACTGCGCCGCGGCTGCGGCAGCATTTCTGCGGTCAGGGTGAAATTCCGCGGCGCTTTGTGCTGGGGGGCATGCTGCAGCACCAGCTGCGTATTGCGCAGGCTGCGGTAGGCTTCTGCTATTTCGGGACGGGTATGCAGCCAGGTTTCGACGCGCGCTTTCTCGCTTGCGTTCACCTGCCCATCCAAATAAGCGGATAGCAGCATCCATTCTGCCGGGGAAATTCGATCGTTCATTCTGTTTCAACCTCTTCCCCAAGACGAAAATTAAGCGGTAAAAGTTCCCCAAAACCGCCTAAACAATCGCGCAGACGCATCCTTGCGCGCGCCAGCCGGCTCTTGACCGTCCCCAATGGCTTCCCGATGGTCTCTGCTACTTCAGCGTAATCCAGCCCTTGAACATCCACCAAAACAGCCACCGTCCGAAAATCTTCGGGCAGTTCGCTGATGCAATGCTGGATGGCGGCTTCCAGTTCGCGGGTTTCAATCTGTTCTTCAGGCTGCGGAGCATCGTCCGCCAGCCAGGTAGGTGATTCAATTTCCTCGTCATCTTCCGGGTTAAGCGGCTCAAGCGGTACCGTCGGCCGGCGGTGATTGCGGCGCAGGTCATCGTAGCAAGTGTTGGTGACCATGCGCATGACCCAGGCGCGGAAGGAGCCCCCGCGAAAGCTCTTTAAATTGCGGTAGGCAGAGATGAACGCGGTTTGGGTGGCGTCCTCGGCTGCGGCTGAATCACTGAGCATGCGGTAGGCTAGATTAAACGCCATATCCTGGTAGGTCAGTACCAGATGATTGAAGGCATTCAAATCACCTTCCAGTGCGGCTTGAATCAGCGCAAGTTCATCCATTCTCGCCCCCTCAAAGCCGCCGGCTCAGCCAGAAAGCATAAATCAGCCGCCAGAGTCCCAGACCAAGCGCGCTGATTGCCAGAATAACGCCGGTGAAAACCGGGATCACGCTGGTGTTCAGCCAGACAGCCCGCAGCAAAGTGGCCAGCGGCGCAGCCAGACTGACTGCCCAGAGCACCCGCCAGATTTGCTGCGGACGCTGAGTGATTGGCAGGCGGAACAATCCAAACCAGGGCGCACAAACGCCCCAGGCAAAACTTAATGGCAGAAAAGTGGTCAGCCAGCGCGTGCCGGCCAGCGTTTCCCCATGCGAGGAAAAGCCGATCAGGGTGACGGCCAATAGAATCAGGCCGTCGCCGAGGATGAGACCGATCAGGGCGCGACGATTGAGGGCAGGTTCCACATCCTGTATCCTACTCGAAAGGCATAGGCGCGTCAAGGAGAGGAACTGCCCATTGATTCTGGTTGAACCGGAAAGTTATTTCAGGTAGCGGTCGAAAAATTCGACTGAGCGCTGCATGGCCAGCCCGAAAGAATTGGCAATATTATGATCGTCGCCCGGATAGGCGTAAAACTCGGCTTCCTTGCCGGCGGCCATCGCGGCATCGTACAGGCTTTGCGAGAAGGCAAAAGGCACTTCAGAGTCGCCCTGAGCGTGATGCAGTTGGATCGGCCCGCTCAGATCGCTGACGTAAGAAATGGCCGAGATGCTGTTCCAAAAATCAGGATTCTGCTGCGGTTCGCCATAGGTAGAGAGAATTTCCTGTGAGAAACGCCGGGCGGTTGCCGCCAGGGTGGGAATGGGCGTCGGCCGCCAGTTATAGGTCATGTCGCTGTAAGAGCCTACCACTCCGGCCCAGATGACCCCGGCGCGGATATTGGGGTCAATGACCATTGCTCGCAGCGCCAGGTAGCCGCCCATCGAGTGACCCCACAGGCCGATTTTCTCCGCATTGGCCGGCGCATACTGGCGCATGGCGTTGATCGCGTTAAGGACGTCCACGCTGTAGGCGGGGCTGGAATACGCGCCGCGCGCTTCGCCTTCGCTGTTGCCGTGGCCGCGCAGATCGGGTTTAAAAACAATATACCCGCGCGTGGCAAAATAGTTCACGTAGGCGATGTAACGTTCCGTGGTTTGATATTGCTCCGGGGGAATATAACCGTGCAGGAATACGATCACCGGCCAGCCGCCAAGCGGCGGTTGGCCGTCAGGGACGGTCAGCAGACCGTAAATCTTCAAACCTTCACTCTGATACGAGGCGATGGCGCGAGAATAATTCGCGCCTGGCGCTAATTGTTCTTCAATAACCGGCAGGCTGCCGGGATAAACACCCTGGCGCATGGCTTCAATCGTCAGCGGGTGCAGGGTGGCGGTAGGTGTAAAAGTCTGTGAAGGCGTGGCGCTTGGCGGGACGGGTGAGGGAGTCACCGTCAGGCTGGGCAGGGGGCGGCGCGTTTCCGTAAGAATTGGTTCAGTCGAGTCATTATTTCTCCCCGAGGCCGCGCAGGCCGCCAGGAAGAAAATAAACAGAGCGCTCAACCCCGAGAAGAGTGAGCTGAACTTTTTCATGGGCAAATCCGATCTCCAGCGTTTACCGATATCAATTGTTTTCAGTACGGAATAAAGAATGATTATAGAGGCTGGCACTGGTTCTGTCAATTACCCGAACTTGTCCAGTCAACCCTTGAGCGGGCTTCACGCCGTTTCTATCCCACGGAAAGACGCCTGAGGACTGGAAATTTTGCATCCGGCCGGGTATGATAGGACTGCCGGCCGGTATGTTCAGCAGTGAGCGCGCGGCTTCCTTGCGGGTTGTGCTGCAAGATGGGCCGGCTGGTTCAGGCCAGTACGCTTAGCCTGGCTTATTCCCTTGAAAAATCCTTAGCCAAAGGAAATTGAAGGTATGCAGAGTAAACAGCGAATTACCGTAGCGCAGGGCGATGGCATTGGCCCGGAGATCATGCGCGCCGTCTTGGAAGTCTTAAACGCCGCCGGCGCGCCGCTGGAATACGACCCGATTGAAATCGGGGAACAGGTCTATTTAAAAGGCATCACGACCGGGATTCCGGCGGAAGCCTGGGATGTGATTCGCCGCAACCGGGTGGTGCTCAAAGCGCCGATTACAACCCCGCTGGGCGGCGGTTACAAGAGCATCAATGTTACCCTGCGCAAATCGCTGGGGCTATTCGCCAACGTGCGGCCGTGCAAGGCTTACACGCCTTTTGTCGCTTCCAGTTTTCCAAAAATGGATCTGGTGGTGGTGCGCGAGAATGAAGAGGACCTTTACGGCGGAATCGAATACCAGCAGACCCGTGAGGTGACTCAATCGCTCAAGCTGATCAGCGCGCCGGGCTCCGAGAGCATCATCCGCTACGCGTTTGAGTACGCGCGCGCTTACGGGCGCAAACGGGTGACCTGCATGACCAAAGACAATATCATGAAGATCGCCGATGGGCTGTTCCATCGTATTTTTACCGCGATAGCCGCCGAATATCCTGAAATTGAGGCGGATCACCAGATTATTGATATCGGTACGGCACGCGTGGCGGCCGCCCCGGATAAACTGGATGTGGTTGTGACGCTGAACCTGTACGGCGATATCCTCTCAGATGTGGCCGCGCAGGTAGCCGGTTCGGTCGGACTGGCCGGCTCGGCCAATGTTGGCCGGGATGCGGCCATGTTTGAAGCCATTCACGGTTCCGCGCCCGATATCGCCGGACAGGGAATCGCCAACCCATCCGGGCTGCTGCAGGCGGCCATCCAGATGCTGGTGCACCTGGGTCTGGCGGAGACGGCGGAACGGATCAATAACGCCTGGCTGTGCACTTTGGAAGACGGCATCCATACCGCGGATATCTACCAGCCCGCCACCAGCCGCGAACGCGTCAGTACACAGGAATTCGGCGCGGCGGTGATTGACCGTCTGGGAAAAACACCGCAGCAGCTCCAGCCGAGCCATTTCGCCGGCGGGCAGTTGCAGGTTAACCTGCGCCCGGCAGCGGCGGTAAAAAAGGAATTGGTTGGGGTGGATGTATTTGTGGATTGGGACCAGCCGGGCCGCAACGCCGATACCCTCGGCGCGCTGGTCAGCGCGCTGAATGGCGGCGGCTTGACCCTGGGGCTGATTACCAACCGCGGGGTGCGCGTTTATCCAGATGGCCTGCCAGAGACGTTCTGTTCCGATCACTGGCGCTGCCGCTTTACCGCGGATCAATCCGCGCTGACGCATGCGCAGATCAACGCCTTGCTGGCGCGCTTTGACCAGGCCGGCCTGGATGTGATTAAGACGGAAAACCTGTATACCTTTGACGGGAAGCGCGGCTATACCCTGGCTCAGGGCGAATAACCGCTGCCTGTCAACTTGATAAAAAGACGAGGAATTGGCTCAGGTCAATTCCTCGTTGAGGTTAATAGTTTATGCGCCAGCGGCGGATTAAAGCTGTTCGTAGGTTTCGTCGCCGAGGAAATAGCGCAGCTCTTCCTCAAAGGTCTCTTTGAGTGGAATGGGCTGATCGGCGGGAACCAGGCAGCTGCCGGCTTCAGCCAGCAGGAGCGCGGTTTCATCGACGGTGATGCGCCCCTGTTCGTCCAGGTCAAGCGGGTGCAGGATGCAGTAGAAAGGTTTGTACTGCCACGGGTGCAGACCGGCAGCCGCTGCGGCAGCCTGCAAGGCGCATTTATAATCGCGGCGCAAAAAAATACAGGCGGTCCGGCCGTAATGCCAGGCGCGACGCAGCACGCGTGAATGGATGACCTTGCCGCTGGGCGCGAACGGGTCAGAATCATGGCGCTCATCCACCCAGTTCTGTTCGTCCTGCGCGTCTGGCGGCATCCAGGGGCGGATATCATCCGCGGCGGCCAGGATCTTCTGCCATTCCTGCTCATCCATCCAGACGCCGTACAGGCAGCAGGCGCCGCGGCATTGATGCAGCCGGCAGCGCTGCATCGGTTCACTCTGGAGCATTCGCGGATTAATTGAGTCGGGCATTTTTTCTCTCCGGCGCAAATTGTAACACCGCCTTAATGATTTCCAATGAAGCCTTACGGTTCCTTTATGCTTTTCAATCCCCGATCGTGTACAATGAACTTGGAATACTTCACGAAGCTTGTACCCCCAAATAACTGCGAAACTGAAGGAGATAACATTCAATGAGTGCGTGGAAAATTCTGCTGACCGATGGTTTAGAAGAGAACGGACAGGCAATCTTACGGCAATACGGCGAAGTGGATAACCGCACCGGTATCAGTGCGGATGAACTGCTGACCGTCGTCGGCTCGTATGATGCGATGATCGTTCGCGGCCGGACCAAAGTCACCGAAGCAGTTTTTGCGGCTGGAAAAAACTTGAAAGTGGTGGGACGCGCCGGGGTGGGCGTGGATAATATTGATCTGAAAGCCGCCCAGGCGCATGGCGTAACGGTGGTTAATTCCCCGCTGGCTACCACACTGGCCGTGGCTGAACTGACGATGGCGCTGATGCTTTCTGTGGTGCGCGAGGTTCCGCGCGCGGATGCGGGCATGAAGGCCGGCAAATGGCTGAAAAAGGAAATGGAAGGCTGTGAGCTGTGGACCAAGAAGCTCGGAATTCTGGGTTACGGCCGCATCGGCGCGGCAGTTGGTCAGCGCGCCAAAGCCTTTGAAATGGAAGTTTTGGGTTATGATCCCTTCCTGAGCGCTGACGAGATTGAAAAACGGGGCGCGCGCCCGGTCAGTTTTGATGAACTGCTGGCGCAATCCGATATCATCTCGATGCACATTCCGCTGACTGCTGATACACGCGCCATTCTCAACGCGGAAGCCTTCAGCAAAATGAAGGACGGCGTCATCATCGTCTGCGCGGCGCGCGGCGGCACTATTGATGAGGATGCGCTTCTGGCTGCGCTTGAATCGGGCAAGGTCAAAGCCGCCGGCCTGGATGTGTACGCTACCGAGCCGCCCGGACAGTCGGCGCTGGTGATGCACCCGCACGTGGTCTGCACGCCGCATGTCGGCGGGCAAACGGTGGAAGCGCAAGTCCGCGCGGCAAACGATATCGCGGACGAAGTAGCTGCGGCATTAAAGGGCGATACCCTGCGCTGGAAAGTTGCCTGAAAATCCAAACAGCTTTAGAATAGAATAGATCAAATATTCGGGCCAGACCAATTCAATTTGATCTGGCCTAATTGTTTCTGGAGAGGATAACCATGCAGGAAAAATTAGCCCAATTCAAGGAATTGATGGGAACTGCAAGTGACTTGTCTTCCGCCGCGGCCTTATTAGGTTGGGACCAACAAACCTATATGCCGCCTAAGGCTGCTGAAGAACGCGGTGAACAACTGGCTACCCTGGCCCGCATCGTTCACGAAATGATTACCTCGGAAGAATTTGGCCGGCTGCTGGAAGATTTGCTGCCGTATGCGCAATCACTGGATGGTGATTCAACCGACGCGCGCATTATTCTCAAGGCCAAGAAGCTCTACGATAAAGAGACCAAAGTGCCGGCGGAAAAGGTAGCAGAATTTGCGCGCGCCACCACGCTGGGGCAGGAAGCCTGGGTACGGGCGAAAACGGAATCGAATTTCGAATCCTTCAAACCCTATCTTGAAAAAATAGTCGATCTGCGCCGTGAATACGCCAGCTATTTCAAGCCGTACGAACACGTCTATGACCCGCTGCTGGATGATTTTGAACCGGGCATGAAGACTGCCGACATACTGGCGATTTTTTCCGCTTTGCGCCCGCAGCAGGTGGAATTGATCAAAGCCATCCGTGAACGTCCGCAGGTGGAAGATGGTTTCCTCAAGCTGAATTACCCGGATGCCCTGCAATGGGAATTTGGCGTGGATGTCACCCGCCATATGGGCTATGACTGGGACGCCGGCCGTCAGGACCGCGCCGCCCACCCGTTCACCACCAGTTTCGGTATCCGCGATGTGCGCATCACCACCCATATCTATGAAGACCAGATGGCTTCTGGCCTGTTCAGCACCATCCACGAGACCGGCCATGCGCTCTACAATCAAGGCATCGATTGGGACCTGCGCCGCACGGTGTTGGCCGATGGTGCTTCAATGGCAATCCACGAATCCCAGTCGCGCATGTGGGAGAACCTGGTTGGGCGTTCGCGCGCATTCTGGCGCTATTTCTACCCGCGCTTGCAGGCTACTTATCCCGCTCAGTTAGGCAACGTGGATATGGAAACCTTCTACAAGGCGATTAATAAGGTTGAGCCGTCCTTCATCCGCACGGAAGCTGATGAGGCCACCTATAATCTGCACGTCATGCTGCGCCTGGAACTGGAAATCGCGCTGATGGAAGGCTCGCTGCAGGTCGCTGACCTGCCGGCTGCCTGGAACGACCGTATGCGCGATTACCTGGGCGTCACGCCGCCCAACGACCGCCTGGGTGTACTGCAGGATGTCCACTGGTCTGGCGGCATGATCGGCTACTTCCCCACGTATGCGCTGGGCAACCTGGTTTCCGCGCAGTTGTGGACGGTAATCAACAAAGACATCCCCAACCTTGAGCAGCAGTTCGAGCAGGGTCAATTCTCCGCGCTGTTGGATTGGCTGCGCAAGAACGTGCACCAATACGGTTCCAAATACGAACCGCAGGAATTGGTGCAGCGCATCACCGGTTCGAAGATCGATCCGACCGCTTACGTGGCTTACCTCAAGACCAAATACAGCGATATTTACGGTCTGTAATCCACCCTTCAAGCAATCAAAAAGGCCGGCTCCTTGCGAGCCGGCCTTTTTTTGTCTCTGTCTGCGAAGGTTAAGCCGCTTTTTTTACGAATTTAACCTCGCCGCCGCTCAGTTTGAGCAGTTCGTCTGGCGTCAGACGAAAGACGGCGTGAGGCGTGCCGGCGGCCGCCCAGATTTCATCATATTGCAGCAAATCTTCATCAATAAAGGTCGTCAGGGGCTGCGGATAACCCAGCGGGGCCACGCCGCCGATGGCATAACCGGTCTGCTCGCGGACGAAGTCTGCGTCAGCTTTTTCAATTGTTTCGCCGGCGTATTCGCGGATGCGTTTCTCATCCACACGGTTGACGCCGCTGGCCAGTACGATAACAGCCTGTCCGCTGCTTTTGCCGCGAAAGACCAGTGATTTTACAATTTGGGCAATGGTGGTGCCGATGGCGTCCGCCGCTTCCTGTGCGGTGCGGGTCGAATCGGGCATTTCGATGACCTGACAGTCCAAACCGCTGCGAGTCAATTCAGCCTGTACAAAGGCTGCTTTGGGGTGCAATGTTGCGCTCATGTTTTTTTCTTTCCTTTTTGGGGGGCTTGTGGCCAGGTATACCCCGCAACCTGGTTAACCGTCAAGACCTGCGGCCGGTCGGAATTGGAAAAGCGCACCAGTGACAGCGAGGCGGGTGAGATATACAGCCGCTGGAAATCATCCAGGGGAATATTCAGATAATGCGCCAGCGCCAGACGGATGATATCGCCGTGAGCCACCGCGGCGATGACATGCTCGTGATCACCATTTACGCCGTTAACCAGCAGTTTCAGTTGATTGACCACCCGGTTCTGAATCTCCGGAAAGGCTTCTCCATCCGGGAAGCGCACCTGCGAGGGCGTGCTGTGTACCGTCTTCCATAAATTGGTGCGGCGCAATTGCGCATAGGTTTTGCCCTGCCAGCTGCCGTAATTGACCTCGATCAAATCTGAACGGATTTCAACCGGCAGTCCGCGCGCATCCGCTAAGGGCTGGGCGGTTTCAACGGCGCGCTCAAGCGGGCTGGAATAGATAGCCTCGATCGGCGCGTGCGTCAGCGCCTGGGCCAGGGCGGCGGCCTGTTCCCGTCCGCGCTGGTTGAGATGGATATCGGGCAGGCGCGCCGCCAGGCGGCGGTACATCACGTCATTTTCACCGTGGCGGATCAGCAGGAGCAGGGTTGGCATGGGGAGATTCCTCGCTTGCGGGCGGCGGCGCGTATCCCAAGGCCTGTGCCTGGGCAGTGCGCCAACGTTCCAGGCGTTCCTGAACCCTGGCTTCATAGCCTTGCCCGCTGGGGTTGTAAAAGCGGCTGCCTAAAAGAGGGGTGGGCAGGTATTGCTGGCCGATGTGGTGGCCTGGGAAAGAATGCGGGTACTGATAGCCCTGACCATGTCCAAGCCCTTTCGCGTCGCGGCTGGCGTCCATCAAGTGGATGGGCACCGGGCCGGCGCCATCTTTTTGGATCAGCTCGTTAACTTTGTAATAGGCTCCGGCAGAATTGGATTTGGGCGCGGTAGCCAGGTAGAGGGTCGCCTCGACGATCGGGTAGATGCCTTCGGGCATGCCGATATACTCAAACGCCTGGGCGGCGGCGTTCGCCACCACCAGACCCTGCGGATCGGCCAGGCCGATATCTTCGCCGGCCAGAATGATCAGGCGGCGCAGGATGAAGCGCGGTTCCTCGCCGGCCAGCAGCATTTTTGCCAGCCAGTAGAGGGCCGCGTCCGGGTCTGAGCCGCGCACAGACTTGATAAAGGCCGAAATGGTATCGTAATGCTGGTCGCCGCTTTTATCATAGAGCACCGCGCGGCGCTGAATCGATTCCTGAGCGACGTCCAGATCGATATGAATGCTGCCGTCTGGCTGCGCGGGTGTGCTCAGGACGGCCAATTCGAGTGCGTTGAGCAGGTTGCGCGCGTCGCCGCCGGCGACCTGCACCAGGTGGCGGCGGGCGTCCGCGTCGATGCGGATGGCCTTTTGACCATAGCCGCGCTGCGGATCGGCCAGCGCCTGGCTCAGAATCCGGTCGAGGGCTTCCTCGCCGAGCGGTTTCAGTTCAAACAGGCGCGAGCGGGATACCAGCGCAGAAATCACGTCAAAATACGGGTTCTCGGTGGTCGCGCCGATGAGGGTGACCATGCCGCTTTCGACATGCGGCAGCAGGGCGTCCTGCTGGGCGCGGTTCCAGCGGTGCACCTCATCGATGAAGAGAATGGTGCGTTTGCGGTACAACCGGCGGCGTTCGGCGGCGTCAGCGATTACGCGGCGCAGGTCGGCCACACCGGCCAATACCGCGGAAATGGTCTCAAATTCGGCCTGGGTGGTGTTAGCGATAATCTGCGCCAGGGTGGTTTTGCCGGTGCCGGGCGGGCCGAAGAAAATCAGCGATGAGAACAGCCGGTCGGCTTCAATGGCGCGCCGCAGTAATTTACCCGGACCGATGATATGCTCCTGGCCGATGTATTCGTCCAGGGTGCGCGGACGCATGCGCGCGGCCAGGGGAGCTTCGTTTTCCATCTGCTGCTGCAGGGAGTGATCAAATAAATCCATGCTTTGATTCTACCATAGGCGGGTCAGTGATAGAACATAATTTCATCCGAAAAGTACGCTCCTGGCGCGAATGGCAAAATCGGGTAGAATCGCAAGCGGAGTAAAAATGAACGATAATGAAAACGCATCCAATGGCGGCTCGTTAGAAGAAACCCGGCCGGCCAATGCTGTTGATCCCAACGAACACTATCGCCCGGTGCATATTGACCGCCAGCGCATCGAGGCGCAGAACGCTGAAACCACCCCAAACCAGGCGCCGATCGAAGCGCAGCCAGGCCCGACCTTGCCGCCTGCGTCAGCCTCCGGCCAGCCGCTGCCCCCGCCGCCGCCGATTGGCGACTTGAAGTTCCCGGAATATGTACCGGTCAACCCGCCGCCGGACCCGGAAGAAACCCGGCCGTACATTGCGCCGGTTCAATCGTCCTTGCCCCGGCAAGCGGTGCTCCCAGCGCAGGCGCGGCCCATTGATCGCCCGTCACAGCCGCCTGCCAGGCCGGTTAACCCGTCGCCCGTCCAGCCAGCGGCCGCAGCCGCGCCGGCTAAGGCTAAGCGCAAAGGCTGGAGCGTGGGCGGCTGCGGCTGCCTTTCGATTCTGGCGGTGGCGCTGGGGCTGGCTTTGATCTATTTTCTGGCGCCGCTGCGCACCAATATCTTGATTCTGGGCATCGACCGCGCCGCGGATGGCTCGTATACCGGCCGTTCGGATACCAATATTGTCGTCAGCATCATCCCGCTGAAACCGACCGTCAATATGCTGTCGATCCCGCGCGATCTGTGGGTCAGCATTCCCGGGGTTGGCGAGAATCGCATCAATACCGCTCACTTCTTCGCGGAGGCGGCTGAGCCTGGCTCGGGTCCGCGGGCTACACTGGAAACCGTACGCCAGAATTTTGGCCTGACCATTCCGTATTACGCGCGCATCCGCTTTGATGATGTGCTCAATATCGTCGATGCCATGGGCGGAGTCACCATCCACCTGGACGAGGCTACCGCCGGATACGACCCCGGTACGTACACCCTCGACAGCGCCCAGGCGCTGGCTTTTGCGCGCAACCGCAGCGGCACCGATGATTTCTTCCGCATGGCGCAGGGGCAGATCTTAATTAAGGCCATCGTCGCGCAATTGCTCTCCCCGGCCTCCTGGCCGCGGCTGCCAGCTATTCTGCAGGCGATGATTGCCTCGGTGGATACCAATTTGCCGGTCTGGCAGTGGCCGCGGGTCGGCCTGGCGCTGGCGCGCGGAATCCTCCAGGGTACGCTTGAGAACCGCACGATTGACCGCAGCATGGTTACCGGCTGGACGACCGACCAGGGCGCTCAGGTGCTGCTGCCCAATTGGGACGCGATTAACCCGGTGCTGAAAGAACTGTTTGGCGAATAATCTGGAAAAGCACACGATCCGCGCACAGGCGCGGATCGTGATTGATCGATAACTGTATTTTTTAAAGCACTTCGCCGTGATGGTTTTCCCAGGCTTCGGGCGATTCGAGAGTTACCACCCGGTAGCCCTCGGCGTAATCCATTTCTTTGCCTTTGGCCATTTCGGCGGCTGCCTGCCGGACGTGTTCGGAGGGGTCCCAGCCGTTCATCTGGCTGACGTGGGCTTTGAGCGCGGCGATTTTTGTCTCGATGGTAGCGCTGATATCCACAAATTGTTCGCCGTGTTCCCAGACGTTGACGTATACCTTACGCGGTTTGAAGGCGCGCAGCCCTTCTTCGGCCAGCTCCTCAAAAAGGTTGGGCTGGCCGGCGGCCGGGAAGACGGCGTCCAGGGCGGCGATAGCGGCCGCGCGGTGATCGGGGTGGTTGATGTAATCGGCGCTGGCCAAAATCACGCCTGGGTCGCCGCTGATGACCACTTCGGGCCGGAACCGGCGAATTTCGCGCACCAGTTTCTTGCGCAGGTCCAGGGTGGGCTGCAAGAGTCCGTCCGGTTCGCGCAGAAAGATGACTTCGCTGGCGCCGGCAATTTCAGCAGCCTGGCGCGATTCGGCTTCGCGGATTTCAGCGGCGCGGGCGCGCGTCATACCGGGGGCGGCAATGCCCACATCGCCGCTGGTGCAAAGGACATAACTGATACGCGCTCCGGCCTGCGCCCAGCGCGCCAAGGTGCCGGCGCAGGAAAACTCAATATCGTCCGGGTGCGCCATAATCGCCATGGCGCTGGCGGGAATATATACAGAAGAGGACATGGCAATCAGCTCCAATGATGAAATTTGAATGGGCGCTTCAGCCGCTGCGGGTGAAGACCAGCCCAACCAGTGCAATCAATGCCCCGGCGGTGAAGAGCAGCGCCGGCCAGAAAGCGTTGGCCAGGTAGAGCTGCACTCCGCCCAGGGTGAAGGTCATAAAAATCAGTGCGGTGGTGATGCGGCGCAGGTTACGGTTGGCGCGCATCAATTCCAGGCGCAGCTCGGGCGAGCGCACGTCCAGGCGTCCCTGTTCCAAACGGGTGAGCAGGGCTTCGGTGCGGCGCGGAATATTGGTCAAAACCCGGACAAATTCGCCGGCCTGTGAGAAAAAGGCGTCAAAAGCTTTGCCGCCTTCCGCATCCACCAGTTTGCGCGCCCAGGGCATGACGCTTTGCCAGACGTTGAACGCCTCGTCCAGACCGGAGCAAATGCCGCTCAAAATGGTCAGACAGCGGCCAAGCAGCAGCATATTCTCTGGCAATTGGAAGGGCGCGGTCAGCAGCAGGTCGCGGAATTCACTGACGAAGGCCATGGCTTCCGTCTGTGAAAGCTGCATCAGTTCGGGCGCCGTTTTGCCCCAGAAGCGCTCGAAGGCGCGCTGGTTAGCCTGTTTGAGCAGTTCCAGGTCGGCGGTTGGCAGCAGTACGCCCATCAGCTGGTAGGCCTTGATGGTTCGTTCCGGGTCGCGCTGGGCTACGGCGATGACCAGTTCTCGCAGACCGGCCACCACGTTATCGGTAACCTCGCCCACCATGCCGAAGTCGATGAAGACCAGTTTCCACGGACGCGGCCCGTCCGGGTCGTCCGGGTTTGCATCCAGCGGAGCAACGAACAGGTTGCCGGGGTGCGGGTCGGCGTGAAAGAAGTGGTCTTCGAAAATCTGTTTGAGGTAAACGTCAAACATGCGGTTGGCCACTTCTGTACGGCTGATGCCGGCTGCTTCGATTTCCGCGTAATGGTTGATCTTGATCGCGTGGATTTCCTCCAGCGTAAGCACCCGCCGGGTGGTGTGCGCCCAGAAGACCTGCGGAACCTGGACGTGCGGGTCGTTGGCGAAATTGGCGGCGAAGGTCTCGGCGTTTTTGCCCTCATGCAGGTAGTCGATCTCTTCAAGCAGCGAAGCGCTGAATTCATTGACCAGCGCGGGCACGTTGACGCGTTTACCCAACGGGCGGTAAAGCTGGATCCAGCGGGAGACCACCTGAATGGCGGATAAATCCGTATGCACGATTGCTTCAATATTGGGGCGCTGTACTTTGATCACCACGTCCTGCGCCAGAATTTCGGCGTTGCCTTTCAATTGGGCGCGATGAACCTGGCCGATCGAGGCGGCGGCCAGCGCCACCGGATCCACCCAGGCAAACCGGCTCTCAACCGGCTCGCCAAATTCGGCTTCAATCACGGTGCGGATATCGGCAAAATCTTCCGCTTTGACTTCGTCCTGCAAATCGGCCAGCTCATTGGTGATTTCCTGCGGCAGAACATCCAGGCGGGTAGAAAGCCATTGGCCGACCTTGATCAGTACGCCGCCCAATTGGATGGCGAGTTCACGGTAGCTGGAAGCGATCTTTTTCAGCCGGTCAGGGCGGGTGCGTTCCGCAACGCCGCGCAAACCGATTTTCGGCAGGAAAACATCCCAGAAGAGCAGGCTGATTAAAACTTTGCCAAAAAACCAGAGAATCTGGCGATAACGTGAGCGAATTAACATGTTAACGATTATATCAGCGGAAAATGAACGATGAATAAGAGAAAGCAGGCGGCAGATTTAAGGTGGAGCAACATCCCTGAAACGCAAATGGCAGTATAATAGCCAAACCAAACCAATTTTTAATGGATGAATAAATTAGATATGAGTCTAATCAATACTAGCAGGCGCAAGGAGCTGCGCCTGCCGAATACTTTTCGTGCGCTTCGGCATTACAACTACCGGTTATGGTTCGTCGGTCAAACGGTTTCATTGATTGGCACCTGGATGCAGACAATGGCTCAGCAGGTGCTGGTGTACCGAATTACCAATTCGGCGGCGGCATTGGGCATTGTCAATTTTGTGGCGTTGATTCCAATCATTCCGCTGTCCTTTGTGGGCGGATCCATAGTTGATCAGTTCCCCAAGCGAACCCTGATCATCATCACCAACCTGGCAATGATGGCCCAGGCAATTTTATTCGGCTTCCTGGCCGCCTCTCCGCATGTACAGATCTGGCACGTCTATATTCTTTCCTTCCTGTTCGGGGCGATCAACGCCATCGATTTGCCGGCCCGCCAGGCCTTTACCGTGGATATGGTGGAGGGTAAGGATGATCTGGCCAACGCAATTGGGCTAAATTCAGCTATGTTTAACAGCGCCCGGGCCATTGGACCGGCGCTTTCGGGTATTGTGGTGGCGGCCACCGGGGAGAGCAATGCGTTCTTCCTCAACGCGGCCACATTCCTGGCGGTGATCATTTGCCTGGCGCTGATGCGCAACCTGCCGCAATCTTCCAAGCGGCGTGAGGCCGGGCATACAGCCATCACCCATATGGCGCAGGGAATGAAATTTGTGGTATCAAACCGCACTATCGCGGTGCTGATCAGCCTGATCGCCGTCAGCGCGTTTCTCTCCATGCCGTACAGCACACTGATGCCGGTCTTCGCCGATAAGGTCTTGGGGGCCAGCGCCGGCGGCCTGGTCGGGCAAATTTGCGCCCCGCAAACCGGATTGATCCACTGTGAGTCACCCGAGGCGCTGACACTCGGGCTGCTGCTGACGATGGTCGGGATCGGAGCGGTGATTTCCGCACTGGTCGTGGCGTCTCTGGATTCATCCGCGCGGCGCGGCTGGTACCTGACTTTATGCAACTTTGTATTTCCGGCGCTGCTGCTGGCTTTTTCCATCTCCAAGTCCTTTATTGCTTCGCTTGTGGTGCTCTTTGGGGTGGGTTTTGCCTTTGTTATGCAGAATGCTCTGGCAAATACGCTGCTGCAGATCATCTCGCCAGACGAGCTGCGCGGGCGGGTGATGGGTTTTTACACCATGACATTGCAGGTAACCATGCGGCTGGGCGGCCTGCAGGCCGGCTATGCGGCGGACTGGTTCAGCGCCCCCGTGTCGGTCGGGGTAGGCGCGGCGGTCTCACTGGTCTATGCCGCCTATGTGGCGCTTAAATTCCCATCCGTGCGGGCATTGAAGTAACCGCGTTTTTAAGTATCCAGAAAACAGCCTTCCGCGGTTCAGGAAGGCTGTTTTATATGCTGCGTTGCCATGATTTTCCAGGCGGAGTACAATGCGGTTAACCCTTTATCGTGGAGGAGAGCGATGCAGACTTCCGGACCCTGGTTTAAAGATGCTGAAGGACGCACATTGATGCTGCGCGGGGTGAATCTAAGCGGTTCCAGCAAGGTGCCGGTCCGGCCTAATGGCGCGACCTATAACCCGGAAGGATTTTTCGAACATCGGGATGTCTCGTTTTTCGGGCGGCCGTTTCCGCTGTCGGCGGCGGATGAACATTTTCGCCGTCTGAAGACCTGGGGGCTGGATTTCATACGCTTCCTGGTGACCTGGGAAGCGGTTGAACATGCCGGCCCCGGCCAGTACGATGAAGCCTACCTGGATTATTTACACGCGGTGATCGCCAAAGCGGATGAGTACGGCATCCGCGTGTTTATTGATCCGCACCAGGATGTGTGGAGCCGTTTCACCGGCGGTGACGGCGCGCCGGGCTGGACACTGGAAGCCGCCGGCTTTGATATCCGTCATTTGTATGAGACCGGCGCTTCCATCGTACATCAAATTCACGGCGATCCGTTTCCGCGCATGGTCTGGCCCTCCAACAGCACGAAGCTGGCGACAGCGACCATGATGGCGCTGTTTTTCGCCGGCAATGATTTCGCTCCGCTGCTGAAAGTGGACGGACAGCCCATTCAGGACTACTTGCAAAGCCATTACCTGGCTGCCATGCAGAAGGTGGCAGAACTGCTGAAAGATCTGCCCAATGTGGTCGGGTATGACACCTTCAACGAGCCGATTCCCGGGTATATCGGCTGGCCCGACCTGAACCGGCGGCATGGCGTGCTGCAAACTGGTTTAAGCCCTACGCCGTACCAATCCATGCTGCTGGGGGCCGGGCTGCCGCAGTATGTGGATTTGCTCGAGCGCGGCATTCTGGCGATTAATAATCTCGGGAAAAGCGTGGTTAACCCGGGACGAGTGCGCGTCTGGCGTGAGGGCGCGGATTGTATCTGGCGCATGCACGGGGTGTGGGACTTTGACGATCAGGGGATTCCGCGCCTGCTCAAGCCGCATTACTTTCAAACCGTCAACGGGCGCCGGGTGGATTTTAACCAGGATTATGTCAAGCCTTTTATCGAGCGGTATATTCAGGCCATCCGCGCGATTGTGCCGGATACGCTGATTTTTGTGGAAGGCGAAGCGTTTGCCCAGCCGCCCTGCTGGCCGCAGCCCGCGCCGGGATTGGTGTATGCTCCGCACTGGTATGACGGCTACGTGCTTTTCTTCAAAGCCTTCAACCCGTGGATTGGATCAGATTCGCGCGGCGGGGCGAAACCGGTGTTCGGCCCGCTCTCCATCCGGCGTTCTTTCGCCGGTCAGATCCTGGAATTTAAAAAACAAGCGCGCGCCTGCCTGGGGAATGCGCCGGTGGTGGTGGGTGAATTTGGTATTTCCTTCGACATGCACCTTAAAGCCGCCTACCGCACCGGCAACTTTCATCAGCAAGAACGCGCCTTGCAGCGCAGCATCCGCGCCATGGAAGACGCGCTGGCCAGTTACACGATCTGGAATTACACCCCGGATAACACCAATGCGCGCGGCGACCTATGGAATGACGAAGACCTCTCAATCTTCAGCCCAGACCAGCAAAGCAACCCGGCGGATATTCATTCCGGCGGCCGCGCTTTGCGCGCGCTGCTGCGGCCCTATCCGCGCTGTACGGCCGGTGAGCCGCTGCAGCTCAGTTACGATTATCGCACGCGCCGGATGCAGTACCAATTCCGGCATGCTGCCCAGGTTGAAGCGCCGACGGAGTTCTACGTGCCAGCGTTTATTTACCCTCAGGGCTGCCGGGTACAGGTTTCGGATGGTGAATTTGAGCTGGATTTGACACGCCAGAGGTTGATTTACCGGCACAGCAGCGCGCGCGGCGACCACCAGGTGGTGATTACTCCGTTGGATGCGCCTCAAGCGGGCTGAGTTGGCCGGCCTCGGCTGCCAGCTCAACCTTCAGCAGGCGGCCGTTGCGGCTGAGCCAGTCGATCGAGCGCTGGTAATCCGGCGCGGCCAGGGCGACCAGTTTCCAGAAATTGGGACCGTGATTATGCTCGGCGGTATGGGCCAGTTCGTGGATGATGACGTAATCGACGATGTGCGGCGGCGCCATCACCAAACGGTAGGTGAAATTCAGTCCATTGCGGCTGGAGCACGAGCCCCAGCGCGTCTGCGCGGAATTAATGCGGATCGCTGAATACTTCCAGTGGTGCTGAGCGGCTAATTCCGCAACGCGCGTGCTAATGATCTGGCGCGCCATGCGCCGGTACCAGGCGATTAATAGCGCTTCGGAGCGCGCAGGCGTGAGCCGTGGAAACCGCAAAATCGCTCCAACCAGATGCGGAATCTGGCGTTCTTTTTCAAGCCGCAGACGGCAGGTTTGCCCGAGCAGTAAAACGGCTTCACCTTCCGTGAACTGACGCGCAGCCGCCAATGGCTGCCGCTGTTTCACTTCGGCCTGGTGCTTGGCAATCCAGTCGCGTTTTGATTCGACAAAAGACACGATGTGCGCCATAGCTGCCCGCTTCGGCGCGCGCACTTCCAATGCGCCGTCCGGGCGGATGATGATGGCGATCGTCTTGCGGCTGGAGCGTACCAGCCGGTCAATCTTGGGGGTGCTCGTCATGGCTGCCAGCCCGGGTACTCCTGTTCGAGGGCTGTCTGGTTGGCGTCAATTTGCACCAGGCGGATTGAATCGCGGGTAAACAGCGTCTCGGCGCTGGCGTAATCAAAGAAGACATCATCCGGGCCGCGTTCAGCAATCACCGACTGGAGGGTCTGGCCCAGGCTTTCGTCAATAATCACATAAGCGCGCGTAAAGGGCACATTGCGCAGCAAAACCTGGTCGGCAAAGGCGTATTTTTTCAAGTAATACCAGACCGGGGCTTCATCTGGGGCCGTAGCGACCACAATTTGTTCGGGGGCAATGCGCGCGGCGATGATTTGCACGCTTTGCTCCAACGCGCCGGGTTGAGCGGCCTGAGCCGGATTGCGGGCCAGGGTGGTGAACAGACCGAACAGCGCCAGCGCGGCGAGCGCCGCTCCTGTAGCTGGGCGTTCCCAGCGCTGCAATCGGGCGAAACGCTGAGACAGTTTCTGCGCCGCAAAGACCCAGCCGGCGCTGGCCCAGATTAGCAGCAGCGGCAGCAGGAACAGGAAAGTGCGCGGCCAGGGGTTGGGGCGCTGCACGGCGAAAATCAGCGCAATGAAGAGCAGTCCGATCTGGGCAGGCAGGCGGCCCTGGCGCACTGGTGCAATCAAACCAAGCAGGAAACCGGCGGCCAGCAGCGCTTGCCCGGCCGGCGGAACAGCGCTGTTCCATTCAGCCCAGATTTCAGGCAGGCGCACCAGCAGCGTGGGGAGAAAATCCGCGCGGCTGACCGGCGCGACCCATTGATTGGCGAAAACCGCGCCCACGCCAGAATAGCGGAAGACGGGCAGGTAAAGCAGCAGTGTCAGAACGGCGGCGGCCGCGGATGCCAGCGCCAGATTCACCAGCCGCTGGAGGGCTGGATAATCTGAGGATGAACGCAGACTGTTGAGACCCATCCACACCAGCCAGACGCCGAACGGGTAGAGAAAGATTGGAATGGTGTAGAAGCCCAGCGCTGAAACCACAATGACTCCCAGCCAGGCCAGCCGCCGGTTGCCTTCGCGCAGGCGCGTACCCAGCAAGAAGAGCAGCAGGGTGAACAGGGCAATAATGCTGTAACCGCGCGCGGTGACGGAGTAACTGACCATGATCGGGCTGACGGCCAGCGCCATACCGCTCAGCAGGGCGGTGACGTGACCATACCAGCGCCGCGCCAGCGCATAGGCTGCCGGGGCGGAAAGCACACCGGCCAAAAAGGCCGGCAGACGCACCGACCAATCCTGCGCGCCAAAGAGCAGATAGCTGAAATGCATCAGCAGGGTTTGAAAGAGGTGGTTATTGGGAAAGTGATAGTCGCTGAGCGCGATGCGCAGCGGTTTGATGGCGAACACGACAAAATTGTACGATTCGTCATGCTGGAAAGGCAGGTGGATGAACCATATCCGGGTCAGCAGCGCCGCCAGGGTCAGCGCCAGCAGCGTTAAGCCAACGGCCGGAAGGCGCAGACTGGCTTTTATCCAGGCCAGGCTGGCGCGTGCGTCGGCGGGCAGCGCTCGAAAATAAGCGCGGATTCCGCCGGGGATGGCGGCCAGGGCGGCCAGCGACTGGCGGCGGAAGATCAGCATGGCCAGGGTCAGCAGCAGCAGTAAGACGGCCGCGGCCGCGCTCAGCGGGCGCAGACGGGCATACAGTGCGGCGGAGAATAATTCCAGGCTGCCGTCAGCGGCCAGACGGTCGGCGCCGCTGCGCAGCGTGGCATAAGGCAGCCCGCTGAACAGCGCGCCAGCCAGCCCGCCCAGCGTGAACAACGCGGTCAGAAGCGCCCAAACGCTGCGGAGACCGGAAGATTGCTGCGATGACGCCGGCTGCATGGCTGCTAAGACAGGTCAGGATTCGGCGCGCCGAATCTGAAAGGTATCAAAATCGCGCGCGACAATCGTGTTTTCGAAAACAGCCTGGGCTTCGGCCAGAATGTCTTTTTCGCGGTAGCGGCGTGAGACATGGGTCAGAATCAACTGCTTGACGTTGGCTTCGCGCGCCGTGGCGGCCGAACGGGCGGCCGTCATATGCCCGAAGGAACGCGCCATATCGGCCTCTTCCTCCAGGTAGGTGGCTTCCATCACCAGCGCGTCGGCGTTGCGGCTGACGGTGACCACGTTGGACGGGTCGCCTACGTCGCCGACCACCACCAGACGCGTGCCGGGACGGTATTCACCCAGCACCATATCCGGGGTAATGACACGCCCATCCGGCAGGGTCACTGTCTTGCTGTCGGCCAAATCCCGCCGCCAGGGCCCATTGGGGATGTTCAATTCAGCGGCTTTTTCGGGCAGGAAAGGCCGCCGGCCTTTTTCATCAAAAATAAAGCCGTAATTATCCGGTCCGCGGTGCTGCACCGGGAAGGCCACGACACTGAAGTCGGCTTCCTCGAAGAGGACACCCGGTTGAATTTCACAAAATTTCAGCGGCATGGGCGGCTCAGCGCCGCGCAGCACCACCGAATAAAGCAGGTCTTGAATGCGCTCGAGCGCCGCGCGCCCGCCGTGAATTTCGAGATCCTCAATGGATTCCCAGCGCATAAAGGTCGAAAGCAGACCGGCCAGCCCGAGAATATGGTCGAGATGGCCGTGGGTGATCAGGATGCGATTGAGACGTTTAAAACCGATCCCGGATTGTAGAATCTGACGCTGCGTGCCTTCGCCGCAGTCAACCAGAAAACGGAATTCATCATGTTTGACCACCAACGCCGGTAAATTGCGCCGGACAGAAGGGGCTGATGCGGAAGTTCCCAAGAAGACGAGTTCAAACAAGGGCGGGATACCTTTCGGAAAGTGTCCTTTATTTTACCGCAGGACGGGAGCATACACAAATTTACTCTGCCGGGTCCGCTCCGGCAGCGTTGTAAGCCGGCTGCGGCGGCGTTGCGGACGCCAGATGGTGACTGCGCCGCACCTGCAGCAGACTCTCCGCGGAAAAGAGGATCAGCGCGAACCAGATGATGCTGAAGCCGATCAACTTTTCTGCGGTGAAAGCTTCGTGATAAATCAGTACGCCGATGAGAAACTGGATGGTCGGCGCAATGTATTGCAGCAAGCCGATGGTGACCAGCGGGACGTCATGCGCGCCGGCGGCGAACATCAGCAGCGGGATGGCGGTGACGATGCCGCTCAGCACCAGCAGAAAATTATTGTGCAGGCTGGTGTGTAAAAACGCGCCGCTGCCCTGCACTTGACAGAAAATCAGGTACAGGAGGGTGGGCGGGACGATCATGGCGGTTTCCAGGAACAGACCTTCCTGCGGGTTGAAGGGCGCGATCTTTTTTACCAGCCCGTAGAGGCCAAAGGAGATGGCCAGTACCAGAGAAATCCAGGGGAAGGCGCCGTAGGTCAGCGTCAGGTAGAGCACACCCGCAGCGGTGATGGCGATCGGAATCCACTGCATCATGCGCAGCTTTTCACGCAATATGAGGGTGCCGAGCAATACGCTCACCAATGGGTTGATAAAGTAGCCCAGGCTGGCTTCGACCACGTGCCCGGAATTGACCGACCAAACGTACGTCCCCCAATTGACGGCCAGCAGCAGGCCGGCCAGGAAGTACACCAGCGCGGTGCGCCGGGTGATTTTGGCAAACAGGGGCTTCCACTCGTGCCGCAGCAGCAGCAAAATACTCATAAAAATAAAAGACCAGAAAATCCGGTGCCCCAAAATTTGCATGGAGGGGACTTCGATCAGCAGCTTGAAGTACAGCGGGAAGAAGCCCCACAGAAAATAAGCCAGGGATGTAATCAGAAGACCTTTTTTCATTGAAAACCTTTAATTAACCTGCTTCGAGCGGTAAAACCATGCAGCCGCCGGTTCGCTATACACAAAACATCCCTGCCGTCTGGAATTGCAAAATCCAGGCAAGGAGGTAGATGCGAGGATCAATTGGGCCTGCTCAGCAGGCATTCATGCGAGAATCGGCGCAATCGAAATTGACCGGATAGGCGAGCTGCGCTGAAAAGTGAGCGAATGCGCAACGGGCTAATTCTACCACCGGCCCGGCTGCCGCGCACAAAGCGGTCAGGGCTGTTTAATAACGGCCAATCGCCGGATCGACCAGGCGGGCGTACGCGTCCAGCCCGCCGGTCAGGTCATAGACCTGATTCCAGCCATTGGCGGCCATCCATGCGGCCACCATCCGGCTGCGTTCACCGGCGTGGCAAAGCACCACCAGCGGGGTATTTTGAGGCAAGATGGCCTCAGGCAGGGCAGCGGTGCCCTGCGCAGAAAGCGCCGAGAGCGGCAAACGCAGCATGCGTTCTGAGGGCAGGTCGGCCAGCCGCCATTCGTAAGGCTCGCGCACGTCCACCAGCCAGAAATCCTGTGCGGATTGCAGCCATTCGGCCAGCTGCTGCGGGCTGAGCGGATTGACAGACGCCATGCTTCAGGCTTTGGCGGCCTGTCCGCGCGCCTGAAGGGTGAGATAGAGTGCAATCGACCCGGCGACGGCGGCGTTGAGCGATTCAACCTGGCCGAGCATCGGCAGACTGACCTGCATATCGCACTTCTGGCGGATCAATTTACGCATGCCTTCGCCTTCATTGCCGACCACCAGCACCAGCGGGCCGGTCAGCGGCGCTTCTTCAATCGGGCGTGAAGCCGGTCCGCCTTCCATGCCGACCACCCAAGCGCCGGCATCCTTGAGCAAATCGAGGGCCTGCGCCAGGTTATGCTGCCCCACCAGCAGGTGTTCGGTGGCGCCGACGGAGGCGTGCACTGCCGCCGGCGTGATGCCGGCCGCGCCGCGCAGCGGAATAATCACCCCGTCCACGCCGGCGGCTTCCGCCGAGCGCAGCAGGGTGCCCAGATTCTGCGGGTTTTGCAGCATATCCAGCACCAGAATGAGCATGGGGCGCTCTTTCTTTTCGGCGCTGCGGATGATCTGCGGCAGATCGCTGTAAACGTACGGGGCGGCTTCGATGGCAACGCCCTGATGACCTTCGCCGAGCGCATCCAGACGGGCGCGGGGAACACGTTCAACAGGGATTTTTTTTGCCGCGGCGGCTTGAATAATTTCGCCTACACGGCCGCGTTCATCAATGCCGCTGGCTACCAGCAGGCGGAATACCTGCCGCCGGCGGGCACGGAATACTTCATAAATGGCGTTGCGCCCGGTGATAATTTCTCGCATTAACGGTCCTCTTCTGGCCGCGCAAAGATCATTCGTCCGGCGGCGGTTTGCAGTACTTTGGTGACGGTCACCATAATTTCATTATTAAGATATTCGCGGCCACTTTCGATCACCACCATCGTGCCGTCGTCCATGTAGCCGACACCCTGGCCAGATTCTTTGCCTTCCTGGATGACGCGCACAATCAGGGTTTCGCCTGGCAGCAGCACGGATTTGACCGCGTTGGCCAGTTCGTTGACGTTCAGGATGGTGACGCCCTGCAGTTCGGCGATGCGGTTGAGGTTGTAGTCGTTGGTCAAAATCGGGCAGCGCATCTGGCGCGCCAGGATGATCAGCTTTTCATCCACATCGCGGATGCCTTCCACATCGATATCGTTGATGCGTACCGGGATGACCGGTTCTTTCTGCAGCTGCGAGAGCACTTCCATGCCGCGCCGGCCGCGCTGGCGGCGCAGGCTGTCGGGCGAGTCGGCGATGTACTGCAATTCGTTGAGCACGAAGCGCGGAATCAAAAGCGACCCGGGCAAAAAACCTGTCCGGGCGATATCGGCAATACGACCATCAATGATGACGCTCGTATCCAATAAGATGGTACGTGATTCCGCCCAGTTCGCGCCGCTGCCTTCCGGAGCGGATCCGCCTGGGGCGGAAGCGTTATTGTTTTTGGTAAACCAGCCGAGTAAATTGAAAACATCGTTCTGGCGGAGCATGACGACGGAAACGCCCAGGTAGGAAAAGAGAATGACGCCTACGAAGGGGAGAATCTCGCCGAAGGGAGATGGCATTCGCGAAAGCGGAAAAGCGAGCAGCGCGGCGATAAACAAGCCGGCAATAAGTCCAATCAGGGCGGCAAACAGGGTCGGCAAAGGGATTTTGGTGAGCGTGGCGCGAATGCTGCGCGCCGGCCGGGTGGAGATATACGGGGTAATCACCAGACCGATGAGCAGACCGACCAGGCCGAAAGTGACTGCGTATTGTTCGACCGAAAAAGTGGTGTCGGTGGGGTTGATATTCGCCAGTTGACCAAGATCCGTGCCGGTAATGACGCCAATGATACAAAAAACAACCATCCCAATAAGACGGGCAATAAAATCTGCGCTCATGATAACTCCTGAATGATATGAAAAAGGCCAATGTTAAAGAACAGGATAAAAATGAAAGAATAAAAGAATGATGTCAGATAATGATAGCATCAGCTGAAAGCAAAGTCAATCAATGTTGACAAGCCCGGATGGGCATGATAAAATCCACTCGCTCTGCAGGCCCCCATCGTCTAGCGGCCCAGGACGTGGCCCTCTCAAGGC
This sequence comes from Bellilinea sp., assembly GCA_036822575.1. Taxonomy (GTDB): domain Bacteria; phylum Chloroflexota; class Anaerolineae; order Anaerolineales; family Anaerolineaceae; genus Bellilinea. The sequence goes on along the minus strand of DAISHK010000005.1, from coordinate 65,026 downwards.
CAAAACGAGGATTCGAATTCCTCTGGGGGCACAACGATAAACCACCGTATTGGTGGTTTTTTTTACAAAACATGGATTCCATCGAGGGATGGATCTTCGATTTGCCTCAACTAATATTCCACTTACTTTTAAATGATACTGGCCCTGTTTATTGACAGGGCCAGTCAGAATCAAAGCAGGTTTCGTTTGGAAAAAGATTACTACTCCCAATTCTCTAATTTCGCCACGTCCATTGCGGAGATGTAACTAAAAACCATGCCGGGTGCCACTGTTCCACCTGCACCAGTGTAATACTTTCCTGGTGTACCGCACCCCGCGTTATTACCGCAGGCGTACAACCGCGGAATGATATCGCCATTAACATGTAAAACCTGCCCATTTTCATTAATGCGTGGACCACCTTTTGTGCCTTGCCAGAACGGCACGATTTGAGCTGCATAATATGGTGGAATATTCATCGCTTCCAAACAATCAGCCGGACGCCCCGGACCGCCTTGATCAAAGGATGATTCACCACGATGATACTCTGGGTCCTTGCCGTCAGCAGCATATTTGTTGAAACGCTCTACCTGCGCGATGAAGTTTTCTGTGGCGATCTCATCTAATCCCATTTTTTGCGCAAGTTCTTCCAACGTATCGCCTTTTACAACCCAGGCTGGCGGTTCTGCAGATGCTGCAACACCCCAGATGGTGCCGCCAGAATCTGGGGTAGCGGTTCCTTCGCCCCCAGCGTTACGATTGCGGTTTCCTTGATCACAAACATACCAGGCAGGAATATTCGTGTAAAGCATATCTCCGGTCGTATCGCGGCTGTTGCCAAACCCATACCAGAATGAATCATATGAAGCACTTTCGTCACAGAAACGCCGGCCATAGCGGTTAATCCACATGGCAGATGTGTCGCTTTGGTAGCAAAGCGGCGCAATATTTGGATCAACTGCTTTTTTTGCATAGGCTTCTTCGCCAATTTGCTTGTAGGCCGCATTTCCCCAGCCATAGCACATTAAAGCTAAATCTGCGCCAACACCTTGAGCCATACGAATGCCTTTGCCATCACAGGTTTCGACCATGAAGGTGCAAGGTGAAGGAATATCCAGGTATTGAAGCTTCATGTCTTCGTTGTAATCAAAACCACCTGCGCCTAACAAAACACCTTTGTTGGCTTTTATCGCGATTTTTTCGCCATTAGCTGTTTTGGCAATTACGCCAAGAACTTCTTGCCGGCCATCCGCAAGAGGCCGTGCGACTAATTGCTCGGCGGTCGTTTCAAGAAGGAATTTACCGCCTAATTCTTCGAATTTTTTTGCCTGGGGCTGGGTGTATCCAGCGCCCGACGTGGTTTTCCCGGTTTCCGGATCAATGGGTTTGACGGTACGGGTCGCTGTGGTCGCGCCTTCCCATTGTTCGTGATAATCTGTCCGATCTGCAATTGCCCATTGAACGCCGGCGGTTTCGGTAATGAAATTGATCATATTGGACGCTTCGGCAATATATGCATCGATAATGGCTTCTGTGGAAAGGCCGTCTGCGACTCGGGTCATGTAAACTTTCGCGGCGGCTGCATCGTCTTTCGCATAATCATTACAGGGAATCCACACGGAGCCGCCCGAAAGCGAGGTTGTTCCGCCGGTCATTGTCCTTGCTTCAACGCAAATACAATTCAAACCCAAAGCAACAGCTTTTAAAGCACCGGTCAAGGCTGTTCCAGCACCGACAACCACGAAATCGGTTTCATAATCCCATTTGTCTGGAATATTGGCTGATGAAATAGCGCTGGCGTTATTTGCGGATGAGGCGCATCCTGCAACGCTGATAGCAGCCGCTCCTGCAACGGCGCTGCCGGTCAAACTAAGGAATGATCTTCTGTTCATTTTATTAATATCACTCATGGTTTCTCCTCTTGTTCGCCAAAATATGAAGCGACAGGTGCAACGCATTTTCCCTGCGATCCTTACGCTACGTGAAATATGTTACAATTCATTTGTTTTTAAGAAATCCCTATTAATGGTTGATATGTCGAATAATTGAATTTCTCCCTCTTAAAGGATGATCTTCAAAAAATAATTATGACGGCACTCTATGGTTAAAAAGATTCAACCATTTATCGAATACAACTTATTTCTTGTTGCCAGCCTGATGTTTTTATTTACCTGGCTTTTTGAGGTTCGATTTTCTAGTTTGCTATTCCGAAATTCAAGTCAGGTTTTACAGAGTTCTTATTTTTCATTGGCAGCTGCTATCATTTTGCTGGCATTACTTCCATTAATTGGACTGTTTATCAGAAAAATTATTGCGAGCCGGATTTTTGCAATGGTCACTGCGTTATTTGTAGTGACCTGTGCGATTCTTGCTACTTTATTGCCATATTTTGATCAAAATAGCGGAAATAGCGATTGGTTGTATGTGGTTGCTGGTTTATTCTATGGGGTCTTAACTTTTGGAATAATTATCTGGGGAATATTGATTTTCAAACAGAAGGGATTAATTAACTCCTGCTATCTGTTAGTTATTTCGACGATAGGGGCTTTGTTGATGTTATTGCTATTGAACTGGGTAATTCCCTGGGAAAAAGGCTTTTTTCAAGCTTTACTTCCAGTTTTATCCGGTGTCTTTTTTTTGGTTTATTCGATTACTGCAAAAAATAGCTACTTCGCTGGCATTTATGAACCCGGTGTACCGCTTGAATCCAAAAGCAGACTGTTGCATTCACTTTTGCTTTTTACGGGATTTTTTGTTGTCTATATGCCGACAATGTTCCCGAAAACAACCAATCTTGCTTTGTATTATTTTCCCGACTTTTCACTGGGTGGTTTAAATTATATTTCTTTGGTTGCACTGATTCTTTTCATAACATTTTTGATTTTTATTCTCTGGTATGTCCATGGAAATAAGATCACAACCCCGATCGTGGCGTTTTTTATTACTGTGGTGATAGCTTTTGTATTTTATTTTTTATCTTCAATGAGTACAAGCAACTTGGCTTTCATGATCATTCAGCCTTGTTCGATGATCTTTTCATTATGGGCTAGTATGATTTTTTTATCTTCGGTTGATTTGGGTGATGAAAGTAAAATTCGATGGCTGGAAAAAGGCCTCTTTTGGATGTTTTTTGGTGGCCTAAGTGCTTCAATATTTTCGACGCTTTTTTTAGGCTTGTTCTTCAATACTTCGATTTATCAGGACACAATCATTGTTTTGGTCACAGGATCAGTATTTATTATTATTCTTGCATTGTTTGTGGGTATTCGTGATGAAATTAAATATATTATTTTCCCGAGGACTGTATTTAAGGAAAAGCTGGATTCTTCTACAATTGAAAACAGGTGTAAGTTAATTGCTGTTGATTATAAACTTACCAACCGCGAACACGAAGTTCTTTTATTACTGGCAGAGGGGCGGAATGAACCATATATTGCTGAAAATTTATCGGTTTCTCGTGCCACTGCAAAAACTCATATCAAGCATATATATCAAAAAGTCAGCGTTTCTTCACGGCAAGAATTACTGGATTTTTTGCATCGAAGTTAGCGTAGGTTTTCAAGGTCAGATTACGCGGATTTTCAACGACCGGTTATCAATGGCGCGCATGGTCGCCAGAATGCCATCCAGGTGATCGTATTCATGCTGGAGCAGTTCGGAGATGTCGTCTTCAAGGCTGAGTTCGTGTTCCTGCCAGTCCAGGTCGCGGAAGGTGAGGCGGCAGCGCCGCCAGCGGCGGACCCTGACCAGCAGGTTGGGAAAAGACATGCAGTCGTCCCAAACTTCCATTTGTTCCGAGCCGAGGGGTTCCAGGGCCGGGTTGATCATCACGGTGGGGGCATCGATGTGCATGTAGATCAAGCGCTTCTGAATCCCGATCTGCGGCGCGGCAATGGCCCGGCCGGCCTGGTATTGGCGGCGGAATTCGAACAGGGTGTCGTGCAGGTCGGCCACCACGGCGCGCATGGCCGCTGCTTCCTGCGGCGCAACCGGTTCTGACACTTCGTATAGGCTGGGATTACCCAGCAGCAGGATTGCTTTGATCATCTTCTTTTCCCTGAACAGATTTAACACGGAACGTGATTGTGCCCAATACGATCAGTACGTCCAGCGGCAACAGCACGTTCCAAATTTCCATCTGCATCCGCAGCGTGATCAGCATCAGCAGAATGTAGGCCAGATCCACCCATAGCAGCAGGGTGGCCGGCAGCAAAAAACGGCTTTTCCGTCGAATCAGTTCGCGGATGATCCACAGCAGCGGCAGGAGCAGCAGCAACTGGTCGTAGGTCCACAGATAGACGGTGACCAGCAGGGTGGCGCAGATAGCGAGGCTGAGCGCCAGAAAGGCCTGCTCTTTGGGCAGCCGAGCCAGCCAGAGGACGGTTCCCAGCAAAACCAATCCGCTCAGCACAGCGCCCAGGCTGCGTGCGCAGCCGGTTTGAAAGCCGCACAGATGGTTGGCCGCGCCCCACAGGTTAGGCGCATACCCGAAGATACCGGCCAGTTTTGTGGTGCTGATTTGCACGAACTCAGCGATCCACTGCGGGTCCACCAGCCAGCCGAGCGCCGCTAGCAGCAGAGCGGTCAGGCTCATCGCGATCAGCGGACGGTATGCGCGCCGCAGCAGCAGCCACAAGGCGATCAGCGCGGCGACCGGTACGCCGATATTGGGCTTCAATATGGGCAGGGTGATGAGCACAGCGCCGAGTGACCAGCGCTCGCGCTGCCAGGCAAACGCGGCCAGGCTGTAAAGCAGCAGCAGGACGCCGTCCAGTTGGCCGCCTTGCATGATCACGATCACGGGCCGGAAGAGAATCAGTCCGCACAGCAGCGGAAAGAGATAACGCCGGCGCTCGGCGCGCTGCAGCGGCTGCAGAATCAGCCCCGCGGAGGCGAAGATGGCCAGCCCGGTCAGAAAGATCCACACGATAAACGAGGTCTGGATGGGCAGCCAGGCGAACGGGATGAAGAAGACAGCCAGCGGCAGCGGGTACGGAAAAACCGGATTGGGCCGGTACAGACTTTGGTAGAAGTCATGCCCGCCCAGCCAGGCGGTTTCAGCGTATGGCGACAGGTGCAGTTGCAGCAGCTTTCCGGATAGGAAAAACGTGAAGTAATCCCGTCCGGGAACGTCGGTCTGCGCGCCAATCCACATGGCCAGGGCTGCCAATGCGAGCAAGGACAGAATCAGCTGAACGCCCTGGCGGCGGGTGAAGGGCAATTGTTTTTTAGGGGGAGCAGTTTGCGAAGATTCCATAAAGGACTGTACTCAAGGCGGCAACCGGAGAGAGGCAGTTCCGAAGTTTACCCCGCTGTTTCTATTGTACCGGCACCGCGCTTGTTTCAGGCTGACAAAGCTGATAAATTGCCGAAAAATCCAAAGAAATTCACCCCCAATTTGATTTGTTGATGATAAATTCAAAAATAAACGGTATGATCATTAAACCATATCCCTGGGTAACCGGCAGGCTGTCAGGCATGTGACCCGGGTATGACCTGAAGTATGACCCGTGACACCCGTGTGATTTTTAGGGCTTTGTTACAATCTGAAAGCGATTGCCAGACGATTATCATTATATATTTAAGGAAGAGTAACCCATGCAGCGGATTGCGTTAATGACCGACAGTACCTGTGATATTCCCCTTGAGTGGCGGACGCAGTATGAAATAACGGTGATTCCATTAACGATTGTCTTTGGAGAAGAATTATACCGGGACGGGGTTGACATCACGCCGGAAGAGTTCTACGAACGTCTGCCGCTGACGCGCCCGATCCCGACCACTTCTCAGCCGGCGCCCAGCCTGTTTTTAGAGGCGTACCAGCAGGCCGCGGCTGAGGGAGCTGAAGAGATCATCGTCATTACCATCAGCGCGGCGATGAGCGGCACGATCCAATCAGCGCGGCAGGCTGCGGAACAATCGCCTATCCCGGTGCATGTTTTGGATGGCAAGAACAACTCGATGGGGTTGGGCTGGCAGGTGATCGCCGCGGCCCGAGAACGCGAAGCCGGCGGCACCGTCGAATCGATCATCGCCACGGCTGAACGGGTGCGTGATTCGATCGTCTATTTTATCACGCTGGATACAATGGAATATCTGGCCAAGGGCGGGCGCATTGGCGGCGCCACAAAGTTCCTGGAAACCATCCTGCGCATCAAACCAATGATCGGCGTCAACCCGCGGACCGGTTCGGTTATACCCTCCATCCCGGCGCGCTCACGGCAAGGCGCGATTAATGGGCTGTTTAAAGAATTCTTCAGCCATGTGGATACCAGCCTGCCGATGCATATCACGGTCTTGCATAATGCCGCATTGGATGAAGCCAAGGAACTGGCCGAGCGAGTGCGCGCAGAATTTTCACCGGCCGAAATGTTCATCAGCATTGTTTCACCGGTCCTGGGTGTACATACTGGCCCGAAGGCGCTGGCTCTGTGCGGATATTCACTGGCTTGAAGTTAAACTGATTTGCAATGTGCCTGGATCCGCCAGTTTCCAGGTAAACGCTGCGCTGCGCGTCGTTGTATAATTAAACCGTCAATGCTTGCATTGACGGTTTTTCGTCTCGGCGGGAGGCGAACGAATCATTAATATGGGTACGGTTCGAATTTAGGTTTTTAGTGGGTGAGAAAGCGCAGGCGAGAACGCAGCATCTTATCCGGATTTACGGTAGTAATTTTTCTGCCATCCTTAATGAAGTCTGACTTGACCGAGAAAACTACTTTTGTGACCGCTGTTCGAGAAACAGGCTTTCCAAAACTGACTTAAAAGGAGATGGAATTTATGACCGCCGAAGAAATCCGCAATCAGTTGTTGAAAGAAATCGATCAGGGGTGGGGGCGTTTTGTTGACCGGTTTCAATCTTTGCCGGAAGAGCAGCGCCGGGCGTACCTGAACAAACAGGGCTATGCGCGGCTGGGCGACTTGCTGGCGCACGTGATTGCCTGGTGGGAGCTGGCTATCGGGGATATCAACCAGTTGAGCAGTGAATTGGATAAGCAGATCCATTGGCATTATGATGTGGATGGACTGAACGCCCAGGCCGTACGCCGGTTTTCTTCCTTCAGCAATGAGGAAGTGGCGCATGTGTTTCAGCGCACGCGCGCGGACCTGCGCTGGCTGGTCTTATCATTGCCTGATATTTCGCTGGAGCACCCGCGCATCTATAAACGCCTGAAGATGGAAATTGTCAATCACCTGGAAGAGCACACGCTGCCGTAGGCGGCGGCGATATGGGCTGTGAATCAGCGCATCGAGCAGAGCTGCCCGCTTTCCGCAGCTCTGCTTTTTTATCTGGTTCGGTGGTTGTTTGACGGCTGCGCGCTGATCAGGAGGAAGATCATATTATTTTTGTTAGTTGGAATTTATTACCGCACGTTCTATAATCGTACAGAACAAAAAATTTAATTCAAACTTGAGGGGGATAATGAAACCGATCACGCATCATACCCTGGTTCAACTCAGCAGCGCGTTGATTATTCTGACCGTTTTGGTTTTGGCCGCTCCGCAGGCGGCCGCCCAGGCCGGGCCGGCCCTGGCGGCAACCGCCACGCCGGCAGCGAGCGCCACTGCAACGGCGGTCAAGACCGCTGTGGTTACGGGTACGCCGGCCAGCACAGTCGTCAGCATTACGCCGCAGACGATCGGCGAAGCCAAACCCGGCGTCTATGATACCGGCAGCTGCGTTACCTTCGAGCCCTTTCATCATGGCGATAATATCACCGCGACTTTGTGCGTCATCAATGTTGAAAAGTTGAAGGACGGCAAAATCATGGTGGCGGTTTCCTGGACAATCGCCGGGGTGAAGCCCAATATGCAGGTGATTAAGCTGTCTTATTTTGAAAGCCCCAATATTATCCTGCGCGATAATTTCGGCGCGCGCTATCCGCAGATCAACGCCGGGCAGGGCGCGTATAAGGATACCATTTTGGAAAATGGCGTGCCGGTGATCGGCTGGTTCTCCTTCCCGGAGCCGAACGCGAAAGCCACTTCCCTTTCCTTGTCGCTGGATTATGGCTTGCGCATCAATGACCTCAAATTAGAGAAGTTCCTGTTCTCGCGCAATGAAATGCAGCTGGATTGGTACGATCAGCGGTTAATTTACCCATCCAATCAATGGACCGAAAGCAAAACGGATGCCGGCGGGGCTATGATTGAGCTCAATCTCATACCCGGCTGCACCATTGAAGAATGGCCGGCGGGTGACTTTGAGGGGAAATACAAAAACAGCATGGATATCGGCAACGTCACCTACGAGATTCATGGCTGGCTTGAAGATACCTATGGCGTACGCGAATATCTGGCGCAGAAGATCGGCTATGTCAAGATTCCGGTCGAAAACCAGGCTTTTCTGCGCACGCGCATTCCCCTTTCCAATTCGGCCACCTGCATCGCAAAAATCAGCGAGATTTTGGCCACACTGGACGATTGACCGGTAAAATTTAAGTCTGACAGCGGCGCATTGCCTGTAAAGGCCGCGCCGCTGCCGTTGGTTAAATCAGATGCGATTAATGATTGTGCACGAGATCAGCGGATGACGGCCGGCAAATAGATTTGCCCCCAGCTATGGGCGTCTGGCAGCACCAATAGACTGACCGAATAAGGCGGGTATTGCAGGCTGAACCCAGACGGCGAAATGTCCGGGCCGGCCAGACTCAATATCTGATCCTGGTGAGCAGCGCTGTATTGGTAAAGCTGGCTGCTGCCGGCAGCGGTGAAACCGCTCAGCGCCAGGTCAGCGGTAAGCGCAATGCTGGTTTTGTTGATCACGATGATGGTCAGCGCACCGTCATTGCGGCGGGCCGCGAACACCGACAGGCGGTCTGAATCTGCGCTGGCGGCGGGCAGGCTGATCTGACCAAAACCGGCGCCGTGGCCGTCCGCGTTGCGGAACAGGCGGAAGGCAAATGCGCCGGGTTGGCCGGAGGCGGGCGCATCCCAAAGGGTGGCAAGATCCAAGTCTTCGCGTCCAAAAATGCCCAGCACATCGGCCTGCGCCAGCGCGCCGCTGATGTGGCACAGCGCGCCCCAATTGTATTCGCTGATGGCCAGTTTGGTGCCCGGGTAATTCTCATTCACCCAGGCGCGCATGCGCGGAATTAAATATACCGGTTCAACGATCCAGCTTTCATCGCTGTAGGCTGGGTCCCATAAGGCGCGCGTGGAGCGCAGCCGCAAGGTCTGAGTGTCTTCATCACCGGCGGCGGTTGAAAATACCCCCTTAGCCTGCGGATAGTAATGCAAATCGAGATAATCCAGCAAGCGCACACCGTGTGTGTTTTGATAAGCCTGCAACTGCTGCAAATACCAGGCGGTCAGCGGGGTGTCGCCATGCGCCAGACGATCCTGCGGATTTTCCCACCAGTTTCCGCCGGCGGCGCTGTCGCGGGCGGAGTAAAAATAGGCTGTCCAGCCCCAGAGCACCGGCCCGAAGGTTTGCGCCTGCGGATCAGCGGCTTTAATAGCTGCCGCATATGTAATGGTGCGTGTCAGCAGTTCGTCGTAGGAAAGGCTGGTTGGGTAAACATCGCGGTGGGTACTATTCCACACCATGGGTTCGTTGTCCAGGTCGTAAAAGTGAACACCGCCCTCAAAAGTGCTTTGCAGATGGCTGATCCAATTTTGCACGAAGGCGGGCGTAATGGCTGTGCTGGTGTCCAGGGGATCATTCCCAGTAATCAAACTGCCATTGGCCAGAACGCCATTGCCGCAGTCTGGGCTCCAGGGATCGGTGCTTTGCTGCGCGCCGTATTTCTGTACGCTGAATCCGCAGGTGCGCGCGCTGCTTTTGGGCGTCCAGCCAATCAACGGGACGGTCAGCAGCGTTTGCGCGCCATACGCGGCCCCGTCCGCGATGAATTGATCCGCACTGAGGTCCGCGGGCAGGTTTTCGAAGTACCAGTCGCTGGCGTGGTTCGAAACATTGATTTGCCAGTTGTAGCGGGTGGTGCTGTTGCCGCCCCAACGCTGTACCGGCAGGTGAATTTCGGCCGCCAGGTCCGCGTCAGGGAAGTTCATGCCGTAGATATACGGGCTGATGGCATGCGCATTGCCGGCCGCGTTAACGCTCAATTGCGGCCCGCTGCCGGTGGTGACCACCGGCGTGGTTTCTGTCAGGTAGACATCATCGACATAGAAAACCGGCTGAGCCTGGCTGCCCGGATTGAACCAATACACCCACTTGATCGGGGCCGGCTGGCCTAAACTGGCCAGTGAAAGCTGCACCTGGGTCCAGGTGTTGGCGGTCAGGGTGACGGTCTGGGTAACTGAACTGCAATCATTGCCGGCGGCAATCAATACTTGCTGGCCGCCGCTGCTGCCGCCGTGCAACCACATTTCAACTGTGTTGGTCTGACCGGTGCTGTAGGTATCCAGGCCGGTGCCGATTTGCACGCCGCTCCATCCGCCGGTAAATAGAATTTGCAGCGCGGCGTTCCCGCTGTGGGTGGGGGTTGGCTGGGTAAAACTATGCGTCTGATCACCCCAGGACCAATCCTCCCAGCCGGAGGTCAGCGCGTCGGTATACAGCGGCAGCGGACCCGCTGCGGATGCGCGTTGCGCAAGTAATCCCACAGCCAGAAACAGGCCAATTATCCAGAATAGGAAGCCCCAGAGTTTTGCGTGCATAGTCTCATTATAGTGAATATTTCAATCAATGCCCTCTTTAGCGGCGTGCAATCGTATCATATTGGCATAACTTTGACCTGTCAAAAGAACACTGCCGGCAAAGTCCTTATGCCGGCAGTGTTGAAGACTCGCTATTTTATGAATTTGGCGCGATGAAATCGAGAAACCGCAGTTGTCTAGTGCTTATTTTTTCCAGGCAGCCAGGGCCTGAGCCAGGGCCGGCGATTGCGCCGCTTTTTCGGCCAGCGCCTGCCCGTTGACAGCGGCGCTGACGGCTGCCTGCAGGGCCTGCACGCCGGCGGCTGTCCCGCCTGGGTGCCCCTGGATGCCGCCGCCGACATCAACCATGATGTCTTTGCCCAGCAGCGTGGTGATTTCGTAAGCTGTGGCCGGGTGAATCCCGCCGCCCGGAACGGGCATGGTCGGCGCTACATCGTAATACGGCGACTGCATCATGCGCGCGATTTCCAGAAAGCCCTCCAGCGGGAAGGGATAAGCACTGTAAGGTGAGGGCAGAATGGCCGCATCAGCGCCGCCCAGCCGCATCAGTTTTCCCAGGAATAACGGCGAGGACATCCCCGCGCTGAGCGCTTCGGTCGTGGCGTTGAAGCCGGCAAAGTGTGCCAGAATGGGCAGCGCGATGCTCTCATCGGCCGCCAGCGCCTGCAGCATTCCCAACCCGGCTACCGGCACGTTGACCATCAGCATATCGCAGCCGATTTCCACGGCGCGGCGGGCGTGAACGAACATCCGGTCAGCCCGGTCGGTAATATTGGCGCAATACAAGGCGCGGTGACCGTTTTCCTCGTAAACTTCCTGGACGGCGCGGCTGAACAGGCGCATGCGTTCACTCAGCCGGTTGAAAGACGGGTCGGCGAGCAATTCATCATCTTTAATCACGTCCGCTCCGCCGCGCGCGGAATCCATCAGGCGCTCAATGGCGGCTTCGGGCGGGAAACCGGTGCAAGGTTTGAGAACGTTCAAAATTAACGGGCGGTCATACACCCCGGTTAATTCGCGCAAACCAGAAATGCCAAAGGCGGGGCCGTGCAGTGCGGAGGCCATTTCTTTGGATAGTTCGATATCAAGCAGCTTGACCGGTAAAGCAGTGGAAATGTCGTTGCCCAGCAGGGTTGTGACCAGCATGGGAAGCTGATCACCGATATTGATTTCCGGGAAGGCGATGCGCAGGATATAGTGCCGCTTTTCGCCGGGAGCGTACGGGCGAATCAGCTCATAGGGTGGTATTTCCTGAACAGAAAGGACCTTGCCCAGATGGTGGACGAGCGCTTCCGTCGTTACACCCGGCACGGCTGTCCAGGTACCGATGGTCTGCCCGACCGCCAGCGCGGCTGATTTCGCGCGGGCATTGATGCCAGCGTCCAGCGCGCAGTAGTAGGTGGCGATACAGTAGGGTTCGTAACGGACTTGTTCAGGAAGTGCGTAAGCTTGTGTTTGAATATCCATACTTTACCTTTTCTTTGGGCCGTAATGGCCTGATGGAACCAGCCTGCGGACATGCGTTATAGCGGATGAAAGGGGTAATTAATTTTACAATCGAAAGAAGCGGGCAGGCAGAATCAGAATGAACTTAAGCAAAAAGGTTCACCGGCTTGCGGCCGGTGAACCTTTTTCAGGGATGGAGGGATCGTTTCGGCGAGATCAGGCAGTGGGTGTGTGCGATGGAGCTGTAAAGCTGCCGGCCTGACGGAGGTGTTCAGTGGGATGAACCGAAACGATCCCAGCTTTGATGCAAATTAAGGTTTGTTACGCAGCAGCAGCGGACGCCAGTTCTTTCTTCTTGTTGGCGTTGTAGCGCAGGCGGAAAGCGGTGCCGATACCCATGATAATGACCATGATGGCGGTGATACCGACGATGCCCAGTTTGCCAAAGTTTTCGGCCAGGAAACCGGAAACCAGCATATCCTGGCAGAAGTACAAGAAGGTGGAGGTAGCGCCGGTGACGTTTTCAACACCCTGCAGTTTGGCGACGGCGTCAGCCCACGGAGCGATAAAGATACCGGACACAGTGGCGATGAGACCCATCAAAATGGTGGTGATGAAGGTGCGGAGCATATCGCCTTTGTTCGGGGCGGCAGCGAAGACCCAGAAGAACAGCAGCGCGGGCAGGTCAGCCAGCGGAACGCTGAGGGTACCGGGGACGATGAAGGCCAGGATGATCATGACGGGAACCATCAACGCGGTGGTGGCCAGAACGGAGGTATGGCCGACAGCGATGGCGGGATCGACGCCGATGAACAGGTTTTTGCCGTTGGTGCGGGCCTGCATGAATTCAGCCGCAGCCTGCGAAACCGGGACCAGAGCCTGCATAACGATACCAGACATCATGGGCAGCAAGACCAGAGCCGTGGCCAGTTTGATGGCGAGCATGATCACATCACCCCACCATAAGCCAGCGCCGATGCCCATCAAAATACCGATGATACCGCCGAGGACAACTGGCTCGCCGATGGCGCCGAATTTTTCCTGAACATATTCAGGGGTGAATTTGGCATTCGAGGCGCCCGGAATTTTGTCGAGCAGGCTTGAAATGGCATGAGCAAACATACCCCACCAGACGTTGAAGCCCTGGTAGAAAGCAATGTTGGCGAAGCCATAGAATTTCTCGGGGTAGCCTTTGTTAGCGTACCAGTCGGTAACCATCAGGTTGACCCAGCACCAGCCGGTAGCAACGATCAAAGCGGCGGGCCAGGAACCGGTCAGCGCCAGGACGATCAAAGCGGAGATTGTGGCTTCCCAGGTATCCCAAATGTTGAGGTTGAGCGTGTCAGTGAGGTTGAGGAGGATCATAACCAGGTTGACGCCCAAGGAAATAGCAATGATGGGATAAGCAATCGGGTGGCCGAAAGCGAAAGCAGCATATGCGCCCCAACCGACATCGGTGTAAGTGAATACACCACCGAAGCGTTCAGTCAACGCGGTAGCGGCCGGGCCTACGCCAGCCAGGAAGAAATCCACAATAATATACACGCCCTGGAAACCGACGGCGATCATTAAGCCATTGCGGATAGAGCGTACAACACCGAGCCTGACGATTAACCCGATGATTGTGAACACTACAAAAATCATAAAGAGTGCGCCGAGGTTCACCACGGGTTCCATAATGGATTGAAAAATGCTTCCAATGTCCATAATTGTTACGTTCTCCTAATGGGATGGCTAATATAAAATATGGGAGAGATTGGGATGGGTTAGACAGACGGGTAAAACCGAAAAGGACACTAAATGCGGGGCGCCCTCCTTTCCGCAATTCGCCGATGCAGAAAACAACAATAACGTCAGGGCTGGTGGGATATTCAGCCGGCCCCGTTGAATGAATTAATCAGAAAGGCCGGCGATGATGCTGAAGATTTTGTCATAAAGGTCTTTTTGACCGACGTTGGTCAGCAGGGGAACACCGCTCAAAACAGGTACATCATTGCGCGGAGCCAGGACTGCGGTTGCGACAACGATGTCTGGTTTCATTGATTGGATCAGAACATCCGCATCCGAGACTTTCCCCTTTTTGAGGGTAACTTTTACTTTGCGACGGCGCGCTTCTTCTTCAATTTTTACAGCGGCCATTGTGGAGGTCGCAATTGAAGATCCACACATCACTAAAATTACTGCTGGACGATTCATAATTTTTACCCCTTTCCAAGGTGAAAATTTACATAAGAGGGAATAGCGTCGGCGAATACGCTATTCCCTCATTGTTGCCTCAGGCCGTGACGTGATTTGCTACAAACTCTTTGACCAGTTCGAGCACTTTCAGAGTGTCTTCGTGGGTGCCAATGGTGATGCGGAAGAAGCGATCACCCGGCAGTCCGCGCCCGTTGACAAATGAACGGGTGATAAAGCCGTGTTTGAGCAGGAATTCGTAAATTTCGCTGCCCTTGACGCCGCTTTCGTATGAGTCAATCATAACAAAGTTGGCTTCAGATGGGATCGGGCGCAAGCCAGGAATTTTGGCGATTTCCGCAGCCAGAAACTCGCGGTCAGCAACAACCCGTTTGACGTTTTCGCGAATGTAATCGGCATCCTCGATGGCGGCAATAGCTGCAACGTGCGTAACCAGGCTGACATTGAGCGGAGTGCGAATTTGATTGACGTACTTGATGATGGTCGGGTTGGCGATAATCCAACCCAGGCGAATACCGGCCAGCCCCATCGCCTTTGAGAAGGTATGGCTGACGATCAAATTGTCGTATGAATCGAGCAGATCTTCCACCCGTTCGGTAGCGAATTCCACGTAGGCTTCGTCAATGCAGACGATGATACCGGTCTTCAGCAAGCCGATGACCAGATCGCGCGAAACGAAGTGCCCATCCGGGTTGTTGGGGCGTGAAAGCAGCACCATCTTGGTGCGCGGCCCGATTTTTGAGGTGTAAGACTGCAAAGAATAATTGAAATCAAGGTCATCGGGCAGCACATCGATGACTTTCGCGCCATACAGCGCGACGCGGCGGGCGTACGGTGAGTAATCAGGGGTCGAGATTAAAATTTCGTCGCCTTCATCCAGGAAGGTCTCGTAGAGCATATCGATGATTTCCATCGAACCGTTGCCGCAGGTGATCCAATCCGCGCGGCCGGGGAGACCGGAGTATTCAGCCAGTTTCTCGCGCAGTTCCACATCAGTCAGGATATCCTCGGGATAGTAGTTTAACTTTCCGGCGATATTCTTAACCGCTTCAATAACTTTTGGAGAAGGAGGATAAACCAGCTCGTTGCCCATCAAGCGGCGTAGACTTTGATCTTGCCATCCGGTGCGGAAGTGGTTCAGATTATAAATCTCACCTACTTTTGCTGACTTGCTGACGAACTTCGTAATGTCCACGTTAGAAGAATCCTTTCTAAGGTTATGCCAGGTGATTTGGGATTTTGGTCAATTGGCCATCATGGCGGTTTTTAGATAGCCCAAAAACCAATCGATATCCCGTGTTTTTGCAAGGGTTTCAAGGTGTGATTTGTCTTCGATGAAGGTGCTGAATGCGGACAGGAATTCAATGTGCGCTTCAGCATCTGGGATAACCAACATAAAGACAAAGTTTGCCTTCACCACGTCGCCAACGCCACCCATGGGTTCAAAATCAACCGCATGGTCTAACAGGGCTACCACCATACCGGGTTCGTTTGTCCATTCAGGATCTGCATGCGGAATGGCAACATCCATCCCGTCGGCATGTAAACCGGTAGCGTACTTTGATTCTCGTTCTAGCAGGGCCTGAATATAACCAGGTTTAGCCCACCCGGCTTCAACAGCCAGAGACCCCATTTTGGTCAGTAAGTTTTCCTGAGAAATACTGTCTTGAATCTCAATAACTTTCACATTAGTTAATACTTTTTGGTCCATGAAATGCCTTTGCCGGGATAGGAGTATTTGCTCAACTGTAAATGCGAGCGAACAAACTATGGGGTATGTATCAGTAAAGGGGGGTGTCCACTAACAAATTACTTGGGATGGCTCAGAAATTAATTGGCATGCTCATTGTGATTTATCAGGCTGCAAATCGGAACAGGCCAAACGAAAACATCAGCGGACAGTAACTTGGTTAGATTATACGGACAGACGGGGCCAAAAAGATGTTCTATCTTCGGCAAAGCAAGATATGACGAAAATGTTATATTTTGATCTGCCGGTCTGCGGCTTCTACGTCGCATTTTTGCTTCAGGAAAACGGCCAGGAACGGAAATCAATCCTGTGGAGCGTTAAGCTTTTTTGCGGCCTCCCTTAAGAATGGATTTTGGATTTTCTTCGTTTTATAGAGGGGGGGGTAGTAATAAAAAATTACCATTAACTAACTAAATTATGCCAGAGTATGGCGAAAAACGGAATAGTTGGCATCCAATTTTTATGCGTTTTTTGTTTTTGTCCATTTTTGTCCATTGATGAAAGCTTTTCCTCGGGCGCATGGGTTTGGCTGGGGCGCATTCTTCCGGCCGGTTCCCTGAAGGAGCGTTCCGGTGCGGTTGCAGGAGAATGCGATTTAAATTGTGCCAATCGTGAAATATTCTGCCCAGCCGGGCTGCTTTAGGATAGATTACGATGAAAGTCATAAGGCTGTCAGGACAAAAGTGAGATAAAAAGATCAACTTTTTTGATTATTCGTTTGGTATAATGAATTGTGACAATTCACTAATATTTAAAGCGGTCGAATCCCCATGAGTTCAATCAAAATCAATATCAACGCTCGCCAGCGATGCATCATCTTCGCTTTGCTTCAATCGCCGGTTCATATGACCTTGAGCAGCCTGGCCAAAGAAACCGGGCTGACGCCTCGTATTATTCGCTATAACCTTGAGGCCGTAAAAGCCTGGTTCCGCGAAGAAGGCGTTAAGCTCAATTCCCGCCCTGGATTTGGTCTTGAAATCGATGCGACCAAACAGGAACGCAAGCGTTTGATGGCAAAGGTGTCGCAATCGACCGAAGATAATTTGATTTTGACGCGCGGCCAGCGGCAGCGCATTACCCTGTTTGATCTGCTGAATAGTGAAACCTCACTGACCTATCAAGGTTTGGCTGCCAACGGCGGAATTTCCCGCTCAACAGTAATTCATGATGTGGCGGATATTCAAAAATGGCTGAATGTATATCATTTACGCCTTGAACGCATTCAGAATAAGGGCGCACGGATTGTCGGTTTGGAGCAAGACCGCCGCTATGCCATGCTTAACCTGATCCATGAGGAGCTTGGCGAAAGGAAATGGTATTCGCTCTGGTTCAGCCCGGATTTAAAAGTGCTCATGGATAAATCTTTGCCGCCGACGCTGGAACGCTATTTAAAGGGGCTGCCGATTGCTTATTGCCATACCACGGTGCAGCATATTGAGCACCTGGTGGGCGACCGCATGGCGCTGTATTCGCGCATCGAACTGCTGATGTATCTGGCAATCAGTATTGACGCCCTGCGCAAAAGCAAAACCATCACTGCCCTGGAAATTTCTTCACTGCCGGCCGGCATCAAGACCGAAGTTTCGCGCTCAATTTTTTATGAAATCGTCCGCAAATTCTCTTTGACTTTCCTGGAAAAGGAAAGCCAGATGTTAAGCGTGGTATTGTTTTCCTCCAAGTGGCAGGAAGATGCAGTCACCAATACCCATGATCTGCGTTCTGTTCTGGGGGAACAGCCGGTTCGTTACGCCCAATCGATTGTTGAATACTGCTCGAACCTGCTGCATCCGCTGCTGCGGGTAGATGAAGAACTTTTATCGGGGCTGGCGGTTCACTTGAAACCGGTTATTTATCGCATTCGCTATGGGCTGCCGATTGTTAATTCATCGCTGGACGATGTCTGCCAGAAATACCCCGAGGTATTTCGAACCGCAAAAGCTGGCGTGGCCGCTATGGAAATGGACTTAGGCCATCCGGTTCAGGACGAGGAGATCGGTTTTATTTCCATGTACCTGGCGGCCGCTTTGAGCCGCCTGCGCACGCGCGACAAAAACTCTCATTCGGTGATTGTGCTGGGCGATGGCATCCGCGCCAAGGCGACCTTCTTGAAAGCCCGGCTTGAGTATGAATTCCCAACGCTGCATGTGGTTGAAGTGCTCAGTGATTTGCCTGAAGTCATGGAGCGGCTGAATAATGCCGAACTGGTACTGAGTCTGATTCCGACCGAAATCCCTAATTTACCGGTTTTGACGGTCAGTCCATTCTTAACCAGTGCGGAAAAACGCACTATCCAGGCCTGGATTACAGAAAAAGAAGAACAGAACCGGCGGCAATACGCCATTTCTTCACGCAAGCCAGACCTTGTGGATGTGTTCCTGCCGCAAAATATCACCTTCCGCCAATCCGTCAACTCCTGGCGCGATGCTGTCCGGTTAGCCAGCCAGCCGTTGGTGCAGGGCGGTATGATCCAGCCGGAATATACGCAGGCAATGATCAAAATCATTGAGGATTATGGCCCGTATATGATCCTCTCGCCGGGTGTGATTTTGCTGCACGCTCGCCCGGTGGATGGCGTCAATGAGGTCTGTCTGAGCGTTTTACTTCTGGAAAAAGGCATCAATTTCAGCGAAGACAGCGGACCGATTGATGTAGCGTTTGTCTTAGGCGCTTTGGACGATACGCACCACTTGAATGTGCTCTCGCAGCTCACGTCGCTGATCTACCAGCCAGAGTTTGTTGACGCGCTGCGAAAATCTTCCAAGCCTTCCGATGTGCTGCGTGCGGTGTGGAATTGCGCCAACCCGCTGGACAGCGCTGTACCAGCCGTAAATTAATTACGTTGAGACTCCTGATTAAAATTCTCAGGGTTGCTGTCGTGCTGGGCCTGCGTGCCGGCGAATAATTATAATATTGTCACAAGTCCTTGCGGTAATAAAATAGTTAGCCATCCGCGTCGATTAACCTATATACTCATTGTACCGGTATTCCAGGCGAGCCTGGGTTCATCGCCAATGGGTATCGGCTTTCAAAATGCACCCTGCCACACCGTGGCGTTCTGATCGTGCTCCCCTTTTTTTTTATTGTCAGTTGAGCTTGGTATTTTTTTACTGGTAAGCGCTTTTTCTATAAGAAGTTTTATCTGTCGTCTCTTCCCATCTTAAAGGAGAAAAAATATGGCTTCCAAAATAGTAGATCTTTTCCTTACTCCGATCATTGAAGGTATTGCACAAGACGAATATGTAATTGCAACGTATTTAATGGGGGCAGCGAAAGAGGCTGATATTATTTCACGCGCCGCGACTGTAGCTTTGGAACAAACCACCGGAACCTGGGCGCGCGTCCCGGGCGAGACGGATGAAGTCCGTCACCGTTCTGCCGGCCGGGTCGTGGGCGTTTATAGCGTACCTGATTACGAATCACGCGGATCAATCACCGCAGATACCACGTTGCGCTGGTATATTGTGCGCATCGCGTTTCCCTGGATTAATTTTTACGATAATTTACCGCTGCTGCTTTCGACGGTTATCGGCAATGTTTCTGCCATGGATAACTTGAAACTGGTGGATTTGGACTTCCCCACCAGCTACCTGGCGCAGTTCAAAGGCCCGCGCTTTGGTGTGGCCGGCGTACGGGATCTGGTTAAGGTGTATGACCGCCCGCTGCTCAACAATATGATTAAACCCTGCACCGGCTTAACCCCGGCTGAAGGCGCGAAATTGTTTTACGGCGCGGCTGTCGGCGGCACGGACTGGATTAAAGACGACGAGTTATTGGGCGGTTCCACCAAATTCTCACCGCTGGAAGAACGTGTGAAAGCCTATATGGAAGCCGGCAAACGCGCGGATGCGGAAAAAGGCGAAACGACCCTTTACTCGGTCAATATCACCGACAATCATGATCGCATCTTCGATAACGCTTTGCGCGCTATTGACGCCGGCGCAAATGCCCTGATGGTCAATATTTTCTGGGCCGGGTTCTCGGCTGTCAAACAGCTCTCTGAAGACCCGCGCATCACCGTTCCGCTGATGATCCATAACTGCGGCAGCGGGGCGATGGTTGCCAACCCTTACGGCGGCATCAGCTCGGTAGTCGGCGCTAAACTTGCCCGCCTCTCCGGGGCAGATATCTTCCTGGATTACGTTCCGACGATGAAATTTGGTGGAATCGAAGAAAAATTCCGCCGAATTGCTCAGGTATGCCTGGCGCCGATGCAAAATATCCAGCCGACTATGGTACATGTCGGCGGCGGAGTTACCCCAGGGTTGGTGCCTTATCTGATGGATATGCTGGGCAATGATGTCGCGATCGGCGCTGGCGGCGGCATTCATTCTCACCCGTCCGGTCCGGCAGCCGGCGCTAAAGCGCTGCGGGCCGCGATCGATGCGAAGATGAAGGGTATCTCTCTCGAAGAAGCCGCCAAGACTTGCCCCGAATTGACTGAGGCGTTGGATACCTGGGGCATCTTCGGCTCCGACAAAATGAAAAACTTGTTTACACTCTCCTAGGCACAGGCTGCGTGTAACTGACTGCTTGCACAAGACAAATCTTCAAGAAAACGGAGCTGGTATGGACAAAACCGAAACCTGTACGGAAACAATTGTAACCGTCACTCATGAGCATGGCTTGCACGCCCGCCCTGCCGATTTATTTGTACGCTGTGCAAATAAATATCAGTCCACAATTTCTGCTTACAATATCACCAAAAACCCCGAGAAGAAAGCCAATGCCAAGAGCATCCTGGGCGTCCTTTCCATCGGAGTACGCGGCGGCGACCAGGTTCGTCTGGTCGCAGACGGTCCAGACGGTGATGCCGCCCTGGAAGCGCTGACCCAACTGATTGACAGCAATTTTGCGGAGTAAAGCGGGATGAATACCTACCAGGCCATTTCTGTTTCACGTGGGGTGGACGTGGGGCCGGTTTACCAGTTTCATCATGTCTGCCTGGATTTCGAAACCACGACAGTCGCTGACGCGGCTGCGGAAGTATCGCGCTATGACCATGCAGTTGAAGAAACCGTTGAGCGCTTAGAACGAATCTATGACAAAGCCGTGGCCGAGATCGGCACCGACGAGGCGGCTATCTTCCACGCGCACATTATGATTTTGCAGGATCCTGACGTAACTGACGAAGTGCGGGCGATCATCCGCGACGAAAAGCTAAATGCCGAGGCGGCACTTTTTCGGGTAACGGATGGTTTTATCGCCACTCTGGATGAGATTGATGACGAGTATATTCGGCAGCGCATCGCCGATATTAAGGACGTGCGCAATGGCGTTTTGCGTACACTCTTAGGACTGACTGACGAAGTCAATGCGCTGCCGAAGAACCCTTCCTTCATTTTTAGTCAGGATCTCAGCCCCTCCGACTGTTTATCTCTGCCGAAGAAAATGATCAAAGGATTCTGTACGGTCGAAGGCGGCACCACCTCGCATACCGCGATTCTCTCGCGCAGCCTGGGTGTACCGGCGTTAGTCGGCATCCCGCAGGAAGTGCTTAACCTGCCAGAAGGCGAACAGGTGGTGGTGGATGGTTACCGTGGTGAAATCATCACTGAGCCTGATCAGGAATCCGTGACGCGCTACCTCGCGCTGCGCGACGCCAAGAAGAAAGCTCTGGCCGCCGCAATGGCCGAAGCCCATGAAGCGGCGATTTCGAATGACGGCCATCCGATTTTGGTCTGTTCCAATATCGGATCGGACAGCGACGACGATCTGGTTCAGGCGGTGGAAAACGGAGCGGAAGGCGTTGGCCTGCTGCGCACAGAATTCATCTACCTGGACTGCGATAAAATGCCGGATGAGGAGTACCAGTACAAGAAGTACTCGGCTGTCCTTTCCGCTTTTGGCGACCGCCCGGTAATCTTGCGCACGCTGGATATCGGCGGCGACAAACAGCTGCCCTACCTGGAACTGCCCTATGAGTTGAATCCGTTCCTGGGTGTGCGCGGTCTGCGCCTGTGTCTGCGCAATGTGGATCTGTTCAAAACGCAATTGCGCGCCGCGCTGCGCGCTGGCGTGCACGGCAACCTGCGTATCATGTTCCCGATGGTGACCAAAGCCAGCGAGGTTGCCCAGGCGCGCGCGATCATCGCGGAATGCTGCCAGGAAATGGATGCCGCTGGGATCGCTTACGCGAAGAAGGTCGATATCGGCATTATGATCGAAATCCCGGCCGCGGCCATTCTTTCCGAGCATCTGGCTCAGGAAGTGGATTTCTTCTCCATCGGCACCAATGATCTCAGCCAGTACACCATGGCGGTGGATCGTACCAATACTACCCTGGCGAATCTGGCCAATGCTTTTGATCCATCTGTGCTGACCCTGATTTCAATGGTCGTGCAGGCGGCGCATAAATACGGCAAGGATGTAGGGGTCTGCGGCGAACTGGCGGGCGATCCGCTGGCGGTGCCCATCCTCTTAGGTCTGGGCCTGGATGAGCTGAGCATGAATACACCGGTCGTGCCGGTGGTCAAGCAAATTGTGCGCAGCCTTTCCTATGCGGAATCTCAGGCGCTGGCGCAGGAAGTACTCAAAATGGAAACGCCTGCTGATGTCAAGAAATACGTCATCGAAAAGCTGCCGTTCCTGCAAGATATTGGGTAAAATCTAGTCTGTTTTGGAAATACTGCTGGTCTGGCGGCGAATCATCCGCCGCCAGACCAGCGCTTATACCCTAGTTATTGATTGCGAATCCCGGAGACTGCATGAAAATATTTGAACTCCCGCCGGCTGAACCAGTTAAGTTAATTAATGCTGATTTGCAGCATGGTTTTCGTTTTAAGATGCTGTACGTCGCTGTCGGGGTTGCAATTTTAGGCGTGGCAGGCTTCTTTCTGGCTTTCTTTTACCAGAATTGGATCAACACCACCGGAATTTCGTACCGGTGGGTACAGGGGATTTCAGTTTTTGTGGTCTTTCTTGGCTGGCTGCTTTTTACCATTTTTGCTTCTTCTTTGGGAATCAGCACGCGGAAATTGACCTACAACCGTCTGGTTGCGATTTTAAAAAACCAGGTTGAGGTGCCGATGGATATCGACGGTGCATTGCGCCGCCAGGTTGGCCTGGCACTTTCTACCATGCAAGATGACTGGGGGCTTTATCCGGCTGTATTTGTCGCCGACCCTGAAAAGATGCTCACCGGTGTAATTGTTGGGCCGGGCGGTGTCTTTCCGTTCGCGATTGTATACGAAGACCCGCACAGCAAAAAGTTTATCGACCCGATGCAGCGTCTGGTAGCCGGCAGTAAAGAATTGGAGAAGCAGCTCAAGCATCCGGTTAAACCGCTGATGGTCTTTCTGCGCAACCGCAAGAATTACCATAACGACCACGAAATGGTACGCAATTACACAACCGCTGAGGTGCTGGCGCATTTGAAGGCGCGGGATGCGGAACTAACTGGCGTGGATTTGACCAACATGCATAATGCGGTGCGCTTGTTGGCCAACCTGCCCTGAACCATTGATAATTGACAATTGGCGATCCCCTTTCCCAGTCCCGCCGGAAGCCTTTACAGGTGGACGGCGGGACATAAGGGAGAGTATCGATAAATCTTTACCGAGAATGATCATCTCGGTATCCTATTTTGATATGAAATTAAAGCGCAACCGGCCGAAAATTTTCCGGCCGCTTGTTGTTTAAAAACGAATTGCCGCACAAAAGTGAATGTGCTGAATTTACTTAAACTAAATACTGACGACTTTCTCTGCCATTTGCATGGCAGTCACAATATCACCCATCCCGCCGACCACGCCGACTTTGACCTCATTTTGCACACCAAGAAATTCCAGGCAGGTGCTGCAAATCACCAGCTCAACGCCGCGCTGTTCCATTTGCATCAATGGATCGATAACCATTGATCCACTGCAAACCAGGCGCACGCCTTCGGTGTAAAAGAGAATTTTGGCCGGCAGGTCGCCCGATTCCAAAGTTAAAGCCAAAAATTTGGCCGCCAATCTTTGCTGCAATTCAGCCGGGCCTGACCCCATACCGTTGCGGCTGAAGACCAAGACAGTTTCATTGAACATGGTATTCTCCTTTAGAAATGATGATATTTCAATGTAAACGAGCAATATTCTCAAAAATTGAAAAAAAAGAGGGAACGGATGAGACGCAACCGTTCCCTCTAAGCTTACCCTAATTGTTTATTGCGGGTGTTTAAATTCCTGCGTAAATTTGTTACGCGCGCACAGCTTCGAGCGCGTTGCGTTTGACGATATCGGCAATGCTCAGGTTATGGCGCAGCCGCAGCTGACTGTTGATCATTTCGATTTGCTTGCGCGGCGAATAAAAAACTTCACTCCAGCCATAGCCCGCGCAGGCTGTATCGGCAATCATATTGCCATTCGCATCCTGGCCCCACCAGGCGCGATAGGCTTGCTCTAATTCTGGCTCCATATGAAATTCGGGCAGGTTAAAGTGGGCCGAATAATAATAATCCGGCGGGAGGGCATTTAAAAGGGTTTCAAAGACGTGGACGCGCACTTTAACATCCTGCGCGCATTCAGAACGCGCTACCCGGCACAATCCGCGGATGGTGGACAGCGGAGCAACCACTTCAACGCGTTCGAGCTGGCTGAAACGTTCTTTTACGCGTGAAACAACTTCTTTCAATACCAGGCCGCTGGCAATACTGTCGGCAATAAACGCGACCTTGATGTTTTCTTTCTGCGTTTGGTCAAGGTCTTTATCCTTGAAGATCGTCATTTCCACCTTGCGGTTGTAAAGCGGCACAGAGCTGTCAAAAACGTGATGCGCATCCAAGACGACTTCATCGCAATAAAAACCGTAATTGTTGTAAATCGAATCGGCGATATGGTATTTCAATCCCTCTCGCGCTATGGGGAAGACTGCCAGATTTTCTTGCTGCCGCCCGGCAAAAACTGGTTTCAGCGCAGGAGAATCAAAAATGGTGTCGAAAGCAGAAGCGATTAATTTGGAGCGGTTAGCGCCCAGGCAAAGCTGACCCGGCAATGTCAACTGCTCAGACTGCGAGACATCTTCAGGCGCGAGCCCGATTAATTCCAGCAGGTTGGCGTCCATTGGAATGCTGCGCAGGTAAATAAAAGCCTGCGTGGCTGGGTTGTGGTAAAGGACAATTTCCATGTCCTGACAGCCATCCAATGCGATCCGGCCGGGACGAAAGAAGCCGCTTCCCCCGTCGCGCGATGAATAGGGAAGCGGCTCCTCCAATTCCAGACGGCCGATAACCGGACTGGATTGGTCTTCAGAAAAAGCGAATGGAAATATGAATGGCGGCATTCATCCTCCTCAAGATCGGATAAGTATGGATAAAAGATCAGAAAGATCTTAAAGAGGCAGGTAAAGAGGTCGTTATTACGAAAATCGATGCAGTCAACCTGCCCTGATGATTTTAACTGCGAACTGAAAATTTGGGGGGATGAGAGTCAAAAAGTGACATTTGTTGTGACGTTCAATGTCATTAATCGCGTTTTAAAGCCCGGTAGATTGTGAGCGTTCGGACTGAAATTTGCAGCACCAGCCTGCTTCGTTTACAAACTGCGCAGCAGCACTGACGCCAGCAGAAGAACGATGATCATCACCATGAAGATGATCTGAAAACGCGGGGGCATACCGGTCGGGCGTTGATTGGGATTGTTGTCGGGAGGGGTTTCGGGCTGCATGAATACCTCGGTGGTGAAAGATGGATCATAACAATACTAGTTTAACCACGCGCGGAGTGAAATTACAAGCTTCAGGAAGATTTTGTTAAGGTTCAGCCGGTTTGACCTGTTGATTTCAGCGACTCAAGCATGTGGATGGTTAATAATTCATCCAGGTTAAGAACACCAAAACGGCCAGCGGCAAAGGCGCATCAAAAGCAAACAGCGTCATGGTATAGGTGTAAATATTGGCGTAGGGGGCCAGCAGCGGGCCGCTGGCGATGGCATATTGAACCTTATGATCTTTGATACCCTTGTACAGTAGCAGCAAGCCTAAAGCCAGCGTGATCGGGTAATTCGATAAAGCGTATTGCGGCATTTGTGACATGCGCAGCGGCCATAGCCCAAAAAATAGAAAAGAAAGCAGATAGAGAACGGTTACCGGCGCGAAGGTTTTATCACCCCGCGCAATCGCTCGCGCTGCCAGGCCTGCACCAGCCAGAAAAGCGCAATTCCAAAACCTACCTGAGGTTTGATCATAATAAAAATCAGGCCGAGCCAGGGCGGCAGGATGAATCCCAGAGCGGCCAGCCAGTCGATATTGGCGGACCAGGCGCAGCGGTAGATATACAGTGAACACAAGAAAACGACGATAAATCCGGGCCGATATTTTAAACGAAAGAGAATAAAGGCAAAGGAAAAATAAGTTAATGTAAAGATCAGCACCGCGCCGATTCCTGGCGAAACCAGAGCCAGCGGCGCTAAGAATAAATAGGCCCACGGCGGATATAACCCAGAAACCAATTGCCCGTCAGGCGCGTATGGATTGCCGCCTGCCAGCAGCAGGCGTACATCTGGTCCGATAAATTCTTTCCAATCCACGCCAAAGACCCAGTCACCGGGCGTGATCATGCGGGCATCGACGGGAAAAATCAGCGTAAGAAAATAGCTGATCGCGATGAAAAAGAGACCAGCGGCAAGAATAATGAGAAATCTGGCCAGGGTGTTGTTTTGTTTGATGTAGGCGGCCATGCGTTCCAAATTATAGAAGGGACGCAAAGGCAAGGTCAATGCCGCTTAGCTTACA
The DNA here is from genome assembly GCA_036822575.1 of Bellilinea sp. GTDB lineage: Bacteria > Chloroflexota > Anaerolineae > Anaerolineales > Anaerolineaceae > Bellilinea. The sequence continues at coordinate 38,325 of DAISHK010000005.1, read as the reverse complement.
GGTGCATGACAATAGGGCTAGCGCTTACCCGGCGGTCAGGAACAGGTGAACCTGAAATTTTTCCTGCAGACAGAATCAGTCAGTCGTATTCTTCAGGTGAGAGGGTCTGCCCTCAGTCCATTTTGACCATCCACCAGCAAAGCTATCCCTTATCAGTTAACAGGATGCGGGTGCGCCAGCTTGCAGAACACAATCAGTTTGTTGGCATCTTCAGCTATTGCCATTTTTAGGCTGGTTTTAACCTTCTCTGTGCCCGTCGCATCATTGCGATTGCTCCATTTTTGCCGGTTCTATGGGAAGGCGAGATTTTGTAAGGTTGCTGCAGGCGGCCCTTCGGTGTCCCGTGCAATCGGCCTTAAAATGAGCGTAGTATAATGAATGCGTCCTTGCTGGAAATTATCCGCTTGGGTTTTAATAGAAATTACGCGCCATCACCCATAGGTTTTTTCTGGACGAAAGGCGCATGTAAACAAAATAAAGATTAGTGACGAGAAGCAGCTTTCATCGCGGAGGGGATCTATGATATCAAAACCGTTGCTTAAGTCTCTGGTTTCTGTGGCTATTGCACTCGGCCTGGCGATGGCCGGACTGGGTTTGCGCCCGTCTCAGCCTGTTCAGGCAGCCAGTTGGGTCGTGACCATCACGGATGATACCAATGATGCGTATTGCGATTCGAGTTGTTCGATTCGCGAAGCGATTGCACATGCCGGAAATGGCGACACGATCACCTTCGCGGCGGCGCTGACCGGTCAGACCCTGCACCTAAAGGAACCGCTGGTCATTTCGAAGAATATCACGATCTCAGGCCCAGACGCCAGAATCACGCTGGATGGCAATTACACCTACAGCGGCAGCAATACCACTCGCACCCGTCTGTTTGAAATTGGCGCTGGCTCCTCGCTGAATATCAATAACTTGAACTTGACCAATGGATATTGTTCATCCACAACCTGTGGGTCGGGCGGCGGCGCAATCAGCAACCGCGGGAACCTGACCCTGAACCACGTCACTGTTTCAGGCGGGCTGGCTGAATATAACCTGAACGGAAACGGCGGGGCAATTTATAACGACGGCGGCATTCTGACCATCCAGAACGCTGTCTTTTCGAATAATGTAGCCAATGGGCAGGGCGGTGGGGCCATCTACAATACTGGCGGCACGGTGACTATTACCACATCTACTTTTTCGGCCAATAGTGCGGTCTTTGGCGGAGCTATTCGCAACTTTCTCGGCACGGTCATTATCACCGGCAGCACTTTTACTGGCAACACCAACAGCGCATTATATAACCAACAAACGATGAGTGTTACCAACTCGACCATTGCTGCTAATCCGGGTGGGTTATATGCCGGCGGAATCTACAACGACGGGAGTCTGACGGTAAATTTCAGCACCATCACGCTGAATACCTCCGTGTTGAATTCTACTGGCGCGGGAATTTATCAGAATAGCGGGACCGCGACCGTCCAAAACTCCATTATCGCCGCGAATACCGGCAGCAACGGATTGAGCAACTGCCGCGGGACGATCAGCGGGGCGAATGACCTGGCGGATGACGGCACTTGCGGTAGCGCGCTCAACTCGTCTGCCCTCAACCTGGGATCGCTCGGCGATCACGGCGGCGGAATTTTCACCGTTCCGCTTCAGTATGGCTCATCTGCCATTGACTCCACCAGTGATTGTTCTGTCAGTACCGACCAGCGCGGAGTCAGCCGGCCGCAAGGCGCCCTTTGTGATATGGGCGCTTATGAATACGAAAATCCTTCGCTTTCGATCAATGACGTTACCCAGGCGGAAGGAAACGCGGGGACAACCGACTTTACCTTTACGGTGACTCCTTCCTTGATTCCTGCACGGCCGGTGACCTTCACGGTAGATACCGCGGACGGAAGCGCCAGCGCGGCGGCGGGCGACTACACCCCGAATAACGCGGCTTCATTTACGCTGCCAGCCGGCGCAGCAAGCACCAGTGTGACGGTATCTGTTACCGGGGATACACTTTCCGAGGCCGATGAAACCTTTACCGTAAATTTGTCAAATCCAGTCAACGCTAGTCTCGATGATGCACAGGGTCTGGCGACGATCCGCAATGACGATCCTGCTATCCTGGTCACCCCTACGGATAATATACACACCAGCGAGGCCGGTACGACCGCGACCTTCACCGTTGCGCTCACGTTGCAGCCCACGGCCAACGTGACCATAGCCCTGTCCAGTTCAGACCTTACTGAGGGTATGGTTTCCCCTTCTAGTGTGACCTTTGGCGTGGGCGACTGGAACCTGCCGCAGGAGATCACGGTCAGCGGCGTTGATGATTCACAGGATGACGGTGATCAGGCATACACCATTGTGCTGGCAGCCGCGGTCAGCGACGATCCGGGCTATCAGGGTCTGGTCGGTTCCGCCGTTCAGGTGATCAACATCGATGACGATGAGGCTATTTCCATTTATCTGCCCTTGCTTATGCGATAACCGCTCTATCAGAAGATCGGTTCGGTAAAACGCCCTTGCAGGCGATTTGTGGGCGCGAGAGGGCTCGAATAACACCCCTCGATGGGGCCGCCGAACCGAATAAAAAAACCGCTCCATCAGCGGAGCGGTTGAAAGGTAAAACGCCTTTGCAGGCGATTTGTGGGCGCGAGAGGGCTCGAATAGCATCCCTCGATGGGACCGCCGAACCGAAAAAAACCGCTCCATCAACGGAGCGGTTGAAAGGTAAAACGCCCTTGCAGGCGATTTGTGGGCGCGAGAGGGCTCGAATAACACCCCTCGATGGGGCCGCCGAACCGAACAAAAAAACCGCTCCACCAGCGGAGCGGTTGAAAGGTAAAACGCCCTTGCAGGCGATTTGTGGGCGCGAGAGGGCTCGAATAACACCCCTCGATGGGGCCGCCGAACCGAATAAAAAAACCGCTCCATCAGCGGAGCGGTTGAAAGGTAAAACGCCTTTGCAGGCGATTTGTGGGCGCGAGAGGGCTCGAACCTCCGAACCTCACGGTCTGGGAAAACGTGCTTGTAAACGCCCAATTTTTAAGAATAAAAATTCTATATTTCTGATATACTTTTTTTACGGTTGCCAGACCGCAAACAGAGCCAGTCGGACACACACGGCCGGGCTTTTTGTTTGCTGCGGACTGCGGCTGAATCTATTTCGGAGGTGCAGCGTGCCAGCGCTGAGACTTACCAGAGGGCAAGTTGTAGCCCTCAGCCGGCTCCTGGATATGATGTATAAGCCCACGGAGCTGGCTGAGGAAATCGGGGTCACCGAGAAAACGATCCGGAGATATATCCCGGAAGGGATGCCGTACACACGGGTCAAGACGCGTTTATGGATCAACGGGCTGGCCTTTCGCACCTGGGCTTTGGAAGCCCTGGCCACCAACCGCAGGGGGAAGATCAAGCGGGTGCTGCAGAGCGACGAGGCTTACTGCTGCCGGTGCAAGGCGGTGGTCAAAATGGCGGATACCAGGATGACCGAGTCTAACCGCCCCGGAGTGGCGCAGGTGACCGGGAAGTGCTCGCTGTGCGGCGGGCGGGTGAATCGATTGGCCAGGCGGCGCCAGGTGCAGCATGATCAATCGTGATAACTGGCTGGACGTGAAGGCCTATCTGCGCTTCCAACGGGAAATCAAGCAGCTCGACGAGGAAACCGTCCAGGCGCAGTGGTCCAGGCTGCGGCACCTGATGGAGTGGGCGGATAAGGACGCCTTCGACCGGTCAGGGCGGATACGGCCGACCTTCCCGGCTTACGCTGAGCGGCTGACCGGTCCGCAGGGGAAGCCGCTGGCGGCCTCACACCTGGCGGCGATCTTCAAGACGACGCGTAATTTCTATCTATGGGCGAAGGAAGAATACCCGTCTCGATACCGCAAGATCGACCAGTCGTTTCTGCAAAGCCTGCGGCCGTCGCGGGACCGGAGCGAGGCCTCTGAGTTGATCACACGCAAGCTGTACACTCTGGAGGATGTACGCCGCCTGGTGAGCGTTTCCGTGGAAACGGAAGCGCTGCGCCGCGCGCAGGCCGGTACCGCCTTTCTATTCCTCTCGGGCATGCGCATCGGCGCGTTTGTCACGCTGCCGCTCAAGTGCGTGGACCTGGCGCAGCGTCAAATCTACCAGGTGCCGGCGATGGGGGTGCACACCAAGAACAGCAAGGCGGCCATCACCTACCTGTTGAATATCCCCGATCTGCTCGACGTGGCGGAAGCCTGGGACCGCCGGGTGCGCAGGGTGCTGCCTCCGGAAGGCTTCTGGTACGCTCCCCTGGACCGGTTTGGCAAGCTGGCGCCGGTCGAGACGAAAGGGAAGCGCGAAAATCTCCGCTCCAGTTTTAGGGACGAGCTGCAGCGGTTGTGCGAGCTGGCCGGCGTTGAGTACCTTTCGCCGCATAAGCTGCGGCATGGGTTTTCGGTGTATGCACTCAAACGGGCGACGACGCCGGCGCAAATGAAGGCCATCAGTCAGAACCTGATGCATGCCAACATGGGCATCACCGACGGGATTTACGCCAGGATGGTCGGGAACGACGTCAAGGATATTATTTCGAGCTTGTGAAACAAAAACCTCCGCGGACAGCCTGCGGAGGTTTTTTTATAAAAATGTTGCAGCGGGCGGTGATTTCTGTGTCATAATACTAGAAATAAATTTCTAAAAGGTTGAGCATAGAATGAACCATTCCGGCATCGAAATCTGGCAGGGGGATTGTTTTGAATTGATGGGGAAGATCGCGGATCAGTCCGTGGATGCAATCATCACCGATCCGCCTTACGGGACGACGAAGCTGGAATGGGACCAGAAGATCGACCTGGCGGCCTGGTGGGATGCGGCCGGCCGGGTGATCAAGCCGAGCGGGGTGATCGCCATGTTCGCCGCGCAGCCCTTCGCCACGGACCTGATCAACTCGAACCGCAAGTGGTTCCGTTACGAGCTGATCTGGCGCAAGTCGCGGGCGGTGGGCTTCCTGGACGCGAATAAACGGCCGCTACGGGCGCACGAGAATATTCTGATCTTCTCGCGCTATTTTAAACGCTCGAACGACGGCAAACGCGCGGCCACCACGTATAACCCGCAGTTTACAGTCGGGAAGCCGTATAAAAAGAACGGCGGGTTGAATCACACCGCTCACTATGGGAAATGGAGCGATCTACCGGCCAGGGAATACGACGGGCGCCGCTACCCGGTGGATGTGCTCGATTTCGCCAGCGATAATAACGCGCACTCGCTGCACCCCACGCAGAAACCGCTGGAGCTGGTGAAGTGGCTGGTGCTGACCTACACCAATGCCGGCGAGCTGGTGCTGGACCCCTTCGCCGGTTCGGGGACGACGCTGGCGGCGTGCCAGGAAACGGGACGGCGGGCGATTGGGATAGAAAATAATATTGACTTTGTCAAAATTTGCGGTAACAGAATAGGTTGATCTTTATCAAGGAGCATAATTATCGAGAGAGATTCCTGAAAATGCATTCTAATGATTTTTGTTACTTGTATAAATTATCTACCTACAAGAGAAGTAGCAAGATTATTAGAAATTAGTGTTTTGACGGTGTTCTAATTTAGGCGAGAGCGGGTACGTTGAAGCCTTTTTTTTGGTAGGGGAAATCAATGGGGCACGAATATCGTTTTTGCCGTGACGAAGTTGAGCCATATAAGAAGGAATACAGATTGACTTCCCCAAAAATATCAAAATATTTAGACATTATTAAATGGCAGATGCGTGACATGATTAATAAGGGGAAAACCATTCCTATCTCTAGGTTGGGAATTGATGGGTCAAAATAGCGTTTATTCAGTACAATCCAAATGTGAGTCGATAGAAAATAAGGCTCACATTTGGTTAGGAGATAATAGGTTTTGGCGCTAATAGATTTTCCAGACCGTTAACTGTTTCCATCTCCATCTTTGTTGCAAAGTCTTTTAATTCAAATGCCTCTATCACTAATTTACCAATTTCGTTTTGGATTTCAAGGGGAGGATTTGGAATAATCACTTCTTTCAAATCCTCTACGGTTATATGGTCTACCACCCCACCGTAGGTTTTCGATTTTATTTGATATTGACCATATTTTGTCGTAAGAAATAATGCAATATATCCTCGATTTGCCATAGCTTCATCGGGAATAATTCGTAGTAAATCTTCTGTACCAACCCAACCGTCTCGCAACTGAGAAACAAGGCTTATTACCCCAATTGTGCCAGACCGAGATACCAAAATGTCACCAGTATGGATAACACACTGTTGTATATTCTTTTCATTGGCTTTTGATGATACATACTTCAAATCATATAATATATTTTGGGATAAATGAGAACCTTGCAAAAATGGTATGCCATATTCTTTCTGAACATAAATTCGTTTGAACCGATTCGGTAAATATATATCCTTGACCAGACTACCTAAAGGAGCGAAAGGGTGAGTCAATTTTGAAATCATGTCAATGGCTAATCGCACAGTAGGCACGTGGTACGAAGCGTCAAACCTGTTATTCAATGAAGCCGAATTGACTGTAAACGCCTGTGGGTGCGAAATATAACGAGTGGAGGGTTGTTTGTCTGGTGGGGGAGGAAGGTACGGAACTTCGGATAGCGGATATGGTTGTAACCCCAATGATGAGTAAAGTAAATCTGTTGCCTCGTCAAGCAACGAATTCGCTTTCTCTCTCAATTCATAAGCATGGATAATTTGATTGTGGATAGTTATTTGAGCTCCACGCGGCAATATGGGTATCGGAAGTCTAGCAATATGATTGGGTTCAAGATGCTTTATCGTCGCACCATATTTGTCTTTAACAATAAGTGCTTGTCCTATCCAGCTTGACAGATAAGCATACAAATAACCGGCTTCTATTCCTTCTGGTTCAACCCGAAACGCATCATCCGTTATAGCAAATTGATGGAGTCTTTCTCCAACAATAACACTTCTACCCAACGAACCGGAACGTGTGACTAAAATAACTCCTTTTGGCACAATACAACTTGCTGATTTCACCAAATTAGTAGATAGAAATTCATTGCTTTCTGGTCTGAATTGGAGCATTTCTGAGGCGGTTAGAAAAGGAACGCCATTTTGCTTTGATTTTGTGTAAATCCGTTTAAATCTTGTTGGGTAATTAATCGTTTTAGTTACATCAGAAATTTTCTTAATTTCTAAGCCAGATTCATACACAGCTCTAAAAGCGGATGTCACTTCGGCGGCGTAATAACCGCCATCCAATCGTTGTTCTCCATCATAGATCCAATGTGAAGGTACGATAGACAATGGAATTGAAACCCACCAGCCAAGTTTGATGAATTCTTGACGACGTTCATCATAAGCAGATGTATTGGGAAGGGTGGCCTGATTTGAGATATTATCCATTTATCCACCTCATACGTTCAGGTTTTGTAACCCATTCGTTAAAGTACCTTACGACCTCTGGTAGTTGGTCAAACTTTTCGAAAGCTTTTTGCTGTCTATATTCAGTTACATAAAGACCCTCAGAATTTCGGCGGGTTATGGGTATTCTATCTTCATATTCAATTAAATCGCCTTCAGGTGTTCGTAAATAATGCACTTCTCCACGTCTATCGTGACCAACGGCTTCGGGGGTCGTCATAAAAACATCATAATCCAAAGACTTTCCGGCACGCCGTTCAATCTCAATTTCAGTTGGGGCCTTTTTTTGTAGAATCAGAACGCTTGTTTGTGTTCCTGTGTATGGCTCAAATGTGACTTGGGGTAAATCTACACTTGCTATAATTCTGGCTTTTTGTAATATCCACCTTCGGATAAATCCAAGCCCCGGATTTGAAAGGATACTATCAGGAAGTACGATTGCTAATCGGCCACCGGGTTTTAGTAGTTGTAAACATCGTTCAATGAACAATTGCTCAGGGGGCATTGAAGAACGACGCGTTCCATTTTCCATCTCGAATTTTGCTAATTCGAACTGGTCAAGGATATGAGGGTCATCAATCGGAATTTTTGAACCAAAAGGCGGATTGGTCAAAATGATGTCGTAATGGTTGTATTTTACGTTATCCCTTACATCGTTTTTGATGTCATTAGGCCATTCGCCGGGAGGTAGCAGGGAATTGGCGTGATACACATTCGTTGACCCATCCCCATGCATTACCAAATTCATTTGAGCGGCACGAACAAGAATTGGATTAAAGTCTATTCCATTTAAAAATCCGTTTGCGGTTTCTTTCAACAAACGAGTCGTTTCTGTGAGTGCTTGGTTTTCATTCTTTCCCCATTTTTGCCGTTGTGTCTTGATTAAGTGTTCTCGCCAAATGTTCATCATCGCAACAAGGAATCCCCCCGTCCCGCACGCCGGATCAAGCGACCGGAGTTGTAACCATTTTTTCTCAGGGTATGTTGCCAGCACCATACGTGCCGCCATTTCGCACACATTCCTTGGTGTGAAAAATTCCCCTCTATCTCCACGTAGATTATTCCCAACCAGTTGCTCGTAAGCCGCGCCTTTCACATCAGCCTGAGTTTGAAGCATAGAATATCGCTGTAATTCCCCAACGACATACGCAAGAACGCGATTATCAAGTTTTATTTGGTCTTCGGGTGAAAAAATATAAGGATACCGCCCTTTTACATCCTCAAAAAGCAGTTCCATATTTTTCAATAGTCTGCGTTGCCCAATTTCAGACCGTCGTTCATCATTGCTAATGAAAAACCTCATCGTGCCAAAAGAGGTATCTTCATCATAAACTTTGCAAAAAATCAGTTTCAATAGCTCTTGAAATGCTGGCTCCTTTTGAAACCCTTGATTGCCATAAATATAATTGTGACATCTTCTGAAAATGCCAATTAGTTCTTCCTGTGCAGGTACAAGTTCGGTGAAGGTAATGGGTTGTGGTGCATCATACCCGAAACGGGGAATATCGGTTGCCTCAACAAATTCAACTAAACCGGATGATGAAACGATCCGTTCCCAAACTTGAAGTTCTGCACCAATCCATAAACCGAATTTAGCGTTTGTACACGCTGAGAGGTAAGATTTTAATTGTTCAACCCCGTTATCCCTATCAGTTGGTCGTATATCATCACGTTTACATTCAACAATAATTATTAGATTTTGCTGAACATGCTCGCATTTCGGCGGAAATATTGCGATGTCTACTCGCTTTTTACTTGAGCCGAGGTTAACTGAAAATTCAACCTCAACAAGGGATTTGTCGTAACCGTAATCTTCGATGATACTACGGGCAATACGTTGTCGGACATGTTCTTCGGGAGTATCAGGCCGGAGTTTATCAGTGACGACACAACGGAGCTTACCAGCTGGAATTAGGGTGATAGTTTCTTCTGCCATAAAGTCTCTCTATGTAGTTGCCAATAAAATGAATTGCGCCCTGAAAACTTGGCGGAAAATATCTGAAAAATTCGCGTGTAAATCTAAAATTATAGTCTGGAAGTTATAAAAAATAAATATTCTTAAGGTTTGTTGCCCAGGGCAAATTATGTAAAGCGATGGGACACCTTTTTAAAGTATGGTCTGATCGGTGTGGATTGGAACCCACGAAGCGGAAATACCTTTAGGGAATATCACCGCAATCCAAGTCGGGTGGATAGGGCGGAATGCACACGTCTGGGTAGGACGGATCGCAGTTGCCGCTGGCGGATACTGGCGGAGCCACGTAAGGCAAAGGCGAGGACGTCTTGATCCAGCGAGCGGCCGGCAACGGCTTAACAACGTTATTCAAAGCATCCCTTGACCGCCTCTACCCCGTCTGAAGACTGGGTAATCTCCGCGTCGGTTTGGGATGCGTCTGGGAAGGGCGTGAAGTTTTGAGCGAAACCGTTCACGGACAGGGCGGTGTTGGGGTTTTCCGGGTCGCCGCCGAGCGCCCAGATGCCCGGACCAGTACCGTCTTCCATGCCGGCGCCGTAGATCATGGCGGCCACCATGTAGACGTTCTCGTAGTCATTGGATTTCACCGCCCAGCCTTCGCGCACTGAATTGCCGGCGTCGACGGCCTGGATGCCGGCGTTGATGAAATCGAGCTGCGCCTGGGTGGCAGGCAGGCAGCGGTCGGCGGCGCTGGGTGCAGCGCTTTTTGAGCGCGTCGCCAGCGCGAAGATGACCAAAGCGATGGCAAGAATGCCAAGTATTATTATGATCGGCGAGATGGAATGCTTTTTATTGATTTCTTTATTTTGATTATTTTCCAAGGAAGTCCCCCTTTTTTAGGTAAATCAATGTTTTGTGAATACCGGTGCTTGGTTCCTGTTCCACAGCACTCTTCAGCGAACTTAAGTGTCATTCGCTTCAATCTTTTCCATGAGGTAATTTCTTCGATCTACTTTTATAGCGATTACCTTTACTTGATGATTCCAAAGACGCATGACGATATCATCCATCCCCTCCGGAACTTTGATCGTCAATTTGCCTTCTGCGGTATTTAGTCTTATTTTCCCGGACGAATTGGCATCAGTTCCTTCAGCAAATAAGAGCCGCCCAATTAGTTCATGTCGTTTTTTTTCTGTACTTGAATTTGAATTTATAGCGCGAGCAATTCCGCTGATCGAGTCTCTTTTGTTACTTAATTCAACTCTTCTTTCCTTACCCTCATAGGATGAGGTGAATCCGACTATGGAAACGTTTTCTCCGTCTGGCGCCATATTTTGGGCCAGACTTAAGAAATTGTTGTAATAAGCATCATCGGGAATTCTTTCTCGTAATTCTTTTTCTTCATTGTGATTTACCAATTCAATACAATCGAGAAATTCTCGAATTACTTCTGCTGTAGGATCATGTTCATCCACATATGGAAGTTGATCTTGGTCCGGGCTTCCAATCCTAAGCGTGATAGCGAAACTACTTGGTCTAACCGATGATAAATAAACCGGATATTTCTCTGCGTAGGGGCTCACGCCACCGTTTCTATACGGTTTTTTGTTCTGCCGTTCCATCGTTCTATAGAATAATGTTTTAATATCAACAACTCGATCCAGAACCTCATCGCTTTTAGCCACACCTGCATAAGTTGAATTCCCTGCGATGACAAATTGAAATTCGTTTGGTTCTAGCTCCAAGCCCTTTAAACTCAAGTGGCGATTAAAGTTGGCTTTCTCAATGATTTCTCTGAGTTGGTCTTTAATGTCATCAGGTGCTGCCCCAGATAAACCGCTCGCAGCATATTTTTCAGCGTCAGACAGTAATCCTGCATCCAAAGCTAAAGCGGCTGCACTTCGGAAAATTACAGAACGCGTTGGCTCTTCGCTGAATCTGGTCAAATAGTAATTTGCCACTTCGGCTTCGTACGAGAAAGCTTCGAGAAATAATTTCCTGGCTGATTCGAAATCGCCATTTAGCCGATTTATAAGTGCTAAGTCGGCTTGTTCCATAGCATCGTTGTGTAAATCACGAATTTCATTCATGGTTTTTTATACTCGCATTTGCCATTGGGGCTTTGAATTCGACCACAATTATATACGCGGGTTTCCCAGAATCATCAGAACGAGTGACTTGATCTTTCTTTCGTTTTACTCGTGAATTTACATCGGTTTTTTTACCTGAATGAATTCCTGATACTTCTAACCTGCCTGCAAAATCATTATTAGCATACGTGAGCCCTGTCGGAATCGTGTCTTTTTTAGCCAACCAATAATCAAAACCGCCGCCAGAATTTTTGTAATAGCGTTCTACAACCTGCAAGTCAGTCAGACTCGGTATCAATATCATGGCTATACAGGCTGCACCCCATTGAGCGGCATCGTCTGGGTCCCATTGTTTGACAATTTCAAAGGAGATTTCTTCATCCCAAAAAAGGGCCGCTTTTTTTGTGAAAGTTCCGGAGATATCAAATTTAACACCGGAAGAATGGTGATTGTTTTTTAAACAAGCGCAGCAGGCTTCTTTAAGCGCAGGAGTTGTTCCTGGTGTCACAGTCGGAGCTATATTTTTATTTAGACTTTCTACGTTTAATTCAAAATCAAATGCATCCATCAAATCGCCCCCCACAATTGTAAATGGCTAGAATTATTGTTCTATATGCCCTATTACAGTTCGAGCCGGAGGTTTTCCCCGGCTCGATGTTTTCGTTGAAAGATTTTCTATTCTAGATATTTTAAATTTAATCAGTTCAAGAATTTCTTCTCGATCTTCCGGTGGAAGTTGATGTAACAAGTGAATAACCTGGTCTTCATATTCATCGATATTTTCAGATTCTGGCAACAAACCGGCAGCAACGTAAACGACAGAGGCGGGCAAATGCAACGCATTGGCAATAGCATCTGCAGAATCTGTGCCAACATTCCGCAGACCGTTATAAATCATACTTAGCGTCGACTGATGAATGCCTGAACGACGCGCCAGTTCAGCACGGGTCCAAGCTCGTTCTTTAAGTTGTGTGTCCAACCAATCTGAAAATTTAACCATATCACTTCACCTTAGTGAATTACATTATTGCATAGGAATACTTGTCTTTGGTAAATAAGTGGTTGACAACAGTGAATTATTGTTGTATTATTACTTCACTAACGTGAAGTATTAATTAGCAAGGGGAAAGCATGAAGAAACCAAAGAGTACTTCGAATGCGAATTTTTCTCAGAGCATCGTTTTTGACTCTGAGACTAAATCAATGCTGGTAGAGATGGCTGCTGCCGATGATCGGTCGGAATCTTATGTCGTTCGTTCAGCAGTTCGGAATGAGTGGCAGCGTCGCCAGGGCGTGACAACTTCCGAATTCCACGGTCCTGAGACCTTGGAAGAAGACGTCGAGCGCCGGCGGTAGGTTGTTCTCATTTTCTTTTATTCCGAGCGATTTTTCAATAAATGGAGGGTAACGGGTTGAAAAAAGGCTGGCGACCGGCGGTCGATACGAATCCCTGTCTGGCGCAGCAAAAAAGGGCGGCAGCGCCGCGCGATGATAACCGCAACCTATTATCTCGTGGAGGACGTATGACTGAATCGATTGCCGGCGGTTACAACTACCGCCAAGCCTTGAACCAGGCGCGCCGGGCCAACGGAGAGATCCGCGAATCGCTGCGCGCTGTACTGATCGAAAACCCGACCCCTCAACGTATGGCTATGCTGCTGGCGCGCGCTACCTCGGCCGCCGCCGATAACCTGGCCGCGCTGAACGACCTAAACGATATCGTTGCGCCGCGCCGGCCTATCCCCTAGGCGCGGAACAGAGTGGGGCGCGCCTGCCAGGCGCCCCACCCGCTAAACCTTACCAATTTCCGCAGGGACACACACCCTGCATGACCCGGCCGGTGCCAGACGGCGCGGGGAGGCGGTGCCAGCCGCCTCGAGCGAACACGCCAGCCGGACACACACGTCCGGCTGGCAAAACGCTGGCGGACTTCCGATAACCACAATTATCAAAGCCAAGGAGGAATCATGAAAGACGCAACCGGCGAGGAATTGAATTATCTCGACCAGGTGTTCACCGAAGACGGCTCGGGCACCGTATCGGGCCGGGTGGTGTACCCGGATAACCGCCAGCGGGTGTTGATCGCCCTGGACGGCGGACCGGCGCGACTGACCGGCAGCCTGCGCGGACCTGGCGTACTGCTGGCCTACGATCCGCAAACGGTGCGCAAGGTGCGCGCAGGCATTTTCCTTCCCATGAAAACAGAATGAATTTCGGCTGCGCCCTTATAGGCAACGAGGATTGAAATGATCGAAATTTCTGAAATCGTCATAAACGGAAAAAAATTATCTGATATTCTGTCCGATCACGCTTTGTGGCTTGCAGAACCACCAGGAGAAGAGGAACATACACCTGCCGACTTGAGCTGGTCCGATTTGAGTGAGGCCGACTTGCGCGAGGCCAACTTGAGTGAGGCCGACTTGCGCGGGTCCAACTTGAGCGGGGCTGACTTGAGCGGGGCTAACTTGAACGCGGCTGACTTGAGCGAGGCCAATTTGAGCGGGGCAAATTTGAGCGGGGCTAACTTGCGTGGGGCCAACTTGAGCGGGGCTAACTTGAGCGGGGCCAACATCGACTTTAGCTGCTGGCCGTTGTGGTGTGGCTCTAATCATGTCATGGTTGACGAAAAGATTGCGGCTCAACTTGCGGCTCATTTTTGCGTGTTGAATTGTGATAATCCTGCGTTTTTGGATGCACGCGAGAAGTTATTGGAGTTTGCGCGAACTAGTCATCATGCCAAAGATTTAGGTATTTAAAGTGCCGGGTTCGAACGGCTACGGCGGCGGCGCGGTGCGAGGCAGGCTGCCCTCCTCAGCCTGTCGCAGCGCCAGGGGTTTGAATGCAGGCAGCGGCCGTCGTGAGACGCCCGGACTCGCTGGCAATAGTGGGTAACTCCTTTCGGTAAACAGTAAATTCCCCTGGCGCTGCCCTTTTTCCCCGTAACCTTTTTTGATGAATGCAACGAGGCGCAACATGCAGAAGAATTCGAAATACTGGACAGAAAAGATCGACCTGACCGACGACCAGGTCAACGCGCTGGCGGAGATCAGCGGGCTGGCCAAGTACGCCGGCGAACAGGACCGGCCGGGTGTGTTGATTGCGCAGGTCGTCCCTGGCGACGAGCGCGAATTGCAGGTGGCCTTCGTGCCCCACGACGACGCCCAGCGGATTTGGGAAATCACTCATGCCGGGTTGGGTGTGCGATGAAGAAGCGCCTGCTGATTTTGATTATTTTCGCGCTGCTGGCGACGCTGTTCAGCAGCGTCTTTCCGGTGGATCTACTCAACAGCGTGGCTGGGATGCGCGCGGCGGCGGCAGGCAAGGCGGGTACGGCGGTCTACGCCGGCAATAACCTTTACGTGATGATCTGGCCGTACCGCGGCGAGTACGCTTTCGCCGTCATCGACCAGGCGGGCGGGCTGAGCGACATGCTGCAGAAGATGGTCAACGCCAACGGGGCCAGCGTGTGGAAGACGGCCGACCTGGTGAAGTGGATGGAGACCAACGGCTTTACGCGCATCGACCCGAAACTGCTGCCGGCCGGCATCGGTCAGGCGCTGTTGGGACAGTATTTCGCCGCTGTGGCGGCCGGCAGCCAGGCGCTATTCACTCCGCTGCTGGTGCCGGCCGGCGCGCTGGATCTGGCGGTTTTTCAGGAGGCGCAATTGTGACCGCGACTTACAAACGTAAAACTTTGAGCGAACTGGTGGCCGCCTGGCTGAAGCTGCGCCGCCAACGGCGCTTCACAGCGGCGGACCTGGAAGCCTACGACGCGCTGCTGAGCGACGTGTATTACGCGCTGCCGGTGCCGGCCGGCGCGCTGGAAACCTGGGCGGTGCGCAGTCTGCTGGAATGGATTTACCGGGAACGCAGCCTGGTCGCCGTGGCCCAGGGCGCGGGCGTGGGGTTGTTCGGTACGCTGCGGAGGTGAAAGGGTATGTATCAAAAACTCGTCATTATTGGGTATCTCGGGCGCGACCCGGAAATGCGCTACACCCCCAACGGCCAGGCCGTGACCAGCTTCTCGGTGGCCACCAGCCGGCAGTGGACCGGGACAGGCGGCGAAAAGCTGAAAGAAACGACCTGGTTCCGCGTTTCAGCCTGGGGCAAGCAAGCGGAGACCTGTAATACATTCCTTGCCAAGGGCAGCAAGGTACTGGTGGAAGGGCGCTTGATGCCCGACCCGGCCAGCGGCGGCCCGCGCACCTGGAAAGACCGCGACGGCAGCGTGCGCGCCAATTTCGAAATGACTGCGGAAGCGGTGCGCTTTCTGAGCAGCCGCGAACGGGGGAGCGACGAGGTCTTGCAGGACGAGACCGACGATATTCCCTTTTAGGAGACGGTATGAAAACTTACTACGATCAAATGATCGAGACGATGCCGGCCGGTCTGGAGCGCGCCGTTCTGCGTGTGCTGAGCTTCCACACCGGCTGCGAAAACCGGATCGGGCGGCAAGAATTGGTATTGGCGTTGCGCGCGCTCGGTTTCAGTCAGCAGGACCGGCACATCCGCGAGGCAATTAAACGCCTGCGCCGAAAAGGTTTTCTAGTTTGTTCTCTGGTTGAGGACGGGGGCGGGTATTACCTGGCCAAAGACCGCAGTGAGTACGAAGCCTTCAAGCGCTCCGAGCTGCGCGCCAAGCGCGACGACATCGACGAAACGCTGAAGGCGATGGATGCGGGCGCGGAAGAACGCTTCGGGAATGCGTACCAGGAAAGGTTGTTCTGATGGTCGAATCCATGGAGTCGGCCGAACGGTTCACCCTGCTGTTGTTTTGCGGCGCCGGCATTTTTACCCTTGCGGTCAGCCTGGTGTGGATCTGCCTGCGCAACGAAGAAAAAAACCGCCGACACGGCGACTACTACGAAAAATAACCCTGAAAGGACACAGCGATGATCTTAGAAGCGACAATGGTACGCAGTCTGAAGGGGGCGCCGGCAACTGTGCTGCTGCTGATGCTGCTGGAGCGCCGGCCGATGGCGCAGGCTTACATCAGCCGGCATACCGGTTACAGCGATAAGGTGGTTCACGACGCTATGCTGCTGCTGGCCGATTACGGCATGGTCAACATGGTCGGGCGCTACACCTGGCAGCTCAGCGCCGGCGCGCAGCAGCTCCCCTTGATGCAAGGGCTGCTGGGCGAACCGGAAGAAGATAGCTCGGAATCTTTCCGACCTGGGGACGACCCGGTCACAACGATCGAGGGCGAAAGTCGCCCGGCGGAAAACGACAGGTCGGAATCTTTCCGAGCTGCGGGCAAGAAACACCCGAAAAAAGGATTTAGGTCGGAATCTTTCCGACCTAAATCATCTCTAGCTAGTAGTAGTGGATTAAATCTAGAACTTAACCCGAATGAGAATCTACTACCACCACAAGATTCGCGCAGCTCGGAAAATTTCCGGGCTAACCTGGCCGAACTGGACCGCTTCGGCGTGCGCGAACCGGCGCGTAGCCGGCTGGCGGGGCTGGCGCACGTCACCCCGGAGCTGATCCGGGCGCATTTCGAGACCCAGGGGGTCAACCCGGGCCAGGCGCTGTACCGCATCGAGCACAATTGGGCCACGCCGGCGACAGCGCCGGAGACCGATCGATACCGGCGCTACATCCCCCAGGAATACGCACACCTGATCGAGCACTGACATGAGCTCACCGACGAACGTCGAAGAATTCGAGATGTACCTGGCGGCCTGCAATCCGGAAGAGCGCGCCGAAGCGGAAGCGGCGCTGGCGTGGGTTGTGGCGCGCGGAAAAGCGGCCGGCTTGCCCGGTTTCG
This sequence comes from Bellilinea sp., assembly GCA_036822575.1. Taxonomy (GTDB): domain Bacteria; phylum Chloroflexota; class Anaerolineae; order Anaerolineales; family Anaerolineaceae; genus Bellilinea. The sequence goes on along the minus strand of DAISHK010000005.1, from coordinate 21,175 downwards.
GCCGGACGGGCGCCATCGATCTGGCGATGGCGGTGATGCGCTGGATGGCGATGATTGAACGCAGAAAGGTGTAGCGGAAATGAGCGAGTTTGAAATCCCCTTGAATTTGATTACGGCCAACCCCTGGCAGCCGCGCGAACAGGAAGACCCCGACCACATCCGCGAGCTGGCGGCCTCGATTGAGCGCGACAGCCTGCTGCAGCGGCCGGTGGTGCGCCTGGTGGACGAAAACGCGCACCTGGTGCGCCTGGCGGACCTGCCGCCGTTCGGGGATCTGGCTGCGGCGCTGGTTGAGCGCGGCTGGCGGGTGCAGCTCGCTTTCGGCCACAGCCGTTACGCGGCTTACAAGCTGCTGGCGGCCGAGGGCAAAGCGGCCTTCGAGCGCCTGCCGGCGGAGGTGCGCGACCTGGACGACGAGGCCCTGTTCCGGCTGATGGTGAGCGAAAACGTCAAGCGCAAGGCCCTGGGCCCGATTGAAGAAGCGCGTTCGATGCTGGTCTATCGCGACCACTTCGGCAAGACCAGCGCGGAGATCGGGGCGCTGTACGGCCTGGCCGAAAGCAGCGTGCGCAACAAGCTGCGCCTGCTCAACCTGCCGCCCGATCTGGTGGATAAGCTGCGCAGCGCCAACGTGAGCGAACGTGCGGCGCGCGAACTGCTGGCGCTCTACGAACTGCCCGACGACGTGCGCCGGTTGGCCGCCAACCTGTGGCCCAACGAGCTGCGCCCGGCGGAGATCGTCAAGGCTGCCCTGGAAGGCGCCGCCAGCGATATCCTGGCCGCGCGGATCGACCGCCTGGCGCACTCGGCCGGCGAAGCGATGGACCGCAGCCTGTTCAAGCATGAGCGGGTCTTCGAAGGCGAGTTCCGTTCGCCGGCGTGCAAGGACTGCGCGCTGCGGCTGATGCTCAAGGATGGGCCGTACTGCTACGACCGGCGCTGTTTCAACGCCAAGCAGATCCAGGTCAAGTTGGAATACCTGACCGAGGCCTCGGCGGCCTGCGGTATTCAACCTGCGCCCGTGGAAGATATCGAGCTGCTGCGCGGCACTGAATTCTCCGAAAACGACCGCCGCGACATGGCCAAAACGCGCTGTCAGAACCTGCGCCTGGTATATTCCGACCGCGAACGTGATGACGTGGAGGGTTGGCCGCACGCGAAGATCGTGTGCCACCACCTGCCGATGAACTGCGTCTGCAAGCGGGCGCTGAACGCCGGCATCAAGCTGGAGCCGACGCCTCAGCCGCAACCCGCGCCGGCCGAGACCTACGAACCGGTCGAAGACGACGCTCCGGAAGCCGCAGCCATTGAAGAAACGCCTGGAGAAGCTCCGTTGGTGACGGCCGAGCAACTGCGCGAAGCGGACCGCAAGATTCGCGCGGCCAAACGTCAGACTTTGGTCGAGGTGCGTGCGATGCGGGATGACATGGCCTATCGACTTTACCAGGCGCTGGAAGATCAGAACCCGGAGGTCTGGCGAATGGCGGCCGGCAAGATGCTCAGTTGGCAGAAACGCGACGCGTTGAAGGGCCAGCCGGTCAGCGAGGTGTGGCGGTTGATGGCGGAGGCGCTGGCGGCCGACCTGTACGACTGGAGTTACACGGAGCCCTCGCTGGAGCGGGCAGAATCGGCCTACAACCGCGCGCTGACCGGCGCCGGTCTGGCGACGGTCGAAGCGCCGCAAGTGGAGTCCGAATGAGCGAACACGACGAGCAGGCGGCGGTGTTTGAATGGGCAGAGCTGCAATCCGGGCTTTTCCTGGAACTGCAACTGCTCTTCGCCATCCCGAACGGGGCCAAACTGCCCTGGAAAGAGGACGAGCATGGTCAACGCTACAGCCGCGAGGCGCAGCGCATGAAGGAAGAGGGCCTGAAGCCAGGCGTCCCGGATATGTGCCTGCCGGTGGCGCGCGGCGGTTGGCACGGGCTGTTCATCGAACTGAAGGTCGGGCGCAACAAGCCGAGCGAAGCGCAACTGACCTGGATTTACCGGCTGCAACTGCAAGGCTACCGCTGCTGCGTGGCTTACGGAGCGGATCAGGCGATTCAAGTATTGCGAGAATACTTAGGAATTGAGTGAGTTCAGAACAATATTGCTGACAGAAAGCTCCAAATAATTCCGAGAATTGTCAAAAAGACAAAAAAGGAGATTTTGGAATTCAGGCTTTTCAATTCTTTGATGATTTCTTTTTGTTGGTTTATTTTCAACGTCTGAATTGCTCTTTCATAATCGGCTTGATTTGGCGTTTGTTCGGAATTGATCGTCATTGTTAAATGTCCTCCTGTAATTAGTTTAGCAGAGACACGGAAAAGAAAGGGAAAAATATGCCGACGTACGCAAAAGAAACGACCGTTCCGGTCGACAAATCCAAGGCGGAAATCGAGCGCACGCTGCAGCGCTTCGGCGCCAGTGCGTTCATGTACGGTTGGGACGCGGGGCGGGCGGTGGTGGGCTTCGAGGTGAGCGGCCGCCGTTACCGGATCACCCTGCCGCTGCCGGCCAAGAGCGAATTCCGCCTGACGGCCACCGGGCGGGCGCGGTCCAGCGCGGCGGCGGTGGAAGAGGCCTGGGAGCAAGCCTGCCGGCAGCGCTGGCGGGCACTGGCGCTGTGGATCAAGGCGGTGCTGGAAGCGGCCGAGGCCGGCATCACCAGCGTAGATGAAGCCATGCAGCCGTTCGTGGTGCTGCCCAACGGCGAGACCGCGGGGCGCTGGCTGGCTCCGCAAATCGAAGCGGCGTATCAGACCGGCTCCATGCCGGCGTTGCTGCCGGGCGGCTAGGACAGAAAATAGATGAATCCAAATACAACGGCGATGAATACGCCGGCCGCGAGAAGGTTGCGAGGTTTCACATTTGCAATGTTACGATTAATTTGTTTAAATCCCCTTGTGGACGACCGGGTTCCCTTGATTCCACCCATGCCGCGGACACTTTGGTGAGCGACAGACCGTTTAGACATATTCCCTCCTTGAATGGGCGACAATATGAGCGAATGCGATAACAAAGCCGAAAACAGGTATTCCGATGAAATCAGTATACAGGAAGTTCTAGAAATTTTGTCCGTAGAACAACTGCTAACTATTTCAAGACGGCTGCGGCTGGTCCTGGAGCGGAAACATGGGGAGGTCGGGCTGATCGTGAAGAACGGTCAGCTCGCGTATGTGGATACGCGCTTGAGCGAAGATGTTAGGAAAATATCTAATAGCTAAGAATTGATTGGTTGAAGGGTTTCTACAGCTAAAAAAAGCCCATTAAAAATTGATTGACGGATATCAATAAAACGTTCGCCAATGACGGGAAATGAGTCAATGTTGTGAGCACTATGGTTTCTGATAATGTAGGCTAAAGCAATATCACATTCCAATCTCGAAAATTTTGTACCGTCCGCATAAAAATAATTATGATCAAGCAAATCCTTTACCTTTTTATCGAAGGTTATTGAGCTTTTTCTAATTGCATCATTTAAATCTACTAATTCCGTTTTATAACGGTTTGAATCTGAAATCAGGCTGGCTTGATTTAACAGAAAAGGCCCCAGTTCAATAAAGTATTTCTTTTTATTTTTTTCTTGCTCGGGAACATGAAATAGGATTTTTCTGTCAAGAACTAAAACTAAATCAAACAGCATATTTAATTTATAAAGGTTGGGAAAAACGCCTTGACTTGAAAAATCTTTAGTTAAATCGAAATAATGGAATTTGACTAAGGTATGGGTGAATGAAAACAAAATATCAAGAGACGGCGGCGTTTTTAAAAATTTATCTCGAAAAATATATAAAGAAAATTTTCTATTGGTTATCAGCGAATAATTATCAATTAATTCAATTAAGTAGTTTGCCCAATTTACTACTATTCCATAAAGTGCATTACCTTTATCTTCATTGATTGATACTGTTTTGAAAGCAGGGGTGTCAGGGGTTGGTGTTCCTTGGGTTTTTACATCTTCCTCATAAGCTTTGTGAAGTAAGAAAAAAGCTTTATCGATTTGCTCTAAATAAAATGCAGGGTAACTTGCGAAGAAATATATTGAACCTTTGTGAAATCGTTTATTTCGCGTATCTTCCCACCTCCTGACCATATCTTCAATGGAACTCCAGAAATATTGGATCCCCAATAAATCCCCCAAATTAAGATATCGTCCAGTTACTAGTATATGTAAATTATTGATGAAATAATCCCGGCCAGGAGGCTTATTTATATTTCTATCCAGATAACCGTAGAAATTAGATTCAAATTCTTTTCTGATTTCTTCAAAAAGAATTTTTAAAGACTTCACCTGTGTTAGGGCCGCATCTACTTGGGAGATTAATTCATCAAAATAGGCGTCCGATTCCTGATCAAGAAAGAATATTCTTGCTATTCTGGGCAAATTAGTATTTTTGCCGATTACTTTCTCGATCATAATGGCTTGCATAATTCCCTCCCCCTAAAAGTACAAAAGAGAAACTTATTGATCAAACCATTATATAATTGATTTATAAATAACGCCCGTCGGGCGCTGTCTTGAACAGCCGGGGCTTTCATCGAATCCGAAACATCGGGTTTGGTGGAAGCTCCGGCTTTTTTGTTTACTTTCGCTTCCGGAGGTTCTATGGATATCGACATTTTGAACATCGTTTCGCTGCTGGCCGGCTACATCGGCCTGCTGATTGGAATCATCCTGTTCCTGGGGGTGTTCATCGAGAGCATCGTCGAGGCCGTGCTGGCGCCGCTCTTCGACCACTTCCCGCTGCTGGAACCGTACAAGTGGGCGCAGGCCTACGCGGCGGTCGCCCTGGGGGTGGTCGCGGCCTTCCTGTTCCGCCTGGACCTGATCTACCTGGTGGGCATGCTGCTGGCGAAGATGACCAACGTGGACCCGAACCCGATCCCGATCACCGTGTTCGGGTTGATCTTGACCGGGTTGGCCATCGGCAAGGGCAGCAATTATTTACATGAGCTGATCAAGAAGGTTCTGCCGGGCAAGCTGGCGGCGCAGGGTTAAAGATGGACTGGTCCAGTCTGGTCACACAAATTCCGGTGGTGGGTATTTTCGTGTGGTTCACCTTGGAGCAGCAAAAACGCTACCAGGAATCGATGGACAAACGCGAGGCCAGGTATCAGGAATCGATGGATAAGCGCGACGCGCGTTACCTGGAAGTGCTCGACAAAATCTCGGAAAAAATCGAGAACCATGATAAACGCGTGGACGGTTTGGTGAGCGGTGCAGTGGATGCGGTCAAGGGGCCGCGGCGAACTGTGAAAGGGAATTCGAATGAACGGTAAAGGTTTCATGATCTGGAAAGCGACCGACCCGGAAATGGTCGCGCCGGCCGCGCTGGCCACCCTGGCCGCGACCGCCGGTTTTCGGCATCTGGAAATCAAGATCGCCGACGGCCCGGCCGGCTACAACCTGGCTTACCTGCGCGAGCTGGTCAGCGCCTGCCACGCCCTGGGGGTGGAAGTGTGGGGCTGGCAGTACGTCTATGGGGTTTTCCCGGCCCAGGAGGCGGAACGCGCCAAATACATCATGGCCGAGTACAAACTGGACGGTTTTCTGATCGACGCCGAGGTCGAGTATAAGCTGGCCGGCGCGGGCGCGGCTAAGTTCTACATGGCCCGGCTGCGCGACGGGTGGAACGGCAAGCCGATTGCGCTATGCACCTACCGGTTCCCCACGCTGCACCCCGAATTCCCCTGGGATGCGTTCGCCGACCAGGCGGATTTCTTCGCGCCGCAGATGTATTGGGTCGAGGCGCATAACCCGGCCGATCAACTGGCGCGCTGCCTGAAGGAATACCGCGCGCGCTGGCCGGGGAAGAAGATCGCGCCGGTGGGGGCGGCCTACCAGGAGAACGGCTGGCGGGCGACGCCGGGCGAAATCAAGGAATTCGCCGAGGCGGTCCAGAAGGAAGGCCTGAGCGGGTACAGTTTTTGGGAGTGGTCCAACGCGATCCGGTACGGTCTGTGGGACACCGTCGCCGGCCTGGAAGTGGAAACCGGCGAGGACTCCGAGGCTGCGCCGACCAGTGCAACCGTGCGCACCGCGGCGCTCAACTTCCGCTCTGCGCCGGTGGTGGACTCGAAGAACGTGATCACCGGGCTGCCGCGCGGGACCGAGGTCGAGTTGCTCAACCTGGTGACGGACGCCGCGGGCAACATCTGGGCGCAGGTCAACCTCAGCGGGTGGGTGGCGGTCAAGTATCGCGGCTCCACCCTGGCGGAGTTGAGCTGATGCCGTACCGGCCGGGCCATCCCTGCGCGCATCGCGGGTGCGCCGCCGTCGTCAAGGGGCGGGCGCGCTACTGCCCCGTCCACGCGGAGGAGGGGCGCGCTTACGATTTAAGCCGGGGGTCGGCCTCGCGGCGGGGGTATGGGGGCCAGTGGCGCAAGGTCCGCGCGCTGGTGCTGGCCGAGCGTCCGCTGTGCGTCGACCCGTATGGACTGCATCCCAATCAAGTTGTGCTGGCCACCGACGTGGATCACATCATTCCGCTGGCGGCCGGCGGTACGAACGCGAGGGAGAACCTGCAGCCCTTGTGCCATTCCTGTCATAGCGCCAAGACCGCGCGCGATAACGGCGGTTTCGGCAACGCTCCACGCACGGAGCGGGGAGGGGGTGATCCATCTCTACCAGGTTTGCCTAAAGAGACCGCGCGGGCAGTCAAACAATTGCGCCCGCGAAATTCGCGAGGGGGGGTATAGGTGCGAGGCCGGCCGCCGAAACCGACGCGAATCAAGGAGCTGGAAGGCAACCCTGGGCACCGGCCGTTGAATAATGCCGAGCCTATGCTTAAGCCGGACCTGCCGAGCTGCCCGCGGCACCTCTCGAAGGAGGCGCGGCGGGAATGGCGGCGTGTGAGCAAGGAGTTGTACGAGGCTGGGCTGCTGACACGGGTGGACCGGGCGGCCCTGGCGGCTTACTGCCAGGCCTGGGCGCGCTGGGTGGAGGCTGAAACGGAGCTGCAGGGGCAATCGTTGACCGGCACGACCGACAAAGGCTACGAGTACCCGAATCCATTATTGGCAATTTCTAAGGCAGCGCTGGCGGATATGCGCCGCTTCATGAGCGATTTCGGCATGACACCCAGCAGCCGCTCGAAAGTGACGGCCGCGACTGAAGAAGAGGCCGATCCGTTTGAGGCGTGGGCCAAAAAGAAGCTGGAAGAATCATGAACGGCGCTGAGCAATACATCGATGACGTGATGAACGGCCGCGTGGTGGTGTGCAAGTGGGTGCGGCTGGCGGTCGAACGCCACCTGCACGACCTGGCGCACGGTCACGAACGCGGTTTGTATTTCGACCGCGAAGCTGCTCAGCACGCTATCGATTTCTTTCAGTTTTTGCGCCATTCGAAGGGCGAATGGGCCGGCCAGGTGGTGGTTTTGGAGCCGTGCCAGCAGTTCATTATCTGGGTGGTGTTCGGGTGGATGCGCGAGGCGGACCATACGCGGCGCTTCAGGACCGCGTACAACGAAGAAGCCCGCAAGAACGGCAAGACGACAATGGCGGCGGGAATCGGTTTGTACCTGTTCGTCGGCGACGGCGAGCCCGGCGCGGAGGTGTACACGGCGGCCACCAAGAAGGACCAGGCGCGAATCGCACACAGCGAGGCGACGCGCATGGTCAAAAAGTCGCCGTCCCTGCGCAAACGCATCCGCATTTTCAAGGATAACCTCTCCATCGAGGGCACGGCCAGCAAATTCGAACCCCTGGGACGTGATTCCGACAGCATGGACGGTCTGAACATCCACGGGGCGATTGTGGACGAGCTGCACGCGCACAAAACGCGGGATTTGTGGGACGTGCTGGAAACAGCGACCGGCGCGCGCCGGCAGCCGTTGATGTTTTCGATCACCACGGCGGGCTTCAACCGGCAAAGCATCTGTTTCCAGATGAACGAGTACGCCAAGAAGGTTCTGGAAGGCTTCGCCAACCCGAACGGTTTTCATGACGACTCGTTCTTCGGAATCATCTTCACATTGGACGAGGACGACGATTGGGAAGATGAATCGGTCTGGATCAAGGCTAACCCGCTGCTGGGCGTCAGCAAGAAATTGGACAATATGCGCGAAAAAGCGCGCAAAGCCAAGGCGATGCCTTCCGCGCTGAACGCATTCCTGCGCCTGGAACTGAATATCTGGACGCAATCGGAAACGAAGTGGATTCCCCGCGAGCATTGGGACGCGTGCGGGGTGAAGGCGGTGGATGGGAATGCGCTGCGGGGCCACCGCGTTTACGGCGGGCTGGACCTCTCTTCCACCACCGATATCACCGCTTTCCTACTGGTTATTCCGCCCGAAGCGAAGGACGACGATTACCAGGTGCTGTGCCGGTTTTGGGTCCCTGATGAAGCGATGCACGAACGCAGCAAGCGCGACCGGGTGCCTTACGACACCTGGGTGCGGCAGGGCTGGATTACGGCGACGCCCGGAAACGTGGTCGATTACGACTATGTCCTTGCGCAAATCGACGAGGACGCGCAGGCTTACGACCTGAACGAAATCGCCTTCGACCGCTGGGGATCGACCAAGGTCATTCAGGAAATCGAAGAACGGGAGCTGACTTGCGTGCAGTTCGGCCAGGGCTTTGCCTCCATGTCGCCGCCCATGAAAGAGCTGGAGAAGCTGATCCTTTCGCACAAGCTGGCCCATGGGAATAACCCGGTATTGAACTGGATGGCGGATAACCTGGTAGCGCTCGAGGACCCGGCTGGAAACATCAAACCGGATAAAGAACGTTCCCTGGAGCGCATCGACGGCATGACCGCCTTGATTATGGCGCTGGCGCGGGCCATCGTGCATGCAGACGACGATAACGGTTCCGTTTACGACGAGCGAGGTTTACGTGAAATTTGATAAATTCGATGCAATTATCCTGACCGGTATGCTGCTGATCTGCGGCGGAATCGCGCTGCATTCGCTCCCGCTGGCGCTGATCGCCGGCGGAATCTGCCTGGTGATTATCGGCCTGGTGGGCGCTACGGCCGACCTGCGGAGGAATCCGTGAGCCGCGGCCTGGTGAAAACCCTGCTCGAAGGGCGGACACTGGACGAGAACAGCGGCGCCGGCTTGCTCGGCCGCGGGCTGGGCATATATGAATCATCGGCGGGAGTGACGGTGACGCCTGAGCGCTCTTTGCAGTCGTCGGCCGTGTGGGCTTGCGTGCGCCTGCTGGCCGAATCGGCGGCAGCGCTTCCGCTGCACCTGTACCAGCGCCAGGCGGGCGGAAGGCGGAGGGCGGAGGGCCACCCGCTTTACGGCGTGCTGCACGACGCGGCCAACGACGAAATGACGGCTTACGAGCTGCGCCGGCTGCAAATGGTCCAACTGGGACTGCGCGGGAACAGCTATGCCTATATCGAGTGGAATAACCGCGGCGATATCACCGCGCTGTGGCCGATTAATCCGGCTTCGGTGGCGATCTTGCGGGAAGCCGGGACGAACCGGCGCTGGTACGGGGTCGAACTGCCTGAGCGATTCGGCCGCCAGTGGGTGGTGCTGCCGGATGAACGCATCTGGCACCTGCGCGGGCTGGGTGTGGACGGTGAAGTCGGATTGACGCCGATCCAGGTGCACCGCAACAGCATCGGCCTGGCGCTGGCGACCGAAGACTACGGATCGCGGTTCTTCTCGAACGGCGCACAGCCCGGTTTTGTGCTGGTCCACCCGAATAAATTGAGCGACTCGGCTTACACCCGGCTGAAGGAAGCCTGGGAAAACCGGCACATGGGACTGGAAAACGCGCATAAAGTGGCGATCTTGGAGGAAGGCCTGAAGCCTGAAAAGCTGGGCGTATCTCCGGAAGAGGCGCAGTTCCTGGAAACGCGCAAGTTCCAGGTGAGCGAAATCGCGCGCATCTATCACGTGCCGCCGCACATGGTCGGCGACCTGGATAAAGCCACTTTCTCCAACATCGAGCACCAGGGCATTGAATTTGTGGTTTATTCGCTGATGCCGTGGCTGATCAACCTGGAGCAATCGGCCGGGCTGAAATTGCTGACGCCGACCGAGCGGAAAACTTATTTCGTCAAACACTCCGTGGAAGGCCTGCTGCGCGGAGACACCGCCAGCCGGTACGCCGCTTATGCGGTGGCGCGGCAATGGGGCTGGATGAGCGCGAACGACGTGCGCGAGCTGGAGGATATGAACCCGGTGGAAGGCGGGGATATCTACCTGGTACCGATGAATATGATGGCGGCTGACCAGGTGCTCGATCTGCCGGCCTCGGCAATCCGCGATAATGTGAAGCTTTTGGAAGCCGAATACCGCGAAAACGTTTCCACGGAAACGCTGCCGGAAGCCATCGAACGGCGGGGGAAGGCCAGCGCGGCCGGGCGGCACAAACTGCAGGGCAGTTATATGCGCGTGATCCAGACCACCGCCGAGCGCGTCGTCAGGCGCGAAACGCAGGATATTCTGGCCCAGGCCAAGAAGGCGTTCGGTAAACGATCGCTGGACGATTTCCTGAATTGGCTGAGCGATTATTACCGCGAGCACCAGGATTTCGTTTACCGCCAGATGCTGCCGGTTTACCTGACTTACGCTGAAATGATCGCCGACCTGGCGAATAACGAGATCGGCGGCGATGTGGATAAGGAGCCGGTCGAGCGCTTCACGCGGGCGTACGCGCAAAGCTACGCCGAACGACACTGCGCGATCAGCGAAGAAAAAGTCCGCGCGAATCTGGCGCGCACCCAGGCGGCCGGCAGCGATCTGTACAGAGGGCTGGAAAGCGAAGTCGGCGGGTGGCAGGACGCGTATCCGGAGACGATTGCCCGGCGCGAAAGCGTGCGCGCCTCGAACGCCATCGCAGTGATGGTTTACGCGGCCAGCGCCATAGTCAGCCGGCTGGTATGGATCGCCTTCGGAGAATCCTGCCCGTACTGCAGCAACCTGAACGGTCGGACGGTGGGCATCAATGAAAACTTTTTGCAGGCCGGCGAGGCGTTCAAACCGGACGGCGCCGTTACGGCTTTGATTAATCAGCATTCGGTTAAACACGCGCCCGCGCACGACGGGTGCGATTGTATGGTAGTCAGCGGAGGCTAGATGAACGAAATTGAAACAAGGTTTTTCAAAGTAGAAGAGCTGCGGGCGGCTCCTGAAGACGAGTGGCCGATCAGCGGTTACGGCGCGGTGTACAACCAGCTCTCGGACGATCTGGGCGGTTTCGTCGAGCGCATCCGGCCGGGAGCGTTCACCGATACCATTGCGGTGGACGATATCCGCAGCCTGTTCAACCACGACCGCAACTTCGTGTTGGGCCGGACCGCGCCCGGCACGCTGAAACTGATCGACGACGTTTACGGTCTGCGCTTCCTGGTCAAGCCGCCGGATACCCAATGGGCGCGCGACCTGGCGGTATCGATCAAACGCGGAGACATCACGCAATGCTCGTTTTCCTTCACGACCGAAGAAGATTTCTGGCAGACCGAAAACGATCAGATGACGCGCGATTTGGTACGGGTGCGTCTGTACGATATCGGGCCGGTTGCGTTCCCGGCTTACCCGCAGACCAGCGTGGTCGCGCGGGCTTCGGCGCTGCACGCGCGTATTAAAAACGGCTATCCCGCTCAACCCGACGAGGTTCGAGCGCTGATCGCATCTCTGGAGCAGTTGGCTCCGAACATTACCGCAGACAGCCAGGCGGCGTCTGCGGATGACAGCGAGAATCGTCCCGCTCAGGCGAGCCTGGCGACTCTGCGCGAAACCATCAAAATTTTGAAGATCCGATAAGGAGAGGCATGAAGAAAACGATTCGCGAACTGCGGCAGGAACGAGCCGCATTATTGGACCAGGCGCAGGGGCTCGTCGATAAAGCGGACGAAGCCGGGCGCGACCTGACGGCCGAAGAGCGCAGCCAGGTCAACGACCTGATGCAACAGGCTGAAAATATGCTGACAGATATCGAACAGCGCGAAAAGCTGGCCGGTTTGCGCGGGGAATTGCGCGACAGCAATTCTCAGGCCGGGCTGGACGCCGGCATCGGCATGAGCAACCGGGAAATGAGCCAGTACAGCATGGTTCGCCTGCTGGATGCGCTGGTTTCCCAGCGTCTGAACGAGCCGAACCCGTTCCGCAGCGCCGGGCTAGAGCTGGAAGCCAGCATGGCTGTGGCGAAAAAACTCGGCCGCGAGCCGCGCGGCCTGTTCGTCCCTTACGACGTGATGACGTTCGGCAGCGAACAGCGTGCGGTCGAAAAGGGCGGCACTGGTTCCGGCGCGCAACTGGTGGCGACCGAGAAGCTTACCGGCAGTTTTATCGATATGCTGCGCAGCAAAATGATGACGCGTCAGGCCGGCGCAACCATCCTGGGCGGCCTGGAAGGAGATATCTCGATCCCGAAGCAAACCGGCACCGGGACGGCTTACTGGATCGCTGAAGGCGGCACAATTACCGGATCGAATTTGACTGTCGGCCAGGTGCCGCTTACGCCGAAAACGGTAGGCGGCTATACCGATATCACCCGCAAGATGCTCAAACAGTCCTCCCTGGACGTCGAAATGCTGGTACGGAACGACCTGGCGCAGGTGCTTTCCCTGGCGCTGGACCTGGCCGGCTTACACGGTCCTGGCACGGGCAATCAGCCGACGGGCGTCACGGCCACCTCCGGAATCGGTTCGGTGGTCGGCGGCGATAACGGCGCGGCTCCGACCTGGGCGCATGTGGTCCAGTTGGAAACCGAGGTATCGGTGGATAACGCCGATATCGGTTCGCTGGCGTATATGACCAACCCGAAGGTGCGCGGCAAGTTGAAGGGCACCACCAAGAGCGGAACCACGCCGCCGTTTGTTTGGGAGTCGGGCTCGAACCCGCTCAACGGATACCCGGCCTACGTGACCAACCAGGTCAAATCCAATACCGAAAAAGGCACGAGCGGCGCCACGCTCTCGGCCATTATTTTCGGAAATTGGGCCGATCTAGTGTACGGTCTGTGGGGCGCACTGGATGTGCTGGCCGATCCCTATTCAGGCGCTACGGCTGGGACCGTGCGCATCATCGAAATGCAGGATGCCGACGTGACCGTCCGCCGGGCGGAGTCGTTCGCGGCGATGCTCGACGCGATAACCGCCTGAGCCTAACGGCAATTACGCAACCCCTCCTGGGAAACCGGGAGGGGAATCAACTCCAAACGAGGGACGCATGATGAAAATCAAAATTATCCGCAATACGGTGGCCAAACCGCTGGGCGAAGAAACGGGACGGCCGGTGATGATCGGAGAAGAAATCGATTGCGACGAAATCCAGGCCAAGGAACTGATCCGCCTGAATAAAGCGGCCGTTGTGGTGAACGAGCCGAAGAAGAAGGGGAGCAAGGTGGAAACCGCCGAAGGCCCCGACGGCGAGAACGCCGAAAAAGGCAAGAAATGAACCTGCGGTTGGTCAGCGCGCCGGCAATTGAACCGGTCAGCCTTGAAGAAGTCAAGCTGCATCTGCGCGTCGATCACGACGACGACGATGCGCTGATTACCGGGCTGATCTCGGCTGCGCGCGGTTATGCGGAAACAGTCACCCGGCGGGCGCTGCTGACACAGAGCTGGGAGTTGCGCTTCGACGGCTGGCCTGGGCGACTCTTCGAGCTCCCGCTGCCGCCACTGCAAGCAGTTGAGGAAATCAGCTACCTGGACGAATCCGGCGCCGAACACCTGGTTGACGAGGCGGTTTACGGAGTGGATGTGCACGCTCAGCCCGGCCGGGTGTACCTCAAGCCCGGCCAAAGCTGGCCGAACAGCAGCCTGCTGCCATCCTCGGCGGTGTGCGTGCGGTTTACTGCCGGTTGGCCCGACGCGGCCGCGGTTCCAGAGATGATCCGGGCGGCGGTCAAGCTGATGGTCGGGCACCTCTATGAAAACCGGGAGCAGGTGGTGGTGGCCAGCGGGCTTGCGCTGGTCGATTTGCCGCTGGGTGTGGACGCGCTGCTGGCGACCTGGCGCGTATGGAGCTTTTAAGATGCAGGCCGGACGCTTACGCCAACGAATCCGCATCGAGAAGAAAACCGTCACCCGTAATGCGGTCGGTGAAGAGGTGATCGTCTGGACGCCGCTGGTCAGCCTGTGGTCGAGCATCGAACCGCTGCGCGGGCGCGAATACCTGGAAGCCAAACAGGTACAGGCGAGCGTGGATGCGCGTATTCGCGTGCGCTATCAACCTGAAATCTTGCCTTCCATGCGCGTAGTCTTTGGTGATCGGGTATATGCGATTGAATCGGTAATTCATGTTTCCGAAGGGAAGCGCGAAACCCAACTCATGGTCACGGAGCAAATCAATGGGTAGAGCGAAAATAACCGTTTCCCTCAAAGGCGATAAAGAGCTGAAACGAAAGCTGGAGCGGCTGGGCACACGCGCGCAGGCTGCGCTTGGCAAAGCCGCACTGGCCGGCGCCAGCCCGGTGAAAGAAACGGCCAACCAGATGGCGCCGGGGCCGCATATCATCACCAGCGAGCCGGTGGTCAACGGCAGCCAGGCCAGCGTGGATATCGGCCCGGACGAAGAGCATTGGGCTTATCGATTTAACGAATTCGGCGCAAAACCGCATGAAATTAGCGGCAGTCCGCTGATTTTCGAAGGTCGCAACGGCCTGGTAATCACCAAGACGGTCCAGCATCCAGGCCTTACCGCGCGGCCGTTCCTACGGCCGGCGGCTAGCTCACAACAAAACGCGGCGCGCGATGCTGCCGGCAATGTGTTCAAGAAAGAAATCGATGCGCTGACGGAGGGCGGATGATCGAAGCTGCCTTGTTTGAACTGCTGACCGCCGCCCCTAATCTGACCGGCTTGGTGGGCGACCGCATCTACCCGATTGCCGCGCCGCAAACCGCGGCCGCGCCGATGGTGGAATACCAGATGATCACTGCCGAGACCGGCTACGCTCACGACGGGCCGACCGGTTACGTCCAGCCGCTGTTCCAGTTCACGGTCACCGGGCGGACATACCTGGAGGCGAAAACCGTCTGCGCGGCGCTGCGCAAGGTCTTATCCGGCTATCGCGGCAGCGCAGCCGGGACCAAAATCCACTCTATTTTTTGCGTCAATCGTTACGACGAAACCGCCAACCTCTCGACGGGACTTTGCACCGTGCGGGAGGATTACAGAATTTCCTATCAGGAGATTTAAATGACTGCTGCATTCGGAACCCTTATCCGCCTGGGCAATGGCGCCACGCCGACCGAGGCTTTCACGACCATCGCGGCCGTGAAAGACATCGAAGGTCCAGGCATGTCGAAAGATTCAATCGAAACCACTAACCACGGCAGCACCGGCCGTTATAAAGAATTCATTCCCGGTCTGAAAGACGGCGGGGATGTGAAATTCACCATCGGCTACGACCCTGCCTCGGCCTCGCACGCCGCGCTGCAGGCGCAGTTCGATGGCGACGAAAACAATAACTGGCAATTAATTTTGCCGATCCCGACCGAGACCGGGTTTTGGGGTTATGAGTTTTCCGGGCATTTGACGGAAATTTCGCCGAAAGAACCGGTCGAGGACGAACTGACCGCGGATATCACGATCAAGATCAGCGGAAAACCGACCTTGAGCGGCGATCTTACCCTGGCGTGAGGTAAAACATGAGCGATAAAAAAATATTAAGCAAGGCGGATATCCTGCGCGCCGACGATATCAAAACCATCGAAGTGGCTGTGCCGGAATGGGGCGGCAGCGTACTGCTGCGCGGTCTGACCGGGCGCGAGCGCGATCTGTTCGAGGAGTCGATCCTGGACCAGACCGGGAAAAAGACAAAGGTCAGGTTGAAAAATGCGCGGGCGCGTCTGATCGCCTTATCGATGGTGGATGAAGACGGCAATCACGTTTTCAACGAAAACGAGGTTGCCATTCTGGGCGAGAAGTCCTCGGCGGCGCTGGACCGGGTGTATACGGAGGCGGCGCGGATCAGCGGGATCTCCGACGACGATATGGACGAACTGCTAAAAAACGGGGAATGAGCCAGTGGAAACGCTGGACGTTTCGACTGGCTCTGGCGTTGGGAATGACGAGGGCCGAGCTGCTGACGCGCATCAGTTCGGCCGAACTCTCCGACTGGATGGCGTACTACGAGCTCGAGCCGTGGGGAGAGCAGCAGGCGGAATACCGCGCTGGGCTGATCGCCAGCGCAATGGCCAATACGACCCGCTCGAAGCGGAGCGACCATTTGTTTAAACCAGCGGAGTTCATGCGCGAAATGTTTGTCGATGAGAAGCAAGATTTACCGGAAAGCGAAAAGCGCCTGATCGAGAAAGTGATCGGCGTTTTCGGCCCTATGGGAGGTGCGCCAGATGTCCACGCTAGCAAATTTGGTGGTTAAGTTGATCGCGGATGTGAGCGAATTCAGCAGTTCGATGGATGCGGCTTCAAAAAAACTGACCGCGGTCGGCGACGATCTGATGAAGATCGGCGGAATCATGACCGCGACGGCCACCGTCCCACTGGTGGCGTTGGGTAAAAGCGCGGTGGATGCGGCCAGCGACCTGGAAGAAACGAAGAACAAGACCATGACCATCTTCGACGATATGAGCGGCCAGGTGCTGGTTATGGGTGAAAACGCTGCTTCCGCAATGGGAATGAGCAACCAGCAAGCTTTGGATTACGCAAGCACCATCGGCAGCCTGCTGGATACCACCGGTCTAGCCACCGACCAGGTGACAGATATGAGCATCGCATTGACGCAATTAACCGCCGATTACGCTTCCTTCCATAATCTTTCTCCGGAGGAGGCTTTCGAGAAAATCAAGGCTGGCATGGTCGGATCAAGCGAGCCGTTGCTATCCATCGGTAAGAATCTGCAGCAGGCGCAGGTGGAGGCTTACGCCGCGGCCAATGGAATAGGGACGGTCGGACAGCAGCTTACACAGGGCGAACTCGCGCTGGCACGTTACGGCCTGCTTATGTCGCAAAGCACCAACGAGATGGGCGACTTCAGCAAGACGTCGGACGGTTTGGCCAACTCGACGCGCATCTCGCAGGCAACCCTGACCGACGTTTCTGCGACGATGGGCCAGGAATTACTGCCGGTAGCATTGGAATTCATGAAAGCGTTGATACCGATTTTACAGGGCTTCAACAATATGGACCCAGCCACACGGCAAACCGTGGTCGGTTTCCTAGCCGTGGTGGCGGCCGCCGGCCCGCTGATTACCGGCATTGGCGGAATCGTTAAAGTGGTCGGAACGGTGATCGGTCTATTTGGGACGGGGGGCGGTCTGGCTGGCGTGGGTACTTTTCTTTCGAGCACCGTGTTTCCAGGTATCGCTGCGGCCGTCGGCGCGGTGAGCGCTCCGGTTTTGATATTAATCGCGGCTGTGGCGGCGCTGATCGCTGTAATCGTGATTTTCGGCAAGGATGCCTGGAACTCGTTTATGATGTTGGATCAAATTCGCCAGGCTATCTTGCAAAAGTTTGCGGATTTCCTTTCCGAAAAATTGCGGGCGGCCATCGACGGAATCTCCGGCGCAATCAGCGACGTGATCGGCTGGATCGGACGCATGGCGGATAAATTGAGCAACCTGAAGCTGCCGAGCTGGCTGACGCCGGGCAGCCCGACGCCGTTCGAGCTGGGCTTGCGGGGAATCAATAAGGAAATGAAACGCACGGCAGTGAATGTACTGCCGAGTTTCGCGGCGCAAATCGAAAGCACACCGCCGGACCCGTTGAGCGGCGGCGGGCAGACCGACAGCAGCCGAATCGCAACTCTGCTCGAGGAGTTAAATCAGCGGCGAGAATTGGACGAGTTTGTCCTGGCGCGCGCGCTGCGGGACGCAATGGTTCAGGTCATGGGATGAGCACAGCCTATCCAACAAACATTCTTTTCCAGATTCTAATCAACAGTACCTGGTTGGATATTTCCAGCGATGTGGTCGGCGAGCAGAGCTGCGTGTATGGCATTCAGGGCAGCGGGCCTACTGACCGCGTCGCGTCGACCGGCACGTTCAAGTTCCGGCTGCGCAACGATAAGGGCTGCCTGGGCGGTGTGGCAGGATATTATTCTCCGGGACATGCCAAGCAATTAGCCGGTTGGAGCACCGGGCTGCCTTTCCGCGTCTTGATCGCTTACGACGGGGAGATCTTCTGCAAGTTTCGCGGGAAGGTCGCTTCGATTTTGCCGCAAAGCGGATTATCCCCGCAACAGGTCGAGGTCAGCGCGGTGGATTGGTTCGATCTGGCGAACAAATATCCGGTTGCGGTGGCGGTCGGGTACGACCAGCGTATCGACCAGGCGGCGGCCACACTGGTGACCTTGATGCCCAGCGCGCCGCAGCACCAGATGTACGGAACCGGGGCGGACACCTTCACAACCGTGTTCGACGATGTCAAATCGACCACGCGAATCGCGACCGAGTTCGGGAAGCTGGCGCTGAGCGAATTGGGTTACATCTACCTGCGGCGCGACAAAGCCGACGGCGAGACCCTGGTCGTCGAAGGTCGGCACCGGCGCAACGCGGACGGCGAATTGACGCCGATCCCGCAATCGGCCGCCTTGAGCGGCAGGCTGCTGGCCGAAGACGGCGGTTACCTGCTGCTGGAGGACGGAGGCCGGATCGTCCTGAATGAAGCCACGACGGTGAATTTCGATAACCGCGCGATGGATATGGACGTGGTGCATGGGGCTCTGCTGGCCAACGCGGTCAAGATCAAAAGCTACCCGCGGCGGATGGATACCGCCACGGCTGTGCTCTACAGTATCAGCGAACCGATCAGCCTGGCGAGCGGCGAGACGAAGACCTTCCGGGCAGCCTACCGCGATCCGAACGGCCTGGCGAAATCGGTTAACGGGCGGAGTATGATCGCGCCGGCGGCGACCACCGATTACCTGCTGAATACCGCTAAGAACGGCAGCGGCACGAATGTCACCGCTTCGCTGACGGTGAATGCGGTGTACGACAGCTCGGGTATCGATTACAGCCTGAGCAACGGCAGCGCGGCGACCGGATACGTGACCCACCTGCAGGCGCGTGGCCTGGGCATTTACATCTATGAGCCGGTCGAGATCGTCACCCAGGACAGCGCCTCAATCCTGGCATACGAGTACAGCGAATTGACCATCGACCAGAAATATCAGAACGACGTGTACGCGTCGGCGAGCGTCGGCCAGGTGATGCTGGAGCAATATAAAATGCCGAGAAGCCAGGCGCGCACGGTCTCTTTCCAGGCGAACGCGGCGGACGATTTGATGCAGGCTTTTCTTTATCACGATATCGGCGACCTGATCCACCTGGCCGAATCGCAATCGGGCATCGACGCGTATTACTACATCCAGGCGGTCGAATATCAACTGAAAGCAGCCGGGATCATCACCTATACCTGGACTCTGGCGGAAGCGCTTTCTCTGCGCGAAGTGTATTGGGAGCTGGGAACGGCCGGACGGGGCGAGCTGGACAGCACCACCATCCTGGGTTACTAAGGAGAATTTTTATTATGGCATGGACTTCACCAAAAACATGGAGCGTCGGCGAGCTGGTGACGGCCGCGATGCTAAATACCCACCTGCGGGATAACCTGATTGCGCTTTGGAAGGGGTCGGCCGCCGGCGACATGGAGTATTACAGCGGGGCGGCGGCCAAGGTCAGGCTGCCCATCGGCGCAGCCGGCCAGGTGCTGACGGCGGGCAGCGGAGCGCCGGCCTGGGGCTACCCGGCGGCGCCGCTGATCGGCTACGATGAAATTTATTCCGAATTCACCACGTCCTCGACTGCGTTTGTGGATGTGACCGGGCTGGCGCTGACGCTGAACATGCCGCGAGCGGGCTTCATCGTGGCGCTGGCGGCTGGTACTTTTCGCCCGACAGTGCTGTACAGCGCAGTCTCGGCGCGGCTGGTGGTCGACGGGACCGCCAATGCCAATGTGTTCGCAACAAAAAGCTGCAACGATGGCACGACGGACGTTTCCTGGGTCCCGTTCAGCAACGTCTATTTCAAGAACGTGGCCGCCGGCGACCGGATTGTGAAGCTGCAACTGGCCAATACAGGCGCCGGCGCCGGGAACGTGGCGCTGCAGGAAGCCAATATCATTGCCCTGGGATTCGCTGGAGGCTGATATGGCTGAAGATAAGAAGATCACGCAATTAACCGAATTGACCACACCGAGCAACGGGGACCTGATTCCGATTGTGCACGATCCGACGGGTATCCCACTGACCATGTATATCACGCCGGCGAATCTGCAGGCGGCACTCACCACGCGCATGGCGAATTTAGAAGTCGGCTGGATTGCGCTCCCGAATGGAACGCGGGTAAGCGATACTAGCTTCACGTTGCCGGGGAACTGGTCCGCATTACTCAGGGTCGGCGTGAAGTGGAAGGGGTATAACGTAAGCCAGAAATACAGCTACATCCTTTCGAGTACGTTTAGCAGTGGGACTAACCTGACCACGGTCAATCTGGTGGCTAACTTAGATTATTCTTTAGCAAGCGGCGTGATTACAAATACTTATTTCAGTTATGCGTCACCGCCAGATTTTCCTAGCCGCTTCAATTACCCAGTTGCTTTGACTGCCTCTACTACGAATCCCGTTGTAGGGGATGGAAGGTTGCTCGGAGCCTTCACAGTTACTGACACTACGTGTCGTGCATGGATCAATTTTGCTGCCGGTTCGACTACCACTTTCGGTTCTGGTACGTGGAATTTTTCTATGCCTATGATTGCAGGTACGCAAGCCGTTTCTTCCTTAGTTAACGTCGGGAATTATTATGCAAGAGATGCTAGTACCAGTACAACTGTTGTGGGCATAGCACGTTTACCTCGTGGCAGCAGCACTTTGAATTCGTTCTTCTCTTCATCTGGAGCCACTGTTTTTGCTCCAACTTCACCTTTTACATGGGCAAACGGTGATTTTGCTGACATCGCCATTGATTACACGATACTGAATGATTAAAAAATCAAGGGCCAAACCTGCCAGGGTCTGGCCCTCTGACCATCCAGGAACACACTCCCGGAAGGTTTCTGTTTTGAGTCACGACGGAAAAAAAGGGTTGAAAGTGGGCGCGAGAGGGCTCGAACCTCCGAACCTCACGGTCTGGGAAAACGTGCTTG
>DAISHK010000005.1:0-73 GCA_036822575.1 Bellilinea sp. | reverse complement strand
GGAAAAAAAGGGTTGAAAGTGGGCGCGAGAGGGCTCGAACCTCCGAACCTCACGGATGTGAACCGTGCGCTCT
>DAISHK010000004.1:0-227700 GCA_036822575.1 Bellilinea sp. | reverse complement strand
GGACTGGCGACTAGCAAAAGAATCGATTGAGCAAATAAAGGAATCGCCCATAAAAGACAGTTGGATTTTCCACTGTTTTCATGGGCGATTTTTAAATAGTATAGGGTTGGGGTTCTAGTGTATCAGCAATGGTAAATATACTTTCTGGCTAAAAACCTGACAGGCATAGAAATGGTGCCTCGTCATGAGTGTGGATGGGTCATCAAAGGATGCCCAGATAAAAACCTTGTTCCCGGACTGCGAATCAAAGGTTTGAATGGCTGCATCAGTCTGGGGAAGCGTAAAAACTGGTCTTATGCCCGCCGCAGTACCATCCGAAATGTACATGGTTGAGCGATTATCTCCATCTTTTCCAAGGAAAGTTAACCATCCATAACGTGAAGATCGCAATTCATTTGCATCATAAAAAGAAACCGTAGAGGCAGTTAAAGGTGAAACCACACGATTTTCTATCGAGAACAATGTGGCTGTACCACCCAGCGTATCCAGGTAAAACACTTTCCCCTGAAATGGCACAAAGGGATTGTAAGACCGCCAGGCGTTTTCGCTTTCCGCAAGTACATCAATACTGCCGCCATCAGCCCCGCTGACCTGGATAATCAAATGATCGGAGCCGTTATCGACCATTGCTAGCATCGCGTCCCCATTATTAAATGAATTCTCAATATCATCGATCTGGAAAGTTGGGTCGATCTCAAAGGTACCGTCAACGGTACCGTCTGACTGCCAGAGCGTTCTCCAATTTGAGTTCAAAGAAAGGGAGATCTGAAAAAACGTATACTGGTCGCTGTGACCTGCTTTATAAAAATTTTTCTGGGGAATGGCCTTCAGCAGACTCGTTCCCGCATCCGTTCCATCTGTTACCAGGATGTTTACCGTACCGTCAAGCAGATTATTTGCGATCAGTGCTTTATCCGCATTGAGCGGCTCGACCGACGAATCATAATATTCAGAATCGGAATTTAAATGGCGAACTTCCAGGTTATTATCATCCAAATACCATAGTCCCTGATCAGTTTCACCGGTCAGGAAAAAATACGGAAGTTCTGACCAATACATGGCCGAGTCAAATGCTCTGATCATTTCTGTACCGGCAAAGGTCCCGTCGGTGCGCCAAAGCTGATCCGTAAAATTGTTATAGACATAAAAATAATAATATCCGCCATACACCTCACCGCCGTGAGTGTCATTGCCATACAATAACTCTGGCGACGCATATGCGTCACTGGAATACAAACCGTAATGATTGACGATGGTTTCGCCTGTAAAGATTAGTCGATTATTTATCGTTATCCCAGAAAACTGCACATCCTGAAAATCAGGCAGCGCAGTACGCTTTTCCGTTCCAGAGGTTGTCCCATCTGACTTCCAAATTTCATATTTTCCAGATTCAGCGTTAAATAAAATCAGAAATGCTTGATCTCCAATAACCGCAGGTTTTAATAGGTAAGCCTTGTTTGGGGTCAAGTTTTCAGTACAAGAAAAAAATATTTCTTCTTGCAAAGTCCGATCAATATCGAAATCAGAGCTTCCATAACTTGTGGTAGCGGGCGAAAAAGCGATAACAAAAATCGAGATTAATAGCCATGCCGACCTGATTAAGAACTTCGGGAAAGGCAGTTTATGAGATTGCTTTCGATTTAGCATAAGATGACCCCTTAAACAGAATAAGTACTAATAAAAAGATCACATTTGCGGCGTATGCTTTTTTTGTATGCAGTCTGACAGAAAACCTAAATCGCTGGATTTCCCCCTACAATGCTTTATATAACTAATTATACAGATGAAGGGAGAAAAAGGATTAACAATTTTGGAGGTCTAATTACTTCTGATTATTTATACAAATCAGAAGTAATTAGATTTTTAACGAGATTCTTATGTTCAATGCCTATAAAAAAATACCGATCGGTATTAGAATGAAACTGATGCAACCACTGCGCTCTATTTTCATGCTCGCATTGATATCAGGCTTGTTGACTGGCTGCATGGAATTATCTGCACCGCCAGCCGCCGATAGCCCCGATGAATCTTTTTCCTGCATTCCTTCCGGACAGACCCCGCAGACCGCTACCGTGACGCACATTGCCGATGGCGACACAATCACGGTTGACATTGACGGCGAACGCTACCGGGTACGCTATATCGGTATCGATACGCCGGAACTCGATTCCGCTGAGGACGACCTGGCCCAACAAGCCAAACAACTGAATGCTTTGCTGGTGGATGGCCAGGAAGTCGAACTTTACCGCGATACATCTGAAACCGATCAATATGACCGGCTGCTGCGGTATGTGGTCATCGATGATACGTTTGTCAATTATGAACTGGTTGCGCAAGGCATGGCGCGGGCGAAAGATTATCGTCCCGATACCGCCTGCAGCCAGATATTTAAACAGGCCCAGGACCAAGCTAAAACCAATGATCTGGGTATCTGGGACCAATAAAGAATAAAGGTTAACAATGGTAGCTACGCAATCTCCCCTGATCTCGCTGAGGGGCGTAAAGAAGACTTACGCGACCGGCGGCGTTGAAGTTCAGGCGCTGAAAGGCATTGATCTTGAGGTTCACGCTGGTGAATTTCTCGGCATTTTAGGGAAATCCGGCGCGGGGAAAACCACGTTGGTGAATATGATCGCCGGGCTGGATCATTTATCAGAGGGACAGGTGATCGTCAATGACGTGAACGTCCAAAGCTTGAATGAATCCGACCTGGCTTTGTGGCGCGGAAAAAATATCGGCGTCATTTTCCAATCTTTCCAACTGCTGCCGACCCTCAACCTGCTCGATAATATTATGCTGCCAATGGATTTTTGCGGGCTTTACCAGCGCCGCGCCAGTTACGAACGCGCTATGTATCTGCTGGATCAGGTTGAACTTAAAGACCATGCCTTAAAATTGCCTTCCGCAATTTCTGGCGGCCAGCAGCAGCGTGTGGCCATTGCCCGGGCATTGGTTAACGATCCGCCGATTCTTCTGGCTGATGAGCCCACCGGGCGCCTGGATACAACCACCGCCGAGACCATCTTCAACCTTTTTGAGAATTTAATCGGCCAGGGAAAAACCATCATTATGGTCACCCATGACCATTCACTGGCTGATCGGACAACGCGCGCATTGACAATTGCCGATGGATTGATTGCCGGACAAGAAATTCACGCGAGGGTAACGGCATGAACCTGAACACCAGCGCGCAAGAAGCGCTTTCGATCAACGTTCAGGGGGTAAACAAATATTTTTCCACGCAAGCCGGCCAGGTGCCGGCTCTGCAAAACATCAATCTGCATATCCCAGCCGGACAATTCGTCAGCATTATTGGTAAATCTGGCAGCGGAAAATCCACATTGATCAATATGCTCACCGGCATTGACCGGCCGTCTTCCGGTAATATTCTCGTCGGCTCGACAGACCTGCACCAGATGAAAGAAGGACAATTGTCGGTCTGGCGTGGATTCAACATGGGCGTCGTGTTTCAATTCTTTCAACTGCTCCCGGTTCTTACACTGGCCGAAAACATCCTGCTGCCAATGGATCTGTGCGGAAAGATCGACCCTGCCGAACGTGAGAAAACCGCCTGTGAATTATTAGATCTGGTCGGTTTAAAGGATTTTGCCAATAAATACCCCGGTGAAGTTTCTGGCGGCCAGCAGCAAAGCGCCGCCATCGCGCGCGCGCTGGCCAATAATCCGCCGATTATCATGGCCGACGAACCGACGGGCAACCTGGACTCGGCTTCAGCGGAAATTGTATTCGGTATTTTCGAGCGGCTGGTCAGTGAAGGAAAAACCATCGTGATGGTTACTCACGATGCAAACCTGGCTAAACGCGCCAATCGCACCGTCATCCTTTCTGATGGCCAGTTGGTGGATGAATCTATTGCCAGAGCGTTCGCAGACCTCCCCCACCCCACCCTGCTGCAGTTGACCAAAGCCGCGCAGCGTGTGACCTTTACGCCCGGGCAGCCAATTCACACGCCCGACGATAATGGCCCGGCTGTTTGGGTTATCGTCAGCGGTGCCGCTGCCACCACCTCCTCCCCCAGCGGCTGGCACGCCGGTGAATTTGTCTCCTCAACGCAGTTGCATCCGCGTGAGGTTCTGCTGGCCGGCCCCGAGGAAGGCGCCGTGGCGTTGAAAATCAACACTGCCGAGCTGCCGGCCATTGTGGCAGCTTCGCCGGCCTTGCAATCCATGCTGACCATGCCAGGACGCAATCACAAAGCGCCTGCTTTGCCCTTGCGTGAGGCAGTTTCCGACAAAAGCTCAAAGCCGCAGCGCAAACGGAGGTTCTTATGGTTTTAGCCCGGCCGCGCTGGCGTAAAGTTATTGCTGATTTGTGGACCAACCGCACCCGGTCGGTTCTGGTTATTCTCTCCATTGCCGTTGGCCTGTTTGCCATTGGTCTGATCGACACACTGCGGGTAGTGATTCCTTCGGCTATGGAACAAGGCTACCGCAGCACGAATCCGGCCAATATTCAATTGATCATGTCTGACTTTGACGATGATCTGGTTGATCAAATTGCTAAAATGGATGGCGTCCAATCTGTTTTGGGCGTACGTACCTTTACCGTCCGCGTCCAGAATGACCAGGGCATCTGGAAAAGCATTCAGATTAAAGCCATTTCAGACCCGGAAAGCATGTCTGTTGACAAGCCCTATTTGCTGCAGGGAACCTGGCCGCCGGCTGAAAACGAGATGGCGGTCGATACCTACAAATTCCCAGACCTGGGCATCAACCTGGGGCAAAGCGTCAAACTGGAACTGGCCTCCGGCGATTCTCGGGAAGTTCCGGTAACCGCCATTATCAAGGACCAGACGATTGGCGCTTCAGGGATTGGCGGCGGTTTTTTTGTCGCACCCATTCAAGGTTATATTGATCGATCATCGCTGGAATGGTTTGAACAGACCGACGCGTACAATTTGCTTTATGTGACCCTGGCGGATGGTGGGACCAATATCGATACGATCCGCGAACTCTCCAACCAGGTCAAGAACGAAGTCGAAGACAGCGGCTATGTGGTTTACACCACCATTCTTAACCGTTCGATTGACCATCCTAATCATTCCTATGTTGAGGCGATCACAGGTATTTTGCTGGTCCTGGGCGCTTTGGTGCTATTCCTTTCCAGCAGTTTAATCTCGAATACCTTGACTGCGCTGCTCAAGCAGCAGACGCAGCAAATTGGCATGATGAAAACCATCGGCGCGCGCCGAAACCAGATCATCGGTTTATATATGATTCTGATTTTGTGCTTCAGCCTGATTGCCCTGGCAATTTCACTCCCGCTCTCCCGAATTACCGGCTTTTTACTGACGGATTTTCTTTCAGGAATTCTCAATTACCTTGCGCCGGCACCCTATTTCATTCCTGAAGCCATCTGGCTGCAAGTCATCCTGGCGTTGTTGGTGCCGCAAATCGCCGGCATAATCCCCATTTTGCAGGGTACCCGCGTCAGCGTTCAGCAGTCGATTTCCGGAGTTCCCGATAATCCGGTGCGCGCTTCCTCTGCTAATGTCAATATTCAGAAAGCCGGGCGAATATTGCCGCGCCCGATGCTGCTCTCCATGCGCAATACGTTCAGGCAAGGCACACGCCTGATCATGACGTTTATGACTCTGGCCTTAGGCGGCGCAATTTTCACCGCGACCTTCAACGTCGATGCTTCGCTTTCCAACCACATCAACTTGATGGGTAATTATTTCCTGGCGGATGTAAATTTGACCTTCGAGAATCAATACCGCGCTGATAAGGTCGTTGCCACCGGCCTGACCATTCCAGGCATTCAGCATGTTGAGGCATGGGGTTCTACCCAGGCTGAAATGATCTTTGCCGATGGATCTTCCGGTGAAACCATTCATATCATCGCCCCGCCCATCAACAGTGAGTTAGTTAAACCAATCGTCTTGGAAGGCCGCTGGCTGCAACCCGGCGACGAACGGGCTGTCGCACTGAACGAATTATTCCGCTTCGCCTTCCCGAACCTGAAGCCCGGCGACACGATCCGCCTCAAAATTGATGGCAAAGAGTCGGATTGGCTGGTGACCGGATTCTTCCAATTGGCCGGCACCAGCGGAGGTTACCTGGCGTACGCGCCTTATGAGGCTCTGGCTAAGGTAACTCATACCATGAATTCGTCCACGACTTACCGGTTCATGTCTGCCACACCCAATCTTTCGATGGAGCAGCAAAAAGAATTGGCCAGCCGCGTTGAACAGGTCTATTCAGACGCCGGTTATCAGGTCGTAGAAGCCACCGGCGGACAGGCGTTGAACGAAGCCAGCGCGGATGGACTTAATGCGCTTTCGATTTTCCTGATGATTATGGCTTTGCTGACTGCGTTGGTAGGCAGTATCGGACTGGCCGGAACAATGAGCTTGAACGTGATGGAACGCACCCGCGAGATCGGAGTGCTGCGCGCTATTGGCGCTTCAAACCAGTCCGTGCTGCAGCTGGTCATGATCGAGGGCGGCCTGATTGGTTTCATCAGCTGGCTGATCGGCTCTATCCTGGCCATTCCGATCTCATATTTACTGGCCAACACCATCAGCTTCGCCATTTTTAGTTCACCGCTCACGGTAATTTTCACCCCCACCGGGTTCTTGATCTGGCTCGGGGTGGCAATGGTCTTTTCACTTGCTGCCAGTTATTTCCCGGCTCGAAACGCCGTACAGTTAACCATTCGAGAAGTGCTCTCGTATGAATAAATTGGAGGATGCCATGCTTAAATCCCGCCTGTTAAAACCAATTGCCGTTCTGGCGCTGATCGGCGCCCTGAGTGCCGGCTGCTCACTTTTCAACAGCAACACCACCACCAGTGATGCACCCGAGCCTCTGATCGTCTCTGAAACCTCAGTGCCCGCAGCAAACGTCGCAGAAGGCCACCTTGTTCCGGCCCGGCACGCCGAACTGCCCTTTGCCAACGGCGGTGTGGTTGCGGCGTATGCCGTTGAAAAAGGCCAATCCGTTAAAGCTGGCGATATCCTGGTCACTTCAAAGAATTTAGACCAGGCGCTCTCCAGTCTCAGCGCTGCCCAGGCCCAACTTACCAATGCGCAGCAAAAGCTGGACCGGCTGAATGACACAGCCGGCCTGTCTAAATCTCAGGCGGATCAGGCTGTCGCTGCTGCACAGAAGGCTCTGATTGAAGCGCAAAATAAACTCAAAGAGATTGACACGGACCAGTATCAGACCAATGTCGATAACGCCAAAGAAAAAGTCAACGATTTGAAAAGCGACCTGGACGATGCCAAAGACGCAGTTGACGATGTCAAGGACCTGGACCCCGATTCTCAGAAACGCAAAGATGCTGAAGACGCGCTCGATGACAAACAGGACGAATACGATCAGGCTGTGCGCGACTACGATTTGCTCGTCAATGAAAAAGACAGCGCGCAGGCTGCAGTAGATGTGGCTCAAACCAACCTGGACAATGCCAAATTGACCCAGAGCAAATTCAGCGATGGGCCTAATAAAGACGACCTGGCGCTGGCACAAGCCAACCTGACGCAGGCCAAGGATCAAGTTACCGCCGCGCAAACAGCTGTTGATCAGGCAAAAATCATGGCGCCATTCGACGGTATGGTCTATCAGACTTATCCCGAAGTCGGTGAGTATTCTGCGCCGGCCTCACCGGTGGTGGTGGTCGCCAGCCAGAATGACTGGATTGTTGAAACTGACGACCTGACCGAGTTGATGGTGGTTGATTTAGAAACCGGCGATGAAGTCAAGGTTACATTCGACGCGCTGCCCGGAAAGAGCTACACCGGCACTGTGACGGAAATCAGCCAGGTAGCCACTTCGCATCTGGGAGATGTCACCTACACGGTCAAAGTCAGCTTGCAGAATGTCGATGCGCTGCTGCGTTGGGGAATGACCGCCTCCGTTTACCTACCATAGAACATTTTTGAAGGAAAAGGCCGGCAAGGATCAGATTCCTGCCGGCCTTTTTAATATATCAATCGAATTCTTGCGGGGCAGCTCGTAAACCCGCGCGGCTAACCCGGCTGCTGATCGATAGTCTGCGAAAGGCGCGTCATTTTAATCGGCGCCTGCGGTCCGCTGGTCCAGGCAGCCCAACCCAACCGGCGCAGGAAGTAGCGCGGCAAATATCGGCGCAAAACCGCGCTGCCAGACAGTCGATGTCCTTCGCGGGCAAAGGTCTTTCCGGCAAGCAAAGAATTACGAAAATCCTCCAGCGTATATCCGGCAAAACCCGTCGTGCCCTGTCCGATCATCTCCAAAATATGGGCGTCACTGTTGCCCAATGCGGACAGGCCGAACTCACGCGCCTTTCCGCGTGCATCCTGATTGCTGCGGGTGTATACCAGCCCGCCGTTGAAGGTCTCGATGCCGACCAATGTTTCTCGCACCCGCTCATTTTCCAAGGCGGCCTCCAGCACCGGGTAGCGCACACTGGAAGTGCCGGCAGCCTGCGGATGTGGCACAACACACAGGCCGCCTAAATTGCGCGCTCGCAGCACAGTATCAATCAGGCTTAATCCGGCTGGAATTTGTTCAGCGACAAAAAGCGTTAGCAAATGTCCGTCTGAGGTAGATACTTCGCAGCCCGGAACGACCTGCACTCCATATTGCGGCGCCAGGCTTTGCGCCAGATGCACACCGCGCATTGAATCGTGGTCGGTGATGGCAATGATGTCCAAATCCGTCCGCTCCGCCGCGAATTTCAAAATAGCCGGGATAGTCCCGGTGGCATCGTAACTATAAACTGAATGGATATGTATATCAGCAAACCCCATCTTGCCCTCCTCATCGCATCATTATCTGGCCCGCTTATATACCACGGGCAAGGTACTTGTTAAAATTATTCCAAATCAGGCTTCATACCCATGCAAAGCATATCCTGGCAGTATTAAGAGGAGATCAAAAAGAGCTTAACTGTTCACCATCAGCCGGTTAATGATGAAAATCGTCAGAAATAAAACGAAATATTCACTATTTCGTATGTATGATAATAATCTGATTCGCACCACGCTTTTTCTTGAGGAGGAGTAAACCCGAACATGGCAAACATTACCAGTAGCGGCATTCGACAGGCGCGTCTGCGCAGAATCATCTATCTCTTTGGCGGCCTTGTGATTTTGGCTGTGCTGATCGCGGCTCTTAGCCCGCACTTCTATTTCTTTAAACGAGTTGATCCGCAGGAAATCGGGATCAAACAACGCGGCGGACAGATCGTTGATGTCGTTGGTCCAGGGATTTACAGCGACGTGGGGCTGTTTGTTCGCCTGGACAAGTATTCGACCGCCGGGGTTCAATTTACGACCGAAGACCCCGAGGTCATTACCGCTGACCAGCAGCGCCTGGGCGTTTCGGTATTCGGTACTGCCTTCCGCCCCGGGTTAGGCACTGATGTAGCCCAATTGCGCCAGTTATGGACCCGCTAC
This sequence comes from Bellilinea sp., assembly GCA_036822575.1. Lineage (GTDB taxonomy): Bacteria > Chloroflexota > Anaerolineae > Anaerolineales > Anaerolineaceae > Bellilinea. The sequence continues at coordinate 218,297 of DAISHK010000004.1, read as the reverse complement.
CAGACTGTCTATACCAACGACCAGGCATTAATGGATACCCTGGACAAACTGGCGTACCAGGCGATGAAGTCGTGCGTTGGCGACAAACCCTTCCAAGACAGCGTGATTGGTTCAGACCGCGATAATTTAGGCGCGTGCATTGACGATAAGCTCAATGAATTAGGCGAACCTTTTGGTTTGACAATTGCCAATGTTACCGTTCCAAACGTTACGCTCAGCCCAGAAGTTCAAGCCAAACTGGATGCTATCACCCAATCACGGCTGGATACTGAAAAAGCCGAACAGGACCGTCTGAAAGCAATTGCCGAAGGCGCAGCCCAGCAGGCTGAACAAGAAGCCGCCATCCGAGTGGAACAGAGCAAGCTGCAGGAGCAGGCCCGGCAGGAAATTACCCTGGCTCAATTGGAAAAAGAGAAATTGATCGCTGAAAAAGCCGTTATTGACGCAGAAAAAGCCAATGACTTGCTTTCCGCTCAGCGTGATTTGGAAATCAACCAGGCTAAAGCAGTCGCCGCGACCGAACTGGCTAAAGCTGATCTTGCTAAAGAAATCGCAATGGCTGAACTTTACAGCAGCAATCCGAATTATTACTATTATCAAATGGCTCTGGCCAACGCCGGCGCGATTAAAGATACCGACAAGTTGATCTTCACCACAGAAGGTTCCTTCCCGCAGCTTGTCTTTGGAGAGGGTCTCAATCCGGTGGTACCGGTCACGCCGGCCACCCCCAACTAAGACCCTGCCCCTTCGGCAGCAAATGATATAAAAATTCGCCGGCATTAACTGCTAGCGAATTTTTATATCATTATCAAAACCAAGTTAGCTGCCTTTATTGGCTATACGCATTACTATTCATCCATTCAGCAATTTGAATCGTCTTTTCCTTTAAGCGCGCTTCCTCGGCAGCGAACGCCAGCGCATGGCTGGCCAATGCATCCCGCGCGCCTTGCAGCACTTCTGGCGGATTTCCGCCGCGAGCCACTGAAGCGACAAAATCCTTCATCAACTGCGGATCGCCGCCGCCATGACCTTCTCCCGGCTGCGGACTGGTGTCGTAGAATTTTTTGCTGCGAGAGCGGTGATCCTCCACCGTCAGCCAGGCGCCGCCATTACCCAAAACGCCCTGGATACGCCCGCGGGTGCCCTCAATACGGGTCGAACGATGCTCAACATGCGAATGGCCGTGCATGGTCAGTGTAACCGTCGCCTGATTTTCGAAATACATCTGCACAACCTGATGATCGACCACATCGTTATCGCAATGATAGACACAGCGCCCGTAAGGACCATCGAGCAATGCCTGATGAACCTTCTCAGGTGTCGGTGCCTGGGTCAGCACCGTCAGCGGCCAGCCGTTGTAATCCGTAACCATACGCAGCGGCGGATAAAACAATTTTAAGGCCCGCACCAGACCGGGATTCTTAATCCATTGCCGCACCAGAAACCGTTCGGCAGGGCGCACACAGGTCTCGCTGTAAGAATACCAAAACGGGGTCAACTCTTCATAGATATGCTGGGCATTATAAGGGCAAGTTTCCGCAACCGGGCAGCCGTCGGTGCAACGCAGCGGCGCGCCGGCCGGCGCATTCTCACTTTTGTAATGCATCAACGATCCGCTGGATGCCAGCGTTACCGGACGGCTGCCAAGAACCCAGGGCAGCATATCCAGGTCATGACAGCATTTGGCTAAAATCATCGGGCTGGTCTGCTCTGACCGCCGCCAGTTTCCGCGCACATAGGAATGCGCCATATGCCAGAAAGAGACATTTTCGCGGTGATCCACATCGACCACATCGCCGATGACACCCGACTGAACCAGTTCGCGCAGCAACCGGATATGCCCGGTATAGCGCAGCACATGACAGATGTGCAATTGCCGGCCGCTCTCCTGGCTGGCCTGCACCAGACGGTTGCAGTCCGTCATATTGGTCGCCATCGGTTTTTCCAGCAGCACATGATAGCCGGCTTTCAGAGCAGCCACGGCCGGCTCAACGTGCTGCCAATCCTGTGTGGCCACCAGGGCCGCATCAGCCAACTGCGGCAAAGCCAGCAAAGGTTCCCAGCTTTCAAACTGGCGGTCTGCCGGTATTTGATGCGCGGCGGCAAACGCCGCCCGGCGCTGTGGGTTGGGCTCGGCCACCGCGACAAAACGGACTTCATCTGGGTGGGATAATGCGTACGGCGCATAAGCCTCAGCCCCACGTTGGCCAGCGCCGATCAGGATGGCAGTGACGGTTTTCATAGCCTTGATTAAATCACAATACCCTATCCTGACAAGGGATATGCAAAGCCAGCTGGCGACTTAACAAAAGCCACAGCCCTGTTATTGGCCACCCGCCCTGCCCTATTTCCCTGGAATGTTTAGTATATTGGCTATGCGCATTATTCTGCCAGCCCCTGACGGGAATAGGAGCCGCGGCCCGTTTGCCAGAGGATGCGCGCGCCGGCACTGCCAGGTAGGTCATACACCGCCACCCCGGCATGCACGGTTGATACCACCACTTCCAGGTCAGCGTCCAAATCCACATTCGCCAGCGTAGGCGCAGCTAACCCGCCGCTCCAATCCGCTCCGCGAGCCGCCGGTAATTCGACTCGGTAAAGCAGACTTCCGCCAGCGCTGAGCACCACCAGGTGCCCGGAACGTCCGCTGCCCTTCTCCGGCCAGGTTGCAAAGATTACTTCCGCCAGGCCGTTATTATCCAGGTCGGCGACTACCGGCTCCGAAGCATACTCAATGCCTTGCGGCATGGCCGCATCAAATGGCCAGGAACCATGCTCGGTCTTATCCAACCAAAAAGCGTGCATACGCCCATCATAACTGGGATAAATGATTTCCTTATTCCCATCGCCATCCAGATCGACCACCACCGGATTAGGCTGGACGTTCTCAATTTCGTTGTAATCCTCGTTTAGCGGCGCGCCGGTATCCACCGGTGTGGAACGCCAGTCGTACCCGCCGCTGTTGAAACGGGTGCGGTCGGCATTAAATATGAAGGGACCCAAGTAGCGCGAGGGATAATTATCGTATGAACAATCATACACATTGCCGACTACGATAATTTCCAGGCTGCCGTCTCCGTTGACATCAGCGAGGGTGGCCGGGGAACCGGCAAAATTGGGGCGGTAATTTTCATCGCGGCCAGAACCAAGACTGCACTCGCCCCACCCGCGCACTTCAACCGAATAATTCTCCCAAACGCCGACCAGCCCCCATACCCCTCTCCCGGAATAAACACTGCTATTTGCGGCCAATGCGCTGCCGTCCGGTTTCAATCCAAGGATGTAATGAACATCCGTGGGAATGATCAATTCCAGGGCAGCATCGCCATTGAGATTGCCAGCCGCCGCGTTGGTATTATAGATCCCAGCCGCATAGCCGCTGGCGGTAGAATTGACCTGCGGCCAGCCGCTGCGGGTAACGCCGTTCGCGTTCAGCACCCAGGTATTGCTCGAACCGCTGCGCGCGGCGCCAGCCACCACTTCTGGGGAACTGCTGTTGCCATCTAAATCTGTGACCATCAGGCTGCGCAATTCACTGCTGCCCAATTGCTGCTGCCAGAGTACCGCGCCGCCTGTGGTTAGCGCGGTGACATATCCCCCGCCCTGGGCAATCACAATTTCCGGAGCAGAGTCCCCGCTTAAATTCGCCAGGGCAATTCCCGGCCAGGTGCGTCCGCCGGGAGAATCTTCATAACGCCATTGCTCTGCGCCGCTGACGCCATCCAGGGCAAACAGGTCGTAAGTCGAGGCAATAATTTCCGCCTGCGCGTCGCCATCAATGTTGACTACGGCTGGCGATGAATACCAGCCTGTCTGGCACCAGGAAGAAAAACAGCCGCCATATGCCCACTTCAACTGCGGGCCATCTGGCGGGCGATTAACAATCGGCAAGAACAACTGGGTGCCGCCGCCAGACTGAGCCAGAACCGCGGGCGCCGGCAGAATCAATGCCAGCAAGACGACCGAAAGCAACGGAAAAAAGCGTTTCATCGTCACCTCACATTATTCTATGAGCTGGCGCGTGAGGAATCAAATCAATCAGGCAGCTGTGTTTTGCGCCAGAAAATTCGCCAAACCTTCCCAGTCACCGCGGGCGGCAAACCCTGCCTGCTGCGGCCAGTTATCTGGGTTGGTAATTCGGTTACCAGACTCAACCAATAAAGTCTTAATATCCTGGGCAGATACTTTCGCCAATTGGGCATAGGTTACAATGCCGACTTGCGCCAGCACTGCTGCGGATTTCTCCCCGATGCCGTGCAGACGGGTTAAATCATCTGGAATCAATTGCGGCGCCTGATAGTTAATTTCTTCGCTGGTTTCAGGAAGCAGAAAATCCTGTGGTTTCTCCGGCGCTGTTCCAAGCTGGGGAGTGGTTTCAAGAGGCGCAAGGCGCAAAGATCGCAAAATATACAGAAGAAAACCGGAAACCAATGCGGCGAATCCCGCACTTAACACCAGGATAAGACCTCGTTTTTTGGTCATACTCATTTCCTTTCCTGCAATGCCCACGTTCGTTTCCGGCCCAGATTCCATTATACGAAAACCTACGGCAAGTAGAAACGCTTTTTGTGAAAGAATTATTTTCAAACTTGAAAGCCCATCATTTTCGCAGCTTCGGGCATGCTAAGGCTTTGGATTAAACAAAAACCGGCAGGAAAGACGAAACTGAACGAAACGCTTCGCTGCCTGACCGGTTATTGGAATAATGCCAATGAATGCGGCGGCGTTTATTTACGGGTATTTTCTTCGATGTCCATCAGAACAAAGATCGATTCACCCAGAATTTGCAGCGCTGCGAACAGGAACAAACCAGGTAAAAGGATCATGAAAGCCAGCATGACGGTTGAGAACATATTGGTGAAGGTCGCGCCAGCCATCAGGGATTGAACAACGATGACGCCCATATAAACAAAAATTAAAGAAGAGACCACCAGGGTGACCCAGGAGAGAATATTCGCAAAAGTCGAAATGCGGATTAATTTCTCCGGGCGATGGTAAAGGTCAATGGTGCTGCCTGATTCTTTGACTTCGATTGTAGTTTCTGAAATTTCCATTGTGTTTTTCCTATCTATCCTGAGATATGGAGACTACCGTGGAGATCGGGCGCTGGCCCGGCTGCGGTATAGAATATAGATAACATTCCCATTTTAACCCATATCTGTTCAATTCTGGTTTATAGGTTTATCCAGAATCTGGTCATTTCTCCATTTTTGATGCCGGCGCAAGAACATCTGCCCTTGTTTAATTAAAAAAGCAAAAACGCCGCCCGGTTTTCAAAACCTGACGGCGCTTTCTCTGTTTTATTCAGGAAAAGGATTATCCGAATTTATAGGCCACGCCAAATCCGCCGCGCGGATATTGCCAGTTGACGTTGTTCTCCGGACACATAACCCGGCAGGTCCCGCATTCAATGCAGCTTTGGAAGGCAATCAGAATCTTGCCGTCGGCTTGTTCCTGGTAAGCACCGACCGGGCAGAAGTTCAGGCAAATCTTTGCGCCGCACTGCTGGCAGACACTCGGGTCTTTTAATTGTATGTGCGATTGCTGTTCGTCAACGTAATATTTCAGCGTCATCAGCATATCGTCCACATAAACTTCCGGCAGTTTTTCTTCCGGTTCGATTTGTGGTTTACTCGCGTTTGTTTCGCTCATCACTCACCGCCCCATAATCGTCCGGCCAAAGGAGACAATATCACCTGCGGCGCGGAACAAAGATTTGTGTTCGGTTAACGAATGCAGAATATCCGCATAGAGTTTATTTTTGGGTTTCCCGAACCCACTCAAGAAGGAACCCAATGCTTCATTCAAGAAGTTCGGATAGACTTCCATGAAATCCGGGTGGGTTTCCAGGAAATGCGTCAGATTCCGGTATTGGTACAGATCCTTGAGCACAAAACGGTCTTCCAAAGACTGGCGGTAATCTTTCAGAACAGATTCGCTGAAATCACCTTTCCGGTGCGCCTCGACAGCCGTTTCACCGGCCGTTTTGCCGGCAACAATGGCCATATTGGTGCCTTCCCAGTGGATGGCATTCACCATCGCCGCCGCATCGCCGGCTACCATCACCCCATCCGCTGCCAGACGCGGCATGGCGCGGTAACCGCCTTCCGGGATCAGGTGCGCGCCGTACTCCATCAGCCGCCCGCCGGCTATCAACGGCGCAATTTGCGGATGACTGAGATAATGCTGCAGTAATTCGTAAGGCTTGATGGCATATTTTTGCAGCACATTCAAGTTAACGCCTAAACCAACCGAGACGCAATCCAGGCCGGTATAGAGGAAGCCCATACCGGTCAGTCCCAAAGATACATCCCCCATTACCGTAACTGCCAAACCATGATTCGCGTCCGGCAGCCCAAAGCGCGCCTGGATGGTTTCAGCCGGCAGGCTGATTAACTGCTTGCAGCCTAAGGCCACGGTCTCGGGTTTGAGATCATGGTTAATCAACCCCATCCGCTGCGTAACCAGGTTATTGACCCCTTCACAGATAATGGTTACCGGCGCATAGATCTCGCCTTGAGGGCGATCGGTGCGCACGCCGATTACACGGCCTTTTTCATCGCGAATACCTTCCATGACAGTTGTCTTTGGAATGAGGAAGACGCCCTCTTTTTGCGCCTGTTCTGTCCACCAGCCATTGAAGCGGGTCATCAGCGAAACGTACGCATCCGGCGGCTGCTGATTAAGGTGCCCGCCCTGCGCCGTCATTTTGGTCAACCCATCCGGCGAAAGGAACCAGAATCCGGCTTCGGTAACCGGACGCTCAAAAGGTGGTTTGCGCTCCATGAAATCCGGGTAAAGCTCGGCGATCGCGTGTGTGTATACCGTACCACCGAAATAATTCTTTCCGCCGGGCGTCTGTCCGCGCTCGACCAGCGCCACCTTCAAGCCGCCGCGCGCGGCGGTGGCCGCTGCGGCTGAACCGGCCAAACCGGCCCCGACCACAATCACATCGTACTGCAATTTGCCTTGCGGACGCTGCTTTTGCTCAGGCATGTTGGGCCTCTTTCTGCTGCTGGACCTGCTGAATCAACCCTGGAATCACCTCAAATAAATCACCAACAATTCCCAGGGTGGCGATTTCAAATATTGGCGCGTTCGGATCTCGGTTTATCGCGATTATGCAGTCTGAATCCTGCATGCCGACTTTATGCTGAATTGCCCCGGAAATACCGGCCGCAATATAGACTTTCGGCCGAACCGTTTTGCCGGTTTGGCCGACCTGGTGATCATAGGTAATCCAGCCCGCATCCACACAGGGACGGGTGGCCGCCACAACCCCGCCGAGTTCGTCGGCCAGTTGCTGCAGCAGGCGGAAGCCATCCGGTCCGCCTACCCCGCGTCCACCGGCCACCAATACATCGGCGTATTCAATCTTGGCGTTCTCAGCAGCGTTATGGATCAGCTTCAATACCTGGACGCCGATCTCCTCTTCCGTGATGGTGACTTCTTCGCGTATCACGGCAGCCTGCGGATCCTCAATCACTGCCGGCAGCGGGAAGACCCGCGGCCGGACAGAAGCCATTTGCGGACGGTGCGTCCGGCAGACAATGGTAGCAATGACGTTGCCGCCGAAAGCCGGACGAGTGGCCAGCAGCAGCTTTTCTGTGCTGCCGCGCGCTTCTCCCATTTCCAGCTGGGTACAATCGGCTGTCAGGCCGGTACCCAATGAAGTAGCCACCGAACCGGCCAGGTCACGTCCCAAAGTAGTCGCCCCAATTAAGAACACTTCCGGCTTGTATTTTTCTGCCAGGGTTACCAATGCTTTGCAGTATGGATGGTTGCGATAATGGCTGTATTGCGGGCCTTCAACCACATAGATCGTTTCTGCGCCATAACGGGCAGCTTCTTCCACGATTGGCGCTAAATTGGTGCTGCCGACCAATACCCCTTCGACATGCACATCATTTTCACCGGTTTCAGCGCGCAACTGCTCCGCCAGCCGGCGGGCAACGCCTAATAATTCCCAGGCCACCGGGTGCGCCTTGCCCTCTTCCTGTTCAATGTAAACCCAGAATTTGCGGCTCATGCGACACCTCCATCACCAACCAGAACCCCGGCCGCCTGCATTGCGCTGAGCATGCGTTCGGCTGCTGTTTGCATGCCTACGGTCTGCACCGAAATAACCGCTCCGGCGGTATGTTTCTCGGGAGTAGTGGTTTTATTGACCGTCGTCGGTGAGCCTTTCAATCCGATTAATTCGGGCGGAAAAGCGATTGGGCTTTCGGCCGTCCATACTTCCGGTTCATAATCTAATGAATAAACCAGATCTGGCAGCGAGGCGAAGGGGATCTCTTCAATTTCTTTCTCGCATGTCAGCAGGAGCGGCAGTTTAACCTGCAGCACCTCATTGGCGCGTTCCGTCTTGCGCTCCACGACTGCGTGACGTGCGTCTAAATCAATGTTGTGAATTTTCACTGCGTAGGTTACCAAAGGGAAACCCAGGCGGACGCTAACCCCCGGCCCCACCTGAGCGGTATCGCCATCGATTGCCTGCTTGCCGAACAGCACCAGGTCAATCGGGTCTTCAGCATGTACCGCGCGGATCACCTCAGCCAGGACGTAGGAGGTTGCCAGGGTATCAGCCCCTGAAAACTGGCGGGCTGAAATCAAGATGCCGCGATCTGCGCCCATCTCAATACATTCGCGGATGGTGGACACGCAGCTCTGCGGACCCATAGAAATTACCGTGACTTTTCCCCCTAGTTTTTTCTTCCAGGCAACAGCCGCGGCTACCGCATGGGCGTCGTACGGGTTGATGATGGTCGGCACTCCCTGACGGATCAAACTGCCTGTTTCCGGGTCGATGCGAATATTGGTGGTATCCGGAACTTGCTTTACACCTACCAATGCATGAAACAAACTTCACCTCCTGTTGATTCGAACAAAAAAGTTAACGGAAAAAACCGGTAAACTGAGTCCGAAGGCTCTCTGGTGTGAAACTGTCTCGTTCTATTTAATTTCTAAATATCCAAACCAATTACCTTTATCGTTGTACGGCGCGAAAAATTAAAAACTTCCGCGCAGGTTAAGTGTACAAAAAAAAGCTGGAAATGTATTGTGATTTTTATCGCTATTTCTTCAAACAAACCACCATCCTGCGTGTGACCTTTCCTGATAATCAACTCTTGACAATCTGCTTGTATACGAGATAATGTTGCATATTCAACAGTTGTATGTCGTACAAAATCAAGGACAGCGAATGACTTCAAAACATATCGGCGTTGAGCTGCGCTCACTGAATAACGCGATTGTGCGTTTCATGTCCCGTTTCGCCAATAAAAAATATATCGACAAGATGACCAATCGCAACGGATGGATTATCGGCTACCTTGCCCGTCACCAGGATCAAGATGTATTTCAACGCGATTTGGAGCAAGAATTCGGAATAACCCGATCAACCGCTTCGAGGGTCATAAATTTGATGGTTAAAAAAGGGCTGATCGAACACTGCCCGGTTGAAAATGACGCGCGGCTCAAAAAACTGGTTTTAACGCCTAAAGCCCTGGAGATTTCCGTCTTAATGCAAGCGGACGGCAAACAGATGGAAGATAAATTATCCGCCGGATTCAGTACAGAAGAATTGGAGACTTTTTTTTCGTTCATCGAACGGATGAAACAAAACATTGCAAACGAATAGCAACTTAACCACACTGATTGGATGCTCAGGCAGAATTCAGATTTAATCGGAAAGCGTTGAATCATTGGATCTGACTTCATACAATGTACACCTGATCTTCACCTCTGCTGCCTTATCTGGTTGACAGTAACCAGCAATGCAACCACCTTAATCATTGCAATTATATAAAAAGGCTTTATTGATGATCCAAAAACTAATCGGAAGTATTCGAGAATATAAAAAAACCAGCATCGAAACCCCTTTATTAGTCGTTGGTGAGGTCACTATGGAGGTTTTTATTCCTCTGATTATGGCCAACCTGATCGATTTCGGCATCGATAAAGGCGATATGACCTACATCCTCAAAACCGGCGCAGCCCTGTTCGTTTTTGCGCTGATCGCCTTATTTTTCGGCGCGCTGGCTGGAAAAACCGCCGCGATTGCCTCTTCTGGTTTTGCGAAGAACCTGCGCGAAGACATGTATTACAACGTACAAAATTTCTCTTTCGCCAATATCGATAAATTCTCCACGGCCAGCATCATTACCCGCCTGACGACCGATGTGACCAACGTTCAAATGGCCTATCAGATGCTTGTACGCATGGTTATGCGCAGTCCAATCATGATCCTTTTCGCACTGATCGCGGCTTTTACCATCGATGCCAAACTGTCACTGATCTATCTGTCGATCATCCCGGTATTGGGCCTTGGCCTGTTTTTAATCATCCGCAAAGCTCATCCGGTTTTTGAACGAGTCTTCAAGACGTATGACCATCTGAACAATATTGTTCAAGAAAACCTGCACGGCATCCGTGTGGTTAAAGCCTATGTCCGCGAAGATTTTGAAAACAAAAAATTCGATAATGTATCCACCCAGCTATACAATCAATTTACGCTGGCCGAACGGACCATCACGCTCAATATGCCGCTGATGCAGTTCAGTTTGTATGCCTGCACCATCCTGATTGCCTGGTTTGGCGCACGGGCGATTATCGCTTCAGGCAACAATCCGGTCCTGGGGTTAAGCACCGGCGAATTGATGAGTCTGATCACCTATTCGACTCAGATTCTGATGAATCTGATGATGCTCTCGATGGTGCTGGTGATGATTACCATATCGCGGGCCTCAGCCGAACGTATTGTCGAAATCCTGGACGAGAAAAGCGACCTGACCAACCCAGCCGATCCAATCCATGAAGTGCCAAACGGCAGCATTGAATTCAAAAACGTCAGTTTCAGTTACTCGAAAACGGCCGAAGTAATGTGCCTGCAAGGGATCAATTTAACCATCCGCTCGGGAGAAACGATAGGCATTCTGGGGGTAACCGGTTCTTCCAAATCCACCCTGGTGCAGTTGATTCCGCGGTTGTACGATGCCACTCAGGGCCAGGTATTGGTCGGCGGCATCGATGTCCGGGAATATGACCTGGAATCGCTGCGCAACCAGGTTGCAATGGTGCTGCAAAAGAATATCCTTTTTTCTGGAACCATCAAAGAGAACCTGCGCTGGGGGGATGAAAACGCGAGTGACGCAGACCTGGTGCATGCCTGCCAGTTAGCCCAGGCCCATGATTTCATTATGAGTTTTCCGCAAGGTTACGATACCTACATTGAACAGGGCGGGGCAAATGTATCCGGCGGCCAGAAACAGCGTCTGTGCATTGCCCGCGCCTTGCTGAAACATCCAAAAATTTTAATTTTAGATGATTCCACCAGCGCGGTTGACACAAAAACAGACGCGCTGATCCGCCAGGCTTTCCGCGCCGAAATACCGCATACAACCAAGCTGATCATTGCCCAGCGAGTTGCCTCGGTTCAGGATGCAGACAAGATTGTTGTTCTGGAAAATGGGCAGATCATTACCGCCGGGCCGCACGCCGAACTTCTGCAAACCAGCCCGGTTTATCGGGAAGTCTATGAATCTCAGATAAAAGGCGGCAGCAATCATGAATAGTCCGATGAGAAGACCGATGAAAGGCTCCGCGCGCGGACCGAAATTTGGGAAACAAACGATTCAACGCCTGTTAGGCTATATTACCCATAATAAATTCCTTTTGGTTGTCGTCTTGGTTTGTATCTTTATCAGCGTTGGCGCCAGTGTGGCTTCATCGCTGTTTTTGCGGGTCCTGATCGATGATTACATCGAACCGCTCTTGATTCAGGCGCAGCCCGATTTTAGCGGCCTGCTGCACGCGATTTTGATCATGGCGGGCATTTTCCTCTTAGGCGTCGCAGCCGCTCTGGTTTACAACCAGGTCATGGTGATCATTGCGCAAGGTGTGCTCAAGAAAATCCGCGATGATATGTTTGCCCATATGCAGACGCTTCCGGTCAAATATTTTGATTCTCACTCGCACGGTGACGTGATGAGTCACTTCACCAATGATACGGACACCCTGCGCCAGATGATCACACAGGGTCTGCCGCAGATCATCAGTTCGGTAATGACCATCATCGTCATTTTCTTCTCAATGCTTTCGCTGAGTCTGTGGCTGACCCTGGTGACGATGCTGTTTGTCTTTTTTATGGTTTTAATCAGCCGCTATATCGTCACCCAAAGCCGCACGTTTTTTATCAAACAGCAGCAATCGTTGGGTGATGTCAATGGCTATATTGAGGAAATGATCAACGGCCAGCGTGTCATCAAGGTCTTTTGCCACGAAGAAAAAGCCAAACAAAGCTTTGGCGTCAAAAACGAAACGTTATGCGTCAATGCGACCGAAGCCAACAAATACTCTAACATCCTCATGCCGATTATGGGCAACCTGGGCTACCTGCTGTATATCATTATCGCTGTTGCCGGCGGTGCTTTAGGGCTGCAAGGCGTAACGAATTTGCGGCTTGGCCCGGCCAATATTCTTACTCTGGGAATGATTGCCTCATTTCTACAGCTTTCGCGCAGCTTTGTCATGCCGATCAGCCAGGTATCGCAGCAATTCGCTTCCATCATCATGGCGCTGGCCGGAGCAGAACGTATTTTTGAACTGATGGACGAGCCCGCTGAAACTGATGAGGGCTACGTTACGCTGGTCAATGCGCAGAAACAGGATGGCCAGATAATAGAAAGTCCGGAATACACCGGGGCCTGGGCCTGGAAGCATCCGCATGGCGATGGCACGCTGACTTACACCGAACTGCAGGGCGAAGTGCGTTTTTTTGACGTTGATTTCGGCTACAACCCGGACCAGCTGGTTTTGCACAACATCAGCATGTACGCCAAGCCCGGCCAAAAAGTAGCTTTTGTCGGCGCCACCGGCGCTGGCAAAACAACCATCACCAACCTGATCAATCGCTTCTACGATATCGCCGACGGAAAAATCCGCTACGATGGAATCAATATCAGAAAAATCCGCAAGGATGACCTGCGCGCTTCATTAGGCATGGTCTTGCAGGACGTCAACCTGTTCACCGGCACGGTCATGGAAAATATCCGCTACGGCAAACTGGACGCTACCGACACGGAGTGTATCGAAGCTGCCAAACTGGCCAATGCGGATGGTTTTATCCGCATGCTGCCGCAAGGATACAATACCATCCTGACTGGTGACGGCAGCGGACTTTCTCAGGGGCAGCGCCAGCTCATTTCCATCGCACGCGCCGCAGTCGCCAACCCGCCGGTAATGATCCTGGACGAGGCGACCTCGTCCATTGATACGCGCACCGAAGCCATCGTTCAGCGCGGTATGGACGCACTGATGAAAGGGCGGACGGTATTCGTCATCGCCCACCGGCTCTCTACGGTGCAGAATGCGGATGTCATTATGGTGCTCGAAAATGGCTGTATTATCGAACGCGGCAATCATGACGAGTTGATTAATCAGCAAGGGAAATACTACCAGCTGTATACCGGCGCGTTCGAATTGGAATAACCCTTTTAAAAACCATCACCCGGTTCTGGCTGGTATGAGATTGCGGGTGGTGGTTTTCTTTTGTCGGTAATTTTTTAATCGTTCAAGTACAAGGAAACCCAAAGGGCTGTCCATTTTCAGGACAGCCCCTTGGTTCGTGCTGATGAACAAGCGTTTATGGGGCAATCACAAACGGCAGGAAGATGGCGTAGAAGTCGGTCACCTCAATTTGAACCTCAGTTTCATCTGTCAGCTGCGGCGAGCCGCTGTCACTCACCCTGACCGTGAATTGATACAAACCAGCGGTTTGGTCGGGAGCTGTCGTCCAGGTAAACAAGCCGCTGGCCGAGTTAATACTGGCTCCGTCCGGAGCGCCGATCAGACTGAACGTCAAGCCGTCACCGGGTAAGTCCACATCTTGCGCGATAACGCTGAAGCTGATGGTCTTCCCTTGTTGGACAGTCTTATTGCCTACCGGCGTCAGTACCGGCGCGTCATTGACGGCTTCAATCGTCACATCGACCGTGATATTGTCCACCCCGCCAAATCCATCCGCAACCTGGACCACAAAGCTGTCTGCCCCATGATAATTAGCATTCGGGGTGTAACTTACCGAGAGCGAAGAGCCCGTCCCCGTTGCCGCCGCTGTACCATGCGCTGGCAGGCTGGCGAGACTCCAGGTCAACGTGTCTTCTGCGTTGGCGTCACTGGCATGCAGATCAAGTTCAAAGGCGGTCGGCAGCTGGTCTTCTGACATGGTTACAGTCACGCTGCTCCCCTCGGTAATTTGCGGCGCAACATTATCACTGGTCACTGTGATGTTGGCCGTCGCAATATTTGAATCCTGGACGCCATCTGACGCCTTGAAGGTAAATTGGTCTGCACCGATATACCCCGTCAGCGGAACATAATGAGCTGCATCATCCACCACTGAAGCATTTCCATGACTGGCGATGCTCACAATGGTGAAGGTGAGCGGGTCATTTTCAGCGTCTGTGCATGCAAAGGTTTGATCATACGGCGTATTGCGCACTACACTCAGGTTCATGTTCGAACAGACCGGAGCATCATTCGTACTTTGGATGGTCAAATTGATTTCAAAGTTTCCGGTATAACCCGCATAGCTGACGCTGATGGTAAATTGGTCATTCCCAGAATAGTTTTCTTCTGGCTCATAGTTGACAATGCGGCTCGTAGCAGTTCCTGAAACGGACATCAGGCTGAATTGCGGCTCTGGTTCCTCTTCAAAAGTGACAGTACCATGCTGCGGTTCCTGCGCAACGTCCCAGGTCAGGTTTGTGCCGGGGTCAACATTATCCACATGCAAGCTCATGGAGAACGGCTGATCTTCATCAATCGTCGGGCTGACGGATGACCCCTCCGTAAATTCTGGAATATCGTCAACCGCGGCGATATCCACCGTTACCAGAATAACCGTGTTCGCTTTCCCATCCGAAACCTGCACCTGGAACTGATCCGTTCCATTGTAGTTTTCCTGGGGTTGGTAAGTGATCGCTTTGCTCGCGCCCGATCCAGAAGCTCCGGCAGCGCCATGCAGCGCCTGAGCGGCAATGCTCCAGGTCAGTGTGTCACCGCTGTCTGCGTCGGTCGCGTGCAAAACCAGCGCGAAAGCTTGCGGGGAATTATCTTCCGACATCTCCACCGTAACGGAAGGACCTTCTTGAATAACCGGGGCGTCATTGACTGCCGCAATGGTTACATTGACGACGATTGAATCGGCTCCGCCGCTCTCATCGGTGACTTTGACGGTGAATGAATCGGTGCCGTTATAGTCCGTATTGGGAACATAGGAAATCGCTTTGGCAGTTCCTTCACCAGACACACTGGCAAGGCCATGCGTAGCCTGAGTCAATATACTCCAGGTCAAAACAATAGCGGCATCCACGTCCGTGGCATCCAACGTCAGGGAGAAGGCTGACGGGGCACCATCCTCAGACATATTGACTGAAATCGCTGTGCCCTGTGTGATCACCGGGTTATCATTTACGCTTTGGATCGTCACATTGACGGTGATTGAATCGGACAGCGTTCCATCAGTTACCTGAACGATAAATTGATCTGTCCCGTTATAATTCAAGACCGGTGTGTATTCAATGACTTTCGTTGAGCCGCTGGCGGTAGCTGATACATTGCCATGCAAAGGCCGGGTGGGAATGCTCCAGGTGAAGGAGCTGCTGTCCACGTCGCTGACGTGCAGCGTCAGCGCAAAGGGCAACGGCGCGCTATCCTCTGACATAACCACCTCGATTTGCTCCCCTTCTTGAATCACCGGGGCGTCATTGACAGCCGTTACAGTTACCTGAACAGTGATCGAGTCGGTTAATCCGCCATCCGAAACCTGAACAATGAAGCTGTCACTGCCGCTGTAATTGGCGGCCGGGGTATAACTGACCGTCTGGCTCGTGCCGGTACCAGACACTTGCGCTGTACCATGCCCCGCCTGCGTGATGATGCTCCAGGTCAGCGTGTCGTCCTCGTTTTCATCTGTGGCATGTAAATCGAGTGTGGCGAGCGTGTCTTCGGTGGCCGCGAGTGTCGTTGCGGCGCCTTCCGTCACAACCGGTGCATAGTTGACTTGATTAACGGTTACGCTGACAAGTGCTGCTTCACTCTCTACCGAGTCATCCGCGGCCAGGTAAGTGAAGCTGTCCTGGCCGGTATAACCATGGAGCGGCTCATAATGGAGCTTGTTGCTGACCAGAGTTGCCGTTCCGTTGGTAGCCGCTGTGACCACCGCATAGGTTAATGCATCGCCATCCACGTCTGTACAGGCCGGAGCAATCTCCCCGGAATGATTAAGGGAAACCGACAGGCTGAGCGGTGCGCAAACCGGCGCATCATTGACCGGGTCAATGGTCACGTTGACGGTGATCGTATCCGTCAGACTGCCATCCGAAACCTGAACCACGAAGCTGTCACTGCCGTTGAAATCGGCATTCGGGATGTAACCAATGGCTTTGGAAGTCCCTGTTCCGCTGACCGAGGCCGTCCCGTTCGCTGCCGGCGTAGCGATGCTCCAGGTCAGGGTCGTACTCGCGTCCACGTCGCTGGCATTGAGCGTCAGCGCGAAGGCGGTTGGCGAACCATCTTCCGACATGCTGCGGCTGATCGAGGCCCCTTCGGCAATAACCGGGGCATCATTAATCGAGTCAATCGTCACATTGACGGTGATCGTATCCGTCAGGCTGCCATCCGAAACCTGAACCACGAAGCTGTCACTGCCGTTGAAATTGGCATTCGGGATGTAACCAATGGCTTTGGAAGTCCCTGTTCCGCTGACCGAGGCCGTCCCGTTCGCTGCCGGAGTAGCGATGCTCCAGGTCAACGTCGTATCTGCATCCACATCGCTGGCGTTGAGTGTCAGCGCGAAGGCGGTCGGCGAGCTATCTTCCGACATGCTGCGGCTGATGGATGCGCCTTCGGCAATCACGGGGGCATCGTTGACCGGGTTGACGGTCACATTAACGGTGATGCTATCCGTCAGCTGTCCATCCGTCACCTGTATGGCGAAACTATCGCTGCCGAAATAATTGGCGCTGGAGGTGTAACTGACTGATTTCGGAGACCCGCTGCCCGAGACACTGGCTGTGCCATGAGCTGCCTGGGTAAGAATGCTCCAGGTCAGGGTATCTTCCGCATTGGCGTCGGTGGCATGTAATATGAGCGTGTCGGGAACATCTTCTGAAACTACCCATTGAGCAGCCGCGCCTTCCGTGATTTCCGGTGCGTAATTCACACTATTAACCATTACCGCAACTGTCGCTGAATTGCTTTCGGTAATGCCATCGCTGGCTTTATAGCTAAAGCTGTCGGAACCGGTGTAAGCGCTTGCTGGCACATAATGGAGCAAGTTGGAAACAACCGTGGCCGTACCATGCAGCGGCAACGCGGCAATTGCATAGGAGAGCGAATCACCATCCGCATCCACACAATCCGGCGCCACATCCGCAGCCGTATTCAGAACTGTGGTTAATTCCACCGCAGTACAGACCGGTGCGTCATTGACCGGGTCAATGCTCACGTTGATGGTGATCGTATCGGCCAGACTCCCATCCGAAACACGGACGACAAACTGATCACTGCCGTTGTAATCGGCGTTCGGGACATACCCAACGGACTTGGAAATTCCTGTTCCGCTAACCGAGGCAGTCCCGTTCGACGCCGGAGTGGCAATGCTCCAGGTCAGGGTCGTACTCGCATCAACGTCGCTGGCGTTGAGCGTCAGCGCAAAGGCGGTTGGCGAGCTATCTTCCGACATGCTGCGGCTGATGGTGGCACCTTCAGCAATCACGGGTGCGTCGTTAACCGGGTCAATGCTCACGTTGACGGTGATCGTATCGGTCAGGCTGCCATCCGAAACCTGAACCACGAAGCTGTCGCTGCCGTTGTAATCAGCGTTCGGGACATATCCAATAGTTTTAGTGGTTCCCGTTCCGCTAACCGAGGCAGTCCCGTTCGACGCCGGAGTAGCGATGCTCCAGGTCAGGGTCGGACCTGCATCTACGTCGCTGGCATTGAGCGTCAGCGCGAAGGCGGTTGGCGAACCATCTTCCGACATACTGCGGCTGATGGATGCGCCTTCAGCAATCACGGGTGCGTCGTTGACCGGGTCAATGCTCACGTTGACAGTGATCGTATCGGTCAGGCTGCCATCCGAAACACGGACGACAAACTGATCACTGCCGTTGTAATTGGCGTTCGGGACATATCCAATAGTTTTAGTGGTTCCCGTTCCGCTGACCGAGGCAGTCCCGTTCGACGCCGGAGTAGCAATGCTCCAGGTCAGGGTCGTACCCGCATCTACGTCGCTGGCGTTGAGCGTCAGCGCGAAAGCGGTTGGCGAACCATCTTCCGACATACTGCGACTGATGGAAGCACCTTCGGTTATCTCCGGGGCATGATTGGTTGCTGTCCCATTATCAGTGGTAAAACTCCACACCGGACTGGTGGTCGTATCCTCGCCATCAGACACAGTGGTATACCATTGATAAGATGCCTCCGCGTCCAGTTCTGTCCACTGAATCCCCGTATTGTCGCCGGAGACGATATTTTCATTGGTCCCCAGATGCTGGTACAGCGAGACTGTCCCATCCATTTCGTAACCCAGATCCATTTGATCTGGAGAAGAAGTGATTGAGCCGTCGGTATATGGCGAATAAGTGGTCATATAAATCTTGTCATTGGCCGGTGAGAAGCGGAACAGGCGCAAGTAGCCGTTGCCGTTGCTCATATCCTGATAATCAGCCATGATGACATAGATGGTATGGCCATCATCGCCCAACTCCGCGCGATACGCTGCTCCATCGTTGGCGGCATGCATGTGACCGCAAACCATCAAGAACAGGTTAGGGTTATCTTTCAAGGAATCATAGATGGTCTGGGCACCGCTGACATAGCTGTTGTCGGTATTCAGAATAGCGTGGCTGACGATAATGCCGCGGCGGTCTGAATTGGTTTTGAGCAAATTATCAGCCCAGGCCAGTTCATTTGTCCCGGGAAGGTACTGCAAGTTGATCAGAATGAAATCCATTCCAGATGCGCTGAAGAATGAATAATTGTTGTAATTCTTCGTATCATAAGCACCCTTATACCAGGATTTGCCGGTAAAACGACTTGTCCCAAAATATGGTGGGTAAAGATCGCCGGTTAACTGGTCGTGGTTGCCCGGACCGACGCTGTATGGAATGCCAGCGGCATCAAGAATATCAAAACCCGCATCCGCAGCTTCATACTGGGCCGTGCTGCTGGCCGTATTTACCAGGTCACCAAGGCTGGTGGCAAATACAATGTTCAAATCTTCCTGGTGGGCTACAACCCAATTCGACTGCGCATTCAACATCGCCGGGTTGTACTGCGATTCATTTTGAATATCCGGATACGCCACCAGGGTAAAGTCCTCTGCATCCGCCCCGCTGGCCGGCCGGCCATAGAAACTAACGCTCATCGCATCGGCGTCTGGATCGCTCACCTGCACTTCCAGCGTCGGCGGCCGGCTGATATCCGTAGCACCGTCCGCTGGCCCAATTAGCACAGGCTGAGAGGGCGCCTGGTTGGGCAGGTAAGCTGCCGTACCGCTGACAGCGATATTGCGGGCCGCTGCGCCTGTACTGGTGTGCAGCAGATTGCCAGTGGAGGCGCCTTCAGTGGACCGTGAGAAGCGGACAAAGACCGTTGTTGCGGCAACTTCACCGTCCACAGGATTCAAGGTCAGTTGAGTGCCGAAACCGCTGTCGCTGCTTAACGAAATTTCGAAGTCGGTTGGAGCCGTAATCACGATTGGATCGGTCAGTGAAGCGCCGGCCACCTGGTAGCTCTGTACCGCTGAAATCGTTCCGGGCAAGCTGGAAAAAGCCGTCATCGCCGATGAGACTGAAATTCGCGCGGTATCACTTTCCTCTTGCCGGAGCAGGAATACAGCCGGACCGTAGGCTGCATCATCCTCGTTCGTTTTTACAGCGTAGCGGATAGTGAACGCGCCATCTGTGCCCGGATCAATATTTTCCCAGCGCGCGACGTAACCGTTAACCGTGTTGTAGCCAATAGAAAAAGCCACCGAGGTATCACTATTAATCGTAACCCCTGTACTGCTGGTATTTGTGACGCTATCCGCGCCAGATATGGTGAACAGCGTTTCGCGCGCTGTATAATCAGCGCCATTGCGGTTAGCAGTCGTGGCAAAGGTGTAACGGTCGGCCGGATCAAGATTGGTGAACGCCAGTTCGATCCAGGATTCCGCAGACGATAACTTTTCGCCGCCTACCATATTGACGTAATCATGAAACAGGTTGTAGGCATCCGTACCGCTGTTCGGTTCAGATCCGGCCAGGTCTGTGGAGGTTTGTTCCGCGACACTGCCCGAGGTGGTCACGAGGACGGAAACGCCCGTCTCCTGACCGCTGGTATAGTCCACCAATACGCCGCTGGCCGCATCGGTAAAGCACGATACCTTGGATATATTCGTGGAAATCTGCCCGTCCAGATAGACACAATCATTGTACGAGACCCAGCCGCCGCTGGCAGCTGTTCCACTGACAGAAAGGCTTTTATTGGCTGCGTCCTGGCTGGAGTGAGTAATTACCCCGCTGCTTGTACCCACATCCGCCCGCAGGAATCGTACATAAACCGTTGCAGCTGGCACCAATCCATCCGTTTCAGGCAAGGTCAGGCTGCTGGAAAAGCCACCCGCAGGTGAAGTCGATACTTCAAAGTTCGCCGGAGCGCTGATCAGAATATCTCCCGTTAAATTACTGCCAGAAACAGAATAACTTTGGACATCCGAATATAGTCCGGGTTCGCTGGTGAAAGGCTGCAATGAACCGCTGATCGAAATGGAAGGCGTGGATTGACTGCTTTCTTCTTCCAGCATGAACACGGAGATGCCATAGGCCTGATAGACACTGGCGTCATTGGGTTGGGCGCGAACAACAATCGTGCCATCCACACCGGGCTGGATTTCTGTCCAGCGGGCGACATAGCCGTTTTCGGTGTTGTACCCTGTCACAAAAGCCACCGAATGGTCGTTGATCACTGTCACGCCGCTGGTGCTGGCATTGACCGCTCCTTCGTCGCCCGAAAGCGTATAACGAGTAAACCGCGAAGTATACGAAGAGTCATCCCGGTTGGAAGTGGTGGTAAAAGTGTACGTCCGGTCCGGGTTCAGTCCGGTCAAGGTCAAATCTTGATACCAATCCCCTGTTCCAGAAGTCGGATATTGAATCAGCCCGCTCATATTGGCAAAACCGTTGAAGGTTGTGTACGCATCCGTTCCGGCGTTACTGACCGCGCCGTTGGAGGTGTTCTGGTAGAGTGTCTTTGAAGTGGAAAAAGTAGCCGTTACTCCAGTTCCCCCACCGGTTAAAGAATCTTTCAACTCTCCAGAGCCGGTCAGTCCCAAGATATTGGTGGTATTGGTAATTGAATTTGAACCGGCACAGTCGTTATAGGCTGTCCAGCCAGATTTTGCCGTTCCGGTGACGGATATATCCACCTCCTCCGCGCCAGCACTGGTATGGGCAATCACACCGCTGCGGGTCCCGGCTTCTGCTCCATTGAAACGTACGTAGATGGTTGTTTGATCAACAGCTCCGTCTGTCGGCGAAAGCGAAAGCTGGCTGGCAAAATTGGCGCCGCTGGTGGTTGAAATTTCAAACCCGTCCGGTGCTTGTATGGCGATGGCTTCAGTGAGGTTCGCCCCGCTGACCGCATACGTCTTTTCAGCCGAAACGCCGCCGATCTCGCTGGCGAAGCTGCTTAATTCACCGGAAACCTCAATGTAGGGGGTGGTCGGCGCCTGTTCCTGCAGCATAAAGACTGAGATGCCATAGACTTGATAAACACTGGCGTCATTGGGTTGAGCGCGGATAACAATGGTGCCATCCGCACCAGGCTGGATATCCGTCCAGCGGGCGACGTAGCCATTGGCCGTATTGTAACCGGTTGAAAAAGCCACCGTGTGCTCACTGGTCACCGTCACCCCGCTGGTGCTGGCGTTAACCGCGCCTTCGTCGCCCGAAAGAGTAAACCGGGTAACCCGTGAGGTATACGAAGAGTCATTCCGGTTAGCTGAGGTAGCGAAGGTGTATGTTCGATCCGGATTCAATCCGGTCAAGGTTAGATCCTGATACCAGTCACCAGAACTCGAAGTGCTATATTGAACCACACCGACCATGTTGGCAAAATTATGAAAAGTGGAATAGGCATCCGTCGCAGAATTCGCTTCCGCGCCGCTGGTCGAACCGTTTGTAAGCGTTTTTGACGTCGAAAAAGTCGCCGTCACGCCAGTACCAGTTCCAGTAGAGTGATCCTTTAACTCACCCGAACCATTGGTGCCCAGGTAATTCGTCGTATTGGAAATTGAATTTGATCCGGAACAATCATTGTAAGCTGTCCAGCCAGCTGCCGCGTTGACTGTCTTCACCGCCGCCGGGTTGAGTTGCAGCAGCGAAATTAAAAAGATGGCAATTAACCCAATTTGCCGAATTCGCAAGAAATGATATCGCGTGCGCGGTTGTGCGCATATTAATTGCTTTGTCTGCCCCATTTTTTCCTCCAGTTCATAAAGCCATTCAAATCAGTTGCATTACTTGGTGTTCCCGCCCAATGAGCGAGTTGATAATGACTAATCCTGTAAAATTTTTCTCGGTTTCGAAAATTAATTTCGTACTGATTGGTATTAATTTTTAAGGCAAAAAAAGATGAACTAGATTCATTTCCCCTCCATTGGAAGACTTTCTGCCTCAATGCACGCGAATGGATGAATTTTTTTACTTCTCATGATGAAAAATGACAACAGAAAGAGACCGGCTGAAAATTGTCTTTCAGTCGTTAAGCGCTGCACGCCCAACATTCGTGCTCTTCCTGTGATAGCCCCAATCCGCTAAAACACCGTTAAATCAAACAATACCAGCCCATGTGGCCGGTATTGCAATTAGCTCCCGCTGAAACTAATCTTCCAAAAATTTTTTCTGGAAAAACTTGCAACCTTCATTCGTTTCAGGATCATCGCTTCCACATTTCAGTCAATTACCCCCACCACAAATAATAAACAAACCAATATTGAATTTCACGATCATTTTACGGAAAACAATTATTAATTTCAATATAAAAGTTTCTTATAATAAAATAAGACTTCCACGCAAAAATCCTAATATTTTTATAAAAAATTGGTATTTAACCGACAATTTTTAACCTATGGGTTCTTTTCATGGTCTTAGTCCAGACCAAACGGGCGGGCAAAGACCGCTACGGTGAAATGGTTTTCGTGAATTTATGAAAATATAAACGCCAAATCGCGCTGCCTATAGTAACTGAACATGGCGTAATTTGGCGTTTTTCAGATCGGTATGCGTAGGAATTCTGCAACAAGGGTCAACCTGTTAGAATACCCATAAACACAATTGCCGGCCTTGATTGCCTCAAGCAGCTATAGCTGCTCTGGCTGCGCCTGGGATGGTTGTGCCCAGTAAAAACCCAGCAAAACCAATCCGCCAACCGGCACTAAAATAAAAAATTCCCACCAGACATTTTTACCAGCATCTCGCAGGCGGCGCGTGCCGGCAGCCAGAAAGGGTAGCAGCATAGCCGTTAAAAATACCTGGCTGGCGGTTTCATTAATCAATTGCAGGCTGCCGCCCGCCAGGGTGATAAAAAGAAAGAACCACCAAAATTCTGCTCTTGAAGCCCGGCCTGAAAAATCCGCAAATTTAATCAGACAGGTCCGGATCGACTCAAAGAACGTCAGTGGTTTTTGACCGCCCTGGGTATTGGATTCTGGAATTACAGTCATTTTCAACTCCTCAGTGAGTTTCGTAATGCTTGCTCGCACAGCAGCAAGCAAATTCGTCAGCGCGAATCTATCCTCATTCTCAAGGTTTTCAGAGCTGGCGGCAACTGTGGAATCCCCCAGTTTAAGAATTAACGCAACCCGTGAACCGGTTCCCGTTTTTATGTAGATATTTTTTAAATGAAATTCAACGGTTCGCACCGAAATGTGCAAAGCCGACGCGATCATTTTATTGGATTTGCCTTCCAGCAATAGGCGAACAACATCATTTTCGCGGTCACTTAGATCCTGTAAAGTTTCCATTCATTAACCCTTTCGAAAGCGCTGAAGCTGCATTTTCGCGGTGCAAACGCGCTCGCACCGCCGATCTTCCTCGCTGGAAATTATCAGAAAGGCATGGTGGAATCAAAATTATATCTCACCGTTCTTATCTTTTTAGTCATAAACGCTTTAGGGCTAAAGCAGAGAAAACAGGCCGGCTGGCAAAAGGCTAAAGCTAGCGAACATCCAGAGTTATTGGCTGACCGGTATCAAACGATATTTACTATGATCATCAGAACGGAAATTGAGGACCCTTATCTCACTCTGAATCGGTTTTAGCATGACTGGAAATTAAGGCGATATTCTCGACAGACCAGATATTGTCGATACCCACATTCCTCCATTTGAATCGAAAGCAATCTGATAACAATGATTATTCGCAAGTCCGTCCTTTATTGTATATAAACGCCAATCCTCACCATTAAAGGAATACACTCCAGATAAAGTCGTAACCCAAACCGTGTTGTTTTGATCCACCTTGACTTTCCCAATTCCTTCAGGGATAGAACCAGGAAATTTATAACTATGCCATTCTGTTCCGTCAAAGCGCGCCAGGCCATGTTTACTTACCGCCCAAACCGTATCATCTGGCGCGAGGGCAAGTCCATCGATTGAAGTATCCAACAAGCCATGATTTGTCGTATAAGGTGTCAGGCGGCCGTCATCGTAGCGGAATAGTCCGCGGTCGGTCATTAACCACCACTCCTTGTCGGAAATACGCAAAGTGATTGAAACCTCTGAAATATTCAAATTTTTTGCTAATAAATAAATTTTCGGATTAATCTCCTTGTAAACGTCAATTGAGTCAACCCCGAATGGTTTCCCCAGGATATATTCCGGAGGAATTTTTTGGAATAATCTTTCACCCTCTACACTTTCTAACGGATAAACCGACCATTCTCCGTTGATCAATTCAGCAATTTGCTGATCAGTAAAAAATAGCACCGATCCATCTGGCAGATAGTACGAGTCCCATGCATCACTTAATTTGATCGAGCCAATCGTATCTTGAAACGCCCATTGATGTCCGTCATATCGTCCTAAGATTCTAGTGTCCACAAGAAACCATAACTTATCTTCATTCGTTACATCCAGAATACTAATCATATTGTCCGGTAATTCATCATTTGTTTGCAGAACTCGCCAGCCCTGACTTGTGAACAAAGAAACGCCATGCTGGTAGGAACCAAAATAGACTTCTCCGTTTGATCCAGCCAGAATTGCGGTGATTTCATTGTCCACAAGACCATCAGCCTGAGTAATGAAGGACCAATTGCCATTGACTCGCTTATAAACGCCTGGAAACTCGCTTTTATGGGAATATACCCCTTCATTGCGCTCATAATATTCCTGGCTCATCGATATCCCTACCCAGATATCATTATTCGGAGAGATGCCAATTGAAGAAATACCCCTGATAAACGCATCCAATTGATCAGACCCTGGAATGCTGATGGCTTTCCAAACGCCATTTTGAAAAGCTGAAAGGTACCGGTCACCTCCTACCCACACAGCGCCATCCGGCGCGAATGCAATTGCATTGACCGTACGCTCCGGCAATCCGGCCGAATAATCCTGCCAGCCAGTTCCGCTGAAGCGCATCAATCCCCCATTTTC
Source organism: Bellilinea sp. (assembly GCA_036822575.1). Classification (GTDB taxonomy): domain Bacteria; phylum Chloroflexota; class Anaerolineae; order Anaerolineales; family Anaerolineaceae; genus Bellilinea. Next base: position 192,589 of record DAISHK010000004.1, on the reverse strand, counting down.
ATAGATTCCAACCCATAAGGAGCCATCCGGGCCAACAGCCAAACAATGCACCAGATCCAGCGCGACACCGATAGTCTTGTAATTATTTACGCTCCATTGCCCGTCATTCAGTCGATACAGGCCTTTCAGGCTGCCAACCCAGACAGACCCATCCGGGGTGACGGCCAAACTGGTTACACAATCAGGCGCACCATCAAGAGCAGTATAGGTTTTCCAGGTTTGACCGTCAAAGCGGGAAACTCCCCCGTAACATGTCCCAAACCAAACCGCACCATCCGGAGCCAGCGCCATAGCACTGACGTAATTACCGGCCAGCCCATCTTCCGCAGTGTATTTGATGTATTCCCCGGTAGCGCCATCCCATTTCACTGCGCCGCCGCTGCCGCCCGTCCATACATTCCCATCGGCGTCAAAAATCATCTTTTTTATATAATTCGCATTGGTGAAAGATTTAATTTTCGCGAAGGTTATTGGCGTTGGCTCCGGTCCGGTCGGCGTTATCGCTATTGTGGGCTCAAAAGAGGGCATACCTGGCTGATTTGGGCTAACCATGCCTGTTTCCGTTGGTTGGATGGTTGCCGTCGCTTTGATTTGAGGGCTGTCTGTTTGTGTTTCTGATTTTGAATAAGACCCGCAGCCCGTAATCCAGATCAGGCTGAGAAGGAACAGCAAGATACTCGTTAACGCTTTTGGCTTCATTTTACCGTCCACAATGCAAGATTAATGTACACGGCAACGGCAATTGCCGGTGTCACCGAAAACACGATCGAAATAATCATCGTCCTGCGCCGGCCGGCTTTCTGTCTGCACTTTTTTGGTTTCTGAAATCGCTTTATCCCCCTTAAATCGATTAATCGATCCGTTTCTTAATTGTAAAACGAATCGATAGTGAGAATCGTTCCGCGAAATTGATGAATTTGATAGGCCGGTTACCCGGCGCTATCGATCAATTCGCCTTCAATCTGAAGGGGCAAGGCGATGGTAAATACGCTGCCTTTTCCGGGTACGCTGGCGACCGTCAAGGTGCCATCGTGGGCCTGGATTAAGTCACGCGCAATAGAAAGACCCAACCCCATACCCGGCGCAAACCGTTTGGCGCTCTTGCCGCGCTGGAAGGGTTGAAATATCTTTTCCATCTCTGCCTTTTCAATGCCCGGGCCGGTATCTTCAACATCGATATGCACTCGTCCATCCACCACCGCTGCGCGTACCGCGATCTGCCCGCCTTGCGGTGTGTAGCGAATGGCATTGGAAAGCAAATTGCCAACCGCCTGCGCCAGCCGGTCCTGGTCTCCATTGAGCGCCGGCAGATCAGCCGGGATTTCAGTGGTCCAGGTAAGATGTTTTTCCTGAGCAGCCTCGCTCCACGGAGCCAGCAGGCTGTTCAGCCAGGCACTGGTATTCAACGGCTGAATATGCAGATCTAGCAGGCCCAATTCCTGATCGTGCAATGAGGCCAACTCTTCGGTCAGGCGTTTAAGCAGCACCAATTCTTCATCCATGCCTTTAAGCAGGTCATCGCGCAATTCCGGCTGGTTTACCGCGCCATTCTGCAGCGCGACCACCGCGGAGCGCAGCGCGCCCAGCGGAGTACCCAGCTCATGGACGAGGTTGGCCAGCAGCCGCCGGCGGGCGTCTTCAAGCGTATGCAGGCGTTCCGTCATTACATTGAAGGCCTGCACCAGCATGCGCACTTCACGCGGCCCCTCTTCTTTCAGCGGGTCAAGGCGCTGATCGTATGCCAATTGATAGGCGGCTTCGGTAGTATGGCGCAGCGGCCGTTCCAACTGGCGCGAAAGCACCAAAGCCAGGATGATACCGGCAATCAAGCCGCCGCCCACCACCAGCCAGGTCGCCAGCCGTAACTTTGAAGTCTGCTCATAAATATCCGCCAGCGGATTGGCCAGACGGATATAACCGATCAACTGATGCGCCTGGGTAACCACCGGCACGACAATATCTTGAATACCCTCCTCCCCGTACGTAACCTCGGCCGGAGAGTTTGCCGCAATCAACCGGTTGACATCCGGCACGGAATAAAGTGTGCCGACCAGTACGGTATCGCCCGGGTCAGAAGAGACCAGCAGGCGGCCGTTTGCATCCAGCAGCATAACTTTAGCGGGCACATTGGGGCTGATGCGCGCTACAAAATCCTGAGCTGATTCAATATCATTAAAAATATCCGAGCGGGCGGCGGCGTAATCCGCCACCAGCACGCCCTGGCGAGTCAATTCGCCGGCAATATTGGCCAGCACCAATTGCGTGTGCAGCAGGCTGCTGATGATCAGCCCCACAACCGGCAGAATCACCAAAATGGGAAGCACGGTATTTAAGATTAATCGGGAACGAAGTGTACGGAACATACTAACCTTCTTGCGGTACAAAACGGTAACCCACCCCGCGCACCGTTAAAATTCGCTGCGGGTGATCGGGATCCGTCTCAATTTTCTCTCTCAGCCAGCGGATATGAACGTATACCACTTGCGGCTGGCCGACAAATTCAGCCCCCCAGACCTGGCCCAACAGCTCGTCCGTGGTCACCACTTTGCCGGCGGAACGAGCCAGGGTATGCAGCAAATCAAATTCGCGCGGTGAAAGCTCCAACTCGCGCTGGCTGAGAAACGCCCGGTGAGCGGCCACATCAATATGCAGATCGCCGCTGTTAAATGGCTCCTGGCTGGCAGCCGTTTGAAGCTGCGGCTGGGTGCGGCGCAGCACAGCCTTTACGCGCGCCAGCAGCACATCCACATCAAACGGTTTGGTTATGTAATCATCCGCGCCAAGTTCCAGACCCAAGACCTGGTCCAGTTCCCGCCGGCGCGCGGTGAGCATAATCACTGGCACATGATTCTCATCACGCAGTGTGCGCAGCGCTTCCAGGCCATCCATGCCCGGCAGGCCAATATCCAGCAGCACCAGGTCAGGCGGGTTGGCGGCCGCTACCGCCAAAGCGTCCTCGGCCGAGCCGGCCGTCTGGCAGGTGTAACCGCCCTGCTCCAGGTTAAACGCCAGAGAGCGGCGCATTAATGCATCATCGTCCACTAATAGGATTTTTTTTGCCATCCGCCTATCCGTCTCATTGTCCAATGCTATCAGCCAGACTCGTTCGCCCCGGCGCCTTAACGATCGAGCTGTTGGATACGAATACCTTCGGAAAGATTTCTTCCGAAGCTGTATTCATTAAACCGCAAAAGACGGCGATATGCAATTCAACCACGTGTGATTCAAGCTTAAGGTAACCTTATGGCTTTGTCCCAAAAATTCATATACGATTATTTAAATCTCATTCACCACAATCCTATAGAATATAAGAAACGATCGCAATCATAGGAGGTATTTATGGCAAAAAAGTTTGGGGTTCTGCGCTTGATCGGTACGATCTATCGAGTCTTCGGCATTTTGCTGGCGATTTTAGCGGTGCTTGCCGCGGCAGCCGCTTGTCTGATCGGCATTGTGGGCGGCTCAGATATGAGTTCTTTCGGACGTGAGATGGGAATGAATATGGGCGCAAGCGGCCCGCTGGGCGGGATTCTGAGCGGATTGGTGATTCTGATCACGCTGGGCATTGCCGCCATCACGCAATACGCCATTGGAGAGGCAATTTACCTCTTTCTTTCCATTGAAGAAAACACCCGCGCTACAGCCGCATTTCTGGCACGTCAAAATTCTGCACCTGAAGCTTAAAAGAAGCGGATTTTTTATTGGCGTGATTCCATAAACGGCCTGGGAATAATATGATTTATTTCCAGGTCATTTTTTGGTTAAACCAGTGTTTTTCTGAAACGGTTCAGGCGAAGCTCATTCCTGATCATCAGGTTGGCGCTGTGAATCGGGCGGGTTTAAGCGTACGCCGGAATTGGCAATCATCGCCTGATCAATATAACGCCGCGGCATCGCCAGGGAGGACCACCCGCCGGCCTCCTGCAAACTGAATGGATCGGTTCCGCCATGCGCCGCGGCGGTCGCCCAATAATGACGGCAATCATGCGGGGAGAGGTGCGCCAGGCCTAGTCCTGCCCCCAGAGCCTGGACACGAATCGCGATCGCGCGGGCTGTCAGCGGCTGGCTGCCAGGCTGGCCGTTGCGTTTGATACGCCGGAAAAGCGCCGCGGATGGGTCGCGTTTGCCCAACAAGTTCAAATAGTTGCGCGCCGCTTCACGGGTGGCCGGGCTGAGCCGGTGCACCTGTGCGCGCGCCACTTTAGGACGGTAAAAGCGCAGCAAACCCAGCGTCAAGTCGATACTTTCAATGGTCAAGCCCGCTACTTCGCCTACACGCAACCCATGATCCAACAGCAGGCACATTAAAAACACATCTCGCGCCGCGGCAAAACCCTCTCCTGTGACTCTTTTCAACGCTTCAGCCTGGTCACGGCTGAGGGTCTGTGGCGTTTCTTTTTTTAAGCCCACCCGCTGGACAGGCCGCTGTGCATCAATGCGCCGTTTTTCGCGCTGGCTGTATCCCTGCACCGCGCGAATCGTCGCGTACGTTTCAGCGTCAATGATTCCGGCCTGAAAAGCCAGCCGCGCATACGTCTTAATCGTAGAGAGACGCACATTGACCGAACTGACCGCGTAACCTTCTTTTAACTGCCATTGGATGAAGGCCTCGACCAATCCCCAGGTCACCCCCTGCCAGGCGGACGGGTCCTGACTTAAGCTGCCGGCCTGAACACCCGCCGTGTAGAGAAATTCGGCGAACAAAACCAGATCCGCATCCTGCCGGCGCACAGTTTCAGCAGCCCGGCGGGCGCGGTATTCGTCGAACCGGTAGCGGGCAGCCACCGCGTTGGCCGACTGCCCGGCGGCTTGCAGGCTGCTGCTCAGCTTTCTGGAACGGCTTACTTGCGGCAATTGCGTTTGTTCGTCCATGCTCCAATTATAGCCATAAAAACCAGCCGGCACGAGCAGCACCGCTCTCTGGGGCCAGCGCGCCAAAATCAGGGTTGGTTGATTCCGTTCTCATAAGAGATTCTAAGAAAATCCGCTTTTCATTTTGAGATTTGCTCTCTATAATCTACATAGTCTATAAATATTATAGACTATGTAGTATTTGGAGTACTATGCGTTTATCCAAGCGAAGTGAGTATGGTGTTCGGGCAATGCTGCTGTTGAGCAGCCATGTCGGCGAAGAGGCTGCCCTATCAATCCGTTCGATTGCAGATACGGAAGCTATTCCGATTAAATTTCTGGAACAAATCCTGTTAATGCTTAAAAACGCCGGGCTGCTTAACAGCCGCAAAGGCGCCGGCGGCGGCTATTACCTGGCGCGCGCGCCGCAGGAAATTAACCTGGCCAGTATTATTCGGGTTCTGGATGGCCCCCTTGCGCCGGTCAAATGCGTCAGCCAGATGGCTTATGAACCCTGTGAATGCGCTGATGAAAACACCTGTGGTCTGCGCATGGTCATGCAGGATGTACGCGAGGCCATTGTCACCATTCTGGAAAAAACAACCCTGACTGATTTGGCCGACCGGGTTAAACACCAAAGAACAATTTCAGATATCTCCTGGGATGGCGAAATTTAAAAGAAAGCGAGCTGCGATGCAACTTCAAAAAATCATCCGTTCATCTATTTCATTGATCGCCGCGCTGGTGTTAACCACCGCCGCAGCTTGCACACCGGCTGCGTCCAGCACACCTGGCCAGACCATTTCAATTTCCGGGGCGTTTGCTTTGTATCCACTGGTGACCCTTTGGGCGGAGCAGTATCAGGCGCTTCATCCGGAAATTCGAATCAACGTTACGGCAGGCGGCGCCGGCAAAGGCATTTCTGATACGCTTTCCGGCGCGGTCGATATCGGCATGGTCTCCCGTGACCTGGTGGATGAAGAGATTCAGCAAGGCGCCTATCCGCTGGCCGTCGCGCGGGACGCCGTCTTTGGAACCATCAATCCGCAAAATCCATACTACGAAAAGCTGCTGCAAACCGGTATCTCACAAGCAGCGCTGGTCAAAATTTACATTACTGGAGAATTCACCACCTGGGGGCAGCTCCTCGGCGACCCGGCCATTACGGACGAAATACACATCTATACCCGTTCTGATTCGGCCGGAGCAGCTGAAATGTGGGCCAAATACTTGAACGGTAAAAAGCAGGAAGACCTGCTTGGCATCGGAGTCAATTCTGACCCGGGCATCACTGAAGCTGTCATTAAAGACCCCCTGGGAATCGGTTATAACAACCTGAACTATTTATATGATCCTGGAACTGGCGAGCCGATTGCCGGCATCGCGCCGCTGCCGTTGGATATCAATGCGAACGGCCATTTGGATCCGGATGAAGGCTTTTCATCCCGTGACAGCGCCATGCAGGCAGTCGCTACCGGCGTCTATCCTGCGCCGCCGGCGCGCAATCTGTACCTGATCACGCGCGAGGCCCCTCAAGGTGCAGCAAAAGCTTTCATTGAGTGGATATTGACCGATGGGCAAAAATTAGTCGCTTCCGCTGGTTACGTACCGTTGAGCGCGGACCGGCTGCAGGAAATGCAAACCCGTATTGAGACCACTAATCTGCCATGAGCGCCAGCATACCTTCAGTCGCCAACCTTCCGGCAACCCGCGGAAAGCAAAACGCCAGGCTGCGGCGCAGCCTGGACCGTCTGGCGCGCGGCGCTTTCGCCGCCGCAGCCGTTTTTGCTGCCTTGCTGCTGCTGTTTATTTTCCTGATGCTGATCATACGAGCTGCGCCAATTCTGAAGGAACGCAGTCTGGTACAAATTCTGGCCGGCCAGATTTGGAAACCCGGTTCTGGCTTGTTTGGGCTGCTGCCGTTCTTTCTCGGCACAATCTGGACCACCGGACTGGGGATGGTTTTCGCTATTCCGCTCAGCTTGCTCACGGCAGTCTACCTTTCAGAATACGCCGCCCCGCTGACACGCAGCCTGGCCAAACCCATCTTGGATATCCTGGCCGGCATACCCTCTGTGATTTATGGCATGTGGGGCGTTCTGGTCATCGTTCCCTGGGTGCAAAATTCGCTTTCGCCCACTTTAAAAACCTGGTTTCCGCAAATTCCTCTATTCGTCTCTAAAAATCCAACCGGGTACAGCATTCTGACCGCCGCAATCGTTCTGGCGGTGATGACGGCGCCATTAATGATCGCGATCATGTACGAGGTTATCCACGCCGTGCCGGGCGGAATCCGCGAATCGTCCCTGGCGGTCGGCGCTAACCGCTGGCAAACGATTAAATATGCTGTGCTGCCTAAAGCCAGCAGCGGGATTTTAGCGGCCGTTGTGTTGGGCGTCTCGCGCGCCCTCGGCGAGACCATGGCGGTCTTGATGGTGGTGGGCAATGTGGCCAATATTCCCGTCTCCATATTCGACGCCGCCTACCCCATCCCAGCCCTGATCGCCAACAATTACGGCGAGATGATGTCCATCCCATTGTATGATTCAGCTATGATGACGGCTGCCCTGCTGCTGCTGATTATGGTTCTGATATTCAACATCAGCGCCTCGATCGTCCTGCGCCGGAGAACAACTGTATGAATTCGAAGCGACGCTTCAAATGGCAGAAAGTAGAAGAAGCTGTCCTGGTTTTCCTGATGCGGGCAGCGCTCTTTTCTGTATTTCTCGGACTGGGCTGGATTTTATATACATTGCTGCTCAAAGGCATTCCGGCATTGAGCTGGGAACTGGTCACCAGCCTGCCGCAGGGCGGTTTCTACCTGGGCAAAGGCGGGGGCATCTTAAACGCTATCGTCGGGTCGCTTTATCTGGCCGGCGGCGGTACCTTGATCGCCTTTATCATCAGCTTTCCCATCGTGTTCTTTATGGATATGTACCTGCGCCACAATCATCCGCTCGGATTGGGTATTCGTCTGGTGATGGATATTCTCTGGGGAATACCCTCGATTGTGTATGGGGTGTTTGCCTTTTTACTCATGATTGAATTAGGGCTGCGCGCGTCTTTGCTGGCCGGCATGCTCACGCTGGGGCTTTTAGAAACGCCTATCATGGTACGCTCAATGGACGAGATCATGCGGGGTCACCCAGATGAATTGGCCCAATCCTCCTTAGCCGTTGGCGCTACGCGTTTAGAAACCCTGCTGCAGGTTGTTCTGCGCCAATCAATACCCGGTTTTGCCACGGCCGTGCTGCTGGCCTTCGGCCGCGGAATCGGCGACGCCGCGGCAGTACTGTTCACCGCCGGTTATACGGATTTCATTCCGCGCTCGCTGCTGGAACCCAGCGCCTCACTGCCATTGGCAGTCTTTTTTCAGCTAGGCACGCCTTACCCAGAAGTCCAGCAGCGCGCTTACGCTTCTGCCCTCATTCTTACTTTGATTATTTTGACCATCAGCTTGCTGACGCGCTGGATTTCTTCCGCTTTTGGAAAATACCAGGTGAAATAACCGATTACCGCTGTAAAAGGACGCCTCATGGAAACCAGTTTATCCATTCACGATTTTTCAGTACAATTTGGCAGCGCGCCGGCTTTGAACCAAATCAACCTGGAGATTCCGCGCGGAAAAATCACCGTCATTATGGGGCCCTCCGGCTGCGGAAAAACAACATTGCTGCGCAGCCTGAACCGTTTTCTGGAATTAAACGAGGCGGTGCGGATTCAGGGCGAAATTCGTCTGGATGGGCAAAATATCTACGCGCCGGGAGTCGATGTGGACGATATCCGCACCCGCATTGGCTTGCTGGCTCAGCGCCCCTTTTCGCTGCCGATGTCGATTTTCGATAACGTCGCTTACGGGCTGCGCATTCACGGCATGGCCAGCGGCAAAGACCTGCGGCAGTCCGTGCAGCATTATTTGGAATTAGCCGGTTTATGGGAAGAAGTTCGCAACCGGCTGCGTGATCCGGCCGCGGCCCTCTCTATTGGCCAGCAACAGCGCCTGTGCCTGGCGCGCGGGCTGGCCGTGGAGCCCGAGGTGATTTTAGCCGACGAACCCACCTCAGCTCTCGACCCGATCTCTGCCCAGCATATCGAGGAGCGTTTGCTCGATTTAAGCCAGCAATACACCATTGTTCTGGTAACGCACACCTTAAGGCAGGCGCGCCGCCTGGCCGACTACGTGGCTTTCATGTATTTAGGTGATCTGGTAGAACATGGCGCTGCGGAACAGGTTTTTAATCATCCGCAGCACGCCCGGACACAGGCATACTTGCAAGGCGCAATTGGGTAACCCCTGTCAAGCGGCTGTATAGGATTAACAATCATAATTTCCGCACAATTTTTGAGCATATTCAAACATTTAATCATAACTTCATCAAATTTTAAAATTAAGTTGCTCGATTTCCATTGGAAATATCGGGATTTAATTGTACAATTCCGGCCAACATCGCAATAAAACGCTTTATTCAGAAGACCATCCCACTTTCTTGACAGCCGCATAATCACAAGTGACGCCCAGGGGGGAATTGTCCGCAAGCAGAGACAATAACCACCCTTGTTGTGATTCAGTTCAGCGCAAAGCATTTTTCAGCTCCGTGACCAGGCTGATTTAACTTCTTAGAGAATTCAAAGAATTAAAATCATGGCAAATTAATTGCATCTTACAAGTTGCTCCAGGTCTTAGTTTTAAGTCTATTGGCTGCGCTTCTTCAACCAGGCGCCATAATGGCTCACTCGCGCTACCGGTTCACATCATACTTCAGACGTCGCATCGAAAGCTGTTCATGATACCTGCCCAAATCTTCCAACAACTATTAATCATCGGCGTCACGCAGCCCAGCCATTCGCGTCTTATCGCGCAAGAGTTGATGTCCGCGCAAAAGAATTATCAGACCATTTGGCTGCAAACAGGGCATGAAGTTTTAGAAGCTAATCAGCGTCAATGGAGTTTTATTCTTGTTGACGATACTTTTACCGATATTCCTCCGCAAGAATTAATTCGCTTGTTTTCACCGAAAACCGGCCCTGTCCCGGTTGTATATCTGGTTGAGCCGGATAACGAGGCTTTTGGAATTGAGGCCATGCGCGCCGGCGCGCGAGATTATATTTTAAAATCCAACTTCAACCGTCTAGCACCGGTGATTCAACGGGACAGCCGTTCGATTATTCCGCTTTCAGATTCCCAGCAGAAAACCGCGAAGGAAGAGAAGGGCGAAGAATTCATCAAATTGCTGACTGAATTAGGGGGAGAGTATGTTTTTCGAGCGGTCTTAACCGCTCAGAATCAATTTCGGGATGTCTGGTTCAATACGGCATTAATCGACCACTGTCATTTCCAGCCAGAAGAGTTGCAGCATCTGTCTCAGCTTTATGATGTCTTCCACCCATATGATCATCCAAAATTAGTCGATATGGTTGCCGGAATACGCCGCGGAAAAACCGCAAAATCTGATTGCCGGATCAAAGATAAAAACGGCGATTTCCACTGGTATTCTGTAGCGCTCAAACCGCTGTACCCTGCCTCAAACAATGAGGCGTATACGGTTGTCCTCGGCACGCTGACCGATATTACACCACGCAAGCTCAGCGAATTCAAACGGGAGAATTTATTATCCGATATGCAATCTGCACGTCAATTAGCGGTTGACCAATCGAAAAATCTGCAACAGCAGGCAGAGGAATGGGAAATACTATTTAACACCATTTCAGATGCCATCCTGGTATACAACGGCGAAGGCGAAATCATCAAAGCCAATCAAATGGCGATTGATGGATTAGGGCTTGACCCAATTGGCTTGAACAACGCTCAATTATCCCAGCGAATCGTCATTATGAATGAGGATCGGGTGCTGCTCCCAACCGAAAACTGGGTCTTTTCACGCCTGGCGCGCGGCGAGAAAATCAGGCAGTTGATCACCTCGGTCCAAAACGCCCGCGGAGAGTTTATCTGGCAACTGGTTTCCGGCGATATTATCCAGGCTGAGGGCAAATTGGTGAATGTCGTCATCACCTGGAAGGACATCACCTCAATTATTTTGACCAACCGCGAACTGGAAGAAAAAGAGCAGACCTTGCGCAACGTGCTGCAGCAATCGCTGGATGGCGTGGTACTGACCGATGAAAATGGCTTGATAACATCCTGGAATTTCGGACAGGAAAAAATCACCGGCGTCAGCAGTTCTGAAGCTATTGGCCGGCCGCTTTGGGAAGTCCAGGTTGAATTATCCGCTGAAGCCGATTTGGATGAAAATCTGGTGCGCGAAACGCTGCGCAAAGACTTCGAATTACTGCTAATCACGGGCAATTCGCCCTGGCTTGATCAAAGTCACGAAAAAAGCATCCGCCGGCGAGATGGCGAAATTCTCTTTATTGAATCCAATATTTACGTCATCCCTACCCGGCGGGGCTACATGCTGGGCGCGACCTCCCGCGATATAACCGACCGCAAACAGGCAGAAAAACGAATCATCGAAGCGCGTGATTATTACCTGAAACTATTGGAGAATTTCCCGGCAGCCGTCTGGTTAACCGACCCCAACGGGCAGTGCAATTACGTCAATCAAACCTGGATTGATACAACCATCCAACCCGGCGAGCTGGCTCAGATAAACCTGAGTGATTACTGGGCCTGGGCCATCCATCCTGAGGATGTTCAGCGCTGCCAGGCAGAATTCAGCTTACAGTTTTCGCAGCGCAGCCCCTTTATGCTCCAATACCGCATGCGCCGCAAAGATGGCAGTTACCGCTGGGTGGCGGATGTCGGACAGGCTTTTACAGATCTGGATGGCTGCTTTGCCGGCTATATCGGCGCTTGCTTCGAAATCCATGAAACCATCGAACGCCAGCGCGAACTGGAAATCATGCTTTCAATTTCTGCGCTCATCAGTTCGGCGCACGATATTCATGAAATGATCGACCGCTTGCTGGATGAAACCGCCCGGCTGGTACGCGTGGAAAACTCTGCCTTTGCCCTGCCGCTTTCGACAGCCAACCAATTGTCAATTGTCGCCGCAAAAGGCTGGTGGCAAAGGGAAATCGGCAAGACGCTTAATCCGCAGTCCGTTCCGGCTCAGGTTTTTTACCAGCAAAAACCCCTGGTTAATTACGAGGAGTTGTCACAGGCCTTTAAAAGCAAGCCCGCATACCCAGGCGAGCAATTTACCATCATCCTGCCGCTGGTCGTGCAGGATCGCACCATCGGTTTGTTCAGCGTCAGCCGTAATCAGGCGTTTACCCATTCAGAAAGCAGCCTGATTAATGGTATTGCCAATATCGCCGCCACGGCGATTAACCGCGCCAATCTGCACAAGGAGGCTGAACTCTACGCCCAAAAGATGGCCGCGATTGGCAGCATCGGCCGGCTGATGGCCGAAACCTATGATTTGAACGGAATCTATCACCTGCTGAATTATGCCGTCCACGATTTGATTGAAAACATCAATTCAGTAGCCATTTTGCGCTTTGACGCGGGCAATAATCTGCTGCGCTATCAATATTACGTCAGCGACCGGCAGGTTATCGATGTCAGGACTCTCGCGCCCATTGAAGTGAAACGGAGCAGCAAGTCACCGGCAAACCGGGTTATCAACGAGAGAATTCCGCTGATCATCAATTGCAGCGACGAAGACATTCCGATTTATACCGGCAGCAACCAGGTTGATTCCCGCAGCAAACACTCGGCGCTTTATGTACCGTTGATGGCTGAAGGGAAAGTATTGGGAATCCTGGAAGCCGAAAGCATGACCAACAGCCGCTTCAGTAAAAGCGACATGGACTTGATGAGCCTGATAGCCAATACTGCCGCGATTTCCATTGAGAACGCGGATCTTTTCTCCAATTTGCAGAAGGCAAATGACGATCTGGTGCAGGCGTACGACACCACATTGGAAGGCTGGGCGCTGGCATTAGAACTGCGCGACCAGGAAACCCGCGGACATTCCAGCACCACCCTGGATTTAACCGTCCAATTCTGTCAGGCCGCCGGTATCTCCGATGACGAAATGCCGTATATTCGCCGCGGCGCACTGCTGCATGATATCGGCAAGATGGGCATTCCAGATAATATTCTGCTCAAGGAAGGTCCGCTGACCGATGAGGAGTGGCAGATCATGCGCCGTCACCCGGTGTACGCCTTTGATCTGCTCAATAAAATCGCCTTTCTGGACCGTTCACTGGATATTCCTTATTGCCATCACGAGCACTGGGATGGCAGCGGGTATCCGCGCGGATTGAAGGGAGAGGAAATTCCGCTGGCAGCACGCATTTTTACCATTGTCGATGTGTGGAATGCCCTGCAGCGTGACCGGCCATACCGGCCGGCCTGGAGCCGCGAAAAGACGGTGGCTTATATTAAAAGCCAGTCCGGAAAACAATTTGATCCGCACCTGGTTGAAACATTCATGGGCATGCTCGATTCGATCGAGTAATGCATTCGAAAACACTTCTTACGCAATCACCAGCGGGATTATAGCTAACTATCGGATACAATTCCTCAAGCGTCTTCACTGCGTTCAACCCGAATCCGTTGAATAACGGCAGATAATTCTGGCCTGTGTTCAATGGCTAAGCCTGATATTGAGGAGATTTCCAATGAAAAATGCACCCTTTGGGCGAGTTACGGCCTTGTTTTTGTTACTGGTGCTGCTGTTAAGCGCCTGTACAGCCAATGATTCCTATCCAGCGGTCAATTCTGAATGGGAATTGACTTCATTGACGGCGGCCGGCCAACCGATAGACCTGACGGTACTAAGCACACCAGTCACACTGAAAGTTGAGAAGGATGAACAGATCAGCGGTTTCTCAGGCTGCAACACGTATGGCGGAACCATGAGTTTTGCCGAAGACGGCACGCTGACCAGCAGTAATATTTTCCAGACGGAAATGGCCTGTGAAACCGGCATGGATGTCGAAGCCAGTTACTTCGGCACACTGGCTAAGGTCAGCCAGTATCAATACAAAGCGGATACCATTCTGCTTTCTTCTGCAGATGGGCAGAATATTCTCGCCTTCAGCGCAAAATAAAACGAACGAATAATGTTATTAATCAGGGCCGTCCCAAAAGGTGACGGCCCTGATTTGTTTAAGCGCAGCCGGATCTACTCCCTGCGCGGATTGTTCAGCAGCGGCGGCACAGCCTCAAAGAACATCGCGGCGGGTGAACAGCAGCATTCCGGCCAACAGGGTTACCAATCCAGCCGAAACACCCAGACCTAAAGCCAGAGATGCTGATCCGAATTGGCTGCTGATGGCAGTTGTCTGCATCAGCCAGGGATCGAACTGCATGGCTTTCTCAGAATTAATCAGAATCAGGTTAGAAACAGCCGCAGCCATACCTACCCCAACCGCGACCGTAAAGCTGCGGAAATACAGGCTGACCCAGGTGTGAATTGCCATCATCCACCAGGAGATTAGCCAGGCCTGGCCCATCGTCTTTAGCATTTCCAGCAAAGGGAAGGATTGCGACAATAATAAACCGCGTGATTGGGAAAATAAGGCCAGGAACCAGCCCACCAGTACCGCGTAAGCAATGATCATCAGACTGGCCAGCAGGGTTAAAACAGATAAAACTACCCACTTGGCCATATAGGTGGTCCAGCGAGGCTGCGGCAGCGCAAATAAATGTTTCCAGTGGAAATCATTATGCTCAACGCTGGCCAGCAGCGCTGATTCAAGCGTGATAAATAACGGCAGCATCATCAGCAGCCATAATGAACGCATATTCGAATAAATTGCCAGCCAGAAATCTGCTTCCTGCCCGGCGAAAAAAGTATCCACGCCGCGATTGAGGATGATCCCGGACTGGAGCACGGCGATGACTGCCGGGGCAATCAGGATCATCCATAAACATAACGTGCGGCGCAACTTCAGTGTTTCTGCATGCAAAGCTTGTAAAAATTGCATCTTCGTTCTTCCTTATGCCGGCTGCCCGGTGAGGGTTAAAAAGACATCTTCCAAATTGGGCTGCTCCAGCGTCAGGTGGGTCACATTCCAGCCAGAACGCACCAATTGTGTATTGATCAATGCCACATCAGAAATTCCATTCACTTCCACGTACAAGCGCGCGCTGCCATTGGAGCGCGCCTTCCAGCCGCTGGCGCTCAGATAGCTGAGCACTTCCTCCGGCTGTTCAACGCCCAGGACCATCACCGGCTGATTGCTGGCCTGGAGTTCGTTCAATTCGCCCTGGTAGATCAATTTTCCGTGGTTGATGATTCCCACATGGGTGGCCAATTGCTCCACTTCAGCCAGCAAATGGCTGGAAATAAAAACAGTTATCCCGTAGCGTTCAGGCATTTCATGGATCAAAGCCCGGATTTCGTGGATTCCGGCCGGGTCAAGGCCGTTGGTCGGCTCGTCCAAGATGAGCAAGTCCGGGCTGCGCAGCAAAGCCAGACCTATGCCCAGACGCTGCCGCATACCCAATGAGTAGGTGCGCACCAGACGATCGGCGTCTTTTTCAAGACCAACAATGGACAGCGCGCGGTTGACCTGCGCCTGCGTGGACCCGCACAGGCGGCGGGTCACTTCAAGGTTTTCGCGCCCGCTCAGATGCGGATAAAGGCTGGGTGATTCGACCATAGCCCCGACGTGCTCCAGCATTTTGACGCGCTCTTTGGGCACAGAATAGCCATATACCTTGATATCGCCGCTGGTTGGGCGAATCAAACCCAGCAGCATCCGAATTGTCGTCGTCTTTCCGGCCCCATTCGGGCCTAAAAACCCGTAAATACTGGATGCCGGGACTCGCAGGTCAATACCATCCACAGCATTGCGGGTCTCAAAACGACGCGTCAATGCATGCGTTTCGATAACATAATGAAGGTTTGCATGTGCTTGCATTTTTACTGCTCCTGTCAGTTCACGATCATTCATTCTTCACGATTAAGCTTAACGAATGGATGTCACAAACCTTTCGGAGAACTGTCGCAAAAATGTCGCAGGCGCTGCTCATATTGCGAGCGGTACCAGCATCGGCCCCGACCACTGGTTTCGCAGTCTCATATGACGATGCGTGAAATATCGGTGCGCTGAATACAGCGTGCCGATGATGCCAGAAGCCCTGCACGGATAACGCCCCCTTCTTCGACACAGGCAGCGGTCAGGTTTAAAGCCTGGTTATAACTTTTTCGCTTTAGCTGCGCGTCAGCGGCCCTGGAATGGCTTGGCCCGCGGCAAACGCACCCAGAAGCGGCTGCCTTCGCCGGGCTGACTTTCAACGCCGACCTGCCCTTGCATACGCTCGGTCAAATCCTTAACCAACGAAAGGCCCAATCCGCTGCCGCCGCTCCCGCTGCCATGATTGAATCGTTCCCAAATTTCGGGCAGGCGTTCCGCGGCAATGCCCTCGCCGGTATCCGCCACCGCGAGTTCGATGAAATTTCCATCCGCGCTCGCCGAAACAATTACCAGGCCGCCCGGCTGAGTATGCCGGACAGCATTGTTAATCAAATTGAGTAATATTTGCTCAAGACGCTGTTCATCCGCCTGGACAAAAACAGGTTCACAAGGCACTTGCTGGTTGAGTTCAACCCGGGCATTCTTCCAGGCCACTGGCTGCAGGGTGGTCACTACCCGCTCGACCATCGGACAGACATCCAAACGCTGAATATGCAATTCCAGTTGTTCCAAATCCACGCGCGAAAGGGTAAAGAGATCATCGATCAGGCTTTGCAGGCGCAGCACTTCGTGGTGCATGATTTCCAAATCCTGAGACACACTTTCGGGCAGCGGATCGACGCCATCGATTGATTTTTCGAGATAACCGCGCAAAGTCGCAATAGGGGTACGCAATTCGTGTGAAACTAATGCGGTTAATTCCCGCTGGTTTTTCAACAAAGCCGCAATCTGGTCCCGTGACTCGCTCAAATTTTGGTTGGAGCGCTGGATATTTTCTGCCATGCTATTAAAATCGTCCTGTAATTGAGCGATTTCATCGTGGCCCTTAAATGTGACTCTGGCCTGCAAATCACCGCTGCGCAGCGCCTGCGTAGCGGCCGTCAGGGTTTTCAGCCGGCGCGTCAGCGGCCTGGAAACCAGGTAAGAGATCCCAATCGAGGGCAAAATGATGATCAGCACGGCTAATCCGGCAACCGCTATGGCCAGAATTAGATTAGGGAAAAGCATATTCACCAATACGGATAACACAACCGAGTTTCGCGCGCCGTTGCTGTAAACCGCGCTTAAATTGCTTAGCACCGTCAGCGGATAGACCACAACCAGTACGGCCGCGCCGGCAAAAATGACTACAGCCACGACCATCGTGCGAACAATCCCCCACTGCAAGCTGCCTTCGGCCAGTCGCGTCAGCCAGGTCCAGGCAATGACGACCACCCGAATGCCGACGTAAATGGCAGCGCAGGCGCCTAATATAGCAAAATCCATGAAATCGCTGTTGTTGATCCGTGAGTCAACAACAGCAGAAGCCGCCAGACGCAGAATTGCGTGAATCCAAATTAGCCCAAAAGGCAGCGCGAAGGCCGGCCAGCCTTCCTCAAGCAACCAGAGATACCAGGGCCGCCGGGAAGGGCGCATCCGCACGGCCATCCATGCCGCAGCCAGACCGCCAGCCGTGAGTACGCCAGTATAGTTAATCGTGCTGTAAACATCCTCGGGCTGGAAATCGATCAGAAGCAGCAGCAAAACACCCAGCGCCATGCTTTCCAAATAACTGCGCCAGGGCGAACCAACAAAGATTAAGGTTTTTACGTGCTTCATCTATTTCGCCTGCAAACGGTAACCAATGCCCCATACGGTTTCAATCGCGTCGCCTAAAAGATCCAGCTTTTTACGCAAACGCAGAATGGCGTTATCAACCGACCGATCCCCGCCGATATAACTGGCGCCCCAAACTGTTTCAAGCAAATAGGTACGGCTGAAGGCACGGCCTGGGTTGCGCAAAAAGAGATGCAGCAAATCAAACTCCGTACGGGTCAGTTCCAGCGGTACGCCGTCCAAAGCTGCCTGGAAAGACGCCGGGTTGAGCACCAATCCCTTATAACTGATCATTTCTTGATCGGCATTTTTATCCTGCTGGGTCAGCTCATGGTAGCGCGCCGCGCGGCGCAGCTGCACGTGGATGCGTGCGATCAATTCACGCATTGAGAAAGGCTTCGTCAGGTAATCGTCCGCGCCAATTTCAAGCCCAATGACGCGGTCCGCTTCTTCAGAACGGGCAGTCAGCATAATCACCGGTACACTGGCGCTGCTTTGCTGCAGCCGGCGCAGAATCTCAATCCCATCCATTCCGGGCAGCATCCAATCCAGCAAGATCAATTCGAAGGGTTGTTCGAGCGCAGCCTGTAATCCAAGTTTGCCATCCGCGCACCATTGCACCTCAAAACCGGCCTTGTTCAATTCGCTTTGAATCAATAAAGCCAGATCACGGGTATCTTCAATCAGCAATAGTTTTGGCATAAAGGTTTCTTCCCGTGAGTATCTACGCACACCATAAGAATTCGTCGCAGCTCATCCATGATTCCGAAAATTGAAAACCGGCCATAAATTCAAGCTCGCCAGAATTATTGCTAGGCATCGTTTCGGCTATGCGCAGCATCCTTGGAGCTGCCTCCGGCCGATTCCATGTAAATTGTCTGGGATGGATAAGCAAATTGAATATTTGCTTCAGTAAAACGTCCATAAGTCGCCAGGTGAATCGCCTGCTGAACATCCATATACAGTGTATAGTCGCTCGAATCCAAAAAATACACAATCTCAAAATCCAGCGAATAAGGCCCAAACCCAATAAAATGCGCCCGATCAAACTGAACGTGCGGCTGCGCTTCAATAATTTCTTTCATCAGCCCCGGGATCATCTCAAGCTGGGTCTGAGTGGTTTTGTACTCAACCCCTAACTGATATGAAACGCGGCGTTTTTCCATTCGGCGGAAATTCTGCACCCGGCTCGAAAGCAAATCGCTGTTAGAAAAAATGAGCTGCTCGCCCGAGATGGCGCGGACGCGCGTACTTTTCAAGCCGATATGCTCAACCGTTCCGGAAAGTTCGCCGACTTTGATGAAATCACCAATAATGAAAGGCTTATCCAGTGAAATCGTCAGAGAGGAGAACAAATCTCCAAGAATGCTTTGCACCGCCAGGCCTATCGCGATACCGCCGATTCCCAGGCTGGCCACCAGTGAAGTGGCGTTGATTCCCGGAAGATTATCCAGAATCAATACGGCAATCAGCGCCCACAGCCCGATTTTACTGACCAGGCTTAATGCCGAATAGGTGGTCTTCTGGCTGCCGCTGACCTCTTGCTGAATAGCAATCCGCCGCCAGACGGCGTAATCAATCAAGGCCACGCCCCATAACCCAATCTGAACCAATCCCAGGACCAGTATGGCCGTGGACGTGAAAGAACGCCAGGCAGTGTTCAGCACTACAAAACGCAGCCCGGTATAAACCGCCAGGCCGATGATGAACACAATACTGGTCGCGTTAACCAGCCGGCCGATTAATTCCTTGATGTGTCCCGACGCGCTGCGCTCCACGCGCTTTTTCAGTTGATCCAAAACAAACTGAAGCACCAGATACGCCAATACAGCCGCTGCCAGCGCCATAAGCCAACGAACTTCACCGCGTTCGTACCAATTCAATCTTGATTTCCTGCCTTTCCATGTAAATCGTTAATGATTATACCCTGGCGCTTACCATGCAGATATTCGCAATCCTTCTTGAGCTTGACCTTGGGTAATACCCGCGCGGATGACGCTGCCGCTGCGCAAATCGGCTAAGTCCAGTAAAAAATACCAAAATAACAGAAATGTCAGGAAAATGGAGCCTTTAAGTCAATATAATGAAGACGGACTGCCAGACCGCTGGCATGTCTTTCAGAATTTCTATCGGGTGGATAACCCGATCGAGAAATGAGGTTCGCATGAAAAAACTACGCTCTTCAGGTATGGGAATAATCCTGACCGCCGTCGCCATTCTGTCCACAGCCGCGGCCGGGTTTTCATCTGTACAGGCTGCAGACGTTGCCGTCGCATCGACCGCTCTGCCAACCACTACAGCAACGGCCACCCCAACAAGCAGCGGTGATGTTATCGGCCCAGAATTAGAAGACTTCCCGAGCGGGTACTCGCCCCTCACCGGACTGCCTGTCAGTAATCCTGGCCAATTGAAGTATCCGGCCGTTTTGGTTTCCTTAAGCAATTTTCCGCCCAGTGTCCGGCCGCAGACAGGCCTCTCCATGGCTCCGCAGGTATATGAGATTTATATCACCGAAGGCATGACGCGTTTCCTGACCGTATTTTACGGTGATATGCCGGCCAGTTTTACAGCGCCAGTAGGTGACGAAGAAGTTCGGACTGCCCCGCTGAGCACCAATGAACCAATTCTGGGCAATCGAGTCTGGCTGGACAGCAACCAGAATGGTCTGCAAGATTCAAACGAATCTGGCATTGGCGGCGTGAAAGTGACCCTGCTGGACAGCAAAGGCAAAACCACCGCCTCGATCACCACGGATGGAAACGGTTATTATGGCTTCGCGGCCGAATTAAATCAGACCTACAGCCTGCAAATCAAATTGCCGCAAGGGTATAACTTCACCAAAGCCAACGCTGGCAGCAATGACGCCCAGGATTCAGATGTAGATCCTGAAACCGGAAAAACCGTCGCGATTAAATTCACCGCCCAGACATTAGATTGGGACGCAGGCCTGATTCAAGCAGAGAGTCCGCAACTTACCCCTACCGGCGACGCCGGTGAAGACGCGCAGGCGACTGCCACGCCGGCTGCTTTAGGCCCGCAAGTTCAGACTATGGACAGCGGCAGCATCGAAGGTGTCCGCTCTGGACGTGAAGCCTACGTGCCGATCGTCAATGCCTTCCCCAATGGCTGCCTGGTGGCGGCATCCAAAGCGGCGGAGGTTAACGTTAATATCTGCCGCACCGTGTACAACCAGGACGCCAATAACGTCAACGCGGCCGGATTAAGCCTGACCCAATTGGCGGATATCGCTAAAGCCAACCAGAATCCGAACCGGCTGCCGAACTATTCCGGCAACGCCTTTTCCGCAGTTCCGCCGGCCGGCGGCCAACCCGCGCTGAAGTTGGAAGTGTTCTATTCTTATCTGAACCAATCCTACTGGCAATATGACGCCGCTGCCGGCGGCTATATGCGTTATGAGGACTTCGCCGACCCCAACCGGGTCGGGCAATTCCAACTCTCCACCGACCGCCTCACCGGTCAGCCGCTGACCTTTGAAAATGTGGTCGTCCTGTTTGTTGAGCACGAAGTGCGCACTCCGACGATCATCGATCTCAACATGGGCCAAAGCCTGAAAGGGAAAGCCATCGTCTTCCGCAATGGGCAGGTTTACCAAGATGTGTATTGGTCCACGATGAATGAAAATTACGAACAGACAACCGGGCTGACTCGCCCGATCCGTCTGCGCTATGCGGACGGAACACCTTTCAATATGGCTCCAGGCAATACCTGGTTCCACGTAGCAACCCCGTTTTCATCGGTGTGGAGCCTGGATGACCTGGGGAACTGGCGTTATCGCTATTACGCGCCAGAAGGAACGAAATAATTTTTTGCCGAGAAAGCAAAAACGGGCTGCCAAATTGGCAGCCCGTTTTATTGAGACCTTGAATCGGCCGAAGCTTTCCTGATTCCAGGCTATTCCACCGATAAAACAATCTGGTTTCCAGACGGGTCGCGCAGCCGGAGCCCTTGTTCTGTTTCTTCGACTATGGTCCCGGCAGCTTCAGCCCGCTCACGAATTGCCGCTACTGCTCCGGCAGCCGGATAAACAATCTCGATCGACGACAGGCCGGCCGCACCGTCTGGCGCCGCTTCTGCGCCGCGGCTTGCCCACGTATTCAGTCCGATATGATGGTGGTATCCATCCGCGGAAACGAAGGCCGCCTGATTGCCGTACAGCATTTGCAAATCCATGCCAATGACTGCTGTGTAGAAGGTGTATGCCTTTTCTACATCATTGACGCGCAGGTGAAAATGCCCCATATCCGTATCGGCCGGCATTCCGCGCCAGGGTTCCAGCTTGCCTCTTAACTCAAAGAGGAGATGTTCCAAATTCAGTTCTTCGGTATACATCTCCAGGCTGCCGTCTTCCTGGTGCGGCCATTCACTGCGCGGACGGTCACGGTATATTTCGATGCCATTTCCCTCCGGATCGGCCAGGTAAATCGCCTCGCTGACGCCATGATCAGCAGCTCCTTGCAGCGGATAGTTGCGTTCCGCCAGCTGGTATAGTGCGCGCGCCAGCCAAAACCGGTCCGGCACACGGATAGCCATATGGTACAGTCCGGGGCGGCGCGGAAACGATTTGGCAGCCGGATCATCGATCAATGTAACCAGAGGAACCGCCCCTGCCCCAAAGGTACGCGATTTCTCGGCGGAAAACAGGGGTTTCAAACCAAGTATTTGGCTATAGAAAGCGCCGGACTTCTCAAATTGCGCACTGGTCAAGGTGACCTGACCTAATCTTAAAGTGTTGACTTCAATCGCGTCCATCATTAATTTCCTTCAGTAAATATCTGCCTGTACTGCGCTGTTTTATATCACAGTATGCAATTTTTTATTCAATATTGAACTATTATATATCAAATATATCCGAATTGCAATTAGCAATTCAACGCTTTGAAACAATAGAGATGCCTACCCGTTATATGACTTTCAATCCATTGGTAAACCAATAGAGACCGCTCGGGTAGCGGTCTCTATGGATAAGGAGAATAAAAACCAATCAGGCTTTAGCGCTCTGTAACTTCTCCGGTTCAGAGGCAAAGAAAATATCATACAGCCAGCTGCCGACAGGCGCTGCAATGAAAGGCACCAATACTGGCGGGATAAGCCAATACCAGCCATCAAACAGCCCCTGCGTGCCAGAAAGCAGGCCAAACAGGCGCGGCCCAAAATCACGTGCAGGATTCAAGGAGTATCCGCTCGGACCGCCAAGGCACAAGCCAATGACGAGGATGACGCCGCCAACAACGAACGGCCCAGCCTTGCTTAAAGCCGCGTTCCGGCGGTCGGAGGTGGCTAAAACACCCCACATCAGGACAACTGTGCCAAAAAACTCGGCCACGCTGGCGGTCAGCATCGAGTACGAACCGACCACGCCATCCGTTCCATAGATTGCGCCTGGACCAGTGGTATAGATATTCGGCAAACCGGCAGCCACAAGCCCCTCACGGTAGGTCAGATAAACTGCTGCTGCGCCTAAAAATGCCCCGCCAAACTCGGCCAGAAGATACGGCAATACTTTCGACCAGGGCGTAACCCCACGAATAGCCATCGCCACTGTGACAGCCGGATTATTATCGGCGCCAGCGACCAAACCGGATATCGCCACCGCGAAAGCCCAGCCGAAAGCAATGGTATTCCAGTTGTAGGAAACCGGCGCGCCGGCAAGCTTGGGACCCAGAACCGCATTCGCAACGACTCCATCCCCTAACAAGAGCAGAATAAATGTCCCGAAAAATACCGCCAACAATTCTTTTGGCTTCATACGATTACTTCCTCCTGAAAAATAGTGTATGTTCAACACACAAGACCAAAAGCAGCGCTTTTGGGTTGAACCCGCCCGGAAGAATGAAAATCTATTGCCAGCTGGCCGTAAACATAACCAATTCGACCATCACAACTATCCTAGCGACCCAGCGGAAGGACAAGTCCAGGATTCGTCTAAAACAAGTCCATATTCGTCAGGTATAATCGAATCGTTTCAGAGCGGTCTTAATAAATCAGGCTGGTTATTTCGATCGGAACCTCATCCCCAATTTGTGCGCATTTGATCTTCAGGCGGAATCTGGTGGATAACGACGCACCTTCTACGCAAATTAACCGCAAATCAATCCGCGCAGCCCTGCGCGATTGGGACTCGCTGAAAAACCTCAGCACTTCTGCTTTGACCGGACTTCAAGTTGTGTGTCAGCGCCGGCTGCAAAAAGGCTACGCTGACAGCCTGATTGGCAGTGGACTGGCCCTGCGAGAGGTGCTTCAGGAAGCCCTGGAAAGTCTGCGCCCCGTTTCTGGCAGTGAAAACCCCACCGAAAAACGCTGGCGCCCTTATTACATTCTCAAAGAGCAATTCATCAATGGCCGTAAACCAGAGTGGATTGAAGAACAAATCCACATCTCCAAGGCCGCCTATTACCTGGAACAAGAACACGCGCTGAATTTGCTGATCGAACAATTAGAAAAATTTGAAGGCGAGGCGCAATTACCCTCACCTGATCGTTTCGGGCGGCAAAAACTTTATGGACTGCCGCCTGTGCCACCCTATAGAGTCATCGGGCGCGTACAACAATTATCTGAAGCAGTTGAAAACATCCTGCAAGGGAACATCCGGGCATTAGGGATTACCGGTTTACCAGGAATTGGAAAAACCACTTTTTTGCTCACGCTGGCCAACCATCCAGATATTCAAACCCATTTTTCAGACGGCGTCTTGTGGGCCGGGCTGGGCAAGCACCCCGACCTTTTTGATATTCTCGGCGGCTGGGCAACTGCCTTAGGTTTCTCAAGCGAACAAATTGCCGGCAAACAGACCATTGCAGCCCGCATGCAAATGATCCAAAAAAATATTTATGAACGGCAGATGCTGCTGGTGATTGATGACGCCTGGTCCGCCGAGGACGCGCTAACCTTCCGCCTGGGCGGCCCGGGCTGCGCCTGTTTGATCAGCTCGCGGCAAAGTGAAGTGCTGCTGGATAGCGGAGCTGAGCAAATTCTGGCATTACCCGAATTGGATGCGGATGCCAGTATGGAATTGCTCAGTCAGGTTGCGCCAAAAGCCGTTAACCTGGCCCCGCAGGAAACCAGGTCGCTGTTGGACGCCATTTCCGGGCTTCCGCTGGGATTAATCCTCATCGGGGGATATTTGCAGAAGCAAAGTTTTAATGGTCAGGCTCGCCGTGTTCAAACGGCCATTCAACAACTGGCTTCCCCTCAGGCTCGCCTGAATCTATCGCAGCTCCCCGTGCCAATGATCGGGCAATTTCCGGCCTTGGGGTTTGGTGAACGGCTGTCCCTTCAATCCATTATCAGTTTAAGCGACTCACAATTAGATCCGCCTACCCGTCAGGCTCTGATATCTCTGGCCGTTTTCCCGCCGAAACCGATTGCCTTTAGTGAAGCGGCGGCAATGGCGGTAATTAATGGCCCGGTCCAATACCTGGATAATTTGGTCGATGCCGGATTGGTGGAAAGCCGAGGCAACGGATTCTATGCTTTGCACCAGAGCATTCATGATTATGCTCATGCGCAAAACCTGCCCGAAATTGCTATCCAACGGTTAATCGCCTATTTTTCAGAATACCTGGCGGAAAAAATTGAAAATCCCCCCCGATTAGAGGATGACGAGCTGGCAATCATCCTGCACCTGATCGACCTCGCCAGGCAATATGCCTATGACGAAGGATTCCTCAACCTGAGCCTTAATATTTATCCATTTCTAGAAGTCCGTGGACGATATCCCCTCAGCAGACAATTATTGACCGAGGCTCAACAAAAGGCTATTCAGCTTAACGCGCCAAAAGCGATTATGCATACGGAATATTTTTTCGGGAATCTGGAAATCAAACTGGGTAATTTTCTATCTGCCATTGAGCATCTTAATCATGGCCTGAAACTGGCTTTGGAGCTGAAAGATGTGCAAATTGAGGCCAGTATCCACCTTGAATTGAGCCTGGCCTATTCATATTCCGGAAACACGCGCGGGGGAAAAGTACACATCGACCAGGCTATTGCATTGGAGCAGGAGTTTCCCCCAAATGAAGCGCACGCATTTGGCCTGGTAGCTCGCGGATATTTTGATGAAGAATTATGCGACTTCCCGGCTGCCCTGCAGCATCTTGAAACAGCCATGCAGTACTGTCTGGCGAACAACGTCGTACGCAGTGCCGGATGGGCCCAGTTTAATCTCAGTATGGTGTATTTGCCGTTGGGCGAAATTGAATTGTGCTGGCAGACCGCCAACGCATGCCGCACCTATTATGAACAGGTCGGCGACTTACGCGGTCTCACCTGGCTGGAGTATCATCTTGGCCGTATTTATCGCCACCAAGGCGATTATCCTTCCGCACTGGCGCAATTTATCTCAGCAGAAACTGTATTTGCCGATATCGACGACCATATGGGGTTGGGATTTGCCGTGCTAAATCATGGTCTGGTATTGAGCGAATTGGGTAATTACAGTGAAGCAGAGAGTCATTATGAAAAAGCCTTAGCGATATTTGAACAAATCAACTGCATTGGCAGTGCTTCCGTTTACTATTGCCGCGCAAAACTTGCGCTCCGGCGTGAAGATTACCTCAGCGCCGAGAAGGATCTGGAAAAAGCCCTGAAAACCTTCATTGCTGTTGACTTTTCTCGCGGCGAGGCCAAAGCGCGCGGATTGCTGGCGATGCTGCTTGCCCTGCGAGCAGAAAACGAATCTGCGCGCGCAGAAATTCAACTTGCTGAAAAACAAATTGAAGCCATGCGAGCCAGCGCAAATTCAGCCTTCATTGCAGTACTGACCGGCCACATTGATTTGCTCGACCACCAGCCTGAATTTGCAGGTCAACACTTCCAGCACGCTTATGACCTGAGGAAAGCGCTCCATCTGACGCATTTGTTGTATGAACCACTGGCAGGGCTGGCAGCCGCCAGCGCCGCCGGCGGCGACCGGATAAGCGCCAATGCTTTCGCCAAACAGGCGGTGCAACTGGCTTTACAATCGCCAGAAGCCTGGACAATCCGGGTTGAACGTCCTTTAACTTGTTACCGCTACCTGCTGGAAAGCCTCCAGCCGCAAGAAGTGAATGAACGTCAGATAGTCAGCGCCTGGCTTGCAAATGAAATTCAAAGAACTGCCACACAAATTGACTCAGAAGAAGCCAGACAGGCTTATCTGCAATCGGCGGCGCGGATCGCTGAAATCTCCGGATAACCGCTTATGCCAGGATTTCCTCGGCAGAATCAATCAGGCGCAGCCACCCGCTAACTGACAGGGTATTCTGCGCCTGATTCAATACATCATACGGTAAATTTAAGCCTTACAAAACTTTTGTAAGCCTCAAGATAAACGGAAGCGGGCCACCAATTCTTCCA
Source organism: Bellilinea sp. (assembly GCA_036822575.1). GTDB lineage: Bacteria > Chloroflexota > Anaerolineae > Anaerolineales > Anaerolineaceae > Bellilinea. Next base: position 165,673 of record DAISHK010000004.1, on the reverse strand, counting down.
ATGTGAGCGCCATTTCTGAAAGCGAGTGGGCAGAAGCGTCCACTTCCTGCACCTGAGCGCTCATTTCTTCCGTCGCAGCGCTGACTTCTTCTACAGCAGCGCTGTTTTCTTCGCTGATACTGGCGATGTTTTCGATTGTCTGGACGACTTCGTTCGATCCAGCCGCCATTTCTTCCGTTGCGGCAGTGTTTTCTTCAACCACGGCCGAAACACTGCTCATTTCCGCCACCAGTTGGTTCGCCAGAAGAGTCATCTTTTCTGCCGCCCGGGCGATTTCTTCTCCTGAATGCCGGCTGTTTTCCGAAATGGTCAGCAATCCTTCCAGCGCTGCTCCGGATTGGTTAGCCAGGGAAACACCATTGGCAACTTCATTGGCACTGTCGCTCATTGCCTGAACAGCATCACGGACGGTTTGCTGAATCCCATGCACCAATGCCACAATTTCTTTGGTAGCGGCTGCCGATTTTTCAGCTAATTTGCGTACCTCGTCTGCCACCACAGCAAAGCCCTTGCCCTGCTCACCGGCGCGGGCGGCTTCGATAGCAGCGTTCAACGCCAGCAAGTTGGTCTGCGAAGCGATATCATCAATGGTCTCAACAATCATGCCAATTTGTTCTGAGCGCTGACCCATTTCCTGAACTTTGCTGGTCGAGAGGTCAACCCGCGATTTAATTCGATCCATTCCATCAATGGTATCTTCAACCGTTTGTGCGTTTTTCCGTGTGGTATCCACAGCGTGAGCGGCATCGGTCGCCTGGGCAACAGCGCTTTCGGAAACCTGTTGAATCACTTGAGTCAGTTGTTCTGTCACCCGCGAGGCTTTCTCAACCGCCCCGGCCTGTTCCTGAGCACCTCTGGCTACATCATTGACCGAGTACCCCATCTGCTTGACCGATACCGAGGTATCCGCCACGGATTGCGATTGTTTTGCGGTACCATGCGCTACCTGCTGAATGGTAGCGGCAATCTGCCCGGTGACCTGCCCGGCTTGCTGAGCAGCCGCAGCCAGCTGAGCCGAGGCCTGTTTCAAAGCAGCGGCGCTTTCGGCGATTTGCGAGGTTTGTCCCCGCAAATTATTAATCATTTGCATAAAAGCGTTGCCAAGAATATCACCTGCGGAAACCGGTTGAACGTTGCTGCGTAAATCTCCTTGCGCCACATTTTGAGCCGTTGACGCGATATTTTGCAGGTAAGCCCGCATTCGAAGGAAATTTTCAGCCATTTGGCCGATTTCATCGTCCTGATGAATATCCAATTGAATATCCAGTTCACCGCGCGCAATTTGCTCGGCTGCCTGTCCAACAGCAACAATTGGTTTAGCCAGACGGCGCGCAATGATAAAGACCAGGACAGCCATTAATAAGGTACCAAAGACGCCGATGATAATCAAAGCAGTTCGCAATCGCTGCGATTCTGCAAAAATCTCTGCCTCCGGAACCACGGTAACCAATCCCCACAGTCCGGTTTGGATTGGCGCATAAAACATAACGACATTTTTACCCGTGAATGGGTCAACGGTTTGTACGTATCCGCTGTCTCCAGCCTGAATCTTTTGGGCAACTTCAGCCAGCTTTGCGTTGCTGTTTTCTTCCGCAAATTGAGTCAGAGTGGTCGTTCCGATCAGGGTTTCATCCGGGGCGGAAATGAAGATTCCGGTATTGCTAACCAGAAAGGCATAACCACTATCAAACATCTGGATCGTACCAATTTGCTGATCCAGGTCGCTGAGTGACATATCCACACCGGCAATCCCGATAAATTTTCCATCCTTCAGAATTGGCGAAATGAAACTGGTTAACAAAACCCCATCATAATCAAAAGGCTCGATGACCTGATCCGTTTTGGTTTCTTTGGGCAGTAAATAGTAATCGGAAATATCCAGATCCATTAATGGATCAAGAACAGCCTGGCCAGAATATCGATTCCAGTTCGGGACAAAGCGTCCGGCAGCGTCACTCCCGGGAACATCAGCAAAGGCGGAATCTTTTCCATCGAATGCATTCGGTTCATAGCCGATGTAAACACTCAAGACTTCCGGATGCAAATCGAGCAGACCTTTAGCCATCATCTGGACTTCTTCCCGATCATCAGATGAATACTGGCTTAAAGACTGTGCGAGTATTTTTCCGATTGATTGAATTTCACGCATTTGTGCATCAAACTGATTGGCGAATTTCTGCGTTACCGCACTGCTTTGATCATAAGCCAGCTTCTGCTGGCTTGAGGTGCTCATCCAAATTGCCACGCCAATTAAAGCTATAAAGACAACTGCGATCACTGGCAAAATCAATAAAACCATACGGGTTGATATGGATCGCTTCACTTGATGATTCTCCTTAACGTAGGGATAGTGATGGATGGTTATGTCACTCGATGAAAGCGAACCAGATGAGTCGCACACTTTCCGCCCATTTCGGAAAGCAAAAACTCAAGGTTTGTCTTCTCCGAGCCCCCCTCCCCCTAAAAATCGTAATTAGCCATAACCTAATTATAGGAGAACCAACCTGAACTATTCATAAAAATGAGTTGAATAACCCGTAATTTTTAGATAAAAAATTCTGCGGTTTACAGCCAACTTGGGACCACAGCGCTTAATCTCTCGAAAATTTTATTTACCTTCTGGCGTTGAATGGTTATGCATTGGAAATACACTTATTGGAAACATCAGCAAACGGTCTTGAATAAATTCACCTCAGACGGCTTGCCACCTTTTAGAAGAAAAACTGGAAAATTTTGATCAAGCAGGTTATAAATAGGCAAGAAAGGTGATTAAAGATGGCACATATTAATCTTTTTCCACTTCATACTGTATTGTTTCCAGGGATGCCGCTGTCGCTGCGCATCTTTGAGGAACGCTACATACTAATGATTAATCGCTGCCTGGATCAAAATGAGCCTTTTGGAGTAGTAGCCATCCGTCAGGGCATGGAGGCAAATGGCCCGCTGCCCCAGCCGCAGCAAATTGGCTGCCGGGCAAATATCATCCATGTTGAACGCCTTGAACACGGACGATTTAACATAATCGCTATCGGTGACGAACGTTTTGCAATTCAGGAAATAGACACTGCGAATCCTTATCTGGCCGCTGAAGTTGAAAACCTCCCCATGATTCTGACGCCAACTATGAACATCGAACGCGGCGTAATAGCCCTCCGGCCCTGGATCAATGCCTACCTGGATCTGGTTTCCACGCTGCATCCTGAAAACGCTCAGCCAGAATTATTGCTCAGCCCTTCTGATTTTCCAGAAGATCCGCTGGCGCTCATTTATATGGCAGCCGCCATTTTACAAATTCCATTGGAAGAAAAACAAAAGCTGCTTGAAGAAGAAATGGGCAATCAGCTGCTCTTTCATGTCAGCCGCCTCTACCGGCGCGAAATGGCGATTCTCCGGCAGTTAGGCCGCATTAGCGCAATTAATACACCACAGACCGCAGCGTTAAATTGAGCTGCCCGCAAAAAAAATACGCCTAAGGACTGCTTCTGCCTGGGTATTATAAAAAAATCCGCCGGTCATCATAGTTATTCGGTGGTAGAATTTTGTGCGCTCATTGAGCAGCAGATAATATAAGGGTATATCGCCCGAGGAATTAAGCGCTTTATGACAATTAAAAATCAATCTCTGTCATTGATTTTATGGCTGGGATTAATGGTAACCTGGGTAACAGGCTCGTGCGTTATGTTGACGCCATTTAATTTACTGAATTCAAAGACAGAAGAATCTGAGCCTACACCTCCGGCAGCGACAACAGCCAACGAAGTTCTCCCGACGGCCTTACCTTCGCAAACTCAGCCAGCTACAGCGGACTGGTCTATCGAAACACAAACGTATGAAGATCACCTGGCAGATCCGGAAACTTCGGTTTTCATTCAGTTTCCAGTCTTAAAAAATTCTGATGCCGAAACAGAGACTGCCTTTGATCAGACAGTGCAACAGATTTACCAGAGCGAAGTAGCAGCTTTTACCAATAGCTTAATTGAGAATCCTCCCCCCAAGGTCCCTGATCTCCCCACGCTATCTACAATGGATGGCGGATATTCTGTTCTGCATGCGACCACCGAGCTGGTGAGCCTTACATTAGATTTCTATCAATATATCAGCACTGCCGCTCACCCTACAACCATGCAGCGTACACTGGTATTCGACTTCCAGAAAAAACGCGCTTTAACCCTGGACGATGTATTCCTGCCCGATCAGGATTATCTGACAAAAATCGCGGATTATTCGCGGCAGATGCTTTCAACCAGAGATATTCTGTTTTTTGAAGAAGGCGCGGCGCCTGCTGCAGAAAATTATAGTAATTGGCTGCTAACCAGCGAGGGATTTACCATAATTTTCGATGTTTATCAGGTCGCCCCCTATGTGTATGGCCCGCAGCAAGTGATCATCCCTTATTCGGAACTGAGCGCTTTTCTGCAGCCCGGAATACTGGAAAAAATCAACGCGACGGATATTTACCTGCCCACCAGTTCTGCAACGATCGAAGAAGCTCCGCAGCAGTAATTACGTCTCCACCGTTTTCAATCTGTAAATCCAAAAGGATTATCCGCGTCGTCCAAAAGTTCCAGAAAAGCTTGAACAACCTGAGCATCCAGCAAGATATTCGATTGCTCGCTCAAATATGCTTTTGCCTTTTCCGCCGGCCAGGCTTTTCGATACGGACGGTCATTGGTCAGCGCATCCCAAATATCGACGACAGAAAATACGCGTGCGGCCAGCGGTATTTCCTCCCCTTTTAATCCATGCGGATAACCACTTCCATTCCAGCGCTCATGATGATATAGCGGAATTTCAGTCGCTGAACGCAAATGCGGCACATCAATCAACAGATTGTAAGCATATTCAGGGTGCCGCTTCATGACCTCCCATTCTTCGTCCGTCAATGGACCCGGTTTCAGCAAAATGGCATCTGGAATTCCCATTTTGCCAATATCATGAAGAAGAATACCGCGCCGTATATGAGAAAATTCCGATTCGGGTATACCAACTTTCTGAGCCAGTTGAATGGTTAAATCTACCAACCGGCTGGTGTGCCCCTGCGTTTCAGAATCACGCAGCTCTAAAGCATGCGACCATCCGGTAATCAAGGCATCATAAGCCTGCACCAGTTCGCTGTTCGAACGCTGCAGATTTTCGAATAAATCGGCGTTATCAATGGCAATCGCTGCCTGAGCTGCCAACATTTCCAAGAACTCCGTCCATTCGTCATCTGGTTTCAAGACGGTGCGGTTGAATAGCTCAATCACGCCTTTAATTTTGCCCTTGCTAATTAATGGCGCGGCCCCATAAGAAACGAACTGATCCAACGTTGATGCAAATTGAATAATTCCCGGGTCATCGGATTTCTGGATATCTGGAACAATCATTATTTGCCGGTTTAAAGCCACCCTTCCGGCAAGACTCTCTCCGATCCGCAGGCGAACATTCTTATATTCAGTATTTTTAAATCCAATTCCAGCGCCATAGGTCAGCAACTGCATTTGCGGATCATAAATCAGAATTAAGACCGCATCAACCATTAATAAATTTACTGCCTGGTTAACCAGCACGTTTAAGGTAACCCGCCAATCAAAGCTGGATGCTACCGCAAGATCGATAAAATGCAATGCGCCAAGGCGGTTAAGCCGCTGAATCGTGCGATCGGCTAATAATTTCCGTTGAATACTGTTAGAAAAAGTTTCGATCAGGGTTTCAAAGAATTTCATCGAATTCGCGTTTACCTGATGGTGAAATCCAAGACAGATGATTCCCTCATTTTGGTTGGTCAGGTGAACTGGAACGACCAGAATATAAGGCTGGTGCAAGGATTTCATGAACTGCCGGGTCTCTTCGGGGTATTCCCAGACCTGTTCGATGCATAACAAGTTCATAGATCGATTGGCAGTCAATATGCTGATGATAAGCGGTTTCAAGTCCTGAATTTGTCCAGGCGAAAGTGACCGCCACTCGCCATCAAGAATTGGCGATATCTCAGATTGAGCCGGGAACCAGGCCGAACTGCTGGCGCCTAAAGATCTGCGCCCATTTTCAACCCCATATCGCAATGTATCCTCCAGGGTCGATGACGAGCGTAAATCCTGCGAGAATTGCAGCAAGAGATTTAATTCACGCTCGCGGTTAATCCGGGCGGTTACATCGTTGATAAACAGAACTACGCCAGCAACGACTCCATTTCGGTCAAAATAGGGAATAAAATCCACCTGTCCCCATTCAAAAGCATTGCTGTGAGTCATTTGTTTGAGCTTACCCATCACAGGTTGTGCCGTGGAAAAAATCTGCTTGATTTCATCCAAGTCTTCCTGATCAATATCAGGATAACAGGAAGTTATGGGCTTCCCAAGCATATCCGCAATAAATTTACCAGCCAAACGAACCGCAGCTTCATTAACGCGCTGGATGCGGTTTTCATGATCCACAAAAATGATGATGGCCGGTACCGCATTGACGATGGTGTAATACTCTTCAGTAATTTGCTGGGTTAAAGCCTCTAATTCCTGTTGTTTTCGTAAATCTTGAAAAGCAAACTCAATATGATCCAATTGATCATTTGTTGTGAAGAATACCCGCGAAAAAAATAAAGAAGGAATCACTTCATCATCTTTGCAGCGCAGTGAAAAAACGATTGTGTCTGACTGCACTGCCGGGTTGATCCGCTTCAGCCAATGACGAAACCTGGTAATATCATCAGCTATCAAGAAATCATCAAAAAGATGATTGACTGCTTCCGCTTCGGCATAGCCGAGTGTGTCCTGCCAGGTTTGATTAACCCGGATAATTTTTCCATTTCCGTCCAGGGTTTGTAAGGAGACCGGCGCATTAAGATAAAACCGCCGGTAAGATTCTTCGGCTGCAGAACTTTTATACTCTAAACGTTCAATTCGCTTTAATTCAATGTAGATTGCAATTCCTAAAGCCACCGAGGTACCGATAACAAAAAAGAACCCTTTATAAATAGAAATCGTCGTCAGCATCTCACGATCCACCGCAATTATCGCTGCGAGACGATCGCTAAAGATGATCCAGAGCGTACTGACGATTGCATATTCGATTGCGATGCGAAGGACGATCCAAAGCTTTTTTTGCTTCATAAATTCCTCTGATGATGTTCTATGTGGCAAAACCGCTTTTTTTGTTAATTAAGCGATCAATGGATTCTCTGTAATCCATTTGCACTGGTTTCGTATCTAGCTGCCATCATTTTGGAAAAATTATGATTATTCAGCCATTTTTCACCTTAAGGGTTTAGTGACGTTCTTTTGATTGTACAAATATCTTTTAGAAATACAAACAATTTGACATAAATTTACCCATAAACAGCAAAATGAATTTTTATTTTGCGAATTTCTTTTTTTCCAGGAAGATTAAACGGAGATGAAGAGAAATTTTCCTTGGTCACCGTCATAAAACCTTATATAGCCGGTGGAATAATGGATCGCTTTCCCTTATAGTGATAGCAGCGAATAATACCGATGAGACACATTCCACTTTTCCCCTTACAGGTCGTTCTTTTCCCGGGTATGCCTCTTCCGCTAAATATTTTTGAGCCGCGCTACAAAAAAATGGTGCGAGAATGTCTGGCGAGTGAAACACCTTTCGGAATTGTGTACACTCCCCGACTCTTGGAAACCACTGAGATTAATAGCCTCACGAAAACCCAAATCGGCTGTCTGGCCCGCATCATCCACATCAATGCCAAAGAGAACGCCGATGGCAGTTATGAACTGATGACGATCGGAACGGAACGTTTCCGCATTTCTGCTTTCCATAACCAGAATATTTTTCCGACCGCCACGGTCGAATCCCTGCCGCTGGAACAAGGCGATTCAATCGCTTTGCATCGCAGCGCTGCTTTTCTTCGTCTCTGGCTCAGAGCCTATCTGGAGATTCTCTGGCGTACTCATCCTTATTTAAAAACACGCGAGCAAGCGACATTAATGAATCATCTTCCTGAGGCAGCGTCTGAACTCCTGTTCTTTTCAGCCGCAGCGCTCCAAATTCCATCTCGCGAAAAACAACAGCTTCTGGAAATCGTATCCGGAGTCGAATTGGCAGAAAATTTGCTTCGCCTTACTCGCCGGGAATTGTTTTTATTAGATCATCTCGTACAGGCTGTTCCGGCCAAAGTCAATCGCGGCGCCTGGTTGAATTGATCGCAGTGTCCTTAATCCTGGTCGCGCCATTCCAGGCTGCTGCTGACCTTTGGTTGCGCGACCAGTTTCAATTCACCCTGATCAATTGCCTTCAAACTGAATTCGAATAAGAACGTCACCACCTCCCCCACTGGAACGGTGTAACGATCGGCAATTTGTTTAATGCCTTGTTGAACTTCGGTTGGGATGCCGTGATATGAAACTACTCGTTTCCAGGCTGGCGGGGCTTTTTTCTCGCGCCTGCTTTTTACACCGCCTTTCGCCGGCGGCCAGGTGCGAATTTCCGATTCTCGCTCATCTCGTTCTTCTGGGCTGTACAGCGTCATGCGTACACCGCGCGGATGAGCCTGAAAATGAAGCTGATCCTGAGCCACACCGCGCAGGGCAAATTCAAACAACGCCCGCGCAACCTCGCCAGTGGTTACTTCCAGGCCTGCCGCGATTTCCTTAACCTGATTCTGCAACGACTCTGGAACTCCGCGGTAGGTGGCCACCAGGTGGGTGCGCTGCTTATCCCAATCGCGGCTGCGCTTCTTGGGCGGTTCGGCTTTCAGCGTATCCAGAATCGAGGTGGGCGGCGGCGGCGCAAAAGGTTTCTGCGCCGGCTGTTCAACTGGATTCGCCTGGGGGGTATTTTTCTCTTCATCGTCCCAAATGCTTCGCCGCGGCATACTTACCTCGTGTATTTCAGAACCAATTTGACCAATTCTTCATACTCCTGAGCTGCCCGCGATCCGGGGTCTTTTTCAAAAATCGTACAAGCCTCCCCAGGACATTCAGCAACTACTGCCGCCCGGTGGATTGCCGGAAGGATCAAATCGGCATACCGTTTTTGCAGATCCTCCAGACTGGCGCGATGTTCGCGCAGTTGATCTTGCAGCATGGTCGGCAAAATACCCAGCAAATGCCCGCGCCACCCCTTTTGATTTTTGAGCGCTTCCATCATTTCAATTGTTTTCCGCACAGAATCGGTCGAAAGGTATTCCGGCCCGGTAGGCACAATCACCAGATCAGCCGCCCAAAGCGCTCGTTCCTGAATGCCGCCCACCGAAGGAGAGGTATCTACAAGGATATAATCCAGGTCGCTGTGATTAAACCGCTCAAGGGCTGATCGTACCCAGGAAACAGGCTGGTCCTTAGCATTGATCATGATTTGGGCCGCCGAGGTTTCGCGGTCGCCGGCAATGATCGATAGATGATCACGCCCCGAATTACGGATAAATTGCCTCAAGAAGACATTTTCCTGCGCGCCGGTACCCATCGTCAGCAGATAGAAGGCGCCTGGTTCGCTTTTCAGCCCCAACGCGGTAGCGGCATGTCCCTGCGGATCAAAATCAACAATCAAGGTATTTTTTTCACGTTTAGCCAGACCATGGGCCAGATTAACCGTGGTGGTTGTTTTTCCTACGCCGCCCTTCTGGTTGGCAACGACGATTATTTTCATGCGGATCCTTTCAATCAGATAAACATTAACGGGGTAATTCGTTTGATGACAGCCGGTTGTACACCCGATTCAAAGTGTGACAAATTGTCACACTTTGAAATTTGACAGGAAAAATTGGAAGATAAGGCAAATTCGAATTCTAGGATAGCATCCTTTCCAGAAGAGGTCAATTTCAAACAGAATCATCGGGGTTGAGCCCGCAAATCCGCGCCAGCCAGACCAGGCGTTGAGTTGATGCCTGGGCAAATACTTGATTCCACAAGCGATTAGCCGAGCGGAATACTCCAGGGTCTTGTACCTGCTTGGCCAATTCGTGGAGGAAGCTTTCTGCGGGCAACTGCGCTAAGCGGAAGAACACACCACCCTGCCCCTGAGCTGGCTCCTCCTCCAGCTTCTTGACGACATAACCGGTCCCTAAGGCTTCGCCAGCCGGTACGCATAAATAGATCAGGCACGAAAGGATGGCTTCTGCGCTAACATTTTGGGCAGTTAGCCGTTCTTGTACGGTGTTCAGAACGCCTAAATTTTTTAACAATTCTGAAACCTGCCATTGTCCGTTTGCCACTACTGGTTTTGATGTTGTAGTAGAAGTGGTTTGGGGTAAAGAATTTAAAAATTGCTTGAGAGATTTGTATCCAAGAGTCTTAAAGTTTAAGAAGTTTAACCGTGCAGAAAGCGCCCAATCTGAGCCGGTCAGCGTGCAAATGGCGCCCAGGTCATCCAGGCTGAGCGTGCAAACCGCGCCCAGATTGGAGTTTTTGATGGTGCAGATTGCGCCCAGATCGTCACTTGTCAACGTGCAATTTCCGCCCAGATCAGGCGCAGAGAGCGTGCAATTTGCGCCCGGTTCAATGAACAGCGGCTTCTCATTTTGAGCGGCAAAGTTTAGTTCAAGAACTGCTGTCAATGCAGATTGATTGAGGGCAGATAAGGCTTCAATTAATCCGCGGGCATTGCTGACCGGCAAACCGGCGCCGCAAAAGGTCAGCAGCTTGTTGAAGGCCTCTCTTTCTGCTGAATTGAGCGTCTGGAAAATTTCCGCGAAATGGAGCACAGATAGGTACTCTTGTTCATGCGCTGAGGTTAACGGATCGAGCATGCCCACACGCAGGGTGAAATCCAGCGCTTTTCCGCGGCCATCTTTATGGATATCTTCCAGGGCTAGCAGCTGGCTGCGCAAGCGTTGGGCTTCATCGGCATTGGCTTGCGGATCACTGTTTTCAACCGCCGGGAACCATTCTCGGATTGTTTTCGGACGGGCGTAGCCGATGGCATCCGCAAGTTCTTCATACCCGCCCTGAATTCGGACCGTATCGCGCAGTTCACCTGTCTGCCGGTTATAGTAACAGCGGTCACGCGCCAGCATCACCGTCCAGCCAGCCCCCTGCCCAATTACCGGCAGGATATTTTGCAGAAAATACAGGCTGATAAATAACTGGTCACGTTTCGGCATCAAACGGGCTGCCAACGCATCGGTTAAGCTGAGAATTTCCGGGTCCAAGGCGACTTTTTCGCCAACAACTTCAGCCACAACCTGATGAATTGTCTGCGGCTGCGGGGTCCGTGTTTCCCATAGTGGATCAAAGACTGGCGCAGGATAAGCCAGAATTTCATTAGGCTGGCGCGTAATCAAACGGGCCAATGTGTCCGCGGGGTTACTATCTGCCTGGGCAGCGAGCAACTGGCTGCGCAAAGCCTGGGCATCTGCCGGCGTTAAAGGCGCAGTATGCGTAAATTGGTAGCGGTTCGGGCGGCGCTTGGCCTTATTGTCATTTTCCGGATTTTTGACCCAGGCTTCAGACTCCGGGTAAGGAACATCCTGCAGGAACCAGGAAAATGCAGCGTCGTTGCGGTGCTCTTTGACACTGCGCAGAGAAACGCCGGAATAGGCAGCCAGTACTGGAGCGGCGGCTTCGAAGTTTTTTCCAGGGGCCGGCTGCTCATGGTGTTGAAGATAATAAGCCTGGTAGAAAGCCAGCAGAATCGCTGCCCGTTCGACGCCTAAATACGGCACCCAACGAGTTAAATATCCGGGCACGACCAGTGATCGTTCTGGGTGCACAAAGAGATCGTGTAAAGACTGCGAATACGCGCCCGGGAGCTGCGCCGGTCGGCTAAGCGGGTTGGTTTCTGGCGGCTGAGGCGTTACTGCTTCGGGATGGGCAGTTTGTTCCTCAGCGCTGGATAGTTCAATCTTTAGCGTATAGCCGAGTAATTCCTCGACTGCGTCTTGCAGCAGCGACCCGTATTTGGCTGTTAATTGGCTGGCCAGTATGGAATTCGGTAAATACAGCACCAACTTTTGATCATCGAACCAGGTAATTTCGAGCGGCTGGAAGTACATTGCAAAGGCAGGCGCAGATATCCGTGCTTTCACATAATCCAGCATGGATTCCCAGAATGACGGGCGCTCCAGCAACGAATCACGCGCAGACAAACTCATTTTTTTGCTCCTGAGGGCAAAAAACAAATTAATCTATGCGAAATCAGCTTGCTGCTTTCCTGCCAAAAAAACATACCCGATTCACCTCGCTTTGGTTGATGAGCCACAGCTAGCTGAGAACCAGGTATGCAAAATTACAGCTATTGATCTACACGCAATATGAACTTCTTAAATTATAAGAAATTCCGCTTGACTTACGCGATATCTTTTGTAAAATATAGATACCGCTTCATTGAAGCATGTAATCAAAATATCCAATGATTCAAGGATATCCGTAACTTCGCCCCGCTGGCCTCGCAAACCTGGGGCGTTGTTGCTTTTAAATGTCCGTTCCAGAGGTGCTGTTCACCTCAATGCCTCCGCTCCTAATACTTGGATTGCGCAATCGATTCCACCAGACCGGCGCTGATGGTTTGCCCGCCCTTCTTGCTGGTAATGAGAAATTGCAAAGCGGAGGCAGCCAGCGCCATCAACCGGCCCGGGTTCGAGCCGGAATATAGAATCAGCGCATTCATGGCCTCGGCATCAAATAAGGGCGGGGTCGCCCGGCCGGCCAGCGAACTCATCTGCTGCAAAAGCGCAGACAGGTCGGTATCCGCCGGCGAATCGATGGATAGGATTTTTCGCAGATTTTTTGCAACGCCTGTCAGGGAAGTGTTCAGAACTTCGCCCGGATCTTCCAGAAAAATAGCGGCCTGTACATAGCTGTCGTCGTAAATACGCAAAGATAGCATATACTGAAGAATATCCGCCGCTTCTTTGGTCAATTCGGTATCAATAGCCAGGAACAGGCTGGGTGAACCAATCGTCCGCTGCTGCAAATGGCGGCTGATCGCATCCAGGCGCTTCTTATAGGTGCCGCTTTCGTCCACTTCAAGCGCGGCCTCGATCTTCTTGACCAGTTTGGAGGGGGTGCCTTCGTCTTTGTCAATGTAAATACCATTGGCATTGCCATGGTGCGTAACTGGCGCGAGCGCGCGCACCAGACGGCGCGCAAGCGTGGATTTGCCCACGCCAATCTCACCAGTGACGAAGGCGAAATTCTTCTCCCCTTTCTCTTCGATCATCATGAACAGCTCACGATAAACAGTTTGCTGACTGGGCAGCGGGACGAAGTAACGATCGTCCGAGTAGGGGATGTAAGGATTTTCCATCAGGCCCAATTTGAGCAGCCTTTTGGAGATCTGAAGGGTTGTAGTATCTACGAAATCCATAGCACGATATTAGCATAATCATCCGAAGTGTGCAAGCAAAAATTGAAAATGAGTCAAAAAACCAGGTCAAATTCATAAAATGGATTTGAATGAGCTAGAAAACAATAAAACCGTTCTTATCTACTATTGAATTCGCTATATTTATATGCTATATTGAAGACGTCAAATTAAGCAGTTATTTTGAACGTCAGTTTTAGCAGGAGTGAAAATTATGCCAATCGTCACACTGACGAACCAAAAAGGCGGCTGCGCCAAAACCACCAGCGCCATCAACCTGAGCGCCGGGTTGGCAATTATTGAGCGCAATTTAAATCCAGATAATCCTAAGAAAATTTTACTGGTTGACGTGGATCCACAGGTTCAGGCAACCAAGACCGTATCAGGAGGCGTACTTTCTGAATCAGCAGTACAGGATACCGAACGGGTTCAACTTTATGATCTGCTGATCAGTGATGACCCGCCACCGACGGTGGATACCATTGAAAAAGCCTTGATCCCGGAGATCGGCGGTGAAAAACTGGATAATCTGTTTTATATCTACGCCAGCCATGCCCGCACAGCCGAATCGCAGGAAATTCTGGCCACCCTGGACCATCGCGATTACCGCCTGCGTGATGCGCTGGATCAGGTACGCGGATTATTCAGCTGGATCATCATTGATACACCGCCTGGCCTGGGCTGGCTGCTGACCAATGCTCTGGTAGCCGCTGATTATGTGGTGGTGCCGGTGGAAACCAGCGCGTATGGCCTGGATGGTCTGGTGCAAACAGAATTGACGCTCACCCGTGTGAAAAAACGAATCAACCGCGGATTACAAATCCTTGGTATTCTGCCGACTATGACCGGTTACAACAGTATTTCCAACCAGGTTCTGGACACGATCGTCCATGATTATGGCGATCTGGTTCTGCCGCCCATCCGGCACCGCGCAGATATCAACGGCGCCAACGCCATGGGCATGGATATATTCAGCTTCCGCATGGGCCGCACCAGCCCAGAAGAATCAAAGAACCCGGCCGTTGGTGAATATTATTCCTTTGCACGTGAAGTTTACCGCCGCGTCCAGGAAATTGAATTGGAACGATCCGCAGAATAGGGGGAGTAATTCATGGCTAAAAAACCAACCATCGGCGATTTTTCCATCCGAAAAGCAATTGAAGATCAGGGCGAAGACTCGCAGGGCGCAATTATCGAAACGCGCCAAAGCGATCCGCGTTTGCAAGAGCGCCCCAGCCGAGAAGGTCAGTTGGTCGAACGGATTCCTTTAACCAAGATTATTCCGGATCAATTTCAGGCACGCCGAGTTTTACCCACAGAGATCGCTAATCGCTTTTTTAGCGGACAAATTGATTGTCTCCAGGCCGCCAGTGAGTGGCTGAAGCTGGCTGAAATTGAGGAAGAGGCACGCTTGCGAATGCAGGCGCTGCTGCCTTTAGCCGAATCAATCCGTGTGGATGGACAAATCAACAGCATTAAAGGCGCCTGGCAAATGGATCGCCAGGGCAAGACCATGTTCATGCTCGAATCGGGTGAACGCCGTTTTTGGGCCTGCGCTTTAATTTGGGCGCTGGATGGCGGAGATACGCCAAAGATTAAAGCCGAATCGGTCACCCGTGTTGATCGTTTTCGCCAGATCAATGAGAATTTAAAGACCTCGCAATACACCGCGACCGGCCGCGCGTGTGCTTTCGCCGAAGCCATTCTGACCTTGCTGGATATGCCCCCGCAAGAAAGCCTGAGCACCTTTGAATATTGCCGCCAGGTGCAGCGGCTGCGGGTACCCGGAAATGTTTGGGAAGAGATTCAATCACGGCTGGCAATCTCACGCTCCACCATTTATGAGTATTTGCAGATATTCAGCTTTTCCGACGGCTTTTTGGAGTTGGCGGATCAGTATGATGTGCCATTGTATGTTTTACTGGATATCCGCTCAAAACCTGAAGAAGATAGTTTCGCCCTGCTCACCGATTGGGTCAGCAAGAATAGCGGAGCTGAAAGTTCAGACAAAATTAACCAGCAAGTCGCCGAAATCAGACCAATTCAAACCAGAGAGCACCCCAAGGATCCGACCGAAAAATTTGCGCGCCGGCTGCGTGTGGCTATTTTTGGTAAAGGACTGGCGAATCCAGCGATTGATGCCGAAAAATTGGCAGCCGCCACTTTCGCCGAAATCGGTGACGACCCTGTAAAAATGAATCGAACCCTCCAGTATCTAGAGAAATTAAAGAGCGAGCTTGAAAGCGAATACGCCGTTTATCAAAAGGGCAGACGCTAAAATCAATTGCCAGGTGATGAGCCTGGCAATTTTTATAATTACGGAATTCCGTAAAAACGTTCTTATTTTATTACTCGTCATCGCTCGATAAATTAAATAAGAAACAAATTACGGAATTCCGTAATTTGTTTCTTTGGAATGATTGCTTCTGTTTTCCACGATTCCGCGCTTGCCCTCCCCTCCCCCACCGTGCCTTGTACCGTTTGTTTGCTCGTTTTTAGGTGGAAGCTGTACTTTACGCAGTGGGGGAGGGGACTTGATTGAAATTCTTATTCAAAACAAGCTCTTTGCTCATCACAAAATAAGCCGATATTTAGTGAGTCTGCGCGCGCTATCGTTGACGCTGTGCATGGCGGTTTATTATTGTTGATGGGATAGTGACGATGACCCTGTGTTTATTTCGGTTTGCCGGAGAAATTGATATCTTATTTTTTGATTGGATCATCGTTTTGTTGAGATACAAAAATAGTCAAACTACAATATCAGAGCAAGAGCTTTTCTTTTACCAGATCGGACCGTAGTATATCGATTGTTTACTCACCCGCACAAAGGTATTCGCTGGTGTTTTCAGGCTTAAAGGCCGCGTGTGTTTGCGCGATTTGAGAACTTTCTGGAAGCATAAAAATTAAACGTAATCGTCAATTATTACGTGACGGTTATGTATTAATTACGTAAAGAAAACATGACAGATACTATGACGGTTACGTATATGCCGATATCGCAAGAACAAGCTTTTTATAGAGCAATTATGAATATTGATATGGGCAGAAAATGGCGCCGTTTAAAATGGCGTATAATGCGGAAATAGAGGATCCAAGACTCTCCGGTTTTTTCGCTGATTCAGCGTAAAATAACCGGCTCATCCACTATAATTATCCATAAGTTTGGTTCTGGCCTGAGGGAGCCTTCTATATCGGCACAGTCATATGCGAGCTAACAAACTTAGGGGCAACCGGGGTATAACCTGAAGGAGCACTGCGATGAACAAAGAAAACGCAATCCGTTTATTTCAAGATCAAAGCATCCGCGTTCAATGGCTGCCGGATGAAGAGAAATGGGTTTTCGCGGTGGTGGATGTGGTCGGGGTGCTGGCCGAAAGCACCAACCCTAAAGCGTATTGGCGCAAGTTAAAAGAGCGTCTGAAAAAAGAGGGCAATCAAAGTGTGACAGATATTCACACTTTGAAAATGCCGGCCGATGACGGCAAAATGCGCGCATTCGATGTTGCTGATACAGAGCAGCTGCTGCGCTTGATTCAATCGATACCTTCACCCAAGGCGGAACCGTTTAAAATGTGGCTGGCTCGTGTCGGGACGGAGCGTATCGAGGAAACCGAAGATCCTGAAAAAGCATTTGACCGTGCGATCGAGACCTACGTCAAAAAAGGCTATTCGGCCGGCTGGATTAATCAACGCCTGAAAAGCATTGAGGTGCGCAAAGACTTAACCGACGAATGGGATAAGCGCGGCGTGAAAATGGGGATTGAATATGCAATTCTTACCGATGAAATCACCCGCGCCTGGTCCGGTTATTCGATCAAGGAATACAAACGGCTCAAGGATTTGAAAAAAGAGAGCCTGCGCGACAATATGACCAATCTGGAATTGATTCTTAATATGCTGGCCGAGGCAACCACCACGGAAATTTCAAAAGAGAAAAAACCGCAAAATTTTGAAGAGAGCAAAAAGATTGCCCGCCAGGGCGGTTTGGTGGCCGGCAATACGCGCAAAGAGATTGAAGCGCGCACCGGGAAACCGGTTATTTCTCCGGAAAACGCGCGTACATTGCAGGCTCCAAACACGGATGAGGAGCTGCCAGACCGGGGCTAAATGGCCTGAATTGAACTTTGTGCGGCAGCCTGGATGGCCAGTTCGGCGCTCCAGAAAATATTCTGTTCACCGACTGCGTCGGCTAACCCGCTGCGCAGCAACATTTTCTCAACCGCGGGCTGCAAACTGGTAATCATCAGTTTCCCGCCGCCGTTGTTCAACTTTTGCTGCAATTCTTGCAGTGCCTGCAAACCGGATGTATCCACGAGTGGTACGCCGCGC
Organism: Bellilinea sp.; assembly: GCA_036822575.1. Taxonomy (GTDB): domain Bacteria; phylum Chloroflexota; class Anaerolineae; order Anaerolineales; family Anaerolineaceae; genus Bellilinea. The sequence continues at coordinate 148,096 of DAISHK010000004.1, read as the reverse complement.
ATGGAAAGAATCAAGGTGGCGTCGATCGGAATTTTACTGAAGGCTTCCGTAAAATGTCCGGTAGCGGCAAAGAACAATGGGCCGGACAGGTAGGCTACCGTAACTTTCTCCAATTCTGATTGCGCGAGATGAATTCCGCGTTCCAGAATTTTATCCGGATCAACCGGCTTGAATTGGATATGAATGGCAGCGCTTTGGTTGAGGTACACCAGGCCGGAAAGAAATACACCGATCAAGATGGCCTGAGTTAAATCCAGGGATACGGTGGCTGCCAGGGTGACCAAAAATGTAAATATCGCGGTTTTGAAGCGCCGCGAAAAAATGTAGCGGATATTTTCCCATTCGTTCATTCGCCAGGCGGTCACGATCAGCACGCCGGCCAATGCCGATAGCGGAATTTGTGCCATGATAGGCGCTAAAATGGCCATAGAGGCCAGCAATACAAGGGCGTGGACGAGGCTGACCACCCGGGTTTTGCCGCCAGATTTAATGCCCACGCTGGTGCGGGCAATCGCGGCGGTGGCCGGTACCCCGCCAAAGAAGGGGATAAGCATATTTCCAACACCCTGGGCAATTAATTCCTGGTCGGCGTTGAGGCGGATGCCGGTCATATTGGAGGCGACCGTGCCGCATAGCAGGCTTTCGATCGCACCCAAGGCGGCAATCGTCAGCGCCGGGTTGATCAATTCCTGCAGGGTGGCAAGCGATAAATCCGTCAGCCGCAGGTGATCCGAAAGGATGATGCTCTGAGGAATTGCCCCAATGGCCGGCACAGACCATTTTGCCAGGGCGGCAAAGGCTGTCGTAAGGATGATTGCCAGCAAAGAAGCGGGGAAATAGCGGTTCCAGTTTTTTGGCCAAAAAATCATAATCAGGATTACGGCTAAACCCAGCAACAGCGAGCGCCAATCTGGGGCGTAACCGCCGTGGAAATAGCCCAATAATTTCAACGCCGAAGATTCCGCGCCGGCTGTTTTGATGCCTAGAAAGTTATCAATTTGACCGATAGCAATGATTAATGCGATTCCCGATGTAAAGCCGGTGATCACCGGGCCGGGAATGAAAGCAATGAAACGCCCAAGCCGTAATACACCTAAAATCAAAAGAAAAAGTCCAGCCAGCAATCCGGCCAGCCAGATGCCCTCCAGACCGTATTTCTGGACCAGCAGGATCAAAACGGCGCTCATTGCGCCGGTTGGCCCGGAGATTTGATAGGGCGCGCCGGAAAGCAAGCCGATGACCAGACCGGCGAGAATAGCGGTTACCATCCCAGCGGATGCGCTGGTGCCCGAAGCGACTCCAAAAGCCAGGGCCAGCGGCAAAGCCACGGCAGCTACGGTAATGCCTGCCAGCACATCTTGCCGCAAATCGCCAGCCGAATAATGAGAGAATTCCTCTTTGTATTGTGTCAGAAAGGATAGATGCATTTTGTATCACCAGATTCATAAAATGGAATAACACCCGGGCAGATTGGCTCGGGTGATCGAATTTGCTTGATATTTGAGAATACGTTACTTCAACTCGAAAACAGGTTGAAAACCTGAAACCTTTTTGTGATTGAACCCTGGTTTTTAACCAGGAAACGCTGCATTATACCAGTGACTGCCAGATATGCTCAGGGGCATTTCTTTGCAGGATGGGCGATAATGCCTATTGAGACCAAAATATGAGCGTGTTAAACTCAAACAATCAGGACTTTAATCAAGGCAAGAATTACCCAATAAGTCGCATTAATTCAACAACCTGGGGAATTTATTTCTATGCCAGCGCTAATACGGCAAACGAATCCAAAATAAATGCGTATAGCCGATCATTAGAATAATTGGAGAGCTGAGTGAGTCTTCTTCTAGCGTTTCTTACTGGTTTAACCACTGGCGGGTTGAGCTGCCTGGCTGTGCAGGGCGGGCTATTGGCCAGTTCTCTGGCCGCAAAAATTGAACAGGATATTCAGGCACGGTCACCCGTCAACGGCGGCCGCCGGCAGCGCCTTCGATCTGGTGAGGCCTTGGCAAATGCGCCAACCCGTCTTGCCGCGCCGATTCTGATTTTCCTGCTCTTTAAAATTCTTGCTTACACCGCCCTGGGCTTTTTCTTGGGCTGGGCCGGCCAAATATTTCAGTTGTCCGTTGGGCTGCGCGCCTTCATTCAAATTTTGATTGGCCTGTTTATGCTTGGCGCCGCGCTGCGTATGCTGAATGTTCACCCGATCTTCCGGTATTTTGCCTTTGAACCGCTGGCTTTTATCCGCCGCAAGCTGCGCAAAACTGCCGCGAATGGCGCTGGCGGTTGGATCGCTCCCGCTATCTTGGGGGCGATGACGGTTCTAATTCCCTGCGGCGTCACGCAGGCGATGATGGCGGTTGCCCTGGCGGGCGGCAATCCCTGGAATGGGGCGGCTTTGATGGCTGCTTTCACCCTGGGCACAAGTCCGCTGTTCTTTATGGTAGTCTATTTTGCCGGTCAGCTCGGCAAAAAGCTCGAAAAGCGCTTCAATCAGGTGGCCGCTGCGTTGATTTTGATCATCGCGATTTTAACGGTGGATGGCGGCCTGACATTGGCAGGTATGCCTTATTCACTCACGCGCATGGTTAATCAGATTGCGCCGTGGAGCAATCCCTTGCCCGCCGGCGTGGCGGTCAGCAGCCAGTTGCCGCAGAGTGACGGAGTTAATCTTTCAATTCAGATTAAGAACAATGGTTACCAGCCTCAGGTTGTACACGCTCGTTCTGGCGAACCGGTGCGCCTGACGCTCACCAGTCAGGATGTGTATTCCTGCTCGCTTTCCTTTGTCATTCCTTCTTTGGGGTTGCAGGCGAGTCTAAAACCCAATGATCAGGTTGTCCTTGAAATTCCGGCGCAGCCAGCCAACTCAAAACTGCCATTTTCTTGCTCAATGGGCATGTTTACCGGCACCATCGTTTTTGATTTGTAATCCAATGAAAACTATCACCCGTTTTTCTATTCAGGGAATCGAATGCCCGAATTGCATCATGCTGCTGGAAGGGCTGGAAGATCGATTGGAAGGTGTTTTCCGCGTGGAGGGCAATTACCGCCGCGCGGAGTTGTCCATCGAATATGACGACGAGAAAATCAGCCTGGCGCAGCTCTCTGCGGCAATTGACCAATTGGGTTACACCAACAAAATTCTTTGAAGCGCCGGTCACCTGACCGCCGGCAAGGCAACCGTGAAACAGGCTCCGTGCGGCTGGTGGTCACTGACCGCTATGCTGCCGCCGTGATTGCGCACGATTTGCTGCACAATCGCCAGGCCCAGGCCCGAACCATTTCGCGCTGTGCTGCCGGTGTGCTTTACCTGGTAGAAACGATCAAAGATCTGCTCTTTTTCTGAATCGGCTATTCCCGGACCTTCGTCGCTGACGCTGATTTGTACTTTGCCGTCCAGAAAAGCCGTTGTCAACTGCACGCAGCCGCCATCGGGGGAAAACTTCAGCGCGTTATCCAACAGGTTGGAAACAACCTCAGCCAGCCGGTCTTCATCGCCCAGCACCAGCGGCAGTGATTGATTCATCTCCAAGACAAGCCGTACCTGGCGGGTTTCGGCCTGGAGCCGGAAGCGCTTTTCGATGGCCGGCAGCAGCGCGGCGAGATCCACCGGGTGCAATGTATCTTTCTGGCTGTCCGCTTCAAGGCGCGCCAGCCGCAGTAAATCCTGTACCAGGCGGCTCATACGGCCGCTCTCACCGTGGATCACCCCGGCTGCGTTCTGAATTTCATCCGGGGTGGTCAGTACCTGGTCGAGAATCGCCTGGGAAAACCCCTGGATTGAGGTCAGCGGGGTCTTTAATTCATGGGAAACGTTGGCCATCAGGTCGCGCTGTGATTGCTGCGCGGCTGTTACCCGCGCGCTCATCTCGTTGAAGGAACGCGCCAGATGCCGGATTTCCAGTGGCCCTTCTTCTTGCAACGTGGCGAAGTGACCTTCCGCGGCTGCCTGAGCGGCACGATCAATGGCGCGGATTGGCGCGGCAATCCAATTCGCCAGGGCTAAGGCCAGCAGAATAGCCAAAGCCATCCCTAATAGGGTCGCGGTGGTTACCGGGCGTAAGAATTCGTTGGTGAAAAACTCAATCATTGCCAGGCGCGGGCGGCGCACGGCCAGCACCAGGTCTGTGGTTTCATCCGCCGGCTGGACCAGCACCAGCCAGACTCGCCCGGAATCGTCTCGCATCAGGCCGACTTCATTGCGCTGAGCCAGCCAGAGCACGCGGGCATGCGTCAGGCGCAGCGCCGGCGCGCTGCTGCTCTGAGAATCAGCTAAGATGACATCGTCGGTCTGAACAAATACACTCCGCACGCCATATTTTTCCTCGATAAAATCAGCCAGTTCCGTCCAGGCGCGGTTTTGCAGAGCCTTTGCGCTTTCGGAGTCTTGGGTGAGTTTTTGCTGGGAGCTGCGCAGCTGCTGGGTGGCGCTGCCATAAACCAGCGGATTACGCAGCAGCGCCAGCAAGGATCCGATGCTGAAAAGCAATACGATGACCGTAATCAGCGCGCCAAAGGCCATTAATAACCGGCCGTGCAGGCTGCCGCTTTTCATGCTTCCACCAACTTGTACCCGATTCCGGCTACGGTTTCAATTTTAGCGCGGCTGCCTGCCAGCTTCTTGCGCAGCTGGGCCACGTGCACATCCACAGTGCGGGTTTGTCCGTAAAAATCATATCCCCAGGCCAGCGCGAGCAGGCGTTCCCGCTCAAAGGCCACCCCTGGCTGCGCCAAAAAGATAGCCAGCAGTTCAAATTCCTGGGTCCGCAATGCAACCGTTTGCTGATTAACCGTCACTTCACGACGGAGCGAATCCAGGCGGAGGTCGGCGAATTGCAGCGCAGGTTTTTCTGTTACGGTTGGCGCGGGCGGGCTGACCCGCCGCAAAATGGCTTTAACCCGTGCGACCAATTCGCGCGGATTGTAGGGCTTGGCCAGATAATCATCCGCGCCAAGTTCCAGCCCAAGAATTTTATCGATATCCTCGTCCCGCGCCGTCGCCATAATGATCGGAACCAGATTGCGTTGGGCGCGCAGCCGCTGGCACACTTCCAGCCCGTCGATTCCTGGCAGCATGACATCCAGCACGATCAGGGCCGGATTCAAGCGTACGGCTTCCTGCAGCCCAGACGGGCCGTCCGCGGCCCATTCCACGTGATAGCCCTCGCGTTCAAGGTATACCCGGTTCAGGTGGGCTATATTCGCTTCATCCTCGACGATCAAAATAGTCTCTCCGCTCATCCGTAAATATTCCTTATTGAATCAGTGTCAATTGACAACGCAGCTCTGGCAGGTGCTTGGATGCGGATCGATCCGCTGGTGTACATCAGGATAAATATTCCCTGAAATATAAAGATTGTGGGTGTATGATAACGCTGTTTGTTGATTTTACAGAAGCGCTTATCTCGGTGTATCTGCCACAATCTGCACCCAGATGATCCAATGGCTAGTTTGATTGTAGCCAGCCAGGACGGGCTTGCAAGCGCGCTTACAAATTTTTTACAACTGCGTAATAAAGCCATAACAACGCTGTGGCAAGATAATCCCATCACAAACAATTTTCTGAGTCCGAAAACGGCTCAGACGACCCAGGAGGTAAATATGAAAAAATTCATTTGGATCGCCTTATCGGCTGCATTGCTTTCAGGCGGGCTGGTGCTCACCGCTTTATTCCCGGCGCAGCCAGTTCAGGCCGCTGACGGACCGGTCATTCAGTCAACGCCAGGTGCGCTGTGCAGCACGCTGGAGCAGCTGAAAGCGACCCTGGCTGCCCTGCCGACGGCCGATGGGGCTTACCTTGAGTCCCTGCTGCTGCGCGAACAACTGGCCTACAACAATCAGACAACGCGTTTGGATATGTCCGCCAATGTCAGCAGCCTGACCCAGGCCTATATTGATGAGCAAAAAGCAGCCGGTAAAGATACCGCCGGCATGGAAAGTGCGTTGGCTGACTTTAATAGCGCTGCTGTGCAGGCTCAAAGCGCGCATGCCGCGGCCGGGACGATTCTGGATGCGAAATCCGGATTTGACGCAAACGGCAAGGTCACCGATCGGGCTGCCGCGCAGGAGACCATTCGATCTGCGGCGCAGTCCCTGCGCCAGGCGCACCTGACCATAACCGACGCTACCCTCAATTTGCGCCTGGCGGTGCAGACTTTCCGCCAGAGCAATTAGTATTATCGGGCTGAGGTATGAAGATGAAGAAATCACCCATTTTGCTTGCTGCTCTGGCGGCCATGCTCTTGATCCTGACCAGCGGATGCGCCTTTGGCAGCCGTCTCCGCCAGGCCGGCAGCTCCGCCGGCGTCACCCCGGTTTCTCAAACCAGCGCGCCGCTGGTGATCGAAACGCCCATCGCGCCGGCTGAGCCAAGCCCGGTAAGCACTGAAACTCAACAGCAGGCGGCAGTTACTCCGCCATCCGCGGAAAACAGTTCTGGCTCAACCGTGGAACAGGAGCTGCTCAGTCAGCTGGATGCCTTGAATGCGGCCAATCAGGCGGATGACGACCTGGCTGATATTCAATAGTTCTCCAGTAAAGCGCATACAAAAATCTCCCTGTCATTTTGACAGGGAGATTTTTAAATCATCCAGGCAGTCTGTTTTACAAATTTTCCATCAGGTCGGTCCGTTTGACATCCAGTACCTTGAACAGGCCGGGGAAGAACATCTTACGGTAAATTTCAACAATCTGCTCAACCGGCAATGCAAAATCCGATTCGATCCACCACATCATACAGGCCCAAATGGATCCGGAAAAATAATTCAAGATCAGTTCGATCGGTACATCCACCTGTCCGGCCTTCTTCTGGGCAAAGGGGGATTGACTTACTAAATCTGTGCCGGCTGAAACGAAAATATCCCGGAAACGCAGAAATACCTGATTGGGCTGTTCTTTGGCCAATATCTTGAAAATCGCCTGATTGTCATAAACCAGCTCGAAAATATTTTTAAACACTTCTCCGCGGCTGTTGAGAAACCAGTTCAGCAAGGGACCGCTGGCAATTTCTGTCACCAGCCCGTTCATTTTCTCTTCTAGTTCTTCCAGGAAAAGATCCTCTTTGTCGCGGTAATGCAGGTAAAAGGTTGTGCGGCCCAAATTGGCCCGTTCCGTGATTTCTTCAACCGTCACGGCCTGATAGCCTTTTTCCTTAATCAGCGCTTTCATCGATTCGCGCAAGGCCAGGCGTGTGCGGGCTACGCGGCGGTCTTCTTTTCTCTTGGGGGGGGAATTTTCATTCATGGTTGTGGTTCCTGAAGTAGATATTGTACTTGTTTTTATAAACCTTGCAGTTTTTTCATAATTAACCGGCCTTCATGGCGCTTTTGGCTCTTGACAGGCCAAGATTTCGCTGTAAAATCTCATTTATAATGAACAATGTATATAATAATACATTGAACATAATAAATCAATGTATATAAGTATCGGTTAGTATTTGCAAAGGAGTACGTGTGATTGCAGCATCCATTCCAAAAAGAGAAACGCCAGATTGTGCAGAAAACCGGCAGGTTATTATGCGCACCCGGGCGCTCTGCAAGGTGTACAGCGATGGCGGCGCAGATTTCACCGCGCTGCACGATCTGGATTTGACCATTTACAAGGGTGAATTATTGACGGTGGTGGGTAAATCTGGCGCAGGAAAAACCACATTGATCAATATGCTTTCGGGTGTTGATCATTTGACCAGCGGTGAAATTTGGTTCGGGGATACGCCCATGCATACCCTCAGTGAAAATGCGCTCGTGGATTGGCGCGGGCGCAGCCTGGGCATGATTTACCAATCCTTTTATCTGATGCCGGGGCTGAACCTGCTTAACAACGTCTTGCTGCCGGTCGATTTTGCCGGTAATTACCGGCAGCGCGCCAGCAGCGAACACGCACTGGAACTGCTGCGCCGGGTAGAGCTGGAACGCCACGCCTATAAATACCCGGCCGAGATATCCGGCGGCCAGCAGCAGCGGGTGGCTATAGCGCGCGCTCTGGCCAATGATCCGCCGCTGATTCTGGCGGATGAACCGACCGGCCGTCTGGATTCGACGACCGCCGAGGTGATCTTCAAGATTTTCGAGGAGTTGGCGGCCCAGGGCAAGACGGTGCTGATGGTGACGCATGACCATAATTTTGCCCGCTGCTCAACGCGCACCCTGGAAATTGCGGACGGTCGATTTGCCCAGCCTGGTATCGATGGGGTGCATGCATGAAACCAGCCCAGCCCCTTGGCACAGATCGGGAAAGTATTCCAGCGGATGTGCTAATTGATATCGCCCAAGTCGGCAAAATATTTAATGCTGGCGGGGCGTTTGTTGCGCTCGAGAATATTAATCTCCAGATTCAATCCGGGGAGTTCGTCAGTATCGTGGGCAAGTCCGGCAGCGGCAAATCCACGCTGGCCAATATGATCACCGGTATTGACCACCCCAGTTCCGGCAGCGTCACAATCGCTGGAACGCAAATTCATACCCTGGGTGAAAGCGCGATGTCAATCTGGCGCGGCGTACACCTGGGGATTGTCTTCCAATTTTTTCAGCTGCTGCCAACGCTTTCGCTGCTGGAAAACGTCATGCTGCCGATGGATTTTTGTGAGACTTATCCACTGGCAGAGCGCGAACCGCGCGCACGTATGCTCCTTGACCAGGTTGGCCTGCGGGACTTCGCCGGCAAGCTGCCGGATCAGGTTTCTGGCGGCCAGCAGCAGGCGGCGGCAGTTGCCCGTGCACTGGCTAATGACCCGCCCATCTTGATTGCTGACGAACCAACCGGCAATCTGGATTCACGAACGGCTGAAATCATTTTTGATCTGTTCCTGCGGCTCGCGGCCCAGGGCAAGACGGTCATCATGGTGACGCATGACCCAGGTTTGGCCGCACGTACCAGCCGCATCATTCATATTCATGATGGCCGCTTGCTTCAAGCGCAGCCGGAGGAAGCCGGAAAGGAAGAAGGACTCCAATGAACCGTCCGCGCTGGCAAAAAGTCATCTCAGATTTATCGAAAAACAAGACCCGCTCCTTGCTGGTTGTAGCTTCGATTGCGGTCGGGCTTTTCGCCGTAGGAATTATCCTGCAAACTTACCTTTCGATCCGGCGCGATATGCAGCAAGGCTTTGCCGCCATTCATCCCGCCAATATTCAGGTCCGGTCCGGGCTGTTCGATGAAGACCTGGCGGATACGGTGGCGCACCTTGCCGAAATTGACCAGACCGAAGCTGTCCGCCGGGTCAATATGCAGGTCTATAATCTGCGCGGCACCTGGCAGTCGCTGGATATGATTGGTCTGAACGAGGCGGATAACCGGCTCAATCAGGTCGAAATGCTGCGCGGCGCGTGGCCGGCTGACCGCAATCAGGTGCTGTTGGCTGATAACAAACTCAGCGATCTGGGGGTTGAGCCGGGCGATCGCATTGAAGTTAAAACAGCGGATGGGCGTATCGTCAATCTGACCGTCAGCGGGATCGTGCGCAGCCAATCCATTGGTTCAACGGGCGGCAGCGGCGGATACTTCAACGCGCCGGTGCATGCCTATGTTCTTCTTGAATCATTGGAGCATCTCGGAGTATCTGATTGGAATCTGTACAACGAGCTGTACGTTACGATCCGGGCTGATCCCATCAATGAGAGCAGCCGCGCCGCAGCGGCAAGCGCTGTTCGCACGGTATTCGAAGACAATGATATCGCGGTGAATAACCTGACCCATCGGGATCCATACCATCATCCCAATGCGGAATTGGTGGACGCCATTATGGGGATTCTGGTGCTGCTTGGTTTTCTGGTGGTGTTTTTAAGCGCCTTTTTGATCACCAATACCCTGCAATCCCTGCTCGACCAGCAGACACAGCAAATAGGCATTATGAAAACGGTGGGAGCGCGCAGCAGCGCGATTAATCGGGTGTACATGGCCTTGATTGCAGTGTTTGGCGTCCTTGCTTTTCTCATTGCCTTCCCGGCGGCCGCGTTGGTTTCAAATCAGTTGGTGAAATTTCTGGCGCAAACCATTAATTTTCGCAACAGTGCTGCCCGCTTTGAACCGCTGGTTTTAGCACTGGTCGGCGGCCTGGCGCTGGTTATCCCGCAGGCGGCGGCTTTCTTTCCGATCCGTCAGGGGACGCATATTTCCGTGCGTGAAGCCTTAAATGGAATTCGCCAGAACCAGTCCGGCAATGATACCTGGATAGACCGGCGCATCAATGCGCTTCAAGGTCTGCCGCGCCCATTTTCAATTGCGCTGCGCAATGTTTTCCGGCGAAAGGGCCGCCTGGTGTTGACGCTGATCACACTCACCCTGGGCGGAGCGGTGTTTATTTCCGTCTTCAATGTACGCGTGGCCCTGACCAATTATGTGGATCAACTCTCGCAGTACTTTCTGGCGGATGTCAATCTGACGTTTGAACAGCCTGAGCGGGTCAGTGAGGTAGCGTCGCTGCTGGCGCAGCTCCCGCAGATCGAGCGCGTCGAGGCCTGGGGAGCTCAGCGCAGCGCGGTTCTCAACGCGGATGGCAGCACCGGTGAGTCGCTCAATATGATCGGCGTACCCGGCGGCAGCCAGTTCATTCAGCCGATCATACTCTCAGGCCGCTGGCTGATTGCGGGTGATGAAAACGCCATTGTCCTTAATGACCAGTTTCAAAGATTGTTTCCGGCCCTGAAGGTTGGTGATACGCTCGCTTTGCAGGTTAATGATCGCACCACGGAATGGCAGGTGGTCGGATTCTTCCAGCTGGCGGGGAAAATTGGCGGTTTAGCGGCTTATGTCAATGAGGATTATTTACAAACATTGCCCGGCATGGTGCAGGGCCGCGCGGCCAACTTCCGCATCGCGATGAACGGGCCGGCTAGCGCAGGGGAGCAAGAAGCGCTGGCCCAGGCGATCCAGACGCTGTTTGAAGATAATAATATGCGTATAGCTGATTTAACCACCGGCAGCCGCATTAATAACACCTCTGCGGCGGGCTTCAATATCCTGACGAGCTTCCTGCTGATTCTGGCAATCCTGACGGCGCTGGTCGGCAGTATCGGTCTGGCCGGGACAATGTCGATGAATGTCATGGACCGTACCCGCGAAATTGGCGTCATGCGCTCGATCGGCGCTTCCAACCCGATCTTAATGCGCATGGTTATTGTGGAAGGTCTGCTGATCGGCTGGCTAAGCTGGCTGCTGGGCGCCTTACTCTCGTTCCCGATTGGGCAACTCATGTCTGATATGGTCATGCGGGCTTTGTTCGGTTCACCCTCGCCGTATGGGTTCACGCTGATTGGGTTTGCCTTATGGTTCGTTCTGGTCTCGGTATTGTCGGTGGTCGCCAGCATTGTTCCGGCGCGCAGCGCGGCCCAACTGACCATCCGCGAAGTCTTAGCCTACGAATAAATTTCACTTTTGAAAGAGGATTTTTTAATGAAAACAACAATTCTGCGAAAAGCTATATCTCTGTCAGCAATTGCCATTCTTGGCGTCTTAGCCCTGAGCGGGTGCAGTGCGCTGGGAGCGAAATCATCCACCGCAGCAGAAGATCCGCTGACTCCGGTGGCCGTCGGCGCAACCATCAATGCTGGCCGGGTAGTGCCTGAAAGCAGTCTCTGGGTGGCTTTTCAGACCGGCGGGCGGGTCGCTGAGGTTATGGTCGCCGAAGGACAGACGGTGCAAGCCGGGGATACACTGGCGACTCTGGCAGACCCGCAGGCAATTCAGGCCGAGATCGCTGCGGCTCAATTTGAATTAACCAGCGCCCAGCAGGCTCTCGCCGATCTTAACAGCCAGGCGGAGGTGGACCGGGCTGCCGCCTGGCAAAGCGCGGCGGACGCTCAACTTGCCTTGGTCGCTGCGCAGCGGACTCTGGACGCTGAAGACACGGACGCGCGCAAGAATCAGCTTGATGATGACTGGGCTCGGGTTCAGGAAGCTCAAGATGAATTGAAGGATGCGCAGGAAAATTTTGATAAATACGCCGGTTTAGACGAAGACAACAGCACGCGCAAGAACGCTCAAGACCGCTTGGACAGCGCGCAAAATGCGTACGATGCGGCCCTGCGTGACCATGATGAGCTGGCTGCCCAATTGGAGCAAGCCCGCGCCGCCGCGGCGCAGGCCGAGGCTGCGGCTATCCAGGCTCAGCAGGCGTACGAAGATCGGAAATCCGGTCCGGATCCGGATGCGCTGGTCCTCGCCGAGCAGCGAGTGGATTCGGCGCAGGCGCAGCTGACAGCCGCGCAACTGAAGCTGGATCAATACACGCTGAAGGCGCCGGCCGACGGCGTCGTGACCTCCCTGAATACCGTTGCCGGAGAGTCCGTAACTGCCGGACAGGCAATGGTACAGTTAGCTCAGCTTCAACCCTGGTTCGTTGAAACCACAGATCTGGATGAACTTAAAGTCGGCCAATATACCCCGGGAACCAATGTGACGGTGACCATTGATGCTTTGCCGGGGGTGACCCTTACGGGCATCGTTGATCGTGTGTCGCTGACCTCGGTTGAGAAAAGCGGCGATGTGACCTATACGGCGCGTATTCGCCTGGCGGAAACCCCCGACGGTTTACGCTGGGGGATGACGGCGGAAGTCCGGATCGATTAATTTCCAGAAAGGAGCGAAAACAAAAACCGGCTGACTCAGGCAGCCGGTTTTGCTTTAAATTAGCCTAATTTAGCCGTTTTTGCGCTGGAATTCTTTCATGAAGTCCACCAACGCCTGCGCCGATTCCATCGGCAGGGCATTGTACACAGAAGCGCGCAAACCGCCGACTGAGCGATGCCCTTTAAGGCCGATCAATCCGGCTGCTTCTGATTCTTTGACAAACTGTTTTTCCAGATCTTCACTGGGCAGGCGGAAAGGAATATTCATCTTTGAGCGTGCGGCCGGGACGGCGTGTCCGCGGTAGAATCCGCCGCTGTTATCGATGGCGTTATAAACCAGACCAGCTTTCTTGGTGTTGATCTTTTCGATCTCGCTCAAACCACCCAGGTCCTTCAGCCATTTCATGACCAGACCGACCATATAGATTGAGTAGCAAGGCGGGGTATTGTGCAGTGAACCGCTTTCCGCCAGTACTTTCATATCCAGCATCACCGGCAGGTTGGCCGGCACGCGTTCAAGCAGGTCCTGGCGAACAATCACAACCGTAACGCCCGAAGGGCCGGCATTTTTCTGCGCGCCAGCGTAAATTACGCCGTGTTTGCTTACATCCACCGGCTTGCTGAGGAAGTCAGAGGAAACGTCGCAGAATAATTCAACGCCTTCCGGCGGGGTGGGATAGTCAGTCCATTCGACACCGTGAATGGTCTCGTTCATGGTGTAATGCACGAATGCGGCCTTTGGGTCATATTGGATATCCGCTGCGGCGGGGATACTGTTGAAGCCGGTGCTTTCCGTGCTGACGGCCACGTGTGTGGTGCCGACTTTCGTCGATTCTTTCAGCGCCGTGCGGCTCCAGGAACCGGTGACGATGTAATCCGCCGATGCTCCGGCCGGACGCAAGTTCATCGGGATCATCGCAAACTGGAGCGTGGCGCCGCCTTGCAGGAACATGACCTTGTAATTGGCCGGAATATCCAGCAGATCGCGCAAATCCGCCTCGGCAGATTGGATGATATTTTCAAAAACTTTCGAGCGGTGACTCATTTCCATCACGGACATACCGCAGCCCTGGTAATTCAGCATTTCGGACTGGGCTTGTTCGAGTACGCTCACCGGCAAAACGGCCGGACCCGCATTGAAATTGTGCACACGCGCAGTTTCTGACATTGATTCGCTCCTGTAGATTCAAAATATCAAAAGGTGTTCGTCACTGAATGAGAAAGGATCGGTGCAACCGGGTGATCCTTTCTCATTGTACGGTATTTTCTTAGAATGCGCTGGACCTGTAATCAGCTGAATTCATCGTCTTACAGCAGCGCATATGGGTTGCAGCCGCGATCAGGCCGGTACCGGGAACTTCTGGCACAGGTTGCTGACTGCTGCGCGGGTCTGCTCTTGCAGGGCAACATTTTCGGGGTCGCGGGCAATCGCGCCGATCCAGGCAGCAATCTGGCGCATTTCCGCCGGACCCATTCCGCGGGTGGTGATGGCCGGGGTGCCAAGGCGCACGCCGCTGGTTACAGTCGGTTTGGCCGGGTCAAACGGGATCATGTTCTTATTGGTGTGAATATTGGCGTTATCCAGGGCCAGTTCAAGCTGCTTGCCGCTGACGTCCTTGCCGCGCAGATCCAGCAGCATCAGGTGGTTATCGGTGCCGCCGCTGACCAGGGCGATGCCCTCAGCCTGCAAGCCGGCAGCTAAGGCCTGGGCGTTATCCAGAATATTCTGGGCGTAGACTTTGAACTCGGGTTTAAGCGCTTCGCCAAAAGCGACCGCTTTGGCAGCAATGATGTGCATCAACGGGCCGCCCTGAATTCCGGGGAAGACGGCGCTGTCCACTTTTTTGGCCAGTTCGGCTTTGCACAAGATCAACCCGCCGCGCGGACCGCGCAGGGTTTTGTGCGTGGTGGAGGTAACGATATCGCAGTATGGAATGGGATCTGGGTGCAGCTTAGCGGCCACCAAACCGGCGATATGCGCCATATCCATCATCAGGTACGCGCCGACTGAATCGGCAATTTCGCGCAGACGGGCGAAATCGAACCAGCGCGGGTAAGCGCTGGCGCCGGCCACGATCAGGCGCGGTTGTTTTTCTTTGGCCAGGGCAGCCAGTTCATCGTAATCGATGCGGCCGGTTTCGGCGTTGACGCCGTACTGCGAAAAGTTGTAGAGCTTGCCGCTGGTGTTGAACGAAGCGCCATGAGTCAGATGGCCGCCGTGGTCTAGTTTAAGACCAAGCACCGGGTCGCCGGGGGTCAGGACGGCTACATAAGCAGCCATATTGGCCTGCGCGCCAGAATGCGGCTGAACGTTAGCGTGGTCTGCGCCATAAAGTTCTTTGACCCGTTCGATGGCGATACTTTCGACAATATCGACCTTCTGGCAGCCGCCGTAATAGCGCTTTCCGGGGTAGCCTTCGGCGTACTTGTTGGTCAGTACCGTACCCATTGCCGCCAGCACAGCCGGGCTGACGTAATTTTCTGAGGCGATCATCTCGATGCCTTCATTCTGCCGTACGTATTCGGCTTCGATGGCGTCGAAGATTTCCGCATCCTGCCGGGCTAAAACCAGGCGCGGATCCGGGCGTTGCAAGAGGAGGGAATTGGCAAATTCGGTAGTCATGATAGCCTTTACAAGATGATTTATCCCAGGTAGCACAAATGCGGGGTGCGGGCAGCCTGGGTTTCGTCCAATCGGTTGACGGGTGTGCCGTGCGGTGCGTGATGGAGCAGTTCGGGCTGGTTATGCGCTTCTTCTGCAATCTTAATTAAAGCCGCAGCAAAAGCATCCAGTGTTTCTTTGCTTTCAGTCTCGGTCGGCTCAATCATCAATGCGTCATGGACAATCAGCGGGAAATAATTGGTTGCCGGGTGGAAGCCGTAATCGATCAGGCGTTTAGAAATATCCAATGCGCGCACATCGGTACCGGGCACATCGCCGTGGATGACGAACTCATGCTTGCAAGTACGTTCAATAGCCAGTTGATAATAGGGAGCCACCAGCGCTTTAAGGTAGTTGGCGTTCAGTACCGCATCTTCAGCGACGCTGCGCACGCCTTCGGCCCCAAGCATACGAATATAGGTATAGGCCCGAATCATAACACCAAAATTACCGTGGAATGCTTTCATGCGTCCGATCGATTTTTCCGGCGTGAGGAAATGGAATTTCCCATTCAGGTAGCCAACCACCGGACCCGGGAGGAAGGGCAGCAGCTTTTGAGCCACACCAACCGGTCCGCTGCCCGGTCCGCCGCCGCCGTGCGGGGTGGAGAAGGTCTTGTGCAGGTTGAAGTGCATCACATCGATGCCCAGGTCAGCCGGGCGAACGATGCCCATAATGGCGTTCAAATTAGCGCCGTCGCCGTATACCAGGCCGCCGCATTCGTGGATGGTCTGGCAGATTTCGACCACGTTTTCTTCAAACAAGCCGAGTGTGTTGGGGTTGGTCAGCATTAAGCCGGCGACGGTATCATCGCACAAGGCTTTTAACGCTTCCAGGTTGACATTGCCGCGCTCGTCGGAGGGCACTTCCACGACTGAATAGCCGCTCATTGCGCAGGATGCCGGGTTGGTGCCGTGGGCAGAATCGGGGATGAGAATACGGGTGCGTTTCTTGTCGCCGCGGTTCTCGTGATAGGCGCGAATCAGCAGCACGCCGGTGAATTCACCGTGGGCGCCGGCCGCCGGCTGCAAAGTGACAGCCGAAAAACCGGTGATGGCTTTCAAGGATTCCTGCAGCCGGTACATCATTTCCAGCGCGCCTTGAACGCTTTCTTCTGCCTGGAGCGGATGAACCTGAGTCAGGCCAGGCATGCTGGCGGCTTTCTCATTAACCCGCGGGTTATATTTCATGGTGCAGGAACCCAGCGGATACATGACGGTATCGACGGAATAATTTTTCTGGCTCAAGCGTGTGTAATGGCGCACAAAATCCAGTTCGCTGATTTCCGGCAGGGTCACTTCTTCACGCACCGCGCCTTGCGGCAGTTCAGCAGCGGGTACATCCAGTTCGGGCAGGGTGTAGGCTTTGCGCCCAGGAGAGGACAGCTCAAAAATAATCGGTTCGTTAAACAGGTTCATTGGCTCTTCTCCTAAAGCGTTTCCAGTGCGGCTTTTAACCCGTCAATTTGCTGGCGGGAATTCATTTCGGTGACGCACAGAAGCATCTGTTTGCGCGCGTGCGGGTAATCTTTTTCCAGGTTGTACCCGCCGATGATGCCGCGCTTGAGCAGTTCCTGGTTGATAACCTCAACGGGGCGCGGGCATTGCAGCACAAACTCATTAAAGAACGGCCCGTCGGTGACCAATTTGTAGCCCTTCAGCGCGGAAAGCTGGGCCGCGGCGTAGTGGGCCTTGTGATAGCACTGTTCAGCCACTTCGCGCAGTCCGCTCTTGCCCATATACGCCAGATACATGGCGGCGGTCAGGGCAATCAGACTCTGGTTAGAGCAGATATTGCTGGTGGCTTTCTCGCGGCGGATGTGCTGCTCGCGGGTGCTCAGGGTCAGAACGTAGCCCTTTTTTCCATTGGTATCAATGGTTTCACCGATCAGACGGCCGGACATTTTTCGCATATATTTTTCGCGGGTGGCGAAAATGCCCAGGTAGGGGCCGCCGAAGTTAAGTCCGGCGCCAAAAGGCTGGCCTTCGGAAACGACAATATCCGCGCCGTATTCTCCAGGCGGGGTCAGCAGGCCCATACTCATGGCCGGGTTGGCGACCACAACCAGCAAGGCTCCGGCTGCGTGAACTTTATCAGCCAGGCCGTTGACATCCAAAAGCTGCCCGAAGAAATTGGGATTCTGGATGACCAGGCAGGCAGTTTGCCCATCGACTTTCGTGAGCACGTCAGAAAGGTCTGCTCGCAGATTTTCATCGCCGGTGATGACCGCATCTGTGCCCATCAGGTAGGTGCGCACGGTAGCGCGGTAGTGCGGATGAATATCAGGCAGCACGACGATCTTCTTGCGCTTTCCGTTGGCAATATTGATGGCCATTACGGCTGCTTCGGCCAGGGCGGTTGCGCCGTCATAATGGCTGGCATTCACCACATCCATACCGGTCAGGCGCGCCATCATCGATTGATACTCGAAGATCGCCTGCAGGGTTCCCTGGCTGACTTCCGGCTGATAGGGGGTGTAGGCGGTGAGGAATTCACCGCGGCTGGTCAGGGCCGGAATTACCGAGGGAACGAAGTGGTTATAAGCGCCGGCGCCCAGAAAAATACTGTAATCTTCAGTCGTCTGGTTGTGGGCGGAAAGGTGCTTCAGTTCGTCCAGAATTTCCATTTCGCTGGCGGCTTTTGGCAGATCCAGGTGCGGATAGCGCGCGTTAGCAGGAATATCCTGAAAGAGCGCGTCTGCGGACTGGACACCGATTACCTCCAGCATCTTGCGGCGGTCTTCAGCCGTATTCGGCAGGAAAGCCATATTCTTATTCTCCTATCAGCGCCCCGTAGGCTTCTGGGGTCATTAACGCATCCCATTCGCCTGCGTCGGCTAATTTGATTTTGACGATCCAGCCGCTGTGGTAGGGATCGCTGTTGATGGCTTCAGGGCTTTCGGCCAGCGCCTGATTAACCTCAACGATCGTGCCGCTGACGGGCAATACCAGGTCTGAGGCGGCTTTAACCGATTCAACCACGCCGATGCTGTCTCCGGCGGAATACTGAGTGCCGACTTCAGGTAACTCGATGTAAACCACGTCGGAAAGCTCAGCCTGAGCATGGTCGCTGATGCCGTAAGCGAATAAATCGCCTTCAGGGCGCAGCCATTCGTGCGTTTTGCTGTAGCGTGCCTGTGAATCAATGGTCATTTGAAATCTCCAAATAATTTGCGAAATGGGTTGGGGTGATTTAATCGCGCCCATGCGCAATAATTCCTCGCATGGGCGCGTCATCAATAAATGAAAGGAATTATTTGCGGCGGTAAGCGGGGGTGTAGAAGGGGCGCTTGACTACTTTGGCCTTGACGGCTTTTTCGCGGATGACAATTTCGATCTCGCTGCCGACCGAGGCAGTGCCGCGCTCCACCAGGGCCATGCCCAGGTATTTCTTCAGCGTGGGGGCGTACATGCCCGAGCTGACGTGGCCGATCACTTTGCCATTGGCCATGACGGTATAGCCTTCGCGCGCCACACCTTTTTCGACCATTTCAAAGCCGATGGCGACCCGCCCGGATTTTTCCAGCTTTTGCTTGAGCAGGGCATCCCGTCCGGTAAAGGCTTTGTCTAAATTGAGGGCGAAACCAAGCCCGGCTTCAACCGGGGTGGTGCCGGCGTTGATCTCATGTCCATACAACGGCATGCAGGCTTCAAAGCGCAGACTGTCGCGGGCGGCCAGGCCAATCGGCAGAACGCCGTCCGCTTTTCCGGCTTCCAGAATTCCTTCCCAGACCTTAACCGCCTGGTCAGCGGAGAAGTACAGCTCAAAGCCGTCTTCGCCGGTGTAGCCGGTGCGGCCTAAGAGCACATCGACGCCGAAGAGTGATTCACGGGCCGCGGTGAAGCGCGGAACCTGATTTAAATCGCTCTTGACCAGCCGGTCGAGGATTTCAACCGCTTTAGGACCCTGGAAGGCCAGCATATAGGTTTCGTCGGAGATGTCCTTAATCGTTACATTCCATTCGCGGCTGTGAGAAACAAACCACTGGATGTCTTTTTCGCGATTGGATGCGTTGATGGCGATAAAGAAATAAGGAGTATCGCCGCCTTTTTGCTCATCGGGGAGCTTGTAAATAAAAATATCATCCACGCAAGTGCCGTCCGCGTAGCACAGGACGGAATAATGCGCGTCCCACAGTTTCATCTGCTTTACATCGTAGGTTACCATCTGGTTGACGAAGGCTTCGGCCTCCGGGCCGCGGACTTCCATCTGACCCATATGGTCAATATCAAACAATCCAGCAATCGTGCGGGTGACCTCATGCTCCTGCAGCGGGCCGCTCGGGTACTGAACGGGCATTTCCCAGCCGGCAAAGGGGACCATGCGGCCGCCATTTTGGACGTGCCAGTCGTGCAAGACGGTCTTTTTCAGTTCTACAGTCATGATGTTCTCTCCAGGTAAATTAATAGAGCTCGCTTTTCTGCCAATTCGCAGCGATTAAAGCGCCATTTTTGAAAATATATAATTTTTCTGCCTGGCGTGCAATGGCTTCTGAAGCGCAATTAGCGTTCAGCACCACCAGGTCTGCCTGGCTGCCGGGATAGATTCCATAATTTGGCAGGCGCAGGGCTTTAGCTGCGTTAAAGGTACACATCCGCAGCAAGGTTTGCAGGTCTTCACGCGCATCCATAAATGCGCCGTAGGATAATATCAGACCTTCTTCTAATAAATTTAAATTTCCGAGCGGCCGGTAGGCGTCGCGCACGTTGTTCGAGGCGAAGGTAACGTTTACGCCTGCCTGAAGCAGCTGGCGCACACGCGTCAGGCCGCGGCGCACCCCTTGTTGATCAGCGCGGCCAAGCCGGTACATGTCTGGCTGGCTGATGACACTGATTTGGGCTTCGCGGATCAGGTCAATAGCGGCTATCGCCGTTTGCGGATCGGCCGAATCCAGCGCGCAGACGTGACCGGCGGCCACCCGGCCCTGGTAGCTGTTGGCGATGGTACGCCGTGCCAGGTGCACCACTTCCAGGTCTTCCAATCCGACTCGCCGCGGCAGGCCCAGATCGGCGTGCGCATCCAGATCGACCCCAGCCTGCATAGCCAGATCAAAAGCGGTGTCAATATGCCGGCGGATGCCCTCGGCATCCTGGGCGACGGGGTCTAGGTTGCTGGCGCAGCCCATGACATCTGCACCGCTCTTGAAGGCGGCGCGCATTAAATCTTGGATATCCGGTCGATCGGCCAGGCCAAGCTGCGGAAAGGTGACAATTTGCAGGTCAATGCGGCTCTGATATTTTTCGCGTGCATCCAAAAGGCCTTCCAGGTGGGTGAGGCCGACTTCCGGATCCACGTGGCATTGGGCGCGCAGGGCCGTGATGCCGTGGCGGGTTGCCAGATCCAGGGCGCGGCCGGCGCGTTCGGCAATTGACGCGCGCGTAAACGTACGCCGCCGGTTGAGCATGGCCGCATTCAATTCAGTGGGGGAGGTGAAAAAATGGTCCCGGCCGGGCTCCTGCACATCGTCGTTCATTAATGCCAGATCGAGGTGCATATGGCTTTCGACGAAACCCGGAACCAGCAGGCGGCCGTCGAGATCGAGCAGCCGCCTGGCCGGTTCTGTAATGCTGTCTGCTATCTGAGTAACATGCCCTTGATGAACGGCCACGTCCATTTTTTGTCCGGCAGCAGTTTGATCAAAGACAGTGCAGTTTTTCAGCAGCAGATCCAGCATGATTTAAATCCTTTGAGAGTAGCGCAGATTATTCGTTGACGATCCAGGTGCCGGTTTCGCCTTTCAGCGCGCGGCCGATATTCGCGGGGTCGGTGATCAAAGCCTGTTTTCCGCCCGCTTCCAGGAACCAGATGATTGCCTGAATCTTGGGAGCCATGGAACCTTTGGCGAAATGAATGCCTTCGGCCATGTATTGTTTGGCCTCGGCCAGGGTGATGCGATCCAGCCACTTCTGATCGGGTTTGCCGAAGTTCAGGGCAACTTTTTCAACGCCGGTCGAGATGATTAACAGGTCGGCTTTAACGTGCTGGGCCATCAGAGAGATACCGAAATCTTTATCGATGACGGCCGCAACGCCTTTATAGCAGCCAGGGTTCTCTTCCACAACCGGGATACCGCCGCCGCCAGTGGAGATTACGATCACGCCCGCATCGATCAAGGTCTGAATAGCGTTCAGCTCGACAATTTTCTGGGGCAGTGGGGAGGCCACCACCCGGCGCCAGCCGCGGCCAGCGTCTTCAACGACGGTCCAGCCCAATTCTTTCTCGCGGCGTTTGGCTTCAGCTTCGTCCATGAAACCGCCGATGGGTTTGGTCGGGTTGGTGAAGGCCGGGTCATTTTTGTCCACCATGGTCTGGGTGATGACAGTGGCGACATCCTTGGCGATGTGGCGCTGGGCCAATTCGCACTGCAGGTTCTGCTGCAGGGTGTAGCCGATGTGGCCCTGGCTGTCGGCGCCGCACACATCCAACGGAACTTCATGCATTCCCTCAACTTTGGCGGCGATTTCGGAACGGCGCAGGATGAAACCTACCTGCGGGCCGTTGCCGTGACCGATGACGACATCCCATCCGGCTTCAATCATATCGCCAATGTGATGGCAGGTTTCTTGGGCAGCCAAATACTGGTCTTCGATGGATTGGTGCTGCTTATCTTTAATCAGAGAGTTACCACCGATAGCAATTACTGCAACTTTCTTAGACATATTCTTCTCCTGAACAGGGTAAGGAATGGATTGAACTCAGTTTCAAATGAATAGACGTGCAAAACCAGACCGCACCGGCTGAGTACCAGTGAGTCGATTTTTTGGGTGGAATGCCTGCTTTCGGCAAGGTGGAGATATGGACCTCTCCACCTTGCCTGGCACAGGAGGTGACTGCTTGCCCTACTTGGCGAAGCGCGAATAAGGTAATCGTTTAAGGTACCAGGATTTCTCACCGGTCATAATGAACTGGGCCATGTCGCGGCCGATGGTCGGGGCTTCGATGACGCCATTACCGCCAGCGCCGACGGCCAGCATGTAGCCCTCAACCGGGGTGTCACCCAAAATGGGCAGGAAATCTGGGGGTTCTGCCCGGTAGCCAACCCATTCGTTCTCAAGCGCTGAGTCGAGCAGGCGCGGGTAGGCTTCCATCAGTTGTTCGGTCAGGAAATCCCAGAAGTAGGGGTCGGTGCCGCCGGTCATCGGCAGAACATCCGGATCCCAGACACCGGCATGCTGCGGGTCGTTGAGGTCCATGGTGAGGTGCGCTTTGCAGATGAAGATGCTGTCTTTATCTTTGCGTGCGTAGAATTTGGGGTATTTGAGCACCGGGAAGGGGTAGCCAAGCGGTTCGCTGGGTTTGACAATGAAGACTTCGGCTTTGGTGTGGTAAATAGGCAGCTCGATGCCAACCTTGCGGCTGGTGAAGCGCGTCCACGGGCCAGAGGCGTCAACGACTACATCGAAATCGAAGTGACCCTGGGTGGTTTCCAAACCGGTGACTTTGCCGTTGGTGACGCAAATATCTTCAACTTTGGTGCCGGTGTACACCTTCGCGCCGTTTTCGCGTGCGATGCGGATCATGGTGTTGGTGGCCATGGTGGCATCAAAGAAGCCGTCATCCGGGCAATAGCCGGCCCCAAGAATGCCGTCCAGGTTGAGATCGGGAACGATCTGGTGGATTTTTTCGGGATCGCGCCAGTATTCAGCGTGGTAGCCGGAGGCCAGAGTCAAATCAACTGCCTGGAGGACGTAATTTTCATACTCATCGTATGGGCAGACCGTGAGCGTGCCGGTTTTTTCAAAGCCGACCGAGCCGGGGTACTTCTTGTGCAGGTCCACGTAGAAGTTGAAACCGAACAGGCGCACCGACCAGAATTCATGTTTGACCGAATCGTCGATGAGGCAGTGCGTGCCCGCCGATTTGGCAGTGGTGCCGGAACCGATGGTGTTTTTCTCAAAAACGGTGACGTCCGCATCAGGGTTTTCACTCAGGAAGTAGGCGATGGCCGCTCCGATGACGCCTCCGCCGATGATACCGATTTTCTTCTTCATGGATTTCCTCTTGTGTATGGTTTCGTGTGAATAACAGGAACAAAATTCATTAATCAACCCAAACAGGGCGAACCCCGCGGGCCTTTAATTGAGCAGAGAAAGCCGGAATAAACTCGTAAAGATCAGCGATGACGCCGTAATCAGCATCCAGGAAGACGCCGGCGTTCTCATCATTGTTGACGGCCACGATCAGGTGTGAATCACGCACGCCGACAATATGCTGGACCGCGCCAGAAACACCCACCACCAGGCAGACTTCCGGAGATACCTTCTTGCCAGAAAGGCCCAGCCATTCGGGGAACCAATCCCGGTCGGCGGCCAGCGGACGGGTGCAGGTCACCAGACCACTCAATTCAGAAGCCAGCGCTTCAAATTGTGCCAGGTCCTCTTTGTTTTTGACGCCCTGACCAACATCGACAATCGCTTTGGCTTCTTCAACGCGCGCTGTGCTGACGGGTTTGTGGTTGTACGCAGAAATTGCTACGCGTGAAGCCGGCGCGCTGAAGGTCAGGTCGCGCGTTTCAGCGGCAGCGCCGCTGCGCTCGAGCGCGGAAAAAGCACCAGCGGAGGCAGTCATGACCACCAAACCAGGTTCAAATTCCATTTTTTCAACGCCCAGGCCGGTGTACAGGCTGCAGTTGACGGATAAGGCCCCATCCTCAACGGAGAGGTCAATTACATTGGCTGCATAAGCTGATTGCAGACGTTCGGCCAGGCGCGGTGCAACTTCAAAACCGGTTTTTGTTCCGCCGATCAGGATCGCCAGAGGCGCGATTTCGGCCTTAAGGGCTGCCAAAACATGGGCAAGCGCTTCGCTGTCGCCAGCTTTGAGCGCGCCTTTGGGGTCAAAAACCACGTCCGCGCCGGCGTTCGCCAGGTCTTGGGCGGTGAAGTCTTCACTGCCGGCATACAGAGCGTAAACTTTGCCGCCGCAGCTGGCAGCGACTTCAGCGGCTTTGCCCGCCATTTCTTTAACCAGTGCCAGCTTATCTGAACAAACCAGAAAATCCTGTGCGCTCATCAGGCATCTCCTTTTAAGATATTTTCTGCGACCAGCGCGTCGATCAATTGATTTGCCAGAACATCCACCGGCTGATCACGCAGCATCTGGCGTTTGCGATGAACCACAACGCCTTCTTGATGCGAAGCGCGCACCCATTGGCTGGAATTGAGGCTGTCTGGATCCAGGCCGCTGCCTTCACTGACTGATTTGACATTGACCGGTTTCTTTTTGGCCTTGATGGCATCCATCAGGGTGGTGCGGCGCGGCGGGAAAGCCTCTTCAGCCACACTGATTACCGCCGGCAGTGCGCAGGAAACGGTCTGCTGGTAGTCATCCAGATCACGTTCGGCCGTCAGTGAATTGCCTTCAACCGACACAGTGCGTACGTACGAAACCAGCGGCCAGTCAAGACGTTCGGCAACGCGCGGGCCAACCTGATAGGTGTAGCCGTCATCGCTGGCGAAACCGCAGATGACCAGGTCAAACGCGCCCATTTTGATGATGGCAGCCGCTAATACCTGTGCGGCAGTGCGTCCGTCGGCATTGCCCAAGAAGGGGTCTTCAATAAGGGTTACTTCGTCAACACCCATTGCCAGCACATCGCGGAAGGCCTCGCGGGCCGCGAGCGGGCCGAAGCACAGCGCTTTAACGCTGCCGCCGGCTTTTTCTTGCAGGCGGATGGCAGCTTCGACGGCGTTCTTGTCGATATTCCCGATCTTCTCGGGTACGCCATCCAGACGCAACTGATGCGAGGCGGCGTCCACCTTCACTTCGGTTACATCGTAAGAATATTTGATCAAAACAAGTATGTTCAACAGTACCTCCGGCAGCAGTTAATTATCCAAAGCGGAACTGAATACCGAATCCGCCTGGCGGGTTATGCCATGTAATCGCGCCGTTGCCGCCCATTGTGCAGGCCACCTGGCACGCGCCGCATTCCAAGCAGTTCTCATAGCGCACAGCGACATGCTCATCGACCCATTGATACACCTGGGCCGGGCAGACTACCAGACAGGGTTTGCCCTGGCAGGTTGTGCAGCGCTGCGCATCCACGCTTATGTGGCTCTGCTCTTCATCAATTTCGTATTTGTCTAAGCCCAAGCGGGCATCCAAAGTCAGGGGTGTGGGGCTCATAGCACCAGTCCTTTAGAAATTTCCATCACATCTTTCGCCAGACGGAGCATGGAAACCTTGTCTTTCATCTCCGTTTTCAAAGCGCCCAGCGCTTTCAAACCAGGCTGGTCGGTGGGGCGGAAGAGGTGTTCCATTACATCACCGGCCAGGTTGGGGTACAGCTCGAAAAGACGTTCGTTTTCCAGCAGGGGATAGGCGTCTTTGAAGGTTTTCCAATCCTGGTAGGCGGCTGTTTGCTGCAGGTTGGTCTCGTAGGCCGCCAGATCTGCGGCGGAATAGGAGCCCTTCTGGCGGGCGCTGAGAATAGCCTTGGCGGCCGCTTCAGCGGAAACCACAGCCAGGTCCATACCGCGCAGGGTAAAGATATTGTTGAGTAAAAAGCGCGCTGCGCTGCCGATGACCACATAGCCATCACCATAGAAGGTGTTCGGCAGGTGAAAGCCGCCGCGATGCACGGTTTGAGCAGAGTATTCGACGACTTCTCCGCCGGCGACCATGCGGGCGACCGTAGGATGGGCTTTAAACTCGTCTAAGATTTGATGGGGATGGAGGTCGCCTTTATAGATCGAATCGAGCTTTACGACCACACCCAGCGAGATTGATTCTTTATTCGTATAGATAAATCCGCCGCCTTCCACACCCGCGGTATGACCCACCAGGGTATAAGCTGCCCCGGTATCTTCTCCGCATTGGAAGCGTTCGGCGAGTACATTTTTCGGTAAGGCGATAACTTCTTTTACCCCGAGCGATACATCGTGGGGTTGGAACTCAGGCCGCAAGCCGGCCTGACGGGTTAATAAAGAGCGTGTTCCTTCGGCAATCACCACCACGTCCGCATAAATTTCATCCGGACCAGCCTGGATGCCGACAACACGATTATTTTCGATTTTTAGAGCGTCAACGGTTACGCCCGGGATCAAAGCAGCGCCGGCCTCTTCGGCCTGCTGCGCCATCCACGGATCGAACCGCGCGCGGAGCACACTGAAAGCGTTGTAGGGCGGTTTTCCGGCGTCCTCGCTGCGAAAATCGAGCGCGACTGAGGAGGATTCGCCCAGCATGACGACCTGGTGCGAGGTAATTGCACGTTCTACTGGCGCAGTTTCCCAGAAATTGGGAAAGATGTGCATCATCGGTTGGGTGTAGATTAACCCGCCGGAAACATTTTTGCTGCCCGGAGCCTGGCCGCGTTCCACTAAAAGAACGTTTACGCCTTCTTTAGCCAGTAAATATGCTGCCGTAGCGCCGGCCGGGCCAGCCCCCACGATGATTACGTCAAATTTTTCCATAGTTGAACGAACCTTGTCTTTACCGGGATGAGTTTGACAATTTGGAAATGCGTGCCACAATCCTTGCTGTTGAGTGAAGCTGAGGCGGTTCACGTCGTTCGTTGACTGAATAAGCGACTGGCATGAACCGCCTCGATGCAAAAAGGTTAAGAAAAGATCAGATTAGGGGATGATGCAGGCCATGACGCCCTTCTGAGCGTGCAGGCGGTTTTCTGCTTCATCGTAGGTGGAAAGGCCCCAAGGACCATCGAGCACGGCGTCGGTAACTTCGTGGCCGCGTTCGCAGGGCAGGCAGTGCATGTAATGTGAATCGGGTTTGGCCAGTTTCATGCGTTTTTCGTCCAAAATCCAATTCTTGTAGCCGCTGAAGAGTTTGGCCATCTCGTCGGTCTTGACATCCGGCGATACCGGAGGCAGCAGATCGAGCGCCACATAGTTCTTCGCGTACACGACATCCGCATTTTCGCAGGCGTCTTCCATGTTATCGACCACGGAGTAAGAACCGCCGTTGGCTTCCACATTGGCTTTGATCTGAGCTTCGACCTCGGGATCGATGCGCATTTCCTTCGGGTGAGCGAAGACGATGTCGGCGCCGAAGTAGGAGGCAGCGTACATGAAGTCATGATGCGGGGCGATCGGTTTCTTGGTGCTGGGCGAGTAAGTCCAGGAGACGGCCAGCTTGCGGCCGCGCAGATCACGCCCGTACATTTCGCGCAGGGTCATTACATCGGCCATACCCTGGCAAGGATGGTACTTGTTGTCTTCCATGTTGATCACCGGCACGGTTGACCATTTGGCGAACTCGTTGATGATCTTCAGGGATTTTTCATACTCCCAATTGACAGCTCCGCCCAGAATGCGGATGGCGATGGCATCGCCCATGCGGGAGAGCACACGCGCCATATCGGAAATACGTTCTGACTGGTAAGGCACATCTTCGCCTTCCAGGGTGGGCAGGCGGACGGCGTCTGTCTGCAAGAAGTGACCGTGACCACCAAGCTGGAAGATACCGGCTTCGAAGCTGTTGCGGGTGCGCAGGGACGGGTTGAAGAAGAGCATGAATAAAGTGCGCATGGGCAGCAAATCATCGTGCCGGCGGCGCATGGTGTTATCGGCTTTTAACTGTAAGCCTACTTCCAACATGGTCTCAATTTCGGCCTTGTTGAAATCTTGCAGACGAATAAAATCTCGACCTTTCAAACCTTCCGTGACCATAACTTTCTCCTTGAATATTCCTTTTGTAGTTTGTTTCCAAAAAAACAATCAATCGTAGGCGTGAAATAGATTCACAAGTTCGGCGATTGTTTCTTGCTGCCAGGTGAGCTTATTGGTCTCGCGCAGTTTTTGGCGTAAGATCTTGCTCTCTTCCTCAATTACTGTGGTGGCGGCTGCCGGCCGCTCGACCCAATGGCCTAATTCGGCAAAATCTTCGTCGAAAAAGATGAAGACCGGAATGGATTGGTAGAGGCCGTCTTTGCGGTAAGGCAAAATCATTTCCGGATAGCGGCTGCGGCGAAAGATGCGCACTTCCCAGTTCACTTGCTGCGCCATTTTGAGCAGCGGGGGCAAGAAGTAGAGCACATCCCCAGACCAGGTCTCAGCGATGACGGCTACGTAGCGCACCGCCGAGAAACCTTTTCCCAGGCTGGCGCGCATGTCTTCATCAAGTGCCGGCGCGCTGCACAGCATCTCTTGATACGCGCTTCTGGAAGAGCCAGCATCGTTGATAAACTCTTCCGCGCTTTCGCCCAGGTAAAACAACTTCGGAATCATTGCTTAGCCTTTACCGAACAGCTTGCGCCATTCGTTCCCAACCTGTTCCATTTGTGAAGCCTGACCAGTGCGGCGCATGCGGTGCAAGTGCACCATGCCAATCTGCCATTCTGTCATCCAGCGGGCAGCAAAATCACCTTGTGCGGTTTCTTCAAAGACTTTGGTGATTTCTTCGCGGTTGATTACCCGCGGGCCGGTCATACGCACAGCAAATTCACAGGTGCGGCTGCTGCGGGTAGAGATATAGGCTTCAATACCCTGTTCATCCATTACATCGATGACGGTGCGCAGCGAGCGGATAGCTTTGGCGTAGGCAAAATGGGGGGCATAGCCGTGCGCGACCATTTCTTCAAAGACAGCGCGCATCAGCGCAATTGTGCCGCCGTACAGCACCTGTTCTTCAAAGTTATCGCCTTCGGTTTCGGAGGCGAAATCAACCCCGACCACGCCGACCCGCGTGCTGCCGACTGCTTTGGCCAGACCGAGCACAATCTTTTCAGCGTCTCCGGTAACATCCTGGTCCACTGCCACGGCTCCGTAAATGCCAGAACCCTGCAGGAACTTCTCGCGCACCATATGGCCGGGAGAATTAGGGACAAAAAGCACCACATTGACGTCTTTAGGAGGCTGGATAATGCCATAAAGGACGTTGAATCCGTGCGCAAAACTTAAGGTGCAACCGGGTTTCAAGTTTTTGTGGATCGAGTCGCGGTACACCCCAGGTTGGGCCGGGTCGGCCAGCAGCACATGGATGACATCCGCGCGGCGCGTAGCCTCTGCAATGCTGTATACTTCGAACCCGTCTTTTTCCGCTTTATCCCAATCTGAGTACAGATTGCGATCACCAGCACCAATAATGACCTTTAACCCGCTGTCACGCATGCACAAGGCTTGCGGGCCGCCCTGAATGCCGTAACCCAGTACGGCGATCACCTTATCTTTCAATACGTCTAAACTCACATCTTCATCACGATAAACGACATTTTCCATTTCTTCCTCCTTTCGTCAGGCTTGCAACGGATAAAATTTTTCGAATTCGACCAGGCCCGATTTAGAGAAATTGGGTGTAGTCGCGATTCACATCTTTGTAGAGCAAGTAAGCGGATTTTTCCCAGCCAGTGGCATAGTAGAACTGCGGGCAGTAAGGCGCCATATAAATGAAGTCGTCTTTCTGCGTCTCCATGAAGTCATGGTTCAACCAGTAAATGCCGCGGCCTTCCAGCATATACAGCCCGTGTTCCATCACATGTGCTTCGACGAAGCTGAAGTAAATACCCGGTTCGAATACCTGTAAATTGATGCCCATATCGAAGCCAAGCTGTTCGTAAGGGGTCAGATGCTGTTCCATGTAGGTGTCGGTCGGTTCAGCCGGTACTTCGCTCTCATGGGCGATGATCGGGGCAGGGATGGCGATGCCGGATACTTCCACATAGTTGCGGCGAATCCAGATCACGCGGCTGCGTTCTTCGCTTTTATTGGAGAATTGATAGGCGCAATGCGGGGGCAGCCAGCCAAAATTGCCTTTGACCAGTTTCTGCGGTTTCTGATAAGCGATGCCAAAGTCGATTTCGCCTTCGAGGACGTAGAAAAACTGCTCCAGGTCTTCATCACGCTGACCATTGGTGCCACCATTGGGATCTACCAATAATTCATGTTCCACAAATTTTGCGCCTAATTGCGGCGTAGCCAGTACCTGGGCTAAGACGCCGTTCAGGCCGGGTAGGTGGTGTTCTACCCGATTGGCACGAGGAAACAGCATGTAACTACCGGGTTTATTCACGCAGCGGCAGCGTGAAGTTACATCTGCTTCACTTACAACCATTCTTCCGGATGGGGCATTCGTCATTACTGCTTCTCCTTAGTAAAACCTGGTTTGGTGAGCAAACGGAGGGAGGTATTCTTTTGTGGAACAGCCTAAAGAAGTCTCCTCTGAATTACTTCATATAAGAGTAGGGGTGACTGCGGCGCAGCAATTTTCCGTAACCGGCTGGCGCCACGATATTTCCGTTTTCATAAACCAACTGGCCGCGGACGAAAGTCTGCTGTACCTGACCTTTGAATTCACGGCCAACGTAGGCGCTGTGCTTGTTCTTGTAGAAGAGCTGGTCTGCGCTGAGTGTCCAGGTCTTATCGACGTCCACGACCACCAGGTCGGCGTCCAGACCCGCTTTGAGCGCACCTTTGCGATCATCCAGACCGTACAGACGCGCCGGGTTGGCGCTCAGCAACCGGACCAGGGTGGTCAGCGGGACACTGCGCTTGTGGAAGCCCTCACTGAGCAAGGCAACCAGTATGCTCTGCATGCCAGAGATGCCGCCCCAGGCTTTCCAGATATTTTCCATACCGGGCGCTTTTTCATCCCAGGAACAGGGTGAATGATCTGAACCGATTACATCGACCAGTCCGTCGGCTACACAGCTCCATAATTCATCGACGATTGCGCGTGAACGCAGCGGGGGAGCGCATTTCGCGGCCGGACCAATGGCTTCAAAATCTTTTTCGTCAAAGAAGAGGTAATGCGGGCAGGTCTCTGAAGTGACATGAACGCCTTCTTCTTTCGCGCGGGCAATTGCGCGGTGCCCTTCTGGGATGGATACATGGACAATATGCAGGTTCCCGCCGGTGACTTTGGCCCAGTAGCTGGCGCGCAGCACGGTTTCTAATTCGGTGAACGGCGGCCGTGATTCGTACCAAGAGGCGCGGTCGGTGCGGCCGCTGGCGCGCATCTGTTCACCCAGCAAGCGGGTCACGTACTCGTTTTCAGCGTGCAAACCGATGAGATTGCCCAACTCTGCCATTTTCTTTAAACCGGCGTAGAGCATATCGTCATCCAGGCGTTCAAAATCCACGCCGCTGTTGCTGGCGAAAGCTTTGAAACCGATCACGCCATCAGCGTTCAGATCGTCAAGCTCAGCCAGGTTATTGTCCACAAAACCGCCCCACTGTGCATAATCAATATAGGCTTTGGCGGCGGCGACTTCACGCTTCTTCTTCAATTCAGCCCGGTTGATGGTTGGGGGCGTGGAATTGAGCGGCATATCCAGCAGAGTTGTAATTCCGCCGGCTGCCGCGGCTTGTGTTCCGGTAGCGTAGCCTTCCCAGGCTTCGCGGCCAGGTTCGTTCAAATGAACGTGCCCATCGATAATTCCGGGCAGAATCAGATTTCCTTTAACATCAATCGTCTGGTCCGCAGCAATTTCTGGGGAACCTTTGACTACCTCAGCGATTTTTTCTCCCGCAACAACAATGCCGCCAAAAAACACTTCTTGTTCGGTGACAACTTTGGCATTTTTCAGATACAGGTTTGCGGTCATTCTTCATCCTTTTAGATATTTTGTGCCTGTGCTTCGAAATAATTTGTGCTGGCAGGGCTTTGGGGAGGACTGCAACGCTTCAGTCCTCCCCTTGAGAGGATTGTGGAACTACAGACCCAAGATAGCAGTAATCAAAGCCATACGGATAGAAACGCTGTAGGCAATTGCCTCGAAGTAAAGCTGGCTGGGCGAATTGTCGATGCGCAGATCCATTTCGCCAGCGCGGCGCGGCAGGGTATGAGTGATATAAATGGTGCGGTTCTCATCCTTTGCCACTTTGTCGAGGGTTTCATAGCGGACGAAGTAATTGTCCATAACCTTCTTGAATGCTTCGGCTTCAGGACCTTTCGGGGCGCTGCAGCCAGGCAGGTAAATCATATCCATGCCGGAAATGAAGTCGTTGAAGGAGTCCTGGTTCTGATCAAGCACTTCTTCGACCTGGATGCCGCGGGAATTGATCTTTTCGATCACATCGGCGGGCGTGCGGCGAGAAGATGGGCTCGTCAGATAAACCTTTGCGCCTAAGCGGGCCAGACCCTGAGCCATCGAGTGACCGGTGCGGGCTTCGATCAGATCGGCGCTGGCTACGCAGACTTTCAGGCCTTCAATGCGGCCGTAGGTGCGGTAGAGGGTGTACAGATCCAACAGCGCCTGAGTGGGGTGTTCCCAATGTCCCCAGCCGCCGTTGATGATGGGGGAGTCGGAGTAGGGCGCAGCAGCGCGGGCATCCACGTCATTGAAATGGCGCATGACGATGATGTTGGCGTACTGGGAAACCACCTTGAGCATATCCGAAAGGCTTTCTTCTTTCGCGGCCGAGGAGGTCACCATCGGGTTGGCTTCGCTGATCACACTGCCGCCCAAACGGTGCATGGCGGTTTCAAAACTCATACGTGTACGGGTGCTGGGCTGGAAAAACAGGGTGGACATAACATTTCCTGCCACCAGCGGTACACTGCTGCGATTCCACGGTTCCAATTGAAGGGCTAAATCGAACAGCCCATAGATCTGGTCATCCGTGAGGTCATTAATGGAGATAAGACTCTTTCCTTCAAAATTGATGGCTGAAACCAACGATTTCAGGGTCTTAATCTTTGCACTGTTCGACATCTATCGGCCTCCAATGAGCATTTTAAAAAATTTATTGATGAATTTCGGACGCATGTGTCTTATTCCTTACTGCGTCTATTTATTCTTAGCACATCCATAATCAAGATCGAATAAAGGAGGTGTAAGGAAAGCATAAGGATTGAATTGACAGCCCTTAAGCACCCTCATTTTCCACGTGCTGGTACACAGCACTGAAGAGCGGGGCCATACCGGGCAATTCCTTGGCAAAAGGCTGTGCATAGGTGTTGGCCTTGCTGGTGGTCAGCCCATAGGCGAGCATCCCTTCCAGCAGTTTCAGTGCTGCGGTAACGCCATCGATCACTGGCACGCCTAAATCCGCCTGCAGGCGTTTATCTAACCCGGCCATACCGGCGCAGCCCAGGCAAATCACTTCAGCGTGATCCAGGCTGACGGCCTGTCGCGCGGCCTGTAAAATTTGCTGGTAGGTTTCTTCAGGGCTGGCGCTTTCCAGGGCTAAAACGGGCATACCGGTGGAGCGGACTGAAGCACAGCGCTGAGCCAGCCCATAATGGCGCACAGCGTCCCACAGCAGCGGTTCCCACTCGCGATTGGTCGTCACCACGCTGAAGGTCTGGCCCAGCATACAGGCCATGTACATCGAAGCCTCAGCAATGCCTAAAACCGGTTTGCTGGTCAGTTCGCGCAGGGCGTACACGGTGGGGTGGTCACTGTAACAGGCGATGACAAAGGCATCGCTGGTCTCAAGGTTTTCAATCGCCGTCTGCAGGGTAGGGGCTGCGCTGAGCAGCTCATCATAGATGCTTTCAATCGAGCGCGGCCCAGAAGCCGGGTTGACCGCCAGGACAGATGTCCCGGGGGCGGCATATTGCGTGGCAATCTGGCGGACACGATCGGTGAAGGCGGCGGTTGTATTGGGATTGATAAATAACAGGTTCAAAACGATCCTCCTCTGGACCAGAATGGGTTACAGGCCAAGATAGGCGCGGCGAACGTGTTCATTGGCCAGCATTTCCTGCCCGGTACCTTGCAGAACCACTTCGCCATTCTCGATGACGAAGGCGCGGTCCGAAATTTTGCAGGAGTGCTGCACGTTCTGCTCGACCAGCAGGACGGTCATGCCCATCTCTTTGTTGATGCGCACGACCATTTCGAAGATCGATTGCACCAACTTAGGCGCCAGCCCCAACGAAGGTTCGTCAAACATAACCAGTTTGGGCGAGGACATTAACCCGCGGCCGATGGCCAGCATCTGCTGCTCACCGCCAGAAAGGGTGCCCGCGGCTTGCTTCTGGCGTTCGGCCAGAATAGGGAACATGGTGAACATTTCGTCAATTTTTTGGCTGATCTTGGCGTTATCCTTGACCAGATAAGCGCCCATTTCCAGGTTTTCTTTAACCGACATCTCCGGAAAGAGCAGGCGGCCTTCTGGAATCTGGACGATACCCTTCCCGACCAGGCGATTGGCATCCATGCCGCTGATTGTCTCGCCTTCAAAGGTGATGCTGCCTTTGCGCGGTTTGAGAATGCCCGAGATGGTCTTGATCAGGGTCGTTTTTCCAGCGCCATTCCCGCCGATGACGGCCACCAGTTCACCCTGCTTGACGTCCATGGAGAGGTCGCGGATAACGTGGACGTCACCGTAATACACATCGATATTATCAATTTTCAGCATTGGTTTCTGCCTCCCCAAGGTAAGCATCAATGACGACCGGATTCGATACAACCTCAGCCGGCGCGCCTTCGGCAATCTTCTCACCGTGGTGGATGACGAAGATGTTCTCTGCCAGTGACATGACTACCTTCATCACGTGCTCGACCAGCAGAATGGCGACGCCTTGCTGGCTGATGCGGCGAACGACTTCGATGATTTCATCGGTTTCGGTCGGTCGTAAACCGGCCATGGTTTCATCCAATAAAATCAATTTCGGCTGGGTCGCCAATGCGCGGGCGATTTCAAGCCGTTTGCGGCCGGCAATTGGCAGACCGCTGGCCATCCGATCGGCCCAGGATTCCATTCCCATGAATTCCAGTACCTCATAGGCATGTTTACGGGCAACAGCATCATCCGAGGTATGGTTGTACGCGCCGATCATCACGTTTTCCAGGACAGAAATTCCCTGAAAGGGGCGGACGACCTGGAAGGTACGCGTCAATCCCAGCTTGCAAATTTCATCGGGGCGCATTCGCGTAATATCTTTGCCGTCAAAAGTTACGCTGCCTTCATTGGCGCGGTAAAAACCGGCAATTACACTGAACGCGGTCGTTTTTCCGGCCCCGTTCGGGCCGATCAAAGCTGCGATATGGCCTGCCTCAAGCGTTAAGCTGAGAGAATTGACTGCCACAAGCCCGCCAAAACGTTTGGTGATTTGATTTACTTCGAGCAGTGCCATGGTCAATCCTTTTTCTCTTTATTGGAGTTCAAAATTTTGGCGCGCAATTTCATGTACGGATTTTGCAATGCGCCAACGATTCCACGCGGCATGAAGAGGATGGCGAGCACCAGGAACGAACCGTACACAATCAGGCTGCTGCCGCTGCGTCCAACCGATAAGAAACCGCGGATAAGTTCGGCCAGAGGTTTGTTGACCAATGCGCCCACCAACGGGCCTAGCAAACTGCCCAGGCCGCCGATGATGGGGCCGGCCAGTACCAGCTCGACATTCAGTCCCAGGTCAAAGACCTGCGGTGGTTCAACAAAGGTCACATACATTACATAGAAACCGCCGCCGATACCGGCTAAGGCGGAGCCAATCAACAGCGCCAGGGTTTTATAGCGAGAAGTATTGACGCCCAAAGCTGCTGCAGCGGACTCGTCTTCGCGAATGGCGACGAAATATTTGCCCATCTTGGAACGGTAGATGAAATACTGCACCAGCACGCCGATCAGAGTCAGCCCTAAGGCAATGTACAGATACGGTTCTTTGGTGTGGAAAATCATTTTCGCCAGGGTGGGATCATTCAGCCGCAGCCCCATGCCCACCGCGCCGCCGACAAAATCCCATTTCAGGAAGAGGGTTTTAAAGGCAACCATCAACGCGATCGAAAACAGGGCAAAATAATCGGCTTTCAGACCGTAGCGCAGGGTAAAGAACGCTACAATCGCGCCTAACAATGCCGCTACCACTCCGGACACCGGAATACCAATCCACGGTGAGATGGAGAAAGTATTATTCAGCACAATGGTCGTGTAAGCGCCGACGGCCACAAAGATGATGTGCGCGATCAGCAGCTGCCCCGCGAAGCCGGCGACAATATTCCAGGAAATGCCAACAAAAGCATACAGAACTGCCAGAATAATGATGCCGATGTAGTAGGGGGATTTGATCACCAGCGGCGCAGCAGCCAGCAGCGCCAGGATGATCAGACTGATAGCGAGCTGGGTACGGTCCCAATCCAACAGAATACTGCGTATCCAGGTTTTAAAGGAAAAAGAGGGGAGTACTTTCGGCTGAGGTTTGGTATTGCTGCTCATGCGTTTTTCCTCCCAAACAGACCGGCGGGTTTAAAGAGCAGCACCAAAATGAATACCAGCATGCTGGCAATCATCTTGACGTCTCCGCCGAGAAAATATCCGGCAAAAACTTCCACAATTCCAATAATCAAGCCGCCCAGGAAGGCGCCGATAAAATTGCCCATTGTACCCAGGACAACCACCACGAAAGCGATGACCGAGAAGGACGAGCCGATGGTCGGGATCATCTTGTAGTTTGGGGTCAATAAGACGCCGGCTACCGCGGTTACGGCTGCGCCAATGCCAAAGGTCAGCATATAGATGAACTTGGTGTTGACGCCCATCAGCAAAGCTGCGCTGCGATTCTGCGATACTGCGCGAATAGCTTTGCCTGTGCGCGTATGCTGCAGGAACATGTACAGCAGGCTGGCGATAACTAATGAAGCCAGGAAGGCGATCAGGCGTGGAATACTGAGGCGCAGGCCAAGAAAAGTGAGGACTTCGGTTTCATACGCAACATGGATATTGCGCGGTTCGGCCGTCAGAAAGAACTGCACCAGGCCGACCATCAGCGTAGAAACACCCAGCAGCAGGATGATCTGATTGAGGGGGTGAGCATTCAACACCCGTTGAATCAAACCGCCTTGAATAGCTGCACCTAATAAAAAGACCAGGATCGCTGCGATTGGAGCTGCCAGATAGGGATCAATACCGAACATCGTGAATAAACCGTAGGCAATATACATGCCCAGCATCAGGAATTCGCCATGTGCGAAATTCATGATGAGCATCACCCCATAAATCATGGTCAGCCCGATGGCTACCAGTGAATAAATGCCCCCAATAAACAAGCCGTTTACCAGGGTTTGAAAGAATATTTCGGGTCTCATAACCATTCCTTTATCGAGAGTGGACGGACTGTAAAGCGATTAGCGGCTGAGCAGGTATTGCCGGAAGCCCTGCAGCGCGGTGGCAGCCACCAGGACGATGCCCTGAACAGCGTACTGCCAGTGGATCGGCAGGCCGAGCACAACCACAAGATTCAGGAGGGCAATCAACAGCAGAACGCCGGCCGCGGTACCGAACAGGTTACCGCGCCCGCCGGTGAAGGTGGTGCCGCCGATAATGGCTGAGGCGATGGCGTTCATGTTATAGTCGGTGCCGATGCGCAGGTCCACATAACCGATGTAGCCGCTCAGCACTAAACCGGCCATCAGCGCCAGAACGGAGCAAAGGATATGCGCGCCGATGATGACCCAATCGGTGTGGATGCCCGCATATTGCGCCGCAGAAGGATTGCCGCCGACCGCATAAATCCAGCGGCCAAAGCGCGTAAAGCGGATGAAAAAGTAAAGCACAGCGCCTAATAAAAGGAATACCAGCAGCGCTGCCGGGATGAAACCGACCGGCGTGATGCTGATTGTCCGCAGGAAAGTAGGCACTGTACCGCTGGCCTGACCGTTGGTATAGGCCAGCCGCGCCCCTTGAATAAACCACATCATGCCGAAGCTGGCGACGAAGGGCGGCACCTGACGTTTGGTAATCAGCACACCGTTGACCAGCCCAATCAGCGCGGCTAACCCCAACGCTGTGACGATTGAGCCGATCAATGAATTGCCGGATTGGGTCTGGACGACGATGACCGCGCCGAGCGCCATCACTGCGCCGACGGAAAGATCAATGGACCGTACCAGAAGCACCAGGGTTTCACCCAGCGCAACAATTCCCAGCACGGCAAACTGGATTGCCAGGCTTTTCAGGTTGGTCGGGTTGTAAAAGGCAGGCGCAAACAAGGCCGCAGCGATCAAAATAATGATTACGCCAATCGGGGCGGCGCGCTGACCGGCCAGATCCACCCAGCGAACCATGCGCGGTGAAAAGCGCGTATCAAACAATCGTTTTTGGAGCGAGTTTGGTTTTTGAATGGTTGAGTTCATAAGTTTTTCGGCGATTTGTAAGCGGCTACCGCAACCAGAACAATCATGCCCAACAACAGTTGCTGGTAGTAGATATCGATTTGAACAATATTGAATACGTTTGAGAGCAGCCCCAGCAGCAAGACGCCGCCCAGCGTGCCCAGGATGGAACCCTTGCCGCCGTACAGGCTGATGCCGCCCAACGCAACGGCGACGACGGACTGGAAGTCCATTCCATCCGCAGCACTGGGGTCACCAACGCCGGTCCGGGCCAACAGGAACAGGCCTGCCAGAGCGGCAAAAACACCGGCCAGAACATAGGTCATAACCAGGGTGCGGTTAACCCGAATGGCAGACAGGCGCGCAACCCGTTCTGAACCGCCAACTGCGAAAACAGCGCGTCCGGCACGGGTGCGGGTGGTAAAGATGTACGCCAGCAGCCAGATCAGGAGAATACCAATCACGTTGATCGGCACTCCGCCGATGCGGGCATCATAAATTTGCAGGTAGCCGGAAGGGACTCCGCGGATGGGGGTGGAGGAGATTGCCAGGCAGATACCGCGCAGTAAACTGGCCACACCAAAGGTGATGATGAAGGGATTAGCGTGGGTACGGGTGACCAGCAAACCATTAACACAACCGATCAGCGCGCCAATGCCAACACCCAGGAAAATCATTGGGGCAATCAAAGTATCTGAGCTGTATTTGTTGAAGATACTGGCAACAATCAGGGCGGTGATCCGCGCGATCATTGCGACGGACATATCCATGCCGCCGGTCAGAACGACCAGACTCTGGCCGATAGCAATCAATGCCAACACAATCGACTGCCGCAGCAAACTGATGATGTTGGAGATTGAGCGGAAGTTTTCAGAGAAAATTGCCGTGCCGATGCCAACCACCAAAATCAGGCCGTAAATCAACAGCAGCGAGGCGTTGTTACGGATGAAACTGGTTACATTCCGCCAAAAATTGGATGAGTTGGATCGATCGTTCATCGTAATTGTGGTCATACCAATGGTTGATCCTTTCCAATAAAACTTTTCGCCGGCTTTCAGGCGGCCTGATCCGGGTCAATGCCGGTTGCGTACTGCATAATCAGTTCTTCGGTGGCATCTTCGCGAGCAATTTCGCCGGCCAGGCAGCCTTCATGGAAGACCAGAACCCGGTCGCTCATACCAAGAATTTCTGGCAAATCAGAGGAAGCCATAATGACGCCGACGCCCTTGCAGGTCAAATCACGAATATGCTGGTAAATTTCCGCTTTCGCGCCGACGTCGATTCCGCGGGTCGGCTCATCGAAAATTACCACTTTTGGCTGGGTTAACAGCCATTTGGCAACCACAACCTTCTGCTGGTTTCCGCCGCTCAGGTTTTCAGTGATGATTTCCGGCTGGGCCGGGCGAATCTGCACGGCGGCGATAGAATCATTCACGGCGTTACTTTCACGTTTGCCGTGAATAACGCCGTGATTGCGGAACTGCTGCAGATTGGGTAAGGCAATATTGAAGCGCATGCTCTGGTTGAGCACCAACCCAAAGGATTTGCGGTCTTCGGGAATCAGCACCAGGCCTTTCGCGGCTGCCTTAGCAGGGGATTTCGGGGCGGGTTTGCCCAGATAAAGCACCTCACCCCCCGTGATTTTGGCTAACCCGACCAGTGCGCGCGCAACCGTCGTGCGTCCGCTGCCGCCTAAACCGGCCAGGCCCAGCACTTCGCCTTCATGCAGATCGAAGGTGATGCCACAAACGGTTCCTTCGATGGCCAGGCTGTGCACCTGCAGAATGACATCGCCAATCTTGTTGTCGTGCTGCGGGTACATGTCGGTCAGCGAGCGCCCAACCATCAGCCGCACCAGTTCGGTGTTATTGGTCGCTTTGACCATTAAGGTGGCCATGCTCTGGCCATCCTTCAAAACAGTAACCCGATCGGCAAGTTCAAAAATTTCGCTCAACCGGTGCGAAATGAAGATGATGCTGTGACCTTCTTCGCGCAGGCGGCGGATAACTGAAAAGAGCCGGTCCATATCATTGCTGGGCAAAACCGCAGAGGGCTCGTCCATGATCAGAATGCGCGCATCTGTAGCCAGTGCCTTGGCAATTTCAACAAGCTGCTGTTCGCCTACCGTCAAATTTTTAACCAACTCATTTGGCTGAATATTTTTATCGGCGCCTAAATGTGCCAGCAATTCGGTTGCGCGACGATTGCGCTCGCGGAGATCGACCAGCCCCAGTTTGTTCAATGGCTGTTCGGCAATGAAAATGTTTTCCGCGACCGAAAGCTCAGGCAGCAATGTAAATTCCTGGTACACAATGCCAATGCCTAATTCGCGAGCGTGGTCAGGCGTGAATTCAGCATATTGAATTCCATCTAACTCAATAACCCCCGAATCGGGCGTGTAAGCGCCGGCGATTATTTTGATTAATGTAGATTTACCTGCGCCATTCTCACCAACCAGGGCATGGACCTCTCCCGGTAAGAGTTCGAAGGATATACCTGATAATGCATGAATACCGCCGAACGATTTTTTAATATCAGTAAGTTTGAGAATCGGTTCGGGTACGGTCTGCTCTGTGGAAACTGTTTCGCCCATATTCACCTCTACCTGTTAGGTATCTTTCAGTTTTGCTATTTCAGCGGTGTTGCTGCGAATGACGGTGAAGTTTTCGCTTTGTACGCTTTTCGAGAATAGAAAAGCGTTATTTGACAAGTGAATGGTTGTAGTGCTTATTTCCTGCTGCGTTTCAGCTTGGGTGAGATGGAAAAATGTCCTTAGACCCTTCAATTTCCCTGCTGGAGAACCCATCCAGCAGGGAAATTTTTCGTGAAGCGTAGGAGCGATGATGTGAAACGAGATAAATAATCTCAGTCGATCATCGAAGTGGAATTATTTCCGTTCAAAACCGCCGTCGATATAGGATTGCAGATCGACCGTCATCGGCGGAATGAAGTCATCATTCAACTCAGGTGCATAGTACTGAATGAAGTCGGTGTTGTCATAGACATCAGCGCCATCCATCAAAGTCCGCAGGTCGATGAATTTCTGTACATTCTTGCCCTGCAAAATTTGAACAGCGACGTCTAAGCAGTATTTGGACATTGACGGGGGATCTGGGGCCCCGACGAATTTGTAGTCGTACTGGTCAGCCAGGCGTAAGAAGCCATTGGGGACGTTGACCATGCCAAAGGCGGGGGCGTCTTTGCCGGCATCAGCGAAGGCTAATGCAGCGCCAAGCGCCATTTCACCACCACCAGCCCAAACGCCATCGATCTCAGGATGGGCAGCCATCAGGGCTTCCATCTTCTGTTTGGCAGTGGCGATATTCCACTGGGCGTATTCTTCGGCGACGATTTCAATGTCAGGATAGTTGGCTAAAGCTTCTTTAGCAGCCGCGCCCCAGGTTTCGGTCGAGTCAACGCCGGCGATACCGTGGAACATGACGATTTTGCCCTTGCCGCCCAAAAGTTCGGCAAGACCCTGGCCTGAGCGATAACCATATTCCCAGAAGTCCACATCAACACGGGCGGTGAAGTCA
The DNA here is from genome assembly GCA_036822575.1 of Bellilinea sp. Taxonomy (GTDB): domain Bacteria; phylum Chloroflexota; class Anaerolineae; order Anaerolineales; family Anaerolineaceae; genus Bellilinea. Next base: position 106,372 of record DAISHK010000004.1, on the reverse strand, counting down.
TCGCCTTCGATGCCGTTCGCGCATAAGACAACCGGGATACCGGCATCAATAGCGCGTTTGATGGTGGCAGTCAGGGCGGCGCGGCCAAGCGGTTCGACCACGATCGCATCGGGCTTCTGCTCGATGAAGTCTTCCAGGTCGCTGATCTGCTTGTTGGCGTCATTGGTGACGGAGGTCAGCAGCGGCTTGGCAAGAATACCCTGGTCCAGCAGTTCTTTGCCGTAGGCATCGATCGTGACGTTGTAGGTGTTGCCCCAGCCATTGCTCGGGTCCTGCTGTGAAACGGCGATGGTGTAGGGGCCGTCTTTCTTGTAAGCGGAGGTGTCTACGGTTTTAGCCGCGTCAGACAGCAGCGCTTTGGAGTAGTCTGAAGAAGCCCAAGGGGCGTCAGCAGTTTCCGTAGCGGGCGCTTCGGACGTGACAGCTTCACCGCTCAACCCACCGGTGCGGGCATCCCAACCGGGAACGGGCCATACAGCTTCAGCAGCTTTGAGTTCATCAGGCCAAATAGCAACCTGTTCGCCGCTCTGCCACTGAGCAATCACAGAGGCAGCCTGTACCAGACGGCCCTTCTCATCGAAGGAGGCTTCGGGCCATTGGAACGCGAAATGCGGGTCAGAGAAGGTCTCGGTGCGCAGAGTTTCGGCCAGTTTCTTCGGGTCAGTCGAGCAGGATTTCTCCAGGGCAGCTTTCAGCAGCCAGGTGGAGGCATAGGTGGTGTTATAGGTGCCGCCTAATTCCTGTCCGGTGTATTCCTGGAAGGTGCTCATGAAGGTAGGATCAACATTCAGTGAGCTTACAGGAGCGAAATCGCCGGTGACAATGATGCCATCCGCCAGATCAGCGCCAACTTCATTCAGGAAGAAGGTGGTCGCGAAACCGGAACCAAGGGTGATGATACCCATCTTGGGGTAGTAACCCTGTTCTTTGGTCTGTTTGACCAGCTGAGGGGTCTGGTTGTTGCCCAGCAGGAACCATACATCCGGATCCATCTGTTTGACTTTGAGGATGGTATCGGTGTAATCCTGGGCGCTGCCATCGTAAGTGATGGTGCCGAGCAGTTCGAGACCGTTATCGGCGATGCCTTTGGTCCAGGTGTCTTCAACTTCTTTACCGAAGGTGAAGTTCGGGACGGTGATGACAGCGGTCATCGCGCCATGGTCTTTCGCCCAAGCGGCGTCATCCGCGCCCCATTGCTGCAGCGTGGAAACGGTCTGGAAGACGTATTTCAAACCACGGTCGGTGATGACACCATCCAGAGCGTTGGGGACGATAAACGGAATTTCGTATTTATCAGCCAACTCGGTTGTCGGCAGGGTGGTGCCGCTCAGCGCGGAACCCATAACAGCGATGACGCCTTCCTGCGTTACCAGACGTTCCATTTCGGAGTTGCTGGCTTCAGCGGTACCCTTGGTATCGCCTTTGACCAACTCTAATTTCGCTCCGCCCAAGCACTGAATACCGCCCGCTGCATTGATTTCATCAATGGCAAGCTGGTGTGACTTGATGTACGGATCACCAGCCCAGCCGGCGTCAGCGCCGGTGAGCGGATACAGTGCGCCGATTTTAATTACGGTGGCGCTTTCGTTACCAGTGTCGCTGGTCACCGCGGTCGGCTCTTGAGCGGCCGGGGTGCAGGCAGCAAAAAGCATGGTAACCAGAAGAATTACAGATATCAATTTCCAACTTTTCATCTTCATTCTCCCAACAAGACATCTCTAGTGTGGAATGGTCGTGCATCAATACGATTTGTGCATTTATTCACGAATACAAGCCGATTTTTTGGGAAATATCCTCCTTTGAAATAGGCGTTCTATAAACGCCAGTTTTTTTCTACTCCAGAAAGCAGGCAGTCTATTAGCCGGATAGGATGACCAAAAAATTGACCGTTAGATTTCGTGCGGTAAAATTTAGCCATTTCACCTGCCTCCTCACTGGTAGTTAGCATAAAGTGCTGCGAGAATCGAACCGTGCAGATGGACGATTTTCGGAAATCACATATTCAAATAAGCAGACTTGGCGGTCTGTGTTACGCCGCAAGTGAAATTTGAATATGCAGGAAATTGAGATAGTCTCAATCGCTTTTTTGTAAATAAAATTTGTTTGCCGGAAATGTTAACCAGTAAAGAGGCGCTGATGAAATTTAAAGTTTGCTGGCAGACAGCCAAAGGATTAAGACTGTCAACACGTTGTACTCGGAGAGGGGAGTTTTTCTTCAGCGTGGGTAAATTTAATTTCCATTGGCTATCAGCCATATTTTTCGCCACCTCGAATAGACTTCACGTTCAATAAGCGTGCGCCTTGGCAGGCTTTGCAGGATTGATGTAAGCTGATTGCTGCCTGCAAAAGCCTTGTAGAAAGGGGGTCTAGCGAAGTACTACGATATCCAAACCGCTAAAGAAGATGATGAACGTAAATGGAGCTGTTACCAATAGGGGGTTCTTAAGCAGGGTTTTGCGAATAAAGAGCGACAAAAAACCCTATTTGTACTTTCTGTTACATGTTTCAGATTAACATATGCGCCTCAAAAAGGCATAAAGAAACTATAAAGAAACAATAAATACAAGTTCCAGCAGAAACGTGTGCGGATGAAAAGGTTTTGCAGGAACCTCGAAAATCAGGCGAGATGCGCCTGGGTTTCTAAATAAAAAAGGGCCGGCGATCCGTCTCCTTGATCGCGCAGGCCCCTTTTGGCGACAACTGTTAATGAACCTTACTGGGTCTTAATTTTCTTGTTAGGTTGTGGGCTTGAATGCAGTGAGTTTTTTAGTGTACCTTTATACCCAGCTTTAATGACCAATGGTTCGACGGATTGCCTCGTTTAGAAGGCTGATCAACAAAATAGGTAGGAGTCTTGTGAAATACCTACCGTGAATCTGATACAAAGCGGTAGCCTACGCCTGGTTCGGTGATGATATATTCCGGGGTGAGCGGATCATCCTCAATTTTTCGCCGGAGCTGCGAAATAAAGACGCGTAAGTATTCACGCTCATCGCCATATTCTGTGCCCCAGACTGCCTTGAGCAATTCGCGGTGGGTGATGACTTTATCAGCGCGGTTAGCCAGATACAGCAGCAATTCGTATTCCGTTGGGGTCAGGCGAACCAGATCACCGCGAATGGTAACCTGGCGGGCATTGGTATCGATAAAGAGATCGCGATACATCAGCATGTGATTCTGCTTGATGGTTTCGCCTTTAAATTCCAACCAACGGCGCAAGGAAGAGCGAACACGCGCCAGGAATTCTTCCATATTGGCCGGCATCACCAGATAATCGTCAGCGCCGAGATCCAGAGCCTGAATCTTGATTTTTTCAGAGCCGATAGCCGACAGCACCATAATTGGAGATTGGCTTAATCGCCTCAATTTGGCGCAAATTTCAAGCCCGTCCACTTTTACCATTGTAAAATCGAGGTTAAGTACAAATAAATCGGGATGAATCATTGAGGTCATCTCGTAGGCTTCGTTATCGTCAAAAGCAATCGACACGTCATAGCCACGGCTGACAAGATTCCGCCGCAAAGTTCGCAAAATATTGGGTTCATCGCCGATCAACAAAATGTTAATTGATTTCATCATTTTGAAGGGTCAAGCAACCGCGGCACTGAGAAAGGAGTTTTCAGCATGCGATTCTATTTTCCAGTGAACGAAATGAACAGGCTCATTTCAGTAAGGTTGTCCGCAACCGCCAGTTGAATCTCATGCAATTTCAAGATTTCATAGGCAATGTGCAGCTGCAGGGCAGTTTCACCGGTGACAGGTGGACGGTCAGCCAGGGATATATCGGCCAGGCAATAATCGTTAATCAGTGCAGCGACTTTAGGATCAATGCCAGCAATCGTGATATGCCAGCGGTCGTTTTCCTGATTGGCGCTAAGTTGAATGGGCGATGTTTTAAATCCTCCAGATACCAGGGTCAGCAGGTTTTCGAGCGCAATGGTCAGATAGGAGTAATCCACATCCACCAGTTTCCCATCGTCTGGAAAATTGGTTTGCAGGACGAATTCCGGCTGCTTGCGCAGCAGGTTGACTCTTACCAGCGTAATAATTTCCTGGATGTAATGAGGTTCCCGTTTAAATTCCAGCGTACCGCCGCGCAGCCTGGACTCGATATTGACCAGCATTACCAGTTCACTGACCTGATCAATACTGACGTTAATGGTTTCTAAAAATTCACGCTGGTTGGCAATATCCCAGAAAATGTCGTAATTTAACAAACTCGACACCGCGGCTTTGATCGAAGCAGATGAGGACTGCAATTTTCTTGAGGTTTCCAGTAGCAAACCCCACAAAAACAGTTCACGCGATTCCATCTGTTTCAGACGCGTGCGCAATAAGGCATTTTCCTGCTCAAGATTTAACGGGTCAGTTTGATCGCAAGACATGGTTAATCCTGGCTCTTCGCTTCAAAGAAATCGGTCGCCGGCCGGTTTGCGCCGATGGTTAACCCACTGTTGCCTTGCATGGTATCGTTCAACTTCCGCAGCGTGGTGATGATCACCTGCTCGCCGCCTGTATGCAAAAAGTTAGAGGCAGCATTCAGCTTGTTCTTGACGGATGTACTGCTGAATTCCTCACGCGTCAGTAAGTCATCCAGGCCGTTCAAGTCCAGGTGGCTTTTTCCTTCAGTGCGTAAACCTTCGCGCGTGAATTTGTGATCGCTTTCCACTACGCTGATCAGCAGTTTGGCCTTCAACCGGCTGGCCAGAAGGACGGCAACTTCTTCGGTATCCAGAACAGCCTCGAACCCTTCGTAGTCCGCTTCGCCGTTTTCGATTACCGGAATACCGCCGCCGCCGGCGGCAATTACGACTGTGCCAGATTCGACCAGTTGTTGAATGCCATCAAATTCAAGAATTTCTTCCGCTGGCAGTGAAGGAACTGCCCGGCGGTAACCGCTTCCGGGTTCCTCTATCATGGTCCAGCCGCGCGTCTGGCGATATTGATCTGCTTTCTCCCGGTCAAACCAGGGACCAATCGCTTTCAGAAGCGGTTTGCCGGCGGGTTTCAGGCGTACTCGGGTTTGCGTCAGAACGCACATTACCTGGCGGCGAACCTGTTTGCGCCGTAAGACATTGATGAATGCCTGCGACAGCATGTAGCCGGTAGCGCCTTGTGTATCCGCACCGCAAACATCCAATGGAATGGCGTGCAAAATATGGCTGGCTAACTCGGAACGGAATAACACAAAACCCACCTGGGGTTTGTTGCCATGCAACACCACCACCCGGGTATCACTGTCAAAGAGCGGAAGCAATCCTTCTGCAAGTTGAAGGGCGTTTTCCCGCTGACTTTTGATGGTCATGTTCTGTCCGTTGACGAGGACTTCACCATTAACCAGAACCACCACTGTTGAAGCCATAAATCATTACTCCTGGTTTGATCATTCCGCTGTAGCAGCCGTATCTTGTATTGTAACCAAACCGTTTGGGTTTTCTTCCATATTGCTGATTATTGTCTTACATTTCAAGTGACGAAAAACACATTCAGCAACTTAAGAAGCGCATTTGGGCAGCTTTTTTGTACATTTTCGTAAGCCGAATGGCCTGCCTCATGCACTATACTTGATGAAGATCACCTCACCCGGAAGGGCTTGTATGAACCGCAAGATATTATCTCGCTGCTGGTTCCCAATTCTTTTGGTGCTGCTGGCATTGGCTGCCCGCTGGATTCCTGGCCCGCGAACGATTGACGACGCTTATATTACTTTTCGCTACGCCCGCAATATCCTCAGCGGAGCAGGATTCGTATTTAATCCCGGCGAACGGGTGTTGGGAACCACCACCGGATTATACACGCTGCTGATGGCTTTTTTGGGATTATTGAGCGGCGGAGCAAAAGCTGATTTTCCGACATTGGCGCTGGACGTGAATGCACTGGCCGATGCCGCCACGTGTGTGCTGCTGTTTCAGCTTGGCCGGCGGTTGAAATTTCCGCTGGCAGGTGCGGCGGCAGCGTTGGGTTGGGCGGTTGCGCCGTTTTCTGTAACTTTTGCTGTTGGGGGACTGGAAACCAGCCTGTACGTATTTTTCTTGACTGCGGCAGCCTATGCTTACCTGGACCTGCGCCTGACCTGGGTGGCGCTGCTGGCTGGTTTGGGCGTGCTGACCAGGCCGGATGCGGTCATTTTGCTCGGCCCGATTGCATTGGACTGGTTCATCCGGCTGATCAAGAAAGAGCGAGCCTATTCTATCACGTGGAAAGCGTTGGCGGCGTTCTTGCTGCCGGTAGGCGCCTGGATTGGTTTTGCCAGTCTGTATTTTGGCAGTTTCATCCCGCATTCGGTCAGCGCTAAATTGCTGGCATATCGTTTGGATGCCTCAGAAGCCTTGATCCGCCTGCTTCAGCATTACGCCACACCCTTTCTGACCCAAAATTGGATCGGGTCAGCCGCGGCCGTGGCGGTCGGGCTGGTCGCTTTCCCGTTTCTTTACCTGATCGGACTCCGCCGTACTGTGCAAGCTGAGCCGCGTTTGTGGCCCTGGTTGTTTTATCCCTGGATATATTTCGCCTTTTTTGCAATTGCCAACCCGCTGATCTTTCGCTGGTACCTGACCCCGCCGCTGCCGGCATATACGCTGTTGATCTTGATCGGCCTGGAAACCATGTTGCGCGGGATTTTTAAACCAGGGCCGGCTTTTAATCCTCGGTCTGCTTCAAGTTGGGCGCTGCTGCTGTTATTGCTGGCTTTGCCGCTGGGCGGCGGTCTTTCGGATTGGCGGCTGCATCTGGATCATGGCCCTGACCGGCCCGCGCCGGAAATGGCTTACATTCAGTTGGAATTGTTGTATCAACAGGCGGCGCAGCAGATTAACCCGCGCCTGACGTCCGATTCTGTGCTGGCGGCCGGCGATGTGGGCGTGTTGGGATATTTCACCCCGGCAAAAATTCTTGACACTGTGGGATTGAATTCACCGCAAGCACTGCGCTATTATCCGGCAGACCCATCCTGTTATGTCATTAACTATGCTATCCCGCCTCAGCTCATATTGGATGAAGCGCCCGATGTGGTTGTGGCGCTGGAAGTTTATGGCCGTCAGGGTCTTTTTCAGAACGCAGTGTTTGAAAGCCGTTACCAGGCCGATGAGCCTATTAAAACCGACATGTATGGGTCCAACGGATTGTTGATTTTCTGGAAAAAATAATCCATCCTTCCTTTGTTCTATTTTTTTGACAAATTTGTTCTATATGTCTATAATGGATAAATGATAGGCATAATTTGTTAATGATAGCCGCGGCAAAGGAGATGCATGAATTGGTTTGTTCACCGTAGGGGCCGGCCGGAATGGTAATCCAGCCTTCAACTGCTTACAGATTAATGCGCCTGTTTGATCGCGAATGATCATTCTGACGACTCTTCAGCATGCCTGGGCTTATTTTTTGAGCCATACGGCAGAGTTCTGGCAGGCATTTGGTGATCATTTAGAGCTGGTCGGTATTGCGCTGGGGGTTGCTCTGGTGCTTGGCCTTCCCTTGGGGATCTGGACGGCGCATTCACGGCAGGCGTCACGGGTGGTGATGAGCACGGTCAATGGGCTGCGGGTTTTGCCCAGCCTGGCGGTTCTATTTCTAGTTGTGCCGTACCTGGGGTTGTCCACTGCCTCGGCTGCGGTGGCTTTGATTTTTCTGGCGCTTCCGCCGGTGGTGATTAATACAGACGCTGCTTTTCGCAGCCTGGATCCGGCGATATTGGAAGCCGCCCAGGGAATGGGCATGGACGCTCAGCAAAGCCTGGTGCGGGTGCAGTTTCCGCTGGCGCTGCCGGTTATTCTCACCGGGATACGTACAGCGGCAGTGGAAGTGATTGCTTCGGCGACCCTGGCTGCTTTTGTTGGCAGCGGCGGATTAGGAATTTATGTGACACGCGGTTTTGCCTTATACGATTATGCCATTCTCATGGTTGGCGCTATTCCGGTAGCGCTGCTGTCCCTGGTTGCGGAAGGGGTTTTCATTCAGTTGCAGCACTGGAGTGAGCCGCCGCGATCCGGATAAGGTTTCTCGCTCATAGGAGGAAGAAATGCGACGAAAGACTTTAATGCTGGCGTTGGCGCTCACTTTACTGCTGACCAGCGCATTAACGGCCTGCAGCCCGGCGGCATCTCAGCCGACCATTCGGGTTGCATCGAAAGATTTTACCGAACAGTTTATCCTTGGTGAAATGTACGCGCAATTGCTTGAGGCCAATGGCTTCAAAGTAGAGCGTAAGTTGAATCTGGGCGGCACCCCGGTTGCTCAGGCAGCTTTGGTTAATAATGAAATAGATCTTTATCCAGAGTATACCGGCACTGGCTTGCTGACCGTACTGAAAATGCCGATTGATACCGATCCGACTTCTGTGTACAACACGGTTCGCAGTGAATATGAATCGCAATTCAAGCTGGTCTGGCTTGACCCGGCGCCGATGAATAACACCCAGGCCCTGGCGATGAAACGCGACCGGGCAGAAGCCCTGGGTATCGTTACGATTTCGGATATGGTTGCGCACGCCGGAGAATTGGTGATGGTTGGCCCGCCGGAATTTCAGGAGCGTGAGGATGGCATTGTGGGGCTTAAGGCCACCTACGGCGACTTTACCCTCAAAGAATATAAATCAGTCGATTCTGGTCTGCGCTACCAGGCATTAAACGATGGTCAGGCCGATGTGACCGTGGCGTTTGGAACCGATGGTGAAATTGCGGCTTATGATCTGGTATTGCTTAAAGATGACAAGGGTCTTTGGCCGCCTTACCAGGTAGCACCGGTGATTCGCCAGGATACGCTCACTGAAAACCCGCAGATTGCGGATATTCTCAATGGCCTCGCGCCGAAATTGACCGATGCCGTGATGCAGCAGCTTAACTATGAGGTGTCTGGCAATCAGCGTGAACCGGCCGATGTGGCCAAGGAGTTCCTCACACAAGAGGGCTTGCTCTCCAAGTAAGAGAATACCGGGGAAGTATGGTGATCGCTGTACTTCCCCGGTGGAAAGACATTCATGCCAGCCATTCAATTCGAGCACGTAACCAAACAGTACACTTCTGGCGGTATTCCTGCAGTCGCGGATGTTTCTCTGAGCATTGATCCGGGCACGTTTAACGTTCTGCTCGGCCCTTCCGGCTGTGGGAAGACGACTCTGCTGAAGATGGTCAACCGTCTGCACGAGCCGACCAGCGGCAGGATTTTTCTCAATGGGGTCGATACGCATAGTCTGCCTCTGACTGACCTGCGCCGTCAGATTGGGTATGTGATCCAGCAGGTTGGGTTGTTCCCGCACATGACCGTGGCGCAGAATATCGCGGTGGTGCCTGAATTGCTGCATTGGCCTGTTGAAGAAATCAGAGCGCGCAGCATCGAACTGCTGGATTTGGTGCACCTGCCCGAAGCGTTTCTGGAACGGTACCCAAGCCAGCTATCTGGCGGCCAACAACAGCGCGTTGGTCTGGCGCGCGCCCTGGCTGCTGATCCGCAGGTGATGCTGATGGATGAACCTTTCGGCGCGATTGACGCCATTACCCGCACAAGTCTTCAGGATCAATTGCTGGAATTGCAGCGCCGGTTGAAAAAGACTATTTTGTTCGTCACGCACGATGTGGATGAAGCGCTTAAGCTTGCGGACCAGATTATTATTGTTGACGGCGGCTGTCTGGTGCAGATGGATTCGCCTTGCGGGTTGCTGGCGCACCCGGCCAATGATTTTGTGCAGCAATTGCTCAACACCGAAGATCGCATCCGTCATTTGAGTGTACTGCGCGCTGAAAGTGTCATGAGTGCTGTGTTAGCGCCGGCTGGCGCAGACGAAATTCGCTTTGGACCTGAGGAAAGCCTGCGCAATATTCTATCCACTTTGCTGAAACCCGGCATTGAACGCGTATTAATCGAGACGGATGGCAAAGTAATCGGTCAAGTAACGGTCAACGAAATCCGCCAGGCCGGCTGCCAGGATTAGCCCAATGTCTTTTTTTCTGAATAATATCCCCACAATCCTCAGGCTGGCTGGCCAGCATTTATTATTATCTCTGACGCCGCTGTTTATCTCTACGCTGATTGCCCTGCCGTTGGGCTGGTACTTGCAGCGGCATCCACGCCTGGCCGGGCCGGTGCTTGGTTTTTTCGGGGTGGTTTATACCATTCCAAGTATTGCATTGATGATTCTTCTGATTCCACTGCTGGGGTTAAATCAGCGCACGGTCATTGCCGCACTGATCCTTTACACCCAGATCATCCTGCTGCGCAATGTGTTGGCTGGATTAAACGGTATTGACCCGGCAGTAATGGAAGCGGCGCGCGGGATGGGGATGAATGCGCTGCAAATTGCCTGGCGGGTCCAGCTTCCGCTGGCGCTGCCGGTTATTCTGGCGGGTGTACGCCTGGCGGCCGTTGTTTCGATAGCGATCGCGACCATTGGTGCAAAATTTGGCGCCGGCGGGTTAGGAACGCTGCTGTTTGATGGTTTAGCGCAAGCCGGGCGAATGGATAAAATCTGGATTGGCGCGCTGAGTGTGGCTGCGTTGGCTTTTTTGTTCAATGACGGTCTGCAGCGTCTGGAACGGCGCACCAGCTATCGGGAGCGGCTGAAATCCGACTCTGGCGCATAATTTCCACACCATAGCGTTCCTGCCAGCGCGGTCGTGGCGCGATAATAAGATTTTTCCGGCTAAATAATATACAGAATTCGCTCGTGGGCGCTGAGGTCGCGGAAGATGTTGTCAAGCTGCTCGCGGCTATCGGCGGTGAAAGCCACACGTACGGCCAGATATTTTCCGCCGCCGCTCGGGCGTGTATCCAACTGGGCCAGCGTCAGATCCGGGACGTACTGTAAGACCCGCTGATAAACGAACTCGGTCAGGTCATCTGCGTGATGGCCGATCACGCGTAGGCGGATTTCCAAGGGGAATTGAAAGCCGGATTCTTCTGGTAATGGATCGGGTATCATGACTTTGCCTGCCTGTAAGGGTCTAATCGGATGCTTTCCGTTATAATTTATGCAGTGTTCCGATTTTACCAAAGAGTGAAAAGAGTATTCAATCCCTTATGCCGCTCCATTATGATATCTTCACCGATGGCTCTTCTTCAGGGAACCCTGGCCCGGGCGGCTGGGCCGCGATTCTGCGTTCTGCTGGCGGAACGCGTGAGTTGAGCGGGGGCTTTCGCCGCACCACCAATAACCGCATGGAACTGCTGGCGGCGATAAAAGCGTTAGAAGCGGTTGACCAGACCGCGACAATTGACTTGTATTCTGATTCGCGTTATCTGGTAGAGAGTATTACCAAGGGGTGGGTGACCAACTGGCAAAAAAAAGGCTGGGTCCGTGCCCAGAATCAAAAAGTGCCCAATACAGACTTATGGAAACGGCTGCTGCTAGTACTTCAGCAGCGCACGGTTCGATTTCATTGGGTCGAAGGGCACGCCGGGCATCCTGAAAATGAACGCGCCGATCGTCTGGCAGTGGCTGCCGGCGCTCGCAAGAATCTGCCCGCAGATGAAGGCTATGAAGAAACCGGAAGCGCGAAACCTGCGCCGGCCAGACAGCCTGATTTATTTGCAGCTCCTCCGCCAGCGCAGGCGGCTTCATCCGCTGAACCCGCCGAAGGACGGCCCTGCCGGAAGTGCGGGGCGCGCTTGGTGAAACGGATTCCCAAAGCCAAGCCTACGCCGGGACAGAAATATTACTACGCTTACTATTTTGCCTGTCCGCAGTGCGGGACCAATTACTTTACCAACGCAGCTCGCCGCGAGATTAATGGAAATCAGACAGCCTGATTAACCGCCAGGAATATTGTTCTAAGAAAGTTATAAGATTTATGGGTAGCCCTGGGCATTCTTGATGCAGTGTAAAGGATGCCCTGGTGTACGGATAATACACCGCCAGGTAGTCATCTTCGTTGATACAGGTGAAATGTCCGAAGCTTCGATTCGTATCCAGTCAAAATCCGTTTTGATTACCGATGCATACCTCAATGAGCAAATTCAAACGGGGCTGCAAGACCGGTATATCAATCCTATTGCTGTTTCAGCCCGTTTTCGTGACCTGATCCTTCAGGTCACCAGTCAAAACACCAGCGTGGCTTATTCCAGCATTGGGAATCTTTGGCTGGCTCAAGGTGATTTGCAGTTCCAGGCCGGTGATTATGATCATGCGCTGGAGTCATTTTCACACGCGGCCGATATGTTCGGCGTGGAAAAAAATCTGAACGCTTCAGCCGCCTGTTTGGCCTGGCGGGCCCAAATTGAAATTATTCAGAGCGCATACGCCAGCGCACTGCACCACACTATTCAAGGCCTCGAAATGGCCCTGGCCATGCATAACCGGGGCGTCACTGGCCGGCAGCTCGCTAACCTTGGCAATATTTACCATGAACGCGGTGAACACATGCGTGCGTTGGGAAATATTCTGAGAGCAGCAAATGAACTGCAGGGCGGCGCTGATATTCGCGCGCTGGTGAGCGTTAACGAAACAGTTTGCCGGATTTACACGGTGCTGAAGAATCCCTCACTTGCGCTGAATGCCGGCTTGCAGGGGTTGAAAATCAGCCGGGAGCACGGTTTGAAAGCTCAGGAAGCGCAGCTGCTGTGCAGCCTGGCAGACGCGTATGGCACCGTCGGAGAATTCGCTCACGCAAAAGATTGCCTGGACGATGCCCGCCTGATGGTTGGAAAGATCCGACTGCCTTATGAGACGAGCCGGATGTGGCTAAGCCTGGGACGGCTATATCAGACTCAAAATATGGGCGAGATGGCGGCAGATGCGTTTACGCACGCATTGAAGCAGGCTGAACAAATCCAGGCGCGTGGGGTTCAAATTCAGGTGCATCAACTTCTGGCAGATGTCTATCGGCAGATGGACCAATATCAAAATGCACTGGCGCATTACGAACACTATCATGAATTAAAGCAGCAAATCTTCACGGAGGATGCTGAAACACGAATTCAGAACCTGGAAGTGGTTTACCAGGTTGATTCCGTCAAGCGCGAGGCGGAAGAGGAACAGAATAAAGTGGTTTCACTCCAGCAGGAGATTGAGGAACGCGCGCGCATGCAGCATGACCTGGAAGAAGCCAACGAAAAGCTCCAGCATGAGGTTGCCGTACGCGAGCAGCTGATTGGCGACCTGAATTCTTTTGCGCACATGGTCGCGCATGACTTGAAAACGCCGCTGCAATCCATGGCAATTCTTACCCACCTGCTGCAAATGCAATTGGAAGGAATGTCCGCTAACACGGAAGCACTAAGCCTGGTGGAACAATTACAGCAGACGTATCAAAAATCAAACTCGATCATCCAGGAACTGCTGACTCTGGCCAGTTTACGCAGCCAGAATATCCAAATGGTGCCGCTGGATATGGGTGCGATTATCAATGAGGCGCTCAAGCGCGTAAATTTCATGGTTACGGAACGGCAGGCGGAGATTCAGCTTCCCGCGGAATGGCCGCGAGTCGTTGGGCATGCACCCTGGATGGAAGAAGTCTGGGCGAATTACTTGAGCAACGCCATCAAATACGGCGGATATCCTCCCGTCGTGCAGCTTGGTGCTTTTCATTTAGACAATCATTTTGTCCGTTTCTGGATTCAAGATAACGGTGATGGCATTAAGCCTGAAGAGCAGGTCCGCTTGTTCAATGATTTCAGTCAATTGGAAGGCCGCCGAAAGGTGGATGGCCACGGGCTTGGTCTTTCGATTGTCCGGCGGATCATCGAAAAAATGGGCGGCAATGTCGGTGTGGAAAGCCGTGGTCGCAGCGGAGAGGGCAGCCGTTTCTGGTTTACCTTGCCAGATGCATAAAGGAAAAATCAATAGGCGTGCAGATTTTTTCGCGGCTGCTTGACGAAAGCGTGAAAAATCTTGATAATGAAAGCGCCTGTTGTCTGACGGGTGCGAATCTAAAGAAAAGAGAGGCAGATGCCATGTCTGCATTAGCTCAAAATGACCAGCTAGTTGAAAAAATCAGCGCTGCGATCTTGGCGGCGGTTAACCCTCCGGTCAGCGGTTATGACGCCGCTGGCGAAGAACATCAGGCGGCAGGGGCACATCTTTCTCTGCAGCAAATTGCCGCAATGATTGACCATACCCTGTTAAAACCAGATGCCACCCGCGCTCAGATCGTCCAGTTATGCGCCGAGGCGCGCCAGGCGGGTTTCGCTTCTGTGTGCGTCAATCCAAATTGGGTGCCGCTGTGCGCACAGGAACTGGCGGGCTCAGCGGTGAAAGTATGCACAGTCATTGGCTTTCCGCTGGGCGCAAATATGACCGAGATCAAAGTTGCCGAAGCGAAATTGGCCATCGCCCAAGGCGCATCTGAGGTCGATATGGTCATCAATATCGGCGCATTGAAAGGCGGCGAAACTGACCTGGTCAAGTCTGACATCCAGGCCGTGGCCGAAGCTGCCCATGCCGGCGGCGCGTTTCTGAAAGTAATTCTGGAGACCTTCTTCCTGAATGACGATCAGAAAGTTACCGCCTGCCGCTTATCTCAGCAAGCCGGGGCGGATTTTGTCAAGACATCCACCGGCTTTTTAGGCGGCGGCGCGACGGTGCACGATATCGCCTTGATGCGCCGGACGGTCGGCTCCGTAATGGGAGTCAAAGCTTCTGGCGGGGTGCGCACGTACGAAGACGCCGTGGCCATGATCCAGGCCGGCGCCAGCCGCATCGGCGCGAGCGCTGGGCTGAAAATTATTCAGGGGCCGTCACAACCGGCGGCTGGCCAAGTAGCCGCGCTGCCCAAACTGGAAAAACAGCAGGTTGATACGCTGGTGCGCCAGGTACTTGACCGGCTGGCCTGATCACTGCGTCAAATCGGCGTTACGGTAACTGTCACGTTTTTTGGGTGACAGGTGACCTTGCTTACTTTGCAGCCGCGTTTTCTGCAAAGTTTTTCGGTATAATGTGTCCAAATTCAGTCAGGTACTGGTTAATTTGAAACAAAAAGGATAGGTCTGCCTAATGGAAAACAACGTGGTTGCGAGCGGTATGGTAGTCTCACTGGATTACACGTTAACCGTGGATGGGGAGATTGTGGATTCATCCGGTGATCAGCCGCTGGAATATTTGCAGGGTTACCATAATATTATCCCTGGTCTGGAAAAAGCTCTGGAAGGGATGCTCGTCGGCGACAGCAAAGATGTGCAGGTAGCCCCGGAAGAAGCTTACGGTTTGCGGGATGCCCAGGCGATCTACGAATTACCGCGTACTCAATTCCCCCCGAACTTCCCGGTGGAAATCGGCCGGGACCTGCGAGTCCGGTCTGATAGCGGCCAAATCCTCAACGCGCGGATTTGTGAAGTGGGCGATGAAATTGTTAAGATTGACACCAACCACCCCCTTGCAGGAAAGTCATTGCTGTTCAGCACAAAGATCTCTGCTTTACGTCCGGCCACGGACCAGGAATTGGCAAATGGCGGATTGTATGCTTCATCTTGCTGTGGATCAGGCGGCTGCGGTGATGACAGCTGCGGTTCAGGCGGCTGCGGAAGTGAAGGCAGTTGCTGCCACTAATTCAAATTGGTGTTTGCAAAGAAAATAGGTGTTGGCCCTGAGTTTATCTCAGGGTTTTTTGTTTCGCCTGAGCAGGCGCGGAAAGACCATTGGCCGATGGAACAACAGGTTGGGGCGGTTGTCATGCCTGCCTGGTGACATAACTCCTTAAGTGAAATCGGGTACTAGTAAAAAGGGGGCGTTTAATGATAGTATCTTTGTACTCAATAAATGAGTATTTATTATTTGAGCATAGCGGCTGAAGAGAATCGGAATGTCCCCACGCGCGCAGGAACCTCTCTCAATCGAATACATCTTACTGGGTCTGGTCAGTGAGCAGCCCACGCATGGCTATGATATTTTCAAGCGCTTGCAGAAGATTGATGGCATCAATCAAATCTGGACGGTCAAGCAGGCGAATACGTATGCTCTTCTGGAGCGTTTTGAGAATATGGGCCTGGTTTCCTCTGAATTGCTGGCTGGAGAATCTTTCGTACAGCGGAAGCAATACCGGATAACACCCGCGGGCCACGAGGAATTTGAGCGCTGGATGAATACGCCGGTATCCCATGGCCGGGACATGCGCCAGGAATTTTTGGCGCGACTGTATTTTGCGCGCCAGGCGGGTGCGGACCAGGCTTTGGAATTGATCGATAAACAATACGAAGAATGCCTGGGCTGGCTGGATGAAATCATCGAGGATCGAAAAAAAGGGAATGACGATGCTTTTGCTCAATTGGTGATTGAGTTTCGGGCTGCACAAATTGAGGCGATGATTCATTGGCTTGAAGAAAGCAGGTACCTTTTTAAATGACTCGCTCAGCCCGCTTGAAACCCAAGACCATTAACCAGTTGATATTGCGGGTGCTTGCTATTCCGTTAATCCTCTATATCATCATCCCGCTGATTGCGCTGATCACACAGGTGCCCTTTGACGAGTTTGTGGATATTGTCAACGGCGGTCAGGTGATGCAGGCGGTTACGCTCAGCCTGGTGACCTGCACGATATCTACGGCGATTACCATCCTGGCCGGTACGCCGCTGGCATACTCCCTTTCACGCAAGCGCACCAAATTAGCCACGGTCATTGATACCATCATCGACCTGCCGACCGTGCTGCCCCCGGCTGTGGCGGGTGTGGCTTTGTTGATTGCCTTCGGACGCCGCGGGCTGATCGGTTCATACCTGGCAGAGGCCGGGTTTGCCATCCCTTTCACCCAGATTGCAGTGATCATGGCGCAGACTTTTGTGGCTTCGCCTTTTTATGTCAAGGCGGCTGTAATTGGTTTCAGCAACGTCAATCGAGAATTATTGGAAGCGGCTTCATTGGACGGAGCGAATTCCTGGCAGTCTTTTCAGGCAATTACATTGCCTCTGGCCGGTTTTTCCATCCTTAGCGGAGCCGTTATGACCTGGGCGCGCGCGTTGGGTGAATTTGGCGCGACGATTATTTTTGCGGGCAACTTCCCGGGAAGGACGCAGACCATGCCATTAGCCATTTACGTTGGCTTTGAACTGGAGTTGAAGACTGCGTTAACTTTATCGTTTATATTGATTTGCTTTTCTTTCTTTACTTTGATTGCTGTCAAAACCTTGTTGAATCGATTTGTTGAATTGGAGCAGACCAGCACGGAATAAGGATATCTGTCCGCACAATCGATTGATCTGGTAATCAATCACCTTGCAAGCCAGGGTGAGTAGATTTGTGTTGCTCAAAAGGAGATAGAAAATGAGTAAGAAGCTGTTGATAGTTTTTCTTGTGTTTGCGATGTTGCTGGGCGGTTGTGCAACCGCCACGCCAACTGCGGCAGTCGAGCCAACTCAGCCGCCCGCGGCTGCTGAAGCGACCGCCGTACCGACGGAAGTTCCTGCAGCCGCTGCTGAACCGACTGCATTGCCGCCCGTCACGCTGACGGTTATGGCGGCTGCTTCCCTGACTGAATCATTCACAGAGATTGGTGATATGTTCACGGCTGCCAACCCGAATGTAACGGTTCAGTTCAATTTTGCCGGATCACAGGCGCTCGCCCAGCAGATTACGCAGGGCGCGCCGGCGGATGTTTTTGCTTCGGCAAATAATAAACAAATGCAGGTGGCAGTAGATGGCGGCTTTGTCGATGAAGCCATTGTGACCACCTTTGTCAAAAACCAATTGGTGGTGATCTATCCGATCGACAACCCTGGCAAAATCGAATCCCTGAAAGATCTGGCAAACCCTGGTCTCAAGCTTGATTTTGCGGCTAAAGAAGTCCCCGTTGGCGAATATTCCCTGTCCTTCCTGGATAAAGCCGCTGAATCTGCTGATTACGGCGCGGCTTATAAAGACGGCGTTCTGGCCAACGTGGTTTCTTATGAAGACAATGTCAAGGCGGTATTAACCAAAGTCTCCCT
The DNA here is from genome assembly GCA_036822575.1 of Bellilinea sp. Taxonomy (GTDB): domain Bacteria; phylum Chloroflexota; class Anaerolineae; order Anaerolineales; family Anaerolineaceae; genus Bellilinea. Next base: position 88,530 of record DAISHK010000004.1, on the reverse strand, counting down.
GGATGAGGCGGATGCCGGAATTGTTTACTCCAGCGATGTTACCGGCGACGCGGCCACGAAAGTCGGTATTCTGGATATCCCCACAGACCTGAACGTGGTGGCTACCTACCCGATTGCCGCGCTGAAAGATGCGCCCAGCCCCGAATATGCGCAGGCATTTGTAGATATGGTTCTGTCGGCTGAAGGTCAGGCCGTCCTGCAGAAATACGGCTTCCGCGCTCCGGAGACTGCCGCCGCTGCCGGTCCGATCACCGTAGTGGATGCGCTCGATCGCACCGTCACCCTTGATGCAGTTCCGCAGCGGATCGTGGTAACCGGCAAGGGACTGTTCATGATTGCGGATGCTATTTATGCCTTCCCTGAAGCGGGTCAGCGCATTGTGGCGATTAACAGCACTTTGCAAAACGCGGACGCTTTTCTGCCGATGATCGACCCGAATTTTGGTGACAAAGCTGTTCTGGATGGCGACGCCGGGGCAGAACAAATTGCCTCATACACGCCCGATCTGGTGATCCTCAAGACCTCTTCTGCCGAAAAGATCGGAACCCCGATTGAAGCATTGGGCATTCCGGTGATTTACGTTGATTTCGAAACTCCTGAGACGTATCAGCGCGATATCACCAACCTGGGTTTGATCTTCAATAACCCAGACCGCGCCAAAGCGATTAATGACTTTTACACTTCCCATGTGGACGCTGTAACGACCAAAACAGGTGCCCTGGCTGATGCTGACAAACCCAGCACCCTGCTGCTTTACTACAGCAACAAAGACGGCGAAGTTGCTTTCAATGTGCCCCCGGTAAGCTGGATTCAGACATACCTGGTGCAGGCAGCCGGCGGCGCGCCTGTGTGGGAAGATGCAAACCTGGGCAATGGCTGGACGGTGGTTACGCTTGAGCAAGTCGCGGCGTGGGATGCGGATAATATTGTTGTGGTGGCTTACTCCGGCGATATCGACGAAATTGTTACAAATCTGAAGGCTGATCCGCAGTGGGCCGAACTGCGTGCGGTCAAAGATGGTCACTTGTATGGCTTTGCTACAGATATTTATAGCTGGGATCAGCCGGATACGCGCTGGATCATGGGCCTGGATTGGTTGGCCGCAAAACTTCACCCGGATCTTTTCCCGGATTACAATGTAGAAACCAATGCAAAGACTTTCTACTCCACTTTGTATGCTATGAATGACGCCTCATTCGAAGCCAATATTCTGCCAAAACTTAAAGGAGATGTGCGCTGATTACTGCTGAATCGCGCCTGAACACGAATAGTTTGAGCCGGGTGCATGATGCGGGCCGTACCCGGCTCCTCCTCTTGCTTACGCTCGGGCTGGCACTTTTGGCGGTCTTTTCGCTGCTGTATGGGCGCTACCCGGACCTTTCCATGCTCTCTTATGAGCAGATCTCGCAGGATGTACTGGCTCAGCGCTTGATGTTTAATCTGCGCCTGCCGCGGATTCTGACCGCAATTCTGGCGGGAATGACGCTCTCCTCAGCCGGGTATGTCTTTCAGATGCTGTTTGGCAATCCGCTGGTGGAGCCGGGCTTTCTGGGCGTTTCGCAGGCATCGGCTTTTGGGGCCGCGCTGGCGATTGTTTTTCTAAGCAACGCTGCCTGGTTGGTGCAAAGCCTGGCCGCTTTCTTCGGTATTCTGGGGTTGGGTCTGACCTATTTTATGGCTCACCGGGTACGCTATGGCGGCTGGGTACTGCGTTTGGTGCTGGCGGGTATTGCGATTTCCGCGTTGTTTTCATCTGGGGTCGGCATTTTGAAATATTTTGCTGACCCGTTGAAACAATTGCCAGAAATTACTTTCTGGCTGCTGGGCGGCCTTTACAGCATTACCTGGACTCGGTTTCTTTCAATTTTGCCGGCCGTTGTCATCAGTTTGATCATTCTGTACCGCATGCGCTGGCGTTTGAATGTACTTTCACTGAGCGACGAAACCGCTTTCTCTTTAGGCGCAGCGCCGCAGCGTGAACGTCTGCTGCTGCTGATCGCTTCAGTTATTGCGACGGCCGCTATCATTTCGGTAGCGGGAATGGTGAGCTGGGTTGGCTTGATTATGCCGCATATCGCACGCCGTCTTTTCGGTGCGGATGCGCGCTATTCACTGATCGGCTCGATGATTCTTGGCGCAGGCTTTATGCTGATTTGTGACGACCTGGCGCGCACCTTGATCGCCGGAGAAATCCCTTTGGGGATTCTGACGTCATTGATCGGCGCGATTGGCTTCATGTACTTGATGACTATTCAACGGGTAAAGGTGCAGGAATGACGCCGCCGCTGCTCTCTTTTCAAAACCTCACCTTTTTATATCCCGGCGCAAAACAGGCTGCCATTCAACATCTGGACCTGGATATTCCCAGCGGAAGTGTTACGGCCATTTTAGGGCCCAATGGCGCTGGAAAGACCACGCTTCTGCATCTGGCTTTAGGGTGGTTGAAACCGGCGGAAGGCGAAGTGCTTTTCGATGGGCAGGCGCTGAAGCAGTATTCGCGCCGCGAATTGGGACAGCGGATGGGACTGGTCCCGCAAACGGAACATGTACCCTTTGAGTATTCACTGCTTGAGTTTACTTTGCTGGGACGCTCACCATATCTGAATACGCTGGATATGCCCGGAGATGAAGATATCCGCGTGGCCCTGGACGCTCTCGATCAGGTTGGCCTGCTGGATTATCAGCGCCGTTCTATGACGGCCCTGAGCGGCGGCGAGCGTCAATTGGTGCTGGTGGCCCGCGCCCTGGCGCAGCAGCCGCGCCTGCTGCTGCTGGATGAATCCTCCTCCCATTTAGACTTGAGCAATAAACGTCGCCTGGTGCATTTGTTGGCTGAATTAAACAAAAAGGGCGTAACCGTCATCTTGACCACCCACGAACCGGATATTGCCAGTTTGCTGGCAACCCATCTGGTTCTTATGCGCAGCGGCCAGGTACTCGAAACGGGCACTTTTGACCAAATCTTCCAGTCTGATTCACTCAGCAAGCTCTACCAGATTCCATTAGAGGTGGTGGAGACGCACGGTAAACGAATGGTATTATGGGAATAATGGTATGGCGATTGAACGTTTGGTATTTTTAACCGGGTGGCGTAAAACTGGGAAAACCAGTTTGCTGCTCAACCTGATTCGCCAGGCAGACTGCCTTTCGTTGGATCTGGCCGGAGTAGTCTCGCCAGGCAGATTTATAGATCATATCGAAACCGGTAAATTCGTTTGGGACTTGCGCAGCCGAGAAAAGTTTCTGCTGGCCAGCGCTGTTCCAGGCGAATTATTGGGAATGCAGCTGGGTCTATGGACGTTTGATGAAGATGTGCTGGCGTGGGGCAACGCCTGTTTCACAGCAATTGAATATTGCGATGTTTTATTGGTAGATGAAATCGGTCCGCTTGAGTTAGAGCGGAAGATGGGCTGGATGGCAGCCCTCGACGCGCTTGAACGGGTGACGGCCCGGACTGCGATTGTGGTCATCCGCCCGGAATGTCTTGAAACCATGACGGCGCGTTTTCCTGAAGCCATCCACCTGGAATTGACCGGAACCAGTGACCGAGGGCGATTGCTGCGGGAACTACTGGGTTATTCTGCCGACGATTGCGCTGATTTGCCAGCATCTGACTTGGATGACTGAACCGGAGTACTTGCAACAGTTCGATCAAGAAATACAGTTTGGCTGATTTAGTATTCAGCGCGTGAGCTGATCATGTTGAGGAGGAAGAATGAAATTATTGGAAGATCTGGTCGCTTCACTTCCGCAAGCCACGATCCATGAAGTCAACCTGGGAAAATACTGGACCCTGGTTCAGGTCGAAAATGAAGGCCGGCTGTATGGCGGGTTAGCGGCTACTCAGCAGCATGGCAACCCCGCTGCGCCCGCTTCGCAGCAAGCTGTAGATAAGTTGATCGGCGCACCGGTAAAGACCGCTGCCGGCCTGGTGTTCTCCGCTGACCCCGTTGAGGTTTCAATTGGAATGGCGACGATCAACGCCAGCCTGCCGCGTGAACCGCAGACCTGGGTGACGCTCAACGCTGAAGAGTATATCCGCGAGCATGGCGCCGGCAAGAAGGTAGTTGTGGTGGGCCACTTCCCCTTCATCGAACGCATTCGCCCGGATATCCAGGAGCTTTCTGTTTTGGAGCTGCAGCCAAAAGATGGCGATTTACCCGCCAGCGCCGCTCCGCAAGTTATTCCGGCGGCGGATGTGGTGGCAATTACCGGCATGACATTGCTTAACGGAACCTTTGACGGTTTGCTTGAACTTTGCCGGCCAGAAACGCATTGTATCGTGCTGGGGCCGAGTACACCGGTTTCACCCTTGCTGTTTGCTCGCGGTGTTGATGTTTTGTGCGGCGCAATTGTCGAGGACTATGAGCAGGTCCGCGGTATGGTGATGCAAGGCGCTACCATGAGCCAGGTAAATAAGGCCGGTGGTCTGCGTATGATCACTCAGGTTCGTCCAGACTGATTATTCACCGAAAGACTGAATAGCGGAAATTATCCGCCGGCTAATGGTTTCGCAGGCGGCGTTATTTCTTTCCTTCAAGTATTCCCAAATCGCTGACACGCTGGAGCAGAGCGGAGCGTGAATGTGCGCCAATCTTCCGGTATATGCTCTTTAAATGGCCCTTTGTGGTGTTGAGGGATACATTCAGCAACACGGCAATTTCTTTCGGCAGCTTACCCTGGTTAAGCAAGCGCAAGATTTCTAACTCGCGCTGGCTGAGCGGTTCAAAAATCGGGTAAACCAGTGTGTGCTGCCCTTTCGTATCGCCGTCACTGGTTTGGCCGGCGGCAGTTTGATCTTGAATCGCCTGCAAGCATTCTGCAATCAGGGCGGCTTCTTTGGGCTGCGGGCAGATCACAGCCTGTTTGGGCAAAGCCAATAATTGTTCGAGCAAGCCTTTAATGGCGCTGCTTTCGCGGATAAATTCACGGCAAAACTGGATTGGCGTCGCATATTGAACAGCGCGATGCAGATTCTCCAGGGCGGCGTCATGCTGGCCTAAAGACTGCAGGATAATGGCTTTCGTCACCAGCGCGGCTATCAGGCGTTCTTTCAGTTCGGCTTGTTCAAGCCTGGGAATGAGCATATTGATTTGTTCAAGAGCCGCGGCTGGGTTATTCTGGCTGAGCAGATAGCGTGATTTGGCATGCAAACTGGCGTGGTGCGCTTTGCCAAGCGTATCTAAAAAGCTGATTTTTTCCTCAAAATCAGCAATGCCCTGTTCCAATTCTCCGGTAACCTGCCAGATATCCATTTGTGTATCAATTAATTGCGCTGACAGGTAATGCACCACCTGCCGGTTGGCGCGGAAGCCAATCAGCGCTTTGGAGAAGAAAGCCTGGGCATTGGCTGTATCGCCAATGGCGAGAAAATATCGAGCTAAACGGACGTGCAGCCATTCGGTGCGGATCCAATTGAGCGGGCTGCTTTCGACTCGTTCATAATTTTCGAGCACCCAGCGAATCTGTTCGGCCGCCTGAGTCATCGCGTTTTGCTCAAAATAAATTTCGGCCAACCCGGCTTTGGCAAAGGCAGTCACATCATCCGAAAGCCTGTGCTCCATGCCGTAGGCGAGCATATCTTCATATTCGATCTTTGATTCTTCCAGCCGCCCAAGCGCCTTCAATAAATAGGTGCGTTCCGACTGAGAATAGCAATATTCCTTGATCAGGCTGTGTTCAACCGCGTATTGGCATCCTCGCGTGTATGACTCCAGCGCGGCCAGGTAATTTCCTTGTGAGGCGTTGACTTCGGCCAGGCTATGCAGCATTAAGCCGCAAAAATAAACGTCTTTTTCCGGCGGATTCCGCAATAACGGCGCATAGTTGCTGGTTATATCCACATATTGCATCTGCCAATAACTGAGTGTTGCGTACAGCGCGGATATTTCCCAGCGGATAAGCGCTTCGTCTTCAACGACGACGCCCTGTTCAATGGATTGGTCGAGCATGGATTCAAGCGCTTCAAGCTGCGGGGCAACCCCATCAAAGCGTTCGAGTAGAAAATTGGCCAAAGCATAATAAATTCCCAATTGCGGGCGTTTGCGAATCAGATCCTTAGAGAAACGGCTAATCCATTGAGAAAGCTGGGCCAGGTCGAATCCGATCACCGCTTGAAGGGCACAGGCATCCAGGATACGAGCTGCCTGCTCAATATCGCCGGTGACCAGGGCGTGCGAGATAGCCTTATCAGGGTAGCCATTCTGGCGCAGCCAGCTGGATGCTCGTTGGTGCAATTGCATTTGTTCATCTGCTGAATAGGCCGTTTTGAGGTATTTGCGCAGCGTATCGGCAAATAATCGGTGAAAGCTATACCAGTGGTGGCGTTTTTCCAGCGGGAGGATGAACAGGTTTTCCTGTTGGATGCGCTCAAGCAGGTGTTCGCTGTCAGATCGTTCCAGCATGCTGTCACATAATGGCGCGCAAAATTCTGGCAATATTGAGATTTTGAGCAGGAAATCACGTAAATCAGGTTCGAGCTGGTCAAGCACTTCCTCGGTCAGATATTCGAAAATTTGAATATTTTCCTGCGGCAGGTTGGAAAGGAACGCATGGTGATCGGGCTGGCGGCGCAGCGACAGACCGATCAATTGCAGGCCGGCGATCCACCCTTCTGTGGTGGTCAGCAGATTTGCTGATTGCTCCTGGCCAATTTCCAGCTGTATCACGGAATTAAAGAAGCGATTGACTTCCGGCAAGGTAAAAGACAGGTCGCGTGCGCCGATTTCCACCAATTGACTCTGGGCGCGCAGCCGTGAAAGCGGCAGCTGTGGTTGGGTCCGGCTTGAAATTAAGATATGCAAATTCTTCGGCTGATGCGCCAGAAGGTAGCTGATTTCCTGATGAACCGTTTCGTTAGTAATCCACTGATAATCGTCCAGGATCAGCAAGATTTGATGCGGAATCTGGCAAATCTTGTTGATCAATGGGATCAAAAATTCTGGGTTTTTATTTTCTGCCTGGTTTTGCAGAATCCGGTTTGGATCGAAATGTATCCGCGGGTAGATTTTTTTTAATGCCGCGGCGATATAACTCCACAACCGCAGCGGCTCGTTATCAAACGAGTCGATTGTGACCCACAGGACACGCCATTCAGGTAATTTGATGCCCGTCAGCCATTCTGCCAGTAGGGTGGTTTTTCCGTATCCCGTTGGGGCGACTAAAAGGGTCAGCCGCCGTTCCATTCCGCTGCGCAGCATGTCTGTCAGCCGTTGACGCGGTACCAGACGCGGACCAATTAGCGGAATCTCAAGTTTGGTCGATAGTAAATCGTCCAATACAGCTACAGCGGGCTCGAATTTATTTTCGGAATCGGAAGGATTGCGAGTAGTAGAAATCATTGATGCAGTGCCCGTTGACCAAGGGAGATGGGTACTATGCGAGAAAAACCACAATGGCCATATTTATTTGTACACAGGACCCGGCCCCTTCCTGGTACTGACCGGCGGCAAAAGATTAAGAATTGATTAAATTACAGTAATTATAGCATGCGGATACGGGCCTTTATAGTAATTTCCTTCCTTTATTGAAAGTGGCAGACAAGTGAATTGGCGTTTAGATCTTTTAAAACACCATTCGTTGGTTAAGAAAGGGTGTTTACAACATAAAAACCGCCCCCTGCAATTCAGCCTGCAAGGGGCGGTAAAAACTATAAAACAGAGGGGTGATTCAAAACGCGTAAGGGGTCAGTTTTAAAGATTAAGCGGCTCTCCGGCCAGAATGCGGGCAACCCGGCGGGCGAAGGTGGTGGTGCGGCCGTTAGCATATCCGGTGAAGAGGTTCGGGTAAGTATGGGCAAAGTAGCTGCCTGAGCTGTCGCCGATGACGTACAGGCCTTCAAAGGGCACATTCATCGAATCCATCGGGCGCATTTGGGTATCGATGCGAATACCGTCCAGGGTGCATAATTGCCAGCCGGTCAGGCGGATGCCCATGTACGGCGGTTTATTGAGGCCGATCAGACGATAGGAATCTTTGTAGAAATCGTCATCGTGGCCCTTGTCTGCCAGTTCGTTATAGCGATTGAAAGTTGCCGCGAAGGTATCGGCCGGGATGTTCAATTTCGCCGCCAGTTCTTCGGGGGTGTTAGCTTCCTGGAGATGGCCGCTCTTCTTGATGTCTTCCAAAATACCGGTCCAGGTTTCCTGGATGACTTTCAAGTCTGTGCCGGTGGGTTCCAGTCCGCTGCGCATGAAGACGTCATTCTGGCTGCCATTGGGGAATGGGAAGATGCGCGAGCAGCCGACCGTAGCGAATTGGACGACCTGATTGAACCAGTCTGAATCCATGATGGCGCAGTAGGTGGCGCCTGGCTGGCGCGCAGCCGCGTGCAGAATGCCGTCATATGTACCGGATTCATTGAAGAAGCGCTCGCCCAGCAGGTTGACTTTCAGCCAGGGCTGTGAACCAAGCCAGAAGAAAGCCGGAACAGTCATGGTGGCCGGGGTTTCATTGGGCAGCAGCCCCATGCGGTCAAAGAGCATGCTGGCATGGGTTTCGTCCATCGCAGCGCCCATCCATAAGCAGGCTTTAATTCCGTCGCCAGAGATTGAGCCTGATGAGGGTTTCGCCATGACCATCACGTCTGCGGACTGCAAAGCATTGAGCATATCCGGGTTGTTCTGGTACCCGCCGGTGGAAAGGACAATGCCCTTGGTCCCGACAAAGCGCACGAATTTGCCGTCTTTGGTCTGCGCGATAGCAGCAGTGACCTTTTTTCCTTCATGCTCAAATTTCACAAAGGGGGTCTCGAAGCGATAATCGCCGCCCAGTTCGGTGATGTAATCTTTCAGAATGTGGGCGCCGTCGGTGCCTTCGGGGAAGAAAGCGCTGTGGCCGGTGGGGAACTTGGGGTAAGTGTCGGGCGAGAAATTCGGTTCGTAGCCGCCCTCATAGAGGAACTGTGCGCCTTTGCTCTCCAGCAGCTCACCGATCCAGGTGATTGCCGCGCCGCTTTCATCACCCCAGATGCGCGGCAAGCGCATATCGATGCGGTTGGCGCAGTAGGCTGCATGCGTGTGCAAAATGGCGGCTTTGTCCAGTTCAACGCCAGCTTCTTTTTGCCATTTTGAGTCGACCGAGCCCCAGTCATTGCGCAGTGTAGAAACATCGCTGTTCTTTTCGAGGATGATGACTTTCAAGCCTTTCTCAAGGCAGGAAGCCGCGGCGTAAGCGCCGCCGGTGCCCGCGCCGATCACGATCACATCGCTTTCAACGGTTTCAGCGATATTGTCAATCGTGGGTTCGGTTCCCAGCCAATCAACATTGGTGGGGGTTTCTTCGGCAGCCGCGGCGTTGGGATCCACCACTTTGGGAGCGCAGCCCGCCAACACGCCTGCGCCGGCGGCGAAGGCCATACTCTTCATAAAACTGCGGCGGTTCATTTCCATCTTGTCGAGAATTGTGCCCTTCATGTTCCTTCTCCTTAAGTTTATTAAATGATTGAGTTAACCGGATGGTGCGAAATCCGGTCTGGCGATTAGAACTGGCTCAAAGAGGGTGCAGCTCTTTGAAAAGACTTTGCTTGTGCAAAAAAGCGCAAAAGCTCTCGCTTATTAGTATAGAAAAAAACAGCCGGTTTTGTACCGCTGAATTCGGGTGGTTAAGGGTGGTTAGAGGGTTAACACAGACTGAAATTGGCTGCGCGACATCTGTGTGATTGTTCTTCTATAAGCAAGATTGCAGACTAAATTGATTAAAAGCGCAGTTTTTTGCGAAGCCATGTAAAATGAAGGTAATCATTGTTTTTTTTATCGGTGCAGCGGGGTAACGGAGTGAAACACAAGTCCTGGCGGTCGCTTTACCTGAATAAAAATAATTATTCCGGCCACTGACGACGAATATTCAGCTCAACCAGCCTTGTGTCTTGAAAACTTGAATATTGGCGTTCCGAATGATTGGGTTGCTATTAATTAATCGTGAATCGACCTGCATACCGAGCGGGGTAATTGGATCAAACCACCTTGTATCCAACCAGAAAAGAATCCAAACGGAGGCAGTCATGCAGACAGAGCGAGCGAGAAATTTTTTGGAACTATTGAAAATCCGGCAAAACGGCCAGAAGCGGACTCTGGTTTCGACCGGTGTGCTATTTTTGATTGGAATCCTAATTACCCTGGCGGCCGGACTTCTGACCCAACCGGGGCGTTCGATGACGCTCATCGCTGTGGTCGATATTTCATTGGGGTTGGCGTACCTGCAATCGCGTATCAAACTGGCGGTTACCGAGGGACAGTTAGAGATGCTCGAGGCGCTGCAGGAATAAGAACCTGTTTGTGCATTTGGACCCAGCCACAGGAAAGTTTAGAATTTTCTGGCAGGCAACGTCTGTAATGGTGTCAAGCGATGCATATCCGCAGCATTCGGGCATCCCGAAAGCGGATTTGACTCGCCGGCCCGCGTTGGGTGGTTAGGGCTGGAACCAGTTTGCCTTGATCTCCTCCGGGGTGAGCAGTTGGTTGTAAACGTCGCTTGTGCGTTTGCCCGCCAGGCTATCGATGGCGGATTGCAGGTTTTCATTGGTGACTGCCGGAATTTCCACCAGAAGTGATCTGCCGTAAGACCCGGATAGCGCCTGATGATTAAGGGGCAGCCCGCTGGAAAGATAGTAAGCGGCATAGGCGGCGTCATAAGCGATTCCCGGTGGATTGCTTAATGCCAGGCAGCGCATCCCTGGATACTGGGCCAGGCGATCTTTCCATACATACAGCCCCTCCATACTGGCATCGCATAACAATGCCGGCCATTGGCTGCCAGGTAAAGCCAGATCTCCGAAACCGAGCACGATTTCGGAATAGTAATCATTGGTCCAGACCGCTCGAATTTGCGGATTGGATTGAAATAACTCACTCAGGTCTGGCTTTACATCTTTTAATTGCTTCGGACCGCTCCAGTTGGCAGCGATTTGAACTTGTTGAAAACTCTTCAAGTATTCTTCGGCTTTCCGAGTGTCACGTCCATCAGCATAGAAATCAAAGAGCGCCATTTGTCCCTGGCCGCCCATGTCTTTAATCAGCCAATCGATTTGAATGGATTGCCAGTCCTCATGTTTGATTGTCACGCTGTAAACAGCGGGCTCATCGATTTCAGCGTCGAGAAGGAAAACAGGCGTTCCGCTATTTACGGCACTGAGGATTTCCTCGCTCTGCTGTTCAACGCGCTGCGGATCAGAATTAATGATAATGGCGCTGACGTGCTTGTCCAGCAGGGCGGGCACATCATCAATCAAGCATTCCAGGGCCAACTCTTTGCAGGCTTGTTGGAAATTATCTCTGCGCTGCGACTGATCAGGGTCGTCTCCAGCATATCCAAGCAGAATATTGGTACTTTCAGCGGTTGGGGCAGATTCAGATTGCTCTTCTTCAGGCATATTTTTAACGGCTGGCCCGCAATTGGCCGGCCAATCAGGATTTGAGTCTTGAGCGGGGTTGTTGGTCAGGTTAAGGAAAAAATCTGGAAATGGCTCGCCAACCAGGTAGATTTCCTCATCGTTGGTTAGAATTGCGCCAGAAGCCAGCTCAACGCGTTCGCCATTTTCGGTCCAGAAAGGCAGGTAACGCTGCACCTCGCCCTTGCCGCCGGCATCCTGGATGTTTTCGCCATTGGCGTCCACCACACAATTCTGGCAAATCTGTTCGCGGTCATTCCATCCCCAACCAGTAAACAGCCGTCCGTCAACCGTCCATTTAACATCAGCTTCTTGATGATTATTGGTAATCTGGCGCACCTGGCTGCCATCGGAATTCATTACAAAAACATCCCAGGCCCAATCATCCCCGGCCAGCCAGGCAATCTGGCGGCCATCTGGTGAAAAATGCGGGTGCGTGTCTTTTTCGGCTGAATTGGTCAGATTCATTGCGCCAGAGCCGGTTAAGCTGGTGATGTAAATATCATCACCGGCGGTATAAACAATCTGGCTGCCATCTGGTGACCAATCCGGCCAGTCAGAACCGTCTTCAAAACTCGCCTGTTGCTGGTCAGAGCCATCAGCACTCATCACGTAGATAAAGGGCCCCTGGCCGTTCTCTGCGGGCCGGTCTGAAACGAAGGCAATTTTCTGCCCGTCAGCGCTCCAGGATGGCGCCCAATCGTTTGCATCCATTTGATTGGTCAGATTGACCAACTGGCTGCCGTCTGGGGCCATTTTATAGATCTCACGATTGGCGTCGCGGTCTGTATCGAATACGATGGTACAGGCCAGCGGCTCTGGTGTCGGTTCCAGCGTTGCGGTATTGGTGGGCAGCGGAACGGGCGTTTCGGTCACGATCAGCGTGGCGCTGGGCTGAACAGTTTGGGCCGGCTCTGATGTCGGCGAGATCGGCTGTGCCGCGGGGCTGCAAGCGGAGGTTGCGGCTAGAATCAGAATAAGAATGAAAAGTCCAATGTTAACTTTCTTCACGGCAGGGATCCTTTTTGAATTTGAAATTTACAGCGAAGAGGCCTACCGCTAAAGTGTTCAGGTTTTTACTCAGGGTAATTATATATCTTCATTGCCTAATCAATTTCGAATCAAAAATTGTTTTTCAAAGTTAAAAAATAAACGCCTGCAATGATTAGCAAGGCGTCTAAAATCCTTTTTAATGGCGGCGTTTTCAGGGCTGCTTCCAGGCTGTCCAGGCGCGAGTGAGGAAATAAGCGCTGGCAATCAATACAGCCAGAATAGCATCGATAATTCCGGCCGTTCCTGCTTCACCAACTCCATGTAAAAACAGCGCAGAACAGGCCATGGCTGCTTTATGGAAAAAAGCCAGTTCCCAAACACCGGCCGATTTTCGCGGCCGCCAGGCGAGCAGGGCGAACAATCCGGTGAACATTACAAACCCAAATAAACGCCAGGTCTGTGCCCAAACGGTATCGGCTGAAGCCAGTTGTACAGTTTCGATGGCTCCCAGGACAGCGGTCAGCGCGCCTAAGGCGGCCACACCCATCAGTAAACGGCCAAGGCGATCTTGCCAGGTGATGACAGCGTGAGCACTCCGGGTAATTTCCATGATTTCCTTCTTTCAACTTGTAATAAAGACTTTATTTCATAACCAGTAAAATGAGCTTGTTGATGACGACTATAACGGCGTAGATCCCGGCCAGGGATTTTTGACCACTGGCGAATAAAGCAGCCGCGCCGCCGAAAAATAACCCCATTTCTAGGATTAAGCCTGCGACTCCGGTGAGCGGGTGGGCTGCCTTGGGAGCAATCCAAAGCCCCCAAATCACAGCAGCGAGCAGCGGGGCGCCAAGCCCGAACAGTACTTTGTTGAGAATGCCGGTATGCATGGTAAAACCCCAATAACCCAGGGCAGCCAACATGCTTAGTTCCAACAAAAAACGCACCAATAAGTTGATTGATTTCCAAAGTTCCATTGAACTATCCTGCATCGAACTGAATTCCTTTAATCAAACCGATTATCAGCCGCCGAAAGGAGATATCGCAATCTTGCGGCAAACCAAAGCCGCCTGCAATCTCCAGTGTGGAAAATCCATGAACGACGCTGCGGAAGGCGCGCAAAGCGTGGATGGCGTCCTCACCGGTCAGGCCGATTGATTGCATCACAAGCAGACCTATTTTTAACGCACGTTCCTCCTCGCGTATTAATTCCGGATCGGGTTCGATTTGATTCCCGGAGGATTGAAGTGTTGCCAGATACAACCCCGGGTTTTGTTTAACATAGTTGCGGAACCGTTGTGCTACGGCCATGAAGAGGTCTTCGCCGCTTACGCCAACGGCTGCTTCATTCAATGCATCCGCCAGCTGCCGGGCATTTAGAATCGTCAGATCTTTCTGCAAGCCTGCTAACCCGTCGATATGGTTGTAGAGTGAGGGCGATTGAATATGCAGTTCCGCTGCCAGCCGGCTGAGGGTTAAACTGTTGGTGCCCTCATTATTTAGAATGGATATTGCGGCTTGCAGGACGGCGTCTTTATTCAAACGAGTATGGCGCGGCATAGATTAACCTTTGGCGGTTGATTTAAGGAAATCGAGGATGAGCGCTGCCGTTTTTTCTGGCATCTCGGCGTGCGGATAATGTCCGGCGTTTTCGATCAGATTTACTTCAGCGTTAATCGCCTGGCCGATGCGCTCAGCTTCTGCTTTCGGATTCTTGAAATCAGGATCGCGGCTGCCCATTAAGACCAGCGCGGGCTGTCTTATCTGGCTCAGCCGTTCGCCGGAAGCACGCTTTGATGCTCGCAGCATCGCCATTACCGCTTCGAGGCGTCCGGGTTGGCGGACATTGGCCTCTAAGGCAGCGCGATAACCTTCGAAATCTTCCGGTTTAAAGGTTGGGTAAAGCGAACTATAGTATTTCGTCCACATTTTTGGTCCCCAGGGGCGCGCCATTGCCAGCGATAAAACCGCCACCAGAAATGGGTTACTGTCGCCATCCACGAAAGCATCGATCAGGATCAAGCCAGAAATTAATTCTGGCTGTTCCGCGGCAGCCCAAATGGCTGCACCGCCAGCCATTGAAGTACCCACCAGGTAGGCCGGTCCGCCATACAGGTTCTGGATCAGCGCAAGAATATCCTGCCCGATGCCTGCAACGGAGTAATCTTCCCAGCCTGTGCTGGATTCTCCATGACCGCGCACATCCATGGTGATAACGCGGTAGCCGGCTGCCAGTAAGTAAGGTTTAAGAAACCGATATTCAGCGCGGACATCACCCAGAGAAGGAACGCAGATGACAATTGGCCCGGATCCGGCGTCATCGAAAGCGATTTGTCCGTTATTAACCTGTAAGAATTCAGTCATTTGTCTCACCTCGATTAGCTATTTATATTAATATTATAACTAATAATATTAGTTTTTCAATAAGGTAAATAATATCAATATTTATTCAGTTTTTCAATTAATGCAAAAAAAGGCATTGAAATGGATTTTTATTTTCAATGCCTGATAAAGTAGCGAATCGGATTTGATTAAATAGCTTGCGGCCAGGCCTGGCGATAATTTTGAAGGATGCGATCACACATTGAGTCAAATTCAGGGCTGATAACCTGACGGGCCGGATCGGCTTTGTACCAGGTGATGATTTCCTCTGCTCCACGCGAAAATGGCACGCTGCAAGCAAAACCAGGCACAACTTGTTTGATTTTGCTGTTGTCGAAAATGGCACTGTGCGATTTATCTCCCAGCAGGCTGTCACCAATCCGGCGGTCATAGGCGGCAATTAAATCGGAGGGCACATGCACCAGTTCAGCTTTGACTCCCGCAGCTTCGGCCAGGGTCAGGTAAATCTGATTCCAGGTCAGCCATTCATCCGAAGTGATGTGGAAGATTTCTCCACGCGCGTGACTGTTGCCCAGCAGACCGACCAGACCGACGGCGAAATCAGTGTGGTGAGTCAGCGTCCAGATCGAGGTGCCGTCACCATGAACGATGATCGGTTTACCGCGCAGCATCCGGTCAATGACCGTGTAACCGCCTTCAACGGGCACCAGGGTGCGGTCGTAGGTGTGGGAAGGCCTCACGATGGTAAAAGGCAGCTTGTCTTTGCGGTACTGCTGCAGTAAATATTCTTCACAGGCGATTTTATTGCGCGAATACTCCCACACTGGATTTTCTAAAGGAGTCGATTCGCGAATCGGCAGATTGGCAGCCGGTGTCTGATAAGCCGAGGCGGAACTGATAAACACGTATTGGCTGATTTTCCCCCTGAATAATTTCAGGTCACGTTCAATATCGGCCGGTGTATAGGCAATCCAATTGACGACGACATCAAATTGATGCCCCTCTAGCGCAGCCTGAATCGCCTGCGGATCGTGAATGTCAGCATAAAGTAAATGCGCCTCGGCTGGCGCTCGCCGGTTGGATTGGCCGCGATTGAGCAGAGTCAAATCAATGCCGCGCGCTACCGCTAATGGCGCACAAGCTGAACTGATAATACCGGTACCGCCGATGAAAAGGACTTTCATTTGGACCCTCGTTTCTATAGTTGGGTTGCACCGCTGTTACCCTCTTATTATAAAATATTGCCTGCTTCGGACAAGGACGTGCTTCAGGCAACGCTTAATTAATAAAGAACCAGTTGCCGTATGCACGGCAACTGGTTTAAAGAGAGGAACAAAACAGGGGATTATGGACTGTTTTGCGGATTATGCAGCTGGCGGTTCGAGGATGAAGCTGGCTTCGCGCACGCCGTAGGTGTCGTTCACATAATTGGCCGCATTAATACCGGCCAGACGTCCAGACATGTTGTACCAGCCCATTGCAACGCCGCCGAAGCCGTTGTAGTTCCGCTCATTGTTGAGCAGAACACCCAGGCTATCGGTGCCGATGGCGTACAGGCCGGGGATAGGAGTCTCATGATCCTGTTTAAGCACACGAATTTGAGTATCCACATCCAGGCTGCCGCAGGTGGCAAAAGGCGCATTCATCAGTTTGATGGCGTAATAAGGGCCGGTGGCGAGTTTCTTGAGGCTGGCAGGATCTTTGCCGTAATCTTCATCAACGCCATTGTCGCAGTACGTATTGTAGGTTTCGATGGTGTTTACAAGCACATCTGGGTCGATATTGAGATTCGCAGCCAGTTCTTCGATGGTTTCGCCTTTCCAGGCCATGCCTTCGATGATGCACTGATCAATGCAGCTTTGTGTCTCGGGTAAGGGAGTTTCGGTGGGCACACCGCCTTGCGAAAGGTATGTGCCGAAGCTGTTCCCTTTGACAAAGCCGTTTGCGGCAAGTTCATCAACCCGATCCTGCGAGTAGAGCACCAGGTAATAGGGTCCAGCCTGAAAACTGGTATAGGATTCAGAGTCAAGGCTTTTGCCAAAATCGGCCAGCTTGCCTTCATCGTCGAAGCGTTTTCCGGTCGGGTCGATGGCCAGACATTCTCTGTTAAAACCCATTCCCAAAGGAATATCATTTAAGGTCCAGGTCTTGTACCGCCCGGTACGGCCGGTCATACCGCTCTTGTCTTCGTTGACGGGGTATAAAGTCAGGTAATGCGGGAGACCGATGGTCATGACGTTGGGGGACATATCAATATTCCAGGTGCCAGCGCCCAGATCCAAAGCCGCCTGGAACATTTCTCCGGTATCCATGTTCATACCGACATTTTTGCGCTCGCCGGCGAATTTCGGGCTGAGCAATTTGTTCAGCATTTCTTGATTTGCACCGAAGCCACCGGTACCTTGGATGACTGCGCGCGCGTGGACAATGTATTCTTTGCCGGTAACGTGATTGCGCGCCTTGACACCAACAACAGCATCGCCTTCGGTGATGTATTCATAGGCCTGGGTTTCAAGCAGGTATTCACCGCCCTGAGCGACGACCGTTGCCAGCATTTTCTTGTAATACGTATCAACAATCTTGCGGCGGTCTTCGTACGTGCCGGGATCCACCATGATGGTGTTGACCGAGTTGTAACTGACATTTCCGCCGATCATCGCCGATGGTCTTGGGCTGCCGAAGCGGTAGCACTGCTCGTACATCCAGTCGATGGTCTTGCCTGATTCGGCGAAGAAGAGGTCAAGCAGTTCGGGTTTGCAGCGCTGAACGCCGTCTTTGCCCATATCGAACGCGAGCCATTTCTTTTTGTAGTCAGCCGCATCTACCATCGGTTTGCCGTCGTTGTATTTCTTGAGGTAATTGGGCGGGTTGACTGCGTTGGCCTCGTGCGTCATGCAGGAGCGTCCGCCGATCTTGCCGGCTTTTTCGATGCCCAGGATGCTGACGCGTTTATCGCCATTCAGGCTTTGGATGGTTTCCATAGCGCTCAGCATAGCCATGATGCCACCGGCGCCCATGCCCAGCACAAGGATATCGACATCCTTTTCCTCTACCACACCTTCTTCAGTCTTTTCAGGTACATTATAGAAGTATTGAATGGCGGTTTCTTCAGAGCCACCGGCTACCAGGGCCTCTTTCAGCGCGTTTTCAACCGAAATTTTTACTGCATCGCTGCTTTCAGTTGCACCGGCGATTGAATCAACACGGACGGACTGATGTTCGATCATACGTGGGAAGAGTTTGTCTTTGACGCTTTGCAGAATGACTTCTGTCTCGCCATGTTCATAGCGGTTTTCCGGAACTGCGATATCCAGAAGCGCTGTTTCGCTGACCGTAATAGTTACCGGTAATTTCCAGATGCCCCAATGTCCCAAAGCGCTGGAGGTGTACGTACCGGGCTTCATCTTGATATTGCCAACGGAAATCCCCATGGCGTCGTTGTAAGCCATTGAGGCGGCTGATTTAATGGCCGTCGTGGTCACTGTGGCGCCGGCAACGCCATCCACTTCCAACGTGCCAGCCTCTACGTATTGGGCAGGCATTTGTTCAACAGCGCGCGCACCAACCCCAGGAGTTTCGCCATCGCCGACAATCTGGCAATCGAGAATTTTTCCATCCTGCACGGTCAGCGTAACGGTTACGTCTCCGCCATGGCCCTGAACCGTGGCAGAGGCAACTTTCGCTTCTGCGGAAACGACTTTGGTTGGCGCAGCCGTTGGCACAGCTGTCGGATCTTCGGGCACGCCTGTCTCGATAACTTTAGGCGCGCAACTGACCAACAAACCTGCTCCAGTCGCCATTACCGTACCCTTGATGAAACTACGCCGCGAAATCTCTTTTTCCATAATTCTGCTTTCTCCTTATAAATTTGATCTCAGCAATGTGCGTAAAAACAACTGCAAATCACAAGTGATTTCCAAAAAGCGGAAGCATTTTTTCGTTTTTCCGCTGAAAGAATGCGGAAAATAATTTGGTTGTGTCCGGCGATTTTTACGTTAGAATGTGCAGGCTACGTAAAAATAATTACAACTAGATATTACCAGCCTCGCCTTTCAGCGCATATTAACCCAGTATTAAGAGGATTTACCCGGAGATGATCCCGTTCCAGATGGGAGAAGGTTGTTTCCGTCCAATCGCGGGACGGTGTGATGATTTTTTTGGTTTAATGACGGTTTGCTTCAATGTCTGTGAAAATCTGTACTTGTTCGGCATAAGTTTTGTGATTTAAAGCACGAATTAAAGTTCTTTTCTGATTGGTTTTAATACAAAACTTTTCTAAAAGTATTCATGCCGGGTTTTAGCTTAAATCTACTTAATAGACACCTAAACAATAATTAATAAAGAATTAATTAATTGAGAGCCTTAATTTCCCTTAGGATTGAAGATATAGCCCTTCCCCCAGACGTTTTTGATATATTTTGGGGTTGTGTTGTCAGATTCAATCTTCTTGCGGAGGTTATGAATATGAACTAAAACTGTACGAACATCGCCGTAACTGTCATTCCCCCAAACTAATTTGTAGAGTTCGTTCGCCGTGTAAAAACGATTCGGGTGCTGAAGAAAGAAGCGCAAAATCCGATATTCCATGATCGAAAGCGGATAGTCATGGCCATCTTTCGTCAGAATATGCTTATGAGCATCCACAATATACCCGTCAAAAGCCAGCGCATTGGAGGGATGATTGTGCAGATCCATGTGCGCTCTGCGGATATTGGCCTCGATTCGTGCGACCAGAACCTTATTATCGAAGGGTTTTGTCAGGTAATCATCGCCGCCCATTTCTAAGGCTTTTACGATCGTATCGCTGTCGTCCAGGGCGCTGATGAAGATAATAGGGCAGTTGTGCCAGGTGCGCAGGCGATCGCAAAGATCAATACCGTTTACATCCGGCAGACGAATATCCAGAAGGATGACGTCAAAATCGTCGCGCGCGAAAGCCAACGCTTCTCCGGCGGTCTTTGCCCAAGTGACCAGATATCGTTTTTCCTGATCAAAATAGTATTGAATGACTTTAGCGATTAGCGGGTCATCTTCAACGAGCAGAACTTTATTCATGTATCCATTTTATCTTACAATTACGGTGGTTGGAAAAGTGTACCGGGATTGTATCTTTAGTGCTTAATTCCGCCTTGAAATTTTCCGGACCTATTGCTAACAGGCAAATCAGGTTTCGGGCTTCAAGATATATAGTACGCTTTGTAAAAAGCACTCTCCTCAGGACTGACTTTGAAAAAAAATGCGCTGTTTGTCATCTTTTGTTTTTTCGCACTCTTTTTAGCATCATTTGTTGCTTTGGGTTGGTGGAATATGAAGCAGGGCATCCTGAAAAACGGAGAGCCTATTCCCACTGACTCACAAGAACACAGCTATGCCTTAACAGGCGCAGTCTTTGACCCTGCGACAGGCCGTTACCGGTTTGAGTTTCCGATGGCGGCCTATGACGGCAATTATCGCATCACAATCATTCAAGTTAATTCGTCTTTTACAATTTTTCAAAATGGGCGTCCATATTTTCAATACGCCGTACGTGATCCGTATAAGCGAATCCAACAAATCCCGCTGACACAAGGTTTTTATGACCCCGCCCAGCAGAAGATGATTATTGAATACAGCAGCGGGAAAGAAACCAACCAGCAAAAGGTTTTGCTCGGCCTGGAAACTCAATTTGGCGGCGGAACCTCTTTGTACAATATCATGCAGCTCTTATCCTTAGGCGCGCTGATATTTATGCTGATTTATGCAATTTCGCTGTTTATATGGAAACCGAGCGAGCGCTATCTGTTTTTGTTTATTGTTTATACCGCTGTTCAAATATTGTGGGACAGCCTAACCTTTTTGCCGCAATATACGGATTCGTTTTATTCTTATATTACTGAAACAATTATTAACGAATTCAGTGTCCTGGTTTCTTTGCTTTCCGTGTTCATCATTTTTGGTCTGCTTAATTTCCGTCTGCCAAAGAAAATTGCGCATCTTGATACAAAGTATTGGATCCTGGCAATATGTTTATTTGTTTTCGCCTTCACTTTATTTAATCATTCAATCGCTTTTAGCCTGCTTCAATATTTTCGATTGATCGGCGGCAGCCTGTTATTAATTTATGCTTGTATCCAAAAGAAAAATGGGGCGTGGATTTTACTGAGCGGGTACGCGATTTCGCAAGGAATGATGTTCTATTCGATGTTAACGGATATTAATATCTTTACCGAGAGTCTGCCGTTTTCATATGTTCGCGCCGCAAAATTACCTTACCTTCCGTTCACATTCGCCATCATGGTGTTTATTAATTATGTGTTTGCCAATAAATTCAAGGAATCCGAAAAACTGACGCTGGAATTAAAAGAGATCAATCAGTCATTGGACCAGATGGTGGAATCGCGGACGAATGAACTGAAACGTCAGCAGGCTTTTCGCCACAATATGATGTTAAACGTTATTCATGATTTGCGCAGCCCGCTTTTTGTGCTGAAAGGTTGTACGGATATTATTCCGGCGGGTTCAAAAGAGGTGCGTGAGAATCTCGAAATTATGAAAGAGCGCATTGATTTTATAACCCATCTGACCGAAGATCTTTTTTTGATCGAACAGTTGGAAGACGACAAAGTGCTGTTTGCGTGCGAGCCGGTAGATTTAGCCCAGACGCTGAAGACCATTGGGTCAGCCTGCAGGATTGAAGCCAATAAAAAACGGATCACTCTGGAAATCAAACTTACCTCGAAGTGTCTGGTTTGGGGCGATCCGTACCGGTTGGGTCAGGCGATTCAAAATTTAATTATTAATGGGATTTATTACACACCGGAGAACGGTCAGGTCACCGTGACGATGCTGAAGGACGAATTCGTTGTTCGGGTTCTGGTTCATGATACAGGCAAGGGGATTGATAAAGAAGAACAGGCAAAGGTCTTTGAACGTTATTATCACAGTGGAGAGAAAAACCCGCATTCTTCGACGGGCTTGGGGTTGTCTATCGCTCAAGAGATCATCAAGCAGCACCAGGGATTAATTGGCGTTGAAAGCACGCTCGGTGTAGGCTCTACCTTTGAGATTGTCCTTCCAATCTGGGTTAAAGATGTTCAGTCTGAATTGCGCCCACAATTTTTTTGCCGTGATAATCAGTAATGGCGTAATGATTATTCGTATCGAAGTCAATCTCCGCTAACTTGCATAAGCCGTGGACCATCCGGAGCGCAGGCGGGTTGGCAAGTCTGGATATAATCAGCAATGGCTTCACGCAGGATGGTCGGGACTTCAACGCGAACAACCTGCTCGTCTCGCAGTGGAAAATATCCGGCGGGGAAATTGGGACTGCTCACTTCGGCGTCCGTATGCGCCAGTGTGTATGTTTTATCCGGCAGCAGGGGCTGGCCGTGAATCAACACAGATTGAACCCGCGGTTGGGCCAGCGGGTCATACTTCACCACCATACCGCTGACTGCCGGAAAGCCAATCGGTGTACCGCGAAAGGCGCGCACCAGACGGGCTGAGTAGGTTTCGTCCAGTCCGGTTTCAAGCGCTGCCAGCAATTCAGCTCCGCTCAATTTAGAAAGCTGTGGATTTGCCGTTGTAAAACAGGCCGAATCAAGCATTTCCAGTGTCAATGCGCCAGCCTCCAGCGGCTTGTGGAATAATCCGCTGGAAACCAGGGCGACGTCGGCCTGCATACGGCTGCGCAAAGCATCGGCGGCCAGGTTTCCCAAGGGGCAGTCGCCGAAGTAATCTACAGCGAGCGTCTGGCTCAATACTCCTAACGGCTGCCGCATAACCTCATCCGCAGCGGCGATCGCGCCATTCACGGCTGCCAGGACATCTGGATCTGGCATGGTATCGGCCGGGACAAGCAGAATAGTGGCGCTACGCGCCAATACATCGCCGCTGTTGGCATCCAGAGTGAGATCCACGCGCCCAAGCTGAGCGGCGTATTCGCCGGCCTGCGCAACCAGGACGCTGCCTTCCCATTGACCCTGCTCAAGCAGCGTGTGCGAATGTCCGCCAATGATGACAGCCAGCTCGGGCATGGTTCGGGCCAGTTCAAGGTCATCTTGCAGACCCAGGTGGCTAAGGACAATAACCGGCCCGTGGATTTGCCGGGATAATTCCGCGAAAGTTTCGCGCGTTGTGCTGGTAAAGTCCGGGACATCTAACCCGAAAAGCCGGTAAAAACCCAGTGTGTTGACCGTCAATCCGATGACGCCGACGGAAATTGCCTGGCTGACCGGCCAGATCTGCCAGCGTTCAAAGCCTGGCAGCAAAGGTTGTCCATCTCGGTAAAAATTGGCAGCCAGAACCGGAAATGGGGAATTCTGCGCCATTTGGGCGGCGGCCTGCGGTCCGTAAGTGACGCTGATATCGTTGCCCAGTGCCTGCATTTGCACGCCCATTGCCGCCAGAATCGGCGGAAAAACAGAGCCTTTGGTAACCCCGCAAAAACGCTGGCTGCGATCGGCAGCATCCCCGCAGTCCACATAAAGCACCTGGCGGCCGGCGGCTTCCAACGCTGCGCGCTGCTGCCGCACAAAGGTGCTCAGCCGGGCCATTTCAACCAGATGGCCGTGCATATCATTGCTGTGCAGAATGGTTAATTGGATGGTCTCTGTCATTCAGTTCTCTCTTTCAACTGCATTGAAGCTGGCCCTGGTTGAGCTTAAATATGCGGCGTTTTAACCCATTGGGTGAAACCAACCCAGCGCGTTTCTAATTGTAACCCGAAAACAAAACGGCCTTTTTCGAGCGGATCCGCTGTTTGCGGAAGCGGTTATTCAGCTTGCTGAGATTATAATGATAGAAATTTGATGCAGAGCAGGTGCCATGACAGCTTATTTTACATTGCAATGGGAAGATGACCATGTGGTTATGCTTGACCAGCGTCTAT
The DNA here is from genome assembly GCA_036822575.1 of Bellilinea sp. GTDB lineage: Bacteria > Chloroflexota > Anaerolineae > Anaerolineales > Anaerolineaceae > Bellilinea. Next base: position 64,939 of record DAISHK010000004.1, on the reverse strand, counting down.
TGCCGGGCGAAGTGCGCTATATCCCGATTTTCAGCGTTGAGGAAATGGCGGAGGCTATTCGCAACATGACGGTGCGCGGCGCGCCGGCCATTGGAGCGGCGGCTGCCTATGGAATGGCCCTGGCTGCATTAACTGCCGCCCGGAAACACGAAAAGGTTTATGAACAGGCTACTGCCGCCCAGACGTTGCTTTTTGCTGCCCGGCCGACGGCGGTAAATCTGGGGTGGGCGCTGCGGCGTATGCGCCGCAGGCTGGATTCGGCTGCTGGTAGCCTAAACAACGCCGAAATGGCGCAAACATTGCTGGCGGAAGCGCATGCCATTGCGGAGGAAGACCGCGCTACCAACCGCCGCATGGCGGAAAACGCGCTGGCGCTGCTGCCCGACGAAGTTACGTTTATTCACCATTGCAATACTGGAACTCTGGCGACGGTAGAATATGGCACAGCTTTGGGCGTAATCCGCGCGGCGCATGAACACGGCAAGAAAGTATTGGTGTATGTCGATGAAACCCGCCCGCGTTTGCAGGGCGCGCGCCTGACAGCCTGGGAATTGACCCAGTTAGGCATTCCATACCAAATTATTGTTGATGGCGCAGCGGCGGCGGTGATGCGTACCTGCCACGTGGATGCCTGTGTGGTTGGCTGCGACCGGGTGGCGGCGAATGGCGACACGGCCAATAAAATTGGCACTTACAACCTGTCGATCGTTGCAAAGGCGCACCAGGTGCCTTTTTATGTGGTTGGTCCGACCAGCACCGTTGATTTAGAAACCCCCACCGGTGCGGAAATCGTCATCGAAGAGCGCGCGCCTGAAGAAATTACTGAAATTGAAGGCAGGCGGATTGCGCCGGAAGGGGCGCAAGTATTTAACCCAGCCTTTGACGTCACGCCGGCGGCCAATATCACGGCCATTATCACCGAAGAAGGTGTTTGCCGTGCGCCTTTCATTGATTCTTTACGCGCAGCTGTTCAACGCGCACGGGACGTAGATTAAGCTTTATTGATAATTATGTTCGTGGGGTGGCTGCCGAAATTTACTTTCTCAGCCTGGCCTAAAAGTATGCCGTTACGCAGCTACCCTTCAGTTGGAGGAATGAGGGCAGTATCTTCATACAGCGTGACGCGGTCTCGTCCGCCGTGTTTTGAAATATAGAGCGCTTTATCCGCTTCCTGCAAGAGCTGGTCCAGGTTGATTTTCGTGTCTGACAGGTGACTGGTCAGACCAATGCTGACGGTGATCGGCATGGATATGCCCTCGACCATCTCGGTACGTTGGGCAACTGCCACGCGCAGCCGTTCGGAAAGCCGCCGTGCGCCTTCTTTGCTGGTTTCAGGCAGCAACAGGACAAACTCATCCCCGCCAAAGCGGCTGAAGATATCCGCTTTGCGCAGCACGCCGCGCATACAGCGCGCGGCTTCAACCAGAATCTGGTCCCCAGCGCTGTGTCCGAAAGTATCGTTAATATTCTTGAAGTGATCGATATCGATCATCATTACGGAATACGGGCGTTTATACCGGCGCGCCTGTTCAATGGCTTGACTGGCCAGATCCATGAATTGCCGGCGGTTGACCAGACCGGTCAGCGGGTCGTGCGTGGCAAGGTGTTCCAGTTCTTGCTGGGCTTTCTTTTGATCTTCAATGACCTTCTGTAATTCGCCATTGCGCAGTTCGTAAATCTCGGCGTTCTTGCGTGCCGATTCGACCTGATGTACGATCTCAATTGTCTTCAAGCGCCGGTCGCTGTCGGAATCAAAGATTTTCTTTTGTAAAATATAGTATTTTTCAAAATGTTCCAGCGCAGCGCGGTAGTCACCGCTGATTTTATAAGCGGTACTCAGGTTAAAATGGATATCAGAAAGGATTTTTTGAGTACCGTTCTGATAGGCAATCTCCATCGCCTGGGTTAGATTCTCCAATGCCAGCTCGATTTTGCCGTCCTGCAAGTAGATCGCCCCGATTTTATTGAGCGCCAGCGCATATTCACTGCGCTGCCCGGTTTGCTGAGATACCTCGGCGGTTAATTGCTGAAAATTGAGCGCTTGCGCCAGGTCACCAATGGAAAGAGATATTTCACCGAGCGTGTTGTAAACACGCGCCTCGCCGAGATGATCATTGATTTGCTGAAAAAGCTCCGCGCTTTGCAGGCCTAATTGAATGGCGCGCTGGGTATTGCCCGAAGCTTGATGCGCCCGGCACAAAGCATTTAAGGATTGCGCCTGCAATTGCGGATCGCTGTTTTTTCGGGAAATTTCCAGGGCTTTTTCCAGATAAGCCTGGGCTTTGGCCGGCTTTTGCAGCGCGAACTGCAATTCACCTAATTGCAGCAGGGTCCTGGTCTGTCCATTCAGGTCATTTTGATTGCGGTAGAAGGTTAAAGCCCGCAGCAGATGCTGCAGCGCTTCTGGATAGTTTTCCATCATCAGGTAGCTGCTGCCTAAGCCGAGCGTTGCATGGGCAAATAGGTCTTGCTCTGAATTCTGGTTGGCATATTCGAGCGCTTTTAGAAAAGCGGGAATAGCGGCGTCATAGGTCGCTTTTTGTAAATAAACCTGGCCCTCAATGATCCATGACCGGCAGCAATTTCTGCGGGCAGCCGGCTGCATATTGGCAAACCGTAAACAACGCTGGCGCGCTTCCTGAGCCAGTTTTAAGGCCTGGTCCGCACTGGCTGCCAGGCTTTGCCCGGCTGCTGCCAGTAAGGCTTCGCATTCGTTCTGGGTATTCAGGGAAGTGGTGCTTTGTCCTGAGTTGAGGTTGGTTTCGACGGCCATGAGTGTAGATGAGGATGAATAATTTACTTTGATCAGAAGTCAAGCGTACTGCACAATATAATTTATCAATTGTACACGATCCTTGTAAAAGAATGTTCTTAGAACTACCTCTGAATTTCTCTTGTCGAGGCATTTTTGCCCGTCAAACTGAAAAAATTGAGCATACCAGAATTTGGACTGCAGTTAATTCAGGTTCATGCTGTCTGGAAAATAAAAAACTTGTGGCGCGCCGGCTGAAGTTATGGCTGACGGATTTCTGCCTCAACGCTGACCTGGCCCGCTTTCTCAAACGTCAAAGTCAAATCAAGCTTCTCGCCGGCGATTAAATTCCGCTGTAAACCAATGAGCATGATGTGCAGCCCGCCGGGGGCCAGCGAAACGGACTCACCGGCGGCAATATCGATTCCGTCCACAGGATGCATACTCATCACGTCATTTTCCATCGTCGTTTCATGGATTTCAACAGCGGCGGCGGCATCCGTCGCCGCGCCGGTCAGCCGGTCTGCCTGGGCAGTGTTGTTGACAATGGTCAGATAAACAGCGCTGTTAACGCCGCTCATGTTCTGCATCGAATTTTGCATGGTATCCATTGCTGCGGTTGCTTCACCTGCTGGCGTTTCCACTGAGAGTGTCACGGCGCGCGCCCAGGCGTCTTCAATTGACAGCGTCTTGCTGGAAGCGGCTGGCGCTGCACAGGCACTTAATCCAATTGCAAGTAAAAACAGGCTGACGATGATTGACTTTTTCATTTATTCACTCCTCCCATAAAATACCCGAGATTGATCAAGCGTTCGAGGCAGCTTGTATTTGTATCTATCCTACCTGAGTTATATTGTATTTAAGGTATGATCTGATTCCCCTAAAGGGTGAAAATTTACTACGTCGAAAAGCTCTCAGCCTGCTTTCGAGCGCTGAATGCGACCCTGCTTCATTTGCGCAGAATCCAATCTAAGGGCAGGTAGATTTCGTGTCATTTTTAAAGTTTGGTTGATTTTTTTACGGAATACCTTGACAGTATTCGAAAGCCCTCTATAATTGCAACCATGCAAACCAAATTCCAGCTTAAGTCGGAGAGCAAGAAGCGCACAGGTACTGTATCGGTATCCTGGTAGTTTGGTTTACTCCTTTCTCATTGGTCAAGTAACCCCGCCGGATACCCGGCGGGGTTTTTTTATCTTTTTTCTCACAAGCGAGCAGGTTATGGAAAAAACGTTTTCTCAGCAAACAGTCAAAGTCGTTGACCGAACAATCTTGAAGAACGATGTTAAGCCCTGCGCTAAGCAGAAGAAGCCGGATGAAAATCGGGTGGGCCGCGTTTACCTGGACTGAACGTCGCAGGAGGAAACATCAAACGGGCTTGCCATCTGGTCAGGCCCGTTTTTTATTATTTGAAAGGGATCAGGATGAGTCTGGAAAAATTTTCGATTATTGAATCAACCTTGCGTGAAGGTGAGCAGTTCGTCAATGCTTTTTTTACATTGGACCAAAAAATGAGCATCGCGCGCATGCTGGATGAGTTTGGTGTGGAGTACCTTGAATTAACCACGCCTTGCGCTTCGCCGCAAAGTGAAAAAGATTGCGCCGCCATTGCCAATATGGGGCTGAATCTGAAAACGCTGACGCATACCCGCTGCGCATTGGAGGATGTTCGCCGGGCTGTGGAAACTGGTGTTAACGGGGTGGATGTGGTGATCGGCACGTCTTCTTATCTGCGCGATTTCAGTCACGGCAAAAGCATCGACGCCATCATCGAGATGACGGCGGACGTCTTTGAATACCTGCGCCGTCAGAACGTTGAAATGCGCTTCAGTACTGAGGACAGTTTGCGCAGCCGCCCGGAAGATTTATTTCGCGTTTATCAGGCTGTGGATGCAATGGGTGTTGATCGGGTCGGCATTGCGGATACGGTTGGTATTGGAACGCCGCGCGAGATCTATGAGCTGGTGTCCGCTTTACGTTCCCGCGTTTGGGCAGATATTGAATTTCATGGCCATAATGACACCGGCTGCGCCATTGCCAATGCGCATGCCGCGTTGGAAGCCGGAGCGACCCACATCGATACCAGTGTCTTAGGAATTGGCGAACGCAACGGTATCACCTCGCTGGGTGGTTTGATTGCGAGAATATATGCGTTGAATCCGGCCTGGGTCGATAAATACAATCTGCCCATGCTGCTGGAATTGGATCGTTATGTGGCCGGTCTGGTCGGGGTGGATATTCCTTTTAACAATTACATCACCGGATTTTCTGCATTCACACATAAAGCTGGCATTCACGCGAAAGCGGTCTTGAACAATCCGTCCACTTACGAAGTGCTCCGGCCAGAAGATTTTGGTTTGACGCGTTATATCCATATCGCGCATCGCCTTACTGGCTGGAATGCCATCCGTTCTCGTGCGGATCAATTGGGGATTGCCCTGAGCGACGATCAAATTAAATCCATTACTGAAGAAATCAAAATTTTAGCTGATGAACGCACCCTGGCGCTGGATGAAGTGGACCGCCTGCTGACTCAGGTCAGCCGCTCCAGTCTTGCCGCCGGTGAAAACGCCCGAAGGAGAAGCAATGGGACAAACACTCGCAGAACAAATCTTATCGCACGCCGCCGGAAGGCCGGTTTTACCTGGTGAACTGGTGGTGGTTGAACCGGATGTGGTAATGAGCCACGATTCCCTCAGCCCATCGATTATTCGAATTTTGAACGAGGAACTTGGAAAAGACGCCGTTTATAACCCGCAGCAACTGGTGATCACCCTTGACCATGTTGCGCCGGCTGCTACGGTAGCAACCGCCGACCAGCAAAGCCGGGTGCGCGCTTTCGCGCGCGCACAGGGCGTCCGGTTATTTGACGTCGGCCGCGGCATTTGCCACCAGGTCTTAATCGAAGAAGGCATTGCTGCTCCGGGGAAAATCATTTTAGGCTCCGACTCGCATTCAACCAGTTATGGCGCAGTCGGAGCCTTTGGGTCTGGCATGGGCTCCACCGATATCGCCCTGGTATGGGCAACCGGGCGCACCTGGCTGCGGGTACCCGAAACGATTCGGGTACAGGTACGCGGCCGTTTCACCCCGGGCGTTGACGCAAAAGACCTGGCGCTGAAAATCGGCCAGGTGCTGACCATTGCCGGCGCAAATTACGCTGTGGTGGAATATCACGGCCTGGATTGGCTGAGTCGCCCGCAGCGTCAGACTCTGGCAAGTATGGCGGTTGAACTGGGCGCCAAGGCCGGCATTGTGCCTCCTTTCGGCCCGGCTGCCGCGGATTGGGATGTTCCAGAATGGCTTTTTGTGGATGCGGACGCGCGCTATCTGCGCCAGATTGAAATCAACCTGGATGATCTGGAGCCGCAGGTTGCTCTGCCGCATGCGGTGGATCATGTGGTGGATCTTTCACAGGTAGCCGGCACGCGAGTGGATATGGTTTTTCTTGGCACCTGCACGAATGGCCGCTATGAGGATTTGCGCCAGGCAGCCGACGTGCTGCGCGGCCGTCAGGTTGACCCGTCTGTGCGCTTAATTGTGACCCCGGCCTCCAGTCAAGAACTGGCCCGCGCGGCCAGCGATGATACCCTCGCGACTTTGCTGGCGGCTGGGGCGGCTCTGACGACCCCCGGCTGCGGTCCATGCATGGGACGGCATCAAGGCGCGCTGGGGGAAGGGGAGGTTTGCCTTTCAACTGGCAACCGTAATTTTAAAGGGCGCATGGGTGCGCCGACTTCGTCGATTTATCTTGCCTCACCGGCGGTGGCGGCTGCAACCGCGCTGACCGGTGTCATCAGCGATCCAAGGAGACTTTAATCATGGCGCGGATCTGGAAATTTGGCTCAGATGTAGATACCGATCAAATCGTACCCGGCCGTTACGCGCCGTATATGCGCCCAGACGCCGATGTCGGCCAGGCCGCTTTCATTGAGGCGCGTCCGGATTTTAATCAGCAAGCCCAACCAGGCGATATCATCGTCGCCGGAGAGAATTTCGGGTGCGGTTCTTCGCGAGAGTATGCGGTTGAAGCGCTGCGCCGCCGTCAAGTCGGGGCAATCATTGCACCCAGTTTCGCGCGCATCTTTTTTCGCAACGCACTCAATCTGGGTATTCCGCTCTATACGGATGCGAACCTGTCCGGCCAATTGCAGGAGGGTCAGATGGCGCGTTTGGATCTGGATGCCGGTACGCTCTGGGTGCAGGCTGAATCTGGTGAGCGGCGGTTTGCCCTGCCCCAGCTGCCGGATTTTGCCCGCGCAATATTGGCCGCCGGCGGAATCGCTCAGTATGTACGCCAGTATGGCCGCTTCCCGGGAGAAGCCTGATGAAATTATGCGTCATCCCCGGAGATGGGATCGGGCAGGAAGTTATTCCGGCGGCGGTAACAGTGCTGCAGGCGGTCTGCCCGCAGCTTGAACTGGTCCCGGCGCGGGCTGGCTGGGATTGTTTTCAAGCCTGCGGTACGTCCGTCCCGCAAGAAACCCTGGACGCTATTCGCACATGCGGCGCGGCTCTGTTCGGCGCGGTATCCTCACCCAGCCGCAAGGTGGCGGGGTATCGCAGCGCTGTCTTGGTTATGCGTCAGGCGCTTGATCTGTATTTGAATGTCCGCCCAATCTTCAGCCTGCCGGGTGTTTCTCCGCGGGCGGAGGTGGATTTCGTGATTTTTCGCGAAAACAGTGAGGGCCTGTATGCCGGGCGCGAGCATCTGGAAGGGCCGGCTGGAGAAACGGCCATCGCCGAACGGGTGATTACGCGGGGGGCCTCTCAGCGGCTGGCGCGTCGCGCCGCTGAATTGATGCGCGCCGAACAGCGGCAGCGGCTGACGATTGTCCATAAAGCCAATATCCTTCCGCTGACCGATGGTCTCTTTCGCGATAGTGTGCGCCAGGTCCTGGCAGACGAAGCGGCCATTCAAATGGATGAATTACTGGTCGATGCAGCCGCGCTGCGATTAATCGCAACCCCGACCGATTTTCAGGCGTTGATTACCACCAATCTATTCGGCGATATTCTCTCCGATGAGGCTTCGTATTGGATGGGCGGCATGGGGCTGGCGCCATCCCTCAACCTGGGCGACGGCATTGCGCTGGCGGAACCGGTGCATGGCTCTGCGCCGGATATTGCCGGGCAGGGGATTGCCAACCCGATCGCCGCTATCCTCAGCGCGGCCTTATTGCTGCGCTACCACTGGCACGAGCCGGCCGCTGCAGAGCGGATTCAACAGGCAGTCTGTGCTGCGCTGGCTGGTCCACTGGCAGGCGCCTGCGAACCCAGTCCAAAATCGACCGGCGAGATTACCCGCGCCGTGCTGGAGAATTTAGATTAAGAAGGAAGGTTATTCAATGAAAGTTGGCGTATTGTACTCGCGCGTGCGGGTTGAAGAAAAATGGATTTTTGAGGCGCTTGAAAATCGCGGCGTGGATTATGACCGCATCGACGACCGGCAGATTGGTCTGGAATTGAATGAGCCTGGCCGCTGGCTGGCATATGATGTGGTTTTGGAACGCAGCCTGTCCTATAAAAATGGTCTGTACACTACCCGAGTCCTGAACGCCTGGGGCATTCCGACGGTGAATATGGCGCGCGTGGCGGAAACCTGCGGGGATAAATTAGCCACCAGCGCGGCTTTGCAGCAAGCCGGTGTGCCGCAGCCGCGGGTTTGGACGGCGTTTACAGCCGAGGCGGCCCTGGAGATCATGGATCGCATTGGCTATCCGCTGATTCTGAAACCTCTGGTGGGCTCCTGGGGAAGACTGCTGGCGAAAGTTAACGATCATGAAGCAGCCGAGGCAATTTTGGAACACAAAGAAACACTTGGATCGTTCCAGCATGGCGTGTTTTACATTCAGGAGTATATTCATAAACCTGGCCGCGATATCCGCTCGTTTGTGATCGGCGACCAGACGGTGTGCGCCATTTATCGCCAGTCCCCGCATTGGATCACCAATACAGCGCGCGGCGGTGCGGCGGAAGTTTGCCCGGTGACTGATGAAATCGCGGAATTAAGCCTGGCGGCAGCCCGGGCCGTTGGCGGCGGGGTGGTGGCTGTGGATTTGCTTGAAGATCCCCAGCGCGGGCTGCTGGTCAACGAGGTGAATCACACCATGGAGTTCCACTCGACCGTCCCGCTGACGGGGGTGGATCTGCCCGGCATGCTGGTCGATTATGCTCTTGAGCATACCCGTGTATGCGCGTAAGTTAATCGCTTCTCATTAAAATAACAGGCGACCATCTTTAAACCACAAGAGCGGACTATTAACTGGCTCTTGTGGTTTGAAGATGACAAATGACGGCCGGGTCATCGTAAATTAATGATATTAACCATTTACTTTTGGACTATAATGCTTGATAATCGGCCAATTGATAGCGCAGGGGCAGCAGTCGGTGAGGTTTCTCATGTTTTCTGGGTGAGGAAAGCCCCTTTCTAATCAATGTGGATATAAATTGTGGTAATATTAATCTTAGATCGTGTATTATTTCACAAAAATGAAGGTCGGCGAATTGGGGTAAGTTTATCTTCAAGATTACGTGAAGCGCGTTTATTGGTGAAGACGGTTATCAGTTAACTCTGAAAACAGGAATTAAATCATTATGACCCAATCAGAAAAATATGATCTTGGCTTCGTTCAATCAAGTGCAGCAAAATTACTCACAAATTACGTCCGGTATTTAACCCGGCCATATTTTGAACTTCAGCCTGCGGAATGCACCAGTTTACCCGGGCCACGCGAAGGGCAGACTTATGTCCTTTATGCGCATGTGCCTTTCTGCGAGAGCTTATGTCCGTATTGCTCGTTTAATCGCTTCCTTTTTAATGAAGACCGGGCGGTTGCTTACTTCCGCAATCTGCGTGCAGAAATGCGCATGACGGCTAAATTGGGCTATCAATTTGCTTCCATGTACATTGGCGGCGGCACGCCTACGATTTTGATTGACGAATTGGTCGAAACGATTGACCTGGCCAAGGAATTATTTGGAATTCCCGAAGTTTCCTGCGAAACGAACCCGAATCACCTGACGCCGGAGATTTTGGGCAAACTCAAGGGCCGGGTGGATCGACTTTCGGTGGGGGTGCAGAGCTTTGATGACGATCTGCTGAAACAGATGAGCCGGTATGACCGCTTTGGTTCTGGCCAGCAAGTGTTCGAGAATATCCGCAATGCGGCTGGCATCTTGCCGTCATTGAATGTGGATATGATCTTTAACTTCCCCAGCCAGACCGAAGAAATTTTGCGGGCTGATATTCAGCGCATTATTGAGAGCGGCGCTGAACAATGCACGTTCTATCCGCTGATGAGTGCGCCTTCAGTAAAATATGCGATGGATCGCTCGGTTGGCCGTGTGGATTATGACCGTGAGGGTCGCTTCTATAAGCTAATTGCCAATGAGTTAGGCAAAGTGTATACGCCGCTTTCTGCCTGGACCTTCTCGCGCGAAGATACACATATGATCGACGAGTACATTGTTAAATATGAAGAATATGTTGGCATTGGGTCAGGGTCATTTTCCTACCTGGATGGCACGTTGTATGTCAATACCTTCTCGGTGACAGACTATAACAAGGCTATTGAGAGCGGCAAAATGTCCGTAATGGCGAAACGCCACTACGCAAAAACGCAGCAAATGCAGTACCGCTTTATGATGGAATTGTTTGATCTGAAGCTGAATAAAAAGACTTTTAAAGAAGATTTCGGCGTTTCGGTTGAGCGGGGTCTGTGGAAGGAAACCCTCTTTTTAGATTTGCTGGGTTCCTTTGACCGCCAAGATAATCAACTGCTGCTTAAGCCGGAGAATCGCTATCTCCTGGTGATCTTAATGCGCGAATTTTTTACCGGGGTGAACCTGCTGCGCGATCAGGCGCGGGCGCGCTTATCAAAGTCTGAGCAGTTGATGTGCGTCGCTAACCAGACGTTAATCCATTCATAATTAATCGCAGGCTATCCGCAGCAACTGGGTGATATATTACCGGTAATTGGGTGATAGCCTGCACTATTCAATCTGACCTGGGCCGCTTAAAATTAGAACATCTTGATGCAAATTATTTGCAATAAGCTAATGCAAATAATTTGCAAATAACGAAAGAAGTTCAAATGGACCTGATTCAGAGTGCAATTAATCAGCTGCGAGAAAGCGGCGGCCGGATGACAAATCAGCGCCGCTTGATTCTTGAAACACTGGCCTATTGTACCGATCATCCCACCGCGGTTGAAATTTTCAACCGGGCGCGCAAGGAAGATCCTGATTTGAATTTGTCCACCGTTTACCGAACCATGCGCTGGCTGGAACAGGGTGGTTTGGTTAACGGGCGTTTGTTTGAGAATGAACGCCGCCAGGAGCGGTTTGACCCGGTTGAGGATAAGAACCGCGGTCATTGTCATTTTCGCTGCCGGATTTGCAATAAGATCATTGAGTTTCCGGCCCCGCTTCTGGAGCAAATTGAACGCGATTTCGCAGTACAGCATGAAGCCCAAATTGAAAGTATGAGCCTTGTTCTCTATGGCGTGTGCAGAGAGTGCGCTGCCTCCGCAAAGAACAGCTCCTAACCTATATTCTGATCGAAACTGTTTCCCGCTGGAATGGCAGCGGTCTTTCTGGTCAGAAATTATTCTTATTGATAGAGAAGGTCTGGTATGGCGCATTGCACAACGGTCAATGAAAATTCACTGGGGAGCGGAGACCGGATTGCCTTGGTTGGCAATCCCAATGTTGGCAAGTCGATTTTGTTTCACCGGCTGACGGGCAAGTACGTCATTGTTTCGAATTACCCCGGGACCACCGTAGAAATCACGCAAGGACTGTTGAAGGGCGTTAAGGGCATTACGCTGGTCGATACGCCAGGAATTGTATCTTTCCCTTCGCGCAGTGAAGATGAGCACGTGACGGAGCGAGTTCTTATAACAGATCCGGTTCGTACCGTCCTGCAGGTGGGGGATGCGAAAAATATCCGCCGGACACTGCATTTGACAGTGCAGCTGGCTGAAATGGGTGTGCCCCTGGCCCTGGCGCTGAATATGATGGATGAAGCCAAGGCGCGCGGGTTGAAAGTGGATGCTCAGCCGATTGAAGATGCGCTCGGAATCCCGGTTATTTTAACGGTGGCTACGCGCGGACAGGGATTGAACGATTTATTGGATGCAATCTCAGGCGCACACCGGTCATCCTTTGCCATCGAATACCCACAGCTGATTGAACAAGCGCTGAATGATCTGGAAGCGCGGCTGCCGCAGGCGGCCGTCTCCGGCCGTTCGCTGGGGTTATTATGGCTGTCTGAAGATTCGGTCACTGAGAACTGGTTGTGCGGCCGGCTGGAATCGGCAGAAATGGATGAATTGCGCGCACAGCGCGTGGCTTTAGCTGACAGCCTGGCAGCCAATCCGGCGGCAGTCATTCGTCAGACCCGCGATGCATACGTCGAGCAACTGGCCCAGAAGGCGCTGACCGGCGCTGATTCAGGCAAAGAAAGCCTGGGCGTCAGACTTGGCCGCCTGGCGACTCATCCGCTATGGGGGCTGCCGATTTTATTGCTGGTCCTGTACGCCATGTACTGGTTCGTCGGTGTTTTCGGCGCCAGCACGCTGGTCGGCTGGATCGAGGGCGATCTGTTTGGTAATATCATCAATCCCTGGCTGACGAATTTTGTCCAGCACCTCATACCGAATCAATTTATCAGTGATTTTTTCGTGGGTGAATATGGCTTGTGGACGATGGGAATGACTTACGCCATCGCTTTGCTCCTGCCAATCGTTTTTACGTTTTTTATCAGTTTTGGCATTCTGGAAGACTCGGGCTATCTGCCGCGTCTGGCGGTGCTGACCAACCGGCTCTTCAGTATGATCGGTTTGAATGGGCAGGCGGTATTGCCGATGGTATTAGGCCTGGGGTGTGTCACCATGGCAACCATGACCACCCGAATTCTCAACCGGCCGCGCGATCGCTTTCTGGTGACACTGCTGCTGGCGCTGGCGGTGCCCTGCTCGGCGCAACTGGGCGTGGTGATGGGCATGCTGGCGGGGATATCACTGGGCGAGGCCTTGATTTGGGCCGGTGTGGTTTTACTGGTACTGCTTCTGGTCGGTTGGCTGGCGGCTAAATTGACTCCCGGTGAGCGCATGCCTTTGGTGGTGGAATTGCCGCCGCTGCGCATGCCGGTTTTCAGCAATGTGCTGGCCAAGACCTTTGCGCGTATGGAATGGTACATTCAAGAGGCTGTGCCGCTGTTTTTACTGGGCACGGTGCTGTTGTTCGGCCTGGATAAAGCGCATCTCTTGCCAGGACTGATCAACGCTTTTCAGCCGGTGGTGACTGGCTGGCTGGGTTTGCCAGCGGAAGCGGCTTCTTCCTTCCTGTTAGGCTTTATCCGCCGCGACTTTGCCGCAACTGGCCTGTACTTGATGCAGGCGCAGGGATTGCTCAACCCAGTTCAGACGGTGGTTTCGATTACGACCATCACTTTGTTTGTGCCCTGCATCGCCAGCGTTTTTGTCATCATTAAGGAACGCGGCTGGAAGATAGCCGCCGGCATGGTGGCGTTTATTTTCCCGTTTGCCTTGCTGGTAGGCGGTTTATTGGAACGGCTGCTGCTTCTGGTTGGATGGGGCGCCTGAGATGGAAATGGAAGCGACTAAAGCACAATCCGCGCAGCCGAAAGCTGAACCTTGGGTGACCTGCCCGGTTTGCGGCTATCACTATAATGCGGCCGTCAACCCTTCGTGCAGCGGTTGTCCTTTACACCAGGGCTGCGCCACGACTTGCTGCCCGAATTGCGGCGTCAGCAATATCAATCTGGCACATTCGAAATCAGCGGGTTGGATACGAAAGATCTTCAAAGGAGCATGACATGCAGGCACGCACTTTGTTTTTTAGACGCGATAAGATGAATCCTTTCAGCCAGGCTGTCCTCTCCAACGCCCTGCCTGGAAGCGAAGTGATGATTCGCAGCACAGCCGGGTTGGGAAAAATTGAGGAAAAATCCTTGCAGGCTTATGGAATTTTGCCAGGGCGCAGGGTGAAAATTCTGGCGCAGACTCCGGTAACGATTTTGCAAGTTGAGCAAACTGAATTGGCTTTGGAATTTGATGTAGCCAATAAGATTACGATTGAATAGCAGCGGGCAATGATGGTCCACAGCGGTGTCTTCAGGCAGTAGCCCGATGACACCGCTGTTTGATTTAATAAAGCCATCCGCACTTGCGTCGTAAACCGAATCGATCGGATCGGAGGGCTGAGTGTAAATAATTAAAGCAGACGACCGGGCTTGAACCCGGTCGCTGCTTGAGGGGAAGAAACTCTTCGGTGGCCGTTTGGCCCCTATGAGGGTGTTGGTTTAGTTAGGGCAGTTCACCCAGGGTTACTGAAACTTGCATTTCGCCGCCATCCCGCAAGATGGTCAGGGTGACAATATCGCCCGGGTAATAATTGCTCAGCATTTCGCGCAGCGATTGGATGCTTTCCACGTTCTGGCCGTCAACTGCGGTGATGATATCGCCGCCGACCGGAACTTCATTGCCGTTGATTGAGACGGTCTTGTCGCCGCCTTTCAAACCAGCCTTGTCGGCCGGCGAGCCATTGTCAATCGAGGCAACTAAGACGCCCGCGGTATTCTGATCCAGGTTCATGGCTTCGGCAATCTGCGGCGCCATGGTCGCGCCGGTGATGCCCAGGTATCCGCCACGGTTGGCTGTTTGAACGGAACTGGCTTCCTGCGTTGCCTGATCGGTCGGCCGGCTGCCGAGGGTCACGTCCACGTTGATGGTCTTGCCGTCCCGCAGAACCTGCAGGGTGACTGTCTGACCGACTTCGACATCGGTGGTCAGGTAGCTGACCAGGTCGTCAAACGATTTGACCGGCTGGCTGTCGATGGCGGTGATCACATCGCCGCCGATGCCAATCTGCGAGCCTTGAATGGTAGCTTCGTCACTGGAGCCTTTGAGGCCAGCTGTGGCGGCCGGGCCGCCGGAGGTAACCGCGTACACCAACGCGCCGGTGGTATCTTCAGGCAAGTTCATCGCTTTTGCGATTGCGCGGGTCATGGTCGTGCCGCTGATGCCGAGCCAGGCGTGCTGTGCTTTGCCGTCAGAAATCAGGCTCGGAATGATGCGAGTGACGATATTGGCCGGGATGGCGAAACCAATACCCGCATTCGAGTTGGTAGAAGATTCAATCGCCGAGGTGACGCCGATAACTTCGCCGACATCGTTGAGCAGAACGCCGCCAGAGTTGCCCGGGTTAATCGGGGCGTCGGTCTGGATGACATCTGGAATGGTATAGGTTCCGGTTGAGGAAGAGTCAGCGGAGGTTGTGCTGTCCAAAGAACGGCCCAACGCTGAAACGATACCGACAGTCATAGTGCCTTCCAACCCATAGGGGTTGCCGATGGCGATGGCCATTTGGCCGACCTTGACATTGTCTGAGTTAGCCACGGTGACCGGGTATAGCTTGCTGGCATCCACATTCACTTTGATAACAGCCAGGTCAGAGTCTGGGTCGGCTCCTACCAGGGTTGCGTCCGCAGTGGATCCGTCCGAAAACCGCACGGTAATGGTATCGGCGCCGCTCACGACATGGTTATTCGTAACGATGTGACCGGTTTTATCCCACACGAAACCAGACCCGAGCGCCTGTTCGACCTGAGAGGGAGATTGGCCCTGCGGCGTGCTGAAGGGAGACTCGAACGGCCAGCTCTGACTCTGGCTGACTGTTGTTGTGACCTCAATATTGACAACCGACGGGTTGACTTTTTCATAAATTCCACTCAGCGTACCCTGAATGGCTGCTAAGGCTGTTGAAGCATCACCGGAAAGGACCGGTGTGCTGGATGAAGTATCGGTCGGCTCGGCCGTGGCTTCAGCAGCCGGGCTGGCCGTGGCTGCCTGTGACTGAACTGACGGGGCTGCGGCCGCCGTCCCTGAAATTGCAGAAAAGGTGGAGCAGGCTGAAAGAGCCAGCACTGTCGCCAATGCTGAACTGGTGATTAGAAATTTTTTCAACATACAAGTGCCTCCGCTTGTTAATCATCGATAAATTGCGTCCCCGAATTCAGGAAAGGTCGGTTCTTTCGGCCAACCTTAGCGATGAGCCTCAGTTGGCCGAAAGACCGTTGCACCGGCGGGGGAGGGGAGGAGAAGCCTCGCCCGTGCTGGAAAGGAGCTTATTTCCTGATCCTGCAACTATGATACGCTTTTGTTTTTTCGGCGTCCTTACGGCAAACTAAACACACCCTTAAGACGACCTTAAGGGTGTGCGGCGAATGGATCTTTTTTTGATGGAAAATGGATAACAGGCAGATTTATAAGCAAATCAACCGCAGGGATTGTCTGAGTGTATTTGTTTATTTTCCGCTGGTGGCGGTTTCAATTTCTTTTGTGAGGATCAGATAATTAGCGTGTGACCAGAGCAATGGGGTGGCGGGCGGACCCCAGCGCTCGACCCAGGGTTGGAAATAATTAGGATCATTTAACCCAGAAGGGACCTGTTCAGGCAGATTGCCTTCCGCATCGGCTTGCTGTTCAATCCAGGATAGAGCGGCTTTGGCCTTCTCAATTTGTCCGCTGCGGACGTAATACCAGCCCAGCCAGCCGGTCAGCAGGATCCACGCGCCGCCGCCGTAATAGGTGTCGGTTGGGTAGCGGTGGACGCCCCCTTCCCGCAGCAAAGTCCCCTCGATGCGGCGGATAGTGGCGCTGAAAATCAGGTCATCTACAGAAAACATCTGATACGGGACCGCCAGGCCGATCAAGCTGGCGTCCACGGTGTAAGAGCCAGGGAATTTCACCAGGTAATCTTTATAAACCGCCTCCTGCTCAATTTTTTGGCTGATCTCTGAAAGCACAGCGGCAAAGCGCTGGTTGGGCCGCATCTCCGTCAGCGAACGCAGCCCGCCATAAATTGCGCCTAAGGTGGCCGTGTGGATTTCCTGCGGATATTCTTCCCAGCAGTCGTAACAGGGATGATTCCACAGGGCCGCCAGATATTCCGCCGCCAGTTCGGCGGCTTGCAGGGTGGCTTCCGGTAGCTTTTTTCCACTTAATCGCTGGTGTTCGCCTAAAGCCCACAGCCAGGTGCCGAAACCGTCCAATTGATGGTTGGGCCATTCTTCTTGGGTGCCGTCTTCACCGTCCAGGGTATAGCGCGTGTGCAGTTCATGCTGCGGCGCCAGCGGACGCCCGGACCGGATATCTGCCAGAGCATCCTGAACCGTCTGACTGCGCTTGAGCAGCGCTTCTGCTGCCCATTGATGAAAGGCAGCCGCAGATTCATGCTGGCCGTAGCGGTCCATAGCGTAGGCAATAAAAGACCCGTCACGGAACCAGCAGTAGTGGTAAGTTGGAAAAGTCGGGCTGGCGATATAGGCCCCGCTGGCTGCTTGATTGGTTAAGATCACCTTCAGGCTGTGGGAGGTTAATGCTGGGTTCAATGTTATTCGCTCCAATCCAATAAAATTAAGCTCCAATAATCAAGAGAGGGGACCTGCACGGTTAAGGTATCGGCTGATTGCTCAAAATCTGCGGGCCGCAGGCGTAAGTCCTCCCCGTCTGGGGTGGCGAACCAGGCGGCATTGAGTCTGCCGGCAGGGGCGCTGAGTTTCAGCGTCAGATCCTTCTGGGCAGTCGGGGCGTTAACCAGACCCTTCGCCCATTCGCCATGCGGCAAACCGAGCAAATTCACCAGGCTGATGGCCGTAGCGGACTGGCTGCTGCGAATCAGCGGCATGATTTTGTCTTTGCTGACGTTCGCGGATGTTTCATAACCCGGCAGGCTGAGCGCGGCAAACCGTCCGGCTGCGCCGTCTTGAGTCGCGGGGCCAAGGATATTTTGATAGCGCAGGCTGAAAAGATAGTAACGCTGCAGCCGGGCTGCCAATTCCGCGGAGGGCTGTTCGTACTTGGGAAAATAAGGGTCGGCCAGATAGCCCCCGTTTTCTCCCATTTCGATATGGCTGCCGCCGCTTGCGAAAATAATGGCGTCGTTCAAAATGACATTGACTGCTTCGTCAACGTGGACATAGGCGGCGATCACCACCGGTTTGCCGTTGCCAAGCTGCTGCCCCTGCCGCACCAGGGCAGCCAGATCGTTAAAGCTATCATAGGGCGTCCAGACCTCGATATATACCAGGTCTTCCTGTGAGGGCGCTACAGTTTCAATCGGCCAATTGGTAACAGCGTTGAAAACCACTGTGCCGGCGTCGCCGCGCTCGGCTTGCACCACGCCGGCGGTGGCATTAATCAAATCGGCCAGCGGCTGGTCTAGGGTGTATTTCTCGCCGCTTGCGGTGTAGCCTGTTTTCGGCGCCCCATATTGGTCTAGATGAATACCGTCAAAATTGGTCCGCTTCAAAATCTGGTCGAACTGATCCAGTAAATGCGCTGTCCAGGGCGACTCCGGGCGCGGATCCATGATGACCAGAAAATTATCCCCGAAAAGGTGCGGTTTACCATCCGGTTCGAGCAATGCCCAATCGGGATGCTGTCGGTAGAAATCCATTGATGCGCCATAAACGGCTGTATAAGGCATGGCGGCCATTCCGCGCTGGTGGGCGAGTTCGATTAACTGCTGGACCGTTTCAAGTGATAATTGACGGCCGAGCAAATCGGTGTACGGTTCCTGATCACTCAGGTATTGTTCGTGACGATACATCCAATCGTAAAATTGCAGGCCATTGATCCGGTAATTCGCTAAAGTGTCCAGGGCCGCGCTGCCGTCGCTGCGGCCGGGGTAGAAATCGGTCAGAAATCCGTAGCGCGGATTTTGCGTCCACTTTTCCAATACGTCAAAGGCGCTTGAAACCTGCGCGATGGTCTGCCCGTCTTTCTGGAGCGTGATCTCCATGCCATACCCTTGCGGGGCATCTTCCGGCGCGTTCCAGGCTAATTCAGCCTGCCACTCGCCGGGGCCAAAACTGACCAGTTGTATGAAGCGGGTTGCAACCACATCCAGGCTGCGGATTTCGGTGATAATCTGGCCGGTAAAGGGCTGGTCGGCATGCAATTCAATCGTCCAGCGGACCGGTTCGCCAGGGGTAAAGAATACCTTCTCAAAGGTAATTGAACGAATCACTGCGGTTTGACTGGACATGGATAACTCCTCGGGGCTGGATTGTGGCCGGCAAGCTGCCAGCAAAAATAATGATAAAAGGATAAGGTAAGAATAAACATGCTTCATTCCGCGGTTCAGCCTTTGAACGCGCCGGCGGTAATGCCGCCGGTAAAATACTTTTGCAGGCTGATAAAGATAATCACAACCGGGATAAGCGCGATGATCATGGCGGCGAAAATCAGGCCCCATTCGGTACCATGCTGACCCTGGAAGGAATAAATTGCGATCGGCAGGGTGCGTTTGTTCGGATCGTCAATAATGGTCAAAGCCCACACATATTCGTCCCAGTTACCGAGGAAGGAGAAAATTCCTACGGTAGCCAATGCTGGCGCTGAAAGGGGCAGCGCCAGGCGGAAGAAAATCTGAAACGGGTTGGCCCCATCGATGGTCATGGCCTCTTCCAATTCATGCGGGAGGGTTTCAAAAAACCCGCGCAAGAGGAAGGTGTTGCCGGATACCCCGCTGGCGATATAGAACAGAATCAACCCCCATAGGCTGTTGCGCAAGTTTAACTCGCGCGCCAGGTAGAAGCGCGGGATGATCGTGATCATGTCCGGGATCATCAGCACGACCAGCATCAGGGAGAAGACCAGTTCTTTGCCGCGGAATTTAAAACGGGCGAAGGAATAGGCGGTCAGCGCCGAAACCAGAACGGTACCGATGGTGGCGGCCACAGCTGTGAACGCGCTGTTTAAAAAGTAGAGCTGGAATTTATTCGAGGTCCAGGCATCGACAAAGTTCTCAAACGATGGGTTATCCGGGATTAATTGCGGCGGATACTCGATCACATACACATTGGGCTTAAACGCGTTCGAGAGCATCCACAGAAAGGGGAAGATCATCACCGCTGCGCCGGCGATGGCCAAAAGGTAGAGCAAAATAGTGCGGATGGTTTTTCGTTTCATCGTTGTCAATTCCTTGAGGCAGGGCTGCGCATGGTTAAAATGTTTCTTCAGGCTTGCGCAGCTGTTTGATCTGCAGGAAGCTCATGGCGATAATCATGAAGGCCATCAGGTAAGAGAGTGCGGCCCCATACCCAAAATCGAGATTGTCGAAAGCCTGATGATAGGCGTAGCTGAGCATCACTTCGGTCATCTGGCGCGGCCCGCCGCCGGTAATTAAATAAACGGAGATAAATACGTTAAACCCGCCGATCAGCAGCATCACCAGGGTATAGACGATGGTTGGCCTGATCAGCGGCATAGTGATATGCCAGAAGGATTTCCAGGGTGTGGCCCCATCAATACTGGCGGCTTCCTGAAGCTCTTTAGGAATGCCGGCCAACGCCGCTAAGAAGATCACCATGGACCAGCCAATTCCTTTCCAAACACCCAGAATCAGAATTGGCACAAACGCCAGGTTGGCATCGCGCAGCCAGGGCAGCGGTTCTTTGAAGAGATGCAACACCTCGACCAGATAATAATTGACGAGACCCTGCGGGCTTTGGAACATATAGCGAATGAGAATAGACACAATCACCCATGAGGTGATCACTGGCAAATAGTAAAGCACCCGGAACAACACTTTGCCTTTCGGCAGGGCATTTAAGAGCACAGCCGCAGCCATGGCCAGCGCCATCTGCGCCGGTACGGTTACGACTGCATAGATGAGGGTATTTTTAAACGCCCGGCCAAAAATTGGGTCATTGAAGGCGCGGATATAATTATCTAACCCGATGAATTCTGATACTTTACCCGGCATGATCTGCCAGTTAAAAAAACTCATCTGAAAACCCTGCAGCAGGGGATAAACCTGGAAAATCAGGAAGAATGCCATTCCAGGGATGAGAAAAAGCAGCGGCATGATCTTTTTTTGGGTTTTCAGACTGATATGCATAAGTCTGCTCCATGGAATAATTTTTTAAATAGGGGTCTTTCAGGAAGAGTGAGGCATACGATTTCCTGAAAAGGTTGGTCCTATTAATCAACCTGTTTCTTCAGGGGCAATGATGCTGGCATCATTGCCCCTGTTTTTTGCATAACGACCCCTGTCAGTGACGACGATTATTGCAGCGGCAGCAGCGGATCGATCTGTGCAGCGGCGTCATCCAAACCGGCCTGGACATCCACGTCGCCATTGAGGATGGCGGACCCACTGTTGGTGATGATTTCCTCGATCTTGCTCCATTGCGGATGGGGTGTACGCGCTTTGGCGTTTTCAAGCTGCTGCAGGAAAATTCCAAAGTACGGGTGCTCTTTGATCGTATCCGAATCAGCAGCGCTCTTCAAGACGGGCATCTGACCAACCGAGACCAATTTCAGCTGAGTCTCTTCGGAAGTCATGTATTTCATAAATTCGAGTGCGGCTTCTTTTTTCTGAGACTGCTGGAACATGACGATATCTTCACCGCCGACGACGGAAACAGATCCGCCTTCACCGGCCGGGAGCAGCGCCATGCCGTAGGCTTTGTCGGGGAACTGGCTTTCGAAAAGTGAGGGGAACCAGGGGCCTTCAAAGATCATCGCAATTTGATCCTGAGAAAAACCACCCCAGGCATCCACACCGCCGCCCAGAATACCCGGGTTGATGTAGCCTTTGTCCAGTCCATCTTTGAGGTAGGCATAAGCAGCGGCAGTTTGAGCGCCGTTGAAATACCCGGTAGCAGTGGAGATGTTCGCGTCGGTGATGTCGCCGCCGAAGGACCAGATCCACGGGTTGACAGCCCAGGCATACGTACCGCCATCGGCAAAGCAGTATTTATCGCTGCCCAACGCCTTGATTTTTTCGCAAGCCGCGGTGAATTCATCCATAGTGGTTGGGGCAGCTTCAATGCCGGCGGCCGCAAACATATCTTTGTTGTAAACCAGGACGCGGGTATTGGTATCCAGCGGCAGACCATAGTGTTCGCCATTGTACGTGTTGGTGGAGAGCGGCCCGGGCAGGAATTGGTCACTGAAGGTGGCGAAATCAGGAATTACTTCTTCCATCTTTGCTAACGCACCCTGGTCGGCCAGTTCAGGCACCCAGATGATGTCCACGCGGGCCAAATCCGGAGCGGTGCCGCCCGAGAGGGCAATCAGCAGTTTGCGGCGGAATTGGTCGTACGGAACCAGTACGGATTCAACTTTAATATTCGGATGGGCGGCTTCAAATTCCGGAATGAGCGTGTCATCCAGGTATTTGCCTTCTACATCCGCGTTGTAAGCGTGCCAAAAGGTAATGGTCACCGGGCCTTCCGGCGCGGCGGTAGGGGTGACGACTTTCTCTACCTCATTGGTGACGACAACGGTTTTTTCAACCACGACCTGTTCTGGTGTAGGGGTGGCGCAGGCTGAAAGCAGCATGCTGCCCATGATCAGAACACTGAAAACAACAAGTAGTGCCGAACGCTTTCTCATGTTTTCTCCTCAAAGTGAAGATGGATAGAGAGTTGGATCGCTAGGGTAAGAACAGACGAAACGAGAAAAGTCAGGAACGCTGCCTCCTTGGATAGTTTATTAACTGAATGAATAAACTGGACGCAAAATTTTTACCGTTAGTTCGTGTCTTTGTGAACTGGGGATTCAAACAACTGGCGCAGGACCAGGCTGGCCGCTCCGCGCGCCCAGACGTCATCACCCCAGGGTTCAATCTGAATTCTTACATCTTGGAATAAGTTCGGCATGCTGTATTGCCGCAGCGCGTTTTGCAGCGGTTCAAAAAAAGGCGCGCCCAATTGAACACCTTCGCCGCCAATAATGATCAGGGCAGGGTTAAGAATATTGACTAAAGAGGACATTGCCCGGCCTAATAAACCGCCGGCCTGGGCCAATAGCTCCATCATCGCCGGCTGGCCTGCGCCTGCCAGGCGGATCAATTGTTCAATTGTGGTGACATCCTGGTCAACTTCGCCGGACAGGTAAGCCTGATGCGCAGAGCGCAGCAGACCGGGGTAGCCCGCGTAGGTTTCCAGGCAGCCATGTTTTCCGCAGTCACATAGCGGGCCCTGCGGATCGATCAGGGTATGGCCTAATTCGCCCGCGCCGCCGCCCGTGCCGCGATAGAAGCGTCCATTGGCAACCACCCCCAAGCCAATGCCGCGGCCAACGGTCACTACCAGAAAATGATCAACTCCTTGCCCGGCGCCGAACCACTGCTCCGCCAGGGTGAGGGTATTGACATCGTTATCCAGATACACCGGTGTCTGCACCAGGTTTTGCAGCAGATCGCGCAAAGGCAAATCACGCCACCCGAAGAAAGGCGATTCGCGCAGAATACCATGTTCCGAATCGACCACGCCGGCCAGGCCGACACCCACGCCCAGCAGCCGGCGGCGATCAATATTGGCTTGGGCGACCAGGCTTTGCACCAAAGCGCTAAGGACGGCAATGGCCTCGCTGGAGTTTTTATTTTTCAGTGGGCGGCTGTCTTTGGCGATAACCGTAGATTCCAGATCGGTCAGCGCACCGAGTGCGTGATCTTCCATTAACTTGATGCCGACCACAAAACCGCCGCGCGGATTGATAGCCAGCAAGATCGGCGGGCGGCCGCCGCGCGAATCACCGGGCTGCTTTTCGAAAACGAGCCCTTCCTCGATCAACTCGGACGTAATCCCGGTGACGGTGGCCGGGGAGAGGCCGGTCAGGCGCGCAACCTGAGCGCGGTCAATCAGGCCGTTTGATTTAATGGTTGTCAGAATTGCGGCGCGGTTAATGGCGCGCATCAGGTCACGGTTGCCGAGGGGTAAAGGGCTCATTACTTCATTTCCTGAATAAACTAAGTGAAATCATTATAGGCCGCGATTCTTTGAATGTCAAGCCTGAATCTCGCCTTGCTGCGAAAAATTGCTAATGCTTTATTGGCGCAATTGTTCCATCGGAATCATTCCTAAATAAAACCAGCCATTTACTGCGTTTGCCTTATCCTAATGGGCTCCGCTCAATAAGGCGTTAATCCGTTGCAGTTGGTGTAATCCAGTTTCTGAAGGATTTGAATCTTATCAATAGGTACGTCAGGTTTAGCGATGGTCATTCCGCTGGCACCGAGAGAAGTCAAATAATTTCCTCCGATGCGCATTGGAATGCTGCGTGAGTTCATCTCAGTGAAAGGTAAGGGTATCGCTATAACCATACCATTCAGTTACAAGAGTTTGATTGGTGAATTTATAAATTGACCTTGAAATCAGATCGATATAAATATCATCTCGTCTCGGAGTGGGAGGGGTTCCGCTTGTTTCAACGTGTAAAATAAGAAGCTGGAGGCTGTCAGAGGACCAAAAAATTCCTAGGATAATATCCACATCTAAACTGAAATCACTAACTTTTCCCGACGGCATTTCAACAAATTCCAAACTCGAGCGATCTTCATCATCAACATTTATAGCCAGGTATTTGCCATCTGGAGACCAGGTATATTCTTTTACCGGAAAGTCGATAAGTTCATCGATAGGTCCATTATGCTTATCCTGAATATTGGCCGGATAAGCTGCAAAAGTTGTTCCATCCTGGTTTAGCAAAATCAAGGCTTGATCCGCTTTGCTGGGTACCGCCACATAGTTCTCGGCCGGCGACCAGGCTGGTTCCCCCCACATACTGAGGATTCCAGATTCCGATGTCCAGATCACCGTATTCTTTTCGAGATCATAGAAAACAGTTTTTTCGTCGTTCGAAAGATAAGCCACCCATTTCTGGTTGGGGCTCAGTGAAATTCGCCAAAGCGGAGCGGGCAAGACTTTTGAAGGATCATCTTCAAACAGGTTGTCAAAAGGAAGTTGGATGAGTTTTTGCTCATCCGTTGCGAGATTGTATACCAACAATTCAGAAACGCCATCTTTCGTCGCCTCTAATACCAGATTCTCGTTATCGACCCAGACATAATCACGCCATTTTGGCGACAGTCGAATTCGTTTTTGCAGCTCGCCATCGGTTGAATAAACATCTAACCTGTCCAAAAATGGGATCGATGGTGCATGCCCGATTACAAAATACAATTTGTTGGGCGATGGCTTTGCTTCGTAATACCAATCATCATAATTTCGTGATTCGCCA
Source organism: Bellilinea sp. (assembly GCA_036822575.1). Lineage (GTDB taxonomy): Bacteria > Chloroflexota > Anaerolineae > Anaerolineales > Anaerolineaceae > Bellilinea. The sequence goes on along the minus strand of DAISHK010000004.1, from coordinate 40,123 downwards.
AGTTCATACGAAGTGTCAGTTTTCAGGTTCCAAAATCCGTTGTTAATTAAATCCACCCTGAAAACGCCGCTGCTAATGACCTCTTGAATAGATTTTGCCTCCTGTATATTTGGATAATTAGTTGGGGTTATCACTGGTGAAACGGTTACATTGATCGTAGGGGAGGGCGTTCGAATAGGGGATACAGGTGGTCGAGTTATGGTTGAGGCAATCGGTGACGGCTGTTCTGGCGTCTGGGTCATGTTACAGCCGGCCAACAAGAGGCACAATGCGATTATCAGTTTTCTTCCGTTCATTTTTACACAAAAGATTGGTTGTTACATAAATAGATTTGTTGTGGAAGCGTGACAAAAAAACTTAGCGATCATCGAAAATCAGTATAGTTGATTTATTTTGGCACAATATCCATTTTGCTCACTGAGATCCAGGGTTGAGGGTGGTCGCGCCGTTCTTGAACTGGTTGAGCTGGTTGCTAAACCCATTGCAGGGGCAGTTGAGCTCTTCAATAAAAGTCCTATCAGTATTGTCCATAGATATTTCCGCTGTTATAGCGAGTAGAAGATCCCGCCTTCCCGCAATAAATTGAGGATACCTTAATGGTACAATTGTTCCATCGGAGACCCGCGTTTTATGTCAACAGCTGAATTTACCTTACCCCCGCCGTATACCACCGATCGCCGCGGCCCGGCGCGGTGGATCCTATCGCACACTATCCACCAATGGCCGATTGTGCTGATTGCCCTGTCGGGCGCAATTGCCAATGCGGCATTGGCCTCCTTTGTCCCGATTTATATGGGCAAAGCATTAGAGGTTATGCAGGCCACGGTGTTTGATGCCCAGGCGCTGCTGCGGATCGCTATAATCATTGCGATTTCACAATCAATGCGCGGTATTCTTCAATTTGCGCGCAATTTCGGTTTTGAACTGGTCGCTCAGCGCGTTGAGCGGATGGTGCGCCAGGAATTGTATGCATCTCTGCTGGGCAAATCGATGACTTTCCACAATTTGCAGCCGGTAGGGGATACGATGGCGCGAGCTACCAATGATGTTCGTCAGGTGAACTTCCTGTTCAGCCCTGGCGTCAACCTGGTGGTTGGTTCGATCAACTTTCTTTTTGTGCCGCTGATTGTCGGTCCCAGCTATCATTCTTCGCTGGTGATTACGCCCCTGATTTTCATCATTCTTTATTTCGTCTTGCTGCGCTTCTACCTCAAAGAGCTGATGCCCATAACGGACGAGGTACGCGCATCGTTTGGCGATCTCAACACTCGCCTCAACGAAGCGCTGGACGGAATTGAAACCGTCAAAGCCGCTTCACAGGAGAAAAGTGAAATCGAGCGTTTCCGCGCTAACGCGCAGCGCTTTATGCGCGCGATGGTGCATCAGGGTGATGTCGAGGCGCGCTTCCTGCCAGCGCTGCTGCTGGCGGTTTGCACGGCGGCCGGTTTGCTGCACGCCTTGCTGTTGTTTCACCAGGGGCTGATCAATGCCGGCGCTGTGGTGGCGTACTTTGGCTTACTCACCTTGCTGGGTTTTCCTACCTTTATATCAATCTTTGCGTATTCGCGAATTTCACTGGGGTTGGCCGGCGCGCGCCGCATTCTGGAGCTGATCAATCGTGAGAATGACCTGGATCAAAATGAACAGGGCTACCAAGCCGAAATGCGCGGTGAGGTCCGTTTTGAGAATGTTTGCTTCGCCTATGAAGACGGAGATTGTTCCGTTGAGAATATCTCTTTTACCGTTAAGCCTGGTCAGACGGTAGCGATTGTCGGCCAAACCGGTTCGGGCAAGACCACCCTGGTGAAACTGATCAACCGGACCTATGACACCGATTGCGGGCAGGTGCTGGTGGATGGGGTCGATGTCCGCGATTGGAATCTGGCGGCTTTGCGCAAGCAGATTTCGATCATTGAGCAGGATATCTTCCTGTTTTCGCAGACGGTCGCGGAAAATATCGGTTTTGGCAAGCCCGGAGCCGATCCGCAGGAAATTATTCTGGCCGCGCAGCAGGCTCAGGCGGATGAATTCATCGGCACATTTGACGAAGGCTATCAGACGGTTTTGGGAGAACGCGGCGTGACGCTTTCCGGCGGGCAGCGTCAGCGCCTGGCTCTGGCGCGCGCTTTTTTAACCAATCCGCACATTCTGGTGCTGGACGACTCCACCAGCGCCATTGATTCGGCGACCGAGGATAAAATTCAACGCGCGATCAATCTGGCCGCCCAGGGCCGCACGACCTTCATTATTACCCACCGTCTTTCCCAAATCCGCTGGGCTGATCTGATCCTGGTGATGCGCGGCGGGCATCTGGTGGCTGCCGGTTCGCACGAACAGTTAATGAAGGAAAGCGACGCTTACCGTAAAATTTTCTCCGAATAATCCGTCCGGCAGAATGCTGAAGACGTAAAAACGAAAGATAAAGGGATCCATGGGATTTTTTGCAGGCCTGGAAGCAGAAAAATACGACCGCAAATATTCTGACCGCGTCCTGTTCGGACGCATTGGTCATTATTTTAAACCACATTTAAAAAAGCTGGGCGTCGCCGCGGCGCTGGTGCTGGTGATTTCTGGTTCGAATGCCATTCAGCCGATTATCGTTTCGCGGACGGTCAACGATTTGAACGCGTCATTAACCGTTCAGCAAATCATGCTGTTGTTTGGCATGATTCTCCTGGCCGGCGTGGTCACCTGGTCGGCCAATTGGGGGCTGCGCCGCACCATGACGCGCATTATCGCGGCGGTTGTCTTTCAATTGGGCAGCGACGCTTTTAATTCGGCCGCCGAGCACGATCTTTCATTTTATGATCAATTCACCTCCGGCCGGATTGCCTCGCGCATCACTTCGGATACTCAAGATTTTGGTGAATTGGTTTCGATCACCTCGGATGTCATCTCGCAGCTGGCTGAGGCGGTCATTCTGGCGATCGTATTGGTGAACATTGATTTGAACCTGTCGCTGATTATGTTTGCGGTGATCCCATTCGTCATTCTCCTGACCATGGCTTTTCGCGGGATGGCGCGCAACGTAACCCGCACCGGGATGCGCGCCATGGCGACGGTGAACCAGACCATCAAGGAGACCGTCAGCGGTATATCGATTGCCAAAAATTTTCGCCAGGAAGCGCATATTTACGATATTTTCGACAGCGCCAATGCCACTTCTTACCAGGTCAATGTGAAACGCGGAATGGTGCTCTCAGCGGTATTCCCCACGCTGAACACCTTGGGCGGGTTGATGACCGCTTACCTGGTCTATCAGGGTGCGCTTTCGGCTGCCGCCGGAGCGGTGACCATTGGCGCATGGTATTTGTTCATTTCCAGCCTGGATCGTTTCATGGGGCCGATTATGAATCTATCCTCTTACTGGACCCAGATTCAAAACGGCCTTTCCGCGGCCGAGCGCGTTTTCGCGCTGATCGACGCGGAACCGGCCGTGCGCCAGATTGCCGCCAATCCCGCGCCGCAGCTCAATGGCCGGATTGATTTTAATCACCTCTCCTTCCACTATAAGGAAAATGAACCGATTTTGCAGGATTTTGACCTGCATATCACCCCGGGCGAAAATGTGGCTTTTGTCGGCCATACCGGAGCCGGGAAGTCTTCTCTGGCAAAATTGATCGCCCGTTTCTATGAATATCAGGCAGGCTCGCTGCTGGTGGATGGCATCGATATCCGCAGCTTTGATCTGCCCTCTTACCGTTCTCAATTGGGCATCGTCACGCAGGTGCCTTTCCTTTTCGCCGGATCGGTCATTGAAAATATCCGCTACTCCTGTCCGCAAACCAGTGAAGCGGAAATCCGCGCGATTGCGCATACGATTGGCGATGGGGAGTGGGTGGAGACATTGCCCGAAGGGCTGCAAACCGAGGTTGGCGAACGCGGAGCTCGGCTTTCGATGGGACAGCGCCAGCTGGTATCGCTGATGCGCGTACTGGTGCAGAAACCGGCCATCTTCATTCTGGATGAAGCCACTGCCTCGGTGGATCCATTCACCGAATGGCAGATTCAGCAGGCATTGAATTTGATCCTGGCGCGCAGCACCAGTATTCTCATTGCCCACCGTCTTTCTACGGTGCGGGCAGTCGATCGGATCATCGTCATTGATCATGGCCGGATTATTGAAGAGGGCAATCACGATCAATTGCTGGCGCAGGGCGGGCATTATTCCACGCTGTATAACACGTATTTCCGCCATCAGTCGCTGGCTTACGTCGAAGAAGCCGGTAAATTCAAACAGCGCTGATCGGGTAAAAAGTTAAATCAGGCGGCCATCATCCGAGAAGGATCTATGGCCGCCTGATTGCGTTTGCGACTGAATTGTTTATTGAGCCGTCAGCCAGCCAATGGGGTGATAATTCTTCTTGAAAAGGTAAACCGCATCGGTGGTTAACGACACGATCAGGGTTGAATCCCGTGTGCTGCTGGATTCGGCGTAGGCGACGGCCAGGTAAGCGTTATCTGGTGACCAGAAAACTTCATTTACTTCGTACGAATTCATGGTGATGCAAATATAATTGATTTGTTGTGTGTGGGGGTTGAAGGTTCCGATGCGCTGTGCATTGGCGGAATAAGATGGGTCATCGTATACAAAGGCAATCGTTTGGCTGTCTGGTGACCAGGCCAATTGATCGATGGTCAATACTTCCTCCGGTTTGAAAAAGCCCAGGACGGCGCCATCTGAGTTTGTGACCACCAGTTCATTAAGACTTGGTAAATAAATCGCGAATTTTGAGCCGTCCGGTGACCAAACCGGAAACTTGCCATAATCTTTGCCCGAATCCAATGTGTTCAAATTACGGTTGCTTTCCAGATCCAGAAAAACCAGGCTGTTTTGGTTGCGATCTGCTTGCTGATAAACCATGCGGGTCAGTGTGGGGTCATAGAGGTTGGCAAATCCGTAAATCGGCCAATTAGAAAAATCTTGTTCAAATGGCGCCGTTATTAATTGCCCATTAGGATAAGGCGTCAGAATGGCTTCCGGTTGGTATGTGTCGAATGGCGCGATCTGGCGCACGCCCGGTTCATCCAATACCAAGAATTGTTCTGCAGTAATCCAGTAAAGAGAGTGGGCTAAGTCTGAAGTTGGAATCGAACGAGCTAAATTCGCCTGTGAATCATACACGTCGATCCTATTCTTGCCATTTTCGCCGTGACGAGCCACAAGAAAATGGCGGCCATCGGGGGCCGTTTGTGAGGTGCTGAAGGTTTCTCCGCCCGGCGCGGAAATATACTGAAAATCGCCGCTGGATAAATCGAAGAATACGATCTCAGAAAGTCCACTGTAAGTGTCAATATCATGCTGCATGACCAGCACCCCATGAAGATCGGGCGGCATTTCGGTTAAAAACGTCCGGCATTGTTGATTGGGCGTGGTTGTCGGCGCAGGGGTCCGCTTTGTTGGCGGGTTCGCCTGTGGACGGGGTGTAGACGTCAGGACAGGCGTAAAGGCGACCGTACTTAAGGCGGCCGGACTGCTGGCCGTTGTGACCGGAACTGTTTCCGTACTGGGGGTACAGGCTGTCAGCAGAGAGGCCCCGATCCAGATGGCGGCTGCAAGCCTATTGAATGTGCCGGTTAGCTGATTGAGGTTTTGTTTAAATTTCATTTTTTCCCCCGCTTTTTATGTTGCCTGTACTTACTTTATCACGAATCTGGTTGGCTGATTCAGGATATTACACCTTCGTAGATTCATGAGGAATACAGTATTGATAATAAATTAGTTAATCCACGGGCCGCATGGTAAAGCGTGTGACACCACTCCGTTGATGTCTTTCAGCCAGGTTTTCTGCTGCCGCGATGTGGAGACGGCTGGTGTATGCTGGCCTTTGCTGAAGTCTAAAACCCGGTGGAACCGGCTATGCTAAAATGAGTTTTAAGATTTCGTTATTCAGGAGGAAAAATGCCGCAAAAAATTAAAGAACTGTCTTTGCCCGGCGGTATTTCTCGCTGGCTCTTTCGCCTGCCGATCCACTTGTACCACATGCATTTCGGCGGGCTGCTCGGAGATCGTTTTGTTTTGCTGACCCATATCGGCCGAAAAAGCGGGCTGCCGCGCCAGACAGTCTTGGAAATTGTCCGTTATTTACCCGCCGATCATTCTTGTATTGTTGCCTCAGGCTGGGGAGAAAAATCAGCCTGGTTCCAGAATATCTCACTTAACCCGAAGATTACCTATCAAATCCGCAACCAGGCCTGCCCCGGCGTGGCTGAACGCCTCAATCCGGCAGCCGCTTCGGCTGAACTGGTTGATTATGGGCAGCGGCATCCTGCGGCGTTGCGGGAATTGGCAAAATTTATGGGATATGCCTTCGACGGGACGGAAGCCGATATTGCTGCACTCGGTCAGGTCATCCCGATGTTTCATTTTAAACCAGCTTCTGCTGATTCGTGATCAAACTCGAATACTTCGATGGTTAAATTAGAATAAGATAGTCGCCAAGTTCTTGCTTAAGAAAAATTAATTATTTAATTGTTAAATTAATCATAATTTAAACCGACACCTCCTCCTAAAATGTTATATTGTAAATAACGCATTCCAAACGTTGCAACTACATTTCTGGAGGAAAAGAATGAAAAAAGAAATTGGCCGGCGAGAATTTTTGAAAGATGCTGCGGTAGGCGTTGCGGCCCTGGGAACATTAGTGGGCTGCTCGCCGCGGGTAGAAGAAACGATTGCGCCTGCGAATACTGAGGTTCCAGCAACGGCTGATGCACCTCAGACGACTGCTGCTGCATGCGAAGATGAATTCTCTTCATTCTTTGCGGAATCATCCGCGGAGCAGGGCGAGATTTCGAATGCAACCGATGGAGGCGAATATGACATCATTGTCATTGGCGCTGGAGCGTCGGGCGTTCCCTGCGCCGTCAAGGCCTACCAGGATGGGGCTAAAGTGCTGGTGCTGCAGAAAGAAGCCACAGTTGTTTCGCAAGGCGGCGGCTGCAACGGCATTGAGGTTGATCAATCTGACCCTTCGGCGATTTTAAATTTCATTCATGAAACCACCAAAGTTTGCACGTACCGCAACGATCGCGAGCAGACCAAAGTTTATGCGTACAGCTCTGGCGAGGCGGTCCACTGGTATTACGATGAAGCTATTGCTTCTGGTTATCAAATCAATGGCGCCCCGGGCAGCGTGGATTATGGCGATCCCTTTGGAAAAATGACGACGTTTTCTGTCAATGTGCCCAAACCTGATAACACTGGCACGTCAATGACTTCTATTATGAAAGCCTACGAAGATAAACTTGATATCCGTTACAGCACGCCGGCCGTTCAGTTGATTAAAGAGGGCAATAAAGTCACCGGTGTTTATGGAAAAGACGCTAATGGTGTTTATTACAAATTCACGGCCACAAAAGGCGTGGTTCTGGCCGCCGGCGATTATCAAAATAATGAGTCCATGGTCGCCCGTTACTGCCCGGATGTAATTAATTTCGAGAAAAAGCAATTCCATAAGACCGGCGATGGCCTATTGATGGGTGTGATGGCCGGCGGGCATCTTGAGAAGATTGGCCACACCAAAATGATTCATGATTTTGATACCGGCCCGATGTTCAACGAGCCTTTCCTGCGTGTAGACATGAATGGCGATCGTTTTCACAATGAGGACACTGAACTGAGTGTTATCAATAACTACATGCGCACGTATGGGCCGGATCAGGCTGGAAAATACTGCCAGATTTTTGACAGTAATTACGAAGAGCAGGTTACTGCCTGGGGTGGCCGCCCAACAGATAAAGAGAAACTGAAGCTTTATATGCCTGAAGTGGAAATGGATGATCGCCCAGGCGTTTTGAAGAACATCATTGCTACCTTCCAGGCAGATACTCTGGATGAATTAGCCTCCAAACTGGGTGTGCCCGCTGAAAACTTGAAAGCGGCTGTGGATCGCTATAACGAATTGGTTGATCAAGGTTTTGACGCCGATTATGGGAAGAACCCGAAATTTTTGCAGCCGATCAATACGCCGCCATTTTATGGCATCCATAAGAATGTGCGCGTATCAGCGCTGTGCTCAGGCGTTGTAATCAATGGCGGTTTTGAGGTTTTGGACGATGACCAGAACCCGATTGAGAATTTATATGCCATCGGCAACTGTTCTGGCCAATTCTATGGAAGCCCGGATTATCCGCTGCACTTCCCGGGTATGTCCCTCGGGCGCTGCGTCACCGCTGGTTACACCTTAGGAAAGACCCTGGCAGCTAAATAGAGCCAGAAATTCCTCCTGCTTTTTTCGGAAAATCTGGGTGCACCTTCCTCTCTGCACCCAGATTTTCGTTAATTCATGCAGCCTGGATTACATGGTATCCGATAAATTCTTTATATCCAGGTCCTTTGGCAGCGTGATGATGAATTCTGTACCGCTGTCAATTTCACTGGTTACGGAAATCGTTCCGTTGAAAGCATGGATAATATCGTTCGAAATGGTCAGGCCGATCCCGCTGGAAGAATTGCCCATACCGGTGTAACTGTAATAGCGTTCGAAAATGTGGCCTATAACCGCTTCGGGCATGCCTTCGCCGTTATCTCTTATTGAAATGGTGATCCAATTTTCCATCTCATTCAAGCTCAGCCAGATTGAACCTGCTGACGCGGTATGCCGGATTGCATTGTCAACGATGTTTTGTATCGCGATCGTCAGGTAATGCGGGTCACAATCGATTAAAACCGGCGCTGAAGGTTGGTCAACCAGGATGTGAATATTTTTTTGCTGGGTCTGGATTAAAGAAGTGTCGTAAACCTGCTGAAAGACTTTTGATAAACTGACCTTTTCGACCATGAAATTGACTTGATGATTTTCAAGCCGTAAGGCGATAAACAGGTTGTTTACCAATTTGACGACATAATCGATATTGGTATTTACCAAATCAATGAAGTGCCCCGCCTGGTCAGGGATGGTTTTCAGCGCTTCCTGAGCCATATCGGCGTAACCGGCTGCTGAGAAAAGCGGAGTTTTCAGACTATGCATCATATTCGAAACAAAAACATCTTTTTGTTTTTGTTCGGCTTCAAGACGCAGATAGGCAATTTCAAGCTCCGCGGTGCGTTCGGAAACAACCTTCTGCAAATTCTTGTTTATATCTTCTAATTGACCGGCTAAAACTTCAGCTTCCGTGTATTTTCGCGCGAAAATCCCGTTGATGGCCGCGGTGAACGCGATGGCATAGAAGGAAGCAGAAACGCCGCCCAACTTGAATAATAAATCCATATTTCCATGCGGAATCAGCCCTATACCGCAGCCGGTTATAAACAGGTTGATCCCGATTGTTCCCGTACAGCCGGCTAAAAGAATTAATAAATCACTCCGGAATTTGTAGATCCCTTTGACAATGACAATGCATTCAAGAATGTTGATATAAACGCGATAAACCAGCGGGAAATATGGGAATATGGGCTGGTTAATAAATCCCAGCATGGCAATTGAAACTGGGAGAATCAGGAAAAAATAATTAATTCGGCCAATTTTTACGGAGACAAAATTTCGCAGCAGCAGGTAGTTAAGCAAGCCCACAAAAAGCGGAAAAACAATGCTGTATATCTGGAAACTCACTTCTTTGGTGAGGAACGGCAATTTAATTGCGCCGAGTAACATGAAATTGATCCAGCCAATGTTTTACAGGTCTGGAAAGGTATTCAAGAGAATATATCCAAGCGTTGAATAAACCATAAAAGCCAGCGGAAGCAAATATTTTTCACTGGTTTTCTGCAGAAATAGACTTGCTGAAAAAAGAATGATCGTAAAAGAAAGGCCGACAATAAAAATTCGCAAAATACTTTCGCGGTGACTGGCGCGCATGATCGCCTGAAAACTGCCAATATAAATTTGGGCGGCACTGTACGTCTGATTATTTGCTTGCGGAAGCGTTAAGTCAATCGTGAGCGGGTGATTGATATCCTGGTCGGTGAACCAAAAGATTAAATGAGCATCATCTTGAATAACCCTGTCGGAAGAATGATTGATGAAGAGTTCAACATTATCTGCCCGCGGAATGTATAATCCCGCCAGTCCATCTGTTCCTGCAATGGTGATGGTTGTCCGGAAATGGGTTGTATCAGCCGGGTCAATTTCCCAATCGGGCATGAGCAAGGATAAATTGTCGCCGCTGGTGTGCAGATCAAGAATTGTGGCGGAATTGACCGGGATGCTTCTGGTTAGAAGGTTGCCGAAGGTTAATCCAGCAACGATTAATATGACGCCTGACACGACCCCTAAAAGGCGCAGCCATTTGTGTTGATTCATCGATTTATTCTTAAGGGGAGGCTTTAGTATCATATTTCTAAGAATAAGATTAGCATGAAATCATGTGAATAAACATGTTCTCTCTGGAACCATTGATAAAGATTTCTTAATCGGTGCTTTTTGTTTAATTCCCTTCTGTATAATTAAGCGACGGACCTTTTGCAGGAGTGTTATGTACAAAGTATTGTTGGTTGAAAATAATCAAGAAATTGCAGAAATCATTCAATTTTACCTGATGAAGGAATACGAGACCTGCTATGCACAGAGCGCTGAGGATGCGCTCATGCTGATCAATACCACCAAGTTTGATGTTATTCTGCTGGATATTTTATTGCCGGGAATAGACGGAATTGCATTCTGCGCGCAAATACGAGAGCGCGTGTATTGCCCGATAATTTTCATCAGCTGCCTGAGCGACGAAGCGACCATTATTAAAGGGTTAAAAATGGGCGGAGACGATTATATCGTCAAACCTTTTAAAGGGCCGCTGCTGCTGGCACATATTGAGGCAAATCTGCGCCGCAGCCGGATCGAACGCGACGAGGTCAACCTGCAGGTACGCGATCTGATGTTGGACCAGCATACCCATTCGGTGCGCAAGGAAAATAAAGACGTTCTTTTGTCTCCAACCGAATACGAGATTTTGCATTATATGATGCAAAATCGGGGACGGTTAATTACATTTGATGATCTCTATAGTGCGGTCTGGCATCAGAGCAGCATTGGAGATGTGCGTACGGTATTTGTGCACATTCGCAATTTGCGCAAAAAGATCGAAACTGACCCATCCAACCCTGAATACATTATTACGCAGAGGCACGATGGCTACATCTTCGTGGCCGAGTAAGCGGATTATCTGACTGTTGCGCAGCCGATAATCCGTAACCTGTTAAATTTGCTGAAATTATGTGTTGATTGATTGCGTTATGAAGCGTTTACATATCTTCCAGCCCGCTGGTAACAAATTGGGTCAGCTCGTTTACGCTCAAACTTTGGATTCCCAATTTATCCAATGTGCGGCCGCGACGCCAGTAATCGGTGCGGTGTAGAATACACGCCAGGCGAATAACCGCGTTGATTCCGGCAGTTGAAACCCCGTACCTTTCGCCTAAAGCTGCGATGGGCACCAAGGACATGGGAACGTCTTCAAAAATATACCGGTGGTTGAGTGTAGCTGGGGCTTTGATGCCATAATAACCGGACTGATTTTGGATCCGTTCCTGCAGGGTATCGCCCCGGACGTTATAGGCCAGGTCGAGCCATTCCAAGGCAGTGCGCGCACGGATGCCCAAAGCTGAAGCGACGGTTACGCGTTCACGGTCCAGCACTTCCAGTACCTTGGCAACCGAGGGAGTAACCCCATCGATGTAAAACTCAAAATCGCCGTGGGTTGCTTCAATCCAGCCGGCATTCAGAATGGTCAGCGCAGGGTGGAAAATAGCGCCCATATTGTTCAACCCGGTTTGCAAGACGTTGACCCCGTCAATATACTGCGGATACACCTGATGAATTTTTTCCAGGATTTCTGGGGTATGAACGGCAGGCAGAGCGGCTAGTGGAACCGCTTCTTTGATACGGAAAATCCGCGCCTGAGCGGGTCCATCCGTGCGGCTGGCGTAAATAAAGGTTTCGGCCTCAGAGACAATTACATTGGCCGGACAATTGTTTTTCTTCAGCACATAATCGAATTCGATAGCGCCCAGAGTGCGTCCCGGATGCAGCACAATCACCTGGCCATCCTTGAGAAAGGGGGCCATTTGGCGCGCTATTTCAGCATGAGCTGAAGAAGGCAGTACCACCATAATGACCTGAGCGTCTTTAATGGCAGTCTCCATATCTGATGTGATGGTTTTTAATGGCGCAAAACCGTGTGGTCCGCCCTCGTAGCTTTCCAGGTCGATTCCACCACGCTGAGCGATAATTTCAATGTGGCTGTAGGTGCGGTTGTAGAGTGAAACCTCCACACCTTCAAGCGCCAGGTGAGCGGCCATAGCTTTGCCGCCGTTTCCGGCGCCGATAATGGTATAGCGATTGGTATCTGTCATTGGCTGTCCCTTCCTGAAAGGAATTTCTGCAGGCGTTTTTGTTCGGAAATCGGCTGTTTCTCTGTATCAATGGCCATGCAAGCGCCGCCGATAATCTGCGTGCGGATTGCGCCGCGGCCGTAGCGATTGTTTTTTAATTGCGGGGCATCTAAAATGCCCTCTGTTACTGCCTGGCTGAGCGTTTCGGCGTCAAGAAATGGATCTCCTGGCTTTCCTTTCCCTAAAACACGGATCGCTTCCAGGGTTACTTTGGCTTCGGAGATCAGGAAATTCTTTTGGCGGATGATGGTTGGGTCATAGCTCATATCCGGCTGTCCGCGCAGGGCATTCTCGATCGCGCGCCGCGCCATCACAGAAGCTTCAATTACATCATCTGCGGTAGCGGCGTGGTCAGCCTCGGTATGCCCAACGATATGGATGATATCTGGGCGCAAAGCCATTTGCAGGTAAATGCTGGCTGCCAGGTGAGCGCGCGCCGCGGCCACATTCAAGGGATGCGAGAGCAGACCGGTACGTGTCTGCCGCCAGATGCGAAAATCAGCGCTGGCCAATGGTTGAATAAGTTCTAAAACGGCCAGCATTTTTGCCAGATCCATGGCGTCCGACAGTCCGGGCGGGCTGTTGAACATCAATTGCGCGATATAGTCATGGACTCCAGCGGCCTTAGCGTTGTAAGCGGCCAGATAAGCCGACACAACAAAGATAACGTCCGGCGCGTCGCGCATACCCCAATGGTGCGGCTCATTTAATTCAACCGGGATACCCCGATCCCCATACCATGACATTAGCATCTGATGCTCGCGAATCGAGCCGGCCAGGTCCCACGGGCCGCGGCCATCCATCTGGTTGAACCAAAACAGAGGAATGGCGCACCAGGCAATGTGGATCGTATCTACAAAGACTTCTGCCTGGCGGATAAAATCATCGGTGCCTGAATAGGTGCGCAGCAGCGGGTAATTGCCGCGCCGGCTGGCTTGATACAAGGCGCGGTAATCCTCGGGGCTGCGCACAGGTACGCCGCCGGCGCCTTTTCTGCGCGGATTTTGGCGTTCGGGATGGAAAAAATTTTCCTGAGCATCCTGATCGACCCCCAATGAAATGACGTCCAGGGCGCGCGCCTCTGCAATTTTCTCGATGCCTGCCAGCGTGTCTTCCATGGTCGGCAAACCGAAATGGTGGCGCAGCAAAGGGTAGGGCGCTTTCCACAGGCGCCGCTGGATCATGGACTGTGGATAATCCTCAGGTTTTGCTGCCTGGGCAGTCTGACCTTTCAGATAAGCCAGAACTTCTTCATTGTTTTCGGAGCCGTCGAATACCCGGTCAAAAAAGCCCGAGCTTCGCGCCCGCTGGGCGATGGGCGGTGTACCGCCAAAAGTGAACTTAACCCCCTGACTGCGCAGCTCATCGGCGGCTTCGGCAAATTCGCCTAACAGTCGTTCGCCGGTTTCAGGGGTCAGTCGGTAGGATACACCCACCAGATCTGCCTTTTCCTTTACTGCAGCCGCGATTACTTCTTCAATGCTGACCGCCGGACCTAGAAACACAGTCCGCCAGCCGGCTAATTCTGCCAGACGGAGAAAGTTGGAAACACCAGCAACATGAACACATTCGCCGATCGCGCCGGCGATGACTGTTTTCATCGGCTCTCCTTTCGTTGATACGTGTACTATTTCGTTTGAAAACCGCGAATTCCTTTATGGATAGCGGTATCTTTCGGGAAGACGCCTTCCTGTGTGGAACGCAATTCTTCAATCGACAGAAAAGCATGCGGATAGAAATTGTGAATGATCGAAACTACTTCGAGAAGTTTTTTCCGTTTGATAATGGTGTATACCAGTGTCACCGGACCGTGAATGCCCTCGCCCTGAACCATCGTCACCCCATAGCCAGCCTGTGAAAGACGGTCGACCATTGGAAGCGGCTTTTCAGGCAGAATCGTTCGGACGATCAGAGTTCCTAAAGCCAGCTTATCCTCGATCAGCAGCCCGATGGTTGTGCCGCTGGCAAAACCGGCGGCATACGCAACATAAGCCCACATATCACCGTTGATATTGCGTACAATTTGGCTGACAGCCACAATCCAAATGAACGTTTCAATAAAACCGAGCACCGGAGCAACGAATTTTTTGCCGCGCGAGATGAAAATAATACGTAAAGTGCCCAGTGTAACGTCCAAAATTCGGGCAAAGAAGATTAAGACTGGCAGACCAACATAGGAAATGAGATTGGTGATGAGCGTGGGTTCCATGAATCAGGTTACCTTATCTTTTCACGTTCGTCAAAGCTGTAGGCTGCAACTGTTTGTGTGCAATCGTTGAGGAAATACTGGAATATCCAATTGAATCATTATACCGAAAAATTGTGAACAAAAGATTGGAGCCCGGTTAAGAATCAAGCACCGCCATAATCCGGCTGTGCTTGAAGGGCTGGTGAGATTCTGATAATGGCTTAAGCGGCTTCGATTAATCGTCGGGTTGCCATTCAACCACGGTTCCGTTGTCTAAACTGGCGGAAGTGTCAATCAGCCGCTGATTGCGCGAACCGCGGAATGCCAGGCTGAGATCGCGTTGATCGGCGCGGAATGGGCCGTCCACGATAACCTCACTGCTTCTCAGCAGTCTTTGAACAGCCTGGTCTGGTGAGGAAAGTAATTGCTCCCAGTGATAACCGGTATAAGTCCAGACCGAATACCCGCGGGCGTGTGCCCATCGCGCGATTTCACCGGCGGCGGATGCCTGGTGAAAGGGCTCACCGCCCGAAAGGGTTATACCGCTGATCAGTGGAGAGGGGGATAGCTGATTCAAGAAATCGGCGGTGGTCATGCTTTCGCCGCCATCCAAAGCCCAGGTTTCAGGGTTATGGCAGCTCGAGCAGTGGTGCGGGCAGCCTTGCAGGTATATGGTCATGCGCAGCCCCGGACCATCGCTGATCGATTCAAGGTTTAATCCGGCCAGCCGCAATGGAATTTCATCCGTTTTCATCGCAGTCCATGAGTCTTGCGGTCATGTAATTCCGCTCGTTTGGCGTCGTTGAAGCGATCAACCGTCGAAAGGTAGCCGGTGATGCGGCGGATACGGCGGATATCAGAAGAACCGCACACCGGGCAGTCCTCATCGATAATGCCGTGTTGAGCGCAGGCAGTGCATTCATCCACAGGGAAATTGATTCCGGCGTACCCCATTTGATTGTCTGCCATGTGACGCAGCAGCAGCTCAAAGGCAGGCAAGTTGTGCTGCGGCGGAGCCTCCAACTCAATATAACTGATATGACCGGCGTTGGTTAATGGGTGGTAGGGCCCCTCAATGGCGATTTTCTCAAAAGAGGAAATTGGATACCCAACCGGCAAGTGAAAACTATTCGTATAGTAATCTTTGTCGGTGACTCCAGAGAGCACCCCAAACGCTTTCTGGTCTGCGCGAACGAACCGCCCGGAGAGACCTTCGGCGGGGGTTGCCAGAAGGGTGAAGTTCATATCGTATTGGTCGGCAAAATCATCCACTTTGGCGCGCATGAAACGGATAATTTCAAGCCCGAGTGTTTGCGCGGCTGGATCCTGCCCATGATGGTGACCGCACAAAGCTGTCAGTGTTTCGGCTAATCCGATGAACCCGATCGAAAGCGTGCCATGTTTGATGACTTCGCCAATCCGGTCCTGCGGGTTCAGCTTTTCGGATCCCAGATAAAGACCTTGCCCCATTAAAAAGGGCATATCCGCGGCGCGCAGGTGTGCCTGTACTTGGAAGCGATGCATAAGCTGCCGCGCGGTTAACTCAAGCACATGTTCTAACTCACGGTAAAAGACTTCCAGGTTGCGTCCGCTGCGGATAGCGATTCTGGGCAGGTTAATCGTGGTAAAGGAAAGATTCCCACGGCCTGTACTGACTTCGGGGCCGTGCCGGTTGGCGATTACACGCGTCCGGCAGCCCATATAAGCGACTTCGTCGCCGTATGCCTGGTTGAAAGCGGAATCCATAAAGGAAAAAGTTGGGTTCAATCGCTGGCTGGCAGTCTTCATAGCCAGGCGGAACAGGTCATAATTCGGATCACCAGGTTCGAAGTTAACGCCTTTTTTCAGGCGGAAGATGATGTTGGGGAAGATGGGCGTTTCGCCGCGGCCAAGCCCGGCGGCGTAGGCGCGCAGCAACGAACTGGTAACCAGCCGGCCGCCCGCTGAGGTATCGGTTCCCAAATTAAGCGAGCTGAACGGCACCTGCGCTCCGGCGCGGCTGTGCATGGAATTGAGATTGTAAATCAAGGCTTCCATCGCCTGGTAAACCTCGTTTTCATCGGCGCCCGCAACAAAATCTGCCATATCCCGATCAAAGAAAGCAAAAGACTGGCCGCCGTGCATGTCATTTTGAGAACTTTGCAAAATAATGGCTGCCAGGGCGGTGGCTGAGCTGGGCCGGTGCGGCGGCCGGATGTAGCCGTGGCCGGTGTTAAATCCTTCGTTCAGCAGGCGGGCCAATGGGATTTGCAGACAGGTCAGGGTCTTGCCGTAAAAATCCAGATCGTGAATGTGAATATCACCGGCGCGATGCGCCTGGGCAATATCCTCGGGGATCAGACGGGTGAGGTAATACTGGCGGCTGGCGGCAGAGGCGATTTGCAGCATTTTGGCCGACGGTGAATTGCCAACGTTGGCATTTTCTCGATTGGTTTCAACCAAAATTTCTTCTACGACGTCCATCAATTCCGACTGGGAATCACGCATGCGTGTGCGCCGGTCACGGTACAAGATATAGGCTTTGGCGGTGCGGGCGTGACCTTGCTCAATTAATACTTTTTCAACACAATCTTGAATTTCTTCAACATCTGGCGTATGCGCCGGTTGCTGCTGCGTTAACAGGGCCTGAACCTGTTCGGCCAGGTTGCCTGCCAGGATTTCATCCTCGCCGCCGACAGCTTGGGCAGCTTTATAAATAGCCTGTTTGATTTTTTCTTTATTAAAAGGAACAATGCGCCCGTCTCGTTTTGTCACATAAGCAATTGTGGAATTTTCTGGCAGCGGATTGGTGAAGGCAGTGAGCAGTTCCGCTGGCTGCGGGCGAACTTGTTCAGTCATTTGATTGTCCTTAGCAATTATTTTTGAATCGTGATAATGGTTGGGTAAGAGGTATAGGAAACTTCCAGCCTGACCGGTCAGTCAGCTGTTCTGGAAAATATTGTTATTTAGAAATAAAAAATGCTCAGCCTTCCCAATTTTGAGCATTTTTACACGACGTACCTGGATTGAGTGCACGCCTCCTTGCTCGAGAAGGGCTTTTAAATAAATTCCTTTGAGGCAGGTGACCTGACTTGTGGCCAAAGCCACTTACAGTTGCGGCACAGCGCTGGACTTTCTTTTGAATCACCAGCTTACACCTGAAAGCTCGTGCATCCGGGCAGACGAGCACCTCTGGATATTCAGCATAAACGATAGAAAAATTATACAGCAAAGCAGCGGGCTCAAAGTTTAAAATCTTGGTCTAGCCCGTAATTTTAAGAAAGCTAATCTTTTCTCTCATGGTAGAATTTTTGCGCAGGTTTTTATTAACTGTCTGAATTAAGCGCAATTGGAGCAATTTTTTAGCCTTTCCAGGACTGGCTGAATCATCCAAAATAAGACGGGATAATCCAGATATGTATGGTTGAATCTGGTTTGTAGAATCCTGATTGGATCTGCCAACCTGTGCAATAGTGGGCCGGTGTTCTTCTGTTTTATTAACATCTTACCGAATTATTGGAAGAATTATTAATATAAGATTTATTCAGCCACATTCTTTTAAGGAACATATTATGTCCTGGAATTCACACTATTCGGGAAGCACTCAAGAGAATCCGTCACTGCTGCCAAAACAATCCTATCGCCGCTTTACCACTTTGGGTTTTGGGGTGTTGCTGGGATTGTTAGTGGCTGTTTTTACTCAGATCATCCCTCAGCAGCAGCTAATCGGCATACCGTTGTATCAGCCGCCTGCGGGAGAAATTGGCAATAGTCTGGGAATTATCCTGGCGATGACATTATTAACAGTCTTGGCCGGCTGGTTTTCTTCATCCTTTTTTTCTGTGATGCTGGCTGCCTTTGTGACCGCGGCATTAATGATGGGACTGAATTTATTAACTGGCGATATTCCTATTTACCAGCAAGCTGCCTCTATGTTGGTATCTTTTTTCTTGTTGGTGCCGGTGACCGGTATGCTGGTACCCTTATTTGCGGCTATCAGAATAGGCGTTAATCAATTCACCGATCATCGCCGCGAGTTCGTTTTACTGCCCAAACGTTCTTGGCTGTTAATCGGCGTGATGGTCTTCATGGGCTGGCTGTGCAGTCTGACCTTCTTTTCCGAAGAGGCTATAACGGTCATGAAAGATACCCAATGGATGTTGCTGAGCGCTGCCCAGACTCAATCTGCGGACGACCTGCCGGCTCCGCTGCAGGAAATTATCGACGGTGATTACCTCAGCCAGGCCGGCAAAACTTACCAGCTAGAATTTCAAAAGAATTTCCTTGGAAAATACGAAATTCCTTACCATTATGTCCCTGATTACATGCTTTCTGCGACCATAGCCCATTACGATAATGGTTGGAATCTGGTGTGCCTGTATACTGGGTCCGATTCAAACCCAACCTGCCGCGGATTTACAACCTTGCCTTGAATTGTTTACCGGTTAAGCGTTGATGCTGGCTAAAAGTTTCCCAGCAGTTTCTTTATCCAGGGGCCGGTACATCAAAAATCCTTGTCCAAACTGGCAATTAGCATTGCGCAGCCATTCAAATTGCGCCGGTGTTTCGATTCCTTCCGCAACCGTTCCCATCCCTAATTCACGGGCGAGCAGAATAATCGCCTGGACAATTTCGGTTCCGGAATTTTCCCCGTCTATCCGGCTGATGAAACTGCGGTCGATTTTAATCGCATTAATCGGGAACCGCTGTAGATATGACAGAGAAGAGTACCCGGTGCCGAAATCGTCAATTTGCAGCTGAACCCCCAATGCGCGAATCTGATTCAGCAGGCTGACCATTTCATCCGTTGTTGAGATGAATACGCTTTCGGTAATTTCGATTTTCAGCAGCGCCGGGTTTAGCCTGGTTTCGGCGAGAATATCGGCAATCATTTCGATTACGCCGGTTTGCTGCAGGCGGCTGCCTGATAAATTGACGCTCATGGAGACGTCGGGCGCGACCATGTTTGTAGTATGCCAGGTTTGTAACTGCTGGCAGGCAGTTCGCATAACCCAACGGTCAATAGCGTGGATCATGCCGGTTTCTTCAGCTATCGGCAAGAATTGACCGGGAGAAATCATTCCATGCTGCGGAGAATTCCACCGGACCAATGCTTCAAAGCCGACCAGGCGATTTTCCAGCAGATGGACAATCGGCTGGTAATGGACCTCGAATTCCTCGGCATCGATGGCTGTACGCAGCATTTCTTCGATTTGGTGGCGGTTGATCATCTGATCACGCAGCGGTGTCGTGAAATGTTCATAACAACCCCGGCCGCGTGATTTTGCCCGATACATGGCGATATCTACATCGCGCATCACATCCTCTGGGGTAAGATATTCAGCGTTATTAATCGCAATTCCGATGCTGACGGAGGTGTATACAATCCGCCCGTCCAGGCTGAAAGGATTGCGTAAATCTGCAATGATGCGCTCCGCGAGGTGGGTGGCTTCGGATTCAGGCGAAATCGTCTTGATCAAGATGATAAATTCATCGCCGCTTAAACGAGCCAAAATAGTGTTTGGCTGAAGCAAAGTTTGCAAGCGGTCGGCAATTGCAATCAGCAGGCGATCGCCGAAACGGTGCCCTAGTGAATCATTGACGACTTTAAACCGGTCGATATCCAGGTGCAGCAATGCGAAGGAATGATCATTCAATCCGGATGGATTGTCGATCAGGGTTTCGAGTTCTTTGTATAAAAATGTCCGATTTTTTAACCCGGTCAGGGGGTCGTGAAACGCAGTATACAGCATGCGTTCTTCAGTTTCCTTGCGGACATTGATGTTCATGATGACGCCCTGAACACTTTGTGGTTCACCTGCCACCTGGGGTAAAACCATAGCGTCATCTTGCACCCAAATCATTTCACCATTGCGGCTAATAATGCGGTATTCAATATGGTAGATGTGCTGATCGGTGTGCATTTCTTGAATCAGTTCCCGTATTCTGGGCAAATCATCGGGGTGAATACAGGCACTAAATAATTCTGGCCGGGCAATCAATTGATCGGGCGTCCAGCCGATTAGCTTCTCAATTTGCGGACTGATAAATTTGATTTTGAATTCTGGTTGAAATTGGGATACGTATGTGACGGCGGGCGTTTGTTCAACCAATGCCTGGTATTGCGATTGCGAATGTTCCTTTGCTTGAATTTCTTCGCGGAGTTTTTCGTTTGTTTGCGAAAGCTGTCTGGTGCGCTCTAGAACCTTTTCTTCCAGCATTTCATTTAATTCGCGTAATTTTGCCTCCATGCGCGCACGATTACTGACTTCATCATTTAATAAAGCCTGCTGCTCCAGAAGTGTATTTTCGCGATCTTTTAATTGTAGCGCCATCGCATTCAGGGATCCGCGTAGTTCCTCCAATTCAGCCACTTCGTAAGGGGGCAGCACAAGATTGAAGTTTCCCTGCCCAATGGAGGCTGCCCCGTTTCGCAAATCTTTGATCGGCAAGACGAACATACGTTGAATTCTTCCGGCTTGCAAACCGATGAAAATCAAGCCGAGAATGATGATTAAAAATACCAGCAAGATCATCGTCCCCATACTGCTGCGATAAACTAACGCAGTCGGGACTTCTGTCATGATGACCCAGTCTGTGTTGGCAATCGGGGCGCTGGCGCCGGCAACAGAACTGCCCTCGTAATTCAGATATTCCCCATACCAGATATCGGAATGGCTCTGAAAAGCGGATTGATAAATATTCTGGTTGACAGGAATATCGTTTTGGCTGGCACCTCCCGATGAATCTACCAGGATTTCCCCACTGTGGTTGATCAGGTAGATTTTTCCGCTGGTGCTGAAGTCGGCATTTCTTAGTAAATTGACGATATCGCTTGCATTAACCCGGATGGCCAGAAAATCTTTAATTGATAGTTTCGTGCAGAAAATCAGGTAAGGCTTGCCATTTGAAAGAAAATCCAGATCACTGGTGGTTATATTGCTGGTAGTGGCACTTCGATACCAGACGGGGTATTCATGTTGGATGACGTCGGGAATGAGGTTGAGCTCATCGTTATAATACCGATATTGGGTTCCGTCATCGTTTTGATAGTAAATCTCGTTGAGGTCTGGAAAACGTGCGAAGATATCATCAATATTTTTGGGTGAGCCATTTTCTGGATCAAATGCAAAGGATAATATCCATTCCATTTGGCTTTGATTTTGATTGATGATTTGATTGATGGAGAAGGACAGACTTTTCGCGACGTCCGTCTGGCGTTCCTGCCATGCGGATTGTTCGGTCCGATAAATAAATAAGGCAACGCTAAGACTGCCAAATAATAAAATGGCTGCAATAAGAATGACCAGAAAATTATAAAAAAGGCCGGCAATACTTTTTCGGGATTTGAGCGCTGTGATTTTCATCTGTGGAATGAGGTTTAGCGGCTGAAAAACAGGAACCGGCTGGGAAAAAGAGAAGTCAGTCAGAGAAGATCAAGTTTATTTCCCGCTTGGCAAACCAGATTTGATCTGTCTGTTCTTGAATGCATTAATAAAAAAAGAGGGAAAGCATCCCCCTTTCAATTTCTACATCAAGCGATTTCTCATAAATTCTACCTCTAATTCGTCTGTATTCCGTTTGCGAAACTGTAAGGATATCGCAATTTTTCAGAAACAATTAATGTGCCGTTTGGTAAAAAACGGATTACATTTCGAGTTGTGATGTGCAATGCGGACAGCGGCTGGCTTCCAAAGGAATCGCGGTTTTGCAATACGGGCATGTTTTGGTTTCAGGAGCAGAAGGGGCTTCTTCCGGCCGTTCAAACATACGATTGGCTGCCCTCACAATGAGAAAAACAACCACGGCGATGATCAGGAAATTCAGGACGGAATTAATAAACACCCCGTAATTCAGTGTGGGTGCGCCGGCAGTTTTTGCTGCCTCCAGCGAAGCATAGCTATTTCCATCCAACGAAATGAACAAATCAGTAAAATTGACATTCTTAAGCAGCAGCCCAATGGGGGGCATGATGATGTCATTAACCAACGAGTCGATAATCGCGCTGAAGGCCGTCCCAATGATGACCCCGACCGCAAGATCTAGAACATTTCCGCGTTTGACAAATTTCTTGAGTTCATTCAGCATCAATTACCTCGAACATAACAACCTTTTGATTTGAATCGCAGCAATTCAGGCGATTAATTTTTGGGCATAACAGCGGTTATCGATTTCTTTGCCAAGCTTCCAAAGCCACATTCGCGATGATTTCGCGCCAAGTAAATTGAACCCCATCCGTTCGTAGAGCAGACAGGCTTTTTCATTCTGGCTCGTGGTAAATAGGTGTACGCCGGGGATGTTCAGTTGTTTTAATTGATTCAAATAGGTTTGAATCAATTTTTTCCCTAAACCATATCCGCGGTAAGCTTGATCAACGTTGATATGAAGATGAGCCGGGAATGGCGTCAGGTCAACCTCGGGTCCTTCCTTGCGGCGTTCTGAAAGCCAGAGTTCAAACGCATAGCGCAGTGAGCGCGGACCGATCCGATAGTAGCCTTTGAGAACCCGCTGGCGTAATTGCGGTATGGCTGTTTTTTCGTACCATTCATCATGGCGCGTTGTATTGGTGCATCCGGTGAGGAAGCCAACCACCTCATCATTTTGATTGCAGGCTACCCAGCAATGTTCAGGTTCAAGGTCGGTATAATAGGCATAGAAACTGTCAGTAAAGGCGCGCCGATCTTCCATATAAACTTCAATTGGATCTCCAAAAAAAGCCGTGTCGGCTGCAATTTTGTGCAATCGAGCGCGGTCTTTGGGCTGGTATAACCGGATCGATACCTCATCCACCATCTGTCACTCCAAGAGAGAATTCATGTACGCTGCGCTAAGACAGTACAACCTTACCGAATTAGTCTGATTATTCTGCGCTAATGGTATCATAAATCAGTGCCTTTTGCGAACAAGCCTGTCAATTATTCTTGTCAATTTCATAAATTATCTCTGGTTGATTTGGTCGGGAGTATCTGAATCACCCAGCCTGGAAAGCGTGATGAAACCGAAATTTCCTGCTATGCAGCACCCATTGTACGGAGTCATTTGGGATATGGACGGCGTCTTGATTGACAGCGGCCCGTATCATCTTTTAGCCTGGCAACAGACTTTGGCGAACTATAATATCGCCTTAGTTCCCGAGCAATTTCAGCAAATGTTCGGGGTTGATAACCGTGATTTTTTAACGAAAATCTTAGGCCATGTCCCTGATGAAGCCTTTCTGGAAAAGATCAGCCGTGAGAAAGAAAGCCTGTATCGAAACGCTCTTAAAAACAGCGCGGTTCTGATGCCGGGTGTTGAGCGATGGCTGAAAGGCTTTCAGGAGTCTGGCATCAAGCAGATCGTCGCCTCTTCAGCTCCGCCCGAAAATGTGGATACATTTGTCGCGGATTTTCATCTCGGCCAGTATTTTCAGCACAATTTATCGGCTTTACGCGAGGGGCTGCCTGGCAAACCCGCCCCGGATATTTTCCTGCGGGCAGCAAAATACCTGCAGCTGCCGGTGGAAAATTGTGTGGTTATCGAGGATGCCATTCCAGGGGTTCAGGCTGCCAAGAAAGGCGGTTTTTATTGTGTGGCGATTACTTCCACGCACAGCCGTGAGGAATTAGCGCTAGCGGATTTCATTCTGGATTCGTTTGAGGAACTTTCATTTGCACACAACGCCGAATTTGGGTAATCACCGCGGGTATTCGCTTGAATTCACCCCTGAACCTGGCATGAAGTTTACAGGTGAAATAGCTTGACGTACGTTTCGGATCGGGCTATTATTCGCCCGCTCTGGTAATTCTCGCGTGCTTGAATCTTAAAACCTGATTGGATTAAGAATGGAAAAGTCTTACCCTGGAAAAATCGCTGAACAATTAAGCATCCGTCCGCAGCAAGTCAGTGCGGTAATCGAGATGTTGGATGAAGGAAATACTATTCCGTTTATTGCGCGTTACCGTAAAGAACGGACGGGCAGCCTGGATGAAGAGCAATTGCGCCAGATACAATCGCTGCTGGAGAAAATGCGGGCCTTGGACGAACGGCGTACCACGATCCTGGCTTCAATTGAAGAACAGGGAAAAATGACCGATGAGCTGCGGGAGAAAATCACCGCAGCCGATAATATCACCTTGTTGGAAGACCTGTACGCGCCTTACAAACCCAAGCGCCGGACGCGCGCCAGCATTGCCCGTGAAAAAGGCCTGCAGCCCCTGGCTGATTTCATCTTAAAACAATTTCGAACCCCAGGAACACCTGAGGATCTGGCAAAGAATTTCATCAATGAAACTGTTTTTGATGAAGAAGAAGCTCTGGCTGGTGCGCGGGATATTGTCGCTGAAACCATTTCTGAAGACGCTGATGTGCGCACGCGCGTACGCGAGAAAGCATTAATGTATGCGCTGGTAAAAGTAGAGAAAATCGATGACGCGATTGATGAGCGGAAAGTTTTTGAGGTTTACTATGCCTTCGAATCGCGTGTCGATCGGCTGCGCCCGCATCAGATCCTGGCAATTAACCGCGGCGAAACGGAAAAAATTCTGCGCATCAAAGTGGAAGTTGCCGCGGAAGATTGGAGCCCGGCCGTCCACAAAATTTATCGGCCAGACTCAGCGTCTGCCTTTGCCTCCCACCTGGAAGCAGCCATTCAGGATGCCGCTGAGCGGTTGCTGCTGCCCGCGATTGAACGGGATGTTCGCCGCCATTTTTCGGAAGTTGCGGAACAGCATGCGATTAAAGTGTTCGCAGAAAATTTACGCGCCTTGCTTGGTCAGCCTCCGTTGATTGGGCATACCGTTTTGGGAATTGACCCGGGCTTTCGTACGGGCTGCAAAATCGCAGTGGTGGACGCTACCGGGAAAATGCTCGACACAACCACGATTTACCCGCATGAACCGCAAAAACGCAGCAAAGAAGCCCTGGCCACTTTACTGGCGCTGATCAAAAAATATCACGTGACACTGATTACCATTGGCAACGGAACCGCTTCCCGGGAATCAGAACAGTTGGCGGCTGAATTGCTGCGTATCCCTGATGATGCGGTCAAATCCGTGCGCTATCTGATCACCAACGAAGCCGGCGCATCCGTTTATTCCGCCAGCCCGCTGGCGCGCGCGGAGCTGCCTACGCTGGATGTATCCTTGCGCGGCGCGGTTTCGATTGCCCGCCGTGTGCAAGATCCGCTGGCTGAACTGGTCAAGATCGACCCAAAATCCATTGGCGTCGGCCTGTATCAGCATGACGTGGATCAATCTGAATTGACCCATTCTTTGGAAGCGGTGGTTGAAGATGTGGTTAACTGGGTTGGTGTGGACGCAAATACCGCTTCACCTGCGCTGTTAACCCACGTCAGCGGGATTGGGCCGAAATTAGCCGAGACAATTGTCGCCTATCGTGATGAAAACGGGCCTTTCGCCAGCCGCGCTGAGCTGCGGCGTGTGCCGAAATTAGGCGAAAAGACATTTGTTCAATCTGCCGGCTTTCTACGCATCATCAATGGCAAAGATGCCCTGGATGCGACCGCCATCCACCCTGAAAGCTACCCGATTGCGCGCAAAGTTTTGGAACGCGCCAAGGTGCGTCCGGAGGCCACGCCAGAAGAACGCCGCCGTGCATTGGCCTTGCTGCGAAAATCTCCGGGGGTCGAGGTATTAGCTGAGGAAATGGGCGCCGGTGTACCTACACTGACAGATATTTTTGATCAACTCGCCCGCCCGGGCCGCGATCCGCGCGCCGATGCGCCGGCTCCTATTCTCCGCTCGGATGTTCTCAAAATGGAAGATCTAACCCCCGGCATGCGCTTGAAGGGCACCGTCCGCAATGTGGTTGATTTTGGCGCTTTTGTGGACATTGGCGTGAAACAAGATGGCTTGCTGCACCGTTCACAGCTGCCGCGCGAGACAATATTGCGCGTCGGCGATGTGATTGATGTGGAAGTGCTGAAAGTGGAAACCGATCGAGGCCGGATTGGTCTGAAATGGCCAGGATATTGATCTTCGGTCGTCAGCACTGATCTGGAAATCAAAACCGCCCGCTGTTTCAACGGGCGGTTTTACTCTTAATAGCAAGTTCAGAGCCTGTGCCTTCAGGCCAAGATCCCTTCGAGAAAGACTTGGACGCTTTCTTGAACAGAGGTTTCCCAATTGGTCTTTTCCTCTGGTTCAATCAGGCCACTTAAAACCAGTCCAATCGCTGTGGAAATTAAAGTGCGTGAGGATCGGTTCACGTCATGCGGACGGAAGGAGCCCTCATCGATGCCGGCCTGCATAATTTCGGCGAAATATTCCTGATACCGCCGGTACGGCAGGATCATAATCTTCCAAATTTCTGCATCTCGAATTGAATGCAGCCAGAATTCCAAGAAAAACGGGACGTAATCCAGGGAATGGTCAAAGAGAATGCCCAGCGCTTTAGCCATTTCCATCAAACCTGACGGAACCGTCTGGGATGAATGCCGGATAGCATTAAAACTTGTGTCCAATTCCGAAAGCCATAAATTGATCAATTCCAAAAAAATGGCCTGTTTGGTGGAAAAATGGTAATAAAAAGCGCCCTTGGTTACTCCGGCTTCTTCGCAAATCATCGATACACTGGAAGCATCGTAGCCATTCCGCGCAAAACAAATTGCTGCGGCGGTTAAAATTTTAGACTTTGTTTCTTCTGCGCGTAATTGATGGGCCATTAAGCAACTCCCTAAGAAGTTTACCGCGAAAAATAGGATCGACGTTTGGAAAGGGTATCTTCGTTGGGAAAGAAAATTATACCCTGATTTGTGCCGGGAATATGACCTTTGGACTATGTTGGCTGCCAGTAAACCGTACAAAATAATCGATGGGGTAAATCATCTTGATTTGAACCGTCTGGAGGTCATATGGAACTGGTAACAGGCGCGACCGGACACATTGGCAATGTGCTCGTGCGTGAATTAGTTGCGCAAGGACGTGCGGTGCGGGCGTTGGTGCTTCCCAAAGAAAATACTCGGTCATTAGCCGGCTTGCCAATAGAAATTGTTGAAGGAAATGTTTTGGACCTGGATTCACTGCGCTGCGCTATGCAGGATGTGACGTGTGTGTATCATTTGGCTGGGATGATTACGATTATGCCAGGCAAGAATGAGCAGGTGCGCCGGGTGAATGTTGAGGGAACGCGCAACATTATTCAGCTTATGCGCGAATTGCAGATTCGCCGGCTCGTTTACACCAGTTCGATTCATGCGTTGAAACGTGTTCCAGAAGGGATTTTGATGGATGAAAACCTGCCTTTCGATCCTGATAATCCAGTAGGGGCTTATGATCGCTCGAAAGCTGAAGCTTCTTTGCTGATCCAGCAGGCGGTCCGGGATGGTTTGGATGCGGTGCTGGTTTGTCCAACCGGCGTGATCGGTCCGCATGATTATCTTGGTTCTGAAATGGGCGTTTTAATTCACAGTTGGATGGATTCAGGCGTTCGTTTTCTAATAAAAGGCGCGTATGATTTTGTGGATGTCCGTGACGTGGCGCATGGCATTGTGCTGGCTGGCGAACGCGGAAAAGCGGGGCAGGTTTATATCCTCTCCGGTGAGAAAATTCAT
Organism: Bellilinea sp.; assembly: GCA_036822575.1. GTDB lineage: Bacteria > Chloroflexota > Anaerolineae > Anaerolineales > Anaerolineaceae > Bellilinea. The sequence goes on along the minus strand of DAISHK010000004.1, from coordinate 12,079 downwards.
ATGGAACGGATGCAGGTATTGGTACGTCAGGCGGCTGGTTTGCAGCCCCAAGTTATTCTGATTCCAACCTGGCTGGCGCTGTTTGCGGCTAATTTTACTCCCTGGTATTACCGGATGACCGGCAGCAAGCCAAGGTTTACGCGCTATTCGGTTGTTACTGTCACGGGTAATTCTGATATCAGTTCACAGCGCGCTCGCTCTGAACTAGGCTACCAGCCTCGCTCATTGCATGAATCTTTGCAAGATACTGTTCAATGGTGGCATGCGTATCTGCAAAATAAGACTGGTGAGCCTGCCGCGATCCTGTAACTATGGCGATGGCTATAAAACAGCCGTCCTGCAATCCGGGGCGGCTGTCTGGGTTTCGTTAAGCTGGATGGATCCTTGCCGGTTGAAGGAGATCGATCGCGCGGCAATATTTTGTCCGGCGCATTGGTTCAAATTGGCGGCGATTGATTTCTTCTGACAGCCAAAATGGCAAACCGGCATTGCTCTTAATTTCTACGATAACCGCTCCAGGCGGCAGGATTCTGCACCGGTCTGGTTTTGCCTCCGAAAAATCAGATTGCGGAAAAGCGAATAGTTCACGATCGAAAGTAACACGGATGTTGCCCCGGCTCCAGGCGGATTCCAGCGCAATGCGCCGGAACTGAATGGTCATAGCCGGGTGTAAATTGTATTCACGGATTAAGCTGGCAGCCTCACGGCACAATGTTTCTGATCCGCAATCGGCGTCTGGCAGTAATCCGGTCTGGCATAATTGTTTCGCCTGCTCAAAGCTGAACGCTGCTCGCCTTTTTTGAATGCTCTGGCCGATACTTTGTTTTATCTCCAGGTAAACCGGTGAGAGGGTTTGGCCTTCAAAATTCTCAGGGTAGCAGCGAATTCTTAAATTTCTGCGAAATGGCACATCATCTATTTTGTCCCAATAACAGCGCTGCGCCGGGTCATCCAGGTAAGTCGTAATGACGGGATATTCATCTCCGCAGTCTATGTGCCGTTCCACGGCAAAATCGGCTGAAAGATCCTGGCGGAAAATATCTGCCTCGTGTTGCGACAGAAGAAAACGGTCTTCAATTCGGTTGAAGGTTTGTATAGAAGAATCGGTGATGCACACGGTCAACCTCGTGCTGCCTGAAGTAAAGATATTAAGATAGCATACAATTGGCAAATTTATATTTGGTTTATTTCTTCTTTGCAAGTCTGATAGATTTGGATAATATTTTGCCGGTTTGAAATTATTATTAGGTTGACCCGGTGAAATACTCAGGATGATTTAATATGGCGTTGGAGCAGGCGTAATCATGCCTATTGCGGATAGGAGTGATTTGGTGTTTGATTTCTCCGGTTGACTACCGGGCTTGCCAGCCGCGATTATCCCATGCGAATAAACGGATCCGTTTTTATTTCGGAGGTGATTACAGTCTGGTTACGCCCATTCTGTTTTGCGCAATATAAAGCGCGGTCAGCGTTCTTGAGCAATTCATCCAGATCTCTTCCGTCTTGCGGGTAGGTGGCGATTCCAGCAGAGAAAGTAACCATTGTTGGGAAGATCGGTTTAAGCGACTGATTTAGAACGGCGAATTCTTCGCGAATTTTTTCAATCCGGCGAAACGCGATGGATGGATTGGCATCAGGCAGCACCAGCAAAAATTCTTCGCCACCTAAACGGCAGGCTAAGTCTGAAGACCGAATTGACCCCTTAATCAGTCGTGAGAGCGCAACCAGCATATCATCACCAATGGAATGGCCAAATGAATCGTTGACCAATTTGAAATGATCAATATCCACCATAATAATTGAAATCGGCAGTTCGTTAAGTTCTGCGCGCTGCAGCCAATAGGAGAAAATATTATTCAGATACCTCCGGTTAAACAAACCGGTCAGTGCATCCTGAGTTGCCTGCTGTTCTAATTGGTCTCGCAAGGAAAGGTTGGACAGAGAAAGGCCAATCTGTTCCGCAAAGGTGCTGGCCATTTTTTGCACCAATTCGTTGAACCCTGCTTTATTGCTTTCGGAATACAAATTGAGTACACCCAATGAATGGTTAATAACTTCAACGGTGATCTGCATGCGCAAATTGCTCTGAGATTTATCTTTTCCGTTCCATTGGCATACCGGATCTTTTCCAATATCCAAAACCAATTCGCCGGAAAAATCGGGGAAAATTTGCATTCCGTAATCAACAATTACTTCGTAAGCTTCTTCAACCGATTCGCAGCGCTGAATTTTCTTACTGAATACTACCAGCTGATCGGCTTCCTCTGCCGGAACACCATTATTCGGCAGACTAAGCGTCAATTTTACTTTTTCAATATCTTCCTGAGCCTGTTTTAAGGTGGTGATATCTTCCGCGGCTCCGATAATCCGGTAGATTTGTTGAGTCTTTGAGTCTTTCAGGGCATGTGAGCCTGCTCGCAGCCAGCAGATATCGCCTTTTGCTGTACGAATCCGAAATTCAACCACCCGATCGTTTCCTTCCAGTAAGGCAGTTTGCAACTCTTGGAACAGGGTTTGATCCTCATCGAGGATAATTTTGGAAAGCAAGTCTGGGAAAGTTGAAGCATCAATTGGATACCCCGAAAGGGATTCAAAGGGACCATTAATCCACTCAAGCTGAAAGCGGCCATCCGCATTTACTCGAAATGAATAGGCAAAGTCATAGTGATCTCGGCTGTAAAACTGATATTGGTCCGGGGTCCGGCTGAATTCAAGATTTTTCTTGGCCAAAGCGCGCTGCAAATCTAACAATTCGTTATTCAAACGAAGCAAGTTATCCAAAATAGATTTTTCTTGCTGGTTTTCGGTTTCTACCATTGTGGCTGAAAGCGCTGCCCGAAAAAGTTGAATCTGTTCGTTGTTGATTTTCATCAACTCTTCGTAAAAATTTATTTCTGGCCCAGAAAGATCGAGAGCCGCTAGAATAACCAATTCATTGGCCGCCAACGCCCCGGTGAAGATCATATCCACCAGGCGCGCGTTATCTTTAACCGTCATGCGCCAGTTGAAGGCCGATCGTTTTCGGAGGATTTCAGCAACGAAATCCTTTGCTAAATGCTGATCTGCGTCTGCGATAATTTCAAAAAATTTCCGATGATACAACTCGGAATCTTTTTTAAATACCTCGTTTTGCTGTACACGGAGAATTTCTCCGTCCGCAGCACAAAATATGCATAAACTGGCATTCGACCCCTGGCACCACATGGCTGAATTACCTCCCGAATAGGTGGGTGAAGAATGGAGAGAGGTCGTCGAGATCTTGCCTGGATAAACTCATCTGGATTGCCTCAATGATCGTTGTAATCAGCAATTTTCATGCAAGTCTTTTGCCAGATATTGAACTATTTTTCAATACTGGTAAATAATAGATAAATATTCAGGGATTAAAGAAAAAGAAAAGGGGGTGAAAAGAATACAGAAGAAATGTCATGGACGCGCAAGTATTTTACTCGCACTTTGAAATCTTGTGTCAACGGATTTTGCCTAAATTTACGGAAATTTGTCGGATATTTTACTCGCCCCAAACGTTCAGCCTGCCTTTACCTGAATGTTTCGCCTGGTATTGGGCCTGGTCGGCGTGTTCGATTAAAGTTTCCAGATTTCGCATTGAATCAATCATTTCAGCTACGCCTAAACTGATTGAAAGGGTGATTTGTGCGCCCTCATTTTCCAGGATATTTTGTTTAACACAATTAAGCAGCCTTTGTCCTAACGCAACTGCGTTCGCGAGATTGGTTTCTGGCAGCAAGATGACAAATTCGTCCCCGCCATACCGGCCGATCAAATCTGGTCGGCGAACCGATTGCATGCAGGTTTGGGCTACCAATTGCAGTGCGCGGTCACCGGTTTGATGTCCGAAAGTATCGTTGATTTGTTTTAAATTATCCAGGTCGAGCATGATCGCGGTCAATTCGCGGCTGTACCGGCGGGCGCGATCAAATTCGCGGCTGGCCAATTCAAAAAAGTGCCGCCGGTTGTACAGGTTTGTCAGTGAGTCGCGCGTCGCCAGGCGATGAGCCTCTTCGTACCGGTTGGCGTTTTGGATGGCTATCCCGGCCTGGCGGGCGATGATTTCTGCCAGAAATCGATCTTGGTCTTTGAATTTTCGATTCTGAACTTTCCTGAATAAGGATAAAACGCCGAGCGTCTCATTCCCTGCGATGAGGGGTACACCCAGATAGCTATGCACACCATCCGCAATCAATTCGGAGATCGCTTGCGGATGGGAACTGTAGTTTTCCAGCAAAATGGGGTAACCGTTCCGATATATTTCGGAAGAAATACTTTCTGATGGGGATACTGCTCGATTTTTTAATTCTTGCGGAATATTGTACAGATAAGCGACTTTCAGCCGGCCGGGACTTTCAACCAGGGCAAGCGCCCCGGAATCGGCGTTGATCAGCTGCGTGGTCAAGCGCAAAATCGTATGCAATACACTTTCGAGATCCAATGAGCTGGCAATGATCTGCGTAATTTCATTTAATCTTTGCTCGTGAACCAACGTATTGGCAACATTATCGAACAAGCGCGCGTTGGTCATGGCTCGGGCGGCAATTTCACAAAACGCAGTGATCAGGCGCAGGTGCTGTTCGGTGAAAATATCTTTTTCACGATACAGGGAGAGCAAACCAATGACGCGCGATTCGACCACAATCGGTGCGCCGATCCAGGATTGATAACTTTCGTAGCCTTCGGGGCTGATCCATTCTGGCTCGGTGGCTACTGAATGGATGCGCATGGCTTTTGTGCTCGAAACGATCTGCTCAAGGATGGGATAGTGGATTAACGGTAAACCGATTGGCTGATAATTGCGCAAGTTTTGCGTAACTCGCTGCGAATCAAATTTTCGAACGCGGGTAAAACTCCCGTTTTCCAGTTGTAAAACACTGCCGGCATCCAGCGGAATGAGCTGGCGTGCTTGGCCCAGCAACCGATCCAATACAACCTCAACATCCATAATGGCATTTAAAGACAAACTGATCTCATGTAAAATCTCGAGAGCTGCGTAATTCTTTCGCTCTGTTTCGAAGAAATTGACCAGTTCTTTTTCCTGTTTTTCCCGCTCGATTCGCATGGCCATTACAACGGCAAACTGCTGAATTGCTGCGACCTCTGCTTCGGTCCATAAATTTTCTTCTTGAATTCGATCCAGCTGTAAAAAACCCACCGATTGACCCTGATAATTCAAGGGAATCCATAAAGTACATTGAATTTTAAAGGCAGTAAATAATGCTTTTTGATGGCCGGTTAGCTGCCGGGTAAGCAATTGGACGGGGCGATTATTGGCAAGCAAATTCTCCCAATCAGAATTCGCGGCGTGGATTAATGGGCCTGTCTGCAGGGATTGCGGTTGCTGCGCGTAAAAATCATCAAACAGCCAGCCGTTATTCCGCCTCTGTACCACGGTCGCTTGCCTTTGCGGCAGGAAGAATAAACTGACCTGGTCGGCCTGGGCAGACTGGCCTAAATGCGCGAGAATGATCTGTATTTGTCTGCGCCAATCCGAATTGCTGAGCGAAAGACCACTCAAAATAGTACAAATTCGAATAGCGGTTTGAATTTGCATGTTTTCGCTGCTGCCTGGTATATAAAACCAGAGCAGGCTGGCCGGTATTCCGTTCCAATCAATCTCACGGAAAAATAAATCGTTATTTTCAAAATAATTTTTGAAAAACACAATTTGCTGAGTACCAGGTTCGTCGATTGGCGGATTGTTACGGGTGAGGGGGGAGATAACTTTAAGAATGCGGTTTTGAGCTGGCCCGGAAAACTCCGCAAGAAAACTCTGTGCAGCTGGCGTAATAAATTGAATATGCCAATCTAAGTCAACCACAATGACAGCGATGCTGGCCTGCTCAGAGGCAGCCACCGACCAAAGTTCTGCATCCCCTTGAATAATTTCATTAATAACGGAATGAAAGTTGGTCGAATCGTCCGCCATTTCACTTTCCAATTTTAGTGTTCATCGGGTTTATTGGGATTTGCAAACCAATAGCCAACACCCCATTTGGTCATAATGTAAACCGGATTGCCGGGATCTTCCTCAATTTTTTCGCGTAAATAGCGCACGTAAAGGGAAAGGCTGGCTGTTGCGTCAATATAGTTTTCTCCCCAGGCTTCACGCAGCAGGTCCTCGTGGGTTACCACAGCGCCAATGTTTCGCACAAGGCAGCTCAGCAGCCGGTATTCGGTAGGAGTAAGGTGCACCATTTTATTATTGCGATAAACATGGTGCGTATCCAGATCAATACGAATGATTCCGTCGTTGAAACTTTGGCTGACTGCGCCGTTGTTTTTTGATTTTGCCGCGCGTTTGAGCAACGCAGAAACACGCGCCTCTAATTCACGAATACTGAACGGTTTTCGAACATAATCATCACCACCCACTTCAAACCCATGCACCAAATCCTGCTCGCGGCCTTTGGCAGTCAGGAATAAAATGGGAACTTCCGTTACCTTGCGAAGATTCTGGCATACTTCAAAGCCATCCATTCCGGGCATCATCACATCCAATATGATCAAATCTGGATTATGTTGATTGGTTAGACTCACTGCATCTGCGCTGTTAGAAGAACTGATGACTTCGTAGCCGCGCGGCTGCAAATTAACCCGGACCAATTCGCTTAAAGTATCGTCATCGTCAATGATGATTATTTTCGGTTTCATTACTCACCTCAATGTACAACGGAAGCGAAAAGCTGAATACACTCCCCTGATTTGGAACGCTTTCCACCCAAATATCACCGCCCATTTCTTGCATTAGTAATCTGGCAACGTATAGACCAATCCCATGGCCATATACCGTTTGAGCGTCTGTTCCGCTGACACGAAAAAAGCGGTCAAAAATTACTTTTTGAAATTCTGTTGCAATTCCAATGCCGTGATCAGAAACGCTCACGATGATCATTTGATTTTTATCTGTTTTTACAAAAACGTCAATCGGCGAGCCTGCCGGAGAGTATTTTAATGCATTATCGAGCAAATTATTAATTACAGAATTCAAACTATTTTCATCTGCCATGACCCATAAGGGAATTTGCGGACGATTTAAGGTAATCTCTCGGTCGCTGGCAACAACGCGCCATTCATCGACCAATGTATCGAGGATAAAGCCGAGCGGCATCGGACGCAATTCCACTTCCATTTCATGCGTTTCCAGTTCATGTACATCCAGGATGCGATCCAGAAAGTGAGAAAGCCGGTCGCTTTCTGTGACCAATGTATCCAGATACCGTTCGTATGAATTTTTAGCTGACCCGCGCAGTTGGCCCGCAATGAGTTCGGAAATGGAGCGGATTTTTGTCAGCGGGGTGCGCATTTCGTGAGATATGGAGGATATGAGTTCCTCTTGAAGGCGGTTTAATTCCTCTTTTTCCGTTATATCATGGATCATGATCACAATTTGATCCGGCTCTTGCCCGAATTCGTTAATTGGCGATACAGAAAAATTGACAAGCCGGCGTTTACTATTCGGTGGCGAGATGGTGATGGTTTCCAGGTTGAATGGTAATTGATGGATCCAGGCGCGCTGGATGTTTGCATCAAACTTGCTGCGGCTTTCGCCATCCATATTGAAGACGGACTGCAAATGATGCTGTAAGACTTCATCAGCATCAGCGCCCAGCTGAGACAGGGCTGCCGGGTTGGCTGACACGATTGAATTATGCCGGTCAATGGTGATCAGACCATCGGTCACAGATTGGATGATCATACGGTTTTGCCGGCGTTCTTGATTGATTTCTTGGAACAGGCGGGTGTTCGCCAGGGCAATTGCCGTATGGTCTGCCAGCAAGGACAACACCCATTCGGTGGTGAGGTTGAACGCATCCACACGCGGGCTTTCTACGACAATCAATCCCAGCAAATGATCCCCATGCCGGATAAAAACTGTCAGTTGCGAGGCGGAGGAATTGAATAGGAATGGCAGGTGTAAGTCTTGCGGTTTTAAATGGTTGATCGACCCTTCACGAAAAGCCTGTTCCAGGCGCTCTTGCAGTTGTTCACTTTCTTTTTGGCTGCCGCGCGTACGCAGCAATTTAATCAGGTCCTTGATATCGAGCAGTATTACCGCGGCTTCTGCCTGGGTAATTTCGAGTGCGACTGAAAGGGTTAAATCCACCGCACGTTCCGGGTCCAGGGTTGAATTCAGTTGTTGTGAAGCCCGCTGAATGGAAGACAACTGATGCAGCTGGCGCTCCAGGGCGTAGTCAGTCCGGGCGTATTGGTAAGCGTGTTCAATGGCTTTTTCACCGACTTTAATCAACCCATTCAAGCGGCGCAGGTCTTCATTTTTAAAATACCCCGAGCGTTTGTTAATTAATATCAAACGCCCCATGTCGGTGCCGTTGGTATAGCGCATGATTTGCGCTGCCGCGGAATGAAGCTGATTGGGTTCTGCGGGGTCTTGAAAAATCATGGATTCGGGTGTATCCAGGTTGTTCAGGATGGTCGTTTCATCTTGATACAACAGCCATTCGCCCAGGGTAATTGAAAAACTGTCTTTGTCCTTGCGCAGATTTGTCCGGCCTTTGGACGAATAAATTTGCCATTGACCGGATATAGGGCTGCGCAGAATCAGGTAAGCCTGCTGGATTCGAACAACTTGCTGAACTTCATCAAGTAATGTGTAGGTAACTTCATCCAGGTTGAGCGTCCGGCTGAGGAGCATCTCGCGCGCCTGAATTTCTGAGCGCAGTCCGGCCCGCTGGCGGAAGGTCGTGGAAACGTCACCGACCATTAATGCCAGAATCAGCAGCAGCAGAGCCAGGCCCGTCAGTTCAAAGGAATTAATTGAAAAGCCGTATCGGTTCAGACTGACCGGGATTTCAATGATAAAAACGCTAGAGAACAGGAGTGCTGTAATCAGAGCCGGTGTTACGCCAAAGAAATACGCCATACTGATTACAGGTAATACCGTCAGCAGCCGGGTAAGCGTATACGTGACCGGGTCGATTTCGACGGATGTGCTTGACAGAACGATCAGAAGAATGGTCGTTAATGCAAGTGAAATAATCAGGGCGACATCGCGCGAACGCAGGCGGACTTTTGGCTGATTTCCTGTAACAATTGGGCGGGTCAAGTCGGTCATAGGAAAAACACTCGCCCAATCAACAGATAGAAGACCAAAGTCATTGCCCCAGAAGCCCAGATATTGCGCCAACGCTCAACCATAAATAAATTAATGAGCGCTAAGACCATTTTGTAAAGTACGGTCACGGCTAAAACCGGCAGCCAGATTTGTGAGGAGATATTGCTCATTCCAAAACCAATGGCCATCACCATGCTGAAGAAACCGACCTGCCCCAGCGATTGGTTGAAGGAATGATTTAAGTCATCGTGATAAATCGAAAAAGCTGTTCCCCGAAAGAATAGTTCTTCGGCCGGAACAACCAGCCCGGCCAGCACGCCGATCAACCAGGCTGCCTGGCGAAATGAAATTGACAGCATCGAAAGGTTGATATCGGGAATGAATTTCAAAATGAGATATTCGTGAGCAGCGGCAATCGTTCCGATCAGTAATCCGGCGGCTATATTAATTCCCCAATTAAGCGGGCGCAAGCTGTATCGCCTGGATTGGTGCGGGCTTTCTTTGAACAAGTTATACAGAATAGGCAGGCTGACCACCGGAATCAACAATGCCAGCCAGGAGGGTGCTTGCAAATTATCGGGATGGAGAAATGCCGCAGCCAGACTGAGCAGGGTAAAAATCATTCCAAGCAGGGTTAATTGCACCAGGTGATTCTCTGCATGTTTTAAGTAAAAAAACAGGCTGGTGATTATCAGCAGCGGCGCATAAATTAATACCTGTACAGCATGCCGGACAGGCCAGAGTGCCGGAAATAAGGCCACCAGCATCAAAATCAGGGCAGCCAATAAATTGACGACCTGAATAATCTTCCATTCTTTTAGATATTGTGCTTGTGTTTGTTGGCGGAATTTATGCAAATTTCCGCGAATTTTTAACGCTAGAGGGTCCATGAGGAAAGCCGCTTTAGTGAATTATGGCAGTGGGGATAATTGCTGCATGCCCTGTTTTTCCGCCCAGGCATCAAGGTTCATACTGTTCAATTCAGTAGATTGGCGTGTATCGGTTGATTATATAAAGCTCATAAAATATTTCCAAAACAGGGGTCTATTATGATTATAACAATAAAGCATAGAAATTGATAAACTCGGTAAAAAATAATTTATTGAAAGCCAGAAAAAACGAATCCATACAAATATTTGGAAAAGTGTGCTTTTGCAGATTTTGCTCAGCGGTCAGGTTGTTTTTTTGAAACAAGCCAGCCGATGGAGCCAAAATCGGATGCAGAACTGAGCCGTTTCAGGGGAGCGCTCTCCAGATGATCGGCACATCTTTTGTGTCCGTCAATAGCCAGACGGCCCCGGATGGGTCAATGGCGTAGGACCGGTAGGACAAATCTGCAATTAAGCTCCATGATTCGCCGTCGATATATTGATAAATTGCATTCTGTTCGAATGACCAGACAGAACCATCCGGCCTTTCAGCCAGAAATAGCTGATCGATCCCGTTTGCTTGCCGGGATAGCCGTAAACGATCATTTTTGACGAGGAAACGTGATTTCGCACTGTTTCTTCCATCGGCCGTTGTGCTGACCATTAGAGCCCAAACACTGCCGTCCGCATAACAATCCAGTTGCTCAATATATTGGTAGGTTGAATTTGCAGGGGCAGGTTCGGGATTGGTAATTTGTTCCCAATTGCCATTTTCAGGAAGACGCCATAGATCGCTGCCCGCTGCTGCCCAAAGCGTGCCAGCTTGATCGACCTGCAAGTTGGTGATACATGGATTCGCAACCGGAAAATCGGCTGACTGCCACTGCTGGTCCTGCCAGACTTGCAGCCCGCCACCGCCTGCCGGCAGGCCGTTTTGCCAGTTGCAGGAGCCGATCCAAACCTTGCCGCTGGCAGAAGGATCAATGGCGAAAGCCGTGGAGGTGGTTACACCGGCTTTGTATGGCAAAGTCAAGCCCGCTACACCAATAGGCGTGATTACCCACGAATTGCCATTGAACCTGCGCAGGTCAACCGCTGTGGCCAGCCAGAGATTGCCGGCTGAATCATATTGGAAGGCCGGCGTGGGCAGCGGTGAGGTCTCCATTTGCGCCGCCAGTGTCCAGCCCTGCATGCTGCTGTATTCTGTCCAGGTCCCATCGGTATACGCCGCGATCACAGCGCCGTTGTTGCGCAGCTGCCAGATTCGTCCGCTGGCATCGACGCCTAAAATATCCGTGATATTGCGCAGCAGCGTTGATTGCTGGGCGGGAAGCTGCACCTGGATCATGCCATAGGTGCCGCTGATCCATAGGCTGTCATTATCCAGCGGATAAATTTTCTGGAGGATGCCAGGCGCATATTCTTTCAAGGTGAAAATCGATTTGAACGGTCCGGCTTCTGCTTGTGGTGGAGTAGGGGTCAGTGTACCGGCTGGTGTCACCGAAGCTGTGGCGGAGGGGGCCGGTGTGAAAGTTCTGGTTGGACGCGGGGTGCGTGTATCGGTTGGTGTAGGCGTCAGTGTGTCTGTAGCTGTAGGCGTCGCGGTCAGCGTAATAGTCGGCGTGAAGGACGGGATGAAGGTGAGTGTGATGGTCGGGCTGGCTGTAGAATCAACCGGAGTAATTCCAGTTGAACAGGCACTGCTCATCATAGCAAGCAGCAATCCTGAAAGCAGACAACCAGCGAATACTTTCCACCTCATACCTTGGATTCTACCGCAAGTCATCCGCTTAACAGCGAATGCGAGTTGAAATCGTACAGAGCAGAAGAGGAACGCAGATATAACAAACGGCACCAGCTAAATGACAAAAGCTGGTGCCGTTCAAAGAAAAGAAACCTGATCATCACCTGATATCAGGTTGTTCAATTGGTGAATGAGGAATTATCTTACTATAGTTTGTCAGCGGCCGGCGAGTCTGGACATCCCGACTGCCTGAAACTGATTTGCTAATGTTTTTTGACCGGAGGATAATAAAAACCAGCAGGTCGAAGACCTGCTGGTTTTTATTTATTTGTATGGCGTTTACGCCTGTTGGAAGAGGCCTTTTAATTGATTCTTCAG